>NZ_JBPGNY010000011.1:0-666 GCF_051133435.1 Pseudenemella bisphenolivorans | reverse complement strand
GGCTATCCGCAGTTGAACGTGGTGGCCTGCTGATTCAAGGGTGAGCGCCTGCCGTGTCGGTGGGCGCTGGCCAGGAGGATACGGGCTTGGTAGTGCTCGTGGTTGCGGTACCCGCGGCCGGTGCGCTTGATCTGCTTGATCGAGGTGTTCGCGGCCTCGGTCTTGGCGTTCGTGATCCGGGTGGTGATGAAGACTTCGATCTCGTCCCACCAGTCGTTGATCGTGTTCCACAGCTTGGTCGTCTCGGGCATGTCAGCGGCCAGGACGGCGACGCCGAGCAGGCCACGGGCAGTGTCGGCGGCCTCGAGGTCGGTGCAGGCCAGCAGCATTCGCAGGCGTTCCTTCACGCCCCAGGCTGCACCGAGTTCGTCGGTGGGATCATCTGCGGTGAAGACCCTGTCGAGCCGGTCCCACGCGCGCGGGCTGAGGGTGTTCGCGGCGCGCAGCAGCAGCATCCGGTGCGCCCAGGCGCCGTCGGTGGCACGGCCGCGACGGCCGAGCCATTCCCGGGCGACGCGTTGGCGCACAGCGGTGACCATCAGGTTCGCCAGCCGGACCAGGTGCCAGTGGTCCACGCTGATCGACGCAGTGGGTAGCGCGCCCCTGATCGCGGAGCGATAGGTCGCCGAGGGGTCCATCGCGACCACCTCGACCCGCTCGCGCCAA
>NZ_JBPGNY010000010.1:0-1265 GCF_051133435.1 Pseudenemella bisphenolivorans | reverse complement strand
GGCGGTGTCAAGTGGTGAGTGCAGTGAGGTACTCGTTGAGTTGTTCGGCTGGGGTGGCCCAGTTGAGGGTTTGTCGGGGTCGGATGTTGAGGAGGTGTTGGGTGCGGGCGATGTGTTCGTCGGTGACGGCGGTGAAGTCGGTGCCCTTGGGGTGGAAGAACCGGATCAACCCGTTGGTGTTCTCGTTGCTGCCGCGCTGCCAGGGTGAGTGCGGGTCACAGAAGTAGACCTTGACGTTACTGGCCAGGGTGAACCGGGCGTGTTGGGCCATCTCCGAGCCCTGGTCCCAGGTCAACGACCGTCGTAACGCGGCGGGCAGGCCGGCCATCATCGCGATCAGCTGGTCGGTGACGGTGGCCGAGTCATATTGGTCCAGACGTTGGATCAGCACGAACCGGGTGCTGCGCTCGACCAGGGTGATCAACGCGGACTTGTGGCCGGCACCGAGGACGAGGTCTCCTTCCCAATGCCCGGGCACTGCCCGGTCCTCGGCCTCGGCCGGGCGTTGGGAGATATGACATCCGGCCAGCCAGGGCCGGCCGGGTTTGGGTGGTAGCCGTGAGGCCGGCAAACGGGTTTTGCGCCCGGACCGTAACGCGGTCTCCACACGTAGTTCTTGGCGTAGCGCGCCGCGGCCTTGGACATACAACGCCTGGTAGATCGTTTCGTGGCTCACCCGCATATCGTGCCGGTCGGGGTGATCACGACGCAGCCGGTGACTGATCTGACGGGGGGAGAAGTGCTGGTTCAACCCCGCGATCACCGCCCGACGTAGATCACCGTGGTGGGTGAGTTTGCGATACCCCGCCCGCGATCGGGCCCGGTCGGCTCGTTCCTGGGCGAACCGGGCCCAGTACCGGCCCTGGACACTGCCCCGGGTGATCTCGCGGCTGATCGTGGTCGGATGCATACCAACCTCCCCAGCGATCCGGGCGATCGACCACCCATCGGCGAGCCGGACCTGGATCACCACCCGGTCCTCGATACTCAACCGGTTCCCGTGCGAGGCAGGCCGGGGCGGACGCGGTGCGGGCTTGACCCGCTCATCGATCCCACCGGCACGGCCGGTCTTGATAGGCATGTGGTTCAGCTTGGCCCACGTCTGCACCGTGGTCCGCCCAGCCCCCGTACGACGCGCCGCTTCATCACACGAACACCCCGCCGCCAACTCGGCCAACACCGCCAACTCGACCACCCGATGCCGTGGCCTACCCGCCCGTTTCCTCATAGCCAAACACCTCCTGCACTCAGCATCTGACTGGGCA
>NZ_JBPGNY010000009.1:0-1500 GCF_051133435.1 Pseudenemella bisphenolivorans | reverse complement strand
ACGAATGGCTGCCAACACCGGTGAACGTACGCTCATACCGGCCATCATCCCGCCAGGAGCAGCACATGTGAACGCCATCTACACAAGCGGCAACATGCAACCGCGACGGTTGGCGCTTTTGGCTGGGGTGCTTTCCACTCTTCTTGCAGATCTACAGGTGCGCAGCGTACCCAAGGCAGATATTCACTTTTCATCTATCGAACGCCTCACCTTTCCGCTGCAAGACCATCCTTTGGCGCCAAAGGTTCTGCTTAGGGTAATGCGCCTTAATTGTTTGACGGAGGCATATTCGGACTTTTGGGAGCACGTATGGGACCCCATATTTAAATCGGATCACTGGCTCTTGGAGCACGAAAGCCTCGCGGCGTCGGACTTGGGCGACGTTGCAGCAAGCTGGACCCCTCGCACACCTTTGCGTCGCGACATAGAGCGCCGCAACGCACAACTGGAGTTGGACGTGCTGGTGGCGAAGATGCTGGGAATATCAGCCGATGAAATGTCCACCGTCTATCGAACTCACTTCCCAGTTCTCGTCGGCTATGACCGGAATCGATACGCATACAACTCAAGGGGGCGCCTTGTGTCTGACAGCGATCAAACTATGGTATCTGGCAGGAGAGAGAGTCCCGGATCAGAATCTGGCACAAACCCCCCTGGCAACGAACATACTGTTACCTTCCGGACCTTCGACCGCGAAGCCGACATGAGAAGCGCATACGAGGCCCTTTGCGACCTCTGAGTCTTACGAATTACAGATTTGAGATTCGGTCCATGGCCAGTCGCATGTCCTTTTCGCGGTCACGATAGACGAAAGGAAGCTTATATGTGTACACGGTTCCTGAAGCGTGTTTCTCGGTCCGTTCCTCATGGCTGAGGTCGTCACCTTTGGTTCGCCACTGTTTTCTAATCGATGTAGGTACTACGCGACCTTCGGCATCAAACAAGTACTCATTTCGGTCATAACCGAACAGAACTGGAAAATGTGTACGATAGACTGAGCAAATTTCAGCTGCGGTGATTCCAAGAAGCAGACTCACTAGAGCGTCGATCTCCACTAAGGCATTTCTTCTGTCAAGATCCCGCCGGAGTGGGGTTTCAGTTGTCCACTCAGGTCCGACGTCGGCAAGCCTTGGCCTTGACGAGCGCACGTCATCGAGTAGCCAAGAGTCTTGGGAGTATTGGGGTATCCACAGCTCCCTCCAGAGCGGCGCATATTCGTGGGTGAGACAGTTGAGTCGAAGTATCCGCAGTCCGATGCGATGCACTAGTGGGCTGTCGCTCCGGCCCGGGTAAAAGAGACGTTCAACAACTCCTTGGTAGATGCCGCTCTTCGGGGCTGCCCTGACAGCCAAGTCGCTCAGCAAGGACGAGAAGACGCCAGCGAGTTGGACTATCTTCCAGGCGTCGCCACCAAGACAAAAAACTCCATTTGGATGTGCTGCTCCTGGCGGGATGATGGCCGGTATGAGCGTACGTTCACCGGTGTTGGCAGCCATTGCG
>NZ_JBPGNY010000008.1:0-55085 GCF_051133435.1 Pseudenemella bisphenolivorans | reverse complement strand
GTTTTGTACACCGTTGTCTCGCTACTGCGCGGTGCGCAGTGTGACCAGATCCAGGGGGTGTGACCGTGTTGCGCAAAGGTCTGGTTCGAGGGTTTGTGGCTGCCTTGATACTCGTGTTGACAGCCGCCTGCGGTGGTGATGGTCCGATTACGACCCAAGAGGGGTTCGTCTCAGGGGATGGGGCACTGACGTGGTTACCTGCCGGGGAGCGGCCGATGGCCCCAGAGATATCTGGACCAGATCTTGCAGACCCTGCTGAGCAAGTCATCTCTTTGACCGATTACCGCGGCACGATCGTCGTCTTGAACGTGTGGGGCTCATGGTGCGGCCCTTGTCGGGAAGAGGCTCCCGACTTGGTCGCGGCTGCGGAGGCACTGGGTGAGCGCGCGCAGTTCCTCGGGCTCAACACACGTGACCTTGATCCTGCCCCCGCACAAGCCTTCGGACGCGCTTTCGAGGTTTCGTATCCAAGCATCTATGACCCCAGAGGGGAACTGCTCTTGGAGTTCAGTGACCTTCCCCCGAACGGTATCCCGTCAACAGTCGTCATCGACGCCGAAGGCAAAGTTGCTGCCCGCATCATCGGAACGGTTACGGAATCAACGTTGATCGGCCTGGTCGAGGATGTCGAGGCGGGCCGATGAACGAATTACTCCTGGTGCCGTTGGATATCGGCCTGTGGTTCCAAAGCGCCGTCAGCGGGTCCATGCTCCTGGCGGTCCCCGTCGCCCTGCTAGCCGGGTTGGTCTCATTCTTCTCACCGTGCGTAGTGCCCCTGCTGCCGGGCTATCTCTCCTACGCCACCGGACTCGGTGCCGCTGAGGTGCGCAATGGTGCACGACGCTCTCGCCTGCTGCTGGGCAGCGTCTTGTTCGTGCTGGGCTTCACCGTCATCTTCGTCATCACCGGTGTGCTGGCAGGCTCGTTGGGACGATGGTTGCTCTTGTGGTCCAGCGAGATCATGCGGGTCATGGGTGTCGTCACCATCGTGCTCGGTCTGGCTTTCGCTCAGGTCCTGCCGATCGGGAATCGACAGCTACGGATGCAGTGGGTGCCGCGAGCCGGAGTGGCAACCGCTCCATTGCTGGGAATCGTCTTCGGTTTGGGCTGGACTCCCTGTATCGGACCAACACTGTCGGTGGTGCTCACATTGGCGATGAATGAAGGGTCTGCTTTGCGCGGCGGGGCGTTAGCGATTGTCTACTCCCTCGGGTTGGGGCTGCCATTCGTCGTTGCGGCACTGGCCTTTAGTCGCATGACAAGGCTCCTCACATGGGTGCAAAAGCATCAGCTAACGCTCATGCGACTCGGGGGATTCCTCATGGTCGGGGTTGGCGTACTACTAGTCAGCGGCGGCTGGGACTGGCTCATGGCGTGGATGCGGCAGTGGGTTTCTGGATTCGGGACGGTGATTTAAGCCCGACACCGTGTCACCACTCGCGCCTCACCCGGCGACGTTCCCTGTCCAAGATGAAGTTGGCGAACCATGGCAGGTGTCCTTTCGACGAGTAAGTGTTGGTGGCACTCCCCGGATACTCAGCATCAGCGGGCGGGCGTAAAGATTTGATGGGAGCCACCTTGTGAACAGCCAAGGGACGATTGCCGACCAAAGCCGGGAATCGCCCCTTCTTCGAACGATGCTTCTCAGAGCTTGGTGAGCATGTCTTCCATCTCGCTGATCTCGGCTTGCTGATCATCGATGATCTGCTGTGCCAGTTCTAGGGCTTGCGGGTTCTCCCCGTCGGCCAGTTGGTTCTCAGACATTTCTACCGCGCCCCGATGGTGGGCGATCATCAGTTCCAGGAAGCGTCGATCGAACTCGGTGCCGGACAGCCCTTCGAGTTCGGCCATTGCCTCTTCCTGGCTCATACCTTCCATGTCCATTCCCCCGTGGTCGGTGTGATCCATGCCGCCTGGGGTGATGTCCTCACCCCACGCTTCCAACCACGCGGTCATCTTCTCGATCTCCGGCCCCTGGGCAGCAGAGATACCCTCAGCTAGGGTGCGGACCTCCTGCGAGTTGGCTTTTTCTACGGCTAGGTCGGCCATTTCGATGGCACCCTCGTGATGGACGATCATCATCTGGGCGAACATGGTGTCGGCATCGTTGTGCGCCTGGTCAACCTGCCCTGCCGATGCTGTCGATTCTGAAGCAGCTGGCACCGTCTGAGACGGATCGGCATCCCCTGAGTTCCCCCCGCAGGCGGCCAGCGTTACGACCAGCGCGACGGCCGCACCGACAGCGGCGGGAATCCTCTTCTTGTTCACAAGCATGTCCTTTCCAAGACTCCATCAAGATCAGGTGGTGGGATCCACACTGAGGTGACGCGAGGGCACGGCAGGGATGTGGACCCCGTTCAGTTAACGAGGTCAGCGCGCTCGGTCCCTAACCGGGGCGGTGATCTTCATGGACTCTTCATCAACCGCGTGCCGGGGACGGTGCGGCAGGGATGGTGATGGTGAACGTCGACCCGGCTCCGGCGCCCGCGCTGGTGGCGGTCACGGTGCCGCCGTGGGCGCGGGTGATGGCACGGACGATGGCGAGGCCTACTCCGGAGCCGCCGTGGGTGCGGTCCCGGGCGGTGTCGGCTCGGTAGAACCTGTCGAATAGGTGGGGCAGGTGCTCGGGCCCGATGCCCTCACCGTCGTCGGACACGTGCACACTCACCCAGGCGCCGTGGCGATCTGCTGCCAGTTCAACGTGCCCACCGGCGGCGGTGTGGCGCAGGGCGTTGTCCAGCAGGTTGGTCAGTACCTGTCCGAGCCGGTCTGGATCGGCCTCCACTACAGCCTGTTCTGCTGTCGACGAGACCTCGACGGTCAGTGTCACGTCGCGTTCTCGGTACCGACTCTGGGCCTGCGCCCGGGCGGCGTCCAACAGCTCGGTGACCGTCACTGGTCGCCGGTGCATGGTGAGTCGGCCCTCTTCCGCGGTGGTCACCACCGCGATGTCCTCGCCCAAGCGAGTCAGGCGGGTGACCTGGTCGCGCAACAGGGCCACGGTCTCCTCATCGGCATCACGCACACCGTCGTTGATGGCCTGCAGGTACCCGTCGAGGATGGCCAGGGGGGTGCGCATCTCGTGGGCCAGGTTGCCGAGCATCCGGGTGCGGGTGGCTTCGACCTCCGCTAGATCGGCGGCCGTGGTGTTCAACGCCTCGGCCAGCTCATCGAACTCCCGACCCATGCCGACGTGCGGGACCCGAACCGAGTGGTCTCCGGTGGCGACCGCCCGCGCGGCAGTGGTGGCCGCAGTCAAGGACGTGGTCACCCGGCGGGTGAGGAACAAGCTCACCGCGACCGACGCCGTCAGCGCCACCAGCAAGGCCAGGGACAGGGACAGGGTTGAGGCGTCGCGGAAGGCCCATTCGGCGTGATACACCAGCGACTCATCGGCTGCTTGGCCGGTGACCATGTGCTGGTGGAAGATCCGTGGTCCGAGGCTGCCGGCGACCAGCCAGGCCGTGCCGGCACCGACCAGTACGACCGCCATCGTGGCCAGCAGCAGGCGCGGGCCCAATCCCCACCGTTGCGCCCTCACCGGCCAGTGCCCATCCGGTAGCCGACCCCGCGCACCGTCTTGATGAACATCGGATCGGTCGGATCGTCCCCGAGCTTGCGTCGCACATGGGCGATGTGGACATCCACGAGCCGTTCATCGCCCACCCAGCCCGGACCCCACACTTCCTCGATCAGTTCCCGGCGGGTGAAGGCTACCTGCGGGCTTTTGGCCAGTGCGGCGAGCACGTCGAACTCGATGCGCGTCAACTCCACCGGCTCGCCGTCCACGAGGATCTCCCGACCGCCCAGGTCCATCCGCAGAGTGCCGGCCTCGACCAGCGTCTCGGCGCTGTGCCGGGGGCGGCGCAGCATCGCCCGGACTCGCGCTACGAGTTCCTTGGGACTAAACGGTTTGGTCACGTAGTCATCCGCCCCGACCTCCAGTCCGATCAACCGGTCGGTCTCCTGCACTCGGGCGGTGAGCATGACGATGTAGCAGTCCGAGAACTTCCGCACCGCCCGGCACACCTCGATCCCGTCCATCCCGGGCAGGCCCAAATCCAGCACCACCACGGCCGGGTCCCACCGCCGCACCGACTCCACCGCCACCCGCCCATCCGCGGCCACCTCGACCGCGAATCCGTCCCGTTCGAGGTAGGCACTGACCAGCCGGGCCAACGGAACCTCGTCATCGACCACCAGCACGCGAGGCAGCTGGCGATCACGAGTCATAACAGTCATGGTCCCCCATTCTCCAAGAGCAGCGCCTCAGCCGATGTCAGGCAGCAGGACAACGGCAGACCGACCGATGGCGCCGCCGATGCAGAACCAAGGCCTCCCTGACCCACCTGCTGCTGTGAGCTGGACCACCATGGACGTCGACTCCGCATCATCGACGACGCCACCGCCGGGAGGTCCTCGTTGATGAGCAGGGTGACCACATTTAACAACGGGTTTTCTCGGTTTCTGGCTCGCGGGACGGCCAAGGGGCCATCGAGGTCCCCCGCAACGGACTCATCGGTCAGAGGGTCTTCTCCAGCAACAACGAGGCGGCGACCTGCCTGACCACCCCTCAACTCGGCTGAGACAGCCGGCATGACCCGCCCGCGACATCGAGAACACCTGAGGGACAGTGCAGACAAAGTGGGCAAGGACGGTATAACGCCCGTCTGGAACGATTCTTCATCGAACCTTCATGGCTTTGCCGACACAGGTGGATGCGATTGCCCACCGTGTCGACGTAGCGTCGGAAGGGCACCTGGGCGCCGCGGTCCTCGTCGGCGTCGCACCCGACCACACCAGGGAGCAAGCCATGAAAACCGCTGAGATGATGAATAGCTACCCGGCCGACATCAACCTCGACCGCGACCTGCTCGCCCGCACGATCGACACGCTCGTGGCGTGCGCTCAGGCGTGTACTGCCTGCGCCGATGCCTGCCTCAGCGAGGAGACGGTCGCCGAGTTGCGTAAATGCATCCGCACTGACTAGGACTGCGCCGATATCTGCGCCACCACCGCCCGCGTCTTGTCCCGGCACACCGGATACGACGCCAACCTCACCCGCGCGCAACTCCAAGCCTGTGCACAAGCCTGCAAGACCTGCGGCGACGAGTGCGAGGCGCACGCCGACCACCACGAGCACTGCCGCATCTGCGCCGAAGCCTGCCGGACTTGCGAACAAGCCTGCAACGAACTTCTCACCGCGATCGCGTAACCCGTCGCCACCACGCGCTGACCGCATCCACGGGCCATCGCTCCGGTCAGCTCGGCTTCCTCGTCGCGTCGCGGGATGCAACCTTACGGAGTCGTACGGCGACAGAGATTGTCAATCCATCGATGAGCGGCCACCGTGCCCGCATCACCGCGGTGTTTACTTCCTCGGAACAGACGCCGCTTCGCCCGACGGCGAGGCCCTCGCTGCTCATTCCACTCAAGTTGCGACCCGTGGCCTGATCTACAAGAAGATGTCTACCAACCTGAGGCAGCCCGTTAGTCATTCAGGGTGTAGTCGCGGAGTCGTTGAGTGTAGCCAGGCGTGTGTGACGGGTCGATGCGGTCGAGAGCTCGGGTGAGGTGGTCGTGCCAGGTGAGTTTGTCCCAGCCTGAGGCTTGGTCGCTGTACGCCGCATTATGGGCTTGATGCAGCGCGTCCAGTTCGGATCGGATGGCTTCGTGGTCAGCCCAGCTCGAGGGGATGACCAGTTCGAGGTGGTAGGTCTCGATGAGCCACTCCACCCACTCCCCCAAAGTTTCCTCGTCGTCCTCGCCATCACCGGTGTTGTCGGATGACGAACTGTTGTGTGGTCGTTGGGCAAGTTCGTGTTCGAGTGCTTCGATGCGTTTGATCATGTCTTCTTGGGCGTTGAGGAGTTGGGTGATCAGCACCTCGAGGTCGTTGTTCGGGTTGGTGGCTGTCATCGGGGTGTCTTTGTTGGTGCGTGTAGGGCGTCGAAGCCGGCGGCGATGTCGGGATCGACCAGGTCACGCAGTTCGGGGTCTTCCCACCAGCCGGGGATCTTCACCCGCAAGGGCTTGTGGCCAGAGACCAGAGCGAGAGCCTGCCCAGACGGGATAGCTTCGCGAATCCACTCGGGGGGTGCGACTTCTAGCACGGTGCTTTGGTGCGACATGGATGAGCCCTGATTGTCGCGTTGGTAGGTGCGGGAGGTGGTGGTGAATTGGTCCTGGCCGATGCGGGCGGAGACGTCGCGCAAGGTGCCGATATCGCTGATGCCCGGTAGGAGGATGTGGGCGGTGTGGTTCGACAGGATGGAGCGGGCGGCGTGGTCGCCGTAGGCGTCGATGATCTGGCCTTGGTCTTGCCACACCGAACATAAGATCATCCCTTGGCCGGCCATCGCAGATGCCCATTGGCCGAGGTCGCGCACTCGGCAGATGTTGGCTGCCTCGTCCAGCATCATCAACAGCGACGGTTGCAGCGGCAACGCGGCGGCTTGGTAGGTGCGCGAGATCTCGGAGGCGATCGCACACATCAACGCCTCAAAGATCGGTGACAGGGTTTGTTGCCGCTCACTGGTGCCGATCGCATACAGCGTGCCGATCCCATCGGTGGTGCCGTGCACGAGGTCAGCGACGCGGAAGACCGGCCCGCCGGTTTCGGTAGTGGTGTCGGTGGTCGCACTGATCAACGGGTGCATCCACGGATGAAAAATCGACGCCGCAGACGTGAACACGTTCGCGCGGGTCTTGGAGTCAGCACGGGCAGTGACTTGCCATTCACTGATTGGCTCGCGCTCCCCGTGTTCGTCCAGGATCTTAGAGACCGAGTGGTGGTCTTGGGCCTGGATCCACTCCCCCACCCGCCGCAACGGCTTCCCCCGCAAATGCGCCGCATAAATAGCCGGTGCAATGAGTTGGCGAGCCATCGTGGACCAGAACTCATCATTGGCGGTGGCACCGACGTCACGGCGCGAGGAGCGGGTGAGCCACCCAGCGACATCGACGGCGGAGGGCCAGTCGTGGACATGATCCAGCGGTGACCACCGGCATGACTCCATCCCGGAATCGGCGGCGGGGTCGAACACCCACACCGGCCCCAACGTCGCCCGGTGATGGCGGGTCAGGTGCAGCACATCGGACTTAATCGACGTCACGACCGCGGGGCCGTGGTGGCGCAGGATGTCGGGCACCACCATCCGCGGTGTCTTACCGGCACCGGTGGGGGCGAGGACGAGTTTGGATCGAAACCGGGGTGCCCACAGGCGTTCACGGCCGAGGACCCCGATACTCAACCGATCCGCCGGTACCGCTTCGCTAGCGCGCAGGGGTTTGACCTCGGTGAGGTGTCCCCAGCGTTTCGAGTGGGCGCGTTGGCGATCCAGCTTGTCGCCCCGGTGCTGGGATCGGCCTTGGATGATGCCAATCACCACCGCGGCAACCACCACCACGACCAAGACGAGGAGGAGGGTGGGCCAGTAGCGGCTGAACACCTCGCTGATGGCGTCATTCATCGCAGGCCCTCTTCCTCAGCAGCCACGAACCCGGTAGCGGTGGTGTCTGGTTGGGTGAAGGGGTTGGGTGGGCCGGCGGAGCCTCCGGCCAGCGCGTCGTCGGTCCAGGTGACCCAGCGGGAGAGTTCGGTGCGGGTGTGGGTGATGCGTCGCACCGGCCGCACCGTGCCCTCCTTCAACACATGCGTGCCCTTGGGGAGGCGGGATAGATCGCCGGTGTCGATGGGCAGGTTGAACGCCACCACGGATTCGGTGGCGTGGGAGGCCACGTGTTGGCGGAACACATGGACGATGCCCGCCTCATTCACTAGAGCGCGGAGTTTGGAGGAATCGGGGATGTCGGCGAGGTGGTGGATCACCAAGATCAGCGACATCCCGATCCCGCGCCCACGTTTCGCCAACCCGTAAAACACTGCCCCGACGGTCGGGAGGTCGGCCGAGTAGCCCTCCTCGAGGACCACGATCGACGGCCTCGGATCAGCAGCCCACACCGACGAGACGAAGGTGGTCATGATCGCCATCACGATCGCGAGTTCGTGGGAGCCCTCCACCAAACCGGAGGTATCCACCAGCAGGAAATCACTAGCCGACAAGTCCAATGGTTGGCCGTCGGCGCCTTGGGTTTCACCATCAATGAACCCGGACAGGTCGGTGGTGATGAACCGCTCCAGATCGATCGCCAACTTCAACGCCCACGACAACAAATCAGTGGTATCGACGATCCCCGCCTGGGCCAGGTTCTCGTGCGGGATCGCTGACTCATCGAGGGTGTAGAGGGCTTCGACCACGTCCCCCAGCACCGGCACCCGCCCTTCGGCAGCGGCGGTGATGAGGGCTTTGCGGTGGGCGGCGTTGAGGCAGTGCCGCTCTAAGGTTTCGAGGGGTCCGTGGGCCATCTCGGCCACCATGGCGAGGAGTTGGTCTTGGCCGACGGTTTGGTCATCCCCGTCGCTGGACTGTGCACTGATCTGCGGGTCGAGGAGGTTGATCCGGGCCCCGCCGGTGCGGGAGAACACCACTTGGGTCACGGTCAGGCCGCTGCGGCGGGCGACCTCGGCCAGGCGCCCGTACTCACCGTCCCCGGCGACATCGCGGCCGGTAGTGGAGCGTTTCTGGAATTTGCGGTCAAAGCAGCACAACCGTGCGCCGGTGGCGAGTTGGTTCATCCCGTAGTGGTGCTTCACGAGGGTGGATTTGCCGACGCCGACGTCGCCGACGATCAACACGTTCACTGATTCGAGCATCCCGAGCCGGTACAGGCTGAACGGGTCGGACCCGATCGCTTGGCCGGTCTCGTCATCCATGCCGATGATCGGGCCGCAGTAGTCCCGATCCCCACCCCCAACCAAGGCCGGCATGGTGGGGCCGACTTGGCGGCTCGAGGTCAGCACCGCGTCGTCGTCGCGGGTCTCGTACCAACCCAGGCGATCCAACAGGCCACGGCGGCGCAGCTGCCGGGGTGTGGGGCCCATGAACGCTGACCAGGTGCCCGGAGCCCGCGGTACCACCGACGACGGTGCTGGTGTGGGGGCGACGGTGACGGGTGTGACGCGTTTTTTGAACATCAGCGCTCCTGGTTTTCAGTTGCCGAGTTGGCCGGACAGGCCGGTGAGGGTGTCGCGGCGGATCCCCCGCCCCAGCGGCAGACCCCAGAGGTGGGCGTCGGCGTGGCGGCCATCGGCCCAGTCGATGCCATCGATCCCCATGCCGGAGGCGGAGGATTCGACCAGTTCACGGCCGACCATCAACCCGACATGACTCGGGGCGGAGACGGTCGCCCGGGCGGAGACCCGCACCCCGGCCGCTCCGTCGAGAAAATCGGCGAGGTGCATTTGGCCGACGGTGGCTTGGCGGTGCCACTCACCACCGGTGACACGACCGGCGCTGGATTGGGCTTCGGCCTCATCTCCGGCGATCCCGGTAATGGTGCGGTGGCGGGCGTCGCGGCGATCAATTAGCCGGTACTGGGTGGTGATAGTGCGAATCACCGAGGGTTCATCGCTACTCACCACGTCACACACCAACGGTTTCATCCACCGTGGTGCGGTGATCACCGGCGGCCACCCGTAAGCCGGCAGCATCATCGAGGCGTGATACCACGACACATCCGAGGCCGGATCCGGCACCACGAAACAATCTCCGTGTGGGGAGGTCGGGTATTCCACGAACCCATCGGTGCCGTCCTCGAGGCCGGTGAGGTCATCGATCCCCCACGACGGGGCATACAAATGCCGAATCAGTGCAGCGAGGCGTCGTGGCCCCAAACCGGCACGGACCCGGAACCCGGCGGATTCCAGGAGTGGGACGAGTCGGCCGATCTCCCGGTACACCGTCGCCAACATCGAATCCCGACTCACCCTCCCCTGCCGGGCCGCAGCTTGGGCGACCTGCTCATACGGCATCGAGACCGTGAGGTAGGTGCGGTATTCGTCGCTGACACTGGCCGAAACATCCGCCAAATCCGCCAAGTTCTCCCCCAACGGCGTCCCGACCAGGCGGGGGTTGGTGTTAGCCGCCAACGACTCCCGATACCCGCGCGCCAAACCGGGGAGGGCCCGGGTGGTGATCTGCAGGTCATCAATCGGCGACAAGTTCTGGGCCAGGGTGGTCAACAACCCCTCGACTGCGGCCACCTCGGCCAGGCGCTGGGCGGTGGTGAACTGGCCATCCCCGCGGCCATCGATCTCCAGCGTGGAGGAGAAGTACGCACCGATCCGGCCCAATGGGCGATGCACGACGACGGCTTGTTCGGGGTCGCCGGCTTGTTGGCTGACGCCGACGATGCGCACATGCCCCACCGGACGCGGCACCGGCAACACTTCGGACCGGGTGAACCCCAACCAGCCTTGTGTGCGCGCTCGGCGCACCCGCAGCCGGTTCATCACATGCCACAGCGCCCCCTTCGACCGGGTATCGGGGCTGACCCGCAACAACACGTACGCGACCGTGCAGAGCACCGCCAAGAACGCCAGTAGGCCGGTGCTTTGCATGATCGTCAACACCACCACCGACGCACCGGTCAGGACGGTCATGATCGCCAGGCCGGCCTTCGACAGTCGGAACAGGACCGCCCGGCGGGCTTGGACGGTCCCGATGAACCACCCCGGTGACTCGGTGGCACTCATACGTCACCTCCCCGGGTGCTGCGCGGCGGCGGAGGCGTAAACGACGCCCGCGAACCACCCCCGCCACTGGCTGGGGAACTCTTCGCCGACCCAGTACTAGCCGGGGCAGGCTTCGGGCGACTCCCCGAAGAAGACGAAGAGGTCGCTGTTCCGGTCGCCCTAGGTGACGAACCATTCGCAGTGCCGGTGCTGCCCCGTGGTGTGCCAGCAGATTCAGGTGCGGCAACACCCCCCGAACGTGTGCTGGAACCCTCGGTCTGTCCTCGTGCCGAAGAGGACTCTTCCCCCGACGAAGCACGCTTCGGCGCCGCTGCTTGATCGCTGGCCGTTGGTTGTTCGGTGCGGGCGGCCGTGGTTGCGGCGACTTTCTCCCGGGCGCCGTCGACTTTTTGGAAACCGCGCTTGCCCAGCGCCACCGCCGCGGCGGCCGCCACCCCGATCGGACCACCCGCTGCTCCCTTGGCGGCACCAGCGCCAGCCGCGCCGGTGACTGCTCCCCCAGCCTTCGCGACCCCGGCACCGCCACCAGCTCCGGGAAGGTTTGCGGCACGGGCCGCGCCGAACTGTCCCGCACCGGGGCCGTCTTTGCCGCCGTGATGAATCGCTGAGGCGTTGTTCGCCCGTGCGCCACGTGAGGCGCCGACGCCGCGCAGGCGATGACCGGCACCACTGGCTTTGGCCCCGGCCGAGGCGAGAGCCCCGGTGACGGCGCCACGGTAATCCCCCGACTCGCCGCCGGTGAGGGCCGGGACCACATGGGACAAGATCATCCCGATCGCCATCGGCGCCGAAATCGACACCACCAGACCCAGCAAGAACAGCAAGATCCGCTCAAACACCCCCCGGTCGCCCGCATCCGGGCCTGACACCAGCGACCAGGTCGCCGCCCACACGAAAAACAACGCCGCCGGCGCCAGGTAGGCACCCAGCAGAACGCCGGAGACTTTCTTTACCCCGCCCCGCCAGGCCGGGTTGATCGACACCGCCAACAACACGGGCAGCACGAGGGCGAGGATGAACACGATGTACTTCGCGATCAGCAGCTCCAGCAGCACGGCCAGCAGGCAGCCGATCAGCATCAACAGCACGATCAGTGAGATGACCGAGCCGCCGGGGATGATTACCGCGGCCCCGCCGAGGCCGCCGAGGGTGCCGGCGAACCACCACATCGAATCGGTGACCCGCTCACCGGCCACCTCGAAAAATCCGGATGCGAGGCCGGTGGCCACATCGCCGATCATGTTTAACACCAACGGCAACACTGCGGTCACGGGCCCGAAAATCAGCATCCGGATCGCGACGTAACCGATCATCTCTCGCGAGCCCATCGCCCCGGCTTTGGCGATCTTGCCTAACGACACGACCAACGCCGCAAACGCCAACAACCAGCCCAGCGCCCACATGATCGCGTACAGGGATAGTTGATCAGCGCCCAACCCGAAACCATCACGGCCAGCGCCGTCCTCATCCGCGATCAGCTCCGCGATCTCTACCGCTAGGTCTTGGGCACCCTTCGCGGTGGCCTTCTCCCACTGCCCCGGCGCATCCGTCGGGTTCTGCCCCTCGAACGGCTCAGCAACCTCACCACGCGGCTGTGAAGGCCCCGAAGACGCAGACTCATCACTGTTCTCAGCGTTCTCACCGCCAGGGGTTGTCGGGACCCCGCCTGCATCTGGTCCTGACTCACAGTCCGCACCAATGGAAGCTGCGGTTGGGTACTCGGCACAGGCCTCTGCTCCGGCAGCTTCACTGGCTGACACAAACGCGATTAGAGGGAAGAGCGCCGTAATCACGATGCCGACAATCCAACCGATTTGTCTCATGGCCGCCTCACTCCTCGGGCAGCTGGCTTGGCCACTCTGTAGTGGCGTTGGCGACCAGCCGCCATCCGGTAGTTCCGACTGCTTCGGCCCGATCTTCGTAGGACGTATTGACTTGGGTTGGATCGCCTGGAGGGTATGGGCCCTCTCGGAAAGGTTCACCACCGACGATGCGCCAATCGCCGTCCTTCCAGGCCAAAGAACGATCTGTGATGCCCCAGATGACCGTCAGGTCAGCCAGGGTCGTACCGACTCCGGAGACCATCGGAGCCCACATCTGCACCCGGCATTGGGTATTTCCGGTGTAGTCGACGACCTGATACGCGCCGAGGTTCATGTAAACGTCGCTATAAAAAGTTTGCGACGAGTCGCGGGGAATGCCCTGATCGCTGAGGCCTAGACGCTCTCGGGCGGCGGCAACTTCCTCATCGGTGAAGCCTTGGTAATCCTCGCGGCCGTAGTAGAGGTGCTCATAGATGCGATGCCGCTGGTCATCAACGTAGATCGCTGTGGACGACAACACTTGGTTGTAGTTGATGGCTGCCATGACGCAGCCTTCGAGGGTTTGGCTGTATCCGTAGAGGAGTGCGCCGTCGCTTTTGGTGGGGCCGTAGGTGCTTTCTTGGGGGCCGCCGCTGCCTGCCCACACGATCCCGTCACGCTCCAGCTGCGGCCTGGGTTCAGTGGGCGCGGGCTCTGTGCTGGTGGTGTCGGTGGGGGTGGGATCCGGCGGTTCTGTGGTCTGGCCGTTGCGTCCGGTCAGCAGCACCACGAGGAGGATGGCAGCGAGGATGACCGCGATCGGGATGGTCACGATCGCGACGAGCCGCCAAGGGCCCCGTCGTGGTGGGGTGGGTTCAGATTCGTCGGCCATGGGGGCCTCCTTAGGACGACACCAGGGCGCCGACGATCAGGGGTGCGATCGCTAACAAGACGAGGGCGACTGCCGGTACGCCGATTTTCATGGCTGCGCCGGACATGCCTTCGGGGTCGTGGCGTCGGCCGGCGGTGGCGGCGGAGACGATGCCGATGATGAGGAAGGCGACGGCGGCGGCGATGGCGATGAACCACACGATGGCCAGCAGCATCGAGATCTTCGGCCCGAGGGCATCAGCTAGCGGGCCGAGCCCGGGGGTGAGGCCGTCGAGGGGGTTGGGCACTTCTAACGGAATCAACAACATCGCGGTGTCTTTCTTTTAGCGGGTGAAGCTGGGGGTGATGGAGCGGGCGACTGCGGCACCGGCGGTGCGGGCGGCGCGCCGGTAGGCGTCGGTCAGTTGATCGGTGATGATCGGCCCGCCGGCAGAGACGTGGGGGTCGGTCGGCAGTTCCACGACCGCGGAGGCGAGTTGTTCGAAATAGGGCTTCATCCGCTGGCGGCACGCCGAGTCCGACTCCCCTGCACCGTGGGAGGCCACCACGACTGCGCGGCGCACTAGTTCGGGGTAGTCGTGTTGCAGGTCTTCCAGCATCTGGATCCCGGGGACGCAGACATCGGAGCGCCATTTCACCGGCACCACCAGGGCGTCGGCCAGGCTCATTGCTGCTTCCCAGGCGGGGGCGCGTTCGTTGTTGGCGGTGTCGATCACGATCACGTCGTAGAACCGGGCCAGCACGTGCTGGACCCGCCGGAACTCCTCGGCGGTGAGTTGAGAGCCTTTCGCCCGTGAGGAGGTCATCGCGTCGTATTGGCCGGTGATTTGGTGGCGCACGTAGCGGCGCACATCTCCGACCCGGACGTCTTCGGGTGGGAGTTGTTCGAGGTTGTCGAGGAAGTTCCGCACCGTGCCAACGTTCCCGCCGCCCTCGGTGCGCAGGTGCATCGTGCCACGCAGCTCATGAATCTCCAGGGCCAGCACTCCCCCACCGCGAGCCAACCCAAACGCACCACTCAACCCCAGCGTGATCGGTGTTTTACCAGCAGAGCCTTTCGGGTTGGCCACCACGATGTTCACCGGTCGACCAAACGGCGCACACATCGCCGCAGCCGCTTGCGCATCAGCGACCTCAGCAGCTGAGGCCTTCAACCCCAGCGCAGCCCGCCAGCCACGGGTGGCTTTACGGGTTTGGGTCTCCGGCACGATCTGGCTCAACACATGACCGGTGTCATACACCGCAGCCGCAGGCGGCGGAGCTTGCTGCGCGACCGGAGCCGTTACTTGCGTACGGGGTGCTGCGGGCTCGGGTGGCATCCACTGCCGGAGGTCTTTCACCGACGGGGTGGGCTCATCGGCAACGGGAGGGCGCGCCTCCCGCAGACGGTAGTCGGCGCCGGTGTGGTCGGGGTGAACCTGGCTATCCATAAGCTCAGGCTAAACAGAAACCCCTCTCCAAAACAAGAGTAAAACAGCCCTTATCTAATAAGAAAGTATCTTTACCTAACACCAAACCTATCCGTATGATGCGGGTATGGCTCGTCCACCTAAATCAGCGCGCCCCGCGCTAGACATCACTGACGCAGCCACTTGGCCGGAGTTCATGACGGCCGAAGAAGTGGCAGAGGTGCTACGGATCAGCGGGATAGCCGCTCGGGCTCTGATCCGTAACGGAGAGATTGCTGGCCAGAAGGTCGGCACCGCTTATCGCGTGCCCAAGTCATCACTGATGGCTTTCATGCACGTCCCCGCGCCCGGCGAGGAAGAACCCCCGCCGGCACGGGCCGATCCCGGAGGTGAAGGAGACGATGCGGGATAAAACTCTCGCGATCTGCGGCGTAGGCCTGGTCATCGCCCTGGCAGCTGGCCTGGTCTATGCCCTACTCACGCGGCCAGAGGTCCTGACCGCGCACGGCACGATGCCCTCAGCCACCCCGGCTCCGACCACAGCACCAGAACCGACGTCACCACCCGAGTCCACTCCTACGGCTACGCCTACCGCTATGCGGGGGCCGGGTGTGGCAGTGAGTGAGTTCATCGCTGCCTGGTTGGAGTCCGACCCCACCGCGCGTGCCGATGCGTTGGAGGCGACCGCGATCCCCCACCTCGCTGCGCTCCTGGTAGACACTGACCCGGTACGGATCCCGGACGCGACACCGGACGGTGTCCCGCGGGAAATCCCGCTGCCGGCTGGTGCTGGACCGGAGCACTCTGCGGATGCACAGCGCTGGGCCCAAGACCTCAGCGACGAGACCACGGTGTGGGTCGACATCATCCCCGACCCCGAACGGGGCTGGTTAGCCGCGGCGATCCAGCCCGCCACCCGGTGAATGTGATGAAGGGTAAACGTTCCGGATTCCTCGTGGTCGGTGTGGTCGCCTTGGTGACGTTGTTCGGGTCGATCGGGTTGATCATGCTGGGCTCCCCACCTCCACCCCAGGCGTTGGCGATGTGCTGGCCCGGTGCCAGTACCGCCGATCTGCCGCGGGTGGATGGCCTCACCGATGACCAAGTCGCTGTCGCTGCGGCGATCTGGCGTACCGCGAACGCCGAAGCCCACCACCTCGACGGCACCGGCGACACCGTGGGGGATGAGGCTGCGGTGATCGCGATTGCTGTGGCCAATCAAGAATCCTCCCTCGGCGCGAACCCTGCCTCCCGCACCCCGAACCGGTACGGCAACGCGGGCATCTTCCAGCAACGCACCCTGCCCGGCTGGCACATCGCCCTTGATCAGGCCAACGACCCCGTCGCCTCGACTCGGGTGTTCCTCCTCGGGGCCACTGTCACCGAAGAAGGCCACGCCGCCGCGCAACAAGCTGGTACCGATCCGGCCGGGCCGGTGGGCTATCAGATCCCTGGACTCGCCCAGGTGGATGGGTGGCAGGCCGTGTCGGCGATCGACGCCGCCCACACCGTGCAGCGATCCGAATTCCCCACCGCCGTCGCCGACGACCTCCCCCTAGCACGACAGTTGGTGACCGCGTTTCGCCAAGGCCACATCGACAACCCCACTGCAGCGGTCGGACTCGATCAAGCACCCTGCGCGCCCCTGGGCAGTGAGGAATGCACACCCACCGGGCTGAGTATCGAGGCCGGTCTCACCCCCGATGCGCTGCGCGTGTTGCGCTGCCTGCATGCACAATTCCCGCAGGTCCAGCACTGGGCTGGCATCGGGGAACGCCCCGCCGGGGTTGATGACCATCACCAAACCGGTAAAGCGATCGACGCGATGATCCCCGACTGGGACACCGCCGCGGGCAACCAGCTCGGCGACCAGATGGCCGCCTGGCTGCAGACCAATGCTGAGACTCTCGGTGTTGTTTACATCATCTGGGACGGCCACATCTGGTCCGTCGCCCGGGCCAGTGAAGGCTGGCGGCTCTGCGGCAGCCCACAAGGATCCTGCTACGCCGGGCCGAATCCCACCCTCGCCCACCGCGACCACGTCCACGTCTCCGTCCACGGCTACGCCGGCGGCACCGACAACGGCGGAACCCTCCCCGGCACCAGCAACCCAGGAACACGCGTCCAGCCCGTGCGGAACGCCACCATCACCGCCCGCTGGGGACAAGTCGGCGCGTGGTCTCGCTACCACACCGGGGTCGACTTCGCCGCAGCCATCGGCACCCCCGTCCTCGCCGCCGCCAGTGGGACCATCACCCACACCGGATTCGGCGGTGCCGCCAGCGGATGGGCCGGACACTGGGTCTCCATCCGCCACGACGACGGCACCCACACCCTCTACGCCCACCTCGGCGGATCCACCGTCCCCGTCGGTCAACGCGTCACCGCCGGCCAACCCATCGGCGTCATCGGCATGACCGGACGCACCTTCGGCCCACACCTCCACTTCGAGCTCTACCCACCAGGACGAACACCCGGACAGGTCTACACCAGCGTCGACCCACTCCCCTGGCTCAGCGACACCCGGCCCGGTACCTGAGGCCTCTAATCATGCGGTTCTCTGTGAATTTGTCTCCGAACTATCCATTAAGCGATAGCATACGGGAGATGAGCGCAGCTTCTAGTCAACTGGGACAATGGCAGGGTGCCGACTTATGCCGATCCGCCCCTTCCACCGGAAGTGGAGCCAGTCGTGCAGATGTTCGGAATGAACCGAGTTCGCGTGGCGATCATGCTTGCGCTGGCAGCACGAGGTGGCAGCGCCACTACAAACGAATTGATCGAAGAACTCCAAACTCGACAAAACACCATCAGCCGTCACCTCCGAGACATGGAAGAGACGGGTGCCGTAGTAGCGTCAGTGCCCCGCGATCAACGTGTTGGCGGGGTTCCTGTCAGCTGGTCATTGGACCGTGTCAAAGTCCGGGCACAGCTCGATTGGCTTCGCGTACGCATGCTTTAAGCGCTAACTGGCTTGGTGCCGCGCAAGAATGCTGCGACACGCCACGCCGAATCCAGGTTCCAGGAACCCTCTCATGGTGTGATCTGACCATGACGACGCTCAGCGCTAGCAGCCACAACAAGGGTGGTCGACCGAGCAAGGGTGATCGACGACCGTTCAAGACACGTGTCCGACGTGACGTCGCGCAGCGGATCTTTGAGGAGTCCGCAGCTCGCGGAATCCCGATGAGTGACTACATCGAGATCATCCTGGCCCAGTATCACGGCGCCGATGTGGCGATGCCTGAGCCAGTAGATCCCTCGGAGCAACTGCCGATGACTGGATAACCCACGCAGGGCAATGCCCTGGACAGGGAAATGATGAAGCCCCCCGCGCCAACGGAGGGCTCATCGAATCAAAACGTGTGAGGTCCCTACCAAGAATCCTCACACCAAGCCTGATTGGAACTGCATGTTTCACCTACAGGCGGCTTTATGCTGCCCATCTTAAGCCACCCCTCACGCCGATACCAACATCCCGCCGAAGAACCCTCCCCTGGCGTGTCGCACCACGCCGACCGCTACACCCGGCTTGATCGTGTTCGGCCCCATTCGCCACTGTCGTTGCGCACTATGCGCAAAGCCACCAGCGCGCCCGAACGACGCCAAGGCCTCGCCGCACCCAGAGTCCCCCGCTACATCGCCCGGCGGATCCCCTACTGGCCAGGCCAAGAACAAATGCTCGACCTGGTCAAGCAGCTCGCCACCCACGCGACCGTGCGCAGTATCTGCCGGGCCCACCAAGTCAGCGTCACTACGTTCTTGGCTGTCGTTACTAACGACATCCTCGACGCCGACGTCATCACCGGCCGCGGCATGCGCACCTCACTCCCCGTCGCCGCTGCCCGTATCGGCCGCGGAGAACGCCAAGTCACCCGCGCCCGCCGCGTCGCCGTCGCCATCGGCATCTACCTTGAGGTTTTCCGCGGCCGCGAACTCACCTACGAAGAACGTCGCATGCTCACCCAGCACCGCCCCGGACACGGCCAACGCGGCCTCCCCAGCGAGTACTGGATCACACCGTTATCCCCGAAACTCCGCCGCCGCATCACCGAACCCGAACCCGGCCAGATCCTTACCCTTGTGGAAAACCCGGGGATAACTCACCCACACCAACAACGCTTCGTCACCCTTCCCCTACGGGGTAAAGAATCCCTTCACACTTACGTTTTATCTATCCTCCGTAAGGCCGCTGGCGCGGCACAGAATGAGCGGCCTCCGGCCGCGCACCAACAAAAGAGGCGGCGGAGACCCGATCTGGCGTTCAGCGAACGAGTGATGCGCCACGAAGGCCTCCAAAGACTGTTCGCAAACTGGACGACTTACCAAGCAGCGGCCCAACTCCGCGACTACCTGAAAGCCGGGTGGCTCCCCCACGCCCTCGGCGACGCCATCGATGAACAAATCACCCGCCGCGGCATCCGCCGCACCGGCCCCGCACACCACCCCTGGTCCCTCCTACAGGCATGCCTGCAAGAAATCCCCATCGACCCCGACGAATGGGTACCCGCCGGACCAATGTTCGAGCTCGCCCAACCCTGCGGGCGCTGCTACGGCGGCTGGCACATCGACCACGGCGGCGGCTTCACCACCGTCGAGCCCTGCCCCACCTGCGACCCCGGTGTACTCCTCCGCCGCGACGCCTACGGCAACACCTGGCACATCGACCCACCCGACAAACACCAGGTCGCCGGGTGGGAGCCCTGGGATGGAGAAGGCGAGTGCCCGTTCTGATGCGTTATACGGCTAGGTACGCGGTTAGAACCGCCACGACAAACGGTGAGCGCTTCGAAGCACCATGCTGTTCCGCATGCGGTGAGCTTCGCCCTTGCGTCAAGTGTCAACCCAGAGCACGCCCAGTCAGCGACTTAAGGCGTGCCCTAAGTACTATTTGTGTTCCAAATATTCCCTGAGCGCAACTGTGCACATGCGAGATCGAGAGGGTGCCCGCAGTGCTGTCACAAGTTGGTCGATAACCTGCACGTTGCTTGCCAGCACCCTTAGGGACAGGGTCGTCAGCGGTTCATTGACACGGGGGGCGCTGCGGACGAACAAGCCACTGCGACGGTGGGTCTCCCCCTCTTCGAGTAAGGCGGGCAGACTGTCCCGAGTTGCCTCGAGTGCGTCCATCAGAACGTCGGCTTGGGCGGCCTTGTCACTGGCCGCGCGATCTCGGAGCGCTTCAGCCACAGCCACAGGAAGCGAAAGAGTCACTCGTTTGAACCCGGAGGCCGAAGGAGGCACCGACTTAGCCGGGCTAGAGGCCCGTCGTTTGGTCGGTTCCGGCGCTGCAACCGGTACGTCTGGTTCAGCAGGCTTTCGCCGTGGTGGCCCGACAATTTTGGTAGAACGCGCGAGTCCGGGAACAGGCTGGAGCTGGGGGCGGTCAGTCATGCTGTCACCTCCACAGCATCTTCGCGTGCGGCGATGGCCCGCAGGATCTCATCGGTGAGCAGCACCAGATCATCAGCCAGAGCAGGAGCCGAGCCCGGAACACGCTGCGGTTTGCGACCCTCCTGAAGTGCCTTCCAGTAGGGCTCGGCGTTGTCAACCCGCTCGGCCACCTCGTGCAGGAGGATGCCCTGCTCTTCCGACTCAACTACCGGCGCCAAGGCATGCCGGATCACGGAGTCGAAAATCGGTGCCACTCCCCCGAGTGCACTCTTGATGTCTTCTATCGCGTTGCGGCGGATAACCTTCGCGTTGGTTTCGACGTCGTACAACACCACGCCGAGCAATTCGAGCTGCGGGTTGGTGTCCCTGACCGCTGCCATGTCGACGGATAGTGCCCGTAAGCCTTCGATGCTGGTCCTGCCAGGGCGGGTGGGTACTACGATCCATCGCGTCGCCCCCAGCGCAAGCCGGAGCAGCAACGGCCGCGTCGGCGGGGTGTCAAAGACAACTAGGTCGTAATCGCCTGCCACCTGTGCCAAGGCATCGGCGAGGAGCGAGTGAACACCCTGGCCTCGTTTCAGCTTCCCGGCGAGCAAATCTTCCAGTGAGTCCAAGGCCTCGCCACCTGGAACAACGTCCAGATTGGGGCGCACATCCGTTAGGAGTGGGGTCAAGGGTTTGCCGTGCATGAGCACATCAACCATGTGCTCGCCCCCGTCGGACTCATCACGCCACCTGTATCCCAGGATGTGGCCCACGTTGCCCTGAGGATCAAAGTCCACCAAGAGAACTCGCCACCCCGCAGCCGCGGCTAACCCCGCCAAGTTGCACGCCGTAGTGGTTTTACCCACGCCGCCTTTGCCGTTGGCGACTGTGACCACCCGATTTAATGCCCCAGCCATCGTCATAAGAAGAGTCCTACAGCATGAACCCATGACATGCCTTAAGACACGCCGTAGTGCGCGCCTAGGGTTAGTCATAGGTTGACTCTCAGTCACTCACACAGGGCGCGACCTAAAGCACAAAGTAAGACGCGCGTTAAGGCATGCCCTAAGTCGGCGCTTCTTCAGCATGGGGGTCTGCTAGGGGAGGGCTCGAACACGGCCCCTCTCGGCGCGATACTGCACGTGTACACAAGCGCCTCAGGGGCTACAATGTTCATATGGATACCGTGAGCAGTGAAGTCACCACCCGTGAACTGCGCAGCCAGCTCTCCGACGTGTTGAGCCGTGCGATGTACGCAGGAGAGCGCATCGGTGTCACCCGCAACGGGAAACTGGCCGCGGTCGTGGTGAGCGTTGCCGACCTCGAAGCACTTGAAGAGTTCGAGATGGCCCACGACGTTCGCGCCTACCGTGATGCCAAGTCGTCCGACGACGGCACCCGTGTGACCCTAGATGAGCTGCGCGCTGATCTGGCTTCGTGACCTACCGTGTCGAGTTCACTGCCGCGGCAGCGCGGCAGATCAAAAAGTTACCCCGCGTGGCGCGTGATCGCGTCCTCGACAGCATCGAGGAACTGACGGAAGACCCCAGGCCCCGAGGGTCAAAGAAGCTTGTCGGTGAGAAGACAGCGTGGCGGATTCGAGTCGGGGACTACCGGGTGATCTACGACGTGTTCGACACTGAGCTGACCGTGACGGTCGTGCGAGCTGGCCACCGTCGCGACGTGTACGAACACTGACAACACGATGGATTGATGCACCCCCGTGCAGCATGGACGGTCGAAGTAGGGGATGGGCGGGGAAGTGCCACAGCTTGTGGCACATTTCGCTTCGAGCCAACTCGCAGGGTGGCCGCGCCATGATCAGCTCATGCGGAATACAGGCTCCCGCCTGTTTCGGTGGGACGCCGACGCACTTACTGACCGTAGGCACGCCCTTCCTTGGTAGGCGGTTCTGGTCGCGCATTCAGGCGCATCGAAGGGGTGTCTGGCGCGCACTTCCGAACTCCTCGACCGTGCAATGAAGGGAAGGCCCGCGAAACTCCCACGTGAAACGTCGCATAGCCAGGTGGCGTCACTGAGGCTGCGCCTGCCAACGTCGGCCCTTTGGGCCGAAAGACCCCTGTAGAGGGATACCGGTAACCCTTCTTGGGACCCTTCATCGTCTTTGAGGGCGGGGCCCGGCATCAACCGTTCTTCGGCACCTGCGGTGCCTGCGGCCTTGCGGTACTCGACAACTTTTCTTGCCCCCTTACGGGGCCGCTGACGCTGCTGCGAAAACTTCTCTCCGTTCCCCGGCACCACGGTTGACCCCGCACCCCTCCCTAAAAGACGCGGCGGTTGTCCCAAGAAGGGGGACGACCAATCGGGAGGAGACCCAGACATGGCACGCAACACCACCACCGCAAAGATCGAAAAGCGCCAAGCCGAAGCCGCGCAGCTGCACGAGACCCTCACCCACCAGATCGAACAACTCCGCGACTCTGACCAGTGGCTACGCTTCCTGGCCTTCGCGCAGTCGTTCCACTCCTACAGCCTCAACAACCTGTTGCTGATCCTCGCCCAGAACCCCGCCGCCACTAAGGTTGCCGGGTACCGGTCCTGGCAAAAGCGCGGCCGACAAGTCCGCAAAGGCGAAAAGTCGATCCGCATCTTCGGCGGCCGAGAGGTGACCATCACCGAAGAAGACGACAACGGCAACGAAAAGACCCACAAGCGCGTCCGCTTCTTTCCCGTCTCGGTGTTCGACATCACCCAAACCGAACCCATCGACCCCGACGTTGCCGACCCTCACACGATCGCGCAGCGCCTCACCGGCGAAGATCCGCACAACATCACTACCCAGGTCGCGGACTGGTTGGCGGGGGAGGGGTGGCAGTTCAGCATCGAAGACACTGGCAATCCCGAACTCAACGGGTACACCACCATCGACGGCACCCGCCGCGTCGTGGTCAACCACGGAATGTCCCCAGCGCAAACCGCGAAGACTGCACTCCATGAAGCCGCCCACGTCATCCTGCACGCCGACCACGACCTGGCCGACTACATCGCCCACCGCGGCACCGCAGAGACCGAAGCCGAATCGGTCGCCTACATCGTCGCCGGACTCCTCGGCCTCGACACCAGCGCCTACAGCGTCGGCTACGTCGCCGGCTGGAGCAACTGCGACACCGACCTCGTCAAGGCCACCGCCAAGAATGCGCTCAAGGCCGCTCACCTACTCGCCGACGCCTTCACTCAACCCCAGGGGGAGGGGATCGCTGCCACCGCCTGAGCCTCGAGGGGGGAGCGGGTCGCACGCAACCCGCTCCCTCGCCCGGCCCACACCACAGGCGCGGGCCGGCCATTGCTTGGGTCACGTCCCCCAGGAGAAGCCGGGTCAATCGTCCTTCGGCTTGACCTCTTCCAAAGCCTGTGCGCGGGCTTCTGCTCGATCGGCGCGCGATCGCTGCTCAGTCACCGCCGCGGCCTGGGCGTCGGCTCGTTCCCGGGCAGCAGCAGCATCGGCGCGCACCCGCTCCAACTCGGCCTGCAACGCCTCCACACTCGCCTCGGCACGATCGGCCCGTGACCGGTACTGCCCCAACTCTTCGATCGCGGTCGCCGCGTCGGTCCGGGCCTGGTCGCGTTCCCCCTCCAGCTGATCGATATCGGCTGTCAGGGAAGAGCGTTCCGCCTCCACGGCTTCCAGCTTGGTCTGCCAACCCGCCCGCTCGGTGTCGAACTCAGCCCGCGCCGCGGTGTACGCCTCCCGCCAAATCGCCTCCACGCGCACCACCAGCGTCTCCGGCACCACCGGTACCGCACCTTCCGCTTGGCGGCGCTCATTCCATACCCGCGCGGCCTCGGCAGCCACCGTCATCCGCACTCCGGAGCGCTGCCGCACCGCCCGCGCTGTCACCGCCTCCCCGGATGCCGCCAATTCCTCTGCTGCCTCGTCTGCCCGCTGCTCCGGCGTCTTCTCCGACATAAACTCTCCTAGATACGGGAGTAACTATGTTTCCCGTTTCCCACGTTACTACATGTTCAGCAGAAGCACCCGCGTTCGACGGTTGTCGCTTCACCCTCCAGCAGGGTGAAGCGGTTCGGGTAGCCGCTATCGATATCCCAACTACTTCGCGATCCTCGTCGCTGGCTCGCTTCCTCCATCGGATCGAAGGAGTTGAAGCCCAAAGCGGCGGTGCTGCATGTTCTGGGTCGTTCGGTAGCTTGGACTCATGAAAATGGCATGTGCAGATTGTGGATGCATGGTCGAACGGGGCGCGATCGTGCATGCGTGTGCTCGGCATCCAGATTGTTGCTGCCGGGACGTATCAACCAGTGCAAGGTCGGAGAGTTGGACGTAGCTGACCTGACCAGTCCCGACGAGGTCGACCGATGGTCCGGTTGGCGGCGGAAAGTTACGCGTGTTTCGTGGTGGACGGTTCGTGCTCGGCGATGTGCTGGGTTTCGATTTGGAAGGTCGAGTGGTGGATCGACACCTCGAAGTGGCCGGCGACACATTCCTTGATGTCGTGCAAGATCGCGGCGGCGTGGCCGTCGGTGAAGCATTTGTCGTCCACCACGACGTGCGCGGTGAGCGTGGGAAGCCCGGTCGCGACCGTTGATGCGTGCAGGTCATGCACGTCCTTCACGTGCTCCAAGGCGAGGATGTGTCGACGCACCTCATCGAGATCGAGCCCCCGCGGAGTGAACTCCATCAACACTCGCACCGTTTCGCGCATGAGTTTGATTGCGCGAGGAACGATCAGCGCAGCGATGAGTAGGCCCGCGATGGCATCAGCCTGCTGGAAACCGGTCGTGGCAATGATGATGGCGGCGACGATCACCCCCAGTGAACCGAGCGCATCGTTGAGGACTTCGAGGAATGCGGCGCGCATGTTCAGGTTCGCGCTCCGGCTCGATGCGAGGACGGTGATCGCGATGATGTTGGCGACAAGCCCGATGATGCCGAAAACGAGCAGCTCGCCGGCGGGAACGTCCGGCGGCTCGAACATGCGTCTGATGCCCTCGATCGCGGCATAGGTACCGACGACCAGCAGCAGGACCGACTGCCCCAGCGCGGCGATCACTTCGATTCGACGAAACCCCCAGGTGCGCTTGGGGTTTGCCGGCCTCAGCATCAGCGTGGCCGCGATCAGCGCGACCAGCAGTCCGGACGCGTCGGTGATGGCGTGGGCCGTGTCGGTCAAGAGCGCGAGACTGCCGGTGATCACCGATCCGACAGCTTGGGCCACGACGATGGTGGCGGTGATGCCGAACGCGATCCACAACTTCTTACGGAAATCACCCGGGAGACTGGCCTCATCGACGACCGGCCCGTGACTGTGTCCAGCCCCCATGACTATTTGTCTCCCCGCCTGGTCGTGACCCGGTTCCCGGGTCGCAAATGCGCACACAGCACCGCCTGAGTTCCGGTGGCATCGAGGATGGCCTCCGCGGCAGCGATGAGATCCCGCAGCAAATCGCGCTCGGCCAGTGAGTACCACGTGGCGCGCCCTTCGGGACGGGTTGCGAGCAACCCGCATTCAAGCAGGAAAGCGACGTGCTTACTCACCGTCGATTGCGCGAGCCCCATGTGCTCGACCAAGTCACGAACCCGGTGCTCCCCAAATGCGAGGTGTTGCACGATTGCCAGCCTCGTGGGCTCGGCGAGTGCTTGGAACAAGTGCGCGTACGCGGTCGTCGCCACCTCATCCAACGGCGAGACCCACACTCTTTGTACCGTCATATAGCGATGATATCGCAATGCAGCGATCTATCAAGGTCGATGCGTGCTGTGGCTGCTTGGCCTGAGGGCCGTCCATCACGGGGTGAGGCGCCACGGATAGGTCACTATCTGCTGTATGGTCACTGCATGCTGACTATTGCTTCACGTCTGGATGCGATGAACCGGTTGGGTCGTGCGATGGCGGATCCGACACGGTCGAGGATTCTCTTGTCGTTGCTGGAGGGGTCGGGGTATCCGGCGAAACTGGCGCGGGAGTTGGGGCTGACGCGGACGAATGTGTCGAACCATCTGACGTGTTTGCGGGGGTGCGGGATCGTGGTGTCGGAGGCGGAAGGTCGACAGACGCGCTACGAAATTGCCGACCCTCACCTGACGGCCGCGTTGACGGCGTTGGTGGACGTGACGCTGGCGGTGGATGAGGACGTTCCATGCATTGACCCCACGTGCAGCGTCCCAGGCTGTTGCGATGCGCCGAACGCGTCTGCGCAGGATGTTTCATGAGTGAGGCGTGTGGCTGCGACGACCCGACCGTCACACCGGTCCGTGAGGCTGACGAGGTGGAACGTCCGTGGTGGCGTGACCCTGCTGTGCTGGTGCCGGCATTCTCCGGGGTCGCGTTCGTCACCGGTCTGATCCTGGAGTGGTCCGGGCTGGAAACCACAGCGGCAGTGGTGTTCTGGGTCGGTCTGTTGCTGGGCGCATCCACGTTCGTGCCCGGCGCGATTCGCAGATTGGTCACCCAGCGCAAGCTCGGCATCGGCTTGTTGATGACGATCAGCGCGACCGGCGCGGTCATCCTCGGGTATGTCGAAGAGGCAGCGGCGCTGGCTTTCTTGTACTCCATTGCCGAAGCGCTGGAAGACAAAGCGATGGACCGAGCTCGCTCGGGGTTGCGGGCGCTGTTGAAGCTCGTGCCCGAGACCGCCACCATCCGGCGTGATGGCGTGTCGGTGGAGGTGCCTGCGAAAGAGATCACGGTTGGGCAGGTGATGCTGATCCGGCCCGGGGAGAGGGTCCCCACCGACGGGATCGTCTCGTCGGGGCAGTCGAACTTGGACACTTCGGCGATCACCGGTGAGTCGATCCCGGTCGAGGTCGAGCCCGGTGACGAGGTTTCTGCCGGTGCGATCAACGCCGCGGGAGTGTTGGAGGTCGAGGCGACCGCGGCGGGCACCGACAATTCGCTGACCACGATCGTGGAACTGGTCGAGCAGGCTCAGGCTGAGAAGGGCGACCGAGCGCGCATCGCGGACCGGATCGCTCGCCCGCTGGTGCCCGGGGTGATGATTCTCGCCGTCCTCGTCGGGGTGCTCGGATCGCTGTTCGGAGACCCCGAGCTGTGGATCACCCGTGCCCTGGTGGTGCTGGTCGCGGCGAGTCCGTGTGCGCTGGCGATAGCGGTGCCGGTGACAGTTGTCTCCGCGATCGGGGCGGCGAGCAAGTTCGGTGTCGTCATCAAAAGCGGTGCCGCGTTCGAACGCCTCGGCGGCATTCGCCACGTGGCTGTGGACAAGACCGGCACCCTCACGCGCAACGAGCCCACCGTCACCGCGGTGATCCCCACCGGCGAAATCGACGCCGATCAGGTGCTGGCATACGCAGCGGCGATCGAACAGCACTCGACCCACCCGCTGGCCGCCGCCATCACAGCCGCCGCGAAATCCGTCCCGGTGGCACACGAGATCTCGGAGGAAGCCGGGCACGGCATCACCGGCCTCGTCGACAACCACCGGGTCAGGGTCGGCAGCCCCCGCTGGCTCGACCCCGGCCCCCTCGCGACGCGCGTCGCAGAGTTGGAAGCCGAGGGACAGACCTGCGTCCTCGTCGCCCTCGACGGCGCCATCACCGGTGCGATCGGGATCCGCGATGAACTGCGCCCCGAAGTCCCCGAGGTCGTAGCTGACCTGCGCGGTCAGGGCATCGAGGTGAGCATGCTCACCGGCGACAACACCCGCACTGCCACCGCTTTGGCCGACATCGCCGGAATCACCGACGTGCACGCCGAACTGCGACCCGAGGACAAAGCCCGCCTCGTCACCGAGTTCGCCAGGAAGAAGCCGACCGCGATGATCGGCGACGGCATCAATGACGCCCCCGCACTGGCGGGAGCCACCGTGGGAATAGCGATGGGAGCAACCGGGTCGGACGCGGCCATCGAATCCGCCGACGTCGCCTTCACCGGCCACAACCTGAACCTGCTCCCCGCCGGCCTGCGGCACGCGCGCCGCGGCCGGACGATCATCAACCAAAACATCGTGCTGTCCCTGGCCATCATCGTCGTACTATTGCCGCTGGCAATCACCGGTGTGCTCGGCTTGGCAGCGGTCGTCCTCGTCCACGAGTTCGCCGAGGTCGTCGTGATCGCCAACGGGCTGCGTGCCGCTCGCACTCCCCGAAAGGGGGTTGCGTCCGGGAAGGGCAGTGCGGTGTCGTCGAATCGTCTCACTGCTGTAGGAGGTACCTGATGAGTCGGAGTCGGAAACTGTCGGTGGCGATGATCGTTGCCGCGGTCGTGGTTGTGGTCGGCTTGTTGGTCTTCACCAACCGCGACGACCGACCCACCGCCACCTCCGAGACCGCAGGCATGGGGACGGAACCGTTGGTGCGTGAGGACAGCCCTCGACTGTCCGACGGTGGTGAGGCGGTGTTCGTGGAGTTTTTGGACTTCGAGTGTGAGGGGTGTGTGGCGCTGTACCCGGTGATCGAGGATCTGCGGGACCGTTACGGCGACCGCGTCACTTTCGTCGTGCGCCACATGCCGTTGCATGGCAACTCGCTCAACGCGGCTTTGGCCGCGGAGGCGGCCGCTGAGCAAGGTGAGTTCGAGGCGATGTACCAGCGACTGTTCGAAACCGCGGAACAGTGGGGTCACCAAGAGGCCTCGCAGCGCGAGACCTTCTTCGGCTACGCCGAGGATCTAGGTCTGGACATGGAGAGCTTTGCGACCGCCTACGACGACCCGGCCACGTCGGCGAGGGTCGAGCAGAGCATCCAGGACGGTCAGACTCTCGGCGTCAACGGCACTCCGACGTTCTTCCTCGACGGCGAACGGCTCGACCCTCAGAGCCTCGCCGATCTGGAGAACAGCTTTGATGCCGCACTCAATGACTGACCAGGCCACTCCTACCGGTCAGCACGCCACGACGATCGACCGCAGCAGCCGTGGTCTTGGCCTGCTGTTCACGGTGGCTGGTCTCATCGGCCTGATCGCGGCGGTCGTACTGCTGGTGGAAAAGATCGCGCTCACCGAGAACCCGGACTACGTTCCGACGTGCAGTATCAACCCCGTGCTGTCGTGCGGGTCGGTCATGCTCACACCGCAAGCGGCCGCGTTCGGCATACCCAACCCCATCATCGGGATCGCCGGGTTCGCTGCCGTTGCGGTTGTCGGGGCCGCGGTGCTGGCCGGAGCACGATTCGCCGTCTGGTTCTGGGTGGGTGTCCAGGCCGCAGTCACCTTCGCGATCGTGTTCGTGCACTGGCTCATCTTCCAAAGTCTCTTCGTCATCGGCGCACTGTGCCCCTACTGCATGATCGTGTGGGCCGTGACCATCCCGATCTTCTGGCACACCACCGTCCACAACATGAGCAGCCTCCAGCGCGACGACGCATCGCCCGGCTCGCGAACGATCACTCTGCTGCAGCAGTATCGCGGGGCAATACTCACCGCTTGGTACATTCTCGTCATCGCGCTCATTGCCTGGCGATTCTGGGATTACTGGACGACCGTTCTTTGATATGTGCCCCAGGGAGTGGCCGCGGCGGGCCACGTGTTCTTCAGGTTCCCGTGAGTGCCTTGGTCGCGGCATTCAGCGGGGTCGGTGCAGCTGGTAATAGGCACGGGTGATCAGGCTGTCGATCAGGGTAGGAGTGTTGAGCCGCAGTTCTGAAGTGTCGGGCTAATACCGTTCCTCAACCTGGGAGAGTGCTTCGCCGGCAGCGGCGGAGAGTTCTGCTTCGGTGGGCAGGACTTCGCGCAGCGATTTGGGCAGGGCGTCGTAGTTGAAATCAGCGACGGCGAGGGGCTGGTTGGTGCCGGCAAGGGAGTAGCGGACCACGTTGTCGTTGCGACCCGCGCACATCAAGATTCCGATGGTGGGGGAGTGGCGGTCGTGGTCTCGCAGGTTCTCATCGACCCAGGAGACGTAGAAGCCGAGCTGGCCCAGGTGGTCAGGGGCGAAGCGGCCGATCTTGAGTTCGACGACGACGAAGCGAGATTGGACCCAGTTGAAGAAGAGCAGGTCGATGTAGAAGTCGTCGCCGTCGACCTCGAAGTGGTATTGACGGCCGACGAAGGCGAAGCCGTGGCCGAGTTCGAGAAGAAAGTCTTGGAGGTGCTTCATCAGCGCGGCCTCGAGGTCGCGCTCGGCGGCTTGTTCGGTCAGGTCGAGGAAGTCCAAGACGTAGGGATCTCGGGTGAGCTGCTGCGCCAGCTCGGAATCGGCTGATGGCAGTCGTGTCGGGAAGTTGGACGGGGCGGCGCCGGTACGGGCGTGGAGGCGGTTCATGATCTGGTTGAGCAGAACGTTGCGCGACCAGCCGTGCTCGGCTGCTGCGGCGGCGTACCAATCCCGCTCAGGCTGATCGGTGGTCTTGTCCAGCAGGACCATGATGTGGCCCCAGGGAAGTTGTCCAGCAGGTTGCTGGACAACTCCATCTGGCCACGCTTCGGCGAAGGAGCGCATGTAGAACAGGTTGCTGCGCGACAGCCCGCGCATCTGCGGGAACGCTGACCGCAGATCCGTAGAGAGCCGTTCCACCACTGCGGTACCCCATCCTTCCGCTTGTTGGCGGGTGAGAATGGTTCGGCCGATCTGCCAATACATCTCCATGAGTTCGGTGTTGACCACGCGCTGCGCACGCCACCGCGACTCCGCAACGGTGCGCTTCAGCTCTTCGAGCAAGTCGGCGTACCCGGCAGGTACGGGTAGATCGTCTTTGCTCATCGCGTGGCCTCCGCTGCGGTGCTGGCTGTCGAAAGGTCTGGGGCGTTCAGTACCCGGTAGATGGTGGCGCGCGAGACCCCGAAACTGCGAACCAGCTCGGCGATCGTCTCCCCACCCTCCCGGAGTGAACGCACTTGGCGCGCTTGGGCGGGGGTGAGTTTGGCTGGCCGGCCGGTGTGGCGGCCGCGTCGACGCGCAGCTTCCCGTGCTGCAGCGGCGCGCTCATGCATGAGGTCGCGTTCGTACTCGGCCAGGGAGGCGAAGATCCCGGCCAGCATCCGACCGGCGGGAGTGGTGTAGTCGATTCCCTCACGTAGGGAGCGCAGCAGAACTTCTGCCCGGGTGAGGGTCTCGATCGTGCGGATGACTCCGGACAGCGAGCGGCCCAACCGGTCCAATGCGACGACCACGACCGTGTCACCCGGCCGGACGTAATCGAGAAGACCCGCCAGCCCAGGGCGATCGTCACGGGCGCCGGAGAGTTTGTCGGTGAAGATCCGGTCGCACCCGGCCGCAGTCAAGGCATCAGTTTGTGCGGTGAGTGATTGGTGAGTGGTGCTGACTCTGGCGTATCCAACGACTGACACGCACTGAGTGTTTCAGAAGTTGGCGCTCCACCCTTGGTCCGACGCGCTCAGTTTCGTACCGACTTGTGACGCACTTTCGGCCCTCGAGTACCGAGGGAGGAGTGTCTCAGTGGTGGTTGCCTCGTAACCAAGGAAATGAGACGGCCGAACCTGACCTGGTGTTGCCACTGCGTGAGCGTCGGTTGAAGGTCGTCGGCGACAGCCTGTGCCACTCCCGGAACTGCTCCAAGGCCGGAGCAAATTCGGAAGCGGGCAGCCCGCGGGGTTCAGCATGAGGGTGTCAGATTTTTTGTGTAGGGGTCGGCCCTGAGAAAGGACCATGATGACCGACACGATTAAGCCTGTGAGCGATGACACCACCGAGGCAAACATGACTGAAGCGGAGCGGCCGAGCCAGGCTCCAAGAGTGCCGCGCGATCCGGGCTGCTGGCACGTGTCCCGCGACACGTCCTCCTCATCAACTGCGCATACTGGCTCCTAATATTTGCCGCGTGGCCTTGGTTTCTGGGTCTAACCTCGGTAATCCAATCCCAGGAATACTCAAGGAATGAAGCTGACTGAAAACTCCCGAGCAGCGGAGTCGCTCCTTAAACAGGGCAGTGGTCATAAGGTTAAAGGCATGGCAAGTACTACGTGCGGGCATTGTGGGACCTTGAGCCACATGGACGCCGCAAGCGGACTGCATTTCATCGTGGCGCGAAGCAGGTTGCATATTGAAGCCGCGTACAAGTGTCAGAACTGCCTTCGATTGAGTCTGGCGGCCGAAACGTTGTCGAGTAACGAGAGAACCTCTACGCAAGTATCCGGCCCAGAGGCTGCGAATGCGCGCAACTGGAGAGCGCCTCGGTGGATGCCGAGGTACAAGGAGATCGTCGAGTTCAAAGATGTGCCTCCTCACATCGCCGAAGCTGCGTCCGAGGCGACTCTGTGCCTCAGTGCCGGAGCCTTTCGGGCGGTTGGCTCGCTAGCCCGTGCCGTGATTGAAGCGACGTGCAAGCACAGCGACGCCAAGGGCAGGAATTTAGAGGAACGTATCGATGGTTTGTACGCGAGCGATCGCATTCGGAATCACACGAAGGAGCAGGCTCACGAGGTTCGTCACTTCGGTAATGACATGGCTCACGGCGACTTTGCAGACCCGGTGACCAAGGAAGAAGCCGAGGAGATCATCGAGTTAATGGCGGAAGTGCTCGACGAGGTTTACCAATCGCCAGCACGGTTGCAGCAGCGGAAGGCGGCACGGCTGGCGCGGAAGGGAGAGAGCACGCCCGTGGTGTGACGGTCAACGTGGTCCTTTCGAGCACTCGCCAGCGCGCCACTACGGCTGCAGCCTTTTATTATCATTGCGTGGCTGGTTGCTGTAGCTGTCATGGTCAGAGCGAGTGCCTGCTGTGCTCTGCCCCTAGTTGAGACTGAGCGTTAGCGGATAGCTCCCGCAAGTGGGCGTGTTGAGTGGGCGGGGTTCCGCAGGTTCTATCTGCCGGTAGGGCGATCGCTAGCCAGTGGATCGTCTTTGGGCAAGGTGTTCTTTGTATGCCTTGCGGGCTTCGTCGTAGTAGGTGTCAGGCTGGGAAACCAGAAATGCGACGGCGGCGTGGGAGTACACGTGGCTCAGCGAAGTGGAGTGCTTCCAAGCATATTCCGGGTTCTCCCGCATGTTGCTGTGCCAAACGGCTGCGGTTCTATCGTGAGTAGTCAGGTCGCGCTTCGCTTTGCGCTTCGCATTCACCTTCTTGAGGAGCTCGGTGGCGGTGAGTGGATGCCCGTCGTTGGGGTCGTAGGTGCGCTTTAGGATCTTGCCATCGGCATCTTGGTCAACCGCAACAGACAAATCCGCAGCGCTTGCGCGTTTCTTTGAGTGCAGGGCAACGTCGTAGTAGGTGTAGATTCGGCCGGTATCCCCGCCGATGTCTTCTACCGACTCGATTCCTCGCCGCAGCTCCACTAAGAACTCGTTGATTGCGGGAAGCGTCCTGGCGTCGGGATCGACCCTCATGAACTGAACTGCCTCACTGGGTGTGGTCGCAGCTAGCGGCAGAAGGTCCCACGTGATCGACTCTGCTAGGTCTCTACCGTTAACTGCTACTAAGAAGTCCCGGAAGTTGAGCACAGCCTGCTGAAGGTAGGAGTAGATGACCGTGCCGAGCCCGTCAGCGTTGTAAAGATGGATTGCCCGGTTTCGGAATCCCTGTAGTGCCTGAATGTTCACGGCGGTCGCGGCACCGTCTAGAGATGCGGGCCACAGCTTACGATTGCGCACGACCTCGAGGCACTGATCAAGGCCGATGGACTCGTAAGGGCGGCCGCGCTCCTTCTTCTTGAAGATACGGACCCTGTGACGGCGCAGGAGGCCTTTCAACGCCAACTCCCAAGCGTTCGTGACGAGGATGGCAGTAGTCTCGTTGCGATACTCGATGCGAGGCTTGTTGAAGAGCTCAATGGCCGAGAGCATGGCCGAATGAGCGTTCGCGAAGAGTTTGACATGGGAGACGTAGGGCACACCAGCCATTCATCTTCCTCCTACGGTTGTCGTCGGTGACTTGAATCCTGATCATGGCAGGATCGTCATCGGTGTTGACCTCACGGTGGCCCGCTGCCGAGCCGGACGGGACCGTCAACTGAACGGCGGAGTTATGGCCTAGACCGCTAGGTCAAGGGGAAGGTCGCTGATATCGCGGAGCCGTTTCCCGCTTACCAGGATCCCGAGCATGGACTCGGCTTCGTCGTTTCCGCTTGCCTGGACGGCCTTCGTCAGCTCAGGCAGCGCAAAGTGGTACACCGTATCCACGTCACCGGTACCCAGCGCTAGCGACGCGAGTCGCGACGGTGTGGGCTCCGCGGTGACTACGACGATATGCGGTGTGCGTCCCTTGCGGTTCCGGATCATATTCAGCGCCTCAGACCTAGCGTTCTGAGCACGGTCAGACCGCAGCGTCCACTTGCACGACACGATGGCGTGAACGATGGCACGTTCCTGGTTGGCACTGCGGATAACTGTGTGCTGGGCAGTGTCGTCATCGACGATCGCGGCATCGCGGTTGATGACCGCATCCGGCTCCGGCTCGCGCAGCACGAGTACATCGGGACTGATCTCGTAGGAGTTGCCAAGTACAGAAGCAAGCATCGGATTCTGCCGGATGGCCGTTGCGAGATCATCAAGGTGTGTGTAGGGCTCATACCGGGCGACTTGGTATTCCGCACGTGAACCACCGACATCCTCGATGCGCCAGTTGCCGGGCCGGATGGCTCCCAGTTGAGGGAAGGTAATCTCGAGGAATTGCTGGACCGCGCGCTCAAACAGATGGCCTGCCCGCTGCCCATCCAGTTTCTTCGGCACGACATGTGCACCGATGTCGGTGGCGATGCTGAGTGCGATGTTCCTGCTTGTCTTCTGGCTGCCGTCGGCGTTGGAGGCCACGTTGTCGGCCGATAGGGACAGTGTGTTGTCATCGATGAGGCGCTGGTGGAACGCCTTACGTGCACTGCTGATCAGCGACGTCATGCGACAACCTGGAGACCGTTCTTCGCGCCCAGGATGGTTGCTTTGATCTGTTCTCCTACGGCCTTGGCCACGGGAGGGGGAAAGGCGTTGCCGACCTGACGGTATGCGTTTGTCTTGCGCCCGGTGATTTTCCACTCAGGAGGAAAGCCCTGTATGCGTGCGGCCATCTCGACGGTGAGGCGAGGCATTCCGGTGAATCCCGGCTCCGGCGCCTCCTCGGCGAGAGTTTTACCGTTGACGCCAAGTGTTTCCCAGGCCCGGCGAGCTCGGGTAGGCCCAAGATCAGGGCCGCCGTGCTTCTTCGAGCCGCCGACGAGGGTTGGGGCAATGGTGTTTGCGCGCTCGGCCCACTCGTCTACACCTTCCCAGCCATTGGCTCCCATAAGGTCTCGCAGCGCTTCCCCAACCGTTGGTGCTACTACTTGTGGGTCGGGTGTCGGCCATTCAAATGTGCGGCCCAGATCCTTTCGGATAGCAACGAAGATGACGCGCGGACGTAGCTGCGGAACCCCGAAATCGGAGGCGTTCAGTAGCTTCCATCCAGGCGCGTAGCCCAGGTCTTTGAGCTGGTTCTCTACCTCGGTGCGGTAGGTCTGAAACACGATGTCGAGGAGGCCACGAACGTTCTCGAGCATCACTGCTTTGGGTCGTAGTGCTCCTACCAATTCGATTGCACGGGGGAACAGGTCGCGCTCATCGTCAGCGCCTAACTGTCGACCGGCTTTGGAAAAGGGAGGGCATGGAACGCCGCCGGCCAGCAAGTCCACGTCCTCGTATCCGGTGGGGTCCCATGTCAGCAGGTCTTGTTCGATGACATTCCAGTCAGGACGGTTTGCGCGCAAGGTGGCACATGCGTGCTGGTCGATCTCGACTGCGGCCAGATGATCGAACCCCGCTTGTTCCAAGCCAAGCGCCTGGCCACCGGCACCGGTGCAAATTTCGACTGATGTCAGCAATGCTTCCTCCTGGATCTTGGCTGAGCGTATCTATCTAAGGCGGGCTGCGCCTCTTGTGCGCGGCGGATGTTTCGGCGGCATGATGTTCTCTTGCTCACTGACTCGACCATGCCTCCTGCCTCTGACAGTCGAATTGGCTCCGGATGGAAGACTGTGGTGGAAGTCTCGAGCCTGGCCGGGTTGAGCCCAGCCCATGGGTGGCCAGCACCGAGCGGGACGGGCAGCCGTGGCGGAAAAGCTGCGCGTTGGGCTCCAGCCGCGCAACCCTCGTTGTCGGCCCGGTCCACGGCCAGCCGCCGATTGGTCGAGCTACGCCACCTAGTGAGTTTGACCGTCGGTGACAGTCACCGATCCAATCCACGATCTGGAGGGCCTAGAGAAGCCGGTGGAGAGGGTGTCGTAACGTCCCGCTGAGGCTGCTGATGCCGCCCCCTCGACCGCTCACGAATGCTTTGCCCGCGCTCTGCAAGAAACATGCGATCTGCCGCACCGAGATCGATGGGGTTGGCGGCCATCGCTGCTGCGCGGAAACTTTCCGGCGGGACGGCTGCTTCGATCGAGGCATCGATCAGCTTGCCGAGCGAAGCGTGGGGAGACCCTTCCGCGGTGTGTTGGAGGGTTGTTTGGGCGGCGGGACCATGACCGCCGTAGTAGATAGCGGTGGCTGCTACAGGTGCGAGGTGCCCGCGATACTCACCGGGTGCTCCGGTGAATAGCGAGGCGACTACTTCTCTCTTGGCAGGGTCGCTTGCAACGTCGATGAGGACACTGTCACGGACCACGCTAGCGCTGAGAGTGGTGTGCGCCAGTTCGGACAGGTCATCGGGTGTCGGCTGATGGCCGGGCTGGGACAGTTGGTCGAGGAGTTCTCGGCACCTGGCCACACGAACTGATGGCAAGGAGGTATCGATCCGGCGGGCGAGATCCGCGGACGCGACGGGGTAGGTCGGGGTCTCGAGGGGGCGGTAGCGGTCTAGCATTGTTTGCCGGTCACGGGCCGCGACACTTTCCCCGCGCAGTGCGAACTGGTCGCCTTGGTCAACGATGGGTTCTGGGTCGCCCCAGGTGTGGCCGTCGCTCATCAGGAAAGTGCCAGCTGCGGTGTCTACCGCGAAGACAGCGGGGGTGTTGCCATGGTGGGAGAGCGCGCTGGCGAGGCGTTCGGCCCGGATTTGTCCGGCAGGACCGTAGGCAGCCACGAGGTAGGTGGCGGCGTTGACGCGGGTATGGAGGTAGTCGGCCATCTTCGGGCCCTGATCGAGATCGGGGCCGAGCGCTTCTTCCCAGTTCAGGCCGATGGTGACTTTTAAGGAACCGGATTCGCCGAGTGCCAAGACAACGAGTTGATCATCAGTGGGGTGGTAGCTCAACAGGTGGGGGATGGTGCCCACGATGTCGGCGGGGCCACTGACGCGCTGGGGCTCACTCATCGCCGCTGCTCTCCTTCTGGTTGAGGTCGATCACGATGTCGATCGGGGGAGTGATCACTTCGACACCCTTCGCCTGTTCGGTGGGGGTGTGTTCGGTGATAGTGCGGTGTAGTGCTGTTTCGATGATGGATGCGGACAGTCCGTTGGTGGTGTTCATCAGGACTCCTCAAGGTGGTTGTCGGAGAAGAGGTGGTCTTGGTGGATGTCGTCGCCGAGGCCGGTTTGGGCGATGACGAGGACGTTGTTGCTGAGGCGTGCGGCGTCGCGGATTTCGGTGGCGCGGCCGCGTGCGCCGCGGCGGTCGCGCAGCGGGTTGCCGGGGGTGCGGCGGCGTTGGGCCCATTCGCGGCGGTTGTCAGCGTTGGTGCGGGGCTGCCAGTGCTCGGGTGTTTGGCATAGGGGGTTGTCGCAACTGTGCGAGACGACCTCCACTGTGAGGAGGGAGTCGACGCCGTGGTGGAGTGCCCAACCGAAGCGGTGGGCGATGATCGTGACGGCCCGGCCGTCGGCGGTGTCTGCGAGCCAGAACCGGCCGTGTCCGTTGCCGGAGATCGCCCCGGTCCAGATCTTGGGGCAGGCCATGCCAGCCACGGTCTTAATGTGTTTGGTGTAGCGGGCGATCACGGTTTCGTTGGTGACGGCCCGGCGGAGGATGTGTTCAGTGGTGGGGCTCAGCGGGCGCATGACGTGCCACCTCCTCGGAGTCAGGCTCACCCTGGTTTTCATCATCACGGTCGGTCTTGCGGCCGGTGCCCTTGAGTGTGTCGCGGAGTATCTGGACGCTGCGCGGCCACCGCAGGCGTCGCAGGTCCACATCGGTGACCTGGGCGAGTTCTTCGACTCCGTACCCCTGATCGGACACCGCAGCACTCACTGCCTGTTCGAGGTCATCCATGGCGGCCACAAGGGCTTCTTCCGCAGCCGTGAGCCGGGCGGCGGCGTCAGCGACTTGGATCGCCGCCTCGGCGCGGGCTTGCACGCGGCGTTTCTCGGCGTCGCGGACGCGTTTTCGGATTTCTGCTGCGGTGGCCATCGTCTACTCCTCAAGCAGTTGGAAGTCAGTAACCGCTTTCACCGTAGTACACCGATGGACCACCCGAACCTAACACCATCCACACCCCGCAACCCTTCAGAAGCACCAGTCACCAACAAAAGAGACAAAAGCGGTTTGCACTAAGGTATCCTCGACGGATACGGGGGGTGGTTGCGTTGGCGTATGTGGTTCGGTTGAACGGTTCGGCGGCGCAGATTGACTACCGTTTGGGTGGGCATCATGGGTGCTCGGATCATGGTTTTGATTACCGCACTGATGCGCGTGAGCGTCCGCTGAGATGGATGGGTTCAGCGTTGCCGGCGTTGGGCATTGCCCCCGGCAGCGAGCTTGCCCCGAAAGATTTTGTGAAGGCGCGGTCGTTGATGGCTGGTGTTCATCCGGTGACGGGGGAGCAGCTGGTGAAGCCGAAGTTGGGTGTGTTTGAGGATTCGAAGGTGCCGTTGGCGCCGTTGGTGGCTGCGGTCCGTCAGAGGGCCCAAGAACAAGGTGTAACCCCCACCGCGTTGTTGGGTAATGAGCGGTTGGCGCGGGAGTTCGCGTCTGCGGAGCGGGCGGTGGAGCGACTGGGCGATGGCGCGAAACGCCGGGCGGATGATGCGGGGCGGATCGCGGACGCGGTCGGGTTGGATGTGGAGGTGGTGTGGCCGGCGGGGGTGTTTGAGAAGGCAGTCGCAGGCTTGTGGGAGGTCCGCGGGGTGCTGGACGACCAAGGCTTAGAGGGCTTTGAGGTGGTGCCGCGTCGGCAGGTGGTGGGTAATGCGGGGTATGACATTGCGTTCACGTTGCCGAAGTCGAACAGCTTGTTGTTGGCGTTCGCTGAGGACGGTACGGCGGATCGGATTGAGGACACGTACGCCCAGTGTGTGACTCAGACGTTTGGGTGGTTGGAGGGTCGAACGTCGTTTCAGATGCGCGGCAAACATGGCCAGGGTAAGACCGCCCGTCGGGTGGTGGGTTCGGGGTTTGCGGGGTGGGCGATGGTGCACCGCTCGGCCCGCCCGGTGGCGGGGGAGGCGATTGGGGATCCGCATTGGCATGTGCATGTGACGATCGCGAACCTCACCCAGGCCGAGGATGGGAAGTGGTCGACGGTTGCTGCGGGTGGGCGGGAGTTGATGAACCATGCCCCGACTGTTGATCACGTGTTGAAGGCGTTGGTGCGGGGTGAGTTGTCCCGTCAGTACGGGGTGGAGTGGGCGCGCAATGACCGCACGGGGGCGTGGGAGGTCGCCACGATCCCGGACGAAACGTTGGTGGCGTTCAGTCGCCGGGGTGCGAACATCCGGGGGATGCTCACGGAGCTGGGTTACGACAACACCACCGCCTCGTCGACGGCGAAACGGATCGCTGAGGCCCACGCCCGCGGCGGGAAAGAAGACTCCTCGGCTGCGAGTGATGCGACGCTGCGGGAGCACTGGGCGCATCGCGCCCACGACCTCGGTCTGGATGTGGCTGGCATGGTCCACGCCGCCCTCCACGGCCCCGGTCAACAGGGGGAGGGGCGGCCGAATCATGACCGGGTTGAGGAGATCCGACAGCGCTTGTTGGATCCCGAGACGGGGTTGACCGCGCACAAGCGCCGCGCTGGATGGTTAGAGGCAGTGGCGGTCGTTGCCGACAGCCTCCCCACTGGTGCGGAAAGCATCGAAGAGATCGAAACGCTCACGAACGCGGTGTTGGCTGATGATCGTTTTGTCGCGATCGAGGGCCGGCCGAATGATCGCCCGATGCTGACCACCCAGGATGTGATCGATGCGGAGAAGGTCATCTTCACCCGCGCCGAAGAGACTCATGGTTTCGTCACCGTCGAGGTCGAGGTGGCGCAGGCTGCGGTGGAGTTGACTGAGGTCACCCAGGGCTACGAACTGTCTGAGGAACAAGCCCGCGCGGTATTCCAGCTGACCGGCTCTGGTCGGGCGATTGAGACGTTGTTGGGTCCGCCGGGGACGGGGAAGACGACGTTGTTGCGGGCGGCGAACACCGCGTGGGAGGCCGGTGGGCACCGGGTGTTGGGTGTGGCGACGGCGGGGGTTGCGGCGCAGAATCTGCAGTTGGAGTCCGGTATTGAGTCGGTCACCATCGCCAAGGTCCTCTTTGAGGCCAACAACGGCACCAACTTGCTGGATGGGGTGCAGGTTTGTGTGGTTGACGAGGCGAACCTGACCGACGACCGCGCCCGCGCCCACCTGTACTTGTTGGCCGCGGAGACCGGGACGAAGGTCGTCGAGGTCGGCGACCACCTGCAGCTGCGCGGTGTGGGGTGTGGGTCCAGTTTCGGTGTCCTGCACACCAAGTTGGGGGGCCCAGAACTCACCGAGAACCGCCGCCAGAAGTACGTGGATGAGCGCAACGCCCTCGCCCGGTGGCGCGATGGTGACTTCCTCGGTGCGTTGCAGTCCTGGCACACCCGAGGCCGTCTCATCGAAGTCGACACGATCGACGAGAAGGTGGCAGACATGGCCGCCACGTGGCGGGCCGAGACCACCGGAGCCCCGGATGCTTGGACGGCACTGGAGGGTGTGGTGATGATCGCCGGCACCAACGAATCCGTTGACCGACTCAACGCCACCGTCCAAGGGATGCGCGAACAGCAAGGAGAAGTTAGCAACGTCACTGAATGGCATCTCGCCGCCGGCCGTGTGGAGCGATTCGGTGTTGGGGATCAGGTGATGCTGCGCCGCAACGACCGCCAAGGACGACTCACCGGCGGCCAAGCCGTCGTGAATGGTCAACGTGCTCTCGTCACAGACACGCATCCCGATCACGGCGTGACTGTGCAGTGGAAAGCCGAAGGCCCCGACGGTCCTACCTGGCGGACCGCAGTGCTGGATCAGGAGTACATCAGTGTGGGGGGCCTGCAGCTCGGGTACGCGATGACCGCCCACAAGGCTGAAGGGCTCACCGTGTCGGCCGACTGGCAACTACCCGATGGTCAACACCAGCACGGGACTACGATCATCGACGTCGACGGGATGGACAACGCCGGCCTGTATGTCGCAGCCAGCCGCCACAAGGGCCGCATGCTGGCATTCGGTGCCACGGAAGTCACCGAAGTCCCAACTCACGAGGACCAGACGCCAGCGACGCTCCTTGAGCGGGTGAATCAGCTGGCGGCTCGTACCCGTACTGATCCGAACGACACCCCAGTCACCGATCCTGGTGAAACCGTTGTGGTCGATCAAGGCGACATCAGTGCCAGCGATGCGCTGTTGGCGCGTGCCAAGGCGCTACGCACCCGCGCGCAGGAACACTCTGAGCAGGGGCAAGCACCCCAGATATCGCCGACACAAGACACATCAGCGCCGCTGCCACCACACCGGGATCGAGGAATTGACCGATAACTGGTGACCGAAATCAGGACAGCTCTGGTGGCTCGGCGATGCGCTGCAATCTCAAGACGCCGCCTTGGTTAACGATGTCGCGCGCGAACTGATTCAGATCTGGAAGGAACGAATCGACCGTGGCAAGTGGGTCGAGGTCAATGGTCACGGGCTGGAAGTGGTGGATCGGCTCGACGGCATCTTCGGGGTTCAACAAGTCCCTTATGCGAGGATCGGTGGTACGGATGTAGACAGGCTTGTCTGGGTTGCCCAGCAAACCAGCGCGTACGCGATAGCCGCTGTTTATCTGTCGTTCGGTCGAATAGTCCCGAAGCGTGGCCATGAAGTCGACTAGTGCTGACTCCACGTCGACCGACCGGCAATGGTTTGGCTGGCCGACCGGGTAGTACTGAGCGCCCCGCTCATCATCCGTGAGCGCTCCTAAGCGGTACCCCGCGAGGACTGCGCCGTCATCGTGGAGCGATTTTCTGTAAGGGAAGGCCGATCCCTCAGAGCTACGGATCCGCCACTGACGCAGGCCCTTGCGAACTACTGCTGCACCGGATGCGTACGGAGTCGTAGCTGTGGGTTGGAGCAGACCTGGTGGCACCGTGGGATGCACGAATTGGTAGGCCGTGTTCTCTGTCATAGGTGGGGCGGCACGGAAGGAGCGGACGGGAAGCGCTGCGATTACGAGGCAGACGCCTTGGTCAGGGTTGAGTCCCTGGGCTGCCTGCTCAAATGCTGTGTGGAGTTGCCGTTCGCGTTCAGACGCGCGTTGGAAGCGCTCACGGAAACCACGCTCGATCTCTCGATCACTCATGAACACGGTGTGCGGTCCATTGCGCAGAGGTGCGATGAGCGCGTTCTTACCCTGGCGGGCGAAGTGTGGGGCATCCGGTGAGTCGGGAATGTGAATCAGCACCACATGCCCGTCGCCGTGTGCGACTGGGAAGAACTCCAAGCCGACTACCGGTGGGCCGATACGGGTATAGGCGACGTCCAACAGTCGCTGCTGGGAACTCGGGCTCCAAACCAATGGAAGGATCTCGGTGGCCCCGTCGCCGCCATCTTCATCGATCCCGAGAACGATCCACCCACCGCCGCTGTTTGCCATTGCAGCAATGTCTTTGGCTGCTTCATCAAGGTAGTTAGGATCTCGCTTGTTGTAGTCCTCACGCTTCCAATCGAGGTCAGCCTGCTCAGTCACTCGACCTTGGACTACGCGGTCGATGAGCTCGGGAGTCAGGTCACCGGGCTCGAGCCCGAGTGCTCGGTGTAGTGGAGTGAACAACGCAAACCCTTTCGCGAGGTCAGCAGGCATTCTGGTGCAGCTTCTAGAACGACTAAAGCATGCGTAACCGAGGCGGCCGCAGGGTCAAGGGTCCGTCCAGTCGAGACTGCAGGGGTTCTTCTGACGGGCTCACCCTGCTGCAGATTTAGATCGAAGTAGGAGAAAGTGAAATGCGGTGTGAACCACCGGGACAACAATTCCGAGGTCTGTGAGGAAGCTTCCGGGCATTCGAGTTGTGCCATTACGGCTAAACGAGGGGACGTAGCGCGGCCAGCCGTAGCCGTGTGCAGCACCGCTGTATACATGCCAGCACCATTTGATGCTGTCGGAAAGCGCTGCGACGGGTTGAGAGTCATCAGCCTGCTGTTCGACTAGCTTACCGATGGTCTCTGCCATGGCTTGGATCGTGTTGAACTCCCCACGTGGACGATTTCCCCCATAGGTTGATCGGTGGCGCTGTGTGGTTGCCTCAACTTCATCGTCAGTGGGGCGCAGAACCTCTATGGCTTGGAAGGTTGCAAAGTCTTTGAGCGCGCTGACGTAGCTGTGGCCATCTTGATGCACGATTGCTCTGCAGTTGGCGAGCCGTTCTAAGGGGTCTTCAGGCCCAAGAGCAAAGACAACTCTGCCAGCGCCCATGAGAGCCGATCGGAGGAGGCTCTGCAGTACGATCGGTTTCGTAGGATGAGACTCCTGCAGGATCTCTTTGAGCATCGTGACTGAATCCTGCGAGGTTTCCATCGCCGCACTCACCGTGTCGATCAAGTTGACTGCTCCACCAAGGGTACTTCGCTCCAAGCGAAGTAACTCACTGTCGGCAGGCAGTTTTCCGCGCATCTGATCGCGGTAGGTATGGAGCAACTCAATGGTGGCCATCTGCCGGTCAAGGAACGCCTCATCTTCCGGCGAATTCAGTCCAATGTCGATCACGGGATGCACGGTACCGCCCAGCACTGACTGAGGCTGTGCACGCGCGAACAGGCCTTGAAGGTGGCCACCGCAAACCCTTTATACCCCTGGGGGTATGTTCGAGTTATTATGACTAATTTGGCCGAGTCATTGACGACAATTATCTGCATGGACCTGACTCCCATCGACCGAATCCTGTTGCGCGCTCACGAGATCAAGCAGGTGCTCGACGGTCACGGCCTGCACAACGCTCGCGTCGTCGGCTGGGCAGGAGCCGGCCACGAGGGTGTGCCCGGCGTTCCCGCAGAGATCCAGGTCGACCTGCCCGAGGTGACGGACCTGACCAGCGGCGACTTGGCGCGACTCGATCGTGAGATCAGCGCGATGGTCGGGGTCGAGGTTGTCGTCTGGGCCGAGCGTCCGGGCGAGGCGAGGGTGCTCTCGGGCGAGAGGATCCACTACCTCTAGCCCGGTTTGCAGTCCTTGCTGCCTTGCGGGGTGTGGGGTCAAGAATCTCGCCCGATCGATGCGCGAGCGAGCTCCGCACGGGCCTAGGAGGACGAACTGCGACTTTCGTAAGTTTCGTAAGTGGCGTATCTTGGCAAGACGGAACCCTACGAGACAGGACAAGACGGGAGGGCCGCTATGAGTGCTAGTGCGCCGGAGGTGTTCACGTCGACGACGGCTGAGGACGAGGCCACACTCGATGAGTTCTTGAGCTTCATCCGGCAGCATGAATCGCAGGGCGGCCGAGCTCCAGAAGCGTCGTACTACCTGTCGGGAGCGTACGAGGGCGACCGGGTCGAGCTGACCGAGGGGTTGTACAACATCCTTAAGCGGGCAGCCGAGGCGCTGCGGCGCGGGCAGTCGGTGAACATCTTGGCTGTGGATCAGGAGATCACCACTCAGCAGGCGGCTGAAATCTTGGGGGTAAGCCGGCCTACGGTGGTGAAGCTGATTGATGATGGGCAATTGAGGGCTACTGTCCCAGGGACTGTGCGTCGGAAGCTCCGGCTTCGTGATGTGCTGAAGTATCGCGATGAGCTCCATGAGCGACGCAGCGACTTCATTGCTCAGTCGTCGGCTGAGCATGACGACGATGTAGATGAGGCCGAGGCGGCGGAGTTGCTGGCTGAGATCCGTACTCAGCGGTAGGAGCCAGTGTCGATGAAGACGGTTCGTAGCGGCCAACGAATAGGGTCGCGGCGATCGCAGTGTGACTCATCCAGTGTCGGCGAGATCGCTGACAGCCATCCGGCAGTGAGTGGTGCAGAAAGCGCTTTAGGTGGTGGTCTCGGCGATGTGGAGGAGGCCACCACCTGGGCGATAGTCATGGGTGGTCCGGAGACCGGTGGCTGGTAATGGCCACCACTTGTCGGCATGTCAGTGGGAACCGGTCTATTGAGTAGGCGTCAGCAGCACGAGGAGGATGCTGGTGCGCCGATCGTCACCAGCTGTGGTCCCGCGGTGTCGCATGACCCGCCGAGGTCGGTGCTGCACACGCCTGTTTCGGGGAGGTTGAGGTGCACAGCGTCTGCGGCGGCGCGGTCCCCGGCCAACGCTGCTGTGATGGAGCGGACCTGTTCATAGCCGGTGGCCATGAGGAAGGTGGGGGCTCGTCCGTAGCTTTTCATCCCTACGATGTAGAAGCCGGGCTCTGGGTGTGCCAGGAGGCTCTCGCCATGGGGCTCGACGCTGCCGCAGGAATGGAACTCTGGGTCGATCAACGGTCCCAGCTGGCGTGGTGCCTCTACGGCAGGGTCGAGTTCGAGGCGAAGCTCACTGAGGATCGTAAGGTCTGGCCGGAAGCCGGTCGCAGGCACAACCAGGTCAACGGTGAGGGACTGGGGGCCGTCCGGTCCCGATGCGGACACACACACCTGGTCGCCTGCCGCTTCGAACCCGTTGATGACGAAGGATGTGTGGACCTCGATGAGGCCGGATTCCACCGCAGCGCGCAATCGAGAGCCCAAGGCTCCGCGGGCAGCGAGCTCATCGCGGCCCTCACCGCCATAGACGCTGGACACATCCGCAGACCGTACAGCCCAGCTGATGCGTGTCGCCGATTCCTCCTGGGCCAGTTCCACGAGATCGAGCAATGTATTGGCCGCAGAGTGCCCGGCTCCGACGACGAGAACGTGTCGACCGGCGAACCGGTCGCGGTCGCTGCCGGTCACTGCCGGCAGGGGACCGGTGATGTGGCCACTGGCTGCGGCCTCGGCCTCGCCAGGTGCAGGCAGGCCGGCGCGGCCTAGGGGGTTGGGCTGGTCCCACGTGCCGGAGGCATCGATGACGCTACGGGCGCGCACATCCTCAAACGTGCCATCGGAATGGGCTATGCGGACGAGGAACGGGGTGTTGTCACGGTTCGCGCTGCGTGTTTTGTCGATGCCCTCACGGGAGATCGCGATGACGCGGGCGCCGGTTCGGATGATGTCACCCAACGTGCTTGCGAGCGGGGTGAGGTATTGGTCGATGAGTTCGTGTCCGGTCGGCAGGTCGGCTAAGTCGGGTTCCTGCCAGTCGGTGGTTTCTAGGAGTCGTCGGGCAGCGTGGTCGATGTTGTAGCGCCACGGCGAGAACAGTCTCGTGTGTCCCCATGTGCGGATCGCGGCACCTACTGAGTCGCCGGCTTCGAGTACTACGGCAGTGAGCGCGCGCTCTTTCGCATGTGCTGCGGTTGCTAAACCGACAGGGCCGGCGCCGATGATGACCACCGGCAACTCTGAGGTGCGTGGGGACGTATCAGTCATTTCTTGTCTCCTGACGGATAGGGGTGAGGAAGGTGGTGTGGTGTGAGGAAGGCGCGAGCGTCCAATGGTCCGCGCACCGGCGTCGGCGTGGCGGCTGCGCATGTGGGGGCGTCCCGTCAGGGGTGTGATCAGTTGTTGAGGAGCTCGGCTTGCAGGGCGCGGACCCGGCTGTCGATGTCGTCGCGGACTAAACGCATTCGTTCGATTCCTTCGATGCCGCGATTGGAGGGTTCGTCGGTTGTCCAGGTTTCGATCGTGGCTGTCATGCCTGCGGCAGGTTCGACGCGGGCCTCTTGGCCGAGCACGATGACCCGGTCAACGCGACGTAGGAGGTCCGGGTCGATCGATTTGGGCTGTTCACCGGCCATGTCGGCGCCTGATTCGGCAACCACTTCGGCGGCGAGACCGTTGACGGAGGTACCTGGTGTGGTGCCGGCGGAGTGGACCTCGATCGCGTCTCCGGCGTGGTGGCGCAGCAGCGCGGCAGCGATTTGGGACTTGCCGCCGTTCTTGACGCAGATAAAAAGGACACTGGGCTTGAGGGTCATGATCGAACTCCAGAGGTTGAACGCTTCGGGACGGTCGGGTCGTTACGGAAGAGCTTGGGGCCGGCCCACAGGGCCACGTAGACAAGGCCGACGAGGACGGGAACCTCGATGAGTGGGCCCACGACTCCGGCCAATGCTTGACCCGAGGTGATTCCGAAGGTGCCGATTGCTACGGCAATGGCCAGTTCGAAGTTGTTGCCCGAAGCGGTGAAGGCCACGCTGGTCGATTTCGCGTAGTTCAGACCCACCGCTTTGGAAGCGAACAGGCTGATGACGAACATGAGGACGAAGTACAGCAGCAGCGGCACGGCCATCCGGGCCACATTCCAGGGCTGTGAGGTGATCGCCTCACCTTGCATGGCGAACAGCAGCACGATGGTGAAGAGCAGCCCGTAGAGGGCCCACGGCCCAATCTTGGGTAAGAACTTCTCCTCATACCAGTGGCGTCCCTTGGCCTTTTCCCCCAGCACGCGGGTGAGGAAGCCGGCAAGGAGTGGGATGCCGAGGAAGACTAGGACCGAGGCCACAATGGCTGAGACGGAGAACTGCGCTGAGGTGGTCTCTAGTCTCAGCCAGGACGGCAGTACTTGGAGGTAGAACCAGCCCAGGGCGCCGAAGGCTACGACCTGGAAGATTGAGTTGATGGCCACCAACACCGCAGCTGCTTCGCGGTCACCGCGGGCCAGGTCGTTCCAGATGAAGACCATCGCGATGCAACGAGCTAGGCCCACGATGATCAGTCCGGTGCGGAACTCCGGCAGATCGGGCAGGAAGACCCAAGCGAGAGTGAACATGAACGCTGGTCCGACGACCCAATTGAGGAACAGGGACAGGGTGAGCAACTTCCGATCGCCGGTCACTCGGTGCATCTCGTCATAGCGAACCTTCGCCAGTACCGGATACATCATGACTAGTAATCCGATGGCGATCGGCACGGAGATCCCGCCGATCTTCACTGCGTCCAACGCTCGGTCGAGCCCGGGTATGAAGCGCCCCAGCAGCAGTCCGACAGCCATCGCAGCCAGGATCCAGATCGCCAACCACCGGTCTAGGAAGGACATCTCCTTCGCCACCGGCGCTGCTTGCTGCGCCGCCGTTGTTGCGGGGGTGCTCATCGGCACGTAACTCCTTGTATTGATGGGTATCTATATGCGCAGGCTACGCTTACACATCGATGGCCGTCAATGTATGATCACGGGATGAGCCCTTCGGTGGACAACACGGAGCTGAGCCTGGCGACCGAGTGCTGCGCGCTGGACGCCGCACCGCTCGGGGCCGCAGAGGCAGAGCGGATTGCGCGGCAATTCAAAGTGCTGGCCGATCCGATGCGCCTGCGGGTGATGTCGCATGTGGCGGCCCAAGGCTGTGACGCGGTGTGTGCCTGCGATCTGATTGACGTCCTCGACATCAGCCAGCCCACGATCAGTCACCACCTCAAGAAGCTTGTGGAGGCTGGACTTCTGGTACGGGAGCAGCGCGGCAGGTGGGCTCACTACACCGTGGTGCGGGAAGCCTTCGCAGAGTTGCGCCAGTTCCTGTCGCTGGACTGATGGGTGCAGCACATTGCCTAGGTCCGAAGGCGGTATCCCTGGCCGCGGACGCTTTCGAGGAGGTGGGTGTCGCAGTCGGGCCTCGGTGAGTTTTCGTCGCTGGCGGCGCACGATCCGGCGTGTTCGTTCGTCGCTGTCTCGCGTCGGACTCGTGAAAAACCTCTTGCACGACCCGGGCCGGCGTCTCGAGGGGTCTGACCTCGTGCGGGTGGGGTGCGACGCCTTTTCGTGCATCCGCATTGCCGGAGTGAGGCGCTGCTAAGCAGTCGCGATCAGCGTGGGCGGTAGACGTCTGCACGGTGGGCGACGTGGATCACCAGCACGACCAAACGTTCATCGAAGATCTCGTAAATGAGTCGGTAGGGGCCTCGCCGGGCGCCCCAGAGCCCTTCGAGGTCGCGCTGCAAGGGCTTGCCGACTCGTCGCGGTGAGCGTGCGAGGTCGCCGTAGGCGAACTCGATGATGGCTGGCACGATGCGGGGTGGTACGCCGCGGAGGTCACGCTGGGCGGTACTGGCGAATTCGACCCGATAGGCGTCGTTCTCGGGTGTGTTGCTCACCGCGACTGCCGGCGCGGGACGCCGAACTCGGCTCGGATCTCGTCCTCGCTCGAGGTGGTTCCGGCATCGAGCTCCTGGCGGGCTCGGGCGACGTCGTCGAGGACGCCGGGGCGGGAGAGCCAGAAGAGTGTCTCCTGGAGTGATTCCCACTCGTCTGCGCCGATGAGCACCGCTGCGGGTGAGCCGTTCTTGGTGATCGTCACCTGGTCGTGGGTGAGTGACACGGCGTCGACATACTCGCTGAGTTTGTCCTTGACCTTCGAGATCGGGAGTGTCTGCATACTGCTAGTATAGGTCGTGATTCTAGCTTCCAGTAGGCCTGAATTATGGCCGATAATAGTGATTATGACATTTCGTAGTCTGCGTATGGCATCAGATGAATCAATTCCGAGAGGATGATCAGCGGCATGCGCATGGTGCGGGCAGCTCAGTTGGCGGCCTCGAGAATGTCGTAGGCAGAAAGCGACTGTGCCTTAACCGCGTGGTGAACCGATGTAGGCATCCCAGATTTGTTGCGCCTGATCCGGTGTTAGTCGGTTGACTTCTTGGCGAGGCATCTTCACAACACTGGTCAGCGTGTGCACGAGCCAGTCCGGTACGGCATCGGCAGCAGTAGGTTCAGTCGAGGCTTCCAGCCCATAGGCAGCTTTGCCTAGCGCTGATAGCGCCTGTGCGAGCGGGATCGTGTGTGGCGAACCTTCTAGTGTCCTTACCCGATCCTGCACTTCGGAATACACCTCGGCATCACTGCGCGCTCCAAACGCCCACACCTCCGCGACGTCGACCACGATCGCCCCAGAATCGTCATGAGTCACCCGCCACACAATGCGCCAGTCTCGATCGCCAACCACAAGCTTTCGAAACCCAGCCAAGCTCCCACGTAGCGGGGCGCCGGCCTCAGGGTCCTGTTCCAGTAGCAGGCACTTCTTCAACGCCCACCGCACTACCTGAGGATCGCCCTTCCGCTGGATCGTCTCAAGGTCGGACAACGCGCTGTCGGTGAGTCGAACGACGACTGCTTCAGCGTCGCGATGCCGACCTGATCCGCGGCTCACTCGCGACCGGAAGCCAGATCGTCGGCCAGTTCAGCTTCGAGTTCTGCCCGATCCAAGCCAAAGGCGTCGATCGCGGCATCCAAGTCCGTACGCACACCACTGTCGGTCACCATTCGCGCAAGGAGCAGGACGCTCTCCCGCAGGTCGTGTTCGAGGCGGCTGATCTCCTCCAGGTGGGCCATGCTGACAATCGCAGCCACAGCCTTGCCATGACGCTCGACCACAATGTCTTCCCCGTGCTCGGCTGACTTGACCAAGCTGGACACGCCTCGGGTCGATGCCTCGGTGACCGAGATGGCGTGCGGAGCTGAAGCAAATGCTGTCATGCCATAACTGTATAGATTTCTATATAGGACGCCAAGCCGGGGCCTTCAGGGGGCGTCAATGCGCGGTCGTCGGTTGAAGAGGAGCCTGGGACCGTGGAAGAGCGATAGGCGCTAGGCGCTCTGGGTCCAGGTTGATTCGGCGTAGGAGTTGGGCGTTGAGTGCCACCACGATGGTCGAGGCAGACATCAGGATCGCGCCCACTGCGGGAGAGAGCACGAATCCGATGGGGGCGAGCACGCCGGCGGCCAGCGGGACGGCAATTACGTTGTATCCGGTGGCCCAAACGAGGTTCTGGACCATCTTGGCGTAGCTGGCCTTGGAGAGGTGAATCATGGACAGCACCGCGCGCGGGTCGTTGCTGGCCAGTACCACGCCGGCCGATTCCATGGCCACGTCGGTGCCAGCCCCGATGGCGATGCCGACCTCGGCGCGAGCCAGAGCTGGGGCGTCGTTGACGCCATCACCGACCATGGCCACGGTCAGTCCTCGGGATTGCAGCTCACTGACCTTAGAGTCCTTGTCCTGGGGCAGCACCTCGGCGAAGACTTCGTCGATATCGAGGTCGGCTGCCACGGTCTCAGCGACCTGACGGGCATCGCCGGTGATCAATCCCACCTTTACTCCACGTGCGTGCAATGCGGCCACGGCGGCTCTGGACTCGGGGCGGATCTTGTCCTCTACCGCGACCGCACCGATAACGGAGCCGTCACGGACCACGTGCAACACTCCTGCGCCTCGGTCTGCCCAGGTCTGGGTCTTGGCGCTGATGGGTTCTGGGGTGTCTAGGGCGAGTTCACGGAGCATGTTTGGTCCGCCGACGAGGATCTCGGAGCCGTCCACGGTGGCGCGCACCCCGCGTCCCATGGCTGCGCTGAAATCTGTGCCACGCTTGCGCATCGTGCTGGCTTCGGGGTGGTCGGCGGCGGCAGTGACGATGGCTCTGGCCACCGGGTGTTCGCTGTCGGTCTCGGCGGCGGCCGCGTAGGCCAGGAGTTGCGCCTCGGTCACGTCCGGCATGGTCATGACATCGGTCACGGCGTGGGCGCCCTCAGTGAGGGTGCCGGTCTTATCGAACAGCACCACGTCAATGGTGCGCATCTGCTCTAGGGCCATCCGGTCCTTGATTAGCACCCCGGATTTAGCTGCCCGCTCGGTGGAGATTGCGATCACCAGCGGAATAGCCAGTCCTAGTGCGTGCGGGCAAGCGATTACCAGCACGGTTACCGTTCGGGTGATCGCATCACTTGGCTGCCCGATCGCAGTCCACACGATCGCGGTGATGATCGCCGCGACCAGGGCAAACCAGAACAGCAGCGCGGCGGCCCGGTCTGCCAAGGCCTGGGCCCGAGAGGAGGACTCTTGGGCGTCGGCGACCATTCGCTGGATCCCGGCCAGGGTCGTGTCGGTCCCGACGGCTGTTACCTTCACCCGCACGGTGTTGTCGGTGGCCACGGTCCCGGCGACCACCACGTCCCCGCTTTGGCGCAGCACGGGCTGGGACTCTCCGGTGATCATCGCCTCGTCAAACTCGGCAGCACCCTCCATGATGGTGCCGTCGGCTGGCACTCGGGCTCCGGCCCGGACCAGCACCACATCGTCGACTGCGAGCTCGGTGATCGGCACGGTGATAGTGCCCTCGTCCACGATCTTCTCTGCCTCGTCCGGCAGTAGCGCGGCTAGGGCGTCTAGGGCAGACGAGGCCGCACCCAGTGCGCGCATTTCCATCCAGTGGCCGAGCAGCATGATGGTCACTAGCAGTGCCAGTTCCCACCAGAAGTCCAGCATGAGGTTCCCGATGCCCAGGGTCGTGATCCAGGAGGCGATGAAGGCCACGGTGATGGCCATCGCGATCAGCAGCATCATTCCGGGTTGGCGGGAGCGTAGTTCGGTGATCCCGCCCTTGAGGAAGGGCATGCCGCCGTAGAGGTAGATCACGGTGCCCAGTACCGGGGCGATCCACGCTGAGCCGGCGAACTCGGGAACCTGGTACCCCAGTAGCTGTCCGACCATGTGGCTGAAGATCAGCACTGGCACGGATAGCACTAGCGAGAGCCAGAACCGGTTTTTGAACATGGCCGTGCTGTGCCCGGCGTGCTCACCGTGGTCGTGGACATGGTGATCTTCATCCAGCGCCGAGTGGGCGTGATCGTGGGACATCGCCTGACCGTGGGTGTCGGCGTCACCGGTGTGGTTGCCGTGGTCAGTGTGGGAGGTCGTATCTGTGTGCTCAGCAGCGGGATCGTGGTTGTGCGGAGAACTCATGAGAGTGCACCTTCCTACCGCGACTCGGCGGCGTGATGCCGACGTCTGCGGATTTGATTAGAGGACACGGTAGTCCGCTTCGATTGCCGCCCGGACGGCGTCGGTGGAGGCGCGCCCAGTTACGATGACGGACGAAATTCCGTGCACAGCTGGTTCGACTCGGACACCGTCCACCGCGTCAAGGGCACTTACACGGTTGACGACACGGTCCACGCAGTGTCCGCAGGTCATTCCCTCTACTTGGTATGTCACAACGTCGGTTCCCGTCTGGGCGGCACCGGCGCTGTGGCCTCCGGTGTCGGCCATCGCGTTGCTGGCCGGGGCGCAGCACGAGCAGCCGCTAGTGGCCAATGGCAGCTGGGTAGGGCCGGATTCGATCATGACGATCTCCTTGAAACTTGCGGAGGATGCGGGAACGCACCCCACCCCCGGTATATACCCCCTAGGGGTATCTTTCAAGCGATGAATTGGCGATGAAACGTGGCCCCTGCGCATCCCCTGCGTCGGCGACCTGCTTGGACGCTGCCCAGGGCAGCTCGACAATCCTGTTCAGTCTCACCTCTGCAGCATCTGGGCGGTGAAAGGCTGGCTTCCGGCTCGTGGATCTTCATCAAATCTTCACAATAAACAGGGTCCTCAACGGCAAAGTTGGCTTCAGGCCAAGAAGCTATAGAATCCCTTACATGAGCGCAGCGGGTTCAGTTGGGCGATGGGCTCACGCATCCGCTTTTCGCGTTCTTCTCATGTGTGGCCTTCTTGCCATCGCGGGACTATGCGGGCTTCTGGGCAACAGCCTAAGCGCGACAGCGTCTCCCCCCGCCTTGAATTCTGAGTTCACCGCGACCGCCGCTAATACGCCGGATATAGCTGTCGCGGCAACTGCGCCTGTCAGCCAGGACTCGTCCCCCGGCTCCGGGTCCGACTGTCCACATGACCACATGGGGCTGGCATTGCTATGTGTAATGGCACTCCTTGGCAGTGTGCCACTTGCCTTACTGTCGAAACCGATTTCCGTCAGGATTCGGCGTACTATCCCGTCCGGCCCATTGCTTCGAAATCCTTTTACGAATCTAGCTCGTACGCCTTCTCTGCAATTTTTATGCATCTGTCGGAGATGATCCCCGGTCGAATTCAGCACACATACTGCGCTGATTTCCCATTCACCGATGACATTTAGCGACATATGCAGAGGAAACATGAATATCTACCCACGCTTCGGGTCATTCGGCGGTCGGCTCCGTCGTCCCGCACTCCTGACCATCCTTTTGGCGGGTTTTCTGGCCGTCGGCGCCACTGTCTCGGGGTGTTCGCCATCCCCGGAAAATGATCTTTCCCCCACCGACAACGCCATGATGGCTGATCATGGCCTCGAAGGGCTGGACGCGCGTCAGGTGATCGAGCTCCTCGATACCATGCCTGTTGCTGACCGTCCGGCAAACCTCATCGCGTCTGTACGCCCCACCGAACTCGCGCTAAGCGATAACCAGGACCGTGAAGTTTCGCTGCCCTTGCCGCGTGACGAATTCTACTTGTCCGTGGCCCCGTACGTATCTCGAACGCACGATTGCCACTTCCATAGCCTGACCACCTGCATAGGTGAACTAAGCAACGCAGAAGTTCATGTGACAGTCACTGACGCCGACACCGGGGAGGTGCTGATAGATGAAACCCGACGGACGTATGACAACGGGTTCATCGGGTTGTGGCTGCCGCGAGGATTAACGACAAACCTCACCCTCGAAGTGGATGGAAAATCTGGGGTCGCTCCTGTTTCGACTGCGGGTGACGAAGTACTGACGTGCCTAACGACGTTGCAACTCTCCTAGCATTTTCAAACTTCACGTCAATACATACTCTCCACGCATCCTTGGGTGAGCGACGCCCGCGTTGGGATGGGTGGAAACTTACCCCTGCACGTTTATTGCACATACTAAGTTTGTGCTTCTTCGCGCCTCGAACCAAGCGCGGGTATTTACGCTGCCCGCGCGGGTCACAGCGTTCGGAGAGATTTATTTGCTTCTAACACACAGTTAACCGACACATTGACTAACTATTCACTAGTTGAAGAGTGGAAGTGGACCCACCATGTTTAAAACGTTCCATCAGAACGTATCGGACTACCACGAAGAGTCCGGTTGTTCAGAAGAGTCCGGCTGGGACCAGATCGTTTTGTACACCGTTGTCTCGCTACTGCGCGGTGCGCAGTGTGACCAGATCCAGGGGGTGTGACCGTGTTGCGCAAAGGTCTGGTTCGAGGGTTTGTGG
>NZ_JBPGNY010000007.1:0-97250 GCF_051133435.1 Pseudenemella bisphenolivorans | reverse complement strand
AACACCTCCTCAACATCCGACCCCGACAAACCCTCAACTGGGCCACCCCAGCCGAACAACTCAACGAGTACCTCACTGCACTCACCACTTGACACCGCCCATACAGCTTGGAGCCCCGAAATCAGGCCGGTTGCAGCAGGGGCGGGTGTGACCAGTTACCCGTGCGAGCATCCGGGTCAGCAGGGTTTGGGCCGGCCGAGGTGTTTGCGGGCTCGCACCAGGGCCAGGATGCTCTGCACCACGCTGTCCCACTCGAACATCACGTCCTCCCAGGTGATGCGAAGCACCAGGTAGCCCAGTTCCACCAGACGCTTATCGCGGCGCCGGTCGTTGTGGTATCCGGATCGGCTGGCATGGTGCTCGCGGCTGTCGACCTCGAGCACGAGCCGGTCGCCGATCACGAAATCCACCCAGCCGACATCCTTGATCCGAACCTGCGGCCGCACCTTGATGTTCAGGCCCCGCAGGCGCAGTCGCACCAAGGTCTCGGTGCCCGACCCGCTGGCATCGAGCAGCCCGGCCAATCGAGAACCCAGCATCCGTTCGGCCTCCTCGAACCCGAGCTTGCCCATGCAGATCAGAGATTCGACCTGCGCCAGCAGCTGTTCGGGTGTCGCACACCATTTGGCCTGGCGTACCGCGATGTCGATCGGCACCACCGCCACCGGAGACTGACACCGGGTGAGCGCGCAACACCAGGTTCCGAGCCGCGCCGACTGCCTGTGCCAGCGAGTTCGATAGAGGTGGACCTCCTTTTCCAGCGGATGCCAGGCACCATGAAATGCCAGCGCCGAGGTGCATCCCAGTACACCTCCAGCACGAACCGCCTGAGCCACGATCGGGTCATGCCCGATCGACGTGGCGTACCAACCCCGGCGCAACCGGGTCAGTTCACCGACCCGCACCAAGCGTCGCAGGTCCGAATGAGTCAGCCCATTACCGAGTAGCACTTTCGTGCTCATCACATTCCCGGGGCGCAACGGCGCCGGGACCGTTTGAAGGAGTTCTCTCATACCCGAAACGGTGGGCAGCGAGCAGCGGGAATTCCCTGCCCTGCAAAATCTGGGGAGAACTCTTCGGGGCCGGCAACCGATGCCGGTGGAAAGCCGCTGCTGCAACCGGCCCGATCTCGGGCCACCAGCACCGCATGCAGCTTCGTGGCCCAGGATCAGGCGGTTTGCAGCAGGCGTTCCTTGATCCGCTCCATCAGCAGCGCGGCGGCCTGGGGCCGAGTCTGGGCGAGCCGCTGGGCGGTCATCACACCGAAGGAGAAGCCGGCGTACACCAGGTCATTACCCAACTCCTCGGCAATCGCCGTGCCGCGCTCGGCCAGGTCGCCGAAGCCGGCTTCCTTGGCGAAAGCGAAGCCCTCTTCGATGTGATCGACACCACAAAGAGTTGCACGGACAGCACGCCTTGGGAACACCAGATCTGCTGTAACCGGCCCGATCTCGCCCCGGCATCCACGCATACAGCTTGGAGCCCCGAAATCAGGTCGGTTGCAGCACGCAAGGGGCCAGCGGACAGGGTCCGGTTGCAGCAACAGTGGCACGAGCCGACTGACTCGGACCGTCACCCCCAAGTGCCGAGCGCGGCGGCCCCGGGGGGACCGCCGCGCTGTTGAACCGGGCTGAGAACAGACTCAGCGGCGCTGCTCGCGGTAGTACTTCACCAGCGACTGGGTGGAGGCATCCTGTCGCTCCAGAGCCTCGGTGTCACCGCCGACGGCCGGGGTGATCTGCTGAGCCAGCTTCTTGCCCAGCTCAACCCCCCACTGGTCGAAGGAGTCGATGCCCCACACGATGCCTTGCACGAAGGTGATGTGCTCGTACAGCGCGATCAGCGCACCCACGGTGCGCGGGTCCAGCTCGGCGGCCATGATCGAGGTGGTCGGCCGGTTACCCGGGAAGGTGCGGGCGCTGACGATCTCCTCGGCCACCCCGTCGGCACGCACCTCATCGGCGGTCTTGCCGAAGGCTAGCGCGGCGGTCTGGGCGAAGAAGTTCGCCAGGAACAGCTCGTGCACATCGGCTTCACCGTCACGAATCGGATGAGTCGGGTTGGCCACGGCGATGAAGTCGGCCGGCACCAGCCGGGTGCCCTGGTGGATCAACTGGTAGAAGGCGTGCTGACCGTTGGTGCCCGGTTCGCCCCAGAACACCTCACCGGTGTGAGTCACCACCGGGCTGCCGTCCCAGCGCACCGACTTGCCGTTCGACTCCATGGTGAGCTGCTGCAGGTAGGCCGGGAACCGGTGCAGGTACTGCGCATAGGGCAGCACCGCGTGGGTTTCGGCGCCGAAGAAGTTGACGTACCAGATGTTCAGCATGCCCATCAGCAGCGGCACGTTCTCGGCCAAATCAGCTTCGGCGAAGTGCTTGTCCATCTGATGGAAACCGTCGAGGAACTCGGCGAACCGCTCCGGGCCGAGGTACACCGCGAGCACGGTGCCGACGGCCGAGTCGACCGAGTACCGTCCGCCGACCCATTCCCAGAATCCGAAGGCATTGTCCGGGTCGATACCGAAGTCGGCGACCTTGTCCAGGGCGGTCGAGACCGCGACGAAGTGCTTCGAGATCGCCTCGCCCTCGTTGTCGTCGTTCACCACGCCGGCGTCGCGCAACTGGCGCAGCAGCCACTGGCGGGCCATCCGGGCGTTGGTCAGGGTCTCCAGGGTGGTGAAAGTCTTGGACGCCACCACGAACAGCGTGGTCGCCGGGTCGAGCCCGAAGGTCTTCTCGAACACATCGGTCGGGTCGATGTTGGAGATGAAGCGGCATTCCAACCCGAGCTGGCCGTAGGGCTTCAGCGCCTCGTACACCATCACCGGCCCCAGGTCGGAGCCACCGATCCCGATGTTGACCACCGTCTGGATCGGCCGCCCGGTGATACCGAGCCACTGCCCCGACCGCACCCGCTCGGCGAAGGCATAGATCTTGTCCAGTTCGGCGTGCACCTGGTCGACCACGTCGGTGCCCTCGACCTCGAGGCTGTCCCCGCGCGGACGACGCAGGGCGGTGTGCAGCACCGAGCGGTTCTCGGTGACGTTGATGCGGTCACCGCGGTACATCGCGTCGCGCATCTCGGGCACCCGCACCTCACGGGCCAGCTCGACCAGGGCCTCGACGATCTCGGTGTTGATCAGGTTCTTCGACAGGTCGACGTGCAGACCGGCCGCGGTATGGGTCAGGTCGGCAACCCGGTTCGGGTCGTCGGCGAACCATTGACGCAGATTCGGGACGAGCGCGGCCTTCAGTTCGGTCAAACGCGCCCATGCAGCAGTGGTGGTGGGATCAACGGGAGCAGCCATGGCCACATGCTAACCGCCCGGATTTCGCCCCGGTTCGCCGCGTCCCCGCCCCCGAGCCCGAGCCATCGCACAGGCCACCGGACGGGGCCCAACGGGCCCAATGCAAGACTTGGCCATCAGGAGGTGAGCCGATGAGTCACCCGGAACGCAGCGCCCGGGCCCGCTCCGAGGAGGAGACGATGCGCCCGCTGGCGGTCGGCTCCGAGTCGGAGTTTCGCGTGGATCTGGAGCGGCTGCGCTTCGCCCCGTCCTTCGCCCGGCTGGCCGAGGTGACCCAGGTGGTGACCTCGGGAGCCACCGGTGGCGTGGTGCACAACCGGATGACCCATTCGATCAAGGTCACCGCGGTGGCGCGGGCGATCGCGGTGCATCTGCTGCGCACCCAGGATCCGGAAGTGTTGGACTCGATGGGTGGGCTGCATCATGTGGTGGCCCAGGCCGCGGCGGTCGCCCACGACGTCGGCCACCCGCCCTTCGGCCACCTGGGTGAGCACATTCTCGACCGGCTCGGACGAGAACACTTCGGGCTGAGCGACGGGTACGAGGGCAATGCCCAGTCGTTCCGGCTGATCACCGAGTTGGAGGTGCACGGCCCCGGCACCGACGGGTTGAATCTGACTGCGGCGGTGCGGGCCTCGATCCTCAAATACCCCTGGGGACGGCAGGTCGTCCCGTCCCCGCATCCGAGCACCTGGCTGACGATGCCGCGCGGAGCAGGGCCCGGCGAGGCCGCCGGTTCGACCAAGTTCAACGCCTACCTGCCCGACCTGACCGAGCTGATCGAGGTGCGCGAGGCCTTCCCGATGGTGCCGGCAGGACGCCAGACCCTCGAGTGCGCGGTGATGGACCTGGCCGACGACATCGCCTACTCGCTGCACGACCTGGAGGACTTCCACCGCTCCGGGGTGCTGCAGTATTCGGCCACCAGCCGGGAGTTCCGACGCTGGTTGCACGAGCGCACCGAGTGGCGGCTGCTCAGCGAGGACGCCCTGGCCCAACGGGCCCGCACCCCCGGAGCCGGACTGGAAACCCTGCGGCGCAGACTGGCCGAGAAGGACGACTGGATCTTCACCGAGGAAGCGTTCATGGACGCGGTGGCGCGGATCGCCGACGAGTTCATCGAACCGGTGCTGGGTACGCCCTATGACGGGTCGATGCTGGCCGACCGGGCGATCTCGGGCTTCCTGTCGGTGTGGATCGACCACTTCATCGAATCGGTGCAGTTGGAGCCCGACCCGCATGTGCGATCGGCCTATGTGCACCTGGACACGATGGCCTGGCACGAGGTGCAGGTGCTGAAGTTCGTCCACCAATACTTCGTGCTGCATCGTCCCGACCTGGCGATGTATCAGCGCGGTCAGGCCACTTTGCTGCGTCAGGTGGTGCGGGCATTGGACGCCTGGCTGTCCGACCGGCACGACATCGACCGGGCCCCGCGACGGCTGGTCGACCTGGTGGCCACCGCCCAGGACGGGTACCGCAAGGTCGCCCGGGAATATCCCGAATGGCTGTCCGGGCAGACCTCGGAGACCGAACTCACCCGGATGGCTCGCGGCCGGGGGATCCTCGACTTCGTCTCGTCGCTGACCGATTCGCAGGTGTTCAGCTATGCCGGACGCCTCAGCGGCTCGGCCCAAGCCCTGTGGACCGGCGGCGGGGTCTGAGCTGACCGAGGGGTGAACCGGCAGCGGCTCACCCCTCGACACAGGATCAGTTCTTGGCCATGTCCAGTGCGGCCAGGTAGCTGAAGGCCATCGACGAGCCGATCGGGGTGCCACCACCGGGGTAGACCTTGCCCGAGGATGGTGCCATCGAGTTGCCGGCGGCGTACAGGCCGGGCATCACGTTGCCCTCGGTGTCGAGCACCCGGGCGTTCACATCGGTCTTCAATCCACCCTTGGTGCCGAGGTCGGAGATTCCGAACCGGGCGGCGTGGAAGGGCCCGTCGGTGATCGGCACCAGTGGCGACTTGCCCTCGCTGAAGGAGCGGTCGTAGGCCTCCCCGCCGCGGTCGAAGTCCTCGTCCTTCTCGTTGGCGGCGAACTGGTTGAACCGCTCCACCGTGGCCATCAGCTTGTCGGCCGGCACGCCGATCTTCTCGGCGAGCTCCTGCAGGGTGTCGGCGCTGTGCCACAGCCCGGCCTCGCGGTACGCCTCGGTGTCGACCATCGGCACGCTGGTGGAGTTGACCGGCGGACGTTCCCCGAAGCGGTTGTCCCAGATCATCCAGTACGGCAGCTTCATCTCACCGGCATCGACCTGCTCGATGATCTCGCGGCCGAGCTTGTCGTAGGCGGCCGATTCGTTGACGAACCGCTCGCCGTGGTTGTTGACGAAGATGCCGCCGGTGAACCACAGCGAGAAGGTGGACGAACCGTCCGGGTGGGTGAGGCCGGGCGACCACCAGGCCTGATCCATCAGTGCGGTGTCGGCACCCAGCTTCATCGCCGACTGCTGCACCAGCCCGAAGTTGCGCGGCGTACCCATCGAGTCGCGGGAATGACCGGGCACCCCGTGCTTGTCGCGGAGCTCCTGGTTCTGCTCGAAGCCGCCGGCGGCGACCAGCACACCCTTGTTGGCCTTGATCGCCTTGTCCTGGCCGTCGATGTTGATGATCACACCGACGATCCGGCCGTCCTCGGCGATCAGTTCGCGGCCCTCGGCATTGCGCCGCAACGTGGCGTTGGGTTCCTTGGACAGGTTGAGCACCAGCCGTCCGATCAGGGCCTGGCCGCCGATCATCATGTCGGGCCGGTCCTCACCGCGACGCTCGGCGGGCAGTGCCGATCGCACCTGGTCGCGCAGCTCACCCATCTCTTCGGCCGGGAAGTACATCGGCATCATGTGCCGTCCGCCCTTGTTGTGCGCGGTGGGCTGCTTGCCGAAGTAGTCGGGCCACGGGTAGATCAGGAACTCCATCAGCCCGTTGTCCTCGAGGTACTTCACCAGGGCCGGGCCGGCGGCCAGGTAGGCCTCCTGCAACTCGCGCGGGGAGTCGTCGCCGACGATGCCGTGGTAGTACTCGGCCGCCGCTTCGGGGGTGTCCTCGACCCCGGCCCGCTTCAGGGCTTGGTTGTTGGGCCACCACATGCCGCCGCCGCTGTAAGCAGTCGTGCCGCCGAACCGGTCGGTCGCCTCGGCGACCAGCACCTTCAGGCCCTCTCGGGCCGCGACCAGAGCGCCGGTCAGGGCGCCGCCTCCGGCACCGATCACGACGACGTCGTATTCCTCATCCCAAGTCTGCATGGGTTGAGCATGCCGCCGCGCAAAAATTGGCTCTGCGCCCATCCCACTGAAAGGAACGGCTACTGCCGAGTGGGGACGGGCGCAGGGCTCTGAGTCAGCGAACCGCCACGTGGACGTGGTTGCGGTGGTTGGCGTTGGCCGAGCCGCGGTCGCTCATCATCCGCCAGCCCTCGCCGGCGCGCTGCCGGGTCCAGATCTTCTGGTCGAAGATGATCTCGTCGATGTTGTAGGTGCTGGCGTTGGCGCGCAGCCAGTTGGCCATCGACCAACCCAGAGCGTTGCCCGACGAGGAGCTCCAGTTCGGGATCATCGCGTCGATCGCCCGGCCGCTGGGGTGCGCGGGGTACGGGTCGGGGCGCACGCCTCCGTAGGACGAGACGGACGGGTAGTTCGCGCAGATGGCGTTGTGCAGGGTGTGCGCGCGGCTGGTCAGCCCGGGAAGCTGGGTGCGGCAGGAGCCGGAGCCGCCGGTGGGTGCGGGGCCGTCGGTGCGTGCGGTGCGGGAGGAACCACCGGACTTCGACGAACCCGACCGGGAGGTTTCGGAGCCGGTGGCGGCCTGCTGTGCGGACGGCTCGGTGTCGGTGAGGTACTCACCGGAGACCCAGCGGGACTTGTTGTCGATGGTGACCTCGACCCAGCCGTCGTTCTTCCAGCCGGTGGTGGACACCTTGGCGCCCTCGGACAGCATCGAGACTTCCTTGCCCGTGGACGACGGGGTGGCACGAACCCGCAGGCTGGAGGTGGTCCACATCGTGCCGGGCTTGCCGGAGCTGGCGATCTTGGCGATCTTGCCGCCGTTCTTCAGAGCCTTCTGCTGGTCGGCGCTCAGGCCGGCCGGGGCGGTCAGGGCCGGACGGGCGGTGCTGCGGGTGGCGCGACCGAGGTCGCGGGAGGCAGCAGCCCCCAGATCGGAGAATTCCGTGTCAACAATCGCGGCCCGGAAGCTGTCGCCGGGGACGGCCATGATCGGCTCGCTGTCCATGGTGGGGAGGACGGCCATGGCGGCACCACCCCCCACAACGGTTGCGGCGGCCACCGCAGCGACTCCGACATTGAGCCGGGAGTGCAGTGCGGAGCGAAGTTCCTTCGCGGTCGCCAAGGAGCGGATCTTGGTGAGCCAGGTGGAGGCCAAGAGGGAAATCTCCTGCGTCGAGACCGAATCGTTACCGAAAGCGAGTGTAAGCGGGTCTCTGAGAAAAACTCAAACTAACCGCCCAGCGATCCTCGACCGCGCTCCCGGGGCGCCTAGTGCCCCTAGTGAAACCCCACTCGAAATCAATTCTGGCTCGCCGCATGGCATCACGGCCCGCCCTCACCCGGGAACTGGCCGATTGCGACGGTGTGCTCCCCCGGTTCACCGACACAAACTGCGCCGTGTCCCACAACTGCGCCGTGCCTCACAACAGCACCGTGCCCCACCACTGCATCGGCGCCCCGAATCAGGCCGAGCGTCACCGGCCCGGGTACCAAAACCCCGCACTCACCCACCCATTCGGCCCGATTCGGGTCAATTTCGGGAGGTGAGTGCGGGGTTTTGGTACCGCATCGCTCAGGATTTGGTCCCTTCCAAGCGCAGCAGCGCAGCCTTGGTGTCGGTTCCTCCTGCGTAGCCGGTGAGTTCGCCGGTGGCCGACACCACCCGGTGACAGGGCACGATGATCGAAATCGGGTTGGTACCGACCGCCCGGCCCACGGCCTGGGCTCCAAGCGGACTGCCGAGTTCGGCGGCCAGAGCGCCGTAGGTCGTGGTGTGCCCGCGGGGAATCCGGAGCAGGGCATCCCAGACCCGGTGTTGGAAAGGCGTCCCCCGTGGCGCGATCGGGAGGTCGAACTCCTCACGGGTGCCGGCCAGATACTCGCGCAGTTGTGCCGCGGCCCGTTGCAGTAGTGCGTCGTCGGCGGGCTCGCCGAGCCGTTCGGCCTTGGGGAAATAGGCCTGGTCGCGACGCCAGACCCCGGTGATGGCTTCACCGTCGGCGGCGATCACGTACTCACCGAGTTCGGTATCGATCACCAGGTGCCGTGGTGCTGTGCTGGTCATGGGGTCTCCTTCGAGCGTGTGGGCTGAGACTCTCGGTCGGTGAGGTGATGCCACAGGTGCAGTACCGCGTAGCTGCGCCAGGGCGCGGCCCGGACGAGCAGATCGTCCAGTTGTTGGTGATCGTCGGCCAGCCCGAGTGCGCGGGCCGAGGTGAGCAGTGCGGCATCGCGGGACGGCGCCAGGTCGATGGCACGCACTCCGCGCAGGAGGGCATAGTCGGCGGTCCACGGCCCGACCCCGGGGATGGCCAGCAGTGCTCGGCGCAGGTCCGGCAGCGGCAGGGCTTCGTCCGGGGTGTCGCTCAGGGCTGCCGCGAGTGCCCGGCGGCGGGTGGCCGGACCGCGGAACCAGAGATCGGCGCGGTCACCGGCGAGCGCGGGATCGACCGGCAACCGGGTGACCGACTCGGTGCACAGTTCGGGAGGCAGCAGCTCGGCGAGCGCATCGGTCGCCGCAATCATCAGATCTCGGGCCCGGGCGGTGCTGATCTGTTGGCCGACGATCGCCCACAGCAGCGCTTCGCTCAGCGACGGAGCCCCGGGGATGCGGATTCCCGGACGCTGTTCGATCAGTGGCGCCAACGCGGGCAGTGCCGTGGCCAAACCCTGGTCGATGCCGATCGGGTCGGCGTCGAGGTCGAGCATCCGTCGGGTCAGGGCCACCGCTGCGGGGTAGTCGCGCAGGTCGGCCAGGCGCACCCGGAGCTCGAGCGGACCTTCGTTCACACCCAGGTCGACCGACAGCACCGTCGGGCCGCCGGGCAGACGCACCGCGCGGGTCCACCGAGTGCCGTCGACCGCTTCGACTCCCGGAATGGCTCGCGCGGCGAAGAACCTCGCCAGGCCTGGGCCGTCGAAGGGGCGCCGTACCGACAGCCGTGCCCGCAGGAACGCACAGCCTTGTTGCGCGGTGCGGCCTTGTTGCGCGGTGCGGCGGGTTGAGCGCCCCCGGACGACCGAGGGGGCGTGGCCGTACATGGTGGTGAAGACATCGTGGAGTTGTCGCTCCGAACCGAAACCGGCCGCATAGGCCACCTCACCCAGGGGCAGGTCGGTGGCGGTGATCAGGTCATGGGCTCGCCGGGCACGTCGGACTCGGGCATGGGTGAGCGGCCCCGCCCCGGAGGCACCGACCAGGGCGCGGTGCAGGGTGCGTTCCGAGACCGCCAACCGGTTGGCGAGGGTGGCGACGTTGCCGGCCCCATCGAGCGCGCCGCCGTCGATGAGCCGCAAAGCCCGCTCGGTCAGCGAGGCGACGGGGTCGGCATCGGGTGAGCCCGGCGGAGCGGCCGGCCCGCAGCGTTTGCAGGCCCGGTACCCGGCTTCGAGGGCGGCGGCTGCCGAGTCGACGAACTCCACCGATCCTCTGGCCGGGGTGCGGGCCGGGCAGGAGGGTCGGCAGAAGATGCCGGTGGTGCGCACGCAGGTGAAGAAGACCCCGTCGAAGCGCGCATCGCGGGCGCGGATCGCCGCATAGCGCTGGTCGTCGGTGAGGGCCTTCATGCCTCCAGTGAACCTGTCGGACACAGCATTGACCAGCGGAAATCGGACAACGTGGCCCCCGGGATGACCGAAACCTCCCTGGTGCCGCTGGCACTGGAGGCGCCGACCGATCGCGGGGGTGTGCCGAGGCGGCCCTGCTGCAACCGGCCGTTTCTTGGCGCGCAAAACCATATGGCGGCTTTGCTGCCCGAAATCAGGCACATTGCAGCAGGGGCGGCGCGGCAAAACCCTGCAAGAGCGGCACGTGCCGGTTCAGAGCTGGTACTCGGCGACGGTTTCGTAGTGTGGCGGGCCGGCGTGGCCGAGTTGGGAATGCACCAGCTCGAAGGAATCGACGGTCCACGGGACACTTTCGTATTCGCCCAGGGCCTTCAACCAGCGGGTGGCCTCCACCGGAACCCGCCACCTGGCCAGGGTGAGGTGTGGCCGAAAGGTGGCGCCGTCAACCTTGACCCCGGCGCGGCCGACGGCGGTGCGGCAGCGCTGCGCCAGTTGGGCCAGCGGTTCGGCGCCGTCGTCGTCCACCCCGGCCCAGAGCACCTTGGCCCGGGTCGGATCGGGAAAGACCCCGGCCCCGCGCAGAGCCAACTCGAAGGGCCGGGTTCGTTGGGCCACTTCGGCCAGCCGGTCTTCGACCTCGATCAGGTCGCGTTCGGCGACCTTGCCCATGAAGGCCAGGGTCAGGTGCCAGTAGCGTTTCGAGATCCAGCGCGGCCCGTCGGCGACGAGTCGGCGCGGCTCGACGAACTCGTCGAGCTGGGTGAGTACCTCCTCCGGGGGAACGATCGAAACGAAGAGTCGCATCGAACGATGGTCGCTGGCGTGGTCACCGATTGCAACGAGGTATCCGCCGCGGATTCAGCCCGGAGTCGGTTGGTGTTCCCGGGCAGCCGGCAGCAGTCCGCCGGCCAACCGTTTCACAGCTTCAAGAAGTTCGGCCGGTGCGAGGTCGAGGTCGAGGGTGTGCGCGATGATCTGGATGCCGGCATGACGCACCACATACCGGCGGGCTTCCTCGTTGCCCTTGGCATAGACCAAGTGCCCCACCGGCAGGTCCAGCGCCGTGCAGTAGGCCAGCATCTGGTAGAGGTCGGCTTGCGGGAATCCACTGGGCCGCTCCGCCTTGTACTTCGCATCGGCGACGATCCGAACTCGTCCCTCCTGCTGCCAGACGAAGTCGGGTTGGATGGGCACCGACGCATCGACATCCAGGGAATCCAAGTACTGCAGGGCCGACCGCCCGCCACGGGGTTTGAGTGCTTCGCACAGCGCGACCGTTACGAAGTCTTCGAAGATCTTCGCCATGTTGATCAGGTATCCGCTCAGGAGCACTCCGCCCACGCGTTGCTCGAATGACCTGCCGGCGAGAATCAGATCGGCCAGTTCCAGAGCGGGCTGGTAACGCGTGTTGAGTCGGCTCGGGTGCCACTGCGGCAACAGATCTCCGCGCACCGGCGCGGTCACATCCGCCAACTGCACTCGCAGTCGCTGCAGCCCGGCGCGATGCGACCGACCCACTCGCGGAACATGCAGCAGTCGCTGCGCAGCGGCCAGCAGCAACTGGTTCTCGGCGATGTCCACGGTGTATTCGTCGTAACGCACCTCCAGCGGCAGGTTCCGACCCCACCGGCGCCGCAACTGATCAGCTTCACGGATGCGTCCGCGCAGCACGGGTAGGGAGTCGTCGATGGTTTGATAGCCCTTCAACAACCCCTGTTCCAGGGCGCGTTGGGCCATTCGGACGAAGGCCTGAGCCAACGCTTCGGGGAGTTCCGCAGCATCGTCGAGGTGCACCGAATCCGGGCGCCAGAACCCCGGCTTGAGGGCATACCCCATCAGAAAGACCAGCCTGCCGATGCCGATCTTCGGCTGGATCACGACCTGAAAGCCACCGGCGCTCACCACTCCGACACGGGTGGCCGGAGCAACCTCCCACCACCCCGGTCGCCCGGTTCGCGCCACTTCGAGCACCTTCGCGGCGGCCAAGGCCTCGGCCACCCGATCAGGCATCTCGACCAGGCGTGCTCCCCCGCCCTCACGCAGGATCAGCGGGCTGCTCACTCGAACCCTCCGCCGGCTCGGCCTGCAGGGTCACCCGGGCTCGGATCGCCGGCAGACCATAACGCCCGGCCACGTCGGTGCCGTCGCCGTAATGGTGTTCCTCCAACAGCGGCAGGATCGCGGTGCGCCACGTGCGTTCGAGGCCTCCGGGTTGATGGACGGCCGGGCGCATCAAGTAGGACGGGCCGATCTTGAAGTCCGAGTCCTCGATGCGTGAGTTGAGTTCATCGAGCAGGTCGGCGAGCGCAGGGTCCCGGTCGGTCGCTTGCAGCCACTTGCGCAACAGTTCGTCGGTCGGCGGCAACGAGGGATGCAACGCCACGAAGGAGAACCGGCGTCGCATCGCGGCATCCACCAAGGCGATGGAACGATCGGCGGTGTTCATGGTGCCGATCAGGAAGACATTGCGAGGCAGGGTGAAGCCGCTGTCCTCTTCGGTCGCGTACAACAGATCAACCGGTTCATCGCGATACTCGAGCAGGAAGTACAGCTCACCGAAGATCTTCGCCAGGTTGCCCCGGTTGATCTCGTCGATGATGAGCACGTGGGGAGTCGTCGGGTTCTCCCGGGCGGCATCGACCACTTGGCGCAGCGGACCGGGCCGCAACACGAAGCCTCCGTCGGCTTGGGGACGGTATCCCTCGAAGAAGTCCTCGTAGGAATAGCCGGGGTGAAACTGCACCAGCCGGACGTTGTCGCCGGCCAGGTGCCCGGCCAGTCTCTGGGCGATGTAGGTCTTACCGGTGCCCGGCGGACCGTAGAAGATCAACTGCGGCCGATCGCGCAGCAGTTCGATGCATTCGGCGAGCCACTCCTTCGGCACGTGGAGCGACTCGGCCAGTTCGTCGGTGGCCTCGGGCAGGACGACCTTGCGCTGCACGGGTTCGGGTGTGCTGGTCTCTTCGGAGCGTTCGAGCATCTCGGTGAGCAGTTCGAGTTGCTGCGTCATCTCGACCACCTCGGACTGCACCTGCAATCGCCCTTGGATCTCTCCATCCAGATCGGCGTGGTCATAGCCGTTGGGCGCCCAGTCGACTGCTCGGGTCAGACTCGACGGACCATCCGGCGAACGGTTGTATTCGGCTTCTCCAACCACCGTGCCGAGATACACCCTGCCCTGGCTGGTCGTGACGACGATGTCGTTGAGCTTCATCCGGGACAGAAACGCGTGGAATTCGTCGAGCTTGGCCGCTTTGCTCGCATAGGAGGTCTGCGAGTAGTCGTCGTCGACGATCTCCTTCAGTTCTGTCCGACCGATGCCGGCAGCAACCTCTCGCAACCGCGTGGCGCGCAGTGAGACGAAGCCATCAGCGAGCCATCCTGGAATGAGGTCCTGCCCGTCGACCGAGGCACCCCGAACCAACCAGCCTCGACGCGTCGGGCTGACGAGGACACCCTTCTCTTCCAAGAAAGCACGCAGGTCTTCAGTGCGTACGTGCTGTGCTTCATCGGCGGCCCCGGATTCATCGAACTCGACGCCCTCGGCTTCCAGTGCCTCGCGCTGGGTTCCCGTACGGCCATCGGCCCACGTGAAGTCCGGTGAGGGAACCCCACCCTTGCTCAGGATTCGATAGGCATTCTCGACATCGTCCCGGCCGGCGAAGTTCCCCACCGTTTGGGCATTGACCGAGGCGAGTTGAGCCAACTCGCCGTAGGTGGTCCAGGTGCCGGGTTCGATGATGTCGATCGCCGCGCGGAGCACTCTGGCGTAGTTGGGTTCCGCATTGTGTTTCTGCTGTTTCTGCCGGGCTTGCCGGTATCCACGAGCGGCCAACGCATCGAGGCCCACCCCATCCGGATGATCCTGCAAGGCCTGGCGGCCAGCCTCGGTGATGGCCCAGAGCCCCTTCGATTTGGTCATCCAACCGGCAACCCTCATGTCCGTCGAGCCAAAAGAGAGGTTGACCTGCCAACGCGTCTGCTCGCCGTCTTCACTGACGCGTTCCAGTTCGTAGGCCGTGAGTTCATCGCGGAGGCGCTGACCGACCCGCTCCATCGCCTCACGCCCGCGTATCGGTTCGTCGGCTTCCTCCAGCACCTCCAACAGTTCCCGGAGCAGGAGCCAGCGTCGCACTGGTTGATTACTCAACTTGGGCCTCCCTCATTGTTAATCCATCCGACCGAAGGACAACACGGTCAACGCCGGAGCACCGGCGGAATCGGACGCGTCGAGATCGACCTCGGCATGAATCGACCAGTCGCGGTTGCCTTCCGGGTCGTCGATCACTTGCCGCACGTTCCAGCCGCGTCCGGCCTTGTCCCAGGGCGTGACCAGGAAGAACGCGGGCCCGCGGGCGTCGGCGCCGAGGCCGATGTCGTCGTGTTCGTCCCAGTAGGCGCCGAGGGCGTCGTCCCAGGCCTCGGGGGTCATCACGACGTCCCCGGGCGGGTCGGTGCGGTCGGCGGTTTCGATCTCGAGCCGACCCAGGTCGGCCCAGCGATCGTCGGCGATCAATTGCACCCGGTGCCACATCGCGTTGCGGATCATGGTGGTGAACGTCCGCTCATGGGCGGTGATCGGACGCGGCGGCGGGGGCGGTTTACCGGCGGCGAAGTCCTCGGCCCGGGCGGCGACGAGCTCGGGATCGGTCAGCGCCTCCCACTCGTCGAGCAGCGACGAGTCGGTCTGCCGGACGGTCTCGCCCAACCATTCGACGATGTCGTCGAACTCGGGTGTGCGCCGCGATTCGGGCACGGTCTGCCGCAGCGCCCGGTAGGCATCCGACAAATACCGCAGCACCAACCCTTCCGAGCGCTGCACCTCGTAGCGGCTGATCAGGTCGGTGAACCCCATCCCCTGCTCGTACATCTCGCGTACCACCGACTTCGGCGACAACTCGGCCTCGGCCACCCAGGGGTGCGTCGTGGCGAAGACCTCGAGCATCGGTTCGAGCAGTTCTTCCAAGGGCTTGGGCCAGGAGATCTCGTCGACGATCGCCATGCGTTCGGTGTAGTCGACGCCGTCGGCCTTCAGCTCCGCGATCGCCTCACCACGGGCCTTGCGCTGCTGGGCGAACAGGATCGGGTTCGGGTTGTCCAGAATCGCCTCGATCACCGACACCAGATCCAGCGCGTAGTCCGGCGACTCGGCGTCCAACAGATCGAAGGCCGCCAGGGCGAACGGCGACAACGGCTGGTTCAGCGCGAAATCGTCCTGCAGTGCCTCGGCGAGCATCACGGTGCGTCCGTCGGCGTCGGGCTCGGGCAGCCGCACCAGCACCCCCGATTCCAACAGTCCGCGGGCCAAGGAAACAGTCCGCTTGACCAAGCGGCGTTTGCCGGCGCGTTCCTCGTGATTGTCCAGCACCAGCGAGCGCAGGTTGTCGAACGGATTACCGGGACGCTCGATCACATTGAGGATCATCGAGTGGGTCATCCGCATCCGCGACACCAGCGGTTCGGGATCGGCCGCGACCAGCTTGTCGAAGGTCTCCTCGGTCCAGGACACGAACCCATCGGGCGGTTTCTTGCGTTGCACCTTGCGGCGTTTGGCTGGGTCGTCGCCGGCCTTGGCCAGCGCCCTTTCGTTCTCGATCACGTGTTCGGGGGCTTGGACGACCACGGTGCCGGCCGAGTCGAAACCGGCCCGCCCGGCTCGTCCGGCGATTTGGTGGAACTCCCGAGCCCGGATGATCCGGTTGCGCGAGCCGTCGAACTTCGCCAACCCGGTGAACACCACGGTGCGGATCGGCACGTTGATGCCCACCCCGAGGGTGTCGGTGCCGCAGATCACCTTCAGCAATCCGGCCTGGGCGAGTTGTTCGACCAGCCGCCGATACCGCGGCAGCATGCCGGCGTGGTGCACGCCGATGCCGTTGCGCACCAGTTTCGACAGGGTTCGTCCGAAGCCCGCGGTGAACCGGAAGGCCCCGATCTCGTCGGCGATCGCCTGCCGCTCGTCCTTGCCGACCAGTTTGCTGCTGAGCAGTGACTTGGCCCGCTCGAGGGCGGCCGCCTGGGTGAAATGGACGACATAGGCCGGCACCTGGCGGGTGCTGACCAGTTCGTCCAACAACTCGTGCAGGGGGTCGAGACTCCATTGGAAGGTGAGCGGGACGGGACGTTCGGCGTCGCTGACGTGGGCGGTCTCGCGTCCGGTGCGGGCGGTGAGGTCGGTGATGAACCGGTCGACGTTGCCCAGAGTCGCCGACATCAGGACGAACTGCGCCTGCGGCAGGGTCAGCAACGGCACCTGCCAGGCCCACCCCCGCTCGGGTTCGGCGTAGTAGTGGAACTCATCCATCACCACCTGCCCGATGTCGGCGGCCGAGCCCTCGCGCAGGGCCAGGTTGGCGAGCACCTCGGCGGTGCAGCAGATCACCGGGGCATCGGGGTTCACCGAGGCATCCCCGGTGAGCATGCCGACGTTCTCGGCTCCGAAGACCGAGCACAGGGCGAAGAACTTCTCCGACACCAGGGCCTTGATCGGGGCGGTGTAGAAGGTGACCCGGTTCTCGGCCAGGGCGGCGAAGTGTGCCGCCAAAGCGATCATCGACTTGCCCGAACCGGTCGGGGTCGCCACGATCACGTTGTTGCCGGTGAACAGCTCGATCGCGGCCTCGTCCTGGTGCGGATAGAGGGTGATGCCCTCCCCGGCGACCCACCCGGTGAACGCCTCGTACAGGCTGTCGGGGTCGGGACGGGCGGGAATCGCGTCGAGCAGGCTCATGGTGCGAACCATCCTTCCATGCCCCTCCGACAGTTCCGTCCGGCCCCGGAGAAGGCTCTCTGCGGCTTTGGGATCGGCTTGGTTGCTGGGCTACGGTCGTTGCCATGAGCGAGTCCCAGCCCTCCAAGACCTCATCCACCCAGCTTCCCTGGGTGCTGGTTGCCGTCCTCGGTGTGGCCGTGGTCGTGCTGGCCCTGATGTTGGTGAGCTTCAACCGCAACAACCCCGGTACCGCCGAACCGGCGCCCGCGGGCCAGGAAGAGCCCCAGCAACAGCAACCTCAGCAGCCCGATGAACAAGGCCAACCCCAGCAGCCGGAGGGTCAGCAACAGGCCCCGTCCGACCCCGGCACGATGGATCCGGAGCTGAAGAAGCTGTTGGAGTCGCTCCCCCGCCGCGAGGCCGATGATTACACCGCCAAGGGTGACGTGGACGCGCCGGTGGTGCTGATCGAGTGGGCCGACTACCGCTGCCCCTACTGCGCGGTCTGGTCGGTGGACACCGCCCCGCAGTTGCAGAAGTACGTGGACGACGGGACGCTGCGCATCGAGTTCCGCGATCTGCCGATCTTCGGCCCCGACTCCGAGCGCGCGGCCGTCGCGGCCCGCGCTGCCGGTGAGCAGGGCAAGTTCTGGGAGTTCCACGAGGCCCTCTTCGCCGAGGCTCCCCGCAATGGTCATGCCGACGTCAGCGATGAGGATGTGCGCCGGATCGCCGAGAAGGTCGGGGTGGCCGACATGAAGAAGTTCGACGCCGACCGCAACTCCGACAAGATCAAGCAGGCCGTGACCGCCGACGCGACCCAGGCCCGCAGCCTGGGCATCGGCGGAACCCCCTTCTTCGTCATCAACTACCAGGTGATCAACGGGGCCCAACCGGCCGAGAACTTCATCAAGGCCATCGAAGACGCCAAGCGCGGCTGAGGGCGGTTCGATGTTCGACATCGGTTACGCCGGAGCCTTTCTGGGCGGCATCGCCATGCTGCTCAGTCCCTGTGCCGCACTGCTGTTGCCGGCCTTCTTCGCCTACGCCTTCACCGGGTCACGACAGTTGCTGGGCCGCACCGGCATCTTTCTGCTCGGTCTGCTGACCGCCCTGGTGCCGTTGGGGGTCGCCGCCTCGACCCTGGGAGCCTTCTTCACCGAACACCGGCCCACCCTGGTGCTGGTGTTGTCGCTGATCGTGATCGGCTTCGGCATTCTGCAGATCCTCGGTGTGCCGCTGCCGATGCCCAAGATCGGCACCGGTAACCGGGATGCGAAGTCGGGTCTGGCGGTCTACCTGCTCGGTATCTCCTACGGCCTGGCCGGAGCCTGCTCGGGCCCGATTCTGGGATCGGTGCTGGCCGTGGCCGCCTTCGGTGGCGACCCGGTGTACGGCGGGGTGCTGCTGGCCTTCATGGGGCTGGGCATGGTGGTGCCGCTGTTCATCCTGGCGCTGCTGTGGACCCGCTTCGATCTGGGTTCGAAGGGCTGGCTGAAGCCCCGTCCGCTGCAGTTCGGGCCGATCAGGACCACCGTCGTGCAGGTCGTCAGCGGTGCGATCTTCATCGCGTTGGGTGTGCTGATGCTGCTCACCGAGGGCACCGCCGGTCTGCCCGGGGTGCTGGACGCCCGCGCCCAGCAGAGTTTCGAACTGTGGGTGCGCGATCTGGCGGCCGGGATTCCCGACTACGTCTTCCTACTGGTGCTGGCCGCGGTGGCCGGCCTGGTGGTGTGGCTGATGCTGCGGATGCAGAACCGCCGCACCGCCAAGGCCGAGTCCACCGATGAGGCGGCCACCGAACGTCCCGTCGAGAAGCAGGCTTCGGTGGACGACCGCCGTCGCGACTGAGCCCGATTCAGGAGTAGACGAGGCCGCCGGTCATACCGCCGTCGACGACGTACTGCGAACCGGTGATGTAGGTCGATTCGTCACTGGCCAGGAACAGCACCACATTGGTGACGTCGGCGGCGGTGGCGTAGCGCTTCAGCGGAATCCGGCTCATCACGCCGGCCTCGGACGAGGTGTCCAGGTTCTCCTCGCCGCGTCCGGTCATCATCGTCGCCACAGCACCCGGGTGTACCGAGTTGACCCGCACCCCGCGCGGCCCGAACTCATGGGCGGCGCATTCGGTGATGCCGGTAACACCGAACTTGCTGGCCGTATAACACGACGTGCCGGCCGAACCCTGCAGCCCGCTGACCGACGAGATGTTGACGATCGAGCCGCCCTCGCTGATCACCTTGCCGACGGTCTTGAGGCCGATCCATTCGCCCACCAGGTTGACCTCCAGCACGCGACGGAAGTCCTCGACCGGCATGTCCACGATCGGCCCGAAGTTCAGGATGCCGGCGTTGTTGACCAGAATGTCGATTCGTCCGAAGGCCTCGATGGTGGCGTCCACAACCTGCTGCCATTCCGGTTCGGATGTCACATCGTGACGGTGGAAGCGGGCCTTGTCGCCGAGCTCTTCGGCCAGCGCGGCACCCTCGTCGTCCAGAATGTCGGTGAACATCACCCGGGCACCCTCGGCGATGAACCGCCGCACATGTGAGGCACCCATGCCGCGTGCACCGCCGGTGACCAATGCCACCTTGTCGTCCAACCTGCCCACTGTTGCCTCCTTTGTCGATGTCGGTCGGACACTACCGGCGCGAACCCGACCGACGCGGAGAGATTCCCACCGTCCGGGGTTACCGGCAGTCGCATAGGTTGTGGGCGTGCTTCATCGTCGCTTGCTCAATGTCGCCGGCTGGGTGACCGCCACCGCCGCCGTGGCCACCGCCGCGGTCGCCGGGTTCACCGCGTGGAGTATCAGTGCGGTGCGCCGTCCTTGGCCGCCCTACACCTTCACCCCCTTCGAGATCGGTGCCGAGGCCTCCGAGGTGGAGTTCACCGCCGAGGACGGGGTGCGCCTGCGCGGCTGGTGGTTCGACCGGGATTCCGATTCGGTGGTGATCTGCTGTCACGGCCATCGCGGCAACAAGGCCGACATGCTCGGGATCGGCCCCGGGCTGTGGCGGGCCGGGCACAACGTGCTGCTCTTCGACTTCCGTGGTTCGGGCGACTCCGAGGGCTCGCACCTGTCGATGGCCCTGCACGAGCAGCGAGATCTGCGGGCGGCGATCGATCTGGCCCAACAGCGCCGTCCGGACGCGCGGATTTCGGTGGTCGGATTCTCGATGGGCGCCTCCACCGCGATCCTCACCGCGGCCGACGACCAGCGGATCGAACGGCTGGTGCTCGACTCGCCCTTCGCCACCATGCAGGACGTGATCGCGACCGGGCTGCGCCGCTACCGAATCCCCGGGACGGTGGTGCCGGCCGCCGATGCGGTGAACCGGGTGCGCTACGGCTACCGCTTCGCCCAAGTGCGCCCGATCGATGTCATCGACCGGATCGCGCCGCGTCCGATGCTGGTGCTGCACGGCACCGACGATCACGTGATTCCCTACCGGCACGCCGAAATGCTGGTCGAGGCCGCCGGACCCGGGGCGGCCGAGTTGGTCACCTTCGAAGGGGTTGACCATTGCGGTGGCTACTTCACCGACCGCCCGGGCTATATCGCGATGGTGGACGAGTTCCTGCGCCGCTGACCCGGCCGATTGCCGTAGCGGCCGAGCGGTTGCGAACGGGGTTGCTACAAGCCGAGCAGCGTGCGGGCGATCAGGAAGTAGATCACCAGACCGGAGGCGTCCAGCAGGGTGGAGATGAAGGGGTTGGAGAACACCGCCGGGTCGGCGCGCAGGGTGCGGGCCACCAGCGGAATCACGCCACCGGCGACCGCGGCCAGGGTGCACACCACCAACAGGGTCAGCCCGATCACCTCACCGATCTCGACACCGTAAACCAGCGAGATCAGCGCAAAAGCAATCCCGCCCAGAACCGCCCCCAAACTGAGCCCGATCGCGAACTCCCGGGCGACGATCCGCAGCACATCACGGGGCTCGACATCACCCACCGCCAACGCTCGGGTGACGGTGGTCGCGGCCTGATTACCGGTGTTGCCACCGGTGCCGATCAGCAACGGGATGAACACCGACAGCACCACCATCTGACCCAGCGTCGATTCGAACTGTTCCAGCACCTGCACGGTCAGGGTCGCCCCGACCGCCAGCACCAGCAGCCACACCACCCGCGACCGGACGATCCGCCACAGCGGGGTGGCCAGGTAGGGCGAACGCAGCGGCTCGGAGCCACCCTGGCGGGCCTGGTCCTCCTCGGCCGCGTCCTCGAGCACGGTCAGCGCATCGTCGACGGTGAAGATGCCGACCAGTCGTTCCTCCGAGTCGACCACCGGCAGGGCGAGTCGCTTGAGGTTCGCGGTGCGCCGGGCGACCGCCTCGACGTCCTCGGTGGCAAAGGCCAGATCGGCCCGCCGGGCCAGGTCACCCACGATCTCGGTCGGGTCGGCACCGAGCAGGTCGCGCAGACTGACCACCCCGACCACCCGGCGACCGCCGGCAATCACCGGCAGGGTGTAGACGGTTTCGGCCTCGCGCATCCGCTCGCGCACCCGCTGCATCGATTCGCCCACCAGGCTGTCGGCCGGCAGGGCGATCACCTCGGGGCTCATCCGGCGTCCGACCGAACGTTCGGGGTAGCCGAGGACGACCGCGGTCAGGTCACGTTCGGCCGGATCGAGGTTGTGCAGCAGTCGGCGGGCGACCTTGGCGGGCAACTCGTCCAGCAGTGAGGCCCGGTCGTCGGGGTCGAGTTCGTCGAACACCGAGGTGACCTCGTGGTCGGCGAGTTCGCCCACCAGGTCGGCCTGGGCGGTGGGGTTCATCGCCTCGAAAACCCGCAGCGCACGGTCCTTGGCCAACAGCCGGAACAACACCGCCTGCTGGGCGATCGGTTGGCGCGACAACCAGGTCACCAGCTTCGAGGTGCGAATGTCGGCGGCGAGCCGAGCAGCTTCGGGCAGATCGCGGCGTTCCAGAGCCTGGTCGAGTTCGCGGCTCATCGCCACGTCGATTTCGCTACTCATTGCAGATGGTTCGGCAGCCGGTTACCGGGCGCCGCGGCTCGGATCATGATCAGTTCCCGGGCGTGTTCGGCCAGCCGGTGGTCCTCGTCCGACATCGGCTGCCAGGGTTCCACCGGGGTGGCCTTCCCGTCCTCGTCACGGGTCACCATCACCGTCAGGCAGTAGGTGGTTTGGTGCATCTCGCGGCTCTCGGGGCGTCCCGAACGGACGTGTACCGCGATGTGCATGCCCTTGCTTCCGGTGTAGATCAGCCGGGCCTCGACCTCGACCAGATCACCGATCAGCAGTGGCCGTTCGAACCGGATGCCGCCGCTGAACACCGCGACCGTGGGGCGTCCGCAATAGCGGGTGGCGCACAGTGAGGCGGCGTCGTCGATCCACCGCATCACGCTGCCGCCGTGCACCTTGCCACCCCAGTTGACGTCGGTGGGTGCGGCCAGGAACCGCAGCACGACCCGTTCGGCGGTGCCCTCGTCGGTGTAGGTCTGCCGGCCCATCGCCTCGACGATCTGTTCGCGCACCTGCACGCGGGCCAGGGCGTAGTCCTGCCAGAGTCGTTCGGTTTCGTTGCGGGCGACGAACTTCGGCACCGGGACGGGACGGCCATCGGCGCCGGTGGCGACGAAGATCACCAGGCATTCGCTGCGCATGCTGATTTCGTCGGTGCGCGGGTCACCGGCCGAGACCACGGTGCGGATGTGCATCGAGGTGCGTCCGGTGTGGATGATCGTGGCGGTCACCTCGACCATCTCGCCGACCTGTACCGGGCTGGCGAAGTGGATATTGCCGACGTACACCGTGACGCAGTAGGCCTGCGCCCAGCCGACCGCCGCGGCATAGGCGGCCTTGTCGACCCATTCCAGGACGCGTCCGGCGTCGACCGAGCCGGTACGTCCCTCATCGGTGGGGGCGGCCAGAAACCGCAGCGTCGTCGAACCGGGTCGGCTCATCGGGTCCTCCTTGGCGCTACCCCACGTCGGCGGACTCGAAATTCCGCAGCCGCAGGCTGTTGGTCACCACGAACACGGACGATAGCGACATCGCCAGGCCCGCGATCAGGGGGTTGAGCAGGCCGACGGCCGCCAGCGGAATCGCCGCGACGTTGTAGGCGAAGGCCCACACCAGGTTGCCGCGGATCGTGCGCAGGGTGCGTCGGGCCAGCGCGATCGCGTCCGGGATCACCCACAGGCTGTGCCGCACCAGAATGATGTCGGCCGACTTCATCGCGATCTCGGTGCCGCTGACCACGGCCAGACCGAGGTCGGCGGTGGCCAAGGCCGCGGCATCGTTGATGCCGTCGCCGACCATCGCGACCCGGCGGCGTCCGGCGGTGTCGTTCTGCAGGTTCTCGATCGCGTGGGCCTTCTCGGTGGGCAGTACCCCCGAAATCACCTCGTCGACGCCGATCTGATCGGCGACGTGCCGGGCGGCGGCCTCGGTGTCGCCGGTGAGCAGGACGGTGCGCAGCCCCATCCGACGCAGCTCGTCGACGGCGTCCCCGGCGGACTCGTGCAGCCGGTCGGCGACGACCATCGCCACGAACACTTCGTCGTCGATGGCAGCGGCGAGTACGGTCTGGCCGGCCGCCGCGGCGGCGGTGTTCAGGGCCTCGACCGGGGTGACGTCGATGCCCAGCTCACTCAGCCAGGCCGGCTTGCCGATCCGTACCAGACCCTCACCGGGCACCCGGGCCGAGACCCCCGAACCGGGATGCGCGGTGAACTCGGCGACCTGACCGGCCAGGGCGAGCATCGCGTCGGTGTCGGTGTCGGGCAGGGCCCGCACCACCGCGCGGGCCACCGGATGCTCGGAATGTTCCTCGACCGCGGCCACCAGCAGGTGGGCCCGGTCGGCGTCGTGGTCGCCGTAGGTCTCGATGCGTTCGACGGTCATCTCGCCGGTGGTCAGGGTGCCGGTCTTGTCGAGCACCACGGTGTCGATCGCCCCGGATGCCTCCAGGGCGTCCTGGCCCTTGATCAGGATGCCGAGTTGTCCACCGCGGCCGACACCGACCATCAGGGCGGTCGGGGTGGCCAGGCCGAGGGCGCAGGGGCAGGCGATGATCAGCACCGAGATGGCTGCCGAGAAGGCGTGCCGGGTGCCCGACCCGGACAACAGCCAGGCGCCCAGGGTGACCAGGGCGATGACCAGCACGATCGGCACGAAGATGCCGACCACCTTGTCGACCAGGGTCTGCACCCGGGCCTTGCGGGCCTGGGCCTGTTCGGCCAGCACCGCCATCTGCGCGACCTGGGTGTGGGCACCGACCTGGTCGGCGCGGATCACCAGTCGTCCGGTGATGTTCACGGTGCCACCGAGCACCGTCGAACCGGCGACCACTTCGGCCGGGATCGGCTCCCCGGTCATCATCGAGGTGTCGACCGCCGAGGCGCCGTCGCGGATCGTGCCGTCGGCGGCGATCCGTTCACCGGGCCGCACCACGAACTCGTCCCCGCGGCGCAGTTCTTCGAGCGGGACGATGGTTTCGGCCCCGTCGCGCAGTACCCGAACCTCGGTGGGGGTGAGGGCGTTCAGGGCACCGAGGACGTCGCGGGCCGAGCGTCTGGCGCGGGCCTCGAAATAGCGTCCGGTGAGCAGGAAAGTGGTCACCGCGGCGGCCACCTCCAAATAGATCGCGTCGGCGCCGCTGGGGGTGATGCCGTAGCCGAGCCAATAGCCCTCGGTGTCGTCGGCGCCGATCGCGATCGTGACCACCGACCACAGGAAGGCCGACATCACGCCCATCGACACCAGGGTGTCCATCGAGAAGGATCCGTGCCGCAGGTTGCGCAGGGTGGCCTTGTGGAAGGGCCAGGCGCACCAGAACACCACCGGAATGGCCAGCAGCACGCACAGCCATTCCCACATCGGGAAACGCAACTGCGGCACCAGGGCCAGCACGATGGTGAAGTTGCCCAGCGGCAGGGTGATCAGGGCGGCGATCGCCAGCCGGCGGCGCAACATCGCGACCCGGTCGGCACCGGCGGTTTCGTGGAAGTCGGAGTCCTCGGCCACCGGGGCGGCGGAGTAACCGGCCTTCTCGACCACGGCAACGGCCGTGTCGGCCTGTTCGGGGCCCAGTCCGTGCACGATCGCGCGTTCGGTGGCGTAGTTGACCGTCGCGCTGACCCCATCCATCTTGTTCAGCCGCTTCTCGACCCGCGCCGCACAGGCCGCGCAGGTCATTCCGCCGATGTCGAGTTCGAGCACCTTGGTGCTGGGGTCGACCTCGAGGTCGAGCTTGTCGGTCATGGCCTCCCCCGGTGTTGTTTCTCGGCCCGGTCGAGCCGGTCCTGCTGGGCGAATCGGGCGAGCATCTCGTTGTAGGCATCGTAGGAATCGTCCAGACCGGTGTCCTGGGCCCGGTCGACACGTTTCGCCTCGCGCCTGTCCTGTTTCAGCCATTGCACCACCAACGCCAAAACCACGATCACCATCGGGATCTCACCGGTGGCCCAGGTGATCGCCCCGCCCAACTCCTGGTCGGCCAGCAGATCGGGCACCCACGGGACGTCCATGGTCGGGTAGAAGGTGGCTCCGATCAGGGTCATCGACGACATCACACCGACGGCGAAGAAGGCATGGAAGGGCATCGCGGCGAACAGGAAGCCCAGCTTGCCCACGTGCGGCAACGGTTTGGGCGGACGGTCCTCGCCGATCACCAGGCCGTAGAACAGCAGGCCGGTGATCAGGAAGTGCACGGTCATGAACTGGTGCGCCCAGTGGTAGCGCATCATGATGTCGAACAGCGAGCTGTAGTACAGCAGGTAGAACGAGCCCACGAAGTACACCCACACCGCCAGCGGATGCAGGATGTACTCGAGTGGTTTCCAGGCCAGGGTGGCGTTCAGCACCTCGCGCGGGCCCGGTAGTTCCTTGGCCCGGTGCGGTTTGAAGAAGCGCAGGGCCAGGGTGATCGGGGCGCCCATCACCAGCAGCACCGGGGCCAGCATGTTCACCGTCATGTGCACGATCATGTGGTAGCTGAACGCGGCACCGGAGTACTTCCACAGGCCCGTTACGGTGACGCCGAGCATCAGGATCCAGCCGATCACCCACATCACCGTGCGGTGCAGCGGCCATTGATCACCGCGGCGGCGAACCGTCCACACCGCCCCCAGGTAGCCGACCAGAGCAACGACCGCGGCGACCGCGAACAGCAGGTTCGGACGGGAGGGCAGCAGCGCCGAAGCCAGGGTGGGAGCTTCGTTGACGGTGTAGCCGAGGTAGTTGACCTGGATCGATTGCGGGATCTCCCACCGTGGCGGGGTGATCTGCATGGCGGCCACCTGCAGGCCGATCAGGACGGCGATCAGGGCCAGGTCGACCGCGATCAGCCGGTACCCGAAGGCTCCGGTGCGGGGTTTCAGGCCGCCGCGCAGGAACCACAGCAGGGCCAGCAGCACCAGTACCGCGGCCTGGGCGATCAGTACCAGTCCGTACGGTTCGCGCCAGGGCGCCCGGCCGGCCAAGGCCTGCCACCCCATCACCAGACCACCGGCGACCACCAGTACCCAGGCCGGGCCGGCCAGTTGCTGGTAGCGGCCGAGGCGCTGCCCGGCGTGCGGGCCGAGCCCGGTCGCGTTGACCGCGAAGGCGACGGCGAACCAGACGGTGCCGACCATCGCGGCGATGATCGCCGAGTCGGTGGCGAGGTCGTGGTTGAGCCCGACCGAAACGTGTCCGTTGACCACCACCGGCAGCAGGCCGAGCACACCCAGGTAACCGGCCACCACCAGCGCGCCGACCGAGCGGGCGAGGTAGGCGGCGAGGGTGACGATCAGGGCGATGACGGCTTGTACCAGCCAGGCCAGCGCGACCTGGGAGCCGGCCAGGAAGTCACCGATGCCGGCCAGCGCGTAGCCGACCGGTACGCCCATCTGGGTGGAGGCCGAGAAGGGGACGGCGAACAGGGCTGCGGCGAACCAGATCTGCCCGGCCCGTCCGGCCGCGAGCGTCCAGCGGCGGGCCGAGGTGGTGACCGGATGGTGTTCGATGCGTTTGCCGATCCGGATCGATTTCTCGTCCCCGGGCCCCACGGTGGGCCGCATCACGACCGCGGCGCAGAGAAAGCCGAGGGTGGCCACGGCGGCCAGGCCGGCGGTCACCTCCAGCACCGCGGAAACCGCCGCGGTGAAAGCGTCGTATTCCTGGCGTCCGGGTAATTGTTCGACGCTGGCCTGATGGCGTACCGCCAGCAGGGCAACCACCACCGCCACCAGCGCGCCGATACCCAAAAGGGCACGCGCGGAACGCGACACGGCCGACTCCTTCGTTTCTCGTTTCCGGGTTCAGACCTGCACCCTACGCCCCGAGCACGACAAATTCCGCCTCGCGCAATTGCTCGGAACACCGTCCCGAGTCACGCCCCATGCACATGCAACCCCTAGTCGCTCCTGCGGCACGTACTACGCCACGCAGGAGCGAGCCCGGGGTGCATATGGGGGATTCAGGAGTTCCGTTCGCGCAGCCGCGGCAGAATCTCCTGACCGTAGAGCTTCAGGAATCGTTCCTGATCATGGCCGGGGCCGTGGAAGACCAAGTGGTTGAAGCCCCAGTCGATGTACTGCTGCACCATCTCGACATGCTCATCGGGGTCGGACGAGACGATCCAGCGCTTGGCAACCCGCTCGATCGGCAGCGCATCGGCCAGCCGCTGCATCTCCTGCGGATCCTGTACCGAGTGCTTCTCCTCCTGGGTCAGCGACAGCGGCGCCCAGAAGCGGGTGTCGTGCAGGGCCCGGTCGGCATCGGTGTCGAAGGACACCTTCATCTCGATCATCTTGTCGATCGTGCCGACATCGCGTCCGGTCTTGCCCGCCCCCTCGGCCAGGCTCGGCAGCAGGGTCTCGGTGTAGAGCTCCTGGCCCTTGCCCGAGGTGGTGATGAAACCGTCGGCGGTGCGTCCGGCCCAGCGGGTGGTGGCCGGCCCGGCCGATCCGACGTAGATCGGCACTTCCTGTTCGGGACGGTCGTAGATGGTCGCGCCGTTGGTCGAGTAGAAATCGCCCTCGAAGTCGACCCGCTCCTCGCGCCACAGGGTACGAATCAGCCGCACCGCCTCGCGCAGCCGGGCGAACCGCTCCTTCAACTCCGGCCAGTGCACCCCGATCGCCGACTCGTTCAACGCCTCACCGGTGCCCACGCCCAGAATCACCCGTCCGGGGTAGAGGCAGCCGAGGGTGGCGAACTCCTGGGCGATCACCGCCGGGTGGTACCGCAGGGTCGGGGTCAGCACCGAGGTGCCGATCAGAATCTTCTCGGTGCGCGCCCCCAGGGCCGACAACCACGGGATGGCCGCCGGGGCATGCCCACCCTCGTGCCGCCAGGGCTGCAGATGGTCGGCGATGAACACCGAATCGAAGCCGCATTCCTCGGCCAGCACGCTGTAACGCAACAGATCGACCGGGCCGAATTGCTCCGACGACGCCTTGTATCCGAATCGCATCTGCACTGGAAGCACCTCTCCTCGTCGGGCCCGAATGGCCACGCATCGACCGTACCCATCGGTACCTCAGGTTGGTTCACCCGCACCAGTGTTCCTCCCGGTGGGCGTCGCTATGCTGATGGGCATGCCCCGCTGGACAGTGGTTCTGTTCGATCTGGACGGGACCCTGGTCAACACCGTCCCGATGATGATTGCCGCCTATCAGCAGGCCGTGCGCGCGGTGGTCGGCATCGAGTTGAGCGAAGAGCGCGTGCGGGAATTCCTCGGCCGTCCGCTGCTGGACAACTGCCGCGACCTGGCCGGTGACAAGGCGGCCGCGGTCTACTCCACCTACGTGCGGTGGACGGTCGACTACGGCGCGGATCTGTTGCTCCCCCACGAGGGCATGGCCGAACTGCTCACCGACCTCACCCGGGCCGGGCTGCGGATCGGCATCTGCACCGACAAACGCCCCGACGCCGCCGAGACCAATCTGCGGGCCGGCGAGTTGCAGGGTGTGATCCCGATTCTGACCACCTTCGACGATGCCGCCGGCCCCAAGCCGCACCCGTCCGGGTTGCGGCACAGCCTGTCGTTGCTGGGCGCCTCCCCCGAACAGGCGGTCTATGTCGGCGACGGGGCGGTCGACATGCGGGCGGCCAAGGCGGCCCGGATGAGCGCCATCGCGGTCACCTGGGGCACCGGCACCCGCGAGGAGCTCGAATCCGCCGAACCGGACGAGATCGTCGACACCCCGGCCGAATTGCGCGAGGTACTGCTCGGCTGAGCACCCACTCGGGCACCACCCTTCCGCCGTCGGTCAATCGATGGATAATCTGGCGGACGAGGGTTGGAGGAGTGCCATGTCCGGAACGATCGTTGTTGGTTATGTCCCGCGTCCCGAGGGCAAGGCCGCCTTGGAGCGCGCGGTCGACGAAGCACAGTTGCGCGGCGCGAAGCTGGTGGTGGTGAACTCCCACAAGGGAGGCCAGGACTACGCCGTCGCCGAGGCGATCCGCACCGAGGACGAGTTGGCCGAGGTCACCAACCTGCTGGACGCCTCCGAGGTCGAGTACGAGGTGCGCGAACTCGTCCGAGGCAACGAGCCCGGCGATGACTTGCTCAAGGTGGCCGAGGAACGCGACGCGATCATGATCATCATCGGTCTGCGCCGGCGCTCCCCGGTCGGCAAGCTGCTGCTGGGCAGCAATGCGCAGAAGGTGCTGCTGCAGGCCACCTGCCCGGTGCTGGCGATCAAGGGCTGAGCTCGCGATCAAGGGCTGATTCTGCGCCGTCCCCGGATGCTGTGCACCAGCAACGCCTGGGCCAGCATGTAGGTGAGCATCACCGCGAACCCCGATCCGGCGAAACCGAGCGCGGGAACGAAGGTCTTCAGCGCGATCAACCCGTCGCTGAAGATGAACAACAAACCACCGACCGCGGCCCCGAAACCGCGTCCGGTGGCCAGTACCGCCATCAACAGCAGTACCAGCGCATAGCCGACCACGAACGGGGCCATCGACCCCGAGGCCGGTAGCGCGATCCCGAGCAGCAACCCGGCGACCGCCACATAGGGCACCAGCAGAATCCGGCGGCGTCCCAGCACGCTGCGGCGCCAGGTCGGCAGCAGCGCCACGATCCAGCACAGTTGGGCGACGAAGAAGCCGCCGAGCATGGTCAAAAAGCCCCATTCTGGGCCGACCAGTTTGGGCCCGGTGTCACCCAACCAGCTCCAGAACAGCGCCCCCAGCGCCCACACCAGCACCCAGCCGCTGTCGGGACGCCGGGTGATCACCACCAGCATCAGAATCGGCATCAGCAGCACCTGGCTGAGCGGCTGCCAGGCCGACAGCAGCGGTGATTGGGCGAGCAATTGGATGACCACCGCGACCCACCACAGCGCCCAGGCGATCCGATTCATGGGCCCATGATGACGCATCAAGAGTGAATGTGACCTCTTGCACAGTCTCGTCGGGTTTTGCATACTGGTTGTTACTGACGAGTAACTACATGGCGATTGAGGTCACCCAATGACTCACTACCGGTCAAACCTGCGCGATTTGGAGTTCAACCTCTTCGAGGTCTTCGGACGCGAGGAAATCCTGGGCACCGGCCCGGCCGAGGAACTCGACCGTGAGGTGGTCGAGGCGATGCTGCACGAGGTGGATGTGCTCAGCCGGGAACGACTGGCCGACTCGATGGTGGACGGCGACCGCAACCCGCCGGTCTACAACACCGAGGACCGTTCGGTCACCCTGCCCGCCTCGTACCAGAAGGCCTTCCGCGACTACATGGACGCCGGCTGGTGGCGCACCGAGGTACCCGAAGCCCTCGGCGGCCAGTCGACCCCGCCGTCGGTGCGCTGGGCCCTGGCCGAGATGTTGATCGGCGCGAACCCGCCCCTATTCATGTACGCCTCGGGCCCGAAGTTCGCCCACGTGGCCTACCTGAACGGCACCGAGCGCGACAAGAAGATCGCCCAGTTGATGATCGACCGCGAGTGGGCGTCCACCATGGTGCTCACCGAACCGGATGCCGGCTCCGATGTGGGTGCCGGACGCACCAAGGCCGAACTGCAGGACGACGGCACCTGGCATCTGAGCGGGGTGAAGCGCTTCATCACCTCCGGCGAACACGACCTGACCGAGAACATCATCCACTTCGTGCTGGCCCGTCCGGTCGGTATCGAAGGGGTCGGTGGCCCCGGCACCAAGGGGCTCAGCCTGTTCCTGGTGCCGAAGTTCTGGTTCGACCCCGAAACCGGCGAACTCGGTGAGCGCAACGGGGTGTACGCCACCAATGTCGAGCACAAGATGGGCCTCAAGGCCTCCAGCACCTGCGAGCTGACCTTCGGTGACGACGCCCCGGCCAAGGGCTGGCTGCTGGGTGAGGTGCACGACGGCATCGCGCAGATGTTCCAGGTGATCGAGTACGCCCGGATGCTGGTCGGCACCAAGGCGATCGCCACCCTGTCCACCGGCTACCTCAACGCCCTCGACTACGCCAAGACCCGGGTGCAGGGCGCCGACATGTTGGACAACTCCAAGACCGCACCGCGGGTCACGATCACCCACCACCCGGATGTGCGCCGCTCCCTGCTCACCCAGAAGGCCAATGCCGAGGCGCTGCGTTCGCTGGTGATGTACACCGCGTCGATGCAGGACCGGGTCTGGCTGGCCGAGGAGAAGGGCGAGACCGACGAAGAGGCCGAGAGCATCAACGACCTGCTGCTGCCGATCGTGAAGGGCTACGGCTCGGAGCGGTCGTGGGTGCTGCTGGGCACCGAGTGCCTGCAGACCTACGGCGGTTCGGGCTTCCTGTCGGAATACCCGCTGGAGCAGTACGTCCGGGACGCGAAGATCGACACCCTCTACGAGGGCACCACCGCGATCCAGGGCCAGGACCTGCTGTTCCGCAAGATCGTCCGGGACGGCGGCCGGGCGCTGGGGGCGGTCTCGACCGAAATCACCAACTTCCTGGCCGAGACGAAGGGCTTCGAGACCGAGACCACGATGCTCGGCAAGGCACTGGGCACGGCCGGAGAAATGGTGGCCCAGTTGATCGGCACCCTCGAGGGCCTGTCCAAGGGTGAGGATCCGCGCAGCCTCTACACCGTCGGGCTGAACACCACCCGCCTGCTGATGACCCTGGGCGACGTGCTGTGCGCCTGGTTGCTGATGCGCGGCGCCGTGGTGGCCCAAGCCGCCCTGGACGCCGGGGCTTCCGGCGCGGACGAGGACTTCTACCGCGGCAAGATCGCCTCGGCGTCCTGGTTCTGCAGCACCGTGCTGCCGAAGACGATCGCGGAGGGCAAGATCGCCGCGGCCACCGACCTCACCGCGATGGATCTGCCCGAATCGGCCTTCTGATCTGGCACGATTTCGGGTCACGCGACGTTATTCCTGCATACGGAGTCGTCCGTCCACATGTGCTTCCGGCCGAGGGTTCACACCTCGGCCGGAAGTGTTTTTCGCAGGTTGTGCGCCAGAGACTGGTGCGACTCAGTGGGACCCGGGGTTGAAAACCTTGTCCGAACCTGTTCGTATCGCGGGCTGGTCTGGGCGGACGCCGTCCGGGCCACTAGGCTCCCGTGCAAGCAAAGACGCGGGAGGCACACATGTCGTTGGTCGACGACTATCGGGCAAAGACGGTGGACGCTTCCACCGCGATGTCGCACGTACGCAATGGGGACACCATCGTGGTGCCGATCGGCGCCGGGGAACCCCAAACCCTGCTGGAGGCACTGTCGGCGCGACGCCATGAGTTCGAGGGCGTCACCGTTTTCCAGATGCTCCCGCTGCGCCCCTATGACTACTTCGATCCGGAAACCGTGGGCAATGTGCGTCACCGCACGACCTTCGCCGGCGGAGCCAGCCGCAAGGCGGTAAACGCGGGGTGGGCCGATTTCGTGCCGGCTCGCTTCTCCGACATGCCCGACATGTTCCGGGCCGGACTGCTGACCAGCGATGTGGTGTTCACCCAGGTGAGCCCGATGTCGGAGGACGGCCACTTCGCTCTGGGCATCAGCCCCGACTACACCATGGCGGCGATCTCCAAGGCCCGCGCGGTGGTGGTCGAGGTCAACGAGCAGCTCCCCTACACCCACGGCGAGTGCCATGTGCACATCAACGATGTGGCCGCGGTGGTCGAGTCGCAGCACCCGATGGCCACCCTGCCGTCGGCGAAGGTGGGTGATGTCGAACGTGGCATCGCCAAGCACGTCGCCGAGCTGATTCCCGATGCCGCGACCCTGCAGATCGGTATCGGCGGCATCCCCGATGCCGTGGTGGCCCAGTTGATGACCCACAACGATCTCGGCCTGCACACCGAGATGCTCGGCGATGGCCCGTTGGCCCTGATCAAGGCCGGCGTGGTGACCAACCAGCAGAAGAACATCGACCGCGGCAAGACCGTGGCCACCTTCGCCTTCGGCTCGCAGGAGCTGTACGAGTACATGGATCACAATCCGCTGGTGGAGATGCGTCCGGTCGACCAGGTGAACCCGCCCCCGATCGCCGGGGCGCATGACCGGTTGCACTCGATCAACAGCACGATGGCGATCGACCTGGCCGGTCAGTGTGCTTCGGAGGGTCTGGGTGGCAGCGTCTACTCCGGTACCGGTGGACAGTTGGACTTCGTCCGGGCGGCGAATCTGTCCGAGGGTGGCAAGTCGATCATCGCGATGCCGTCGACCGCCAAGGGCGGCACCTTGTCGACCATCGTCGCGGCACACCTGCCCGGTACCGCGGTAACCACCGTGCGGATGGATGTCGACTACGTGTGCACCGAGTACGGCACCGCCCGCCTGCGCGGAGCCTCGCTGCGCGAACGCGCCGAGCAGTTGATCTCCATCGCGCACCCCGATTTCCGCGACGAGCTCACCGAGCAGGCGAAGGAATTCCCCGTCTTCGGTCTGTAAATTCCGCCAGCCAGTCACAGCAGGGGCCCTTCGGGGGCCCCTGCTGCATGATGTGCAGGTAGCCGCTGCTGCAATGTGCCCGTTCTGGGGCAGCAAAGCCATATTCGGTGCCGACGACCCGAAATTCGGCCAGTTGCAGCAGCGGGCCCACTGGCGAGGAGACAACATGACCGATCAGCCCGGAACCGGTGCCATCGGCAGCGTGCAACAACTGTGGCGTTACCCGGTGAAATCCATGGGTGGCGACCGCATCCCCAAAACCGAGGTGACCGAGGCCTGGGGCATCCCCGGCGATCGGGCCTGGGCGGTGCGCGATGAGGAAGCCGGGCAGATCCGCAGTGCCAAGCAACTGCACCCGCTGATGCAGGTGCGAGCCCGGTATCTGGCCGAACCTGTTGCGGGGTCGGCTCCGCCGGTGCAGCTCACCCTGCCGGACGGGTCGGTGGCCACCAGCGAGGATTCGGATGTGCACGAGCGGTTGTCCGAGGCCCTGGGCAAGCGGGTCAGCCTGTGGCCGCGGCAACCGGCCGGCAACCTCGACCACTACCGCAAGTCCCGACCGATCTCGGAGCGCGACCTGCGCGAGATGCTCGATGTGGACGAGGGTGATGAGCTCCCCGATTTCTCCGGTTCCTTCACCCCCTTCTCCGAAGAGGTGATCGCCCAGCTCGGTGAATACGCCACCCCGCCGGGTACGTACTTCGACATGATGCCGCTGTCACTGCTGACCACGGCTTCGTTGCGCACCCTGACCGAGATGCTGCCGGATTCGGTGATCGACCCGCGCCGGTTCCGCAAGAACCTGATCGTCGACACCCCCGACCTGGCGGGTTTTCCGGAACAGGAGTGGGTCGGCCGCGAACTGCGGATCGGTTCGGTGCGTGCCCTGGTCACCGGCCCGGTGTCGCGCTGCGTGATGGTGACCCTGCCCCAGGAAGAACTCGAACGTGACCGTGCGGTGCTGAAAACCCTGGCCCGACAGGCCAGGACCAACTTCGGAATCTACCTGCGGGTGCTGGAACCGGGCCGGATTCAGGAGGGTGACGCGGTCGGGTTCGCCTGAGCCGATCCGCGAAGCCTTCCGGTTTCGCAGGCTCCGGGGTACCAAACCCATCTCATTCGTCGTCTCGAAACCGTCGGCGGGTTCGCGGCGTGAATTATGCGCGCATTCCGGCAGGTGATAGCGATATACCGGTGCGGCTCGGGCCCCGGGTCGCGTAGGTCATCGAAAGGGGGTGCGCCGAGGTGTTGTCGGCTGCCTTGATGTTCTTGTTCGTGATGGACCCGCTGGGCAACGTGCCGTTGTTCCTGACCGCGCTTCGCCACACCCCGGCAGAGCGCCGCCAGTGGGTGATTCTGCGTGAATGCCTGATCGCGCTGTTGCTGATGGTCGTCTTCCTGTTCCTGGGCCAGGGCCTGCTGAAGGTGCTGCACATCGACCACTCCGCCCTGGAAGCGGCCGGTGGGGTGATCCTGCTGCTGATTGCGATCCGGATGGTCTTCCCCACCCCGGAACGGTCGCTGCGCGAGCCGCACACCGAGGACGAACCCTTCATCGTGCCGCTGGCGGTGCCCTATGTCGCGGGCCCCTCACTGTTGGCGATCGAGGTGGTGCTGGTCAGCCAGAACCCCGACAAGTGGCCGATCTATCTGGGCGCCCTGGTGATCGCCTGGGCGATCACCGCCGTCACGCTGTACCTCTCCGGCTTCCTGCGCCGCGTGGTCGGCGATCGCACGCTGACCGCGATCGAGCGACTGATGGGCATGATTCTGGTGATCGTCGCGATTCAGATGATGTTCGACGGCACCCGCGACTTCTTCATCCGCTGATTGTCGGTTTCACACCTACATTGGTGCGGGTATTACGCTGGGTGAGATTTCACCGGCCCCGCCGGACAGGCAGACAGGAAACAACAGATGGCAGGTAGGGGACTCCTTGCGGTGCTGGACCGCCGCAAGATCCTGAGGATCCTCGTCAAACGCGATCTCCGGGTGCGTTACGCACAGAGCTTTCTGGGCTACCTGTGGACCATCATCGACCCGTTGGCGATGGCGCTGATCTACTTCATGATCTTCGTGGTTATCTTCCAGCGGCCCGATGCCGGCTATGCCCCGTACTTCCTGTTCCTGCTCACCGGTCTGCTGCCGTGGCAGTGGTTCAGCGGCTCGGTGAACGAAACCTCCCGGGCTCTGTTGGCCGAGGCGAGATTGGTGCGGTCGACGAACCTGCCCCGGATGATCTGGGTGGTGCGGGTGATCATTGCCAAGGGCATCGAGTACATCTTGGCCCTGCCGGTGCTGATCGTCTTCGTGGCGATCTACATGTGGCAGGGCGTCACCCATCTCAACCCGGGTCTGCTGTTGTTCCCGATCGGTTTGGTGCTGCAGTTCCTGTTGTTGCTCGGTCTCGGCCTTTTCCTGGCACCCCTGACCGTGCTGGTGAACGACACGCCCCGTGTGGTCAAGATCGTGCTGCGGATGATGTTCTACGCCACCCCGATCATTTTCGTGATCGACCGGGCGCCCGAATGGCTCAAGATCCTGCTCTGGTTCAACCCGATGAGCGGCGTGCTGGAGTTCTATCGGGCCGGATTCTTCCCCAACGCCCTGAACTGGCCGCCGATCCTGGCCAGCCTGGGAATCATCACGTTGCTGATGATCTTCGGATCGCTGACCTTCCGACGGCTCGAGCCCTCGGTGCTGAAGGAGATCTGATGACCGATCAGGTGGTGGATGACGAGGCCGTGATCGTCGCCGACAATCTGGGAGTCGAGTTCTACCGCTCCCGCAAACGTCGGTTGTCCCTGCGCGAGATGGTGCTCAAGGGCCGCAGCACCGCCCCCAAGGAAACCTTCTGGGCCCTGCGCAATGTGTCCTTCTCGGTCGGGGCGGGTGAAGCGGTCGGGTTGGTGGGCGCCAACGGCGGGGGTAAATCGACCCTGCTGAAGATGATCGCCGGGGTGTTGATTCCCGATGAGGGCACCGTGGAGGTGCGCAAGGGTGTCGCTCCGATGATCGAGCTGACCGGCGGCTTTCTCGGCGATCTGTCGGCCCGGGAGAACATCTACCTCACCGCGGGTCTGCACGGGCTCAGCAACGAGGAGATCGACGAACGTTTCGAAAGCATCGTCGACTTCGCCGGGCCACAGGTGCGCGCGGGCCTGGACATGCCGTTCCGGCACTTCTCGTCCGGCATGCAAACGAGGCTCGGGTTCTCGGTGATCACCACCTTGGACGAACCGATCGTGCTGGTCGACGAGGTGCTCGCCGTCGGTGACCGGGCCTTCCGCGAGAAGTGTTACACCCGGATGGAGGAGATGCTGGCGTATGGTCGCACGCTGTTCTTCGTCTCCCATTCCGAAGCCGATTTGAAGCGCTTCTGCACCCGCGGCCTCTACCTGAAGAACGGCCACTTGGCCGCCGATGGCGACCTGAACGAGGTCATCGACCAATACCGCGCTGACAACTGACCAAGCCGCGATCGGCAGCGGGTCAGCTCAGCAGCAGTTCCATGTTGACCGGGTCGGGAATCAGCGTCCGTTGGCGATCAGCAGCTCTTCGGGGGCGGGTGGCACGATCTCATGCACCTGGGCGATCTCCTCGGGCGTCAACGGCTCACCGGCCGACAGCCGCATGTTCTCGACCATCTGCTCCTCGGTTTCGGCGCCGATGGTGATCGAGGTGACCCAGGGGTGCCCCAGCACGTAGGCCATGCACAGGTCGGCGGCGTTCAGCCGGCCCAGCGACTGCACAGCTCGGCGCACCCCACTACGCAGCGTGGAAACGCCCGGCAGGTCCTCGCGCAGGGCGTTGGTCGAACTCAGTACACCCTGCAGGTAGACGCTGTGCACCGACACGATCACCCCGCGGTCGGACAGTTCCTGCAGTTTCGGCTGCACTTCTTCCCAACGCCGGTCGGCGACCGAGAAAGGCAGGGTGAGGTACCCGAGTTCGGGCAGCCGCTCGGCCCAGGCCACGTCGGTGGGGTCTTCGAGCACCACGCCGATGCGTCCGGTGAGCCCGTCGTCGCGGTACTTGATCAACCGCTTCCAAGCTGCCTGACCGGCTCGGTCGGCATCGGAGACCGAACTTAGCAGCACCGCGTCGACCTTGCGGCGGCCGAGTTCGGCGAAGCTGCGTTCCATCGAGGCTTCGAGTTTGGGTACCAGGGCGTCGGGGGTGACCCGGCGCAGGGACGCGATTCGGGTGATCAGGCCGATGCGCTGTTTCAGGGCCGGTTCGGTGCCGGTCCGCACCGCGGCCTCCGAGCCACCGTCGTCGCGGCCGGCTTCGACGTGGCTGACGCCCTGCACCACCGCGGCGGCCATGATCGCGCGAATCTGGGCGGCGTCGGGACGCACCCGCTCGACTAGACCTGCGTCACTGCCCAATTGGCCCGCGCCCAGGAGCAGCCGGGATTGCTTCATCTCGGAACGGTCGACCCGCGGGACGATCGGGCCGGCCTCGTCCAGCATCCGGCCCAGTTTGCCGATCAGTTCCACCCAGGGGACGGCGACCGGGTCGGGCCAGCCGTGGAACATGGTGCAGGCCCGGTCGTAGTCGGCCAGGCTGTCGACGGTGCACCGGTAGGCCACCACGTCCGGCGGGTTGTTCTTGGGTGCGAACAGCAGTTCACCGTACTCACGGCGCAGCCAGGGGGTGACGTGTTCGCGGTCATAAGAGGCCCGGGCCTGTTCGTTGGCGGCCCGCAGGGCATCGACGGTGAAGACCTCGCAGCCCAAACCTTCGGGCACCTGCTCGATGTCGACCCGTCCGTAGGTGTGGCCCGATTCGTCCATCGCGGCGATCAACTCGTCGATGATGTCGGAGTCGAGCACCGGGTTGTCACCGGTCAGCCGCACCACCCGGTCGCCCGGGTCGAGGTCGGCGGTGGCCAGCACGAAGCGGCCCAGCACGTCGTCCAGCGGGCCGCGCACCACGTTGATGCCGCACGAGGTCAGGTGGTTGTGGATGTGGTTGTCATAGGGCTCCAGGCTGGTCGCGACCACCACTTCGTGACCGGCACGCGAGGCCCGGCGGGCCACCAACTCGATCAACGGCATGCCCCCCAGGGTGAGCAATGCCTTGCCCGGCAATCGGGACGAGTTGAGTCGGGATTGGATCACCACTCGCGTCCGCACATTTCCTCCTGCTGTCGCGGGCACCCGTGCCCATGATTGTCCAGCATGTCACGGGTGCCCCCCCACAGTAAGTCGCTACCCGCCGAATCGTCAGCGAGTTCGCGTCAGGGTGAAAGGTGCCGACGTTGCCGTGCCCTCACCAGCGCGGGACCGGTTCGGCGAACAGGCGAACCCAGGTGGCGGGCCACCCGTGCCCCATCACAACCAAGAAGTAGATGCCGAGCAGCACTTGCACCAGTCCGAGACCCGCGACAAGCCAACGCAACCAGCGCCACATGCAGCCACCGCGGCACCCGGCGGCGCCCGAGGTATTCCACGGCCACCACGAAGAACAGCAGGCTGAACGGCATCGCCAGGATCGTGGTCGAGTTGTGCCAGATGGTGCCGGTGAACTTGCCCAGCTACAGGTACTCCCCGGGCAACGACAGCGGCATCACGACAGCCAGACCCACCGCCACCGGCACCGCCGGCCACCGACCGACTCCCCAGCATCGCGCGACCAGGTACGTGATCATCACGCGCAGCCCGATCACTACCCGAGCAATACCGTCGCCACCGAGAGCACGACGGCGGGATCATCCGAGCCCAGCGATGCTGCCGACAGCAGCGGGTAGTAGATCGAGTACCCGGGTTGGGCCCCGGTCGCGCGGCTGGCCAGCAACAGTTCCACATGTAGGGGCAGGTTGGTCATTCTCGGGCCGCCGGAGGCGATCATCCGCATCAGAGCAATACCGATACCGGTCGCCACCACAAACACCGCGCCGGCGAACGTCCAAGCGCCGCGTTCACGCAACCGGGTCCGGCGCACGCCCGGTACGACATCCGTCCCGTCCGCCTTCAGTCCGTCGGGACGGATGCGCCGCGGAGCGGGTTTGCCGCTCACCCTCGGATGATAGGGCAGCGACCGAACCCGGTTACGATGCATTCCATGACACGCACATTGGTCACCGGGGGTGCCGGGTTCATCGGTGCCAACTTCGTTCACCACCTGATCGGGCACACCGACGACGAAGTGGTGGTGCTCGACGCCCTGACCTATGCGGGTCATCGCTCCTCCCTGGCCGGGCTCCCGGAAAACCGGGTCGAGTTCGTGCACGGTGATGTGGCCGATGCGGCGGTGGTCAACGAACTGGCCGACCGGGTCGATCGGATCGTGCATTTCGCGGCCGAGTCGCACAACGACAACTCGCTGAACGACCCCTCCCCGTTCATACAGACCAATATTGTCGGCACCTTCGTGCTGCTCGAAGCAGTGCGTCGCACCGGGGTGCGCTACCACCACATCTCCACCGATGAGGTGTACGGCGACCTCGAGTTGGACGACCCGGAGCGGTTCGCCGAGACCACCGCCTACAACCCGTCCAGCCCCTACTCGGCCTCGAAGGCGTCCAGCGACCACCTGGTGCGCGCCTGGGTGCGCAGCTTCGGGGTGCCGGCCACGCTGAGCAACTGCTCGAACAACTACGGCCCCTACCAGCATGTCGAGAAGTTCATTCCCCGACAGATCACCAATGTGATCGACGGGCTGCGTCCCAAGCTCTACGGCGCCGGACTCAACGTGCGCGACTGGATTCACGTCGACGATCACAATGCCGCGGTGGTGCGGATTCTCGAGGACGGACGAATCGGCGAGACCTACTTGATCGGCGCGGACGGGGAAATGAACAACAAGTCGGTGATCGAAATGATCCTGACCAAGATGGGACAACCCGCCGACGCCTACGATCACGTCAACGACCGGCCCGGCCACGACCTGCGCTATGCGATCGACTGGACGCGCCTTCGCGACGAGCTCGGCTGGCAGCCGCAGTACCGCGACTTCGAATCCGGTCTGGCCGCGACCATCGAGTGGTACCGCGCCCATGAGGACTGGTGGCGTCCGATGAAGGCCGCCACCGAGCAGAAGTACGCGAAGACGGGTCAGTGATACCGGCCCGAGTGCATGCCACAGCGGCCGCGCTGTTGCTGGCAGCCACCCTGCTGTTTTTCTGGTGGCTGAACGACACTCCCGAAACCCAGATCGCGCTGTATGCGATCACCTGGCTGTGGCTGGTTGCGTTGCCCGGGGTGGTGTTGGCCCGGCTGCTGTTGGGCCGCCGCGGCAGTTGGTTCACCGAGATCATGGTGGGCATCACCCTCGGCATGGCGGTCAGCGTGCAGTTGTGGCTGCTGCTCACCTGGCTGGGCGTGAACCAGGCCTTCATCGCCTGGCCGGTACCGGTGCTGGTGGTCAGTCTGCTGCCCCGATTCCGTTACGCCTGGCGACGTCGGGAGCCGGCGCCGGCCGGGCCCGGCGCGGTCGCTATCTGGTTGTTCACCGCCGCGGTGATCAGGGTTCTGGCAGGCGTCAGTCGGTTGCTCTTCTCACCGTCGGATCTGCCCCCCGGGCGACTGCACTGGTTCCAGGACGATTTCTGGCAGTTGGCGCTCACCGCCCAGCTTCAGCATGCGGTACCGCCCGATCTGCCCCAGGTTGCGGGCACCCCGTTCTGGTACCACTGGTTCTCCAACGCCCACATCGCCTCCCTGGCCGGCACCGGCCTCGATCTGAACGTGCTGATGATGCGGCTGTGGATGCCGGTGGTGCTGTTGGCCGCGCTCGGCATGGTGATGGTGATCGGCAAACAGCTCACCGGTGCCTACTGGCCCGGAGCCCTGGCCGCGCTGTGCGTCGCCAATGCGGCGGCGATTCTGCCGGTATGGGGTGAGCTTCCCGGACTACACCCCTCGGCGGTACACAGCCCCTCCCAACAGTTCGCCCTGGCAGTCACCCCGTTGGCGATGTCGATGCTGGTGATGCTCTTGCAACAGCGCCGGCTGTCCCCGGGTCACTGGGTCGTGCTGGTGCTCGCCCTGTTGGGCAACTCCGGCGCCAAGGGCTCGGTGCTGCCGGTACTGATCTGCGGCATGCTCGCCGTGGTGGCGATGTGCCTGCTGACCCTGCGCAGCCATCTCAAACCGGCCCTGCTCGGTCTGGGCGCGACGGCGGCGGTGCTGGCGGCCACGATGCCGCTCACCTCCGGTGGTTCGGCCGGGGTGCACGTTCAACTCTTCTCGTCCTTCCGGCTGCATACGGCCTGGGTGCAGATGCACGGCCGTACCCCCACCTCCCTGGACCCGGTGCTGCCCGGCCTGGATCGTGCCGGCGCACCGCTGCTGCTGGGCCTGCTGCTGCTCGGCTACGTGATCGCCTTCGGGTACGTCTGGATCTCGGCTCCCCGCTGGCGGGCCAACCCCAGTGCCTGGCTGATGCTCGGCATCGGAGTTGCCGGCTGGGCGGCGATGATGCTGGTGAACCAGGACGGTTTCTCGCAGGTCTACTTCTTTCTCGGTGCCGTGGTCGCCTGGCATCTGATGGCCGGGGTCGGTGCCCACTGGGCCTGGCACCGCAGCTGCGCCGCCCACGGCCGCACCATCAGCATCGGTGCTGCCATCTTCGGCTACGCGGTCGGCGCCGCCCTGTTGCTCAACCTGCGCCAACTCGCCCCCCAACCCGAGCAGGCCTCCGAGATCAACCGCACGATCATTCCCTCCTACGCCCTCTGGTTGCTGGCCTGCGCCACCGTGCTCGTCGTTGCCTGGTTGTGGCGTACCGGACGGGCCGGGGTGTGGCTGGGCTTCGTGGCCGGACAGTTCGGCGCAGCGCTGCCGCTGACCCGGGTGCTCTATGCGGGCAACACTCACCCCGACTGGCTTCGATTCGCCCACTGGGCCATCGCCCTGGCCGGTGCCGCAGTACTGGTGTACGGCCTGCGTCGCCGGTGGCCGAACCGACGTTGGGTGCAGCGGTTGCTGATTCCGGCCCTGGCCCTGGCGGGCGCGCTGGTGGTGGCCTACGACGGGGTTCAATCAGCGCACATAGCCGCGGCCCGTCCCACGACGGAGTCCCCGACCACGGTCACCGCGGCCGAAACGTCGGCCACCCTGTGGTTGCGCGACAACTCCGCGACATCCGACATCGTGGCCACCAACCTGCACTGTGCGGTCAAGAAGACCGTGCCCGACTGTGACACCAGGCTGTTCTGGGTGGGCGCGTTCACCCAGCGTCGGGTGCTGCTCGAGGGTTGGGGGTACACCGCCGAGGCCCATCAGGCGCACGGCACGAACGACCTGATCTTCTCCCGCCAGCCCTTCCACGACCAGGAACTGTTCAAGCTCAACGAGGCGGCCTTCTACGCCCCCACCCCCGAGGTGCTGGACGCGTTACGGGCCCGCAAGGTGCGCTGGCTGTTCGCCGACAAACACGCCGGAGCGTTCAGCGAAGAACTCGCCGACCACGCCGAGCTGGTCTACGAGAACTCCGACGTGCACATCTACCGGCTCTAGGTCGGGCTCAGCGCCGGATCAGGTGGCAGGTGTTCACCGCCGCGAAGGGTTTGAAACCGGCCCGGGCCCAGGCCCGCTGCACCCGGACGTTGGCCGCCTGGGTCGAGATGATCACCCGGCCCAGGCCGCGCTTCACCGCCTCGGCCCGCACCGCGGTGAGCAGGTCGGCATACCAGCCCTGACCCTGGGCTGCCGGGACGAGACCGGCCAACTCGATCTCCAGGTCGTCACCGTCGCTGGTCAGCGTCGCGGCCCCGACCACCTCGTCGCGGTGCCGCAGCAGCACCACATTGCGCGGGTTGGTGGCATAGGCGCGTGCGGCCCATTCCAGATAGCCGGCCAGCGCCAGCTCGGGGTCGAGGTCGGGGTTGGCGGTGTAGTGGTTGCCGTAACCGGCGAAGGAGGCCTCCACCACCCGGCGCAACACCGCGGAGGTTTCGGCCGAGGGAGTGTCGTCGACCGAGGTGGTCAGCCCGTCGGCCCCGGCGGCCTCGGCATCGGCGGCCGGCACCTCCCAATAAACCAAGGTGTCGGCGGGCAGCACGCCTCGTCCCGACTTGGCCAGCACCGCACCGAGTCGGGCCAGCCCGGCCGGATACCGCACCACGATGATCTCGGCCTCACAGCCGTCGATCAGGCTCGTGAGTTCACCGGCGACCGATTCGTCGGCGTCGTGGCCCACCACGATCCGGGCGAAGGTACGTCCGAAGCGGTTGGTCTCGTACGGGCTGTCACTCAGCGTGACCCCCGAACCGCTCAGCCCCGCCCAGCTCATGCCTGCACCCGGTACTCGCGGGTCACGCCGATCACCCGGGCGATGTCCTCGTCGGTCATCTTGGCGTGCAGCGGCAGGCGCACCAGCCGCATCGCCGCATCGGCGGTGACCGGACAAGGCGCGGGGGTGCGGCCGAAGGCCCGTCCGGCCGGTGCGGAATCGAGTGGCTGGTAGTGGAAGGTGCCGACGATGTCGTGTTCGCGCAGATGGGTCAGCAGCCCGCCCTGATCGGCGTGGCTGGGCATCACCATGAAGAAGGCGTGGGCCGGATGGCGGCGTCCGGCCGGAATGGTCATCAAGGCGACGTTCTGCGCCGCGGCCCAATCGGCCAACTCGGCGGCGTAGGCGTCCCACACCCGGTGCCGGCGGGCCTGAATCTGCTCGAAGCGTTCGAACTGGGCCAGCAACAGTGCGGCCAGAATGTCGCTGGGCAGGTAGGACGAGCCCTGCTCCACCCAGGTGTACTTGTCGACCTGACCGCGCAGGAACTTCGACCGGTTCGTGCCCTTCTCGCGCAGCACCTCGGCCGGCTCGAACAGCTCGGGGTCGTTGATCAGCAACGCCCCGCCCTCACCGCAGGCGACATTCTTGGTGGCATGCCAACTCTGGGTGGCGAGCGTTCCGAAGGTGCCCAGGTGTCGATCGTCCAGGTAAGCGCCGATGGCGTGGGCATTGTCCTCGACCAGGTGCAGCCCGTGTTCGGCGGTGATGCGTTGCAGGGCGGGCATGTCGCAGGCCACCCCGCCGTAATGGACGATGAACACCGCCTTGGTGCGTTCGGTGATCGCCGCCTCCACCAGGGCTGGGTCGATGTTCAAGGTGACCGGGTCGACATCGACGAACACCGGCGTCGCTCCCCGAATCGCCACCGCGGCGGCCGTGGACGAGAAAGTGAAGGAGGGCACGACCACCTCGTCCCCGGGGCCGATCCCAAGCAGCATCACCGACATCTCCAGGGCGTGGGTGCAGCTGGTGGTGAGCAGGGCGTGTGGGGCGCCGGTGTACTCGGTCAGCCAGCGGGTCGCCTTCGCGGTGAACGGACCGTCCCCCTGCCATCCCGGTGAGGCCAGAGCCTCGGCGACGTACTCACTCTCCAGCCCGGCCAGGTAGGGCTCGCTGAACAGGATTCGGCTCACGGATTCACCTTTCACAATCGGACACCCTTACAGTAGTGCGGTGCCGAGCCTGTTGAGACGCATCATCGACCTGTTCCGGTCGTACCACCAGTTGCGCTATCTGGTGGTGGCGGGCTGCACGGCTCTGGGCTACGTCGGACTGGTGGCCCTGGGGTTGTGGATCGGCTGGCACTACATGATCGCGATCCTGGTGGCCCAAGCCATCACCATCGCCTGCGCCTTTCCCGCCTACCGCAATCTCGTCTTCCACTCCCGCGGCACGATCTGGGCCGACTTCGTGCGGTTCCTGTCGGTCTGGGCCTCCGGTGCGATCGCCGGCTTGGTCGCCACGCCCTTCCTGGTCGAGGTCTTCGGGATGCCGCCGCTGTTCGCCCAGGTGCTGGCCATCGTGGTGATCGCGGTCGCGAGCTATCTGGGGCACCGGTTCTTCTCCTTCCGCGATCGCGAACCCGAACACGACGCGCGGCCACCCGCCCAGGAGCCGTCCGAGCATGTGACCAAGGAGCAACCATGAGGGTTTCGGTCGTCATTCCCTGCTATCGGTCGCGCGACACCCTGCCGAAGTTGGTGGAACGGCTGCTGGTCGAACTCCCGAAGTTGACCACGGCCTTCGAGGTGATCATGGTGGTGGACGGCTCTCCCGACGACACCTACGCGGTGGCGCACGCGTTGGAGGTCGATCATCCGGGTGTGGTGCGCGCGGTGTTGTTGCGCCGCAACTACGGCCAGCACAACGCCCTGTTGGCGGGGTTGGCCCGGGCGCGGTACGAGATCACGGTCACGATGGACGACGACCTGCAGCACCTGCCCGAACAGATCGAACCCCTGCTGGCCCCCTTGCAGAATCCGCTGATCGACCTGGTGTACGGCGTCGCCGCCGAAGAGGAACACGGGCTGCTGCGCTCGCTGGCCTCACGCACGGTGAAGACCGCTCTGGCCGCCGCCGAGGTGCCCAGCGCCAAGGACGTCAGCGCCTTCCGCGCCTTCCGCACCGACCTGCGCGACGGCTTCGCCCACGTCGCCGACCAGTTCACCAACCTGGACGTGTTGCTGAGCTGGACGACCGTCAGTATCGAGCGTGTTCGGGTGCAGATGGACATGCGCAACGACGGCAAATCCGGTTACACCTTCTCGTCGCTGGTGCGCCATGCGATGAACATGGTCACCGGCTACGGCACCGTGCCGCTGAAGCTGGTGAGTTGGCTCGGCGCCTTCACCTCACTGCTCGGGGTGGGCCTGCTGATCTTCGTCCTGGTGCGCTACCTGATGGGCCGTATCGAGGTGGCCGGCTTCACCACCCTGGCGTCCATGCTGGCGATTCTGAGCGGCGCGATGATGCTCTCGATCGGCATCCTGGGTGAGTACCTGGGCCGCTTGCACTTCCGGTCGATGCAGCGTCCGTCCTTCCTGGTGCGCATCGACGCGGTGGACGACGGCCCCCGGGCCGGCCTGCCCGGCACCCACCTGCCCGAGGTGTCCATCGCCCGTACCCCCGATGAGATCGCCGCGGCCCTGCGCGAGAAGTACCGCCAGCTCGAGCGTCCCTGACTCCCGGGTTTGAGCCGCACCCGCCGTGTCAGACTGGGGTGCATGCGAGGCATCATCCTGGCCGGTGGATCCGGCACCCGGTTGCACCCGATCACCAAGGCGATCAGCAAACAGCTGGTGCCCGTCTACGACAAGCCGATGATCTATTACCCGCTGTCGACCCTGATGGTGTCGGGAGTGCAGAGCATCCTGATCATCACCACGCCGCACGATCAGCCCCAGTTCGAACGGCTGCTGGGTGACGGCTCCGACTACGGGGTGTCCTTCACCTACGCGGTACAGCCCGAGCCCAAGGGTCTGGCCCAGGCCTTCACGATCGGCGCCGATTTCGTCGGTGGCGAGCACTCCTGCCTGGTGTTGGGCGACAACATCTTCGCCGGACCCGGCCTGGGCCGGTCGCTGCGCGAGGTCGGGGCTCGGCCCGGGGCCACGGTCTTCGGGTACCAGGTCGCGAACCCGTCCGATTACGGCGTGGTGGAGTTCAATGCCGAGCGTCAGGCGATCTCGATCGAGGAGAAACCGGCCGAGCCCAAGTCGCACTTCGCCGTCCCGGGGCTGTATTTCTATGACGAGCAGGTCTGTGACATCGCCGCGAACCTGGAGCCCTCGGCGCGGGGTGAGTACGAGATCACCGATGTGAACCGGCACTATCTGGAGGCCGGGCAGCTCCATGTTCAGGTGTTGCCCCGCGGTACCGCCTGGTTGGACACCGGCACCTTCGAGTCGTTGAACGATGCGAACAACTTCGTCCGCACCATTCAGGCCCGTCAGGGTCTGCAGATCGGCTGTCCCGAAGAGGTTGCCTGGCGGATGGGCTACCTCAGCGATGACGAGCTGCGGGTGCGCGCCGAGAAGCTGGTGAAGTCCGGTTACGGCAGTTACCTGCTCGGCCTGCTGGACGAGAAGGCCGGCCCGGTCACCTGACCCGGTAGATGCAAGGGACGAGGGCGCTCAGCGCGTCGGCGACCCGGGCGCGGCCGCGGCCGTCCACCACGGCGGTGGCATTGGCCGAGAGCCGCCGCTGCAGATCACGATCGGTGAGCAGGGCGGCGATCGCCTCGATCGCGGGCTCGCGCCCTTCGCCGTCGAGCTTGGCCAACTCGCCGACCGGAACGATCAGATCGGCACCCTGCACCTCGCGGTAACCGACGAGCTGATTCTCGGTGACCGCCACCAACCCGGTCGGGACGCCCAGGCAGAGGAACTCCCAGATCGAGGTACCGGCCGCACTGATCGCGGCGGTGCAGGTGGTGGCCAACCCGGGTAGGTCATCGACCAAGCCGACGACCTCCAACTGCTGACCCGGCAGCACCGGCAGCGCCGACAACTCCGCGGCGATCTCGGGGTTGGCCGCGATCGCGATGATCTCGACCTGCTCGACCGCGGCCAGAATCAACGGCACCACCGCCCGGGCCCCACCCCACGGATCACTGCCCCCGAAAACCACCAGTACCCGGGGCCGCTCCCCCTCGGGTCGCGGCGCATCGCGCCGATCGAGCACCACATTGCGCAGCAGCGCGTATTCGATACCGGCCAGCATCTGCGAATCAGCGACCGGACGGTCGGCCTGCACCGCTCCGTAGTTCTGATCGACATATAGATCGGCGTGTTGGTGCAGGCCGAAGGGCCCGTCCACCATCGTCATCGCCGGAATACCGGCCGCGAGCAGGGCACGGCCCAGTTCGGGTGCCAGTTCGTAACCGTCCAGGTCGACCGCGTCCACCCCGAGTTCGCGAAGCTGGGCCACGAAGGCATCGGGCTCCTCGGCGGCCGGCATCATCCGCAACCCTCGGGCCGCGATCTGCTGTTCCGGCCAAGCCATGCCGTTGGTCGAACCCAGCATCACGACCTCGTCGCCGCGGGCCAGGAACTCCTCGGCCAGGGCCAGGCTGCGAATCACATGTCCGGTGCCCATCGTGGGGCTGCAGTCACAACGAAGCGCGATCTTCACGAACCCGAGCGTAATGCGCAACGGCCGGTGGGGTGTCCCCCACCGGCCGTTGTCGAGCCTTGCTTCGGTTCAGCCCGGACGTATCAGCCCGGACGTACGGCGCCGTTGTACGGCATCAGGTGCATCGAGACCTTCTCGACCGGCTTGCCCGGACGCGAGGCGTGGATGATCTTGCCGTCACCGACGTAGATGCCCACGTGGCTGCGTCCGCTGTAGTAGAAGATCAGGTCGCCGGGCTTCAGCGCCGACTTCGAGACCTTCTTGCCCGCTGCGTACTGCTGCTGCGAGGTGCGCGGCAGCTTCACGCCGGCCGACTTCCAAGCTCCACCGGTCAGGCCCGAGCAGTCCCAGGAGGACGGGCCGGTACCGCCGTAGCGGTAGGAATCACCCAGACGCGACTGCGCGAACGCCACAGCCTTCTGGCTGCGGTTCTGGGTGCGTGTCATCTTGAAGGTGTTCGAGCGGTACACCTGACCGTTCGGGTAGCGGCCGGCCACCCGCCAGTAGGTGGTGCCGGCGGTCGAAGCACCGTAGGTCAGCGGGATGGTGAAGTTGCCACCCGCGGTGGTCTTGCGGATCTGCGAGGTGCGCCACACACCGGGGCGAACCTGAACCTCGGTCCACACGGTCATCGCCTTGTTGGTGTCGAACCGACCCCAGGTGCTGGTGCCCGCTCCCACCGGCTTGGCGCCGGCGCTGTAGGCCACCGGCTTCGCCAGACGCTTCAGGGAGAAGGGGCTGGTGCGCACGATCCGGCCATCGGGGTAACGACCCGCGACGCGCCAACGCTTGGTGCCGGGGGTGGTGGCACCGTAGGTCAGCGGAATGACGTAATTGCCGCCGGCGGTGGTGGTGCGCTTCTGGGAGGTGCTCCACACGCCGCGGCGCACCTCGACCTCGGTCCACACCGTGATCGGCTTCTTGGTGTCGAACCGGCCCCAAGTATTGGCGGTACGGCCGACCATCGTGGTGCCTGCACTGTAAACAGTGGGCTTGCCGATCGAAGATCCATCGGCAACATATGGTTGCGCGGCTGCGGGCGTCGCTGGCATGACGGTGCCGGCGCCGATGGTCACCAGGGCGAGAGCCGAGGTGACAATCGCAGCAACAGCGCGTTTTGTCCTTGACACAAAGTCCTCCTAGTGGGGGCGTCCGGGGAAGATACTAAGAAGATCTCAGAATGATCACAAATCGATGTACCGCACCCCACGCCACGCACACGCGGACAGCGCTGCCATGCGTGTTAGCCTCGGAGCGCATCAAGTTCCATTTGCCGTGCCATTTTGGAGGAAGTCCATGAGCCGACTCACGGGGTCGTCGCTGCTGGTTACCGGGGGTACCGGTTCGTTCGGCAAAGCATTCATCAGCAAATTGTTGCGAGACGTCGACCCCGCCCGGGTGGTCATCTTCTCCCGCGACGAGTTGAAGCAGTACGAGGTTCGCCAGATGTTCGGCGACGACCCGCGGCTGCGCTGGTTCCTCGGTGACGTCCGCGACCGCGACCGGCTGGCCCGCGCGATGCACAAGGTCGACTACGTCGTGCACGCCGCCGCCCTGAAGCAGGTCGACACCGCCGAGTACAACCCCGGTGAGTTCATCAAGACCAACGTGCTGGGATCGCAGAACGTGATCGAGGCCTCCATCGACTCCGGCGTCAAGCGCGTGGTCGCGCTGTCGACCGACAAGGCCTCCAGCCCGATCAACCTGTACGGCGCCACCAAGCTGACCGCCGACAAACTCTTCATCAGCGGCAACCACTACGCCGCCAGCTACGACACCCGCTTCTGCGTGGTGCGCTACGGCAACGTGATGGGCAGCCGCGGCTCGGTGATTCCGCACTGGCGCAAGCTGCACGCCGAGGGCAAGTCGCTGGGCATCACCGACGAGCGGATGACCCGCTTCCTGATCACCCTGGAGCAGGCCGTCCAGTTCGTCCTGGACTCCTTCGAACTGATGCAGGGTGGCGAGCTGTTCGTGCCGCGCATCCCGTCGATGCGCATCACCGACCTCGCTCAGGCCGTGGCCCCCGGCGCGGAGATGCACACCATCGGCCTGCGTCCGGGCGAGAAGTTGCACGAGGAAATGATCTCCGAGGAAGAGGGCCGCCGCGCCCTGCTGATCGGCGACCGTTACATCCTGCAGCCCGACCTGGCCTCCTGGGGCTACGAGCCGCCCGCCGAGGGTCAGCCGGTGCCCGAGGGCTTCCACTACACCTCGGCGAACAACGACCAGTGGTTCACCCAGGAAGAGATTCGCCACATCCTGGCCACGGAAGTCTGAGCCGTGCTGCCCTACGGTCGTCAATCGATCAACGAAGATGACATCGAGGCCGTAACCGCCGTCCTGCGCGGTGACTGGCTGACCACCGGCCCGGCGGTGACCGCCTTCGAGGAGGCGCTGGCCTCCCGGGCCGGGGTGCACCGGGCGGTGAGCTGCTCCAGCGGTACCGCCGCCCTGCACGTGGCCTATGCCGCGGCCGGGGTCGGGCCCGGTGACGAGGTGATCACCACCCCGATGACCTTCGTGGCCACCGCCAGTTCGGCGATGGCGATGGGGGCAACCGTCCGCTTCGCCGATGTCGAGGAGGATACGGCCAATATCGACCCGGGCGCGGTGGCTGCCGAGATCACCGAACGCACCAAGGTCGTGGCCGCGGTCGACTACTCCGGGCACCCGGCCGAGATGGATCGGCTGAACGAGATCGCCCACGGCGTCGGTGCGCTGACCGTGGAGGATGCCGCCCATTCGATCGGCTCGCTGTACCACGGGCGGGAGGTCGGCTCGCTGGCCGACCTGACCACCTACTCCTTCTTCCCGACCAAGAACCTGACCACCGCCGAGGGCGGCGCGGTGCTCAGCAACGACCCCGAGCTGGCCCTGCGCGCCCACCGCTTCCACTTCATCGGGCTGGTGCGCGAGCGCGACGACATGCGCTACCCCGACGAGGGCCCCTGGCACCAGGAAGTGCACGAGTGGGGGCTCAACTACCGGCTCTCCGATCTGCAGGCGGCCCTGGGGCTCAGCCAGCTCAACCGGCTGCCGGCGTTCAAACAGCGCCGGGCCGAGATCTTCCGGCGATACCAGGAGGGTCTGGCCGACGTGGCCGGCGTGCGCCTGCCGACCGCCCGGGAGTACGTCGACCCGGTCTGGCACTTCTACCCGATCCGAATTCTGGACGGGCGGCGCCGTGAGGTCTTCGAGAAGTTCCGGGCGAACGGCATCGGGGTGCAGGTCAACTACATTCCGGTGCACTGGCACCCGCTGTTCGAGGATCTGGGCTTCAAGCGCGGCCAGTTCCCCAATGCCGAAGCCTTCTACGCCGAAGAACTGTCGCTGCCGATGTTCTACGAACTGACCGACAGCGATGTCGACCGGGTGATCGACACCCTGCGGACGATTCTCGGGGCCTGACCGGATGCATATCGCGAACCACTTCTACGGCCACGCGCATATCATGGCGCGCTACGCCGGTCTGGCCGAGGTGCCCCGCATCTGGGGTTACCTGCAACACGGCTGGAACACCTACGACGGGTTCGCACCGGGCACCGCCTTCACCGACGGGTTCAAGAAACTCGTCTGGTCGGAGGCCTGCGCCCGACGCGGCTGGGCCTTGGGTCGACGCGACTACGTGGTGGTCGGCGCGGCTTGGGCCTACCTGCTGGAGTTGGAGAAGCAGCAGGCCTGGGCGGCCCGTGCACCCAAGCGCGAGGGCACCATCGTCTACCCCTTCCACGGTTGGGAGAAGCAGTCGGTGATCGGCGATCACGACTCCTACATCGACGAGATCCGGGCCACCGAGGGCGACGTCCCGATCACCATCTGCCTCTACTGGGCCGAGTACGAGGACGAACGCACCCGGCGGCTGTACGAGAAGGCCGGTTTCCGGGTGATCACCCACGGCTACCGCGGCTACATGTGGAAGGACACCGACACCCAGTTCCTCTACAAGCAGTTGGCCGAAGTGCGCCGGCACAAACGGGTGGTCAGCAACCGGATCTCCTCGGCCCTGCTCTACGGCGCCTCCACCGGCGCCGAGATCGGCATCTACGGCGACCCGATGCTGCTGGAGTCCGAGCGTCTGCAGTTGGGGGGCCCGTCCAAGCCGATGCGGCTGTGGCCCCAGATCCATCAGGTTGCGGTGCCGGCCGCCGACGCGGCCGAATGGGCCCGGGTGGAGTTGGGCACCGACATTCTGCTGTCGCCGGCCGAGATCCGGATGGTCTTCGGCTGGCAGGACGCCCGGCTGGCCAAGGACGTGGTCGGGCAACTCTCCGACGCCGAGGGCAGCGTGCCCGAGGACGTGCGCGAGGGCGCCAAGCGGATCGGCGTACCCGAGGGGTCTTCGGCGGGCATGGACGCCGACCTGTCCGACTGATCGCGGCGCGGCCCGGGCTTCCGCCCTTCGACACGCGGTCAGACTGCGCCTACTTCCCTTTACTTGAGGACCCGTCGGGCGAACCGCTCGGCCCGCTCCAGCAGCTTCGGCGGCACCATCCGCAAGGCACCGGTGCGCAGCAGTTCGGCGAGCTTGCGCACCGGGAAGGTGACGAAACGTCCGATCTTGAACGATGCCGAGGTGCGGGTGTGCAGCAGCATCCGCTCGGCCGAGGCCAGCTTGCGTTCCCGCATGTGCAGCGCAGTTTCCATCCAGTCGACCTGACCCTGGCTGACCTCGAGGGCGGTGGCCATCGTCGACACCCGTTCCACCGCCTGGCGGTAGCCGCGTTTCGGCCCCGGCGTCGCGGTGAACTGGGAGGCACCCATCGCGATCGACTCGGCCACCAGGCCGGGAAGTTCGTCGCCGGGAATACCGCGCAGGATCGCGTTGAGTTCCGCTTCCAGGGTGGCCGCGGTGTTCAGCAGGGTCGGGGTGCACACCAGCCCGGCCATCACCGCCATCGTCTCGGCCATCTCGTCCGGGGAAATGTCCGGCCGCCAGGGGTGGTTGATGCCGGCGTGCAGGGCGCGGATCGCGAATCGGCGCAGCCCGACCACCCCGGCGACCTCCCGGCTGATCTCTTCGGACCATGACCAGGACGGGTCGTCCAGCACCAGGCCGGCGTCGGTGACGATCACATTGGCCGGGTCGGCGAAGAGCCGGGCCTCGGCCGGTACCGCGTCGCCGCTCAGGAACTGGGCGTAGCGGCGCACCAGGGAGCGGATCGGCAACAGATTGCCGCCGGACATCGCCTCGCGCAGCATCGTCTCCAGGGAGCGGCCGCCGGTCGCGGGGGCGGCGAAGGCGGTGAAATCGCGACGCAGCTTGCGTTCGGCCATCTCGGGTTGGCGGCCCCGGTTGCGCCGGTGCCAGCCGTCCTCGTCGCGGTGGTAGCCCACGGTCGCGCGCCACGGTTCGGACGACCACAGGTCGGAGACCAGCAGGTCGGGCAGGTTCGCGTCGGCATCGTTCACGTCGTCGCTGGCTGCGCCGCGCCGAGCAAGGAAGAGCCAGCCCGAGGCGAGCGAATCGGCCAGGCCGGCCGCGAAGACACCTTCGATGAACTCGGCCGGTTCGGTCAGCGAGGGCTTGCGCGAGAACAACTCCGCTTGCAGCCGAACGGCCTGGGCCCGGCCGACCTGGTTGATCTCCGGGTCGTCCAGAGTGTCCCGGTCGATCAGCAGCGCGGGCTGATCCGGGCTGGGGAAGACCGCCCAGGAAGCGATACGGGTGAGGGCACTGCCCTGCCACAGGTCGTCCAACTCGGTGACGTAGGGGCCACGCTGGTCGTAGCCGGTGGCTCCGTGCCACCAATTCTCGTTCGCGTTGGCGCCGACGAACCGGTCGCGAACCGGAATCTCGTCCGCGTCTTCGTCATCGCCGTCGTGGCGCTGTTTCTGCTCGGTGCGTTCGGGACGCACCTCCTCGCGCAGCGAAACATCGACCAGGTCGAGGCTGGCGCGATCCTCCATCGGCAGGCGGAGCAGTTCGTGGGAGCCCATCCCGTTGTTCACCAGGGCGACCAGCAGTCCGTCATCGGCGACGAATTCGGCCACCTGCTGCAGCACTTCGCGGTGGCTCAGGCCCGGGGCATCGGGCGACAACACCCGCTCGGGGCCGTCCAGCAGCACGACCAGGTCGAAGGGCTGATCGACCTCGAGCTGCTCCAACGAGCCGGCCCACACCGTCAGGTCGTCCTTCCAGGCAGTGGCGACCGCGACCTTGCGCGCATCGGGCAGGCCACGCACCAACACCTCGACATGACCCGCGTTGAGCCCGTCAGCGAGCAACGCCGCCCGCGGCCCGATCAACAGTGCCCGACCGGGCCGGGGCAGTTGCTCGATCAGCGAGCGCAGCAGTGCGGCATCCACCTCCTCGGTCAGGTCGCTCCAATCGAGCATTTCCCCACCGATCAGTCGGGCGGGGGACGAGGAATCCAGGTGGAAGGACTGCATCTGCCTCTTCTCTCGGTTGTGGCGCTACTGCGACGCTACCGCGATGTCGTGGGTGACCACTCCCGACGACGCCGTGCTACCAGCATCGTAGGCAATCACCAGCGGCGCGGAATCGGCCGCCAGGGTGAGCTTCCGCTCGGAGAACGACCACTTCGCCGGGTCGGCCGGCTGCAACCGGCCCTCGACCCAGCGATAGACCTGCGCCGACGGCTCCCGCGGCGGGGTCACCTGGGCGACCACGGTACGGGTGACCTGCTGACGTGCCTTCCACATCCGCTGACGGGCCCCGCGCAGCTTCTTGCGGGCCTTGCGCAGATTGCGCTTGGCGAACCTCGCCGCCCCGGCTGGGGTGTAGCGCTCAGCGGCGGGTCGCTGGACGGCAGGCTTCGCGGGCTCGGGTGCGGGCTCTGCTGCGGTCGCCGGGGCGGGCTGGGGCACCGGGTTCACCGGAGCCGTCGGAGCCGGGGCCGGTTTGCTCGGGCCGGGCGCCCAGCCGATCTGCACCCGGGCGGAATCGTCACCGGGCATCACCGTGATCAGGGTCTGCCGCTCCGAACGTCCGGTACCGGTGACCTGGGTGGGGCAGCTCGGTTCCTCGGCGGTGGTCATGGTGATGCCGTCGATCCGCACGCCGACCAGGCCGTACTCGCGAATACCCAGATCGTTGGCGTCCAGGCCGTAGAACTCCAGCAGGGTGAGGCCGTCGGGGTCGACCTCATCGGGCTGCAAGATGAACTCGACCTGTTGCCGGCAGGTGCGCCGCGATTCCAGGGCCACCAGGGCCACCTCGCGTCCCCGGGTGGTGATCTGCACCAGCCGGTGCGGTGGCAGCGGGGGCAGCTCCACCAGTTCGTCCTCATCGCCACCGGCCTGGATCCGGGCCTTGCGCGCGGCCCAGGCACGCACCTTGGTGGTCTCGGTTTCGCTGGCCTGGTCCACACACAGGTCGAGCGAGACCCGTACCGGGCCGTCGAAGCGGGGAGCCTTGAAGCCCAGCAGGGCGTAGTTGTTGCGGATCCGGGAGATGATGCCGACACCGCGCACCATCCCGTCCATCACCATCAGGCCTTCGGTGGTGCCGGCGGTGACGCGTTCGTCGGCCGGGATCGGTTCGACCGGAATGTCGAAGTGGGTGGAGAATCCTGCGCTGCGCGGCTCGACCAGGTGATCGACGCCCAGCGGTGCGAGGTCCTCGATCAGGTCGGCGACCGGCTGGTCGAAGTCCACTTGCGTCAACAGGGCCTGGCGGCGGCGCCACAGTCGGCGCACCGCCGACATCACCGAGTCGCCCTCGGCCTCGACATAGCCCATCGTGACGGTGAGTTCGTCGTACAGGCCGTTGTCCTTCTTGAACTCCCACGGCGGCACCAGTGGCGAGCGCACATCGGTGATACCACGGTAGGCCCACATCCACAGTCGGGCCCGCTCGAACTGCTCATCGGTGATCACCTGTGCCCCACGCAGCAGGGCGGCGATCGACTCCTCCAGTTTGCGCCAGTACTCGTCCTGGGTGTCGGCGCGCTCGGACAGGCCGCAGTGGCTCCATTCCGACCAACCGGCCTGCAGGGCCGGGATACCCCAGGCCGGGTACTCGTTCGAGACGCTGCCGCGCACCGTCAGCACCAAGTCGGGCAGGCTGGTCAGCCGGCTCTTGCTCATATCCATGCTGGGACGGAAGACCATGTGCGGTTTGTCCGCGTAGCGCTGGGTGAGCACCTCGAAATGGTTGGTGACGTCGTAGATGAACTGGGCGGGGTGATCGACGATCAGCCAGTTCACCTCCGGATGCTCCGCGGCGTAGGCGACGGTGGCGTCGAACCAGTGGGCGAGGCTTTCGAAGGCCTCGTGGTTGGTCTTCAGCGCATCGGAGTGGGCGTGTGCGAAGACCGCAACCACCGGCTTGGCCGGGTCCATGTCCAGGTCGCGCATCGCCTGTTGCCGGATGGTGTGACGTTCGGCGTCGCTCTGATACTCCAGCGTCGAGCGGGCACCGCCACCGCGCCACCAGGAGGGGCGTCCGAAGTTGTTGCGGGCCCGCCAGACGGTCAACTCGGCCGCGCCGCGCAGGGCATCTCGGTTCGCCCAGATGTGGTTCTCGAAGAACTCGGCGATCTGGTGGGTGAAGTGCATCCGCAGGGTCGGGTAGGCCGCACCCTCGGGCAGCTGTGTCTGCTGCGCCATCTCGGGGAACCAGGCGTAGGACTTCAGACTGCCGGTGGCCTGCACGTGCAGGATCGGCACCTCGCGGGTCAGGGCGGCGAACACCCCGGCACCCCAGTGGTGGTAGTCGATGTGGCTGGTGATGAAGGCGGTCGCCTCACGGGCGAAGAGGGCTTCGTAGATCCGGACGTAGCGGTCGGTCATCTCGTCGATCCGGGCGAAGTCCTCGCTGCTGCGGATCTCGTCGGTGACGAACGGCACCTTCAGCAGCCGGGCCACGGTGGCATCGACCAGATCGTCGACGATCTTGGCGTCCATCTCGGCCCGGTCGGGAATAGTGATCGTGCGCCCAGCCGCGGTCAACGTGGCCCCGGTGGCGGGCAGGTCGGCAGCGGCCCGACCCAGGTCAATCACCGCGTCGGCGCCGTAGGATTCGGCCACCCGGGTGAGTTCCTCGGGGTCGTAGTACTCCCAGACCACCTTCTGCCAGGTCGGGTCGGGCCCGATCAGCACCACGAGCCGGGCCGGGGTGATCCGGCGGATCGCGTTCGCGGTGGTCAACTGGCGAATCGCCAGCCGGATGTCCTGGGTGAGCAACTCGACAACCAGAATCGGGGAGTCGGGGCTACTCGGCAGCACCATGTTGGGCCAATAGTCATGGCCGCGTTCGATCATTCGTTGCAGCGATGCTGCGATCCAGTCCTGCGTCGCACTTCTGGACACGGCGAGCCGACACCTCCAGCATTCCCATCACCGGCGGGTGATGCTCGAACTCAGATATCTTCCCAGGACAGCGGCGTGCCCTTGGCCACGTCGACCGTGAACCGACGACCTGCAACCAGGTCGAACAACTCCGGGGCCAGTCCCCCGGCCGGACGGATCGACCGCACATTGTCGGCCGACACTTCTTCGCCTGCTTTGACATCGCGGGTGACATACAGCGATCGCCGGAAGCGCAGTCCCTCGGCCTCCGACTGGTCGGCGCCGATCACCGGACGACCCAGCGCGCGGCGAGCGGTTTCGCTCTCTCGTACCAGGGCGGCCAACTCGGGCCCCTCCAGCGAGAAGGCCGAGTCGACGCCCCCGTCGGCGCGCGAGAGGGTGACGTGCTTCTCGATCACGCAGGCACCGAAGGCCACCGAGGCGACCGCCGCACCGATCCCGAGGGTGTGGTCGGACAGCCCGACCAGAGTGCCGAAGGCATCGGCGAGCACCGGAATACCGCGCAGGTTGGACGCCGCCGGGTCGGCCGGGTAGTTCGCGGTGCACTGCAGCACCACGATGTCGTCGTTACCGACCGAACGGGCCGCTTCGACCGCGTTGAAGACCTCCCCCACCGAGGCCATGCCGGTGGAGATGATCATCGGCTTGCCCTTGCTCGCCGCATGGCGGATCAGCGGCAGGTCGACGATCTCCGAGGACGCGATCTTGAAGGCCGGCACCCCCAGCCCGTCCAGAAAGTCGACCGCGGTCGGGTCGAAGGGGGCCGAGAAGGCCTCGATGCCGAGTTCGGCGGCGAGCTCGAAGATCGGCTCGTGCCATTCCCAGGGCATGGACGCCTCGGTGTAGAGGTCGTACAGGGTGCGGCCGCCCCACAACTCGTGGCCGTCGGAGAGCCGGAAGCGGTCACTGTCGACGTCGAGGGTCATCGTGTCGGCGGTATAGGTCTGCAATTTGAGCGCATGGGCCCCGGCGTCGGCCGCCATCCGGACGATGTCCAACGCGCGATCGAGGCTGCCGTTGTGGTTGCCCGACATCTCGGCGATGACGAACGGGGGATGGTCCGGGCCCACCTGGTGTCGTCCGATCCGCATGATCCTCACTCCCGGCCGGACGAGGTCCCGGCCTCACGCAGGGTACAGAACTTATCTATCCATTGGCCAAACGTCCGGCCACCTTGTGACGGTATCGCGATCGACCCCCGGTTACCCACTCGGATACTTCCTTACCCACGACCCCGCGCCATTTCTCGCATATGCAACCCGGACGGTTCCTGCGCCACGTAGTTCATGCCGCATGAACGCGTCCGGGTTGCATATGGAGGCAGTGGGCCCCGCTGGGCCGGGGTTCGGGTACGGGCCCTCCACCAAGCGAGCACTACGATGAGTGACGATGACTGACGCGATACGGGTGGCGGTGGCAGTGATCACCTACCGCCGCCCCGAACTCCTTGCCGAACTGCTGGCCTCGGTGCAGGCCCAGCAGATCGATGACCGCTATGCGGTGCGCATCGTGGTGGTCGACAACGATGCCGAGGGCTCGGCCCGCGAAGTGGTGGACGCGGCCGGCGGGCCCTTTCCGATCACCTATCGCGTCGAACCCGAGGCCGGCATCCCCTTCGCTCGGCAACGCTCGGTCGACCTGTGCGCCGACGACGATGCGCTGATCTTCGTCGACGACGATGAGCAGTGCCCACCGGGCTGGCTGGACGCACTGCTGACCTATTGGCAGCGCTCGGGTGCCGATGTGGTGACCGGGCCGGTGCACGGGCTGCTACCTACCGGCGTGCCGGCCTGGAACCGGCACAGTGACGTCCATTCCTCCCGGGGCAAACACCGCACCGGCGACCGGCTGCCGCACGCCTATACGAACAACACCCTGGTCACCCGGGCGGTGCTGGACGAGGTGACCCCCGCCTTCGACCCGGCCTTCCGGTTCACCGGCTCCAGCGATCTGCATTTCTTCCTGCGGGTGGCCCGGGCCGGGTTCGACATCCGCTGGGTCGAAGAGGCCGAGGTCACCGAACGGGTGCCGGTCTCGCGCACCTCGCTGCGCTGGCTGGCCCACCGGGCCTTTCGTTCCGGCGCCGGCGACACCATCGCCCGGCGGCTGATCGCCCCGGGGGTCGGCTCGGCGCTGAAGTCGATCGCCCTGGCCGTGGCCCGGCTCGGTTCCGGGATGCTGTTGTTGCTCGCCGGCCTGATCAACGGCCGTCCCGATCGTCGGATCAAGGGCTTTCGCCGGCTGTGTTCGGCCGCGGGTTCCTTCGCGGGCCTGCTGGGGGTGAACCATGAGGAATACCGGCGCTGAGCCGCCTTCGGTGCGCGAACTGTGTGAGCTGATTTGGTCGCTGGAGGACGATCTGGAGCTGCTGTCCTGGCAGCACGGACGTCACCTGCCCTGGCCGCTGGTGCGCAACCGGCTGCTCACCGCGTTGAGTGAACGCACCGGCACCCAAAGCCCGGCCCACACCGTGCACCGCACCCGCGGTGCTCAGGCAGCCTTGGTCGCGCGCCACACCGGTGCGGTGGTGACCCGCAACCCGATGCTGGTGCGCGGCCCCCGCCGGGACGTGATCCTGGTGCATCCGCGCAAGACCGCCGGCACCGAGTGGTACACCGAACAACTCCGACGCGAGCTGCCCGAGGCACTGGTGCTCGATTCGGCGATCAACGGTATTCCGCTGCCGTCCAGCCACCGGCTGGATTTCCAGATCTCCACCGCCGGCATGATCGGACGCCTGGTGAGCCGGGTCCCGGCCCTGCGTCGGTCTTGGTGGGGACGGGACCTGGCCCGGCTGGAACAGGTGTCGGACCGGATCGTCGAGGTCACCGGGCACCGGGTGGACGTCGCGGCCCTGGCCACCCGCGAATCGGTGAAACATGCCCTGCTGCGGCGCTGGACCCGGGCGGTGTTCAAGGCCCTGGGCACCCGGCGGTTCTTCGTGGTGGTCGGCTACTTCCAGCAGCACTGGGTGGGCGCTGCCCAGGACCTCGGCATCGAGGTGATCGAACTGCAGCACGGGGTAATCTCGCCCTACCACTTGGGCTACTCCTACCCGGGACGTCCCGCGGTCGGCCAACACCCCGATCAGTTATGGGCCTTCGGCAGTTTCTGGCCCGAGACGGTCGATCTGCCGGGCGGGATGAGCTCCCGGGTGATCGGCGCGGCACACCTGCCCCGCGACCTACCGCATCGGGTCGAACGCGACCCGAACCTGGTGCTGGTGCTCTCCCAGGGCACCGTCTCGTCCCGGTTGGGTTCCTGGGCGATGGCGCTGCGCGCCCAGCGTCCCGACCTGCACGTGGTCTTCCGGCTGCACCCCAGCGAGCGGATTGATCCGGCCCGCCGGGCCGAACTCGAAGCAGCCGGCCTCGAGGTGTCGGACGGTGAGGATCCGCGCAACAGCACCGGGGCGGCGACCACCTATTGGTGGCAGGCCCGGGCCACCTGGCAGCTCGGGGTCTCGTCCACCGCGTTGTTCGAGGGGATGGCCCTGGGAGCACGCACCGTGGTCGCAGGGCTGGCCGGTCACGAATACCTCACCGAAGCGGTGGCCCGCGGTGATGCGGTGCTGGTCGGCGAGCCGTCCGGGCTGGCCGAGGGGCTCGACCTCGCCCGTCCCTGCCCGGAACCGGATCGCTACTACGCCCTGCCGGTCGCCAAACTGATCTGAGGCTGAGACACCATTCGGCCTCAGTCCTTGTTCGGACTGTTCCGGCGGATCTTCAGCACGGTGAAGGTCTCCCCGCCGATTTCCTGTTCGACCCGGTCGACCTCGACGAAGCCCATCCGGTCGTTGAACGACCGCACCCCCTCGTTGATCTCGAGCACATCGGCATCCAGCCGGTGCAGGCCGAGTTCGTTGTCGGCGTACTTCACCGCGTCGCGCTGGATCTGGATCCAGGCCGGCAGCAGTTCGCCGCGTTCCTCCAGGCCCGCGTTGTCCAGGTAGTAGCCGTAGTAGGCCGACCCGGCTTCGCGGTCGATATCGAAGAAGGTGACCACCCCGCTGGGCGTACCGCCGCGCTCGTAGATCAACAGCAGCCGCTTCTCGTCGGCCATCAGGCTCTGCCACCAGCGGGCATGGTCGTCGGGGCTGATCACATCCTGATTCAGCGATACCCGGCGCACCTCCGGGTGGTTACGCCAGGCCAGTACCCGGTCACGGTCTTCATCGGTCGCCACACGCAACATCTCTGCAGTCCTCTCGCCTCGCCACAATGCTAAAGGCCGCGCGTTAGTGGCTAGACTTCGGCGCATGAGTCAACTCAGTCGCGATGAAGTTCGTCAGCTGATGGGTGAGGTCCTGAGCAACCAGGGCAAGGAACTGCCCGCCGATGACAAGGCCGTCCTCACCGAGATCGGTTTCCGATCGCTCGACTTCTCCGAACTCGCCCTGCGCGTCGAGGACGAGCTCGGCACCGAACTGAACTTCGACGCCCCCGGCCTGCGCCAGATCGAGACCGTGGGCGACGTCCTCGATTTCATCGAGGCACTGCAGTCGGCATGAGCGAGCTGCGAGGGGCGAACAACCGGATCGTCGCCGGCGGCCGGGTGAGCACCTGGGCCGACCTCGACACGCTGCCGATGCCGGCGGTGTCGGCGGTCTTCGGTCACGGCCACCTCGCCGCGGCCCGGGCGGTGTGGACCCACCTCAACGGCGAGCACGAATCATTGATCGCCGCCGACACCCGCGTCGACGAGGCGTTGACCACCGACCTGCTCGACAACGGCTTCGCGGTGCTCACCCCCGGCACGGACGGCAAGTTGTCCGTCCGCGAACCCGAGACCCCGGCCCAGGCCGATCCGGGACGGGTGTGGCTGCTGACCAGCGGTTCGACCGGACGACCCAAGCGGGTCGCGCACACGCTGACCTCGCTGACCACGGTCACCACCGACCAGCCCGCCCGCACCTGGCTGTGCCCCTACACCCCCGGCGCCTACGCCTGGTGGCAGGTGGTCACCCTGTCGCTGACCCTGCCCGACCAGCACGTGGTCTTCGTCGAACCCGACGAACTGGCCACCTGGCCCGCCCTCGCCCTGGAACACGGCGTCACCGCCGCGTCCGGCACCCCGACGTTCTGGCGTCAGGCCCTGTTCAACAGCGGCGAGACCATGCAGCAACTGCAGCTCGAACAGGTCACCCTCGGCGGTGAACCGGTCGATCAGGCGATTCTGGATCGACTGCGCGAGCTGTACCCCAACGCCCGGGTGTCGTGGATCTACGCCTCCTCGGAGGCCGGCGCCGCGATCGCGGTGCACGACGGTCTGGCCGGTTTTCCCGAGGCCTGGCTGAACCGCGACGCCCCCGACCGTCCGCGCCTGTCGGTGGACGGCGAAGAACTGCTGATCGCCTCCAAATGGCAGGCCGCCGGCATGGGTGAGCAGTTGCGCACCGGTGACCGGGTCGAGATCCGGGACGGCCGGGTGCACATCGTGGGCCGGCTCGCCAGTGACGAGATCAACGTCGGTGGTTCGAAGGCCTCGGCCTCCGAGGTGCGCTCGGTACTGCTGAACCACCCTGCGGTGGCCTGGGCCGCGGTGCGCGGCCGCAAGGCGCCGTTGGTGGGCACCATGGTGGTCGCCGAGGTCGTCCTGGAATCGGGCGCCGAGGTGACCGATGCCGACCTGGTGGCCTGGTGCTCCGAGCGGCTCAGCGACTACGCGGTTCCCCGCCGGATCCGCATCCTGCCCGAGATCCCGATCAAGGAGACGTTGAAGAGCGATGTCTGAGGTTCAGCCCGTCCCGCCCAGCACCTGCGTCCTGGTGTCCGGAGGCTCCCGCGGCCTCGGCCTGGCCATGGTGGAATCGATCCTGGCCAACGGTGCGAAGGTGGCCGCCTTCGCCCGCACCGTGACCCCCGAACTGCAGGCCGTCGCCGACGCCAATCCCGATCGGGTGCATATCGGCTCGGTGGATGCCACCGACTCGTCCGCGGTCGCCGCCTTCATCAAGGAGGCATCGGCCAAACTGGGCCCGATCGACGGGCTGGTGAACAACGCCGCGATCGGCCAGGACAGCCTGCACGTGCACACCTCGCCCGACCGGATCGCCGACATCATCGAGACCAACCTGACCGCGCCACTGCTGCTGACCCGCGCGGTGCTGCGGCACATGATGGGCAAGGGTATCCGCGGCCGGATCGTGATGATCACCTCGATCTGCGCCCAGCGCGGCTACGCGGGTCTGGTGGCCTACTCGGCGACCAAGAGCGGTCTGGACGGGGCGATGCGCGCCCTGGCCCGCGAAATGCACGGCCGGATGCTGGTGAACTCGATCGCGCCGGGCTTCTTCGCCTCCGAGATGAGCTCGGTGCTCGGCCAGACCCAGCTCGACACGATCAGCCGCCGCACCCCCACCGGTCGTCTGGTGGAGGCCGAGAACGTGATTCCGGTGCTGGACACCCTGCTGTTCTCCGACACCAACATCAACGGCCAGGCGCTGGTCATCGACGGCGGCGGCTCGATCTGAGTTCGCTCGACCCGGGGCCGGAAGGGCTGCCGGCCGGGATGCGGCTGAGCCGTCCGGTCAGTCGTTCGTCCGGATGTGATCACGACCCGTCCCGGGTCTGGTCGCATTCCTGGACCGACGACGGACGTCGGCTGTGCTGGCAACCGGATCTCGAGGGACGGTTCGCGGTGGACGTCGAACGCAATACCCAGCCGGTACCGGCGTCCCTGGCCGCCCGGTTCGGCCTCGAACCGGCGTCCTTCTGGGTGGCTTGGACGCGCGCCGAGGTGGTTGCCAAACTGCGTGATCAGCCGATTCTCGCCCTGGTGAACAATGAGGGGTTGAGCCCGCGGTTACCGAAAAACGCGCAATTGCGTACCGAATCTGTGGGCGACATCACCTTCAGCTACGGCGTGGCGGCTATCCCCGAAATACCTTCGGGTAGGAATTCTTAACCCTTAATGGTTAAGCTGACGCGCGTGCGAACCAAACTTTCCTTCCTTCTTGCGCTCGCGCTGCTCGGGATGACCCCGATGGCAGCCGTGGCCGACGACGGCGCACTCACCCATGCGTCCGCGTTGGTCCCCTCCACCACCCCCATCACCAAGACGCCCACGCAGCCGCAGAACCCCAGTGTGACGGTGACTGCCGCCACTGCCGGTACCAGCGGCGTGGGCCTGAAGGCCAATGTCTGGGGTCGCGCTGCCGGCGCCCCCAACGCCGACGTCTGGACCGAGGTGCGACTGAGCAACGGCAAGTGGTCGACCTCGCAGAAGGGCAAGACCAACACCAACGGCAACTACGCCCTGGAACTGACCTACGGCAAGTACACCCCGGGCACCCAGACCTTCCGGGTTGGGGTTCGCACGTCCGGCGGCACGGTTTACTCGCCCCAGGTCAAGCTGACCAGGGCGGGTGTCACCGCCAAGACCGCCGGCGCCACCGGGGTCGGTGCCCGCGCCAACATCTGGGGTACCGCCACGGGCGCCCCGAACACCAAGGTGTTCAGCCAGGTTCGCCTCGCCAACGGCAAGTGGTCGACCTCGCAGATCAGCAAGACCAATGCCTCGGGTTTCTACTCCCTTCCGATGACCTACGGACAGAACACCCCGGGTTTGATGACCTGGCGGGTCGGTGTCACCACCTCCGGTGGCACCGTCTACTCGTCCCCGGTCACGCTGCGCCGCATCTCGGTGACCGCCAAGACCGCCGGCAGCAAGCCGGTCGGCGCCAAGACCTACGCCTGGGGCCGGGCCTCCGGCGCTCCGAATGCGAAGGTCAGCCTCCAGGTTCGCCTGCCAAGCGGTAAGTGGTCGACCTCGCAGATCGGCAAGACCAGCAGCACCGGTTCGTACTCGCTGCCGCTGACCTACGGTGCCACCACCCCGGGCACCTACGTGTACCGGGTGGTCGTCAACTCCAACGGCGCCACTGTGTACTCGCCGCAGACCCGGCTCACCCGCACCCGCACCTCCTCGCGTCTGGACAGCCGCTGCATGTCCGGCCGGGTTATGTGCGCCAGCAAGAAGGACCGCAAGCTGTACTGGGTGGTTAACGGTCAGGTGAAGAAGACCATGGACGCCCGCTTCGGCTGCCCCTCGGCGCCGAGTGACAACGGCTCGTTCAAGGTGTTCTGGAAGAGCTACAACCACACCTCAACCCTCTATGGCTCGTGGATGCCGCGCGCCATGTTCTACAACGGTGGCGAAGCCGTGCACTACTCGCCGGACTTCAAGTCCCGCGGCTACGCCGGCTGCTCGCACGGTTGTGTGAACATCCGCGACTGGGACGGCATCAACTGGCTCTACAACCAGGTTCGCAACGGCGACAAGGTCGTCGTGTACTGATCGCTGTCTGATCTGTATCTGTCGCGCTCGGCCTCCGTGGCCGGGCGCGACAGGTGTTTTCGGGGTGTTCGGGGCCAGTCCCGGCGGCCCCGGCTCTCTCGGCACCCCGGGGCCCGATTCTCGGTACCCCGGACCGTCTCTCGATACCCGGCCGAATGCAGAGCCGGTAGACACACTCTCGGGCTCGGTGGGCCCCCTCACCTCCACATGCAACCCGTACCCGTTCCTGCGGCATGAACTACGTGCCGCAGGAACGAGTACGGGTTGCATCTACGGGAGGGCGGGTCCCGGCCGCAAACCGCCCGGTTCTGGCGTGCCAGGCGATATTGGGGTACCAACGACACGAGAATTGGGCTGATTGCAGCAGCGGGCCCAGGGCACCGGCCGGTGTCACGCTGCAGGATGGCGACCTTGCCCCAGGAAGAACTCGAACGACCTCGACTCGCTGGTCTGACCCACTCGCGGTGACCCCAACGTGCGCACACTGCAGCAGGGTGGTCTGACGGCTCTCACAGGTCGTGCGTGGTCGACGAAATCCGAGCCGATAGGGTCGGAGGTGAGACATCTAGGCGAGGAGCAGTCTTGAAGAAAAGAGTAATGGTCGTCTACGGGACCCGTCCCGAAGCAGTAAAAGTAGCCCCCCTCATCAAGGCACTCGAGGCCGCTCCGAGCCTGACCCCGGTAGTGGTGAGCACCGGCCAGCACCGCGAGATGCTCGACCAGGTGAATGCCTGGTTCGGCATCGAACCCGACATCGACCTGGAGTTGTTGCGCCCGGGGCAGAGCCTCTCCCAGCTCGCCTCGCGGATTCTCGACAAGATGCCCGGAGTGCTGGCCCAGTTCCAGCCTGATGCGGTGGTGGTGCAGGGTGACACCTCGACCGTGGCGATGACCGCGATCGCCTGCTTTTACGAGAAGGTGCCGGTGGTACACCTCGAAGCCGGCCTGCGCTCGGGCAACATCATGTCGCCCTACCCCGAAGAGGCCAACCGCAAGCTGACCGGGCAGGTGGCCGCGCTGCACCTCGCCCCAACCGTTGAGTCCCGCGACAACCTGCTGCGCGAGGGAATCGACCCCGAGATCGTGGCCGTCGTGGGCAACACCGTCATCGATGCCCTGCGGTGGACGACCCAACACGAAGTGGAGTTCAGCGACCCCCGGCTGCGAGATGCCGTCGCCGCCGGCCGCAAGGCGGTGCTGATAACCGCCCACCGGCGCGAAAACTGGGGCGAACCGATGATTCGGATCGGCGCCGCAGTGGCCGAGCTGTCCCGTCATTACCCGGACCGGTCGTTCGTGTTGCCGGCACACATGAACGAGGACGTACGCAACGACCTGCGGGTGCACTTGGCCGACCTCGACAATGTGATCATCACCGAACCGCTCGACTACCCCGAGTTCGTGCATGCCCAGAAGTGGGCCGACATCATCCTGAGCGACTCCGGCGGGGTGCAGGAAGAAGCACCCAGCCTGGGACGTCCGGTGCTGGTGTTGCGTGAGAACACCGAACGCCCCGAGGCCGTCGCGGCCGGCACGGTGAAGCTGATCGGCACCGAGCAACAGCGGATCGTGGACGAGTCACGCACGCTACTGAACGACCCGCAGGCCTATGCGGCCATGAGTCACGCGATCAACCCTTACGGTGACGGACAGGCTGCCGAGCGCAGTGCCGCGGCAATCGCCCAACTGTTGGGAGTTGGCGAGCGACTGCCCGACTTCACCGCCGATTAGGCGCCGGGCCGGGCGCGGGATGACTCAGCGCCACAGGCCCTTGGTGTCGACCACCGTCAGGTCGGCGACCCGGTCGGCCGCGATGGCCTTGAACGGGGTGTGATCGACCAAAACTACGACCACGTCGGCTTGTTCGAGGGCCGCGTCGGTTCCGGTGAGGGACACGTTGCGGTAGTTGGCCAGCACCGGAGGCAGTTCTTCGATGTTCGGCTCCACCGCCAGAATCTGCCACTCGGGGTGGGCCTGGGCAACCTGCTTGGTGATCTCGAGGGCCGGCGACTCGCGCAGGTCATCGATGTTCGGCTTGAACGCCAAGCCGAGCATTGCCACCTTGGGCGTCTCGATGTCACCGACCGCGGCTTCGACACGCTCGATCACGTAGCCGGGTTTGTCGTCGTTCACCGTGCGCGCGGTGCGAATCAGGCGAGCTTCCTCAGGTGCAGCGGCGACGATGAACCACGGGTCGACCGCGATGCAGTGCCCGCCCACCCCGGGACCGGGTTGCAGGATGTTCACCCGCGGGTGGTGGTTGGCCAGCTCGATGAGTTCCCACACGTCGATGCCGAGCCGATCGCAGATCACCGACAGTTCGTTGGCGAACGCAATGTTGACGTCCCGGAAGCTGTTCTCGGTGAGCTTGGCCATCTCAGCGGTGATCGCGTTGGTGAGCAAGAGCTCACCCCGGCAAAACACCCGATACAAGTCGCGGGCCGCTTCGGCGGCTTCGAGGGTGATGCCACCGATGATCCGGTCGTTCTCGACCAGTTCGGTCATCACCTTGCCCGGTAGCACCCGCTCCGGGCAGTGCGCGAACTTGAGGTCGGCGTCCTGCAGATCGGCGCGCTCGGCGAACACGACATCGGCCATGTGGTGGGTGGCTCCGGGCGGGGAGGTCGATTCCAGAATGATCAGTTCATCGCCGGTGAGTACCTTGGCCACAGCGCGAGCGGCGTCCTCGATATAGCTCAGGTCTGCCTCGTGCCCCTCACGGAACGGGGTCGGCACCGCGACGATGAATGTCTCGGCCGACACTGGGGTATCGGAGGCCACTAGGTTGCCGTTCCGCACCGCTTCGGAGACGAACCCACCGAGATCCGGCTCCACGAAAGGTACTCGGCCGCGGTTGACCGCACCGACCACCCGCTCGCTGACGTCCACACCGTGGACGTGCAGTCCGTGCCGGGCGAAGATTGCGGCGGTGGGCAACCCGATATAGCCGAGGCCCACAACGCAGACATCTGCTTTGGTCAAAACTCCGAACTCCTGAAACAACGCTGCTGCTGGCAGCATGCCGGCACTGAAATCGCGACGAGTTTAGCTCAGCGCGCTTCGGCACCCTGCATCGAACTGCGGCAGTGGTCAGTTTCGGGGTACTCGACCAACGCGATTGGCTCGCGAGCTACACCGCGCCACGCAGAAAAGCGCCTCGTCGGTGTCGAACTTGCTGCGCAGCGTTGCCGGGGTGCCCGTCGGGCGAGTTCTGCCCTCGACGATGGGGATGGTGGGCGGTGTGACCGGGCCGGCTTCCTGTTCGGCCTGCGTCGCAGTGCCAAAGCGAGTGCCAGCCCGACGCCAACCAACGATGTCGGCGTTTGCGCGATGAAGCGGTTTCCCGGGCCATGTCGTCTCCCAACCACCAATGCCACCTGGAATGCATGGCCGGGACGCCTTGTGGCGTGGCGCACCTTCGGGTGTCGACCTGACGAGGTCGGAGTCACAGCGACGACACGACAGGAAGAAACCGTCAGCAGGTGACGTGCGCCTCAGCGGGGCCGTAGAACTCGAGGATGGACGAGTGGGACAACAGATGCGCTGTGCTCACGCCCCAAGTATGCCCCGTGGCATCACTGGTGCGGGTGCTGATGAAGTTGAACCGATCACTGGAATACACCCGCCCGCCGCGGGCATGGATCTTGTCGAGAAATGTGGTGTCGACCCGGCGGGGAACCTGCTCGAATCGCACCTCCTCGGCAACCTCGCGGGGGGTCAGGATCGTACCGCCCTGCACCAGACGAACGTAGCGATGCTCGGAGTCGGCAAACCTCAACAAGGTGGGCCCGAAGTCATCACCGATGTGGACGTAATGGGCCCATTTACCCACGACCTGCGCGTCGGTCCAGCGGAAGGCCCGAACGAGGTCACCCAAGTAGTGCTCGGCGTAGTAGTTGTCGTCGTCCATCTTCGCGACGAACCGCCCCGACGATGCCTCGACGCCCATGTTCATCAGGTCGCCCAGCAGCAGTGCGCTATCGGCGGGCAGCACCTCGACGTTGTCGAGTGGCCAGCGTCCCTGCAGCTCATCGAGCTGGTCCCGTCCCGGTTCGAACCCGTGGGTGACCAGCACGAGCTGCACCTCGGGGTGGCTCTGCCGATGCAAGAACTGCCACACGTTGGCGAGTTGGTCGGGGCGCATGGTGGGAATCACGGCGGATACCGATTCGTCGGGCCGGTGGGTGGGCAGCCCGACCGCCCCCAGCACTGTGTCGACCCGGTGGGTGGTGAGGTGCCGGTCGTGCACCCGTCGGTGGGCGCGCAAAGCTTGCCGGTCGCGCAGTTCGTGATGGGCGAGCAGGTTGTGCAGGGCTTCTTTCGCCTGTTCGGGCGTATCCACCACCGTGATGTCGTCGCCGAAGAACGGTTCGATCGAGGCCGCAGGGCCGCTCAACACCGCAGTTTGGGCCGCCGACAACTCGAACAGGCGACGGGCGCACATGGTGGGCGACTCAGTAACCGAGTTGACGTTGAGGAACACCTTGTAGGACGTGTAGGCCGCCAGCATCTCTTCGTACGGAAGTGACCCGACGATGTACGGGACGTACCGCTGCGGGAACCGGTAGCGCGGGTCTTCGGCTTGCATGCGCGAGAAGATGTGCAGCCCATGGTCGGCGGCCGCTGGCAACAGCACGTCGAGTTGACGGCGTCGCTCGGCGTGCTTCTCGGCGAAGTAGCTACCGGCGAACGCCACTTCGTAGGGCCGCTCGGGCGCCTTCGCCCCGTGCCGAATCGGATTGTGAATCCGCGGCTGGGCCCAGAACGGCAACAGGTGAATCCGATCGTGCCCCAGGTCGTGGCGGTACCGCTCGATGCGGTTTGCATCGACGGTGAAGACGTGCTCGAACAGCCTGGCGGTGGCAATGAACCGGTCATAGTTGGGTGGGTCTTCCTTGTTCCAGAACACGGTCGGCACCCCATGCTCCCGGCACCAGGTGACCAGTTCGATGAGGGCCGGGGCCGGCGCGTTCTGGCCGGTCAACGCGAACTGCCACGCGCCTTGGTTGCCGCGCCAAGCCGATTCGACGAACAACAGGTCGGGCAACTCGGCTTCGAGTTCGGCCCGCCATCCATCGGGGGTGATCAGCACCTGATCCCATTCGTAGTGGAAGCCCAACCGCGAGAAATCATCCAGGATCACCGCAACCCGCAACTCCGGACGGGCGATCGGCCCGTGCGGCAGCCCGACACCGGGCAGTGCCACGCGAGTACGGACGAATCGTTTGCGCACCTTCGTGAGGGTCTTCTTGCCACGGTTGCGCACGCCGGAAACCAACCGCCGCCGACCGTGGGAACTGAAAGGCAGTTTCGCCAGACCACCCAGCCGGTTGAGTTCCACCGAATAACCCCTCTGTCCACGTGTCGAACTCCTGTCACGATACCGGAGTCGCCTGGCGGCGCCGACGAGCGCAAGTCGCCTCGGGCCAGTAATGTCAATTCCATGGCTTCTCGTGCGGAAACTCGGCTTCCCCGAGCGCTGCGGCGATTGCGTGCTGCGACCAGGAACCTGGTGATCTTCATCTCGGTAGGCCGAAAGTTTCGGGTTCAGGGCACCGCGGCACTCGTCTCGGCCGGGCTGAGGGCTCTGCCCGCGCCGGTCCGTCGCGTAGCCACTTCGTTGTTGGTTCAGGTCGACCGCCCCACCGCGGCACTCGCCGAGGCAGCCGGTGGCCGACACACCCGCGCCGCCGAACTGCTGAGAGAGGCAGCTACCGCAAGCAATCCCGGACGAGCGGTCGACGCCGCGGTAGTGCTGCATCGTCAAGATCTGGCCCGCGAGATCGCCGAGGGTACCGACGAACTCAGTGACCCCACACGTGCCCGCATGTTGGCCGAAGAAGGCGAATACTCTGCTGCCTTGCGCGCCCTGAGTAACCACCGGTCGGCGCTGGCCCAGGTGGTCGAAGGGGACCTACGGGTGCTCAATCCGGCTACGCGTACCGATCGCCCCATCGAAAAATTGACCGTCGCTCTCCCGGTACAACGAACCTGCCACTTCGTCACCACGGCCCTGCCCGAGGCCCAAACCGGCTACACCCTGCGCACCAAGGGAATCACCGATGCCCAGCGACGGGCTGGGTTGCAGGTCGACGTGATCTCACGGATCGGTTTCCCAGTCGATCAAGGGCACCTGACCGCGGCCCGGACGATCGACCTCGACGGGGTGACGTACCACCGGCTGCTGCCCCACCGTCCACTGTCGATCTCGGCCGACGAGCGCCTGAACATGGCGGTCGATGAGTCAGTGACGTTGTTGCGCCGGTTGCAACCGCAGATCGTGCACGCCCATTCCAAGCACGACAACGCCCAAGTGGCCATCGCGACGGGTCGTCGGCTCGGCGTTCCTGTCGTCTACGAGGTTCGCGGTTTCCTGGAAGAGACGTGGCGCTCCCATGGCGGCAGCGTCGGTTCCGAGCGCTACCGGCTCACCCGGCAGGCCGAAACACAGTGCATGCGCGAGGCCGACGTGGTGGTAACCCTGTCCGCGACCATGCGCGACGAGATCGTATCCCGCGGCATCCCACCCCACAAGGTGCATCTGGTGCCCAATGCGGTGGGGTCCGCTTTCCTCGATGACCCGCCCGACCGGAGCCGTGCACGAGCACAGTTGAAGCTACCCGACGACGCCCGGATCGTGGGCCTGGCCGGCACACTCAACCGGTACGAGGGGCTCGACACGGTCATCAACGCGTTGGCCGTCCTGGCCGACCCTGACGTGTTGTTGCTGGTGGTCGGGGACGGACCCGATCGGCACCGGCTCGAGTTATTGGCCCGCAAGCAGGGGGTGCGGGCCCACTTCACCGGACGCGTCCCCCACCACTGCGTGCGCGCCCATATCGCGGCAATGGACCTGTTCTGCGTGCCGCGACACCACACTCCGGTGACCCGGGTGGTGCCGCCGATGAAACCGTTGGAGGCGTTGGCCACCGGAGTACCGCTGATCATGAGCGACCTGCCCCCGCTCAAGGAACTTCTCACCGAGGTGCCCGACATGGGCTGGATCGTGGAGGTCGACGCCGCTCCGAAGTGGGCGGCCGAACTGCACAGACGCTTGTATGATCCCCTGAGGTTGGTCGACGCTGGCCGTGCCGGAAGGGAGTGGATCCTCACCGCCCGCACCTGGGCGCACATGGCACGCCGCTATGACGACATCTACGCCGCCGCATTCGGCAACACGTCGGCCCCCGAGCACTGCGGCGAGGGCAGAGAGGACGGGTAGGTTCAGTTGGACCACAACATCGCCGACCTCTCACTGTCGGAAGTATCGAAGATCGCCAAGACCGCAGGCATGCGCCAGGTCGGTCACCGCCCCCCGTTCGGCGCCTATATACGTGACTTGTGGCAACGGCGTTCGTTCCTGTGGACGTTGTCATCGGCGCGCAGCCTGGCCAAGAACGAGGGCCAGCGGTTCGGTCAGCTCTGGGCCTTCATCAACCCGTTGCTGCTGATCGCTACCTACCTGTTCATCTTCGGCCTGTTGTTGCGCACCGGACGCGGCATCGACAACTTCGTCGGTTACCTCGCGATCGGCGTGGTGCTCTTCGGGCTCTCTGCGTCGACGTTGACCTCGGGCTCACGGGCGATCGTCGGCAACACCGGCCTCGTCAGAGCACTGCACTTTCCGCGCGCTCTGCTGCCGTTGGCCGTGGTCCTGACCGAGGTGTTGGCGCTGCTGCCGGGCTTGCTGGTGCTGGTTGTGGTGCTGCCGCTGACCGGCGAACGCCCGATGTGGTCCTGGCTGCTGTTTCCGGTGGCGATCGTGTTGCAAGGCCTGATGCAGGCTGGGATGGTGCTGATTCTGGCCCGGATCGTCAACGCCAGCGCCGACGTGTGGAACCTGATTCCGGTGGCGGTGCGGCTCGGTCGATATGTCTCGGGGGTGTTCTTCAGCATTTCGGCGATGACCGCGAACTGGCCGGTGGTCGGGGCGATCCTGGACAACCAGCCCTTGGCCCTGCAGCTGACAATTGCCCGGCAGGCGTTGATGGGTGAGTTCGAACTGTCGTGGACGCCCTGGCTGGTCTCGATCGCTTGGGCGATCGTGCTGCCGGTGGTGGGCCTGTGGGTGTTCTGGCGCGATGAGGCACGTTATGGCCGAGGCTGATCCGAAGACGTCCGACCCGGCGGTGATCGCCTGGCACGTCGACGTCACCTACGAGGTCTTCGGCGGCAAACGCCGCGGCAACGCGTCCGGTCAGGGTGAGCGCCAGGGGCTGCGCCGGCTGATCACCCCGCAACGTCAGATCGGCAACGTCAGCTATGTGCACGCGGTCAAGGACGTCTCGTTCATCGCCCACCGCGGCGAATCGATCGGGATCATCGGGCACAACGGGTCGGGAAAGTCGACACTGTTGCGTGCACTGGCGGGTTTGGTGCCGCCGACCAACGGTCACATCTGGCTACATGGTGAACCATCGCTGCTCGGGGTGAATGCCGTGTTGTTGAACCAGCTCAGCGGCGAACGCAACGTCTACATCGGTGGTCAGGCGCTGGGCCTGACCCGCGAGCAGGTGCGCGAACGCTACGACGAGATCGTCGAACTGGCCGACATCGGTGAGGCGATCGGCCGACCGATGGCGACCTACTCCTCGGGTCAGGGCGCCCGCCTGCGTTTCGCGATTTCGACTGCGGTTCGCCCCGAAATTCTGATGATCGACGAAGCCCTGGCCACCGGTGACGCGGCCTTCCGGCAACGCTCGATGGACAAGATCAACGAGATCCTCGCCGGCGCCAGCACCGTCTTCCTGGTGTCGCATTCCAACAGCACGATCACCGACATGTGTCAGCGCGCGCTCTGGCTCGACCATGGGCATCTGGTGATGGACGGCCCGGCCGGAGATGTCGTGGCCGAATACGCGTCCGGACGCGTGCCGCCCCCCCTCAGCGAACAACAGCCCGAACAACTCGCCGGCACCCTACCCAGCGAACCGACGCCGGAACCGGGGGCGAACCTCAAGGTGATACCGGTCGACACCGACGAAGAGCGGGTGATCACAACGGTGGTGTGGGGCCCGGGTAGTTCGCTGTGGGGGCGGGGCACAGCGGCCACATCCCCACAACGTCACGCGGAACTGTTCGAGTCGCTGAGCAACAGTGGGGTGGTAAACCTGGCTTGCGTGCACGGCGCCTTCGCCGCCGAGGACATCGTCCAGCTCAAGTCGACCGGCTTGCAAGAGAACTGTGTGTACTTTGACATGGCCGACGAACCGTTGGCGGTCGCCCTGCCCGAGATGTTGTCGTATCTGTCGATCGACCCGGCGCACACCGTGCTGATCGACGCCGACGAGGTCGTGCTGTCTTCGGTCGAGAACGGGCTCCCCGGCATCCGGACGAAGAACTCGAATGATCCGGCGACCTTCCACTACTTGCAACAGGTCATCCGCCGCTATGAAGGATCCGATACCGCTCCGGTCGAGGCAACCCGGGCCCTCGTCCGGCGTCATCATGCCCAGCGCCGCTCGCGTTCGGGCGAGACGACGTTCCTGGGCCGACACGGCGTGAAGTTCACCGTGCTGGACGGGTTGGCGGGACTGCATCTGGCCCCGAGGGTGGAGACGCTCGTGCGGCGGGCTCGTGCGGGCAACTACACCGATTCACACTTCGCTGCCGGTCAGGTGAGCCAATGGCTCGGTGATCTGCGCCGAAACCGCGCCGTCACCGTGATGGCTTGGGACGATTTCGGAGTCCACGGGGTGGTGGGGTTCGTCTCGGTCCACCGGCGAAAGGGAACGCTACAACACTTCGTGTTCTCCGACGCAGCGGTGGGCTTGGGACTTCCCGAAGGGGTGGCTGCCGCCCTGCAGGGTCAGTCCGGTTTCGAGCAGACGGAGTTCCCGGTGGGCAGCGCACCGCCGTGGGTGAGGTTCGTGAACGCCGAAGAGGACGCTGCGGCGTCCATCCTCGCCGCGTACGGGCTCGAGCCCTCCGGCGCCCCCGATATTCGGGTGTTGGCCGGGCGGGACACCGGCGCGGTGGCGTTGGCTTTGCAACCCGCCTCGCTGAACGTGCAGGACGCGGCCGGACAGGAATCGATGAAGACCGCGTTGGACCGCTCTTACACTCCGGGCGCACCCGTCGTCACGTACTGGGCCGGGATGGAGTGCGACGATCGGATTTGGGGGGCGGGGGCTCCAGGGCTGGAGCTTTATCAACGCACCGCCCAGACATTCATCGACCGACATGCCGGTGTCAAGCTGGTGGTATTGCTACCGAGTGAACGATTCACCGATCATCCCCATCGGCCGAATGCAAGTGTCAGTCGGGTGCGCGAGTTCAACCAAGTCTGGCGGGAACTCGCCGAGGGCAACGACTCCGTCGAACTGCTCGAGGCCGGTGAATTGGTGGCTGGGCCCGTGTCGAGTCCCGCCGCGCTCACACCCGACTTGGTTGCGGCTTGGACCCACCGCCTGCGGGCCCTGTTGGCGGTGGGGACCGCCCCGGTGCTGCCAGGTATCGAACCCCCCACCCTGCGCCCGGTTGCCGAGTTCGTCGAAGTCGGTGCGTTGTCCGAGCACCCGCTACCTCTGCCGGACGCGTGGGGCGATGCCTCGTCTCGGGTGTGGGAGATCGAAGTGCGCGCAACGGCGAACCCGCAGCGTGCTCGCGGTGCCTTGTTGTTGATCGACACCGACCACAACGCAACCCTGCGCGAAGAGGGTGGAATCACCCGTTTCGGGAAACCCGCAGCGGAGTTTTACCACTATCTGCGCACCGAACGATTCGACGGCGTGACCCGGTTCGTAATGATCGGCGACGAGCCGTTCACGCCCTCCAACCTGGCCTTGCAACTGTGGGGCAGCGACGACGTCGCTGTTGACGTCGAGCGCGTGCGGGTCTGGGTACATGCCGAGTTGGTGCCGGAGCACGAGTGATGGAGAGTTCGCCCCTGCCGCAGTTGTTACGATGAATGCCATGCCAGAATCTCGCATGCTCGTCGCGTCCTACGCGTTCACCCCCTACAACGACACTGCCGGCATCGTGGCAGCCAAGCGGGTGCGTGAGTCGGGACGGCGGGTCGACGTCATCGCGAACGCTCTCGATTCTATTCGCAGGATCGATTCCGGACTCACCCAAATTGCCGGGGAACAAGTCGACCGATTCGTACCCCTGCGCACCCCTTCGGCGTTTTCATCCTGGCCGTCCATCTTTCATTACACCGAAGAGGGCTACCGAGTCTTTCGCCGCTGGGAAACCGACCACAGTTACGACAAGCTCTACAGCCGCGCCCAGTTCACCGCCTCGCACGTGCTCGCCGCGCGGATCAAATTGGCCCGACCCGATCTGCCCTGGGTCGCCGAGTTCTCCGACCCGCTTTCGCACGATGTGCTCGGTGCGGTGCGGCGCGCCCCCTGGGGAAAGGGGCTGCTGCCCGACCTGTTGGCAGCCGGCGTAGAAGCGCGGGGGTTCGCCGCACCCACCTCCAACAACTCCTTCGAATGGGCCGAGGTGCTGGCCTTCGCGCTGGCCGACGAGTTCATTTTCACCAACGACCTGCAGCAACGGTTCATGCTCGAGCACAGTGCCGATCCGTCCCTGGCGCGACGGGTCGAAGAGCGCAGCAGGGTCAGCCCACACCCGACCCTGCCCCGTGAGTTCTACGACATGGTGCACAGCGCCTACGAACTGCCCCCGAGCCGGGTCAACATCGGGTACTTCGGCAATTTCTACGTCAGCCGAGGCGTCGGCCTCATCCTGGACGCAATCGCCAGGAGCCCGCGCCGAATCCGCGACGCGGTGGCGTTGCACGTCTTCACAGCAAAGCCCGAAGAACTCGAAGGTGAAGTCGCGAAACTGGGTATCGAGGACGCAGTACGCGTTAACCCGTTCGTCGATTACCTGGAGTTTCTGAACCTCGCCGACAAGATGGACGTATTGCTGGTCAACGACGCCGTCACACCTCCCAGCGGGACGGTCAATCCCTTCCTGCCCTCGAAGTGGAGTGACTACAAGGGCAGCACCAGCAAGGTGTGGGCCGTGATCGAAGAAGGCAGCACCCTGGCCGCCCAGCCCGGCATCGACTACCGCAGCCCGGTCGAACACTTCACCGCACTTCAGGCGACCCTGGCCGACATCGTCCGCGAGCACTGAGGTGCCTCGCAGGGCCGCTCAGGCGTCCCGAAGTAACGCACGATACAGCTCGACCATCCCTTCCCCGCCATAATGCGCGCGCGCCTCGGCGGCAGCTTGCTCGGCGGTCTCGAGCCACACGTCCCGTTCAGCAACCTGCAGAATGCGCTCCGCTGCTTCCTGCGGCGTCTGTACCACCCAGTGCTCGCCGAAAACATCCGCTGCCCCACCAAGACGGGCGTACACCGGCCAGTCGCGAATCACCGGCACAGCTGTAGAGGCGACCATTTCGACCGCTCCTACATGGAACGATTCGCGCAGACTCGAACTGACGGCGAATCCCACACCAGCCAGGTGGGTCGGCAGGTCCTTGGTGTAGCCGATGAACTCGATGTGCCCGGAAACATCCGGCTCAAGGATGCGTTCCCTGAAGCGTGTGGCGTATTCGTTCTCGGTGGTGCGAATGGTGTCCACCGGAAAGTCACTACCTATCAGCCGCAACGACCACGCGGGGTCGTGCTTGACCAGGTGCGCGAGCACCTCGACAGCCCACAACGGGTCCTTCACTCGTTGCCCCCACCCGACCATGCCGAGTCGGCGGTGGGCGTCGTCGGTGACCGGCCGGTCGAATCGGTCGAAGTTCACCATGTTGCCGATCACGTGCTGCCGACAGTGCGCGATCCGCTCGCCCAGCACCTGTACCGCTGTCCGGCGCAAGTGCTCGCTGACGAACACGACGTCGGTGACCCGCGACCAGTCGATCAAGAACTGTTTGCCGCTCAACGAGTCGACTCCGTGGAATCGGATGAAGAGCCGAGTGCCGGGTTCGACGAACCACGAGGCCGCCATCGCCCCACTGTCGGCCCAGTCGGCGAAAATCGTCCGGTGCTGCTTGATCAGGTCGATGGCAGCCAGCGATAACCCAGTCTCCCCACCGACAACGGCCAAGCGTTCGCTGACGTCGATGGGATTCAAACCCATCACGGTGAACTGTCGTCCGGCCGACGCCAGTGACAAGACTCGGGTGGGAACGTCGGCGCCCAACGCATCCAACAGCTGTTCGGCGAACTTCGGGTAGGCGCCGGGCAGGATCAAGACACCGTCAACAACTTTTCCGGTTGACCCGACGTCGATGCGCTCCGGAAGCGGTGCGGTGAGGTGTCGGCCGATCAACGACTGCTCGAACGGGGCCATCCGATCGTTAACCGGGTCCATCAGAGGGGGTGCCGGAACACTGGCATGTAGGTCGGGGTGGGTGAGCACATCCAGCACGAGATACCCAAGGAAGGTTGCCCGACTGGTCTCCCCTACCTCCCACGCTTGGTCGGCCGCAGCCAGCGTCGCACGAACGGCAGGCATCAACGAATCGGGCTCGACCCCATCTTGCTGAATGGCTCCCAGCACCCGGATCACGTCCGCCCCATGCTCGCCCATGGTCGAATGTACTGTCGCAGCGGCGTCGAGCACGGTGGACGCGGCAGCCGATTGCCCGACGCGTACCAGTCGCCACGCGGCTTGGCTCCAAACCGGCGGAGGGGGCGGCGTAATCGTATCGTTCTTGGCGAGGCGTTCCGCAGCTGCGGGCACCGCCTTGACGAGATTGTTCGCTCCGATGGCGACCCTGGCCATGGAATGCAGCACCCAGGCATCGAGCAGTTCGGCCCCCCCGGCAGGGGTGAGACCGAATTTGCGAGCCAGCGTCGACCCTTCGCGGTCGGCAGTAATCACCGTTCCTTGCTTCAAGTACTCCCGCGCACCACCATCGACCCGGGGCAAGACACCGGATGCCAGCGAGGCGGGCACCAGCAAGGGGAGGGCTCGTCGGGTGAGCCGCTTGACGCGTGCTGCCCGGCGTTGCCAGCGGCCCTGCTTTCCCCCGGTGACCGGCTCGTTCAACAGCGCGAAGCGTCGGTTCGGGAACTTGCTGAGCTGTTTCGACAACGAGCCGTTGAAGTATGCGAGGCGCACCCGGTGCCCGGCGCTGTGCAGGATCCGCAGCTCCCGGGAGAGCTGGTTCAAGCTCCGGGCCGACCCGGCCATCACCAAGAACTGGCGCGGCTTAGCCGCCTTGGTCGGAGCCCAGGCGGCGCTGTAGTCGAGTGAGACCTCTCCGGATTCGATCGGGGCCACGTCGGCCGGAAGCCCACTGGCCACCAGGTCGTCCCGCAGTCGGTCGAGATCCTCTGGATAAGCCTCGATGTGCCGACGAATGAAGTTCGTCTGTCCATTCACCAGAAGCTCGGTGAGCATCGACTGTTCATCGGGATATGCGGCTTCGGATCCGAGAAGCTCGCGCAATACCTCAATCCGCTGGGTGACATCGAATTCGTACCCGGCGGATTGGCGTGACACCGAGCTGGGGGTCAGCCTTCGGTAGTATCGCGCACCCGCGTGAAAGGGCTCTGTCACCACGCTGGTGTACCTGCGCGCATAGGGCGCGAACACCCGGGCCATGAACTCGAGATCCTCACCGCTACGGAGGGTCTCGTTGAACCGGTGGTCGCTGAGCCACGCCGAAGGGAGAAGCTTGCACGCCGAGATCCCGGCCAGGCTCACGGTGCCGCCCAACAATCTGCCATGCGAGTCGGTCAGCGACCGGTTGATCGTGGTCTCGGTGTTCTGGGTGCCGTCGGGGGCGACGTCGATCAATCCGGCTACCGGTAGCGAGATGTTATCGGCGGCCTTGAGGAGTTCTGCCAAGTAGTTCCTCGACACCCAATCGTCGGCATCGACGAACGTGACGTGCGCACCGCGAACGTGATCCAACCCCACGTTGCGCGCCGCGCCCGCGCTGGCCACTGGGCTGTCGAGTCGCTGCAGCGTGTGCCCCGGGTGTGCCGCTGCCAGCCGTTCAATCAGCTCTCGCGAGCCGTCCTCGGGCCCGTTCAGAATGGTGATGATCTCGAACCGGGCCGGGTCGAGCGTCTGGTCGAGCAGTGATTGCAGGCACCGTTCGATGGTGGCCACCGAGCGGTAGACAGGGATCACGACGGATATCGCGAACCTGGGATCGGGCGCTGACGTCGTTTGCGGCACTCTCAACTCCTCCGGGCAGCTTACCTCGGCAACCCTATCGCGCTGGGTGGACCTCACCCACGTCGATACTCGTCGTGGTTCAGCCCGAACAGACCGGCAATCGCCCACACGGCGCAGCCCCTCTATGCGACGCGCCGGGTTGACCACTCCGTCCGGAACGAGCAATATCCCGTTACCAATCCGGGCGTTACCCAACACCGCGCACCACAAATTCGTCCGCCGGCCGGGGCTGATCAACCGGCGGCTCATGGCGTCCCCTGCACCGGAGCGGAACGCACGCCAGACTCGCCAGCCCAAGCTGACCCGCACGTCGCGGTCGTTATTTGGAAACTTCCCCGGCGCTTGACACGAGTTTTCATCAATATGCTAGCTTCATTATGCGGCGCTTTCCCACAAAGGAGTTTACGGTGTCTGAGACCATTTCCTTCCGGAATATCGAGACAAGCTCCGATGGCTACTTGCGATGTGAGGTTGTTCACGACAAGACGGACGAGCTCTATTTCAGATTGCCGTACTCGTTCACTCCCAAGCCCGATTTAGTAGCTGCGGCCTTGATTACACTATGTGGCCAGGCCTACAAGTCCATCTCCATTGATCTACCCCTCGGGCCGAGCCAGATCTCCGGGTTCGAAAGCTGGACGAGAGCCACTGTGAACGCTCGCCCGGGGACCGACTATCGTCGGAGAGTGGGTTCGCAATGGGCCTTGAACTTCTCCGGCGGGTTCGATTCCCTCGCGGCGCATGCCATGATTCCCCAGGCCCATCTGATTTCTCTCGACTTCGGTGGTCTTTTCGCTCGCGAGCGGACCTTCTACCAGCGTTTTGATCCATTCATTATCGAGACGAATCTCACAGCTTTGGGCCTGAACAGAAATAACTGGAGCTTCATGGGAATCGGGTCCATTCTGATGCGTGACGAACTGGACATCGGAACATACTCTTTCGGCTCAATTCAAGCGGGAAACATCGCGAAATACCATGAGCGTATCGACCAGATTCGCTTGAGGATGGCGGCGGCTGATCAACTCGAGATGAAGATTTCAAATCCTCTGGTTGGAGTTTCGGAGATTTCCAGTATGGCCATAGTGGTCGACAACCATCCGCAGTTGTTGACGGACATCTTGATGTCGGTGGCCAACCCGCCGGAAGAAAAGTTCCTCCGTAAGCACCAGATGCTGACTGCGGTTGCAACGAGCATCGGGTTCCCACTCGGCCTCCCCGAGGTCAAGATGCGGTCGCAAGGTCTCCCGTGGGGCAATTCGCTTCCGTCCGACTTATCCTCGCTGTACGCGATGCAAGTCTTGGGAGTGGATCGAGTGGCCAGCACTTACCCCGGAGGGCTACCCCAAGCCGTGCTTGATGTCATTGACACGCTCGATCTGGATTTTCTGACTCGCGTAAACCCTCATCGATATGTGGGGGTGGACCCCCGAGTTCTCGGTGATTGGTACCGCACTCTGGCACATCACAACATCCTCCCCTATGAGCAGAAGGATTGGCAGAGCATCGCCTCAGTGTTGAAGCTCTTGAAAGCACGACCCGCAAGCATCGGCTGACAGGGACGATTCGAATGCCGGTTTTGGGCAAAAATCAGCCACCTCAACCCACCGAATTATCCCGGTCAGATTGCCTTCGTCGGCCCTGCGGCGAGGCGATATCGAGGACGGCATGCGCCGACTGACAGTGACTGACGCTCAGCGCCTGGGTCGATAGGTGGTGTGCGCGCGTGGTTTCGGCCGCATTGATGGCTCGTTCGTGATGGACCCGCTGGGCAACGTCCCGCTGTTTCTCACCGCCTGCGCAACACCCCGGCCGAGCGTCGCCAGTGGGTGATCCTGCTCATGATCGCAATCCGGATGGTCTTCCCCACCCCAAACGTTCCCTGTGCGAACCCCAAACCGAGGACATTCCTGTTCATTGTCCCGTTGGCGGCGCCCTACATCGCCGGTCCCTCCGGGCATGATCCTGGTCATCGTCGCGATTCAGATGATGTTCGAAGGCACCCGCGACTTCTTCGTCGGCTGATTCCCACCCACCGTCAAAGCGCCAACGCCCAGCCCGGATCCTCGAGGATGCGGGCCACCTCGGCCAGGAACAACGAGCCCTGTTCGCCGTCGACGATCCGGTGATCGAAGGCCAGCGACAGCGACATCACCCAGCGCGGGACGATCTGCTCGTCGGCGCCGGTACCGACCACCCAGGGCCGCCGCACGATCTGCCCGACGGCCAGGATCGCCGCCTCACCGGGCGTCAGAATCGGCGTACCACCGTCAATACCGAAGACCCCGACGTTGGTGATCGTGAAGGTGCCCCGCGCCAGATCGGACGGCTGGGCCTTGCCGGCCCGGGCCAGCTTGGCGACGGCGTCGATTCCCTCGGCCATCTCCGCCAGGCTCAACGCGTGGGCATTGCGCACCTTCGGCACCAACAGACCCCGGGGCCCGGCGACCGCGATGCCCAGATCGATGGTCGGGTGCAGCACGACCTCCCGGTTCTCCTCGTCCCAGGACGAGTTCAGCATCCGGTGTCGGGGCAGCACCGAGGACACGACCTTGGCGATGAAGGCCAGGGCGGTCAGCTTGGTGTCACGGAAGCTGCGGTGTTCCTTCAACCGGTCGATCAACTCGACGGTGCGGGTGACGTCGATCTGCACCCACTCGTTGGTGTGCACCGCGGTGTGCACCGAAGCCACCATCGCCTCGGCGGTGGCCTTGCGCACGCCCTTGATCGGCACCCGTTCCTCCTGGCCGAAGTTGCCGATCGCGGTGACGGTGGCGATCCGTTGCGGCTCTGCCTCCCGGTCCTGGGTCGCTTCGGCGTGCGCCAGCACGTCCTCGCGGCTGATCAGGCCATCGGGTGAGCTCGGGGTGACCTCATGCAGGTCCACCCCCAGATCGCGGGCCAGCTTGCGTACCGGTGGCTTGGCCAGCACCGGTCCGAGGCCACCGTGCGGCTCGTCGGGGCCCTCCCCCGGCGACGGCAGTGGTGCGCCCGGCTGCATCGGGACGGCCGGGGCCAGCGGGGTACGTTCCTCGGCGGGCCGGCCGTGTTTCGACTCCAGCGAACGGTTCAGGTCGCCACGGGTTTCCTCGGGGCGCTTCTCCACCGCCCGCCGGGCCCGGCGCCGGGTGCTGCCCTCGGCCGCGCCGTAGCCGACCAGGTTCGGTTCACGCTCCGGCTGGGCCGTCGGTTCGGGGGTGGAGACCTCGTCTCCCGAACCGTCGTCGATGATCACGATCGGGGTGCCGACCTCGACCGTGGTGCCGGGCTGCACCAGAATCTCCTTGACGGTGCCGGCCCAGGGAATCGGCAGTTCGACGATCGACTTGCTGGTTTCGACCTCGACCACGACGTCGTTGACCTTGACCTCGTCACCGACCTGTACGTGCCATTCGATGATCTCGGCCTCGACCAGGCCCTCGCCCGGGTCGGGCAGCAGGAACTGCTTCATCTCGTCCTCGCTATCTCAGTAGGCCAGCGACCGGTCGACCGCATCCAGAATCCGGTCCAGATCGGGAAGATACTCGGACTCGACCCGCGATGGTGGGTACGGCATGTCGTAACCGGCAACCCGCAGCACCGGCGCCTCCAGGCCGTAGAAGCACTGTTCGGTGATCCGGGCGGCCAGTTCGGCCCCCATCCCGAGGTTCAGTTGAGCCTCGTGCACCACCACCACACGTCCGGTGCGTTCCACCGAGGCGATCACCGTGCCCATGTCCAGCGGTGACAGCGTGCGCAGGTCGATCACCTCCAGGGAGGTGCCCTCCTCGGCGGCCGCGGCGGCCGCGTCCAGGCAGGTTTTCACCATCGGCCCGTAGGCCAGCACGGTCACATCGGTGCCCTCGCGCACCACCCGGGCCCGGTGCAGCGGCATCGGGTCACCGTCCAGATCGACCTCACCCTTGTCGTGGTAGCGCCGCTTCGGCTCCAGGAACATCACCGGGTCGTCGGAGGCCACCGCCTGCTGGATCATCCAGAAGGCGTCGTTGGGGTTGGACGGGGTGACCACCTTCAACCCGGGGGTGTGCGCGAAGTAGGCCTCGGGCGACTCGGAGTGGTGCTCCACCGCCCCGATGCCACCGCCATAGGGCACCCGGATCACCACCGGCACCCGCACCAGGCCCTTGGATCGGGCGTGCAGCTTCGCCAACTGGCTGACGATCTGGTCGTACCCGGGAAAGACGAAGCCGTCGAACTGGATCTCGCACACCGGCCGGTAGCCGCGCATCGCCATGCCGATCGCGGTGCCGATGATGCCCGACTCGGCCAGCGGTGAGTCCATCACCCGGTGTTCGCCGAAGTCCTTCTGCAGACCTTCGGTGACCCGGAAAACCCCGCCGAGTTTGCCGATGTCGAGCCCGGCCAGCAGCACCTTGGGGTCGGATTCCAGGGCGCGACGCAATCCGGCGTTCAGCGCCTTGACCAGCGTGAGGTTGCTCATGCTTGCTCCTCGAAGGAGTCGGCGTAATCGAGATAGGCCTGCTTCTGGTCGGCCAGATAGGGGGTCTGTTCGGCGTACGTGATGTCGAACTGTTCGGCCAGATTCGGTTCTGGCAGGGCCAGCACCTGGGCTCGTACCTCGGCGGCCAGCTCGTCGGCCTCGGCGGCCAGGTCGGTGAAGAACTGCTCCTCGATGCCGACCTGGCGGCGCAGGTAAGCCGCCACCCGTTCGATCGGGTCCTTCAACCGCCAGTACTCGAGTTCGGCGTCCAACCGGTACTTGGTCGGGTCGTCGGAGGTGGTGTGGGCACCCATCCGGTAGGTGAAAGCCTCGATCAGCGTCGGCCCGTTGCCCGAGCGGGCCCGTTCCAGGGCCTGGGAGGTGACCGCGTACACGGCCAGCACATCGTTGCCGTCGACCCGAATACCGGGGAAACCGAAGCCCTGGGCCCGCTGATAGAGCGGAATCCGGCTCTGCCGGGTGATCGGTTCGGAGATCGCCCACTGGTTGTTCTGCAGGAAGAACACGATCGGGGCGTTGTAACTGGACGCGAAGACGAAGGCCTCGTTCACATCCCCCTGGCTGGTGGCCCCGTCCCCGAAATAACAGGTCACCGAGGCGTCCCGTTCGGGGTCGTTGTTGCCGACCAGCCCGTCCATCTCCAGGCCCATCGCGTACCCGGTGGCGTGCAGGGCGTGCGAGCCGATCACCAGCGTGTACATGTGAAAGGTGGTCTCGTTGACATTCCACGGCGACATGTCGACGCTGCGGAACAGGCTGATCATGTCCACCGGCTTCATGCCCTTGGCCCAGCCGACACCCATTTCGCGGTAGGACGGGAAGGCGTAATCGTTCTTGCCGAAGGCCCGTCCCGAGCCGATCTGGGCGGCTTCCTGCCCCTCCAGGGACGGCCACAGCCCGAGTTGGCCCTGTCGTTGCAGGGCGTGCGCTTCGTTGTCGATCCGACGCACCAACACCATGTCGCGCAGAAAGCCGGCAATCATTTCGTCCGACCCGCTGAACTCGTAGTCCGGGTGCTCCACCCGCTCACCCTCGGGGGTGAGCAGTTGCACCGTCGGTACTGACTCATTGCCGACCATGGTCGGACACTAACGGGTTGACGAAACCAAGGCCAGTGGCGCCCACATGCGGACGGTAGGCTCGGGCATGGCGGAAGGGGTATCGATGGGCAAGCGGGTCGTGGTGATCGGGGCCGGGGTGGCCGGATTGGTGGCCGCACACCGGCTCGCCACCGACACCGACGCCGAGGTGATCGTGTTGGAGGCAGCCGATCGCGCCGGGGGTCAACTGCGCACCATCGACTTCCTCGGGTTGCCGATCGATGTCGGCGCCGAAGCCCTCTACCTGCACTACCCCGTGCTGAAGAAGATCGTGGACGAGCTCGGGCTGGCCGACGACCTGGTGCCGGCCAATACCGGCACCACCCTGCTGGCCGGGGAACACAAGCTGCGGCCGATGCCCGCCGGGGTGGGCCCGACCGGGCCGACGAAACTGCTGCCGGTGCTGCGTTCGGGCATTCTGTCCCCGGCCGGGGTGATCCGGGCCGGACGCGAGCCCCTGCACACCAAACACACCCTGGACACCGGCGATATCTCCGTCGGCGAGTTCCTCACCCGCCGGTTCGGCCGCGAGGTGGTCGACAAGTTCGTCGCCCCGATGCTGGGCAACCTGCACTCGGGCGACATCGACCGGCTCAGCCTGCGCGCCACCGCCCCGCAGTTGGTGAAGGCGGCCACCGAGGGCACCTCACTGTTGCGGGCGAAGCGACCCGCCGGCGGCGGTGGCCCCGGTTTCGTGTCCTTCCCCGGAGGTTTGCGCACCTTCGTCGACGCCCTCGCCGCCGGGCTGGACGTGCGGCTCGGCCAGGGCGCGACGTCGTTGGAGCAGCGCCCCGACCGGGAGGGGTGGCTGGTACACACCGACGGGGAGGTGATCGAGGCCCGTGCCCTCGTGGTCGCCACCAGCGCCGAGGACGCCGCCCGCTTGTTGGGACGGGTCGCCCCGGTGGCCCGTCCGCTGCACGCGGGACGCACCGCCTCGATCGCCACCATCCTCACCGCCTACGAACGCGGCGCGGCCGAGGAGGCCCTGGCGAAGCTGCACAAGGGCCCGGTGAACGGGGTGATGGTGCCGCCACATCTGCACCGGTTGATGAAGGCCGCCACGATCCTGAGCAACAAGTGGCCCCAGGCCGTCCACCCCGAGTTGTTGTTGGTGCGGCTGTCGGCCGGACGGGTGGGGCAGACCACCGTGGCGCGCTGCAGCGACGATCTGCTGGCCACCCGGGTACAGGCCGAGTTCGCCGAACTGATCGGGTTGGACGCCGCCCCGCAGCACACCAAGGTGGTGCGCTGGACCGTCCCGCAGGCCGAGGTCGGCCATGTCGGACGGCTGCGCCGGATCCGCAACGCCCTGGCCGCCCCGATTCCGCCGATCGCGCTGGCCGGGGCCCCCTACGACGGCATCGGCCTAGGTTCGGTGGTCACCTCCGGCAACGCCGCCGCCAGCCAGATCGCCCACGTCGTCGTCTGAGCGTTCAGTTTCCGGGGTGAGCGCACCCGCGTGAGCAGAGGCGGCATCGGCGCGGTGAACCTGCGATGATGCCCTCCGACATGACTCGCACCACCTCGCCCATCGGTGTCGGCGCCTCGCTCGGTGCGTCGGTGCTGTTCGCGTTGCTCTCGTACTGGGCGGTGTTGCTGACCCCGCTCAGCGGTGGGGCGGTACTGGGCTGGCGCATCGTGACCAGCCTGCCGGTGGCCGTCGTCACCGTCTTCGCCCTCGGCATGGGTGATCAGGTGATCACCGGTCTGCGTCGGTTGCGATCCCCGAAGATCCTCCTGGGCACGGTCGTGGCCGCGGCGGTGCTGTCGGTGCAGTGGTGGTTGTTCATGTGGGCACCGGCCAACGGACGCGCCCTGCAGGTGTCGCTCGGCTTCTTCGTGCTGCCGATCGCGATGGTGGTGGTCGGACGCTTCGGGTTTCGGGAGCGGCTCAGCCGTCCCCAACGCATCGCGGTCGTGCTGGCCTGCTTCGGTGCGGTCGGGCACCTGATCTCGGCCGGGTCGATCTCCTGGGAAGTGTTGGTGATCGCGCTCGGTTTCACCTTCTACTTCACCCTGCGCCGGGTGCTCGGCACCGCCGATGCCGGCGGCACGATCTGCGATGTGCTGTTCATGCTGCCGGTCGGCATCTGGTTCGTGGCCACCTCACCCTCGGCCACCGAATCGTGGGCGACCAACCCCAACCTGTGGTGGGCGGTACCCGGGCTCGGGGTGATCAGTGGCGTGGCGACGGTGGCCTATTTCTGGGCCGCGGAGCTGTTGCCCTTCGGGCTGTTCGGGCTGCTCAGTTATGTGGAGCCCGTGCTGCTGGTGTTCGTTGCGCTGGCGATCGGATCCCCCTTCGCCCCAATCGACCTGCTCGGCTACGGACCGATCTGGCTGGCCGTCCTGGTACTCGCCGGCGAAGCCGCCCTGAAGGTCCGCCGCGCACCCGCGTCCGGCTGATTTTTCCCACATGCAACCCGTACTCGTACCGGTTGCAGGAACGAGGTCAGACCGTGCCGGCGACGCCGACGAAGAGCTTCAGGAACAGTTCGACATCACTGCCGAACTCCCGCTCCTCCAGCACCTTGTTGAGCTCTTCGATGTGGTCGGTGATCATCGCGTAGACCGGCTGGTTGCCGAACTTCGACATCGATTCCTGCTCGTTCACCGTCCAGACGATGGCCCGCTTGTCGGCGTTGATGATCTCGACGAGCCGGGACGGGGTCGCCTCCCCCTCCTCCAGAATCAGGTAGTCGGCCTCGAGCTCACTCACCCGACCCAGCGCCAAGAAGTAGAGATAACCGGTCTGCACGTTGGGGTCGGACTTCTCGACGTCGCGGATCAACTGGTAGTTCAGCGAGATGATCACGGTCTCGCCGAGCATGTCGCGTTCCTTGACCAGCTTCAGCACATCGGCCGCCATCCGCTTGTCGGCGGTGGCGCCCTTGAGTTCAATGAAGACCGTCACGTGCCCCTTGGCGGCGTCGAGGAATTCCTCCAGGGTCGGCGGTGCCTCGGTCACATTCGGACGCGGGTCGATGTCGAGCTTCGCGATCTGGGCGGCCGTCATATCGGTGGATTTGCGCGGGTCACCGGCGGCCCGCTTGAAGGTGTCGTCGTGGTTGAGCACATAGCGGCCGTCCTTGGTGCGCTGGATGTCGATCTCGACCCCCCAAGCCTTGTGCTTGATCGCGTGCTTCAACCCGCTCATCGAGTTCTCCGGGGTGCCCTGGCCGCCCGCCCGGTGGCCGATCACCGCGACCGGTTCGGTCGAGCGCAGCAGCTTGTCGGCGACGAAACCGCCCGGGATGGAGATCGCGACGATCACCAGCACGAAGGCCACCGCGATCCCGACGACCTTGCCGAACAGCCGGTCCAACACCGACGGCTTCTCCCGCACGGCCAGTGCCGGCATCGCCTCGGCCAGATCGGCGAACTTCTCGTCGGCGGCCACCGACTCGTAGAAGGTCTCGGTGAGGGCATGGATCTGCGACGGCGCCAGCAGGATCGCGGCCAGACCCAGCACCGATTGCTGGATCAACCACAGCCCGATGAACAGCATCCGTTTCGGGGCCGTGTCGACGTCGATCGCGACCAACAAACCCAACACGAGGGCGAACCAGACGATCACCACCACCGCCACGATCGACAGCAGGGCGACCGTTTCGGCCAGGAAGCGCAGGAAGCGGCGACGCCGCCTGGCCACCAGTTGCACACTGTTCAGCATCGCCCGGGTGACGTTCTGGTCGGCGAGCACGATGAAGTGGAAGGTGAACGACAGGAAGGCGCCGATGATGGCGAGCAGCACCAAGACCGCGCTGTAGGCCACCAGCAGCTTCGGGGTGCTGTAGATCACCGAGGTGATGAAGTTGGGAATCTTCACCTTGCTGAGCCGCTCCAGGGTGACGCCGTTACCGGTCAGCGGCGCGATCACCGCCAGATAGAGCAGCACGACCGGCAGCGCCCAGCCCAGCAGATTGCGCACCCGGCGCATCCCGAGCCACAGGATCGATCGGTACTGGGCCTCCGGCAGACCCTTCAGCCGGCGCGCCGAGATCGTCACCAGCCCGTTGATCTCGACCACGAAACCGATCACCAGAACCAGCATCAGCACCGCGGCGAACGCGGCCCCCCGCCACGACAGCAGGAAGGGCACCAGATTCGCCTGGGTGACCACCTTCTCGTTGCCGAGCCGGACGAAGGCCTCGGTGGCGAGGAACATGATCGGTCCGGCGATGGCCAGGGTGATCGCCTTGGCGACGATCTGGAACTTCAGGTAGGTGCCGAGCGACCTCAGCAATCCCACATACGAGGTGGCCCACGCCCATCCGAACATGGGGTCAGGCTACCGGCCGGTCAGCTACCGGTCTCCTGCGGCGCGCTCGAAGATGGGCTTGCCGGCGACGTAGGTGGCCCGCACCCCGATCTGTGCGATGGACTCGGGGGCGCAGCGGGTCGGGTCCTCGTCCAGCACCACCAGGTCGGCCTGTTTGCCGACCTCGAGCGACCCGATCAGGTCCTCGTCCCCGGCGAAGCGGGCGGCGTTGCGGCCGTAGCCGAGCAGGGCGGTTTCGATCGGGACGGCCTGTTCCGGCCCCAGTACTCGTCCGGACGAGGTGGTGCGCATGACCGCCACCTGCAGACCTTCCAGCGCCGACAGCGGGGTCACCGGAGCGTCGGAGTGCAACGCGAACGGCACGCCCTTGCCGTGCAGGGAGGCGAGCGGGCTGATCCGGGTTGCCCGCTCGGGGCCCAGGAAGATGTCGCGGTGCCGATCACCCCAGTACCAGACGTGTTTCACGAACACCGACGGCAGGACGCCCATCCTCGCGACCTCGTCGAGTTGGTCCTCGCGGCCCATCTGGAAGTGCTCGATGCGATGTGGCAGCCGGGAGTTGCTGCGCTCGATACCGGCGTAGGCCTGCAGCACGCTGTCGATGGCGGCATCGCCGTTGGCGTGAATCGCGAGCTGCCAGCCGCGTTCGTCCCACTTCCGCACCGCGGAGTTGAGTTCGTCCTGGGTCAGGATCGGTGATCCGTGATGGCTCGGCGAGCAGTGGTACGGCCGGCTCAGGAACCCGGTTTCGGCCTGGATCGAGCCGTCGGCCCACATCTTGATGCCACGCATTTGCAGGTCACCGGCCAGGCCGGGACGAGGCGCGCGGTCGGGCTCGTCGATGCCGCACCCATCGGCCTGACCGGCCACCAGGTAGCCACGCACCCGGCTGCCGAAACCGTGGTGTTCCATCGCCAGGCGGTAGGCGTCCAGGTACCGGGGGTCCATCGCGGCGTCGTGGATGGTGGTGATGCCGAGCCGGGCGAGTTCTTCGCCCACCACACCGATGGCGCGAGCCACCTCGTCGGGGGATGGTTTCGGCATCACCCGGTGCAGCATCCAGGCGGCGGTTTCGAACAGCACCCCGGACGGCGACCCGTCCGAACCGCGCTGGATCTCGCCACCATCGGGGTCGGCGGTGCCGGCCGAGATGCCCAGCATCTCCAGGGCGCGGCTGTTGGCGACCGCGACGTGCCCCGAAACGTGATGCAGGAAGACCGGGGTATCGGGGGCCACCTCGTCCAGATCGTGCCGGGTCGGATGGCGCATGTCGCGCAGCGCGGTGTCGTCGTACCCATGGCCGATCACCCAGTCCTCGGGTCCACGTCCGGCCACGGCATCGCGCACCCGCTCGACGATGTCGGCGATCGAGGCGTTGGTCGGCGAACTCGCATCCACCGACCGGGTCAGCCGTTCCCCGAGCATCGCCGGGTGGATGTGGGTTTCGATGAAACCCGGCAGCACAGTGGCCCCGGCCAGGTCGATCACCCCACCATCGTCACCGGCCAGGGGCCGCAGCTCCCGGGATGATCCGACGGCGATGATCCGGCCGTCCCGGATCGCGATGGCTTCGTGCCGGCCACCGGCGGGATCCATCGTGACGACCGTGCCACCGACCATCACGACATCTGCGGGCCGATCCGCTGCGCTGTGCGTCATGTTCCTCCTCGAACGTTTGCCGGGCAGCGTAGCCCGAGGTTGTGCGCCCTGCGGAGCGGTGAGTCTGGTAGCCGGTATTCTTCCCTCGTGAACGAGACTTCGACTCGCAGCGGGGCACCACGCGGTTTGATTCTGCTGGTGGCCCTGGCCGGCTTCGTGATTGCCCTGGCCGGCCTCAAACAGATCTCCGGCATCGTCGCCCCGGCCTTCTTCGCACTGACCCTGGTACTGACCGGCCGTCCGCTGCACAAGTGGATGGTGAGCAAGAAGGTACCCCGGCTGCTCAGCGCCACCCTGGTGATGATGCTGCTGTACCTGCTGCTGTTGTTGATCGTGGGCGGCCTGGGCTTCGGCATCGCCCAGCTCACCCTGGAGTTGCCGAAGTACGGCGACACCTTCAATCAGATGTGGGAATCGCTGCTCAATCTGGTCGAGCGCTTCGGCATCAACCCCGACAAGACCCTGCACGATGCGATCAACAGCTTCGATGTGAGTCGGATCGCCGGGTTGGCGAACTCGCTGCTCAGTTCGTTGAGCAATGTCGGTTCGCAGATCCTGATGCTGCTGATCATCCTGTTCTTCCTGACCATCGACACCCAGGACGTCCGGGGCCGGGTTTCCACCCTGATCGCCTCGCGTCCGCACCTGGCCGAGGCCCTGTCGGCCTTCTCGCTGTCGGTGCGCAAGTACTGGTTCGTGACCACCATCTTCGGTCTGATCGTGGCGCTGCTGGACGTGGTGGCGCTGGGCATCATCGGGGTGCCGCTGGCCTGGACCTGGGGCATCTTGTCCTTCGTCACCAACTACATCCCGAACATCGGGTTCGTGCTCGGCCTGATTCCGCCGGCCCTGATGGCGCTGCTGGTGCTCGGCCCGATCGAGGCCCTGGCGGTGGTCATCGCCTACGCGGTGATCAACTTCGTGCTGCAAACGATCATCCAGCCGAAGTTCACCGGGGACGCGGTCGGGTTGAACACCACGGCCACCTTCCTGTCGCTGGCCCTGTGGGCCACCGTCCTCGGCCCCTTCGGCGCCCTGCTGGCCGTGCCGCTGACCTCCTTCTTCAAGGCGATCCTGGTCGACGCCGACCCGGAATCGCGCTGGATGAACGCCTTCCTCACCAACGAGAAGCCGAACGACTCCACGACCAAGAAGGGCCCCGAATCGGTGCCCGGGGTGATGTCGCTGACCACCGCCGAGGTCGGACGGCTGCCGCGCACCGAGTCCGGTGCCACCGTGGTCTTCCCGGAGCGGCCCGATCCGCAGGCCTCGCGTCCCTTCGCCTCCGACGATGAGGATGAGGTCGCGCCGAAGACCGAGGAGACCGAGCCCGAGATCGTCGCCGACGAGCAGCGCACGGACAAGGAACTCTGAGCAAGGAGCGCTGAACCACGCGCCCCCACCCGGGCGCCTCCTATGCCAAATGCAACCCGAACTCGTTCCTGCGTCACTTACTACGCCACGCAGGAACGAGTCCGGGTTGCATGTGCGAGTTGGGGGGCGCGCGGGGATCGGGCAGGCTGTAACCCATGACCGCTCCGGCCCTGGTCCTCAGTGACCTGCACAAGTCCTTCGGGCACGGCGAACATGCCGTCCGGGCGGTCAATGGGGTCGACCTGACGGTGCGTCCGGGCGAGATCGTCGCGTTCCTCGGCCCGAACGGGGCCGGTAAAACCACCACCATCGACATGGTGCTCGGTCTGACCACGCCCAGTTCCGGCGAGGTACAGGTCTTCGGCGCCTCCCCCATCCAGGCGGTGCGGGACGGACGCGTCTCGGCCGTCCTGCAATCCGGCGGGCTGCTGCGTGACCTCACGGTGCTCGAAACCGTGCAGGCGATCGCCTCCCTGCACCGCGCCGAACGCCGTGTCGGCGACGTGATCGAGCGCGCCGGCCTGGCCCCGATCGCCAGGCGCCGAGTGTCGAAATGCTCCGGCGGGGAACAACAACGGCTCCGCTTCGCCCTGGCGCTGCTGCCCGACCCCGAACTGCTGATCCTGGACGAACCCACCGCCGGGATGGACGTCGGCACCCGCAAGGCCTTCTGGGAAACCATGCGCGCCGAAACCACCACCGGCCGCACGGTCATCTTCGCCACCCACTACCTCGAGGAGGCCGACCGCTTCGCCGACCGGATCGTACTGATCTCCCGGGGACGCATCGTCGCCGACGGCAGCACCAACGAAATCCGCTCGCTGACCAACGTCCGCACGATCACCGCCCTGATCGACGACCCGTCCCTGGCCGACGAGATCGGCACCCTGCCAGGGGTGGTCGACGTCGAATTCGGCGATCAGCGGCTGGTGGTACGCACCTCCGACTCCGATGCCGTCGCCGCCCGGCTGCTCACCGAATACCGCGCCCGCGATCTGCTGATCAGCGCCCCGAGCCTGGACGACGCCTTCCTGCAGCTCACCTCCGAGGAGCCGGCATGACCCTGCGCTACACCTGGATCGAGTTCCTGCGGCAACTGCGCAACCCCGGCGTGCTGATCTTCACCCTGCTGCTGCCCGGCACGATGACCGTGATCTTCGGCACCGCTTTCGACTACGGCAGCGCCCCGTCCGGGCACGGCAACGTGAACATGTACATCATGCTCGGCATGGCCGCCTACGGGGCGATGATGGCCACCAACGGCATCGGCGGGCAGGCCGCCCTGGAACAGATGCAGGGCTGGGGACGCCAACTCGCCCTCACCCCGACCCCGGCCTGGGCGGTGATCGCCACCAAGGCCGTCGTCGCGATGGTCTTCGCCTTCGGCACCGTGTTGGTGATCTTCGGCCTCGGCGTCCTGATCGATGCCGAGGCACCCTGGTGGGTGTGGCTGCAATCGGGCCTCATCGTCTGGCTCGGATCGGGCATCTTCGCCCTCTTCGGGCTCGCTCTCGGCCTGCTGTTCCGCTCCGAGGCCGCGATGGGCATCTCGGCCGGCGGCCTGGTGCTGCTGGGTTTCCTGGGCAATATGTTCATGCCGCTGTCGGGGTTCATGCTCTCGGTGGCCCGCTGGACGCCGCTCTACGGCTATGTCGCCCTGGCCCGCTGGCCGCTGATCGAGGGCCGCGACCCCTCCGGTGAACACGACCCGCTGTGGCAGCTCATCCTGAACATGGGGCTGTGGGGTCTACTCTTCGCCGTCGTGGCCGTGTGGGGCGTGGTGCGCAGCCGGGAACGGCAGTAACCGCCCTTCGCGGCCATCGGGATTTGCTCAGCGGGACTGACACCTCAGAACAGGGTTTCTGCTTTCTACAGTGAGTCCATGAAACTCTCCACCGAACCCGGTGTCTCGCGCACCACCGTCCGCGCCGCCGTACTCGGCGAGGCCCCCGGCCCGCTGCGGATCGAGGAGGTGCTGCTCGACGACTGGCTGGCCCCCGACGAGGTACGGGTGCAGGTGCATTCCTGCGGCCTGTGCCACTCCGACCTGCACATGCTGGACGGCGAGATGCCGATAGCCCTGCCGAGCATCCCCGGCCACGAGATCGCCGGCACCGTGGAGGCGGTCGGCGAGAACGTCACCTCGGTGGCCGTCGGCGACCGGGTGGTGGCCTGCCTGTCGGTGTTCTGCGGGGTCTGCGCCGAATGCCGCACCGGGCGCAGTTGGCTGTGTGTGCGCCGCAACGACCTCGGCCGCGACTCCCGTCCGGCCCCCCGACTGGTGCGCCCCGACGGCACCCAGGTACATCAGGCCGCCGGCATGGGCGGTTTCGCCGAACGGACGATCCTGCAACAGAACAACCTGGTGAAGGTCTCCGAAGATCTGCCGGCCGACCGCGCCGGCCTGCTGGGTTGCGCGGTGTTGACCGGCGTCGGTTCGGTACTGAACGGCGCCAAGGTGCGGGCCGGTGAAACGGTGGCCGTGATCGGTTGCGGCGGGGTCGGGCTCAACGTCATCCAGGGCGCGCGGCTGACCTCGGCGAGCAAGATCATCGCGATCGACGTGAACCAGGACAACCTCGATCTGGCCGAGCAGTTCGGCGCCACCCACACCATCGACGCCAGTGCCGGCGACCCGATCGCGCTGGTCACCGAGGTCGTTCCCGGCGGGGTCGATCATGTCTTCGACGTGGTGGGCCGCGCGCCGACGGTCGCCCAGGCCGTGGCGATGGTGCGGCAGGGACGCACCGCCTGGATCCTCGGCATCGCCCCGATCGGCGAGATGCTGAACATTCCCGCGATGCCGCTGGTGGTCGCCAACAAGGGGGTGCAGGGCCTGCTGATGGGCGCCAACCACTTCCCCCGCGACATCCCGATGCTGGCCGACCTCTACCTGGCCGGTCTGCTCGACCTGGACACCCTGGTCACCGGGACGATCGAACTCGATCAGGTCAACGACGGCTTCGACCAGATGCGCCAGGGAGGTGCCGGACGCCTCGTCGCCACCATGTGACCCGCCCGCCGTCCTGCTGCAAACCGCCTGATTTGAGGTCGCCGCGCTATATGGCGGTGTCAAGTGGTGAGTGCAGTGAGGTACTCGTTGAGTTGTTCGGCTGGGGTGGCCCAGTTGAGGGTTTGTCGGGGTCGGATGTTGAGGAGGTGTT
>NZ_JBPGNY010000006.1:0-237828 GCF_051133435.1 Pseudenemella bisphenolivorans | reverse complement strand
AACTCGGCCAACACCGCCAACTCGACCACCCGATGCCGTGGCCTACCCGCCCGTTTCCTCATAGCCAAACACCTCCTGCACTCAGCATCTGACTGGGCACTGGGTGGATGCCGGGCAAGGATCGGGCTGTTTGCAGCAGCGGACTGGGGGTGTGTGGGGAGTGGGGAGCCCCGGCCCGATACCTGCACGCGTCAGGGGAGGGCTTGCATTGTGCGGGTACCCAAATCCTCAACTCACCCCCGGCTTTTGCCGGATTCGGGCCCGATCGGCGTTCTGAGTTGGGGGTTTTGGTACCCCGTCACGTTTGAGCTGGGCGACTCTCTCTGTCTTCCGCCCACCGGGAAGTTGTGAACGGTCCAAATCCGGTGAACTTACCGTTTGCTCACTCGTGGGATAGGGGATGCAATGGCGCAACGCAGTTGGGTTCACAAGGCTGGCGCAGTGGTTCTCGCCGGCATTCTGCTCGTGGGATGTGCACGCGGTGATGAACAAGCTGATCAAGCCCAGGACGGTTCCAAAGTCGAGGACTCCTATCCGGAAGGCGTGATCGGAAACGAGCCCGGCGGCCAGCCCCGCGACGGTGGGACGTTGACTATCGCCGGTCAGATCGAACCTCGGTCATTGGATCCGATCGTGACCATCGCTGCTCCAACGACCGGTGGGATCGAGATGATCAACATCTTCGACACCTTGCTTCGATACGACGCCGCGACCGGAGAGCTCGTCCCGCAGCTGGCCGAAAGCATCGCCAACAACGACGACTACACGGAGTTCACCCTGACGTTGCGTGATGGGGTGAAATTCTCCGATGGCACGCCGGTGGACGCCGAAGCAGTTGTCTGGAGTCTCAAGCGCTACAGCAGTGCCAAGAATGCGCCGGAAGGCGTGTTGTGGAACGAGAATGTTAAAGATGTGAGGGCCGCCGATAACAAGACCGTGGTGATCACATTGGCGGAACGCTTCCCCTCCTTCCCCAACATGCTGTCGACCGGGCCCGGCATGATCGTGGCCAAGGCATCCGATGCGGGTGGTCAGTTCAAACCGATCGGGGCTGGGCCGTTCGTCCTGAAGGAACACACAGTTGGCGAACACATCGTCCTCGCGGCGAACCGTAACTACTGGGGTGGCAAGCCTCGGCTGGCTGAGCTGCGCACCGTGGCCCTCGGCTCGCAAGACACCGGTTTGGAAGCGCTCGACTCGGGGCAGGTCCAAGCGGTATTCCTGAGCAGCCCTGACTTGGTGGTGCAACGCCTCAAGGCAGGCCAGCGTGGCTATTTGAACTACACCTCATCGTGGGGAGTCACCCGCATCAATGCCGCGAAGGGCCGTCCGGGTGCCGACATCCGGGTCCGCACGGCGATCGCGCTCGCGATCAATCCGCAGCAGCTGGCAGATCGTGCGTATGGTGGCGCCGGGGACATCGGTACGAGCATCTTCTCCAAACAGTCGAAGTGGTACAACGAGGACAGTGACCGCTTGGGTTACGACCCCGAGAAGGCACGCAAGTTGTTGGACGAGGCCAAAGCTGACGGCTATGACGGTTCGTTCGTGTACAACGTCGGTCCTGATCCCAAGATGCGAGACATGGCGCTGGCGTTGAAGGCGCAGTGGGAAGCAGTTGGCTTCCGCGTTGAGATCGATGCCGCCCGATCGAACTCCGATTTCCAAGCGCGCCAGATTTCCGGTGACTACGACGTCTCTCGGTCGGCCTTGAACATCAGAGAGTTCGACCCGTACTCGAAGTTCGATGCTGCGCTACGCACGGGCGGTGGCCAGCTCTTGGGGATGGCTACTTCCCCGGAACGAGACGCCATCCTCGACGAGGTCAAGGCGGCAGCCACCGACGAAGACATGAAAGCGGCGATTGCCAAACTCGAGAAGCAAATCGCCCAGGAAGTCCCATATGTACCGCACATCCACTCGTGGGAGTTCATCACCTGGAACGACACAGTGCACGAGGTGACGGGTGCGGCCAACGCAATGCTGCTCTTCGACAAGGCGTGGATCGAGTGACGGGCAGCCATGGCTACAACGTCTTCGAGCTATTGACGTCCTGCGGACCTTTGACGCCGACTCTCCCCTGGAGGACAGATGACCAGTCATGAACCTTATGCGGGCTTCGGCGGCCGCATCGGTCGCAACGTCGCCGAGTCCGAACCATGGTGGCCTGAGGTTCCCGGCCCGAATGGTTCTGCGCCGAACGTCGTGGTCGTCATTGTCGATGACCTCGGGTACTCGGATATCGGCTGCTATGGGTCGGAGATTCCCACCCCCAACTTGGACCGAATCGCGGAGGAGGGGCTGCAGTTCACCAACTTCCACGTGACGCCGATGTGCTCACCGACGCGGGCCGCTCTGCTCACCGGCCGCAACCCCCACGCAGCAGGGATAGGGTATGTGGCGAATTCGGACCCAGGGTTTCCCGCGCAGCGGATGGAACTTGGGTCCGACGTCGACACCATCGCTGAGCGTCTTCGCAACTCGGGCTACTCCACTTTTGCGGTTGGCAAATGGCACCTGTGCAAGGACTCCGATACCGTGCCGAGCGGCGCCAAGCACTCTTGGCCCCTACAGCGCGGGTTCGATCGCTTCTACGGCTTTCTGGGTGGCTTCACCGATATGTTCCAACCCGGCGAGATCGTCATCGACAACAGTCACGTGCCGGCACCGCACCAGAGCGAGGGCTACTACTTCACCGATGACATCACCGAGCGTGCTCTCGGCATGGTGCGCGACACAAAATCAGCCGACCCGAACAAGCCATTCTTTCTGTACTTCGCGCACGCAGCCGTCCACGCGCCCTTGCAGGTGCCACTGGATCGGGTGAGCGAGCACCACGGCAGGTACGACCGCGGGTGGGATCAGGTACGTCAGGAGCGGTACGAGCGGCAGATCGAACTCGGCGTGATCGATGAGGAGACGGAGTTGGCTCCTCGCAACCCCGAACCGGGGCACGACGTCACGGCCTGGGCTGATCTGGAACCGGCACAGCAGCAACTACATGCCCGGCATATGGAGAGCTACGCCGCGATGGTGCGCACCATCGACGATTCGGTGGGGCAATTGCGGACAGGTCTTGAAGAACTCGGGGAATGGGACAACACCCTCCTTGTGTTTGTGTCGGACAACGGCGCCTCACGCGAGGGGCAGGTAAACGGCACATCGCAGTTCTTGGATGTGATTCAACCGGTAGGGGATGCGGCCGCCGCGCAGCAGAAACTGGAACGCGACCAGGCGCTCAAGGAGGAAATGGGCGGACCGCGGACACTCCCGCACTATCCGCGCGGCTGGGCAATGGTCGGCAACACTCCATTTCGGCTGTACAAGATCAACACCCATGCCGGGGGACACACCGTGCCGGCGCTGTTCTCGTGGCCGAGCCGGTTCGCAGGATCGCAACCCCGGATGCGGCATCAATACGCCTACGTCACCGACCTTTTCCCCACGATCCTCGACGCGGTGGGGTTGAGCCAGGACGCACCGGAGGGGACGAAGGAACTCAGCGGCAAGAGCTTGATGCAGACGTTCGATGACCCGACACATCCTCATCCACACACCGAGCAGTACTACGAGATGCGCGGCAACCGGGGCTATTACGCCGACGGGTGGGATCTGGTCACTCTGCACGCTGCTCGGGCACCATTCGACGACACCGAATGGGAGCTTTACCACACCGAAAAGGACCGCAGTCAGATCCACAATCTGGCCGAACGGATGCCCGAGAAGGTTCGCGAGTTGGCCGATGCCTGGGAATCTGCGGCGTGGCAGAACGAGGTATTTCCGCTCGACGACCGGACGTGGTTGGAGCGTGCTCAGGCCCGCCCGGTGCCCGACGAGACGATGAAGGCGAGGCTGGTCCCAGGGGCGGGCTGGTTGCATCCGCACCAAGCCCGGATGCTCGTGATGGGCGAGTCCTGCCAGATCAACATCGAGTTCGACTGGGCTCAATCAGCCGCCGGCGTGTTGTGGGCACATGGCGGTCAAGGTGGTGGCTACTGCGTGCTGGTCGAGGACGGACGGCTCCGCTATGTGCACAACGGGTACGGGTTGATGTCCGAACATGATTTGGGGGCCCTCGCCGAGGGGCGACACCGCTTGATGCTGAACGTCGCGCTCGCCGACTCGCACTGGTGCATCACTCCCGAACTGGACGGGGAATCGCTTGAACCGTTCAGTGGGTTGGCCCCGATCATCGGTCTTGCCCCGCACGATGGCGTCAGTATCGGATCCGACCGTGGCTCCCCGGTGTCGTGGGAGCGGCGAGAGAAGTTCGGCACGTTTCCGTACTCATTGGCAATCCACTCGGCCGAGCTTGTCAGGAATGCTTCGTGAGCGAACACCTGAACCAAGACCGCACAGACGGCGACGCGGCGTTGCCGACGATGGCGGGCTCGACCCCGTCGTGGCCGGCGCGGGCCGACTACGCGGGGAGGCCGAATGTGATCGTGGTGTTGATCGACGACTTGGGCTACGCCGATCTGGGCTGTTTCGGCTCGGAGATCGAGACCCCGAACATCGACGCGCTGGCTGCCGAGGGGCTGCGTTACACCGACTTCCACGTCACGCCGATGTGTTCGCCGACCCGGGCGGCGTTGATGACCGGACGCAACTCCCATGCGGTCGGGTTCGGCACGGTCTTCGGAGATCCGGGTTTCGACGGGTACACCCACGAACTGCCCGAGGATGCGCTGAGCATGGCCGAGGTGTTCCGGCACGGCGGCTACCGCACGATGATGGTCGGCAAATGGCACCTGTCGAAGGACCATGACCGCAACGAGGGCGGCGAACTGGGCTCGTGGCCGGTGCAGCGCGGATTCGATCGCTACTACGGCATCCTGGACGCCTTCACCAACCTGCATCACCCGCACCGGCTCTACCGCGACAACCACCCGGTAGAGGTCGACACCTACCCGGACGACTACTACCTGACCGATGACCTCACCGACGAGGCGATCGGGATGATCCGCGAAACCAAGCTCTCCAACCCCGAGCGGCCTTTCTTCCTCTACGTCGCCCACCCGGCGGTGCACGCCCCGCTGCACGCCCGCCCCGAAGACATGGCCAAATACGCCGGACGCTACGACCAAGGCTGGGACGCCACCCGCGAACAACGCTTCACCCGGCAACAGGAACTCGGCGTGGTCGACGCCGAGGTCACCCTGGCCCCGCGCAATGACGAACCGGGTCTCGATGTACCGGCCTGGGACGGGCTCACCGACGACCAGCGCCGGCTCAGCGCCCGACACATGGAGGCCTATGCCGCGATGGTCGACCGGATCGACCAGTCCTTCGGCCGCATCAAGGCGGCCCTGGAAGAACTCGACGAGTGGGACAACACCATCGTGGTGTTCACCTCCGACAACGGCGCCTCCGGTGAGGGCCATCCCTTCGGCACCACCAGTTACCTGCGGGTGATGGGCGCCGACCCGGACGTGGACGAGGTGGCCGAGGACATCGAGCGGATCGACCTGATCGGCGGCCCACGGTTGATGACCCACTACCCGCGCGGCTGGGCGATGACCAGCAACACCCCGTTCCGGCTCTACAAACGATCGACCTTCGCCGGTGGGCAACGGGTGCCGATGATCATCCGTGGCCCCGGGGTGGACGACGCCGGCGGGCTACGCGAACAGTACCTGCATGTGATCGACCTGCTACCGACCCTGCTCGGACTCACCGGGGTGGAGCCGCCCACGCACCGGGCCGAGCATCCGGCCCAACCCTTCCAGGGCCGCGATTTCGCCGACACGATCTCTTCGCCCGAGGCTGCCTCACCACGCACCGAGCAGTACTACGAGATCAACGGTGACCGCGGTTTCCACCGCGACGGCTGGGAGATCCTCACCCGCCGCACCACGCCGGAACCGACCTTCTCCGAGGCCGAATGGCAGCTCTTCGACGTGCGCACCGACCCGACCCAGCTGACCGATCTGGCCGAGAAACACCCCGACCAGGTGCGCGAACTGGCCGCCGGCTGGCGGGCTGCGGCCGAACAGAACCACGTGCTCCCCCTGGACGAGGGCCTCGGGTTCAAGGTGCTCTACCGCTCAGCCGCCGAGGACGTGTACCGCAAACCCGTCCGCATCCCCGGCGGCGCCCCCAGCCTGGAACGGGTGCGTAGTTGCCTGTTGACCCTCGGCCGCAGCTTCCGGATCGAGGCCCGCGGCACTCGCAGCGCCGGGGACGAGGGCTACCTGATCTCCCACGGCGACCAGGGTGTGGGCTACGGCCTGTTCATCAAGGACGACGAGGTCACCTTCGTCTTCACCGAACACGGCCGCAGCACCCGCTATGCGGGCGGCTCGATAGGGGTCGGGGAGATGAACGTCGAGGTGGACGTGTCGGTGACCCGGGTCGCGGAATGGAATGTCAGCCTCAAGGTCAACGGTGAGGTCACCGCTGAGCTGCCGCCGCTGCCCTCACCGCCGGGACGCACTCCCTTCGAGGGCATCGACGTCGGCCTGTGCCGCCGATCCCCGATCGACTGGGAACTCTACGAACAACACGGCAGCTTCGCCTGGCCGGGCGACGACCTGATGGTCACCATCCACCCCGGCGACGAGGCCGAGGACGGGCCCACCGCGCGGCTGGCGCGGTTGCGGGATGCGTATGCCGCCCGCGATATCAACGGAACCGGCTGACCAAACTCTCCCGGCTGGTGGGCTGATCCCTCCCACCGGCCGGGAGTTCCTCAGGGTCTCGGTAGTACCGGAGAAGGGACTCGAACCCTCACGCGCAAGGCACAGGAACCTAAATCCTGCGTGTCTACCAATTCCACCACTCCGGCGTGGGAGTCAGACTCCCAGATTGCGCAGCAACCGCTCCACGTGACCGGTCGCCCGCACGTTGTACTGCGCGTCCTTGATCGTACCGTTTCCCTCGGCATCGACCTCGACGATGAAGGTCGACCGGATCACGCCCTGGACGATCTTGCCGTAGAGCTTCTTCTCACCGAAGGCGTGGTAGGCGGTCATCACTGACCGGTCCTCGTCCGACAGCAGCGGGAAGTTCACCGACTGCTTCTCGCGGAATCGCGCCAGTTTCTCGACCTTGTCGGGCGAGATGCCCAGCACCTGGTAGCCGGCCGCCGACCAGTCGGGTTCGGTCGCGGTGAAGTCGACCGCCTGCTTGGTGCAGCCCGGGGTCATCGCCGCGGGGTAGAAGTAGACGATCACGGTGCTGCCGGCGTAGTCGCTCAGCGACACGTCGTTACCGTCGGCATCGGGAAGGGTGAAGGCGGGGGCCGCATCGCCCGCAGCGAGTTGTGACATGGCCGGAATGCTAGCGCGTTGGCGTGGATAATGGGCCCTGGCTTAGGGTGGGTAACGGTACTCGCCCGGGCACCGACGACGACAGGAGATGGATCCGTGGCAGCAGAGCAGCGCAGCCCCGAGCAGATCGAAGCGGACCTGGCCGCCGCGCGGGCCCGGATGTCGGCCAACATCAGTCAGCTGATCAACGAAATTCACCCCAAGATCATCAAGCAGCGGCAGATGGACGAGGCCAAGGACGCCCTGCGGCGGGAGTTCGCCTTCTACAAGAGCCAGATCATCGACGACAACGGTCCGCGGTACGACCGCATCGTGGTCTTCGGCGGCGCCCTGGCCGGCATCACCACCTTCTTGTTGATCATCCGCGGCATCATCTCCGCGTCCAAGAAGAAGCGCATGCGCAAGATCACCGCCCAGGTGAACGCGTGACCTCTGAGGCACTCCCGATCCGGATGCTGCATGATCGGGTGCTGGTCAGCACCGAGGGCGAATCCGGGGAACGCAAGTCGAACTCGGGCATCGTGATTCCGGCGACCGTCGAGATCGGCAAGCGACTGGCCTGGGCCAAGGTGGTGGCCACCGGCTCCAGCGTGCGCAATGTCGAGGTCGGCGACCGGGTGCTGTTCGACCCCGAGGATCGCGCCGAGGTCGAGGTGCGCGGCGAGGACTACACCCTGCTGCGCGAACGCGACCTGCACGCGGTGGCCGCCGAACGACTCAGCGACGAAGCCACCGGCCTTTACCTCTGACCTGCGGCACAGGTATCGGCGGACGAATCAGCGCGATGAGCGCAGGAACTGCGGCGCGCTGCGCCACGGCAACGTCACCACCACCAGCCCGACCAGGGTGCCGAGGGTGCCCAGCACCGTGATCGGGGTGATCAGGGTGGTCGGGGTCGGGGCGAGGACGTCCAACAGCAGCGCACACAGCAACATGCCGGTGACCATGCCCAAACTGGTTTGCAGCACCCCGATCCGCCGGGCCAGGGCCGCGGCCAGCGCGATGAAGACGATCCCGGCCGCCCCACCGATGTAGAGCCACCATTGGGTGGGCCACTGCCAAGGTCCCGGATCGCGCAATGACCGCGACACCAGCAGAGCGATCACCAGAGCACTGGTGCCGCCGACGAAGTTCGTCAGGGTGGACGCGAACGGGGTGCCCGAGGCCGCGGCGACACTGGCATTCCATGCGGTTTGCACCGTCGACAACACCCCGGCCAGCACCGGGAACAGGGCCAGCCCGAGCAACGTCAGCGGCGCGGCCCCGCCACCGCCGGAGCCGACGGTGATCCGGGGCAGCATCGCCACGAACACCGCGGCGATGATCATCGCGGTTCCGGCCAGCCGGTACAGCGACAGCGGCTTCGGACCGCCGGGCCCGATGCCGAGCCGGTCGACCAGCAGGCCACCGACCGACTGGCCGACCACAATCGACAGAATGAACAGCGACACCCCCAGCGGCACGGTGACCTGGGTCTGCACCGCCACCAGGTAGGCACCGAACAGCCCGGCCAGCAGATGCCACCACGGCACCGCGCGCCGTCGCACCAGGCCCGGTAGCGACCGCACCCCGCGGCGTCCGGCCGGAAAGACCAGCACCCCGATGATGCACAGGGTCAACCCCGTGCCGAAGCTGACCACCGCCGCGGCGTAGGGGTCTCCCAGTCGTTCGGCGAGTTCACCGTTGACCCGCGACTGCACCGACACCATCGAACCGGCGAACAAGCTCGCCAGTACCCCGATCAGGGTTCCGGCCGAGGAGGGTTGGTGGTTGGCGGGGTGAGTCACCCGGGCATCCTAAGCCCGCGACAGGAACTGCGGGTGGAAACGGCCACCCTCAGGTGCCCTTGACGTTCACCAACTGCCGCAGGGTGTGCACCACCCGCACCAGCCCCTCGGCATCGGCCATCACCTGGTCGACATCCTTGTAGGCGGCGGGGATCTCATCGACGAAGGCCGAGGAATCGTGATACTCGATATCGCCCATCGCCGCTCGCAGGTCATCGCGGCTGAAGGTGCGGCGCGCGGCCCGGCGCGAATAGGCACGTCCCGCCCCGTGCGGAGCCGAGTTCAACGACTCCGGGTTGCCCAGACCCTCCACCACATAACTGCGGGTGCCCATCGACCCCGGAATCAGACCACGGCGTCCGTCCTCGGCGTTGATCGCACCCTTGCGCGAGACCCACACCCGCTCCCCGAAATGCTCCTCGGGCTCGGTGTAGTTGTGGTGGCAGTTCACCTCGTCGGTGCGCTCGATCTCGACGCCGGCCCAGCGGCCCAACCGGGCCAATATCCGGTCCATCATCTCGGCACGGTTCAGCGCGGCGAAGTGCTGGGCCCACCGCAGGTCACGAAGGTAGGCGTCGAACTCCGGCTCACCCTCGGTCAGGTAGGCCAAGTCGCGGTCGGGCAACTCCACGCCACGTTCGGCACACAGCCGGCGTGCGATGTCGATGTGGTGCCGGGCGATCAGGTTGCCGATGCCACGCGAACCCGAATGCAGGAACACCCAGATCCGTTCCTCTTCGTCGGCGCAGATCTCGATGAAGTGGTTGCCCGACCCCAGGGTGCCCAGTTGCATCGGCCAGCTCTTCGCATAACCGTCCACCGGAGCCCCGGTGCGTCGGGCCAGGTCACGCAGCTCGTCGATGCGCTGCTGGGTGTGCTCGGCGAAAACCCTGGCGTTGCGGCCTCCCAGGTCGACCGGAACGTCGCGTTCGATACCCAGCCGCAAGGCTCGGCGATCATCGGGCAGATCGGCCACGGTCAACTGGGTGCGTACCGCCGCCATCCCGCAGCCGATGTCGACCCCGACCGCGGCCGGCATCACCACCCCGCGGGTGGGAATCACCGACCCGACGGTGGCGCCCAGGCCCAGGTGAGCATCGGGCATCAACGCCAAATGTGGGTGCACGAAGGGCATCTCGGCGGCAGTGTTCGCCTGCGCCAGGGTTGCCTCGTCGATGACGGACGCCCACGAGATGAGTCCTTCGGTGATCTTTCGCATGACTCCAGTGTGGCCCGCCCCGGCAATCGGGGCATCCGAATATCGGTCGGCACGATCCTCGGTGGCGAAAATCGATGGAGCGCTGCCGGAACGGGCCCTATCGTTGAGGGACCATGCCGCTGCCGCACCTGCCGATCCGTACCGAACGACTGTCACTGCGCCCGCACCACGAAGCCGATGTGGACTCCCTGTACCGCATCTACTCCCGTCCCGAGGTGGCGCGCTACCTGTTGGAAGAACCCTGGAGCGAAGCCGAAGCAGCCCAAAAGGTCCGCGAGCGCTTGCCCCGCATCGACCTCGATGCCGACGCCGGCGCCCTGGCGTTGGTGATCGAACATGACCGGACCGTCATCGGTGATGTGGCCTTGTGGTTCACCGACAAGGAGCACCGGATCGCCGAGATCGGGTGGGTACTCGACCCCGAATACGGCGGCCGGGGATACGCCGCCGAGGCGGTGCGCGCGCTGCTCGATCTCGCCTTCGATCACTACCACCTACACCGGGTGGTGGCCCAGATGGACGGCCGCAATGCCGCCTCCGCCCGGCTGGCCGCCAAGATCGGCATGCATCAGGAGGCCCATCTGCGCCAGGACTGGTGGAGCAAGGGCGAGTGGACCGACACGATCATCTACGCGATGCTGCACTCCGATCGCGCCTGACCGCGATCCCGCCGCCGAAGAGCCTCAGCGACGGCCGCGACGTCGGCGCGGGGTGCTCGGTTTTCCGGTTCCGGACGCCCGGCCGCGGCTGCGGGTGGGTTTCTGCGGGGCCCGCTCCCGGACGGTGCGGGAACTGTTCGCGGTGCGTCCCCGAACGATGCCGATGAACTCCTCGATCAGCGGATCGTCCGCCCCGGTCGGCCAGATCAACGCCACCGTGACGGACTCGGCATCGGTCACCGGCCGGTACACCAGGTCGCGGCGGCTGGCCGAACGGGCCACCGACATCGGCACCAACAACACCGCCCCGGCATTCACCCGGTCGATCGCGACCTGAGTCGGCTCGTCCAGCACGGTCTCGTCGGCCAGGTCGGTGGTGCTGATCTCGTCGAAGGCCGCGATCGGATGCTCCTTGCCGACCCAGGCCACCATCGTCTCGTCGTAGAGCGGAATCGCGTGCAGTCCGGTGCGGTCGACCGGCAGCCGGACGAAACACATGTCCAGCTCGCCGGCGTCCAGCAGGTCGCGGGCATCGGCCTGCGCGATCTCGGTGACCTCGAGCCGGGCCCGGACGCGTTCGGCCCACCGGGTGCGCCACTTGGTCAGCGTCACGCCGGGCACGAACCCGACCCGCAGGGGGCCGGTGGCTTCGGGACTCACCTGCGCAGACTAGCGCGCGGTCACCTGTGCCGAACATGACACGGTGGGGCGAGCGGGTTCACTATGGAACCCATGGGCGTCAACTTCATCCGGGCCGCGTTGGCCCGCGAAGCGCACCGGCCCGCCGCGGCGCTGATCGGTGACGCCGAACAGGTCTGGGAGGTGTCGGTGTCCCACCCGACCTGGGTGGTGCGCGGGGCCCAGCTCGAATGGCGCGGCGACCACTCCGGGGTGCGGTGCTGGCGAATTCTCACCGACGGGGCCCGGCCCGTTGCCCACGATCACCCCGACCATTGGGTGCATCCGATGGTGGCCATGTTGTGGACCGAACGGCTGCCGATCTGGGGGCGCCCGGGCGACCTGTTCACCCCGGTACGGGTGATCAGCGGTACCCGGGGGCCGTCCCAGGTCGTGCTGGAGGCCACCACCGGCCCGGTCGTCGGCGGATACCGGATGGACCCCGGCGGCACCCTGCACATCGACTGGTCGCGTTGGGTGTGCACCAGGCTCGAACTACCCACGACCGAGTGGACCGTCGAGGAGTACCGACGAGGCGCGTGAAAGACTTTCGATGTGCCCGTGAACGGTCACGGGGCCACGCCTGACGTGATGGGAGCCTGCGATGATCGACGTGCCGGATTGGACCCGCCACTACCAACCGGGGGTGCCGGCCGAGATCGTGTTGCCCACCCAGTCGTTGGTCAGTATGTGCGAGCAGGCGGTCTCCGAGGCGGGCGACGCGGTGGCCCTGCAGTTCTTCGGCCGCACCACCACCTACAAATCCCTGGGCGAACAGATCAACCGGGTCGCCGAGGGGCTGCGGCAACGCGGCGTCGAACCCGGTGACCGGGTCGCGCTGATCCTGCCGAACTGCCCCCAGCACGTGATCGCCTTCTACGCGGTGCTGCGATTGGGGGCTGTGGTGGTCGAACACAACCCGCTGTACACCGCCCATGAGTTGCGCGAACAGTTCCTCGATCACCGGGCCCGGGTGGTGATCGGCATGGACGCCCAACTGCACAAGGTGGTCGGCCAGCCCGGCGTCCAACTCGATCATGTGATCGCGGTGAACCTGCTGGACGAGTTTCCCACCCTGACCCGGATGGCCCTGCAACTGCCGCTCAAGAAACTCCGCGAGACCCGTGAGCGGTTGCACCAGCCGGTCAGCTACGCCACCGACTGGCGCGAGCTGCTCGGCGCCCCGCAGATCGACCGCGCCCACCCCCGTCCGGAGGTGAACGACCTGGCGGTGATCCAGTACACCTCGGGCACCACCGGCAAACCCAAGGGCGCGATGCTCACCCACCTCAACCTGTACGCCAACGCGCTGCAGGGTGAAGCGTGGATGCACGGCGCGAAGTACCGCGAGGAGACCTTCTACGCGGTGTTGCCGATGTTCCACGCCTTCGGAATGACCCTGTATCTGACCTACGGCATCCGCAAACAGTCTCGGCTGGTGCTGTTCCCGTCCTTCGACGCCGAGATGGTGGTCAAGACCGCGAAGAAGCACCCGCCGACGGTCTACTGCGCCGTCCCGCCGATCTACCGCAAGACCGCCGAGGTCGCCCGCGAACGCGGGGTCGATCTGAGTGCGGCGAAATACTGCATCTCGGGTGCGATGGCGCTGACCGACGACATCGTCGAGGAGTGGGAGGCGCTGTCCGGCGGCCTGCTGGTGGAGGGCTACGGGATGACCGAGTCGTCCCCGGTGGCCCTGGGTAACCCGTTCTGGCCGACCCGTCGCACCGGCACGATCGGGGTGCCCTTCCCGTCCACCCTGATGAAGGTCGTCGACCCGGACGAGCCGACCCGCGAGGTCGAACAGGGCGAGGCGGGGGAGTTGCTGATCAAGGGCCCGCAGGTCTTCCAGGGGTACTGGGAGGACGAGGAGGCCACCGCCGCCACCTTGTTGGACGGCGAATGGCTGCGCACCGGCGACCTGGTCACCGTCGACGAGGACGGTTTCGTCACGATCATCGACCGGGTCAAGGAGGTCGTGATCACCGGTGGCTTCAACGTCTCACCCAGTGAGGTCGAAGAAGTGCTGCGCAAACACGTCGCGGTCACCGACGCGGCCGTGGTCGGCCGGGTCACCCCCGACGGGGAACAGGTCGTTGCGGCCCTGGAACTGGCCGACGGGCACAGTAGCGTCGACACCGAGCAAATGCGCGCCTTCTGCAAGCAGGACCTGGCCGCCTACAAGGTGCCGCGTGAGTTCGTCGTGGTGGACGAACTGCCGCGGTCGATGCTGGGCAAGGTGCTGCGCAAACAGGTGCGCGACCAGCACTTCGCCTGAAGCTCGGGTTCGGCGGGTGGACGCAGCCTTCGGTGAGCGTTCAGTCCTCGGCGTCGGCCCCGGGCAGCAGGTGGGCATTGTCGTTGGCCAGGTACTCCTCGCGCAGGGCGGCCCGCGCCGTCTCGTCCAAGAGTTCGTAGGAGGTGCCGTTCCACCGCCAGACCGGGTCGGAGGTCGCCCACGACTGTGAACGCAGGGCCGGCTTGTTGATCTTCTGGGTGGCGGTGACCGGCAGGTTGTCCGACACTCGCACCAGCATCGGCCACGATTTGGTGCTCAGATCCGACTGCTGATGCAGAAACTCCGTCCAGGCCTCGGGATCGAAATCCTCGGTCAGGTGCAGGGCCGCCATCACCTGATCACCGGTGCGTGGATCCGGCACCCCGTACACCGCGGCGGTCACCACGGCCGGGAAGCGGGCGAAGATCCGCTCGATCGGGGCTACCGCGAGGTTCTCCGAATCGACCCGCAACCAGTCGGAGGTGCGGCCGGCGAACCACCAGAAACCGTCGGCGTCCACATAGCCGAGGTCGCCGGTGTGATAGTCATCGCCCTGCAGGCGGGACTCGGTGGCCTCGGGGTTGTTGTAGTAGCCCTCGAACCTGGACGCGATGCCGCGGGAGACGAACTCGCCGATCGCCTCCTCGGGGTTCAGCAGCTCGCCGTTGGGGCCGAACTCGGCCACCGCGGCCTCGGTGCCGTCGGCGCGCAGCACGACCGGATCGAAACCCGGGCCGGGCTTGCCGAGGGCGCCGTCGGGGGTGTCGTCGGTGTGGATGATGAACAGCGTCCCTTCCGAGGAACCGTAGGACTCGAAGACCATGCACTCGAAGCGCCGGGAGAACTCCTCGCGGTCGCGCTTGGAGGCTTCGGTGCCGAAGCCGAAACGCAGTTTGTTGTTGCGCTCGTCGTCGGTTTCGGGCTGGGCGAGGATGTAGGCCAGCGAGCGTCCGACGTAGTTGAAGAAGGTGGCGCCGAACTTCTGGATGTCGGGCAGGAACTGGGAGGCGGAAAACTTGCGCCGGATCGCGAAGGCGCCGCCCTCCTTGATCGTCGGCGCCCAGGCACCCATCAACGAGTTGCCGTGGAACAGCGGCATCGCACTGTAGGCGACGTCGTCGCTGGTGAGCGGGATCGCGTTGGACTGGGCGATGGTGGCCCACCGTCCGGTGCTGAGCCGTACCGCCTTGGGGGCTCCGGTCGAGCCCGAGGTGAACAGCAGCAGCAACTGGTTCGCCGGTTCGAGGGCGGCCTCGGACGGTTCGGGCTTCGCGTCGCGGTGGGTGTCGAGAAGTGCCCGGTATTCCTCGCCCGCGACGTCGATCTGGCGGATGTCGAGGCCCAGACCGTCCAGCAGGCCGGCGTGGGCGTCCTCGGTGAGCAACACCTGACAGTCGGTGGCGCTGATGTCCTGGGCGAGTTCGGCGCCCCGGTGGGTCGGGTTGACCCCGACCACGGTGTAGCCGCCCAGGCAGGCCCCGGCGACGTGGAACAGGTACTCGGGGGTGTTCTCCAACAGCAGCCCGATGTGCCGGATCTCGGCGTCACCGAGCAGTTCATCGACCACCGCGGCACGAACGGCCGCCTCCTGTACCAGCTCGCGCCAGGACCAGGACTGATCCTCGAACAGCAGCGCGGGATTGTCGTCCTCGGCCCGCTCCAGGAACAGGCCTGCCATGGTGTGGTGCTTGATCTCCGGCACGTTCATGAATCAATCGAAAACCCTTTCCCAGGGCCTGGCAAGGATGAATCCGGTTCAATGGACGGGTGGTGCGGGTTCGTTCCGGCGCAGGGGCTCGGGTGGTTTGTGAATCAGACCCCGTCCGGAGGGTTATCGATTTCGCATCGGGGCCGATAACTTGGTAATGTTCTTCCTCGCGCGCACCGCTAGCTCAACTGGCAGAGCAGCTGACTCTTAATCAGCGGGTTCAGGGTTCGAGTCCCTGGCGGTGTACTCCCACGAAAGTGGGTCTGACAAGGGGAAACGCCCCTCCCAACTGCCTTTTGGGAGGGGCGTTTCGCTGTCGTTGGTCACAACCGTGGTCACAAAGGAGGAAAAACCTCGGTGCCTGCGGTGGTGTTTGGGCTGCGTCGAGGTGTCCACTCAGGGTGCCGGCACGGCCGCTGCGGGGATGACCCAGGCGCGCTGACCGGCCCGGCGTGCGGGCAGGGTGCCGTTGTTGATCCGCTCGAGTACTGCCTGGCGGGTGATGTTGAGGCGCTCGGCGGCTTCGGTCACCGAGATCAGCTCGGGGAGATCTTCCAAACCGGCGGTGCGGTCGAACTCGGTGGTTTCGAGCACCTGGAGCCCGATCGGGTCGAGTTCGGCGGTCAGTGCCCAGCCGAGGCGGGCGGCCTGCCCGAGGTTCTCGGCGTGAAGAGTGATGATGACTCGTGTCCGGCCGGTCACCAACCCCGCCGAGACCGCCGGATGAAACTCGGAGAAGGTGTCGTGGACGTGATCGATCCAGTCGGGATCGAGGGTGTTGCTGTCCCTGCGGATGGTTGCAATGACATTGAACTCTGTCATATAGCAAACATATCAATCATGTGGCTTGCTGTATGACGCCCGTGCGGGTGTGCGGGCGCTGCGCGCCGTACGCGCGCCGCCCGCCTTTTCCGTGGGCCGAGTCCCGCCCTGCATCTGGCAACGTGAGTCACCGGGTCAGGGTGACCTCGGCCGTCCGGTCGCCGGCGGTGAACACCGCCCGGGCCGTGCCACCAGCCTCCAAGGGGATCGCCCTGGTCAAGCCGCCGGTCAGCACCACCGACCCCGCCGGGAGCGGTTCGGCCAGTTGGTTCAGCAGCCAGGCCAGTGCAGCCAAAGGGTTGCCCATCGCGGCATCGGCGGTGCCGACCTGCTCGTCCTGGTCGGTCACCTCGAGCCGCACCGAAACGCCGGCCGGATCATCCATCGGCAAACGTTCCCCCAGCACGTAGGCGCCGGCGCTGGAGGAATCCGCGGTGTTGTCGCCCAAATCGAACTGGTAGTCGCTCCAGGAACTGTCGACCACCTCCAGCGACGCCCGCGCCTCGACTCGCCCGGCCAGGTCATCGACGCCGGTGCGTACCTCGTCCAGCATCACCAGGGCCACCTCGGGTTCGACCCGCGGCTGGCGCAGGAAGGACGGGGCGACCGCGCCGGAATCCAAGGCCATCACATCGGTGAGCGGGCCGTAGTTGGGCTGATCGATGCCCATCTGTTCGCGCATCACCGCCGAGGTGTAACCGAGCTTCCAGCCGACGACCCGTTCCCCGGCCGCCAGTCGCAGCGCGGTGACCGCACGTTGAATGCGGTAGGCCGCGGACAGGGTGAAGGGGTGCCCCTGCGTACTGGGGGCCGGCAACACCAGCCCTTGTTGGCGGGCTTGCCAGATCACCTCGGCCACACGGTTCTCGTCCATGTTGCCCATTCAACCCGCCGGCTCACCCCGAACGAGGAGCAACACTCTTATCGAGGCGTTATGAGACCTTATGGACCTCGTAGGGCAGGGCTGACATCATGGCCGCGTGTTCATGAGACGGGGCAAGGCGCGGACGTTGGCGATGGTGGCGGCCGCCTTGTTGGTGACCTCCTGTGCGCCGGGGCCGCAGGCGCCGCAACCGGGCAACCCGACCCCGACCCGGACGCCGACCGCGGACGAGACCAGTGCCTCGCCCACGCCCACCCCGACGCCAACTCCCACCTCGACGCCAACGCCAACCCCGACTCCCGAGAAGAAGCCCGACACCACCGTGCTGCTCTCCGGTGACCTGCTGTGGCACAACACCCTGTGGTACAGCGCGGCCGACGAGAAGGCCCGCACCGGTAAGGGCAAGGAGTTCGACTTCGGGCCGATGTTCGCCCACATCAAACCGCTGCTGGACGAGGCGGATGTCTCGGTTTGTCATGGCGAGGTGCCGTTCGCGCCCTGGGGTGGGCCGTACACCGGCTACCCCACCTTCGCCGCTCCACCGGAGATCGCCGGCCAGCTCAAGGAAATGGGCTGGGACATGTGCACCACCAGCTCGAACCACTCCCTCGACCAGGGGTTCAAGGGGCTGACCCACACCTTGGACGTGTACCACAAGGCCGGCATTCCTACCACGGGAACCTGGGCCAGCAAGCAAGACCGCGACACCCCGGTGATCTTCACCACCGCCGAGGGCGTCAAGGTCTCGATCGTCGGCGGCACCTACGGCACCAATGGGATTCCGGCACCCGAGGGCAAGGAATGGTCGGTCGCGATGCTCGATCCCGACGACATCATCGCCCGGGCCAAGGCGGCCCGCGCGGCCGGTGCCGACATCGTGATCGCCCACATGCACGGTGGGGACGAGTACGTCACCCCGCCGAACAACGAACAAGTCACCGTGGCCAAGAAGATCGTCGCCTCCAAGACGGTGGACCTGGTCTACGGCCAGCACGTCCACGTCGTCCAGCCGTGGACCAAGATCGACGACACCTACGTGATCTACGGACTGGGCAACCTGGTCGCCCAACATCTGGCCGATGTGCCCCGTGGTCAGGAGGGTGTGATCGCGATGCTCACCTTCAGTCAGGACGACAACGGCGACTGGACGATCAACAAGGCCGAGTACGTGCCGACCCTGACCACCCGGTACGCCAACGGCCCGGTGCGGCTCTACCAGATCAACAAGGCCCTGGCCGAGGGCGATGGGCCGTCCGAGGTGCTGAAGGTGGGCGTGGAACGCACCCGCAATGCCGTGCTGTCGATGGGCATCGAAGACATCACCGAACGCTGAGGACGGGGGCGGGTGCTGCTTCCTATTCGCGGAACTCGCTCGACTGCCTGTCCTCGATCAGGTCGGAAATCTCGTCCGACTCGAGGTCGAACATCGTGCTGTTGTGGTCCACCGGAGCGAAGAAGTGGTTCAGTCGGTTGGCGCCGAACTGCAGTCTCAGCCGAGCCCAGTCGCCCGCAGCAAGTACCGCGAAGCCCAAGGAGTCATCGCCCACAGAATCCACGAACCACCGAATCTCGTGGTCCGGGGCCAAGTGCTGTTGGACACCCTTCAGCAGGGTGTCGAGCCCGCCCGCATCGTCGGTGTCGATCCGGGCGTCCTCGGGCAGGTGCTCGTTGACCGCGGACATGACGTCCGGGGCGGCTGCTCGCCGGTCGACCCGGACCAACAGGTCGTCCTCGCGAAAATCGTCCTCGTACTCCGCTGGGGATTGCAGAAAGTCCTCAATAGCCTGAGCCACGTCTTCCACGATGCCTCGCCCTTCATCAAGCCTGCGCCGCGCCCGGCTGGCGATGCGTGGCACAACTATCGCACCCCCATCGGACGGTTGACAGGGGTTTAGAGTCGGCAGATGGAGCCGCGGACGCGGTGGTGCAGCGAGTCAGGTCAGCGCGGACAGATCGTCCGGAACGTCGACGGCGTGCTCCTGCAGGGCGTCGAGCGGAACCACCTCGAGGGCCTTGCGGTTCGTGCCGGCCAGCACCACCGGTGCTGGGTAACCCATCAGATAGGCCTGCATCCAACGCCGGGCAACCACACACCAGCGGTCACCGGCGCTCAATCCGGGGAAGCCGATCTCGGGGATCGGGGTGGTCAGATCGTTGCCGGAGTTGCGTTGATAGCGCAGGAAATCGGTGGTCATCACCGCGCACACGGTGTGACTACCCGGATCGGACCAATCCCAGGTACAGCACCCATCGCGGTGGAAGCCGGTTACCGGGTCGGTGCCGCATTCCTGCAGGGGCTCGCCCAACACATTCAGCTGCGCCATGCCCGCCAGTCTACCGGCGCGGGAATAGTCGGGCCCGGCTCGGTGTTGATCCCTCGGACTCTTCACTGACCGAAAGGTGCGGAAAAATGCTGGATCCGGTGGCTTTGTTCGAGTTCGACCCGCATGTCGACCATCGGACCGTGCGTGCCAGCAAGCTGGTGGTCACGCTGGGTACTCGCGACCCCGGAGGCGTCCAGCAACTCATCGACACCCACCTGTTGAACACCCTGCCGAACCACCGGCTGGGCGGTGTCGACATGGACCAGGTGATCGACTACACGACTGCGCGGCCCACCATCTCGTTCGATCAGGACCACTTCCACGACTACCAGCCGCCGGAGATCGAACTGCACCAGGTGACCGACGCCGAGGGACGCAGCTTCCTGTTGTTGCACGGCTTCGAACCCACCCTGCAGTGGGAACGTCTGGTGAACACGGTCGACCACCTGCTCAATCGCTTCTATGTGGCCGAGACCGTGATCGTCCAGGGGGTGCCCAGCCCCGTGCCGCACACCCGGGAGATGCACGTCACCCGTTACGCGGGGCAGCCCGGCATGGTGCCGGTCGAGGAGAAGGTGCCGGCGGTGTTCAAGATGCCGGCGAGTTTCACCAGCCTGCTGGCGCTGCGGCTGGCGGAGCGCCAGCGCAAGGTCACCGGGCTGGTCGCCCACGTCCCGCACTATTTGGCCCACGGTGAGGCGCCGGAGGCGGCGTTGCGGATGTTGGAGCGCCTCGCCGAGCACACCGCGCTGGACCTGCCGGCCGGCGACCTGCCGATGTTGGTGGAGGCTTTTCGAGCCCAACTGGACGCGGAGGTTGCCGAGTCGGCCGAGGCCCAGCACATGATCAGCCGGTTGGAGGGGTACTACGACCGGTTCTGGGAGACCAGCGCCCTGACCGAATCGACCGAGGTGCCGACCGCGGACGAGATCGGTGCCCAGGTCGAGGACTTCCTGCGGGGGCTCGACACCGACGCCCCCGACAGCCCGGACGAGGGCGACCTGCACGGCTGATTCCCACCGGGTTGGGGCCCAACGGGCTCAGGATTGCCGGCGCCGAACGCCCTTCAGTGCCCCAGGGCCTTGCGCCGCTCGGCGCGCAGCCGGTCGATCTCCGGCATCGGCAGCGGATCGAGTTCGGTGCCCAGCGCGAGCTCCAGCAGGTGATCGGCCAGGGCCGGGTTGCGGGCCAATACCGGCCCGTGCGGATAGGTGCCGAAGACCGTCCCCTGCACCGCACCCTCGGTGCCGTCACCGTTGCCGACCCCGACCACCACATCGGCCAGGGGGGCGCAGTTGTCGCCCAGGGTGGTGAAGCCGCCGTGGTTCTCGAAGCCGGTGATCCACTGCTCTTCACCACCGCGGCCCTGCCATCTGGTGAGGATCTCGCCGACGGCTCGTTCGGGTCCGCGGCGGGTGTCGACGTCCAATAACCCCAGCCCGGGCATCACCTGCTGGTGCTCCCCGATGGTGAAGGTGTTGCCCAGAATCTGGTAGCCGGCGCACACCCCGAACACCACCGCACCACGATCGGCGGCCCGGTGCAGGGCACCGTCGTTGGTGAGTTCGCGCACCGCGGTGGTCTGGGCACCGTCCTCACCGCCGCCGAGCAGGTAGACCTCGGCATCCTCGGGTAGTTCGGTACCCGGTTCGACGACCACCACCTCGGCGTCGATGCCGCGGCGCAGCAGTCGCTGGGCGAGCACGGTGCCATTGCCGCGGTCACCGTAGATGCCCAGCAACGACTGGTAGACCAGCACGATCTGCACGCTCATCGCCGATCTCCTTCGGTTCCCCGGGCGCCGACGTCCGGAAGAGCGGTCGGTTTCGGTTTCGGGTCGGGATGTGCGGTGCGCTGCACCCCGCCCAGATCCAGCAGCCGCTGGAAGGGGGTGTAGGTCGAGACCACATCGATCGGCCCGTCGACCCGTCCGGCGACCGACCGGAAGGCCGCGGTCAGGTCGTGCAGCACCTCGTGGTCGACCCCGGCATAGCTCAGCCGCACCGCCAGGTCACTGGCCCTGGGCCCGGTGCAGACCACGGTGCGGCCCTGCAGTTGTTCGAACTCGACATCCCACAGCCACGACAGGTCCTTGCCGTCGGCGGCGACCGCGTCGATCGCCAGCACCACCGGGTCGGTGGTGGCCAGCGGCAGCGATTCGGCCCACCCGGCCGGGTTCTTCGACAGCATCAGCCGGGCGGGGGTGCCGGCGATGGTGGTCACCGAGAAGCGTCCGGCCGGGGCGGTGACCCGGCGCATGCCCGACAGGGCGGTCACCGAGTCGACACCGAAGGCCTCGGCCGCGGCCAGGGCGCAGGCGGCATTGCCGATGTTGAACTTGCCCGGTACCTGGAGATCGGTGGTCAGTTCGCGTCCCTGCCGATCGATGATCCGGTCCCCGGCGACCCGTACCTCGGCCGGTGGTTCGGCCAACTCGCAGCCGGTGCACTCCCAGTGTCCGGGGATCACCGCGCCGCCGTCGGTCTGCTCGGGGTCGGTGCGGGTCAACAGCGATCCGCATTCGGGGCACAGGGCGGCGTCCTGCGACCAGGTCGACTGGGTGTCGACCCAGATCACCTGTTTGGCCGGACGGGCCGCCCACACCACCAGCGGCTCCTCGGCATTGGCCACCACGACCGGGCCGTCCTCGCCCATCTCGGCCAGTGCTTCGCGCCACGACCGGGCCAGGCCCTTGATCTCGTGATGACGGTCGAGCTGATCGCGGCTGAAGTTCAACAACACCAACACCTCGGGACGCCCCAGACGCAGCACATCGGCCACCACCCGCTCGTCGACCTCCAGCACCGCGATATCGGACTTGGGCTGTTCCCCCAGGGCCGAGGCGATGCCATGGTGCAGGTTCGCCCCATCGGCGTTCGATACAACCCGGGCCGCGTCGGCGCCCAGCGCGGCGCGGATCGCGGCGGCCAGGAAGTGGGTGGTGGTGGTTTTGCCGTTGGTGCCCGACACCGCCAGCACCCGTCGTCCGCGCAGCAATTTGCCCAGCGCGCCGGGGTCGAGGCGCATCATCACCATGCCGCGAATCGAGGCCCCCGAGCCACGTCCGCTCACCCGGGAGGCGAAGGCAGCCAGGCGGCCGGCGGTTTGGGCGACCGCGAGCCGGACTCGTCCCGGGCCCGAGGCCCGCACCAGCTGCCCGCGAGTTTCAACAGACATGTGCCCCATTGTTCTCCCTCACCCGCCCCGATGCCCAAATCGGCGCGCTCGGAAGGGCCCACGTCGGAGCCCTCCACGTGTCGGAGCCCCTCGAACCCCACATGCAACCCGTACTCGTTCCTGCGTGGCGAACTACGTGACGCAGGAACGAGTACGGGTTGCATCTGCGAGGGGTCGGACGAGAAAGGGCGCCTCACCCGTAGGGTCGGTGAGATGAAGGGAACAAAGTCGGTGGGTGGTTTGGGCGATCGTCTTCGAGCCGGGGTCCGACGCTTCGCCGAGTGGATCATCGGCCTGCCCCGGCCGACCCTGATCTTGTTGCTGGTGCTGCTGGCCGCCGGGTTGGCGGTGACCGGACTGTTCCACTTGGCCGGCGAAATCCTCGAAGCGGTCGCCGACCGGCAGGGCATCGCCCTGTGGGACCGTCCGGTGCTGGACTGGGCGATGGCCCGGCGCACCGGCGCGACGACCACGGTGCTGATGTGGTTCACCAACTCCGGCGGACCGATCTGGCAGCCGATCATCATGATGGTGATTTCGCTGCTGCTGTGGTGGCGCTGGCGCAACCCGACCCCGGTGGTGTTGGTGTTGCTCGTCCAGATCGGTGCGGTGCTGATCTCGACCACCACCAAGGGCGTCATCGGCCGACCCCGCCCGCCCGTGATCGACGCGGTGCCGCCCTACGAAACCTCACCGAGTTTCCCCAGCGGACACTCCCTGCAGGCCTTCGCCGCCGCCACGATCGTGTGTTACCTGCTGATCCGGCACATCTGGAACCGGCCCTCGTGGCAACGGGTGCTGATCGCGCTCCTCGGCCTCGGCTATGCCGCGACGATGGCCTTCTCGCGGGTGTACCTGGGCTATCACTGGCTGACCGACGTGCTGGCCGCCGCCCTGCTCGGGTTGGCCTGGGCGCTGATCGTGATCGCCTGCCACCGGGTGTGGCGAACGATCCGCAAACGCCGCGAGGGCAGGCCCGTCGAAGCCGACGGTGCCCCGCCGAGCTGACCCCGAACGCGGTTTCCCGGCCTGCTTCGCGTAACGTGGCAGAACTGGCGAAAGAGGGTGTCGAGCATGCCGAAGAAGACCAAGAAGCACGCGATCACCACCGAGGCCCACCGGATCGCGGTGGCCGACCTGACCCCCGACGCACGCACCGGCGGGGACGTGCTGGTGGAGGTGATGCGCGCCGCGGGGGTGGAGGTCGCCTTCGGGGTGATCAGCATCCACAACCTGCCGCTGGTGGAAGCGGTCGACCGCGAACTGCGGTTCGTGCCGGTGCGCCACGAGGCCGCCGCGATCAACGCCGCCGACGGCTACGCCCGAGCCAGTGGCGGCATCGGCGTCGCGATCACCTCGACCGGCACGGGCGCGGGAAATGCCGCCGGGGCGATGCTCGAGGCACTCACCGCCCAGAGCCCGGTACTGCACGTCACCGGCAACATCAACGTCGACCTGATCGGTGAGGGCAAGGGCGCCTACCACGAGGTGCCCCGTCAGTTGGCGATGCTGTCGGCGGTATCGCAGCACGCGCTGCGGATCACCACCGCCCGCCAGCCCCGCGCGGTGCTGACCGATGCGGTGCGGCTGCTGGCCACCGCTCCGATGGGCCCGGTCAGCGTCGACTGGCCGATCGATCTGCAATACCTGGCCGACCCGGACGAGCAGAACAAGGTTGATGATCGCGAGGCACGGCAACGGCCACCGAGCCGACGAGACCTGGAAGGCGCCATCGAGGTGATGGCTGCTGCCCGTCGTCCGCTGATCTGGGCCGGCGGCGGTGCCCGGCGGGTCGGGCCGGCCCTGGTGGAACTGGCCGAACGCTGGGGGGCCGGGGTGCTGACCGGGGCCAACGGACGCGGCTCGATCGCCGAGGACCACCCGCTGTGTATCGGCAACTTCGCCGCCGATGAGGCCCTGACCGACCTGCTCACCGACGCCGACTGCCTGCTCACCATCGGCAGCCACCTGCGCGCCAACGAGACCCGCAACTTCGAGCTGCCGCTGCCCGAGAATCACGTCCAGATCGATCTGGAAGCCGATGCCTTGGGCCGCAACTTTCCGATCGAGGTGGGTCTGCAGGCCGACACCCGTGCGACCGTCCCGGCACTGCTGGACGGGTTGACCGAGGTGGCCACCGACGAGGACTGGGCCGCTCGCGTGAAGCAGGCGGCCAAGGCGGTGCGGGCCGAACACCGCAAGGACATCGGCGCCTACGCCCAGATCTGCGATGCGATGCGCAAGCGGCTGCCGCGGCGTGCCCCGGTGGTGCGCGATGTCAGCATTCCGGGCAGTTCCTGGGGCAACCGGCTGTTGCCGATCCACGACCCGACCGACAACCTCTACGCCACCGGCGGTGGCATCGGGCAGGGCCTGGCCACCGCGATCGGGGCCGCGGTCGCCCGTCCGGACGTGCCGGTGCTGGCGATGATCGGCGACGGTGGCCTGATGGTGCACCTGGGGGAGCTCGCGGTGCTGGCCGCGGAGCGTCCTGATGTGGTGGTGGTGCTGTTCAACGACGGCGGGTACGGGGTACTGCGCAATATGCAGACCGCCCGGGGTGCGAAAAAGCGCGCGGTCGACCTGACCAACCCCGACTTCGCCGGACTGGCCGGGTCTCTCGGTATCGATCATCGCCCGGTCGACAGCGCGGAGGCCTTCGACAAGGCGCTGAAGAAGGCGCTGAAACGGGGTGGGCCGTGCATCATCGAGATCGACGTCACCGCGCTGCGTCCTCGTCCGGCCGATCTGGTGCCCCCGACCCAAGTCCCGTAATCCCGCACCTGCAACCCGTACTCGTTCCTGCGTGGCCAACTATGTGACGCAGGAACGAGTGCGGGTTGCATCTACGAAAAAGAGGGCCGGACGAGGGCCGCAGGGGTGCGCGAGGGGGCGGAGACAGGCTCTGCGCTGTACGCGGGGGACGGGCGTCAGCGGCGTTCGCGCCAGCGGGCCTGGTAGGCGCGTCCGGCGCTGCGACAAACCCGGGTCAGCGCGTCCAACTGTTGTTCGGTGGGGCCCGACTCGGGTAGTCCCGAGATCGACAGGGCCGCGACCGCGGTACCGCCGGCCAGCACCGGGGCGGCGACACAGTACAAACCCTCGGTGATCTCGGCCCGGTCGTGGGCGATCCCGGTATCGCGAATCGTGGCCAGTTCGGCACGCAGGTCGATCGGGTCGGTGATGGTGTTCGCCGTCCAGGCCGGCATCTCCCCGGCCATCACCTCGGCGGCCACCTCCGGATGCCAGGCCAACAGGGCCTTGCCCACCGCGGTGCAATACGACGGCACCCGGCCACCCACCCGCGAGGCGCTGATCACCTGGTGCAGGCCGTGCAGCTTGTTCAGGTACGACACTTCGGTGCCGCGCAGAATCGCCAGGTGCACCGTGGAGCGGGTGCGTTCGTACAGATGCGCCAGGTAGGGGGTCAGCGCATCCCGGGCGGCGGCCACCTCGGGGGTGGCATCGGGGGCCTGCAGATCCTGGATCAGCGGGCCCAACCGGTACTTGGTGCCGGCCCGTTCCACCAGATCGTTGGCCTCCAGGGTCGCCAGGATCCGGAAGGCGGTCGACTTGCTCATGCCGGTCAGCCGAGCAAGTTCACGTACTCCCAGACCGCTGGCGGATTGGTCGGCGAAGGCACGCAACAGCGCGACCGCCTTGTCGATCGCCCCGCGCTGATCGCGTCCGGACGACCCGGTGGTCGCGCTGTTGGTGGTGGACATGATTCTCCTGTGGTCGGCGGACAATTCTACGCCGCCCGCCGACCGTGATCGTCGGGTCAGCCCCGGTCGATCTGCATCACCACGGCCTTGGGCTCGGTGAAGAACTCCCGGCTGAAGTTGCCGCCCTCGCGGCCCACGCCGGAGTCACCCACGCCGCCGAAGGGGGTGCGCAGGTCGCGGATGAAGAAGCAGTTCACCCAGACGGTGCCGGCCCTGAGATTGGACGAGACGCGGTGTGCCTTCGACAGGTTCTCGGTGAACAGCATCGCGTTCAGGCCGTAACGGGTGTCGTTGGCCAGATGAACGACCTCGTCCTCGGTCTCGAACTTGTTGACCACGCAGACGGGACCGAAGATCTCGCGGCAGTAGGCCGAGGCATCCAGCGGCAGGTCGACGATGATGGTCGGCTTGACCAGCCAGCGGCCCTCCTCGTCCACACCACCGGTGAGAATCCGGCCACCTTCGGCGGGCACCCCGTCGACGAAGCCCTTGACCTTGTTGAAGTGCTTCTGCGAGGCCAACGCGGAGAACTTGGTGTTCGGGTCGAAGGGATCACCGATCGTCAGCGCCTCGGCGGCTTCGACGAAGCGCTTCATGAACTCGTCGTAGATACCGGCCTGGACGAACAGCCGCGAACCGGCCAGGCAGATCTGACCCGAGTTGCGGAAGATCGCCTCCACCGCCCAGTAGACGGCGTTGTCGAGGTCGGCGTCGTCGAAGACGATGTTGGCGCCCTTACCGCCGAGCTCCAGGCTCACCGGGGCGAGGTGGGAGGCGGCGGCGGACATGATGATCTTGCCGGTGCCGGAGTCGCCGGTGAAGGTGACCCGGTCGACACGGGGGTCCTCGGTCAGCGAGGAGCCGGCCGGCACACCGTGGCCGTTCAGGATGTTCAGCACGCCGGGCGGGAAGCCGGCCTCGATCGCGAGCCGGCCGAGCAGGGTCACCGAGGTGGGGGTGTCCTCCGACGGCTTGGCGATCACGGTGTTGCCCCAGGCGATCGCGGGGGCGATCTTCCACGAGGCCATCATCAGCGGGAAGTTCCACGGCGAGATCGCCGCGACCACACCGGCCGGGCCGTACTCGGAGTAGGTGTGGTGGCCCGAGTCCATCGGGTAGACCTCACCGACCGCATCACGCTGGTGGTCGGCGAAGAAACGGAAGTTCTGCACCGAGCGGGCGACGTCGTGCTTGGCCTGGGCGAAGGGCTTGGCCATGTTGGTGGAGTCGAGGGTCGCCAGTTCGTCGGCGCGCTCCTCCATCAGATCGGCGAGCTTGTGGATCATCTTGGCGCGCTCGACGCGGCCCATCCGGGGCCACGGGCCCTCGTCGAAGGCCTTGCGGGCGGCGGCGATGGCGCGGTCGGCGTCCTCGGCCTTGCCCTCGGCGGCCTGGGCGAAGACTTCCTGGGTCCAGGGGTTGACGACGTCGAAGCGGGCGCCGTCCAGCGACTCGACTTCTTCGCCGTTGATGATGTGCCCGAAGAATGGGAGATCAGCCATGGGAGTTCCTTTGTGCGAGGTGTGCGGAAGAGAGAAGGTTCAGGAGTTGGCAGCGGCGTTGCGTTCGGCGATCGTCTGATCGCCGGCGGCGAAGTGGGTCTCGGGAACTTCGCGGATGATCACGCGGACGTTCTGCTGCGGGGCATCGATCGAGGTGGCCACCGCGTTGGTGATCGCGGTGATCATCGCGCGGAGCTTCTCGGGGGCGCGGCCCTCGGTGAGGGTGACTTCGACCAGCGGCATGACGCTCAGGCCTCCCCGCCGTGAATCACGACATCGCCCAGGGTGGAGAAACGGCAGGCGACCTCGCTGCCGGCGGGGGCGAAGACGGCGTCGCTCATGCCACCGGTGAGCACGATCCAGCCGGCCTCGATGGCCAGGCCGCGTCGGGCCAGGTCGTTGGCGGCCAGGGCCAGGGCTTCACCGGGATGGCCCTGGACGTCGGCGCCGGTGGCGGTGTGGACGAGTTCGCCGTCCACCTCGACCCGCACGGCCTCGGCGACCACGTCGATGTCGGCGGCGTCGACGCTCTTCTCACCCACGGCGAAGGCACCGGAGGAGGCGTTGTCGGCGATCACGTCACCGGCGCGGAATTTGAAGTCCTTGTAACGCGAGTCGATGATCTCGGCGCCGGCCGAGACGGTGCCGACCGCGGCCATCGCCGATTCGCAGGTCACCCCGGGGCCTTCCAGGCGGTCCTTCATCACGAAGACGATCTCGGGTTCGATCCGGGGGTGGATCAGCCGGTCCTGCGGGACGGGCTCGCCCAGCGGCAGCACCATGGCGTCGGTGAGCCAGGCGACGAAGGGGGCGTAGACACCCATCCGCTCCTGCTTGGCCTTGCTGGTCAGGCCGAGCTTGACGCCGATCAGCTTCTCGCCCCGGGCGAGGCGCTTCTCGAGGTTCAGGTCCTGAATCTGGTAGCCGGTGTCGACGTCGAGTTCGGGCCACTCATCGGTGAAGCGGACGCGGTCACGCCGCTCGGCCTCACAGGCCAGCAACTCGGCCGCTACGGATTCGACGTTCCACGTGTTCTGGGTCATGGCCATCCTTCCCGGGGGCGTGCAGCAGCCGTTGCTGCCACCTATGACGACCCAATCTAGGGCCGCTGCAAGGCGCTCCTCGGGCTCGTTCCGCAAGCGCGAACACGATCCATCAGGCGGGACACCCCCGGGTCAGCGGATCAGCGAGACCACCCGTTTGGCGGCGACGCTGAGCATCCGGGCGTGCCGCTCGAAGGCCCCGTCGAACTGGGCGGTCGGCCCGAGCATCGACAGTGCCCCGAAGGCGGTGCCGTCCAGGGACAGCAGGGGCACCGCGACGGTGGAGAAGCGGTCGAAGGACTCGCTGTTGCTGGCCGCGAACCCCCGGCGGCGCACCTCGTTCAGGGTGCGCACCCAGTCGGCCTCGCTGCGGATCGTCCGGCTGGCCCGGGGCGGGAAGCCCGCGGCCCGTCGCTCGCGGTCGAAGGCGGTGTTGTGGGCGGCGATCGCCTTGCCCGAACTGGTGACGTGGGCGGGGTAGCGGCGTCCGTAATGGGAGAGCAACTGTCGGGCACCGCCGATCTCGATGCGTTCGATGAACACCACATCGGGGCCGTCGGGCACCGAGAGGTTCACCGTGTAGCCGGTGCGCCGCGAGATGTCGATCATCACCGGCAGGGCGGCATGACGGATCTCGTTGCGCCCCTGCACCAGGATGCCGAGTTCGAGAAGGTGCAGGCCGAGACGGTACTTACCGGTTTCGTGGTTCTGGTCGATGATGCGCCGGGAGGCCAGGGTGGTCAACAGTCGGTGCGCGGTGCTCTTGGCGATCCCGAGCCGGCGGGAGATGTCGGAGACCCCCAACTCGGTGTCCACCGCGAAACATTCCAGCAGGTCGAGGGCGGTCGCCACCGATTTCAACGCCTCGGTATCGGCCGAGGCCTCGCTGGACATCGGGGTGGTGGTCACCCATACGCTGCCGTCCTCGGACGACCTGGACTGCGTCTCGCTCATGTAAGCCCTCTGGTCAACGACCCCCATCGGTCGGATTCATCATTCTTGCCAGAAGCGGACGAATAAGGCAATGACCCCCGCGTCCGATGTCGCAGGGGTCATGGTCGGAACGGCTCCCGGGGGCCGATCCGTGGGCGGGCTCAGGCCAGCGCGGCCGCACCCGCTTCGGCGATCTGACGGTCCTCCTCGGCGGTGCCACCGGAGACGCCGATCGTGCCCACGAACTCACCGTCGATCATGATCGGCAGGCCACCACCGAAGGCGATCAGGCGGTGCTGGTGGACGATGCCCTCGCGCACGGCCGCGTCGTCCTTGATCGCCTCGTAGAACAGGTGGGTGGGGGCGCCGCCGAGGATGGCCACCGAGTAGGCCTTGTCCTGGGCGACCTGGGCCGACATCGGGAAGGCGCCGTCGTGACGCTCGAAGGCCAGCAGGTGGCCACCGGTGTCGGCGATCGCCACGTTCACGGCGAGGCCCATCTCGGCGCTCTTCTTGGCGGCGGCGGCCAGGGCGATCCGGGCCCCGTCCAGGGTGAGGTGATTGCGGGAGCGGACGTAGTCGGACATGGCTTCCTTTCGCAGGGTGGTGAGGTCGCGGGATGGGTCATCCACGGCGGTGCAACGATTCGGCCCCACACCGGGGTTGCGATGTGGGGCCGAATGTCATGGACTCCGCTGGAGTCCGGGAATCAGGTGAGCACCGAGGTGAAGCGCTCGTTGAGCTCACGGGCGTGGTAGAAGATGCCCTTGCCGATCTGGTCGGCGGTCCAGGTCACGGTCGGACGATCCGGGAAGGCCAGGTAGCCACCGGCGAAGACCTCATTGCGGTTACCGGACGGATCGAAGAAGTACACGGTCTGGCCGCGGGTGATGCCGTGGCGGGTCGGGCCGACGTCGATCGGCACATCGTCCATCGACATCAGGTCGGCGGCGCGGCCCACGTCGTTCCAGTTGTCCAACCGGAAGGCGAAGTGGTGCAGCTTGCCCTGCGGGCCCGACAGCACCGCGAGCTGGTGGATCTGGTTGTTGTTGGTCATCCAGACGGCGATCTTCTCGGCGTCGTCGTCCAACGAGGTGCAGACCTGCTCGGTGGTGTAGTAGCCGAAGGCGTCCTTGAGGAAGCGCTCCATCAGCGAGGCGTCCTCGGCGGTGATCAGCGCGTGGTCCAGAGCCGGGGCGCCGATGCCGCGGACGTGGCGCGGGAAGGCCTCCGGGTTGGCGTAGCCGACATCGGAGCCGACGAAGCCGGCCTCGGTGTAGACCTCGAAGACGTGGTCGGACGGGGTGAAGACGCGCAGGCCGTCACCGATCTCGGGGTTGTCGCCCTTCGACATGCGCTCGGTGGTGACACCGAAGGTCTGGCAGGCGTTCTCGACGCGGGCGATGTCCTCTTCGGTCTCGGCCTTGAAGCCGAACTTGACGACGCCGACGCCGCCTTCTTCGATGACGACCGAGTGGTGGTCGTGTTCGTCCCAGCCCTTGAAGTAGACCTTGCCGTCCTGCTCCAGGGTCTCGACCAACCCGAGGGTCTCGGTGTAGTGCTGACGGGCCTCAGCCATGTTGGTCACTCGGACGTGGGCGTAGCCCATTCGCATAATGGCCATGCGGTACTCCTTTGTATCGGCGCCGGTGACGGCGTCTGGCTTCGGGGGAGACACTGGGTGCTGCGACCCCGTATGCAATAAGTGTCCGATGAATCGTCCGGGGTCTGAGTGAGCGTTCCTGGTTGCGGAACAGAATCGCCCCCGCCGCACGGGCCCGCCTCCGCGTCCCGCTGGGAGATAAATCGACTCTGATGTGGTTGAGCGCTGTATGATACGGCTGTGAGTGAGCAGCATTCCCCGATTTCGGTGGCACTGGTGAACGATTACCCGGTGATCGTTGAGGGGGTGGCTCGCATGCTCGAACCGTATCCCGGCTTGCGTGTGGTGGAGCTCGATTCCCTGGTCGATCCGGCCCGTCCGGTGGATGTGGTGTTGTTCGATGCCTTTGCTTCCAAGTCGGGAATCAGCCCCGATGTATCGCGGCTGGTGCGTGACCCGCGCTGTGGACGAGTGGTGATCTACAGCTGGAATGTGGCCGACGGGCAGGTGCGCGAGGCCCTCGATCTGGGAGCTCACGGATACCTCTCCAAGTCGCTGGACGCCCAGGACCTGGCCGCTGCATTGTGCCGGGCCCATGCCGGGGAACAGGTGGTCGAACCCGCCCCGGCCGAGATCGAAATAGAGATCGCCGATTGGCCCGGACGCTCGGTCGGTCTGACCGCCCGGGAGGCCGAGGTGGTCGCGTTGATCACCCAGGGCATCACCAACGACGAGATCGCCCGGCACTGCTACCTGAGCATCAACTCGGTGAAGTCCTACATCCGCTCGGCCTACCGCAAGATGGGCGTACAGCGGCGCAGCCAGGCCGTGCTGTGGGGCATCGAGAACGGCATGCTGCCGCGTCCGTCGCGGGAGATTCCCGGCGCGATTCGCACCCCGCGCTGAGGTTTGCTCGCCGCCGCTTCGGCAGGCGCGTCCGACGGCCCTGACCTTCTGCCCTTCCCGTTCCACACCCGTTGGGGTCTTCGTTCGCGCGCCGTTGTGCACCAGACTTGCGGTATGAGCGACGCCAACGCCGGCCTGGCGGCGAACCTGCACCCGGCACGAGTACTGGGACGCCTGATCGGGGCCTATCGGTCGACCGGTGCCGATCTGCCCTACGGCGACCCACTGCCCTGGCACGGGGTGTCGATGGAGGGCTACTTCTGGCGGCTGACCGACCCCGACAACGAACGGGTGGTGATCGCCCTGGTCGGCATCAACACCCCACGGCAGGGCCCGGCCTGGGCCACCGTCGGCATCGCCACCGAACCCGAGCAGGTGTTGGTCACCGCAGAGCTGCCCGATGCCCGTGCCGATGAACGTGCGCTGGGAGCCTGGGTGGGCGATCACGTGGCGGCCACCCGCGACCACGTCCGCTTCGACCTTGATGGCGCGGCGGTGAACTTCCGGGTCGACCGGCCGCGGCCCTGGCCGCAGCGCAGCTTCGGCGGATCGAGCTATTTCCAGACCGTTCCCGGGTTGAACCAGTACTGGCACCCGTGGTTGCTCGGCGGACGGGCCCACGGCTCACTGACCGTCGACGGCGTGCAGACCGAGGTCGACGGTTGGCAGGTCTATGCGGAGAAGAACTGGGGCCGCGGCGGCTTTCCCGATGCCTGGTGGTGGGGGCAGGCCCAGGGCTTCTCCGACCGCGACGCCGCGGTGGCCTTCGCCGGTGGGGTGGTCACGGCCGGGCCGACCGTCCTGGGCAGGCGGTTGTCGACCGAGGTGACCGCCCTGGTCGTCGCCCTACCGGACGGGCGGGTGCTGCGGTTGGGTAATCCGGTCACCTCCCCGGTGCACACCGAGGCCGAACCGGGCCGGTGGGTACTGCACGGGCGATCCCGCAACTGGCGGGTCGATGTCGAAGCCTTCGCCGATCCCGACCAGTCCTTCGTACTGCCCGTGCCGTTGGTGGAGGAACGCCGCAATACCCCCGGCGACCTGGAACACCTCGTCGGTGAACTGCGGGTGACGGTGCGCCGGGGCCACAACATCGTCTGGCGAGACGAGACCCGGCTGGCCGCACTGGAGGTCGGCGGCCGGGACCTGGCCGAGGCGGAACTGGCTCGACGTGGGGGAGACCCGCGTCCGGTGCGTGGGGGCTGAACCGGCCGCGGACTCGTCCACCGGGTGGTTCGTGGGTACCCTGCCCGCATGGTGGGCAATTGGTGGCGACGGATCCGGCTGATCACCGGCCCCGAACGCACCGCGGCACGCAACTTTCACCTGGCCAATCTGCTCGCCCTGCACGCCGGGCTGCTGAACTCGGTGGGTTTCGTGGCAACCGCCACCTACGCCTCGCACATGACCGGGCTGACCGCGATCGTGGCCGACCACATCGTCCTCGGTGATTTCCGGCTGGTGGGGATGGGTCTGATCGCGATCGCGAGTTTCATCGCCGGGGCGATGACCTGCGCCCTGGTGTTCAACTGGGGACGCCGCCGCGGGCTGCGCAGCAAATTCTCCAGTGTGCTGGTGCTGGAGTCGTCCATGGTGTTGGTCTTCGGCGGGCTGGCCGATCAGGTCACCTGGCAGCACCGGGTCTGGCTGTTCATCCCGGTGCTGTGTTTCACCATGGGTCTGCAGAATGCGATCGTCACCAAGGCATCCGATGCCCAGATTCGCACCACCCACGTCACCGGAATGATCACCGACATCGGCATCGAACTGGGCAAGCTCGTCTACCTCAATCGCCGCCGCGGGTCCGAGCCGGTCCGGGCCAACGCCCGGCAGTTGCGTCATCACCTGGCGATCGTCGGACTGTTCTTCGTCGGCGGGGTACTGGGTGCGGCCGGCTACCTGACGATCGGCTTCTTCGCGCTGATCCCGGCGGCGATGTTCCTGCTGGTGCTCGCCCTGCCGCACCTGATCGCCGACTTTAGGGATTGGCCGCAGGCACCCGCGGCGGATCTGCCCTGACTTGTTCTGATCCGACGCTCGCTCAGGTGTGGGAGGCCAACCGTCCCAGCAGTGCGCCGAGGCCGTCGGGGCAGCGTCCGGCGGTTCGTCCCGAGGTGGCCACCCGCGGTGTCCGCGGGGTCGCCACCCGGTATCCGGCCGCCCGCAGCCGGGCCACCAGGGCGTGATCCTCACCGTGCTCGCAGTGCGGGAATCCGCCCACGGCCAGGTAGGCGTCCAGCCGCACGACCAGGTTCGCCCCGTACACGTGATCGTGTCCGCCGGCGTGCAGGCCCTCCTGGATCAGGGCCCGATAGGCCCGCCGGGCCGCCCGGGACGCCCGCCACCCGACCACGTCGACCAGTCCGGCGGCCGCCACCGCGTTGTCGGTGCGCATCGTGGTCAAGGTGGCCGTGATCCAGTCCGACGGAACCCAGGAATCAGCATCGGTGTTGAACAGCCAGGTGCGTTCGGCGGTGCCGGCCTGCGCGTCTGTCCAACCGGCCTCGACCCCGCGCCGACGCACCTGGGCGACGGTGGTAGAGCGGGTATCGGGTACCACGATCCCGGTCACCGGTTGGCCGGCCAGGGCGAGTGCTGCCAGTTCCGCGGTGCGATCCGAACACCGGTGTGGCACCACCACGACCGTGGCCCGGTCGACCAGCCCGGCACGCCGTCCCTGCCCGACCGCGGCCAGCACCCGGCTCACGCAGCGCCGGATCGCGTGCTCCTCGTTGTGGGCCGGAATCACCACCAGCACATCGTTCGCGGTCATGGCAGGGAACCCAGGTAATGGGCGTCGGAGTCGATGCCCTGCTGGGCCACGAACATGGCCAGATCGTCGACCGCCCGGGTGAGTTCCTCGTCGAAGGCCAACCCGGCCGGCCCCGCCAGGGTGCGCACCTCGTCCAACAACCGGCGGATCGCCGCAGCCACCCCGGCGCGGCAGCCGGTCGCCACCGGACGTGGATCGGCCGGACGATGCTGCACCGCGAGCGCACCCTGCCGCACCAGGGCCACGGCGGTCACCAACTCGGTGCGGGCCCGGCCCAGTCGCGCCACCCGCTGCTCGCCCGAACCGGCCCGTTCGCCCAACAGGTCGAGCACCCGGGCGGCGCATCCGGTCCACACTGCGGCCACCCCGATACCACCGGGGTGGAAGCCCCAGCGGCGCAGATAGAAGTTGTCGCTGTCCACCTGGCGGGCCTCGACCGGGTGGTCGAGCCGCACCCGGTGGGAGCGGGAAAGTTCCATCGCCCGAGTGCGCCAGTCACCCTCGTCGAAGCTCCACTGCTTCACCTCGCAGTCCAACAACACGTGCCGGGAACCGTCCGGGGTCCAAGCGGTGACCAGGGCCCGATCGAGCAGCCCGGCTCCGGAGGCGAAGCGCAGTTCGCCGGTGAGGTGCCACCGCCCGTCCCGCTGCTCGAAGGTCAAACCGGTGCCCTCCGAACGCGAGGCCCAGACCCCGTAGAGGGCATCGGGGACGGGGGCGAGCCCGCCCTCGGTGAGAATCCGCAGCGCATCGATGTGCCCCTCGGCGAGCCGGCTGAGCGGAATGTCGGTACGGCCCAGGGCGATCAGGGCATCGACCAGTTCGGGCCAGCGCAGGCCGCGCCACCCGTGCGCCCCGGCCAGCCACCGCATCGCGCGACGCTGGGTGGTGATGTCGGGGCGGCGGAGCTCATCGGGCAGTGGTAGGGCTGCGGGGATCGACCAATCCGGCATCAGCGGCGTCCTGCCCGGTGGATCGACAACAGGAAGTCGGGTTCGTCGTGGCGCACCAACTGTTGGTGCCCGGCCGCGGCCAGGGCTTCCTCGAACTCGGCCTGGGCCTCGGCCCCCGACAGGTACGCATCGTGCGGCAGGTGCCGCCACTGGACGCAGACCACGTCGGCCGACATCGCGGCCAACATGACCAGGGTCGCGGCCCGACCGCCGGCAGGCAGGTAATACAGCACCTCGGAGACCACCACCAGATCGGCCCCACCGGCTTCGGGTGGTAACGCGGGCAGTGCGGAGCGAAAACTCGCCGCGAACCGAGGGTCGCCGAGAGCGGCTGCCGAAGCCGAGGCATCGGTGGCGATCACCCGGTCGCAGCGCTCGGTCAGACGGGCTGCCAGATGGCCGGTGCCGGCGGCGGCATCCCACCCCAGCCGGTACCGCTGCCTCGGCAGGCAGGCGAGCACGACCTCGATCTTGCGTTGCTCGTACCAGCTCGATCCCACTCGGAAGGGGTCGGGGTCGGTGCGGTAAAGCTGGTCGAAATCAGGCATTGATCACCAGCAGTTGGGTGGGGTGGCGACGCAGCAACTCCTCGGGAACCACCGGCTGGGTGGCCGGGGGACGGGGCTCCAGTTGGGATCGGTGGCACCTCACGGCCGCGTCCCGGGTGGCCTCGGCCTCCAGCGAAGTGGGGATGGTGACCAGGCGCGATCCGAGCTGCTGCACCCGCTGCGGGGTGAGCCAGTAGGTGGTCCACACCGGGTAGGCCAGCAGCGGTATGCCGAGGTCTTCGGCGGCCCGGCTCGCGGCCCGGCCGGCGGCCTCGTGGTCGGGGTGGGGGTCGTGGCACCAGGGGGCGAGCAGCACATCGTGGTCGGCCAACTCGTCGATCAGCAGCTCGGTCAGCGCGTTCTCGAACTCGGCCAGGCGCCCGTCCGGCCATTGGCGGGTCTCCAACGGAATCATGCCCAGTTCGTTGGCGGCCGCGCCCCATTCGTCCAAGCGGGTGCGGGCGACCCGGTCGGTGTCGACCGACGGGCCGAAGCAGCCCTCACCGGCCGACAGGGTCAGGCAACTGATGGGCCCGGGATGATCGGCGATCAGCCGCCCCGCCCCGATCGCCTCGTCATCGGGGTGGGCGGCCACCACCAGCCAGGAGGCCTCGGGATCGAGTTCGAACGGGAACGGCTCGTGGGCCTCGTCCTCGTGGGTCAGGGTCTCGTCGGTCAGAGCACGGTGCCATTGCGCCCACGGAACCGGATCCGGGGCGCGGTCGGGTGGGCTGGCTTCGGGTGATGGGATGGCAGGCACACATCCTCCTGGGATGCAGTCAAATGAGTTGCAGACTCTAAATCGATAAAACCCTTTGTCGAAACATCCCGAAGGGTGTGTGGTGGCGCGAAGCTCCCTCAGTAGCTTCGACGTGCAAGCCGGTCGTCCACAGGTCGACGACGCGCGGTTTCGATGCGCCCCGCGCCTGTGGAAGCAGCAATCGATCCTCGCTGTGGGTGGGACCAGCCCGCAGCAGCCGACAGCGCGGGAGCGCAGGGCAGGAGTTCTGCACGATGAGCCACTATTCCCAACAGGGCGGTGCCAAGGAAGAGGCCGCACGCCAGGCGGGCGAGGTGAAGGATCATGCCGTCGCCGAAGCTGCCGACGTCAAGGACCACGCCGCCGCAGCCGCCCAGGACGTCGCCGGCACCGCCGGCCGGGAAGCCAAGTCAGTGGCCCGGGACGCCCGGGCCGAGTTCCGCAGTCTGGTCGACAACGGACTGAATGAAGTCAACACCCAGGCGGGCCACGGCCAACGACAGGCCGCCGAACAACTGCGCACTGTGGTCGATGAACTCGACGGCATGGTGCAGGGCAGCGAACGCTACGGCCTGGCCACCCAGGCCGCCCAGGAACTGGCCGATCGTGGTCGCGGGCTGGCCGGTTGGCTGGAGAACCACGAACCGCGCGACGCGGTCGATGAGGTGCGCCGCTACGCCGCCCGCAACCCCTGGACCTTCCTGGCGATCGCCGCCGGAGCCGGGCTGCTGGTCGGCCGGTTCGTCCGCGGCCTGCGGGACGAAGGCAACGATGACGCGCCCGACCGCTCGCTGGACGCCCGCCGCGCCCAGCCCCAGGGGCAGCGCTCGCTGGGGACGGACTACGCGCCGCCCCAGTCCCCGTACGGGCAGGGCTTCCAGCCCGACCCGTCCCAGCGCGCCGTTGACCCGGCCTACACCGACCCGGGCTTCGCCGCACCCGGCGGGCTGCACGGCGGCCCGTCCTACGGTGGGGCACCGGCCGTCGGTGGGCCCATGGGTCAGCAGCCCCAGCAGAGCGATTGGGGTTCGGGGCCGGGTGGCCAGTTCTTCGACGACGGTGCCGGGCACCGGCAAGAGGGGGAGGACCCCTTCCGAGGCCTGGGTGAGCGTTGATGAGCCATCAACCCAACGAGATTTCCGAAGGGCGTTCGGTCGAACGCCAACTCGAGGGTGACAACCGCTCGATCGGGGAGATCTTCGCCGACCTGACCACGAACCTGTCCACCCTGATGCGCCAGGAAGTTGCCCTGGCCAAGGCCGAGGTGCGCGAGAGCGCCACCGCCGCCGGTAAGGGTGCCGGCATGTTCGCCGGGGCCGGGGTGGCCGCGCACCTGATGCTGGTCTTCCTCTCGATCGCTATTTGGTGGGGGATTGCCCACCTGATCGGGTCGGACGAGCCCCGCTTCGGCTGGGCCGCCCTGATCGTGGCGGTCATCTGGGCCGTCGTCGCCGCGATTCTTGCACTGGCGGGCAAGTCGTCGCTGAACAAGGTCGAGGGTGCTCCTCGAACCGCCGAAACCGTCAGCCAGATTCCGAACGCCCTGAAGGGCGAGGAGGCACAGAACCGATGACCAGCAACGATCCCGACGCCATCCGCCGAGAAATCGAACAGACCCGCGCACACCTCAGCCAGGACGTCAACGCCCTGGCCGACGAGGCCAAGCCCGGCAATGTCGTCAAGCGCCAGGTCGAAGGCGTCAAGGAGAGCGCCCAGGGCATCAAGGAGCGGATCTTCGGTTCGGCCGACGACGACCGCTACGCCCCCTACGACCAGCCCTACGGCCACGAGCCCTCGGTGGGTGACCGCGTCCAGCAGTTCGGCACCGATGCCCGCGACACCGTCCAGGATGCGCCGCGGCAACTGAAGCAGCGCACCCGGGGCAACCCGCTGGCCGCCGGTCTGATCGCCTTCGGTATCGGCGCCCTGATCGGTGGGCTGATGCCCACCACCCGCAAGGAGCAGGAGTTGGCCGCTGACCTGAAGGATCGCGCCCAGCCGCTGATGGATCAGGCCCAGGACGCGGCCAAGCAGGCCGCCGAGAACCTGAAGCCGCAGGCCCAGCAGGCGGTGCAGACGGTCAAGGAATCGGCCACCGACTCGGCACAGGTCGTGGCCGACGAGGGTAAGGTCCACGCTGAGGACGTGCGTGACCATGCCCAATCGTCAGCCGAAGACGTGCGGGGTCATGCCCAACAAGCAGGCCAGGAGGTACGAGACATGTCCGAACAACAGCAGGACCCCGGAGTGGGACAGCCCGGTTCCAGCGCCGATTACTCCCAGGCGGACCCGCAGCAGGCCGAGCAGAGCACCGGCTACCCGCAGGCCGACCAGGAGTTCACCCAGTCGATCGATCAGCCGGGTGAAGGCGGCGGCGACCCCCGTCCGGAGAACCAGGGGCTCTGACACCGGGAGGTGGCGACCATGAACGACTCGCAGCAGGTGGCCTTCCTGGTTGCCCATGAGGGCATCGAGGAGATCGAACTCACCGACCCGTGGGAAGCGGTGCGCGACGCCGGCTACACCCCGCGGTTGTTGAGCCCGAAGGCCGGCGAGGTACAGGCCTACAACCACCTCGACAAGTCGAACACCTACCCGGTGGACGCCGAAGTGGGTGGGGCCTCGGTCGACGACTACGCCGCCCTGGTGCTGCCGGGCGGGGTGGCCAACCCCGACGCTCTGCGCACCGACGCCGATGCCGTGCGGTTCATCGCCGACTTCGTCGCATCGGGCAAGCCGGTGGCCGCGATCTGCCACGCCCCCTGGGTGCTGGCCGAGGCCGAGGTGCTGCGCGGACGGACGGTGACCGCCTATCCCAGCGTGCGCACCGACCTGCGCAATGCCGGGGCCGAGGTGGTTGATGAGCGGGTTGTGGTGGACGGCAACCTGATCACCTCGCGCAACCCCGACGATCTGCCCGCTTTCAACGGGGCACTGCTGGAGGCGCTGAACCACGGTTCGGCGGCCAACCCCGAAACGGCCGGCTGATCGCACAACGCGATGTGGCCCGGTTCCCCGAGGGGAGCCGGGCCACATTCGTTGGTGGTTCTTCGGTCGAGGGTCAGCGCTGGGTGTCCTCGTGGGGACGGTAGACCCGCAGGTAGCCCTCCTCGGAGGTGACCCGCTCGGTGCCGTGCTCACCGCGGGCCCGCACCGTGTCGTCGCCCGGGGTGACGTCCCGTTCCAGGTGGTCGCGATCCAGGGCTTCGTCCTCGGCGATTCGGTCGCCGTCGAAGCCGTGCTCACGGGGCCGGTCGAAGTCTTCGGTCACCTGCGGGCGGGTGCCCATGGTGTCGGCTTCGCGGGTGTCGGCGCCCAGGTCGTAGGTGCCCTCGGCAGTGCGGTCCCGGCCCATACCTGCCGCGGTGCGGTCGGCGCGGCGGGTTTCCAGGTCGGTGTAGCGGGTCGAGCGTCCGTAGTGCTCGTAGAGGCGGCGCTCCTCGTCACGGGAGAGATGTTCGTCCACATCGATGCGCGGGGCGTCCTTGATGGTGTCCTTGTCGGTGCTGACCTCGAGCCGGTCGTCGTCGACGAGGCGGGCGTCGTCGATCGGCACGAAGCTCATCTTGGTGCCGAACAGGCCGGTGGAGACGGTGGCCCAGGACGGCCGGTCGGTCTCGTCGTCGACGAAAACCTCGTGCACCGAGCCCACCTTCTCTCCTTGGGCGTAGACGACTGCACTGCGCAAACGATTGACGTCGGTGATGTCCATAACGAGGTGCCTCAATTCGGGTTGGCGGTCATTTTCCGCACCATGAGAACAATGGTGTTGTCCACGATAGAATCTGTCGCTTCGAGGGCAAGGGTTCCCGGTGGGCAGAAATCCCCGGTGGTGGTTCATCCGCTGCTGACAACGGGGAACGGTTCGGCTCCCGGATCAGAAATACCCCTATGGGTGAAGACCGGTTCCATTCACCACTATGGCCCGAAAAGGTGTTTCGTTCGTACCCGAAACGGGGTAAATGAAGAATGCCCCGGGCCATCGCTTTTTGCGAGCCGGGGCATTCCTGATCGTCCGATTCTCGGGCGGTTCAGCAGGCTTTTCTGATTACTGCCCACCGGCGGCGTTGCGCCTCTTCATCAGGCCGCGCACCAGCCAGACGCCGGCGGCCGCAGCGCAGGCCACGCCGTAGGTGATCCGGCCGGTCGGCGGCAGGAAGAACTGGGGCAGTACGCCCGCCATCACGGCGGCCAGCGGCCAGGCGGCCCAGTTGCCGCGAGCACGCTGCCAGCCCAGGGCCATGCCGACCCCGCCCAGAGCAAGTGCCAGCAGGCCCACGCCGAACATCGTCATCGCGGCCGGGTGGTCCCGCATCTCGCCGACCAGATTCAGTACCGAGGTGTCGCCGGCGAGTGCGGCGCGGCCTGCTGCTTGCAGGCCGAAGGTCTCGAGTCCGTAGTAGGGCAACACCAGCACCGCGCCGGCCAGCGTGGCGGTGCGTGCCAGGCGGGTGCTGAACAAGCCGAGATTGTCGTGCAGTCGCAGCGCCAGTCGGCCGAAGGAGGCGATCGCCAGCATCCCGCTCACGTGGGCGATCACCCACCGGGTCGAGGCGAAGGCCTCGGCGGCCGCGAGGGTGTCGCCGCCGGCGGCATCCCCGTAGGGGCGGGTCACCAGGTAGACGGCCATCAATGCGCCGGTGCCCACCAAGGGGGCGATGAGGTTCTTGTCGTCGTGCTGAGCGGTGGTGGTCTTCGGCTGGGGCTGGGTGATGGTCATTTCGATCTCCTGGATTAGAGAGCAGTGCTCTTTGTTCTGGTTAAAACGTAGAGCAGTGCTCTCGGAGTGTCAAGAGCGGTGCTCTCTGAGTTGTGGCACAGTGGTCTCGGAAACAAGCACAGGTCCATCGGGACACCGGTGTCATAGGAGGTGGTGTGATGGGAATCCGAGAACAGGCCCGGGCCGACATGACCGCGCAGATTCTGGCTGCCGCGCGAGCCGAGATCGCCGAACACGGCGGTGGGGGACTGTCGATGCGAGCCGTGGCCAGGGAGGTCGGGTTGGTGTCCTCGGCGGTGTATCGCTATTTCCCGACCCGCGAGGCGCTGCTCACCGCGATGATCATCGAGAGCTACGAACACCTCGCCGAGGTGCTGGGCGAGGTCACCGAGGACGATCCGGGGGAGCGCTGGCGGAGGTTGGCCCATGCCTTTCGTGGCTGGGCGCTGGAGCACCGCCATGAGTATCAACTGATCTACGGCACCCCGGTACCCGGTTACGTCGCCCCCGCCGAAACCGTCCCGGCCGCCGGCGCGGTCGCCGGGTATTTCATCGCCGCCGTATCCGCGGCGTCGGGCTCGGTCGAGAGGCACTTCACCGATGCCGAGTTGGCCGATCAACTGGATGCTCCCGCAGGGGAGTTCGGGGTCGAGCCGTCGGCGATGGGGGCGGTGTTGGCCGAACTGTCGGCGCTGGTCGGGGTCGTGAGCCTGGAACTGTCGGGCCACTTCGTCGGCACCGCCGACCCGGCCGATGCGCTCTTCGCCGCCATGGTGGAGCGACAGGTGCAGACCCTCGGGCTGGTCTGAATCCGGGGGCTCGGTCATGGTCGTGGCACAGCTTTCCGGGGACAGGTCTTGTCGCCCGAGGTGCGGCGACAGCACGATGGGGGCGTGAGCGAACCGCAATCAGATCTCATCGAGCGCCTGCGTGAGGCACTGGCCACCCGGGCGGTGACCGAGCAGAAGATGTTCGGCGCCCATTGCTTCATGGTCGACGGCAAACTCGCCGCCTGCGCCAACAAGGATGGTGGCCTGCTGGCCCGGGTCGACAGTGACCGTCAGGAGGAGATCTTGGCCCGTCCCGGAGCCTCCATCTCGGAGATGGGTGAGGGCCGCTCGATGGGCCCCTCCTGGATTCGGGTCGCCCCCGAGGCCGTCGCCACCGACGAACAACTCAGTATCTGGATGGTCGATGTGCTCGAGTTCAACCAGCGCCTGACCCGCTGAAACCGGGCCGTCCGGGGCCGACCTAGGCTGGATACCGGACCTAAGGAGGCAGGTATGGCACCCAAGGGCAACAAGCGCGAGGATCCGGGGCCTTCGGTGAAGGATCCCGAGTTGTACGAAACCCTGCGCGATGAGGGCAACAGCAAGGAGAAAGCGGCTCGGATCGCCAATGCGGCGGCGGCCAGTTCCCGATCCCGGGTCGGTGAGCGCGGCGGTAAGGCCGAGGACTATGAGGACCGCACCAAGGACGAGTTGCTCGAGCGGGCCCGCGAGTTGGAGATAGAGGGTCGCTCATCGATGACCAAGGACGAGCTCATCGAGGCACTGCGCAAGCACTAGCGGGCCCTGCGCAAGCACTAAAGGCACGGCGCGAGCACTGGAGAGTGCGGCGCAAGCATCAGAGGGCGCTGCGAGCGCCGGAGCGCGCAGCAGGCATGTTGAGCCCGGAAAGCGGCTCAGTCGCGCCACCAGGAATCGGCCGGGGTGACCGGCACGGTGCGCTTGTGCCGCGACCGCAGGTAGACCTGCTCGATCTTCTCGGCCACCTCGGTGGCGACCTCACGGCCCTCGAGGTAATCGTCGATGTCGTCGTAGCGCAGCCCCAACTCGTCCTCGTCGGCGCGGCCGACATTCTCATCGAGCAGATCGGCAGTGGGCACCTTCGCCCAGAGGTGCTCCGGGCTGTTCAGGTGTTGCAGCAGTTGCCGGTTCTGCCGCTTGTTCAATCCGGCCAGGGGCAGGATGTCGGCGCCCCCGTCGCCGAACTTGGTGAAGAAACCGGTGACCGATTCGGCCGCGTGGTCGGTGCCGATCACCAGCAGCCGCCGGTCGCCGGCCACCGCGTACTGGGCGACCATCCGGACTCGCGCCTTGACGTTGCCCTTGTTGAAGTCCGACAGCGGCGTGGTGACGTTGGCCGCGTATTCCTCGGTGAAGGCATCCACCGCCGGGCCGACGTTGTAGGTGACCTCTTCATCAGCGGCCACGAACCTCATCGCATCGGCGGCATCGGCTTCATCGTGCTGCACCCGATAGGGCAGCCGCATCGCCACGAACACCGCCGACCCGTCGGCCTCCCGCACCCGCTCGACAGCCAGTTGGGCGAGCCGGCCGGCGAGGGTGGAATCGACGCCGCCGGAGATGCCGAGCACGTACCCGGCCGACCCGGTGCGGGTCAGGTAATCGGCCAGGAACTGCACCCGCCGATCGATCTCCTGAGCCGGGTCGATCTCGGGCTGCACGTGCAACTCGTCGTTGATGGTCTGCTGCAGTGGTCGCATGGGTCCATTCTGTCGGCTCACTGCGGTCCGACGAAGGTCCGGTCCGGAATCGGCGGCTGCCGACTGCACCTCAGCGGGCCGGTGGCGGGTCCAGCTCGGCCCGGGAACCGTCCCGCAGCGTGCGGGCGGCCTGTCCGATGTACAGGGCGCCGGCCGTCCAGTGGAACACCGCGCCGGCAATCGCGAGCACCCAGCCGACGGTGCTGAAGACCGGGAGGTCGAACTCGTTGGAGTAACCGATCAACATCACCGGAAAGGCAATCAGCAGAGCGAAGGTGGCGGCCTTGCCGAAGTGGTTCACCTGCACCGGACGGTAATCACCGCGGCGGGTGACCAACAGCAGCACGAACAGCACCACATCGCGCGAGACCAGAATCACCAGGAACCACCACGGCACGATGCCCCGGATGAGCAGTGCGACCAGCGCGGTGACGATGTAGAGCCGATCGGCGATCGGATCGAGCTTGGCGCCCAGTTCGGTGCGCTGCTGCAGCTTGCGGGCCAGGAATCCGTCCAGCCAATCGGTGGCACCGAACAGCGCCAGCAGAATCACCGCGGCGAGGTCGTGCCCGAGCACGATCAGGGCCCCGAAGACCAACACCGACAACAATCGCAGGAAGGACAGGATGTTGGGAGCGGTCCACGTGCGGTCGGTGTCCCATTGCGGCTCGGTTGCCACGGTCACGTCCCTCCCTGTGGCCGATGCTGGCCGATTAAGCGTATCGGCCGCAGGAAGGAACGTCGGGGATCAACGCGCAGCCCGCTCGCCGGCCCGTGGCGTCCGGGATGGCTCGTCGAGTGGGAAACCCGACAGGTGATCAGGCAACAAGCTGTTCAAGCAAGAGAGTGTTCAGGCGACCGATTCGGCCAGCAGGTTCAGCGACTGCTCGAGGGCTTCCTGGGGGATCACCGGCATCGTGGGAATCGACGGCAGCTTCTCCATCCACGGCCCGGGCTTCAGACCCGACCAGTCATAGGTGAGGGTGACCTCGGTGGAGTCCGGACCCTCGGGCTCCAGGGTGTAGGTCCAGGTGTGACCCATGGGATCCATGCCTTCCATGGCCGGCGCCCAGCCGACCACCTTGTTCGGCGCACAGGCGGTCACGTGGTTCTCCATCGTGTAGTCGCCCAGGCCGTCGGCATGCATGTTCATTCGGAAGACATCGCCCACCGCTTGGATCCGCTGACTGGCGTCGCCGGACTGAACCATGGAGGATCCGTCGAAGTCGCGATGGCGCTCCGGACGGGTGAGGACATCGAAGATGGCATCGGCCGAGGCATTGATGCTGCGGGTTACGGAAAGCTTTTCTTCGCTCATGCCGGTAACAATGCCGGTTGGGGCTTGTAAAAAAACAGGGGCAAAGTTAGGTAAGCCTATCCGGCGCCGATGGTCGGCTTCTGATCGGCAAGCCACAGCTTCTGACACAGGACCCGTCGTCCTAGGGTGAAATATGACCGCACCGCTGAGCATTCGCAGTGAAGACGAGTTGATCGCGGCCATTCGCGAGGCCGACGTACGCCTGCGAGGTTGGGACGGGCCCTCGTCCGGACGGTTGATTCACGACGCCACCACAGGCATCACGGTCAACGACGACGGTTGTGACCCGTCCGGCTTGGTGTACTGCGGGGCGGTGACGGTGACCGTCGCCTCGGGGGAGGCCTGGGACGAGCTGGTTGCCCTCGCTGTCGAGCAGGAATGGGTCGGTCTCGAGGCGCTCTCCGGGCTGCCCGGCACGGTCGGTGAGGTGGTCTCGGCCAACCGGCACGCCTACGGGCAGAGCCCCGCCGACACGGTCTCCGCGATCCACACCTGGGACCGCAAGCACCATGCCCGCAAATACCTGCCGATGGTCGACTGCGAGTTCGGCGACGACGGGTCCAGACTCTCGCGTGAACTGCTACCCGACCGAACCCCACGCTTCATTCCGCTGAAGGTGAGTTTCCTGCTGAAACAAGGCGACCTCACCACCCCGATCCGGGACCAGAACCTGACCAGCCTGCTCGGAGTGGAGTACGGAGCACGCGTGGCCTTGGAACTCGTTCGCGAACGCGTCCTCGAACAGCGCTCGCCCGCCGGCGGACGGTGAGCGGCGATGCCCGATCAGCCGACGACACCCGACAGCACCGACGAAACCGCACCGACCATCTGGACGATCGGTCACTGGGTCTGCCCGCAGGGTGACTTCGTGCACACCCTCCGGGCGGAGGACATCGAGACCGTGGTCGATGTGCGCTCACACCCGGGCTCGCGGCGCAGCCCCCAATTCGGTGCTGACGCGCTGCGCACCTGGCTCCCTGAAGCCGGCCTCGACTATCTGCACCTGCCCGAACTGGGCGGCCGACGCGCCAAGCAGCACGAGGTGCAGCCCGAGATCAACGCCGGCTGGCAGAACACCAGCTTCAAGAACTACGCCGACTACACCCTCACCGAGGCCTATCGCGAGGGCCTGCACCGGCTGCAAGAACTGGCCGCGCACCGCAACGTCGTGATCATGTGCGGCGAACCGATGCCCTGGCGCTGTCACCGGTCGTTGATCGCCAACAGCCTCACCGCCCGGGGCTGGACGGTGTGGCATCTGTCGACCACCGCCGCACCGCGTCGACATGTGCTGGGCGCCTGGGGTGCCGAGCCGGTGGTCAACGAGGACGGCACGATCACGTATCCACCCGAACAGCAATCCGCGCGAACCTGAGTCGGGCCGGGCCCGTCGTCCGTGCGCGTCTATGGTTCCCAGGCGGGGTTCGGCCCGTTAGCGTGACCGGCAGGGACAAAGAGCAAGGGAGCGCTATGTCAGCCGTCGTCACGGTGTCCGAGGAGCTGGAGCGGATGGGTCGGGTGCGGGCGGCCGGGGTCGACCTGGTCGCGGTGACGACGCCGAGTCAGCGGACGGACGGACGTGGCGCCGGCGGGCCGACGTTGGTGCAGGTGGTCACCGACGACCGGCCCTTCATCGTCGACACGGTGCTGATGGTGCTCACCGATCAGGGCTGGACGACCCGGCGGATCGACCACCCGGTGCTGGCCGTGCAGCGCGACACCGACGGCATTCTGCAGCACCTCCGGGCCCACGAGACACCCGGTGCGGGGGCCGAATCGTGGCTCGAGGTGGAGGCCTACCCGCCCCTGGGCACCGCGGCGGACGAACTGCGTCCGGCCCTGCAAGCGGGCATCGAGGAAGGTCTCGCGGCCTCCCGGGTCGCCCATGACGACCGGCCCGCGATGCACCGACGGCTCCTGTCGGTGATCCACCATCTCGACGAGAGCCCACAGCCCGTCGTGGCGGCCTGGGTGCGCAGGATCACCGACCTGCTGCGATGGATGGCCCACGGCCGCTTCGAGCTGGTCGGCTACCGCGAATACACCGTCGACGGCGACACCTTCACCCCTGTGCCCGGCAGCGGCCTGGGCCTGCTGCGGGACGCGGGCCCCGACCCCTTCAACGCCACCCGGATCACCGAAGACCCCCAGGTCATGGTGATCACCAAGGACTCCCGCAGGTCACCGCTGCATCGCACCGGCTACCTCGACTACGTCTCCCTCCGCGATTACGACCACGACGGACGGTTGATCGGCGAGCGACGCTTCCTCGGCCTGTGGACCTCGCACGCCTACTCCGAACCGGTCGAATCGATCCCGCTGGTGCGCGACAAGGCCAACTGGGTGTGGGACGAACTCGCGGTCGACCCCTCGTCCCACAACGGCCAGTTGACCCGGGAGGCGATGGCCTCCCTGCCACGTGACAACTGGTTCGCCGACTCGATCGACGACCTCGTCTCACTGGTGCGCCGCACCGCGGCCGTCCAACGGCAACGCCACACCCGCCTGCTGGTGCAACGCGCCCCACACGGCAGGTTCTGGTCGTGCTTCGTCTACGTGCCACGGGAGAAATACCGGACGGTCACCCGCGAGCGGATCACCGCAGTACTGCAGGAACGCTTCGGCGCGGAGAACATCGACTTCCGTGCGCTGGTCAACGAGAGCGCGATGGCGCGCCTGTTGCTGCTGGTGAAGCGACCCGACGGCGCACCCGAACCCGAACTCGACCTGGCCGCGATCGAAGCCGAGGTCGCCCACGTCGCACGCAGTTGGGACGACGACTTCAACGACGTCGCCGAGACCCTGCCCGCCGAGGAGCGGGGCGTCGAGTTCGGTGAGGCCTTCAAGGCCGCCTACACCGCCAAACAGGCGCTGGCCGACCTGCGCCTGGCCAACACCCTGGCCGAACCGGACGATCTCCGGTTCGCGATGTTCAAACCCGACCGGGCCGTCGACCCGGCCGACATGCGCTTCAAGGTGATCACCCGGGGCACGATGTCGCTCTCGCGGGTCATGCCGCACCTGGACGCGCTGGGCCTCAGCGTCATCGACGAACAGCCCTTCGTCTGGGACCTGCGGGGCGAACCCGTCCATGTCTACGACTTCGGCTTCACATTCCCACCGGGACAGACCCTCGACGACTGGACCCTGGCCGACCGGGCCCGGTTCGCCGAGGCCTTCGAAGCCTCCTACACCGGACGCTCGTCGGCCGGGAATCTGAACCGGCTGGTGATGAGCGCGCGCTTGACGTGGGTACAGGTGAGCTGGCTGCGCGGCATCTCCAGGTACCTGCAACAGGCCGGCATCCCCTTCAGCCAGACCTATGTGGCGACGGCCCTCAACGCCAACCCGGGCATCGCGGCCGCCCTGGTGGCGGCCTTCGAAACCCGCTTCGACCCCGACCAGTACGACCACGCCACCGCCCGGGACCGGGCCTTCGATGATCGGGTCAATGGCCTGCTGCGTGCCCTGGACGCGGTCGAAAGCCTCGACCAGGACCGCATCCTGCGAATGTTCGTAGCCGTCCTGCGGGCGATCAAGCGCACCAATGCCTTCGCCGCCGATCAACCCGCACTCGCCTTCAAGATCTCCCCGCCCGAACTCGACCTGCTGCCGGAGCCGCGCCCGATGCACGAGTTCTTCGTGGTCAGCCCGCGCGTCCAAGGCATCCACCTGCGATTCGGCCCCGTCGCCCGCGGCGGCTTGCGCTGGTCGGACCGGGCGGAGGATTTCCGCACCGAGGTGCTCGGTCTGGTCAAGGCGCAGATGGTCAAGAACACCGTCATCGTGCCCGTCGGGGCGAAGGGCGGTTTCGTGCCGCAGCGGCTGCCCGACCCGCGCAGCGACCGCGCCGCCTGGCTGGCCGAGGGCGTGGCCTGCTACGAGATCTTCATCGGCTCGCTGCTCAGCCTGACCGACAATCTCGTCGACGGGGTGGTCGTGCCGCCACCCGATGTGGTGCGCCACGACGGCGACGACAGCTACTTGGTGGTGGCCGCCGACAAGGGCACCGCGACGTTCTCCGACACAGCCAACCGGATCGCGGTGGAGCGGGGCTTCTGGCTCGGCGACGCCTTCGCAGCCGGCGGTTCGAACGGCTACGACCACAAGCGCATGGGCATCACCGCCCGCGGGGCCTGGGAGTCGGTGAAACGCCACTTCTACGAAGAGGGCATCGACTGCCAGACCGAGGACTTCGCCTGTGTGGGAATCGGCGACATGGCCGGCGACGTCTTCGGCAACGGCATGCTGCTCAGCGAACACACCAAACTGGTGGCCGCCTTCAACCACCTGCACATCTTCCTCGACCCCGATCCGTGCCCGGCCGCTTCCCACGCCGAGCGCCGGCGGCTGTTCGAGGTGCCGCGGTCGACTTGGGACGACTACGACAAGTCTCTGATCTCACCCGGTGGTGGGGTCCATTCCCGCACCGCGAAGTCGATCCCGATCACCGAGCAGGTGCGCGACGTTCTGGGCCTCGACCCCGACGTGGGGGCGCTGACCCCGAACGAACTGATCCGCGCGATTCTGCTCGCCCCGGTTGATCTGTTGTGGAACGGCGGCATCGGGACGTATGTGAAGGCCTCGGACGAGACCCACGCCGAGGTGGGCGACCGGGCCAACGACGCGGTGCGGGTGGACGGCCGCGACCTGCGGGTCAGGATCGTCGGTGAGGGCGGCAACCTGGGCTGTACCCAACGCGGCCGGGTTGAGTTCGCCCACGCCGGTGGCCGGATCAACACCGATTTCATCGACAATTCCGCCGGGGTCGACACCTCCGACCACGAGGTCAACATCAAGGTGTTACTGGCCCCCGAAGTCGAGGCCGGTCGACTCGAACCCGAGGCGCGCACCGAACTTCTGGCGTCGATGACCGACGAGATCGGCCACCTGGTGTTGGCCAATAACGTCGACCAGAACATCGCGCTGTCCACCGAACTGGGTCAGGGCTCCGACATTGCGGGTGCCCACGAGGCATGGATGCGTTCCCTGGAGAAGGTCGGCCTGCTCGACCGTCACCTGGAATCACTGCCGAGCCGGACGGAGATGAACCGCCGACTCGCCGACGGGGACGGCCTCACCCGCCCCGAACTGGCGATGCTGCTGGCCTGGACGAAGATCCACCTGGCCGGGATCGTCAACGAATCGAGCCTGCCCGATGACCCCTACCTGGCCGACCAACTGGTCACCTACTTCCCGACCCCACTGCGCACCGACCGCTACGCCGACGCCCTGCAGGCCCATCCGCTGCGGCGCGAGATCGTGACCACGGTGACGGTGAACCGCTTCGTCAACAGCCAGGGCATCACCGGCTACAGCAGGCTGGCGCACGAGACCGGCACCACCATCGCCGACCTCGTCCGCGCCCACGTGGCCGCCCGCACGATCTTCTCGGTCGACTGCAGCGAACAGCAGCTCGACGAAGCCACGATCCCGGCGCAGACCGAAGTACGGATTCGGGTCGCCCTGCGCCGCATGGTCGAATACGCCACCCGCTGGCTGTTGCTCAGCCGCCGAGGTGACCTCGCCATCGAGGATGAAGCGGCCGTGTTCAGCGAGGCGGTCGATACGGTCTGGGCTTTGTTCGACGACCTGGCGACCCCGCACATCCGCGAACAGACCAGTCAGGTGTTCGACTCGCTGACCGCCGACGGGGTGTCCCGCAGCCTGGCGCACACCACAGCGACCGCCCCCTACCGGCACCTTGCCCTGGCGATCGTCGACCTGGCCGGCAAGCTTGACCGGCCGCTCGACCTGGTGGCCCGGGTGTTCTTCGGACTGACCGCAGAACTCGGCCTCGACCGGGTCTACGACCGGATCGACGAACTGCCCGTCACCAGCCGCTGGGACGCGATGGCGCGCACGGTCCTGCGCGACGACCTCACCCGGCTGCAGGCCGACCTCACCCGCTCGGTGCTGGATCGTGCGCCCGACTCCGACGACAGCGCAGCAGCATTGGCCGACTGGGTGGCGGCTTCCGGCGGGTTCGAACGCGAGGCCGCCGAACTGGCCGAGATCACCTCGGAGGGCTCGACCCTGGCCCGCATGTCGATGGCCCTGCGCACGATCCGGCTGCTGCTGGCCTGACTCGCGGAATCCGTGACCGGCGTTTACGCAACACCGCGTCCGGCGGCCGGAAACCCGCCCGGATAGACTGACGCCACCAGGCTCCGCGCCGGGGCCGACTCAGCGAGGAGGCCGGATGCACGTCGCCTTCGTCCGTCCCGGGATGACCCGGCGGCCGAGTGCCGATGCGCTGCAACCCCTGGTGTTCTCGGTGATCTCCGCGGTCACCCCCGACGAGGTCGACATCACCTTCCACGACGGCATGGTCGACGAGATCCCCGAGATCTTCGAAGCCGACGCGGTCGCGATCACCGTCCAGACCTACACCGCCCGGCACGCCTACGCGATCGCCGACCGACACCGGCAGCGCGGCATCCCGGTGATTCTCGGCGGCTATCACCCCTCCGCCTGCCCCGAAGAAGCCGGCGAACACGCCGACGCGGTGGTGATCGGGGACGCCGAGGACACCTGGCCGCAGGTGCTGGCCGACCTCGCCGCCGGCCGGCTGCAACCGCGCTACGAAGCCGACAACCACACAGACCTGGCCCATGCACCGTGCCGGACCGAACCCTTCCGGCGACGGGGCTACCCACCCCTGGGCGTGGTGCAGTTCAGCCGGGGCTGCCGCTACACCTGCGACTTCTGCTCGATCCACGCCTTCTACGGCCGCGGCATCCGCACCAAACCCCTGGACGTCATCGTCGACGAGATCACCGCCCGTCCCGAGAAGCAGTTGTTCTTCGTCGACGACAACCTCTTCGCCGACCGGCAGCGGGCCCGGGAACTGTTCGAAGCCCTCGTCCCGCTGCGCAAACGATGGGTCTGCCAGATCTCGATGGACATCGCCGAGGACGCCGAGCTGCTGCGGTTGATGCGTCGCGCCGGCTGCCTGATGGTGCTGATCGGCTTCGAATCCCTCGACCGCGACAATCTGAAACAGATGCGCAAGGGTGCCAACCTGCGCGCCGGCGACTACCAACGGGTGATCGACACGATCAAACGCGCCGGGCTGATGATCTACGGCACCTTCGTGATCGGCTACGACCACGACACGGTCGACACCGCGGGTGCGATTCGGGAGTTCGCGACCCGGCACGGGTTCTCGATCGCCAACTTCAACCCGCTCACCCCGATGCCCGGCACCGAACTGTTCGACCGGCTCCGCGACGAGGGCCGGCTGCTGCACGACCGGTGGTGGCTGGACGAGAACTACCGCTACGGCGAGGCCACCTACGTCCCGGCCCGGATGTCCCCGGCCGAACTGACCGCGAGCTGCCGGGCGGCCCGCTTCGGGTTCTACTCCCGCCGCGGCATCGCCCGCCGGGCCCTGGCCAACGCCGGTACCCCGATGCGGCTGGGTCTGCACTTGGCTGCGAACACCATCTCCCGGCGCGAGATCCGGGCCAAACAGGGCGAACTGTTGGGGGAACGGCGATGAGGCTCACCCTGATCAAACCCAATATGGGACGCCGCGGCACGAAACGGTATGTCGATTCCGGGAGGATGGAGCCGCTGCAACTCGGTGTACTGGCCGGGCTCACCCCGTCCGAGGTCGAGATCACCCTGGTCGACGACCGCAGCGAGACCATCGACTACGACCTGCCCACCGACCTCGTGGCGCTGACGGTGGAGACCTTCACCGCCCGCCGCGCCTACGAGATCGCCGAACAGTACCGGCGCCGCGGAGTGCCGGTGGTGATGGGTGGCATGCACCCCACGCTGATTCCCGACGAAGTGGCCGGCTACTGCGATGCGGTGATCACCGGGGACGCCGAGGCGGTGTGGTCGACGGTGCTCGACGACGCCGCCGCCGGACGGTTGCAGGCCCGCTACGACGGTCACATCGCCCGGCCACCGCAACACCACGGCCGCACCCGCCGCGACCTGTTCCGCGGCAAGGGATACCTGCCGATCACCCTGCTGCAGTACTCGCGCGGCTGCCGGTACCGGTGCAGCTACTGTGCGACCAGCGTGTTCTTCGACCGCTCCCACCAACACCGTCCGGTGGCCGAGGTGATCGATGAGATCCGCGCCCAGAAACGCCGCTACCTGTTCTTCGTCGACGACAACATCACCGCCGACCACGAGGCGGCCAAGGAACTGTTCGCCGCCCTGATTCCGCTGAAGGTGCGCTGGGTCAGCCAGGCCAGCCTCGACATGCTGCGCGATGCCGAACTGATGGACCTGATGGTGCGCAGCGGGTGCCAGGGCAATGTGATCGGCTTCGAATCGATCAACACCGACTCGCTGATCGGTATGCGCAAGGCGGTCAATCGGGCCGAGGCCGCCAACCAATACGCGGGCGCGATCGACCAGTTGCGTCGCCTCGGTCTGCAGACCTGGGCGGCGTTCACCATCGGCCACGACGCCGACACCGTCGAATCGATCCGAGCCACCTGCCGGTTCGCGATCGAGAACAAGTTCACCTTCGCCGCCTACAACATCCTGATGCCCTACCCGGGCACGGCGCTCTACGACGACCTGGCCGAACAGGGCCGGCTGCTCTACGACGGGCAATGGTGGCTGCACCCCGACTACCGGTTCAACCACGCCGCCTTCCTGCCGGCGAATATGCCGCCGGACGAACTGACCCGAATCGGATTCGCCTGCCGGGCCAGAACCAACAGCGTCGGCTCGATCCTGCGGCGGCTGGCCGAACCCCGAACCAACCTGCGCAATCCCATCCGATTCGCCAACTTCGTCGCCTACAACCCGCTGTTTCGCCGCGAGGTGTTCAAGAAGCAATCGATGGCACTCGGCTACCACGAACAAACCACCCCGAGGCGGGACGATGGCTGAGTTGACCGGCGACGTCCTCACCCCGAGCACGCTCACCGACACCGACCGCGACCGGATGTTCGCGATCATGGAACAGGTCTACGACAACACCGACCGGGCGCAGTTCGAGGCCGACCTGGCCGCCAAGGACGAGGTGATCGTGCTGCGCGACCCGAACGGCTGCCTCGGCGGTTTCAGCACCCAGCGATTCCTCGACCTCGACATCGGGGGACGGGTGGTGCGCGGGGTGTTCTCCGGCGACACCGTGATCGCCCCCGAACACTGGGGCGGCATGGTGCTGTTCCAAACCTTCGCCCGCCGCTACATCATCACCCGCAACGAACCCTGGTACTGGTTCTTGATCTGCAAGGGCCAACGCACCTACCGCCTGCTGCCGACCTTCTTCACCGACTACTGGCCCAGCCGGCACGCACCCACCCCGGGCGAGGCTGCCCGGATCATGGACGCCTACGCCGGCGCGCTGTACCCCGACGACTACGACCCGGCCACCGGCGTGCTGGCCTACCGACACCCCAAGGACCGGCTGCGCCCCGGTATCGCCGGGGTCGACGAGATGTCCGTCCGCAACCCGGATGCGGCTTTCTTCGCCGCCCGCAACCCCGGACACGAACTCGGCCACGACCTGGTCTGCCTGACCGTGCTCGACCCGGCGAACCTGCGTCCGCAACACCGCGCACGACTGCTCGGCCACCCATGAGCAGCAACACCCCGGCCGGCACCAGGGTCACCACCCGGATGCTCACCGGTGCCCTGGTCGCCGGCAATGCCCATGCCCATCGCCGGCTGGTCGGGGTGGACGATCTGCGCGCCCTGCAACTGCGGATGCTGCGCCGCACCGTCGAGGCCAATGCCGACACCTGGTTCGGACACCGGCACGACTTCGCCCGGCTGCGTTCGATCGCCGACTACCGGGCCGCGGTACCGCTGACCCGCTGGGACGACCTCGAACCCGCCATCGCACGGATCGCCGACGGTGAACCCGGGATGCTCACCCGAGAACCCGTGCGGCTGCTCGAACCCTCGTCCGGGTCGACCGCGGCCACCAAACTGATTCCCTACACCACCACGCTGCTGCGGCAATTCCGCGCCGGACTGCAACCGTGGCTGTACGACCTGTACACCCGGTACCCGGGCCTGCGCCGGGGCCGCAGCTACTGGTCGGCCACCCCCGCGGCCACCCGGCCACACCGCGACACGGCCGTCCCGATCGGCTTCGAGGAGGACACCGACTACCTCGGCCCACTCACCGCCCGGCTGATGAGCGCACTGTTCGCCGTCGGGCCCGAGGTGGCCCGGGCGGCGAGCATGGACGAGTTTCGCCGCCGCACCGCCAGCGCCCTGCTCGCCGCCGAAGACCTCGCCCTGGTCAGTGTCTGGAATCCGACCTTCTTCACCGGCCTGCTCGACTGGATCGCCGACCACCCCGACGAAGCGTTGGACGGTCTGGCGCCGCGCCGCCGACGCGAGGTGGCGTCCGCGCTCGCGGCCCGGGACTGGCCCGCGATCTGGCCGAATCTGGCCGTGCTGTCCTGTTGGGCCGATGCCCAGGCGGCCGGCCCCGCGGCCGAACTGGCTGCCCTCTTTCCCCAGGCGTTCGTGCAACCCAAGGGGCTGCTGGCCACCGAGGCGATGATCAGCCTGCCGCTGCACGCCGCCGGTGGGGCGGTGCTGGCGGCCCGCTCGCATGTGGTGGAGTTTCTCGACGGCGACGAGTGCGTGTTGGCCGATCAGGTCGAGGTCGGCCGGCGCTACGAGATCGTGGTGACCACCGGCGGTGGGCTGTATCGCTACCGGCTCGGTGATCTGGTCGAGGTCACCGGGTACCACGGTGCGTTGCCGGTGCTGCGGTTCGTCGGCCGCGCCGACAAGGTCAGCGACCTGGTGGGGGAGAAGCTCAACGAGGCCTTCGTCGCCGGCTGCCTGACCGGGCTGGCCGGTTTCGCGATGCTGGCCCCCGAATCCGAACCCCGACCCCACTACGTGCTGTATGCCGAGAACGCCGACGCCGCGGTCGCGGCCCGACTGGAATCCGCCCTGCGGGCGTCCTTCCACTACGACTACGCCCGCCGTCTCGGCCAACTCGGCCCGGTGCGCGTCGTCGCGGTGGCTGCCGATGCCCGGCAGCGGTACCTCGACGCCCGGGTTGCCGCCGGGATGCGGCTGGGCGATGTGAAGGTTCCGGCGCTGGCCTTGACCGGCGGATGGGCTGCGGTACTAGGGGTTCCGCCGTCCGCGCCGGCGCCGTCCTGACGTATCGTGGATATCGCTACGGAAGGTCGCATCGTCGACCGGAAACGGGAGGTCGGCCAATGAAGATCGCGCTCCTCGCCCCGGCCGGGGCCATGCACCGGTACGGGGGTAGCTTCGGGCTGAGCCTGCACTACGCCCCGCTCACCCTGACCACCCTCGCCGCGCTCGTCCCCGACGACGTCAACGCCGAGGTCGAGATCCACGACGAAACCGCCGGCAAGATCCCGCTCGATCTGGACGCCGACCTGGTGTGCATGACCGCGATCACCGGCACCTCGTCGCGCACCTACGCCTACGCCGACTACTTCCGGGCCCTGGGCAAAACCGTGATCCTCGGCGGGGTGCACCCCACGATGCTGCCCGACGAGGCCGCCCAACATGCCGACTCGGTGATCACCGGCTTCGCCGAACAGACCTTCCCCGAAGCGATCCGCGACTATGCCCGTGGCCAACTGCAACCCCGCTACAACCAGGCGGCCGACTACACCATCGCCGGACGTCCCACCCCGATGCGCGGCCTGCTGCGCAAGCACCGCTACATCACCACCAACTCGGTCGAGGTCGTCCGCGGCTGTGCCCTGGGCTGCACCTTCTGCGCCTACCCGACCGCCTTCGGATCCAAGGTGCACAAGCGACCGATCCCCGAGGTGATCGCCGAGATCGAGGCCCTGCCGGGCAAACACGTGCTGTTTCCCGACGTGAACCTGCTCACCGGACGCGCCTACACCGAAGCCTTCTTCACCGCGATGATCCCGCTGAAGAAGAAGTGGTTCGGGCTGGTCACCTCTGCGATCGGCGCCGATGACGGGCTGATCGACCTGTTCCGTCGCAGCGGCTGCGTCGGCCTGTTGATCGGCTTCGAATCGGTCAACGCCGAGAGTCAGAAGTTCTTCAAGAAGCGCGTCAACAAGGTCGGCGGCTACCCCGAGCTGATGAAGAAACTGCACGATGCCGGCATCGTCGTCCAGGGCTGTTTCGCCTTCGGCGGCGACGACGAGGACACCAGTGTCTTCGAGCGCACCGTCGAGATGGTGCAGGAATGCCAGATCGACCTGCCCCGCTACTCGATCCTCACCCCCTTCCCGAACACCCCGTTCTTCGCCCAACTCGAGGAACAGGGCCGCATCATCGAACGCGACTGGGCGATGTACGACGTCGAGCACTGCGTATTCACCCCGGCCAAGATGACCAAGGAACAGTTGGAGGAGGGCAACGAGTGGGCCTGGCGCGAGACCTACAAGATGAGCTCGATCGTCGACCGGCTCAAACCCTTCAACCGCAACCCGATCGTCAGCCTGCTCACCAACTTCGGGTACCGGGGTTATGCCGAGAAGTTCCACAAGTTCACCCGTGAGGTGATGTGCGACAACTCCGACATCCCCACCCCCGACCGGGTCGCGGTCACGACGCGTCCATGAAGGTCACCTTCATCGTCCCGGCGATCGGCAAGAAGCCCGGGCAACGCTATATCGCCACCTGGAAGATGGAGCCGCTGATGGTGGCCGCGCTGGCCGCGCTGACCCCGCCCCATGTCGAGACCGAACTGTTCGACGACCGTGTCGAGTTGATCGACTACGACACCGACACCGACCTGGTCGCGATCAGCGTCGAGACCTACACCGCCGCCCGGGCCTATGCGATCGCGGAGCGGTTCCGCGCCCGTGGGGTGCCGGTGGTGCTCGGCGGCTATCACGCCACCTTGTTGCCCGAGGAGGTCGCCCAGCATGCCGATGCGGTGGTGCTGCGCAATGCCGAGACCGTCTGGGCGCAGGTGATCGCCGACGCCGAAGCGGGACGGCTGCAACCCAGCTATGCCGGCGACACCGGGTTCGCGCCGGTCGCCCCCGACAAGACCATCTTCGCCGGCAAGAAGTACCTGCCGGTGGGCCTGGTCGAGACCGGACGCGGTTGCGGGCATTTCTGCGAGTTCTGCGCGATCGCCGGGTACTACGGGGCGCATTACCACCCCCGCGATGTCGATGCGATCGTCGCCGATGTGGTCGCTTCGGGGCGCAAACTGTTCTTCTTCGTCGACGACAACCTGGTGGCCGACCCGGAGAACCTGATGGCGCTGTGCGACCGGCTGCGTCCGTTGAAGGTGATGTGGGCCGCCCAGGGCACGCTGGAGTTGGCCCGGCAACCCGAGCTGATGGCGGCGATGAAATCGGCCGGCTGCGAGATGATCCTGATCGGTTTCGAATCGGTCGAACCCGAAAGCCTGGCGAAGATGGGCAAACGTTGGTCGACCAAACTCGGCGATCGCCAAGAACTCGTCGACCGGATCCACCGGGCCGGTATCGGGATCTACGCCACCTTCGTGCTCGGCTACGACGGCGACACCGAGCAGACCTTCGGCGCGACCTTGGATTTTGCGAAACGTGCCGGGTTCTTCACCGCCGCGTTCAACCATCTGCTGCCGTTTCCCGGCACCCGGCTCTATCGCCGATTGGAGTCGGAGGGCCGGTTGCTGACCCCGGCCTGGTGGCTGGACGAGGACTACCACTACGGGCAGGTGGCCTTTCAACCGAAGCACCTGAGCCCCGAACAGGTCAGCGCCATGTGTCGGCGGGCCCGCAAGGAGTTCGCCTCGCTGCCGGTGTTGGCCGATCGGGGATTCAAGGCGCTGCGTCGCGGCCGACTGCGGATGTGGCCGGTCTACTGGGCGATGAACGCCCGCCTGGGCAGGGAAGTGGACGAGAAGTTCAACGTCCCGATCGGACACAACCTCGATGAGCTCCCCAAGTAGCGACGGGCCGTCCGGAACGGAACTGAGTGGGCCGTCCGACCACGTGGGGAACTCCGGGAGAACCGACCGCAGCAGTCGGCGCTCACAAGGGTTCGAGATCGAACTCGCCACCGGGGCCGATGCGCGCGAACTGGCGGCGATCTACGGCTCCGATGACGGTTTCGCCGGTTCGATCGCGGTCAAGTTCACCCGCGATCCCGACCCCTACGCTTCCCTGTTGGCGGAGGGGGATGAGGTGGTGGTGCCGGTCGCCCGGGAGCGCGAGAGCGGCCGGCTGGTCGGGATGGGGGCCTGCGTGATCCGGACCGCTTGGGTCAACGGGGAACCCGTCCGGATCGGTTATCTGACCGGGTTGAAGGCGCTGCCGCAGTTTCGCGGGTGGCTACGGCTGATTCCGCAGATGTATGCCTTCCTGCGTGAGCACAGTCGCTCGGTGGAGTGTTATGTGACCACGATTCTGTCGGCCAACACGACTGCCCGCCGACTGCTGGAACGCAACCGCACCGGGATGCCGAACTACCGGTTCGTCACCGACTACACCACCCACTGTTTCCGGGTTGCCCGTGCCCGGGGCCGCGACCGGATGGATGCGGGCACGGTCGCCGAGATGACCGCTGCCGATGGACGGTTCAACCTGGCCGCGGTCGGCGCGCCCCCGGGGGTGAGTGATGCCGATGTGCGGGTGCTGCGTGATCGGGACGGCGCCGCGCTGGCCTGGTGTGCGGTGCTGGATCAACGCGCCACCAAGCAATACCGGATCACCGGCTACGGCGGGGTCTACGCGGGGTTGGCGAAGCTTCCGGTGCACCGGTTCGGGTACCCGCGGTTGCCGCGGGCCGGCGCGGTCGCCAACCACGTCAGTGTGATCGGGGCCGGGGCGGAGCAGGACGACCCCCGGCTGATCAAGGAACTGCTCGGCCGGGTCGGGGCGGAGTTCGCCGACCGTGACTTCGTGATGGTGGGCGCCACGCCCGGTCATCCGGTGGCTGGGGCACTGGAATCGATGCGCACCATCACCTACGACAGCAGGCTCTACGACGTCGGCTTCGACCCGGCCTGCCGACGGTTGGATCGACGTCCGGTCGGGCTCGACGTCGCCTATCTCTGAGTTGGGAACGTATCTCCGAGTCAGAACAACAGGCTGTTGAACACGAACCACAGCAGGATCATGCCGCCGGCTGCCACCATCGCGATCACCGGCTTCGAGGTCTGCAGCCGCTGACCACCGGAGGCGATCGCGCGCGCCGGTTGACCCGGAGTGGCGGCCATCGGGTTCTGGGCGCGGTAGTCGGTGTAGCGCTGGGATACCTGCGACAGCCCGGCCACCACCGACTCGGCGATGGTCTCGAACAGCCGCCAGGTTTCGGGGTCGGTGAGGTCCTGGCCCGAGCGGGTGTAGAGGAACATCCAGTCGTCGATGATCTCGATGTCGTAATCGACGGTGGCGTCCAGCAGTGCCTGCATCACGTTGGGTGGGAAGAGGAAGAATGCGTCGGTGCCGTAGTCCTCGGGGGCGTAGAGAACATAGTGGTCATCGAAGGGCGCGCCGAGGCTGACCCGCTGGTCCTTGTGGAAGCTGACCGGCAGGTTGCTGAGGTTGCTTCGGCCCAGGTTGTTGCTCTTCGCGTCCAGCAACAGGTGCGGCATCGGGCGGGGCAGCCGGAAGGCGGCGAAGTTCCAGTAATGGCGCGTTCGATCGTCACCGGAACCGGTGACGTACACGTACTGTCCGGCATCGGCGAACGCACCGGTGTGGCTGAACACGTGGTCGAGCGAGTAGCGGGTATGGCCCCGATTGAAGATCAGGCCCGGGTAGGCGGGATTGTCCGAGCGATTGCGGAAGGCCAACCCGTTCTCCTCGGCGAAGCGGGCCGTCTTCGCCCAGGCCTTGGGTGTATTCCGGGAAACCAGGCGGTGAATGAGCCGTGCCACGATGAATGCGAAGACGGCCAGCCAGAGGATCATGAAGGGAGAGATCCGGCTGATCATCGCCCCGCCGCCCGGGCTGGAGGCGATGCCGCCCCACACCTTCACGAACGTGAAACTGATGAAACCGATAACCGCCGCGCCCAGAATGATGACGACCACGCCGCAGGAGTTGGATCTCCGAGGCCCGAACTTTCCCTCTTTGCGTTGGCGCTCGATCGTCGCCAACTCCTCGCGGCTCATCGGCCGGGTGAGTGGGTCGGTGTTGAACAGAGCCATCAATTCACTATAACGAGCGCCCGGTCACCTGCCTCCGGACGCGAGGGGCGGCCCCGGTCAGTGGCCCTTGGGTGCGCCCGGCAGGGAGCGGTGGGACGAGCCCTTCAACACCCGCCACGACCAGATGGTCAATACCAGCACCACGGCCCAGGAGATCACCACCACCAAGCCGCTCCACAGGTTGGGTTGGGCCGCGAAGGAACCGATCGAGACCAGGGAGGCCTGGCCGGGCAGCGAGGCGATGCCCGAGGCGGTCGCGAACTCACCGAACGGCACCCCGAGTGCTCCGGCCCCGTAGTTGATCGGCCAGTACGGCATTCCGGGCATCACCCGCAGGGTGAACACCGCCTCGAAACCGGCCGAGTCGAGACGTTTCTCCAGGGTTGCGGCCCGCGATCCCAGTAACCGCAGGACAGTCTGTTTGCCCAGGGCGCGGGCGATCCAATACGCCCCGATGCCACCGAGCATCGACCCGATCAGCGACAGCACGGTGCCGCCGATGGTGCCGAACAACACCCCGGCGGCCAGCGCCATCAGGGTGACCGGAATCGGGGTCAGGGCCACCAGGGCGTAGCTGCCGATGAACACCAGCCAGCCCCACCAGCCGAAGTACTCGATGTCGGCGCGCAGTTCCTTCAACGGGGGCAGCCGGACGTTGAAGGCCAGCCACACCATCACCACGATCACCGCAACCAGGCCCAGGGTGCGCAGCAGCGACGACCAGGAGATGCCCGAGTCGTCCTGTTCGGGGGTGTCGGAGTCGTGCGCGGACATCAGTGGCCGTTCGTCAACCGGGCGCTGAAGGCGCAGAACAGCCCGGCGTCGGTGCCGGGACGCACCTCGGGGCGGCCGTCGTCGGACAGGGTGACCTGGCGCGCGTCGTGCACCCGATAGCCGGCCTGCTGCAGCAGGGCTTCGATCTCGTCGGCGGTGCGCAGGGTGGCGTGCTCGTAGAAGGGGTCGCTGTGCTGGGTGGCGGCGAGTTGCTCACCGAGGGCGCTGGCCCGGTTCAGGAAGGCCACCAGGATCCAGCCGCCTTCGCGGGTGACCCGGCGGGCCTCGTGCAGTGACCGGGCGGCGTCGGTGACGAAACACAGCGAGGTGATGAAGGCGGTGTGGTCGAAGGTGGCGTCGTCGAAGGGCAGGGCTTCGGCGGGAGCTTCGGTGACGTCGATGCCGCTGTGACGTGCCAGCTCGGCCATCTTGGGGGCGGGTTCGACGCCGTGGCCGATCTTCAGCGGGGCTGCGAAGCGTCCGGTACCGACACCCACCTCCAGGCCGCGGGCGTCCGTCCCGAGGTCGGCTCGGATCGGGGCCAGCAGTTCCTCCAACGCGGCGATCTCGGCCTCGTACAACTCGCGATTCTCGTCGAACCAGCGGTCGTACTCGTCGGCGCGCGCGTCGTAAGTAGCTGCGGCGGGGAGTTCGGATGAAGCGATGATGACCTCCGGACGGTTGAGGCGTCGATGCTATCAAGCGGTGTTGTGGCCCCGCCCGATGTGACGGTGCTGCCCGGCCCCGCCCCGCATGGCCGCCTGCCCGAGCCTGTGGAGCGCCGCCCGGTGGGTCCGTGTTCGGGCTGCTGGGCACCCGCTTCCACGCCTGCCCGCCTTCCCCTGCTGCAACGTGCCTGATTTCGGCTACCAAAACCCACATATGGCTTTGCTCCTCGAGATCGGGCAGGTTGCAGCAGCGGGCGAGTGTGCAGATGGGGCGCTCGGTGCTGATCGGGGGTCACCGCGTCCCGGTTGTCGGGCGGTCGTCGGTGGTGGGGCCGGCCCTGATTGGATGAGAGCGACCGCACGTCCAGCGTTTGTGCCGGTCGTGCCGGTCGAGTGGAGGAGGATCCATGGCCAGGCGCAGCCGCCCGTTTCTCACGGACCTGATTCGGGCGTTGACCGGGGAGCGACGCTCCCGCGAGCGTGACCCCGACAGCCCCGAGGCGCTGGAACATGCGCTGGCACGTCCGCCCTTGGAGCGGTTGTTGGCCGCCTGCGATGTGTTGATGGGGCAGTTGGGTGAGGCCTCGTTGGTGGCGGTTGCCGCCGAAGCCGTGGATGCCTACGCCGAACTCGACGAGGAGGGCAAGGCCGCGTTCTTCCGGCATCTGCGCGACCACTTCGGTGCCGAGGCCACACCGATCCGGGCGGCCTATGCGGACTGGTCGGAGAATCCCGATGCGGCGAACCTGGCGGTGCTGTTTCGCAGTGCCGAACCGCGCCGGCAACAGCTTCTGCGGCGACTCAATATGACCTCGGGGGCGACCCTGGATCTGGTGCACATGCGCGCCGACCTGTTGCGGGCGGCGAAACGGGACCCGGAGTTGGTGCCGCTGGATGCCGACTTCGTGCACCTGCTGACCGCCTGGTTCAACCGCGGCTTTCTGGAGATGCGCCGGATCGACTGGGAGACCTCGGCATCGATTCTGGAGAAGATTCTCGAATACGAATCGGTGCACCCGATGGACGGCTGGGACGAACTGCGCCGCCGCCTCGACCCGGTCGATCGGCGCTGCTACGCCTTCTTCCACCCGACCACCGGCAACGAACCACTGATCTTCGTCGAGGTGGCGCTCACCCGAGAGATCCCCGGTGCGATCGCGCCGCTATTGGAGCCCGGTGAAGCGATCGACCCCGAGGACGCCGACACCGCAGTGTTCTACTCGATCAACAACTCTCTCACCGGGCTGCGCGGGATCTCCTTCGGCAGCTTCCTGCTCAAACAGGTCGTTGCGGCACTTGGTCAGGACCTGCCCGGTCTGCAGCGCTTCGTGACCCTATCGCCGGCACCCGGTTTCGCTCGGTGGTTGGCATCCGAAGCCGAACACGATGCTGCGGTCGCCGAGTTGGTGGATCGGTTGGATGAGCGGACGTGGTTGCAGGACCAGAACCTGCAGGAGTCGCTGCGTCCGGCGGTGCTGGGGGCAGCAGCGCGGTATTTCCTGCGGGCGAAGAACCCGAAGGGGGCACCGCTCGACCCGGTCGCGCGGTTCCACCTCGGCAACGGCGCCTCGGCCGACCGGATCACCTGGCCGGCCGACCTGTCCGAAAGCGCGCTGTCCCGCGGCTACGGCGTGATGATCAACTACCGCTACGAGCTCGGCCTGATCGAGGCCCGCCACGAGGCCTTCGTCCGCGACAACACGGTCACCCACAGCGACGCTCTGGAAGAACTGCTGGACGCCGAGCAGGAGTAGCTCGAGAGTCGTCGGGTTCGGGGGAGGCGCAGTGTTTCCGCTGACCAAAAAGTCGGCGGAGAGTTGCGGCACCTCTATTAGCTTCCGTCCACATCGTTGAAGGACGGCTTGGCACCACCCACCCCCCGGTTGGTGCTCCGGCAGCAGGGATCAGAAGGCATTCGGCATGCGAGTTGCCCGGGCGGTTCGGCTCAAGCCCACACGAAAGGACGTCTGGCATGTTGAATGGTCGTTCCCGTTTGCGATCGGTTGCTGCGTTGGCTGCGATCAGCATGCTTTTGGTGGCGTGTGGCGCCCGGGAGCAAGACGCACCCGGCGACCGGCCGGACGATCAGTCGGGATCTTCGGATGTCTTCAAACCGGCGATCATCGAGAAGCCGGTGCCGGGGGAGCCACAGTCGGGTGGCACGCTGACGGTCGCCGAGGTCGCCCAACCCCGGAGTCTGGACCCGGCCAAGACACTGTCCTCAGGTACGACCGGTGGGACGGTGATGGCGGCGATCTACGACCCGCTCATGCGGTTCGACATGGAGCAGAAGAAGTTCGTCCCGCAACTGGCCGAGAGCGTCGAGCCCAACGACGACTACACACAGTGGACCATCACGATGCGCGACGGGGTGAAGTTCTCCGACGGTACGCCCGTCGATGCCGACGCGGTGATCGGTTCGATGAAGTACTACCTCGACAACAAGGGGTACGACGCGGGGGTCATCGGCCCGCTGTGGAAGGGCGCCCACAAGGTCGACGACCGCACAGTACGAGTGGACCTCGCCGAGCCTTGGGGAACGTTTGACGCCACCCTGGCTCTGGGCTTCGGCCACATCGTGGCGCCGGCAGCCATCGAGGGCGGCCAGGACCACTTCAAGCCGATCGGGGCCGGACCATTCATCTTTGCCTCACATTCCCAGAACGAAGAACTGGTGCTACAGGCCAACCCGGACTACTGGGACGGCAAGCCCTACTTGGACAAGCTCCGCTTCGTCTGGCTCGGCCCCGACCAGACTAAGACCGAAACCTTCGATGGCGAGCAAGTGCAAGGAGCACTGATCCAAGACCCACAACTGGTCAAGAAATACCGAGAAGCGGAAACTGCCGGTTTCACCTGGGCGTACAGCCGCTCCGATCTGCTCTTGGTGAATCATCGTGAGGGTCGTCCCGGTCACGACCCGAAGGTACGTGCTGCGATCACGCACGCGATCGAACCGGAGACGCTGTACGACCGCATCTTCGACGGTATCGGCCAGCCGGGCAAGGAACTGTGGATCGAAAACTCCGCCTGGGCCAACGACGCCGAAGTACCGCCCTACGACACGGAACTCGCCAAGCAGGAGCTGGCCGAAGCCAAGACGGACGGCTACGACGGCGAGCTGACCTTCGTTGCGCTCAGCAGCGCCACAGAACGCGATGCCGCGCTGACACTGACCGCCCAGTTGGAGGCGGCCGGCTTCACGGTGAAGGTCGATACGCTCCGCAATCCCGCGGAGATGGTGCAGCGGGTCATGTTCGACACCGACTACGACATCTCCCGCACATCACTGATGATGTCGGACGAACACGTGGCCTCCCGACTGTATGCCCAGATGCACTCGAAGTCGTTCAAGAATCAGATGGGCTATGCGAGCCCGGAGATGGACCGCTTGATCGAGGAACTGCGCGCCCTTCCGGCCGACCAGCAGGCCGACACGATGCGCAAGATCGAGGAGCAGTACCACCGGGACTTCGCTTCGGTGAACCTCGGCGGTTCGACCTGGTACTACATGTTCGGTGACAACGTGCATGGGCTCGTCCCCAACACCGAAATGATGCCCCTGTTCGCCAAGGCATGGGTCAGCTAACACCTCTGGTCGGGAGAATCTGCCGAACGTCAGCGCCCTCGTAGGACCATGTCTCCGCAGCCTCGTGGGCTACCCGCCGGCGGCGGCCTTCTCGATCGTTGCGACGTCGATCTTCTGCATGGTCATCATGGCGGTGAACACGCGCTGCGCCACGTCCGGGTCACTCGAATTGGCACCCTCGGCGAGTACGCGCGGGGTGATCTGCCACGACAGGCCCCATTTGTCCTTGCACCAGCCGCAGTCGCTCGGTTGTCCACCGTTGTCGACGATCGCGTTCCAGTAGCGGTCGGTCTCGGCCTGGTCCTCGGTGATGATCTGGAACGAGAATGCCTCCGACTGAGGGAAGTCGGGCCCGCCGTTGAGGCCCATGCAGGGGATGCCACAGACCGTGAAATCGACGGTCAGCACGTCGCCGGCGCTGCCACCGGGGAAGTCGGTCGGAGCCCGGTGGACCGCGTCCACACTGGTGTCGGGAAAGACCGACGCGTAGAAGGTTGCTGCTTCCTCGGCGTCACCGTTGAACCACAGGCAGATCGTGTTTTTCGGGATGGACATGGCGCACTCCTGAAGACCTCCCGACGGCCGTTTGCCGCTGGGAGGAACCACGCTACGTCCGCTCGCAGGCAGCGAGTTGTCCTGAGTTGCGCGCTTCGCCAGGGAGAAATGATGTGGCCCCCGGATCAACCGATGCCGGGGGCCACATCACATGGGGTGAGTAACGGGATTTGAACCCGCGACCCCCTGGACCACAACCAGGTGCTCTACCGCTGAGCTATACCCACCATGTCGCACGGCCGAGGCCGTATGAACCACAGAAGAGTACCCGGAATCATGCGGCTTCGCCAATCGCAGCCACTACCCGAAACCGGTCCCGCACGAACCGTCTACTCCGCCACCGCTCGCCGATTCGAGCGCCGCTTCCCGACCTGCGGGCCGACCCCGAGCACCGACCCGAGCTTCATCACCGCACCCGCCGCCAGGAAGGGCAGCACGATCGCCAGCACGTAGCCGACGCCCAGCCACATCCGGCTCGTCCCGGCCGGGTGATCCAGCGTGGCGACCACCTCGGTGGGCTGGGTTCGTCGGGTCACCGCCGGTCTGCGGTACGAGGCGACGGCATGTTCGCCCTCGACCGAAGTCGGCGACCAGACCAAGTACGGCGACTGCGCCGCCAGGACGTTCTCAGGTTCGGTGGTTCCGGCGTCCCACCTGATGTCGGCGGTGCACACGTGGTCGAGGAACAGCCCGGTGAAGGCGCGGCGGCACTCAACGATCGTGGCGGTTCCGGTGCGCAGTTGCTCGCCCTCCCAGCCGGAACCGATTCGGTTCGCGATCGAGGGCACCAGCCACAGGCAGATGCCCATCGTCGCGACCAGGGTCAGTGCGACCAGCCCCATCCATCGCGATGGCTTGGGGTTCGGGGTCATTCCCGATCCGTCTGAGTGGCGCCGCCTGCTGCACTGGTTCCTGCACCGACAGATTCGGGCAACCCCGGAATGTGGCTCCGGGCCTGGGAAACCTGGTTGAAGGTGGTGCGGAAGTTCTGCGAGGTGGCAGCGCCGGCCCGGAACTTTCCGCTCAACTGGCCCATCGCCTTCGCGGCCTTGCCGAACTCGTCGCCCATCTTCACCATGACGTCACCGATCTTGCCGAGCACACCCCCGCAGTGGCGCAGCTTGCTGCCCATCCACATGAACATGCTCGACATCCGCGCCGCGCACCAGCCGGTGAAGGTGGCGATACTGCCGCCCAGGCTCGGCACCGACGCGGCTAGGGCGATCAGCGCGGACGCGATCACCTCGGCCAGCAGGTCGACGATGGCCCCCCAGATGATCTCGCGCAGGGCCCCGATGATCCCACCGACCATGATCGACGTGTCGCCGAACGACTTCGCGGTCCCCGCAGCGCTGCTGAAGACCTGGCTGATGTAGGGGTGGACGTCGTTGCGGTAGGCGTCCGCGCCGTCACCGGTCCAGCCCGGGAAGTCACCGATGGTGCCTTGGTGTTCCAGGCCGACCTGTTCGAGCATCTCGCCCACCGCGATCCAGTCATCGCCGTTGGTGCGGATCGCGGCGGGGTCGCCGAGCAGGGCGTCGACCACCTCGCGCAAGGGGGTGCACCAGCTCAGGATCCAGTCCAACAGGAACTCGAGCGGAGCCTTGACGACCGCGGCAACCGGGTTCATCACCGCGCCGATCACTTCCAGCCCGGCCGACCCGACCGATGCGGCGGCGTTGATGCCACCGCCGAGCCCTTCGGCCTGCTGACAGGCCTCGACGGCCTGGACGATCTCGTAAACCGGCATCAGCGCACCTTCCCGTCCAGTTCGCCCACCTCGTCCTCGATCTCCTTGGCCTTCTGGGCGTGGGTGAGTTCGGCATCGGCGTAGGTCTGCAGAATGTCGCCGATCGTGGCGGCGGTGTACTCCAAAGCGGTGCCGGTTTCCTTCACCACGTGACGGGTTTCGGCATTGGCCACCATCATCCAGAAGCCGATGATTCCGTAGTACATCAGCCCGTAGGCCAACAGCACCTTCGGGTTGGACGCCTTGGCGACGATGTCCCCTTCGGCCGTCTCCTGCATGCTGACGAGATGGGACCGGTGGCGGTCGAGTTCGTCCGGATCAACGGTGAAACTCATGTCGTCTCCTCATCCTGATCGGGTTCGCCGAAGGGGTTGAAGTCGCTCACGGGCAGGTCGCTGTCGGCGAGGATCTGCTGAATCTGCTCGTCGGCCTCGGCACACGCCGCCTGATACTGCTCGGCGAAGGCGGCGGTCAACTGTTCCCGGGTGGCCTTGCCGGCGTCGGGACGAAAGCGCAGCCCGAGCAGTTGCCCACCGGCACCGACCCGGACGCCGATCACGCGGTCGCCGGCCTCGGCCTCCACCTGCTGGATGCGCTCGTTGAGGGCCGCGCCCTGGCGTCCGATGTTCTCGATCCGGTCCTCGAACCGGCGCTGCCAATCGTGCGGGTCACCGCTTTGGTGGTACTTCAACCGGTCCGGGTCGTTGAGAAAGGCCCGCAGCATCTCGGAGATCTCCGATGAACTCACTCCAGTTCCTCCGCTCGTTCGCGGACATTGCCCGGCATTCCCGACATCAGGTCGATCCCCAGCCCCGACAGGGCATTGGCGTTCTGCGTTGCCAACCGGGCCTGGGCCTCCTCGTACAGACTCATCACGTGCTGCGGCAGGCTGCTCTTGGCCACCGAAACCGCCGCATCGGTGAACTCGAAAGCCACGATCCGAGCCCCTTGAACGCGCATCCGGGCGTAGTTGTTCATCACCTCGACCTCGGTGGCCGCCTGAACGCTCTCGGCCAGCTTGGCCAGTTCTGCAGCCTTGGCCTCGAGTTTCTCGGCGAACGCCACATGGAAGTCGGGCGAGTCCGGGGGCGTGCCGCCGATCGAGTCAGAAGACATGCGCGGGACGTTAGCGACCGACGGGGTCACTGTCGACCGTGGGCGCCAAGCTCCCGGCGTACTTCTCGGACAGGTGCTTCAACGCTTCGGTGCTCAAACCGGGCGGGGCGATGAACACGGCCTCGCGGTAGTACCGCAGCTCTTCGATCGACTCCTGAATGTCGGCCAGGGCACGGTGGTTGCCCGCCTTGGCCGGAGCGTGGAAGTAGGCGCGCGGGAACCAGCGGCGGGCCAATTCCTTGATCGAGGACACGTCCACATTGCGGTAGTGCACGTGGCCTTCCAGGGTGGGCATGTCGCGGGCCAGGAAGGCCCGGTCGGTGCCGATGGTGTTGCCGGCCAGCGGCGCCTTGCGCTCCTCGGGAACCCACTCACGGATGTAGTCCAGGACGAGTTTTTCGGCCTCGGCCATCTCCAGTCCGTCGGCCAGCTGCTCCAGCAGCCCGGAGCTGGTGTGCATCTCGCGGACGAAATCGCCCATGCATTCCAGCGCCTCGGCGGGTGGTTTGATCAGCACGTCGATGCCGTCACCGAGCACGTTCAGGTCACCGTCGGTGACCAGTGCGGCCACCTCGATCAGGGCGTCGGTGTTCAGATCGAGGCCGGTCATCTCGCAGTCGATCCACACCATGCGGTCATTACTCACAGCCAGCACCTTAGACCCGAGTCGGCCTCGGGCGCGCGGTCACTCGGGGTTGCGGCGCGGCAGGAAGTGCCGCAACCAGCCCCCACCGAGGAAGCTCAGTACCCCCACCACCAGGCTGGCGACGAAGAGCGGGAAGGCCACCGTGACCGCACTGATCACCAACGGGCCACCGGCGTTTCCGGCGTCGGCCATCAACCGCCACCCGGCCAGGAATTGGGTGCGACCGACCGCCGGGGAGGCGTCCGAACCCATGGTCATCACCACTCCGGACGAGATGCCGTTGCCCAGGCCCAGCAGCGCACCGACCAGGCCGATGGTGAACGCGGTGGTCGCCAGCGGCAGCACCAACAATCCGACGCCCATGATCACCATCGACGGCAGCACCACGTACCGCCTGCCGAACCGGTCCATGATCGCGCCGCCGAAGTAGAACAGCGTCATGTCGACGCCCATCGAAATGCCGAACAGCAAGGTGCTGACCGCGGGGTCCAATCCGACGTGGTCGGACCACAACGGCAGGATCGCCTGCCGGGCCGAGCGCACCAACATCAGGCTCAACGCACCGACACCCAGGGTGGCGAGCACCCGGCGGTGTTCGTGCAGCACCGACCACAGGCCGACCTTCGGTGGGGTGGTGCCGGCCGGGGTCGGGTCGGCGGGCAGGTCGGGTAGGGCCAGGGTGACCAGGCCGGCGGTGATGCTCATCACCGCTGCCAACAGGTAGGCCGGGGTCATACCCCAGACCGCGACGATGCCGGCGGCGATCAGCGGTCCGACGAAGAACCCGATTCGGAACACCCCGCCGAGGGTCGACAGGGCCCGGGCCCGCCAGTTCGGTGGCACCGCCACGGTCAGGTACGACAATCTGGCCAACCCGACCACTGCGGTCGCGAGGCCGACGACGAACACCGCCGCGCCCAGCATGAACAGGTTCTTGGCCTGCCAGGCGGTCAGCAGGGCGGCGGCGTCCAGCACCGCGGCTGCGAGCAGGGCCCGCTTCTCGCCGATCTTGGCCGCGATCACCCCGGCGGGTAGGTCACCGACGAGTTGGCCGATGCCCATCAGGGCGGTGATGAAGGCCGCCATTTCGAGTGAGCCGCCGAGTTGGCGGGCGGTGAGCGGAATCAGCGGGAGGATTCCGCCGACCCCGATGGTGGCCAGGGTGGTCGGCAAGTACGTCGCGATCAGAAATCGCAGATTGTTCTTCGGTCCGGCCACGAGGCCGATCCTCGCATGAAATGTCGATCCGACCCACCCGAGTGTGCTGCGGTGTGCACCATGCCGGCTCGGTCATACTTGCCGGGTGATGAAGCGGATCGCGATGGTGTTGGCCCTGGTGATGGTGATCGGGCTGGCCGCGTGCACCGAAACGCCGTCCCGTCCGCCGGTGTGGCCGACCGCGCAATCGGTGGCCGAGGCACTCAGCGCCGGTGACCTCTCCGAGGTGGCCGGGCCACCCGGGGTGGATCTGCAGGCCGAATGGGACACCATCATGTCCGGCATGGACGGGATCGTGCCGACCGTCACCCCCGACACCCCGACGCTGAGCGATGACGAGCAGGTGGCCACCGTCCCGTTGTCGATCGAGTGGCCCTTCGAATCCGACCACTGGGCCTACAACACCACCGCCACCTTCCGTCTGGTCGACGACACCTGGCAGTTGCAATGGACCCCCGCGCTGATCCATCCGAAACTGACCAACGGCACCCGGTTGGTGCATCAGTACCTGTCGGCCGATCGGGCCAACATCATCGGACGCGGCGCCGAGCCGCTGGTGATGAGCCGCGAGGTGCTCGAGGTCGGCATCGACAAACAACAACTCGGTGGCGCCGATGCCACCGCCTCGGCCAGGAAACTGGCCCAATTGCTGAAGATCGATGTCAACAACTACGTCGCCAAGGTGAAGGCTGCCGGCCCGATCGCGTTCGTCGAGGCGCTCGTGGTGCGGGGCGGGTCACCGGCGGCGCTGCCCAAGGAGATGTCGGCCATCCCGGGTGCCCGGGCGATCCCGTCGGAGCGGATCCTGGCCCCGTCGCGCACCTTCGCCCAAGGCCTGCTGGGCGGTGTCGCCCCGGTGACCGAGGAGGACGTGAAGAAATCGGGGGGACGGATCAACCCCGGCGACGTGACCGGGGCTTCGGGCTTGCAGGCCCGCTACAACGAACAACTCCGCGGCGAACCGGGCGACCGAGTGGTGCTGGTCGACCGCATACCCGAATCGGCATCACCTTCGCCGAGTACCACCCCGTCACCGCAAACCCCGTCCCCGACCCCGCAGCCGGAGAAGAAGACCTGGGAGGAACTGTTCCGCACCCGGCCCAGCCCCGGGCAGCCGCTGCGGGTGACCCTCGATCTGAATCTGCAGATGAAGGCCGAGAAGTTGCTGGCCGGAGTGAAACCGTCGGCCTCGATCGTGGTGGTCGACAAGCAGACGGGCGCGATTCTGGTCGCGGCCAACAGCCCCGCCGATGGGGCCAACCCGAACGCCAGCTTCGGCCGGTATGCCCCCGGGTCGACCTTCAAACCCGTCACTGCCTTGGCTCTGGTGCGCAAGAAGGGGTACACCGCGAACACGACCGTGAGCTGCACCTCGACCTACACCGTCGACGGACGAATGTTCAAGAACTACGCCGACTTCCCCTCCGGCGCGACCGGACGCACCAGCATGGCCGGGGCAATGGCGACCTCGTGCAACACGGCCTTCATCGCCGAACACCACAAGATCACCCCCAAGGACCTGAGGGAGGCTGCCGCCAGCCTGGGCGTGGGTACCGACTACGACGCCGGGTTCCCGGTCTTCTACGGGTCGGTTCCGGACCCGGTCAACCAGGTGGGCAAGGCCGAATCGCTGATCGGACAGGGCCTGGTCGAATCCTCCCCGGTGGCGATGGCGGGCATGGTCGCCTCGATCGGATCGGGTAAGACGGTCATCCCGTACTTGGTGGAGGGTCAGCAGCCCAAACCATCGGGCAAGCCGCTCACCGCGGCCGAGGCGGCCGAACTGCAGAAGATGATGAAGGCCGTGGTCGACAACGGCACCGGCAGCCGCCTGCGCAGCGTGCTGTTGGCCGGCAAGACCGGCACCGCCGAATACGGCACCGACAACCCGCCGAAGACCCATGCCTGGATGGTCGGGTGGAATCAGCAGGTCGCGATCGTTGTTTTCGTCCACGACGGCAAGTCCGGCTCGGGAACCGCCGGTCCGCTGGTCAAGGCGATGCTGGAGTGACCGGTGCTGTGGCACCCCTGCCCCGACTCGAACGGGGGACCGGCGGATTAGAAGGCCGCTGCTCTATCCAACTGAGCTACAGGGGCAAGCGCGCCCGGCTACGCCGGGCACGACCGAAGAATTATCCCATGACCCACAACCAACCAAAATCCTCGCCACGATGGGGACGGGGTCACCCTGGCTTGGGTCCAGCAGTGGAGTACTGACTCGGCGAGCCGGGAGGGAAGACCACGCCGGCAACCGCACCGTGCCGACCGTCCGGGTACCAAAACCTCCAACTCAGACGCCGAAAACCACGGTTCCGACCCGATTCGCCCGTCCTGAGTTGGGGGTTTGCGTACCCCAACCGCCTCACACCGCCTCGATCGGGCGCGACGCCCTCACCGGCAGGTACCCTGAAACTCATGGCCACCGACCCCGACACCCGAGCGCGCCGCAAATCCGGGCTGCCGCCGAAGCCGAATCCCGGCGTGTCCTGGCCCGAGCGGCTGATCAAGACCCCGTTCACCTGGGTGTCGGTCGGGCTCGTGGTGACCTACATCGTGCTGTTGGTGCTGCTGTACAACCAGGTCGTCCACGACCGCGAGGTTGCCGGCGGGGTGCTGCCCGGCATGGGTGCCGAAGCCTGGGACAAGGGCGCCGCCTGGGGTCTGATCAGCCTGATCCCGTTCGCTCTGGCCTTCATCCTGTCCGACCGTTGGCGTCCGCAACGGCTGTGGATCTGGCTGCTCGCGCTGGGCTGGGGCGCCTGCGTGGCCACCTTCTTGTCGATGCAGATCAACACCTGGGCCGCCGGCAACCTCAGCATCGAGGGCAGCGGCGACCCGGCCACCGCCTCCCGGGCGGCGATCTTCGTCGCCCCCTTCGTGGAGGAAGCCACCAAGGGTTCGGTGCTGTTCCTGCTGGCGATCCTGCTGCGATACCGCTGGGTGTCCCGACTCAGCGCAGTGTCCCTGGCCGGGCTGAGCGCGATCGGCTTCGCCTACGTCGAGAACATCCTCTACTACGGCCGCGCCTACCGGTACGCCGCCGAAACCTACGGGGTGGCGTCCCCGGACGAAGCCCTGCGTCAGATCTTCTTCCTGCGTGGGGTGATGACCCCCTTCGCCCACCCGCTGTTCACGATCATGATCGGCATCGGACTGGGTCTCGCGCTGCGCACCAAGAGCAAAACCGTCCGCATTCTGGCCCCACTGGTCGGCTTCCTGGCCGCCGCCTTCCTGCACATGTCCTTCAACGCCACGGCAACCCTGGTGCAGGGCCCGGTGCTGCTGATGATGTGGGTCACCGCGCTGCTGCTGGTGGTGCGCCTGGCGGTGATGGTGGTCCGTGAGGTCAACAAGCAGGGACGGCTGGTGCACTACCGCCTCACCGAATACGTCCAGATGGGCTGGCTGGAACCCGGCGACCCCGACAGTGTCTCCGGTCTGCGCAAGCGGATCCGCGCCCTGTGGTACGCCATCTGGCACCCGGTGCGGAACCTGCCCCCGACGATCGCCTGGCACAGCACCCTCAGCGAACTGGCCTACCTGCGCGACGCCATGGTGCGCGGCCTGGTCGACCAGGCAGGCTGGCAGCGGGAACGCGAACTACTGGAACAGGCCCGCGCCCTGCGTGGTTCCGGAGCGATCATTACCCCGGAAGGAAAGCCGGATTACCCGTGGCGTGTGCTGCGTCGTCGCGGTGGCCTGAAACAATGGTCGACACCGCAGCAGTGGGCACCTCCCACCGGAGCCCCGGCATCGACCCCACAGGTCACCGCCGGCACCCCGGGAAGTGCGCCACTGGGGCATTCGTCGAAACAGTACTCGGCGGTCGACCCGACATGGGGGCCGCCACAGTAGTAGGGAGGCGCAGGTGGTCGAGAGCCTGGAAGAAGCACTCACCCGTTTGCGCTCCGCCATCGACGACGTGCGGCTACCGCTGCCGTTGCCCGGTGCCGAGCACGCCCAACGCATCGCCCAACAGATGCGCAACCAACTCGACGACTACGTCCTGCCGCGCCTGGCAACCCTGAACGCCCCGTTGCTGGTGGTCGTCGGCGGGTCCACCGGTGCCGGAAAATCCACCCTGGTCAACTCCCTGGTCGGACGGCGGGTCACCACCCCCGGCGTGATCCGCCCCACCACCAGATCACCGGTGTTGGTGCACCACCCCGCCGACGAGCAGTGGTTCAGCGCCGACCGGATCCTGCCCGGCCTGGCCCGCACCGCCACCGAGGCGCACGACTCGTCCACCCTGCGGCTGGTACCCGAACCGTCGCTGCCGCAGGGCATCGCGATTCTGGACACCCCCGACGTCGATTCGGTGGTGGCCGAGAACCGGGCCCTGGCCGCGCAGATGCTGGCCGCGGCCGACCTGTGGCTGTTCGTGACCAGTGCCGCCCGCTACGCCGATGCGGTGCCCTGGGAGTTCCTGCACGAAGCCGCCGCCCGCAGCGCGATGGTCGCGGTCGTGCTCGACCGGGTGCCCCCGGCCGGGATGAACGAGATTCCCGCCCACCTGGGCCAGTTGATGACCGAACGCGGCCTGGGGGAGTCGCCGCTGTTCGCGGTACCCGAAACCACCACCGACGAGGACGGGCTGTTGCCCGATGCGGCGGTCTCTCCGATCCGGGGCTGGCTGGCCGGCCTGGCCGCCGACCGCAGCACCCGCGAGGAAGTGATCCGGCGCACCCTGGACGGTGCGATCGGGGCGCTGGCCGAGCACGCCGTCCCGCTGGCCCAACAGGTCGACGACCAGGTGCACACCGTCGTACAGCTCAGCGAGGAGGCCGACGCGTCCTATGCCGAGGCGGTACGCACCATCGCGGTGCAATCGGCCGACGGCACCCTGCTGCGCGGTGAGGTGCTGGCCCGCTGGCACGAGTTCGTCGGCACCGGCGAGGTGCTGCGGGTCGTGGAGGAGAAGATCAGCTGGCTGCGTGACCGGCTCACCTCGTGGATCCGCGGTCGGCCACCGGGCACCGATGACCTCGAGGTGGCGGTCGAATCCGGCCTCGAAGCACTGATCCGGGACGAGGGGGAGGCCGCCGCCGAACGGGTCGAACGCTCCTGGCACGCCCACGTCGCCGGTCGACAGTTGCTCGACCGCTCCCCGGTCGACCTGGGACGGGCCTCCCCGCACTACTACTCCGGCGTGGCCACCACGATCCGCGACTGGCAGCGGTCGGTACTCGAACTGGTCGCCGGTGAGGGCATGAAACGCCGCTCCCGGGCCCGGTTCGCCGCCCTCGGGGTGAACGCGGTCGGTGTGGCGCTGATGATCTTCATCTTCTCCCAAACCGGAGGTCTGGTCGGTGCCGAGGTCGGCGTGGCCGGCGGCACCGCGGTACTGGCCCAGCGCTTGTTGGAGGCGATCTTCGGTGACGACGCCGTCCGGCGGCTGGCCAAGACCGCCAAGGAGGACCTCGACAACCGCATCGAGGCCCTGATGGCCGGCGAGTTGCTGCGCTACCACGAACGCCTCAGCGAACTGGGCCTCGACACCTCGGCCGGGGATCGGATTCGCGCCGCCGCGGCCGCGGTGGCCAGGGCCCGCGAAGGTGGGCCGTTGATGGTGGGCTCGGGCGGCACTGCCGAACTCGGGGCCGCCGAACAGCCCGCCATCGGTGGGGCACGTCCCGCTCTGCCCGGGGTGAACACCGCCGGAGTGCAGGCCCCGATTCTGGAAGGTGAGTTGTTGCCGCAATCCCAACACGCCGAACCCCAGCTTGCTGAGCCCCAACATGCCCAGCCGCAACCTGCCGAATGGTCCGAGCAATCCGAACGGGACGTGCGCTGATGGCCCGCACGACAAGCCCGTCGCTACCCGAACGCACTCGTGCGCTGGCCGAGGCGGCCGACCTCTCACGCGGACGAGCCCCCGACGCGGCGGTGGAGGAGGCCGAACGGGTGGTGGCCCAGGCCGACCACCGGCTCGCCTTCTCGGGTGAAGCGACCGTGGTGGCGCTCGGTGGGGCCACCGGGTCGGGCAAATCCAGCCTGTTCAATGCCCTCACCGGCACCGAACTGTCCTCGGTCAGCATGCGCCGTCCCACCACCTCGACCACCACCGCCGCGGTCTTCGGATCCGAGCCGACCACCGATCTGCTCGACTGGCTGGACGTGCGCACCCGCCACCAACTCAGCGGTGATGACCCGACCCTGGCCCTGCCCGCGCCGAAACGCCGGCTGGCCTTGCCCGGACGAGCCGGGCCACCCGCCCCGTCGCTGGACGGGCTGGTGTTGCTGGACCTGCCCGACCACGACTCCACCGAGGCCGCGCACCGGCTAGAGGTCGACCGGATGGTGCAACTGGTCGACGCGGTGGCCTGGGTGCTCGACCCGCAGAAGTACGCCGATGCGGCTCTGCACGAGAACTACCTGATCCCGATGGCCCGCCATGCCGGGGTGATGCTGGTGGTGCTGAACCAGATCGACCGGTTGAGCGAGGCCGAACTCGAACGCTGCCTGACCGACCTGCGCCGGCTACTGGACGCCGAAGGTCTGGCCGAGGTGGAGATCCACGCGACCTCGGCGCGTACCGGGGCCGGAGTCGGCGAACTGCGCGCCCGACTGGCCGAACTGGTCACCGCGAAGGCCGCGGCCGCGAACCGGCTCGCCGCCGACGTGCGGGCGGCTGCCGATGATTTGGCCGGCGCCACCGCTGCCGGCCCGCAGACCGAACTGGCCGACACCGATCGCAAACGGCTGATCGGCGCCCTGGCCGAGGCCGCCCGGGTGCCTGCGGTGGTGGACGCGGTCGACAGTGCCTGGCGCCAGCGCGGCGCCCAAGCCACCGGCTGGCCGGTACTGGCCTGGATCGGACGATTCAAGCCCGACCCGTTGCGCCGACTGCACCTCGACCGGCTGCGCAAGGGCGTCGGCGGCGCGGTGGAACGCAAGGAGATCGACCCCTCCCGGGTGGGCCGCACCTCGTTGCCGGCCGCTTCGGGGGTGCAATCGGCCCGGGTCGAGACCGCGGTGCGCGAGATCACCCGCAGCAGCGCCGAGGCGATGCCGCGCGGCTGGTCGATGGCGGTTGCCCAAGCCGGACGCTCCCATCTGCCCGAGTTGCCCGATCGACTCGACCGGGCCGTGGCCACCACCGATCTGGGGATGGATCGCAAACATCGCTGGTGGTCGGCGGTGCGGGTGGTGCAGTGGCTGGTGCTGCTCACCGCCCTGGTCGGACTGATCTGGTTGGGGGTGGCTTTCCTGCTGCTCTACCTGCAGATGCCGCCGCTGCCCGAGGTGTTGTGGTGGGGTGTGCCGGCTCCGACGGTGCTCGCCGTCGGCGGTGTGTTGGCCGGGTTGTTACTGGCACTGTTCTCCCGCGTCGGGGTGGTGGTCGGGGCGAAACGTGCTGCGCACCGGGCCCGCCGGGCGCTGTACCTGTCGATCGCCGACGTGGCCAACGATCTGGTGCTGATGCCGATCGAAACCGAACTCGACCGGCATCGGGACGCCCGCGAAGCCGCCCTGCGCGCCGCAGCCTGAGGGGCGCAGCCACGGGCACGTGGACGACGACTTTCCACAGCTCGAATTCGCCTCGAAGCACTCTCCACAATTTCGTTTCGCCGAGGGAACTCACCGATCCGGGTGCCCACTGTGTTGGGTAAGCAGAAAGGAGGCCCCCGGATGGAGCCCCAGATCACGATCACCGGCAATCTCGGCAATGAGGTCGACCACCGCACGGTGAGCGACCACCTGAACCTGGCCACGTTCCGGTTGGCGAACACCCCACGGGTGATGCGCAACGGCAACTGGTTCGACCAACCCACCACGTGGCTGACCGTGCAGTGCTGGCGACAACTCGCCGACAACGTGCGCGATTCCCTGCGCAAGGGCGACCCGGTCGTGGTGCACGGCAAGTTGCGCACCGCGACCTGGACCTCGAAGGAGGGCGAGGAACGCGAGCAGTTGCACATCGAGGCGTACTCGGTCGGCCACGACCTCACCCGCGGCACCGTCGAAGGGTTCCGCCGCAATGAGAAGGCCGCCAAGGCCCAGGCCGAGCGCGACGAGGCCTCCCGACAGGCGCTCGAGGACGCCGAAGGTTTCGAGGTGGCAGACGCCGAGGTAGCAGGTGCGGCGGCCGAGCCGATCGATTCCGAGGAGGCGGCTGCCTGAGTGAGCGCTGCGGCGTGGCAGGGGTCGGCTGACGTTTCCGGTCCGGGTGCGGGCGTCCGTTGCATGGCACGCGGCGGCTACGCACCCAGGACGTTTCCGGGTTCGGGCGTGGGTCGTCCCCTGCAATGGCCGTGGTTGGACCCCTGTGGGGCCGGGCGGTCCCGTCCGCGTGACCGGGCGGTTCCACCCGGTCGGCGATGCGAGGTGATTTGCGGTTCGGGTAGGTTGGGTGCCGCCTGTGTCCGGGCACCCCACGATCACGCACTGAAGGTTGGTTCATGGCTGAGTTCATCTACACGATGCACAACGTCCGCAAGGCGATCGGCGACAAGGTCATTCTCGACAACGTCACCCTGTCGTTCTTCGAAGGCGCGAAGATCGGCGTCGTCGGCCCCAACGGTGCCGGTAAGTCCACCATGCTCAAGGTGATGGCCGGTCTGGAGACCCCCAACAACGGTGAGGCGATGCTCGCCAAGGGCAAGTCGGTGGGCATCCTGCTGCAGGAGCCGCCGCTGACCGAGGACAAGACCGTGCTGGAGAACGTCCAGGAAGCGGCCGCCGAAACCAAGGCCATGCTGGACCGGTTCAACGAGGTCTCCGAGGCCATGGCCGACCCGGACGCGGACTTCGACGCCCTGCTGGAGGAGATGGGCAACCTCCAGACCGAACTCGACCACCGCAACGCCTGGGACCTCGACTCCCAGCTCGATCAGGCGATGGACGCGCTGCGCTGCCCGCCGCCGGACACCCCGGTCAGCGTGTTGTCGGGTGGTGAGCGCCGTCGGGTGGCGCTGTGCAAGCTGCTGTTGCAACAGCCCGACCTGCTGCTGCTCGACGAGCCCACCAACCACCTGGATGCCGAGTCGGTGAACTGGCTCGAAGGCCACCTGAAGACCTACCCGGGTGCCGTCCTGGCGATCACCCACGACCGGTACTTCCTGGACAACGTCGCCGAGTGGATCTGTGAGATCGACCGCGGCCGGCTGCACCCCTACGAGGGCAACTACTCCACCTACCTGGAGACCAAGCGCAAGCGGTTGACCATCGAGGGCCAGAAGGACGCCAAGCGCGCCAAGATCCTGGAACGCGAGCTCGACTGGGTGCGATCCAGCCCGAAGGCCCGTCAGGCCAAGAACAAGGCCCGTCTGGCCCGCTACGAAGAACTCGCCGCCGAGGCCGAGCGCAACCGCAAGATGGACACCGCCGAGATCAACATCCCGCCCGGCCCGCGCTTGGGCACCGATGTGCTGCAGGCGGTCGACCTGACCAAGGGCTTCGGCGACCGAGTGCTGATGGACAAGCTCTCGTTCACCCTGCCGCGCTCGGGCATCGTCGGCGTGATCGGCCCCAACGGTGTCGGCAAGTCGACCCTGTTCAAGATGATCGTCGGCGAGGAGACCCCCGACTCCGGCGAACTGAAGGTCGGCTCCACCGTGTCGATCTCCTACGTCGACCAGGGCCGTGGCGGTCTGGACCCGAACAAGAACGTGTGGGAGGTCGTCTCCGACGGTCTGGACCACATCAAGGTCGCCAACTTCGAGGTGCCCTCGCGCGCCTACGTCGCGTCCTTCGGGTTCAAGGGCCCCGACCAGCAGAAGCCCACCGGCGTGCTGTCCGGCGGTGAGCGCAACCGACTGAACCTCGCCCTCACCCTGAAGATGGGCGGCAACCTGCTGCTGCTCGACGAACCGACCAACGACCTGGACGTGGAGACCCTGCAGTCGCTGGAAGACGCGCTGCTGGAGTTCCCGGGCTGTGCCGTGGTGATCTCCCACGACCGCTGGTTCCTTGACCGGGTGGCGACCCACATCCTGGCCTGGGAGGGCACCGAAGAGGATCAGGCCCAGTGGTTCTGGTTCGAGGGCAACTTCGCCGACTACGAGAAGAACAAGATCGACCGGCTCGGCGAGGAAGCGGCCCGTCCGCACCGCGCCACCCACCGCCGCCTCACCCGCGACTGAACCGCACCGACTGCTGAGAGTCGGCCGCGTCCGACGAGGGCCGCCACCGGATGTACTCGGTGGCGGCCCTCGTCGGTCATGGCTCGATGCTGAACACATCTCCCGGCGAGCACTCCAGCGCCTCGCACAGGGCGGTCAGGGTGGTGAACCGGACGGCCTTGGCCCGGTTGTTCTTCAGGATCGACAGGTTCACCGGGGTCACCCCGACCTGCTCGGCCAACGCCGTCAGCGTCATCGACCGGGCCTCGAGCAACTCGTCGAGGTGACACACGACCCGGTGCGGCTCGTCGGCGCCCATCAGATCACGCCCTCTGCGTCTTCCTCCAACCGCACCCCGCGCTGGAAAACCTCGGCCACCACGGTCAGCAACACTCCGAATCCGACCACCAGCAGTGAGCCATACGACAACTGCGCCAGCCACATCACACCGTGGGCCGGCACCACCTCACCCAGCAGAATCGGATTGATCAGACCGTTGTAGAACATCCACACGATGGCCCCGGCCATCACCACCACGCCCGCGACCCGCAACCGGGTGACGTTCTCGGCCCGGAACGGGGTGCCGTCCTGAACCGAGCGCAGCAGCCGTCCGAGCAGATACAGCACCCACCACACCACCGCGGTGAGCAGCACTCCGCGGCCCAGGTGCGCCAGCCAGGCGGTGGTCGAGGCCTGAGCGATCTCGACGGTGAGGGTGCTCTCCCAGACCCGCGCACCCGACAGCGGGGTGGTCAGATCCATGCCGTGGGGGAGCATCACCGACGTGACCAGAGTGCTGCCCCGGATCCACTGCACCAGCGGCCGGATAATCGTGAGCACCGGCAGGGTGATGGCCACCAGCGCCATCAGCAGATAGCTCCAACCGAAATCCGACTGGCTGAAGGCCGGTATCCGCAAGCGTTTGGGCATCGGGGTCTCCTCACTGGGGCTCATATCGAAAAACGATAACAATGAATCTCGATATGCGCAACGACTTTCGATATGCCCGGGTCCGACACTCGACGGAGGTGCTCCGAGCCCCCAGGGGCGCGTGACATCCTTGGGGTATGACTCTCACGATGCATCGTTTCGGCCCGGCGACCGGTCTTCCCGTGGTGCTGCTGCACGGCTTTCCGCTGGATTTCCGGATGTGGGAAGCGGTGATCGCCGAGTTGCCCGGGGTGCCGGTGATCGCGGTCAATGCCCCCGGTTTCGGTGGCTCGGGCATCCCCGAGGGTGAGCCCTCTCTCGATGCCTATGCCGAACTGCTGGCCGCAGGCTTGGCCGAGGAGAGCGTCACCCGGGCGGTCGTGGTGGGCCTATCGATGGGTGGGTATGCCGCGATGGCGCTGGCCGAATCGCATCCGGACCTGGTTGCCGGGATCGGCCTGCTCGACACCAAGGCCGGGGCCGACCCCGAGGAGGCGAAGCAGAACCGGTTGGCGATCGCCGATGCCGCCGAGGGGGAGGACGGCGCCGATGCGGTCGCGCCGATGGTCAATGCCGTGCTCGGTGCCACCACCCACGCCGAGCGTCCCGAGGTGGTCGAGGTGTTGCGCGCATGGCTGGCCGAGGCCCCGCCGGCCGGCATTGCCTGGGGGCAGCGGGCGATGGCGGCCCGGCCCGACCGGCATGCGGTGCTCGAGAAGCTGGACGTGCCCGCCCTGGTGTTGCGTGGCGACGAGGACGACATGTCACCTGCCGAGGACGCCCAGCGGATGGCCGATGCCCTCGGCAAGGATGCCGAGCTGATCACCGTCCCGCGAGCCGGGCACATGTCGGCGATCGAAACCCCCTATGCGGTCGCGGTCGCGATCCGCCGACTGCACGAACACGTCGACTCCGACTGAGCCACCCAACAGCCGTGGGGGGAGCGGCGCTTGCTCGCGCCCTCAAGAGGTTCGACCGCAGGCAGCAGTGTCAGTCGTTCTCGGTGACCGGTTCGCCCACGTGCAGCCAGAGTTCGTCCCCGCGCACCTCGACCCGGTGGGTGTCCACCGGGACATTGGCCGGCAGGGTTTGCGGCTTTCCGCTGCGCAGGCAGAACTCCGAGCCGTGCAGGGGGCATTCCACCAAGCCGTTCTCGATCCATCCCTCGGACAGTTTGGCCGCCCCGTGGCTGCACAGGTCGGTCATCGCCCAGACGCCGTCGGAGTGGAATACCGCGATGTCGTCCTCGGTGCCGGCGTCGTCGGCGTCGACCACCAACACCTCGTCCTCGGGTAGTTCGCTGAGCAATCCGACGAGGATTGGTTCGGCCATGGTGTCCCTTCTAGGTCTCGTCCTCGGTGCCGACTGCCAGCACCGCTTCGAAGGCGCGACCCAGGGCTTTGAAGTCCTCCGGGTCGACGGCCTCGACAAGGATACGTCGCACCGACTCGACATGGTCCGGGGCCGCAGAACTGAGCAGCTCAAAGCCCTTGTCGGTCAACTGTGCCCACACCCCGCGTCGGTCGTTGGGGCACGACTGGCGAATCACCAGGCCGGCCTTCTCCATCCGGGCCACGGTGTGGGTCAGCCGCGAGCGCGATTGGTGCACGCTGTCGGCGAGCTCCGACATCCGCATCCGACGGTCGGGGGATTCCTCCAGGCAGACCAGGATCTCGTATTCACCCAGGTCGATACCGTAGGGTCTGAGATCCGCGTCCAAACGTTCACTGACCCGGGCGGACCCGAGCAGGTAGGTTCGCCAGATCTGCTGCTGCTCCTGGGACAGCCATCGAGCCTGGATACGTTCGGTCATACGACGACTTTACCGGACAACTGTTTAGTGTTCAACCGTTTCCCCGCCGATCTTTTCCCCGAACCCCTGCCGGAATCACGCGGATCCCACTAGGATTCGTCCGGAATCTTGCATAAGGAGAGAGCCACTATGACCCGGACCCTTGACCAAATGATGGCTGACAGCGCCCCGTCGGTGGGTGAGATGCTGCGCCGTCGGGCGGCCGAGTCGGCAAGTCGGGAAGCACTCAAGTACCGGGGACCGGACGGCTCCTGGCAGTCGTTCACCTGGGGTGAGGTCGAGAACTACGCCCGCGAGATGGCCGCCGGCCTGATCGCCCTGGGCGTCGAGCACGAAGACCGGGTCGCGATCGCGTCCAACACCCGGATGGAGTGGATCATCGCCGACCTCGCCGTGATGTGCGCCGCCGCGGCCACCACCACGGTGTACCCGACCACCAAGGGCGAGGACGTCGCCTTCATCCTCTCCGATGCGAAGGTGAAGGTCGCGATCGTCGAGAACGCCGAGCAGAGCGACAAGATGATCGCCCAGCGCGAGCACCACAATGTGCACGCCATCGTGCAGATGGACGGCAGCCACGACAACGAGATGGTGCACACCTGGGAGGGCCTGCGCGAACTGGGTCGGGCCCACCTGATGGACCACCCCGATGCGGTGGACGAGGCGATCGACTCCACCCACCACGACTCGCTGTCGACGCTGATCTACACCTCCGGCACCACCGGACGCCCCAAGGGTGTGCGGCTGAACCACAGTGTGTGGGCCTACGAGGCGATCGGGGTCGAGGAACTCGGCATCATCACCCAGGACGATGTGCACTTCCTGTGGCTGCCGCTGTCGCACGTGTTCGGCAAGTGCCTGATCACGGTCTGGGTGTCCTCGGGCATGCTCACCGCGGTGGACGGGGACCTGACCCGCATCGTCCAGGGTCTCGGCGAGGTCAAGCCCACGATCATGGCCGGCGCCCCCCGGATCTTCGAGAAGGTCCGCAACACCGTGATGATCGGCAACGCCACCGGCATCAAGTCGGTGATCGCCCGCAAGGCCTTCTCGGTCGGTATGAAGACGATTCCGTACCGGGTCGCGGGCAAGAAGGTGCCACCCCTGCTGGCCGCGCAGTACGCGGTGGCCGACAAGCTGGTGTTCAGCAAGCTGAAGGCCAAGATGGGTGGCCGGGTGAAGTTCTTCGTCTCCGGCTCGGCCAAGCTCAACGCCCAGGTGCAGCGCTGGTTCTGGGCCGCCGGGATCAACCTGATCGAGGGCTACGGCCTCACCGAGACCGGCGCGATCACCTTCGTCAACGACTACCGCAAGCCCGCCCTGGGCACCGTCGGCCCCGTGCTGCCCGGTACCGAGGCCAAGATCGCCGACGACGGCGAGATCCTGGTGCGTGGGCCCGGTGTCACCAGCGGCTACGAGAACATGGCCGAGGCCACCGAGGAATCGTTCAGCGACGGCTGGTTCCACACCGGTGACATCGGTGAGCTGGACGAACAGGGCAACCTGCGGATCACCGACCGCAAGAAGGACCTGATCAAGACCTCCGGCGGCAAGTTCGTCGCCCCGCAGAAGGTCGAGGGTGCGCTGCTGGCGAACTGCCCCTACATCTCCCAGGCCGTGGTCACCGGTGAGGGCCGCAAGTACATCTCCGCACTGGTCGTGCTCGACCCGGATTCGATCGCCGGCTGGGGCAACTCCAAGGGTTACGAGGGCATGCCCTACAGCGAACTCACCCAGCTCGAGCACACCCGCCGGATGTTGAACCACTACGTCGAGCGGGCCAACGAGCGGTTGGAGCGGTGGGAGACGGTGAAGAAGTTCACCGTGCTCAACCACGAACTGACCGTGGACGACGACGAGGTCACCCCGAGCATGAAGATCCGCCGCGGCGCGGTGGAGAAGAAGTACAGCGACCTGATCGAGCAGATGTACGACAAGGCCGAGGCCAACGGCGACGGCAACTGACCGGACGTCCGGCGGCCGGGGTGATGAGATCCCCGGCCGCGGCCACCGGCCGGCTCAGCCGAAGAGGCTGATCACCTGGTCGGGTTCGGTGAGGGTCGCCTCAGGGGTGACGTCGACCTCGACGATCTGATCCGGCGGCAGACCCTCGTGCGGGAACCACCACCCCTGCATGCCGGCACGCTGGGCGCCGAAGACGTCCTCGTAGCGACGATCACCGAGATAGGCGCATTCGGACGGCTCCAGATCCAACTGCTCGGCCGCGTACTCGAAAATCTTCGGATGCGGCTTGGCCCAGTCCAGGTCGCTGCTGTACACCTGCACGTCCAGCAGATCGCTGACCTGGTCGCGGGCGAACCAGTCCTCGTGCCACTCCCGTGGCCAGATGGTGTTCGACAACACCGCGATCTTCACCCCGCGGGAGCGCAGGTGCTCCCACACACTCGGCCAGGCCGGATGGGTGAAGGTGTGCGGCTCCCAGAAGGTGCGGTAGGCCTCGATCCCGGCCAGGGTGGCGGCGTCGTAATCCTCCCCGGGCCGGACGATGCCGACGGTCTCGAAAATCTCACGCAGATGCCCCGACGAATGATCGTCGTGCACCCGACGCCACAGGCTGCTCTCGGCCGACAACAGGGAGGCGGCCAGGTCGTTGAGGGAACAGGCCATCGTGCCGTAGGCCTCGGCGAAGGTGGTCCACTGGGCGCGGTAATCCACCTGATGCCAGGGGGTGATCGTGCCGCCCCAGTCCAGAATCAGGGCTTTCAGCTCAGTCATCGGTCTCCACTCGGTAGGGGTCCAGGCCGTTGCGCACGACCTCGGGCAGCGGAACGGGACGACCCGACAGATCGGTGCACACCAACACCGTACGGGCCGCGGCGTAGACCGTGCCGTTCTCGTCGCGCAGTTCCGCGGCCAGGGTCATCGAGCTGTTGCCCAGCTTCGGCACCACGGTCACACAGTCGTAGGGCTGATGGCGGAAGGGCAACTGGGTGATGTAGTCGATGTCCTGGCGCACCACCATCCACAGCCGCTGGCCCTTCTCGGCGAAGGCCCCGCGGTTGACCGACTTCAGGGTGCGCATCCGGGCTTCCTGGATGTAGTCGTAGAACATCGCGTTGTTCACATGACCGTAGGCGTCCAGATCCGACCAGCGCACCCGGATCGGGCTGTGATGGCCCTCATCGCCCCACCGGGGCCGGGGCACGTCGCGCAACTCCACCACCGGATCGAGATCGCGGCGGAAGACCTCGCGTTCGGCATCGGTGAGCCGGCGCACCCGTCCGGTGTTGATGTCGAAGGGGGCCAGGTAGGTGCGGGCCCGGGCGCACAGCTCACCGTCGTCCCACAGCTCGTAGCCCAGCGAGAACTTCGCCCCGCCGAGGGTTTCCACCGACACCAGGGCGCGTACCGGCTCCTCGCTGAAATCGATCGGACGCAGGAACTCCAGCTCGGTGCGCACCACCAGCACGCCGTTACCCAGCATGTGGTTGTTCTCGCTGTGTTCCAGGTAGTCCACGCGGGCTTCCTGGAGGTAGTCGACGAAGCGGGCGTTGTTCACATGAACCTGGGCGTCCAGGTCACCCCAGCGCTTGGGGATGTCACATTCGAATCGGGGCACGGCACCTCACAGTTGAAAACCAAGTCGTTGAACAGGCTCCCCCGAGTTGATCATGGCGGTGGCGGCCCGTTCGAAGTATTCCCACATTTCGCGCTCGTGGCGCTCGTCCAGGTCGAGGGCGTCGACGGCCTTGCGCATGTGCCGCAGCCAGGTGTCGCGGGCGGCGATGGTCACCGGAAAAGGTGCATGCCGCATCCGCAACCGGGGGTGGCCGCGTTCGAGCTGGTACTGCGGTGGACCACCGAAGTACTGCTCCAGGAACATCCGCAGTCGGCGTTCGGCCGGGGCGAGATCCTCCTCGGGGTACATCGCCCGGAACTCCGGATCGCTCGCCACGCCCTCGTAGAAGACCCGGGTCAGCTTGGCGAAGGTTTCGTGCCCGCCGACCTCCTCGTAGAAGCTCACGATGCCTCCCTGCGGTAAGTCGGTTTGCCGGCCCAGATCGTGAGCTCGACCGGGTCGGGCAGGTCCAGCCCGTGCCAGGGGTTGTTGCGCGACAGGGACGCCGAGGCATCCCGGTCGACCACCGCGCGGCGTTTCGGGTCGACCAGCACCAGGTTCGCCGGTTCACCCACCGCGATCGGACGACCCTGGTCGGCCAGCCGGGCGATCCGGGCCGGGGTGAAGCTCATCACCTCGGCCACCCGGGCCCAATCGAGAGTGCCCTCGTCGACGAAGAGGTCGATCACCACCGCCAGGGCGGTTTCCAGCCCGAGCATCCCGAAGGCGGCATCACCGAAGGCATGTTCCTTGTCGTGGCGGGCGTGCGGGGCGTGGTCGGTGGCCACGCAGTCGATCGTCCCGTCGATCAGCGCCTCGCGCAGGGCGGCGATGTGTTCGGCCGAACGCAGCGGGGGATTGACCTTCCAGACCGGGTCGTAGTCGGCCAGTCGCTCCACCCCCAGGTAGAGGTGGTGCGGGGTCACCTCGGCGGTGACCTGCACCCCGCGCTGCTTCGCCGCGCGCACCACCGCAACCCCTTCGGCGCTGGTCAGGTGGCAGACGTGATAGCGGGCCCCGGTCAGGGCGGCCAACTCCACATCGCGGGCCACGATCACCGATTCGGCGGCCGGCGGCCATCCGGTCAGGCCCAGGCGTCCCGATTCGGGGCCCTCGTGACAGCAGGCCCCGGTGCCGGCCAGGGACGAGTCCTGGGCATGCTGGGCCAGTACCGCGTCCAGTCGGCGGGCGTACTCCAAGGCGCGGCGCATCACCAACGCGTCCTGCACGCACTTGCCGTCGTCGGAAAACATCCGCAGGCCGGGATGGTGTTCGTCCGCTTCGGCCATCAACCCGAGTTCGGCCAGTTCGGCACCGGCCAGCCCCTTGGTGATCGCCCCGACCGGCTGCACCTGGCAGCTCGCCTCCCGGGCCGCGATTGCGGCGACGTGGGCGGCCGCCTCGGCGGTGTCGGTGACCGGGTTGGTGTTGGCCATCGCGCACACCGCGGTGAACCCGCCACGGGCCGCGGCCCGGGTGCCGGTGGCGATCGTCTCGGCGTCCTCACGGCCGGGTTCGCGCAGGTGCACGTGGATGTCGACCAGGCCCGGCAGCAGCACCTTGCCGGCCGCGTCGATGCGTTCGACATCGGCGGGTGCCTCGGCCGGGTCGGCGAACACCCCGTCACGGACGAAGACGTCCTCGCGTCGGCCGTCGTACAGTTCAGCTCCCGAGATCAGGATCACTGCAAGCCCTCCTCATCGGCACCGCCCAGCAGGTGGTACAGCACACTCATTCGTACCGCGACCCCCGCGGCTACCTGATCCAACACCAACGACGAGGCCGCATCGGCGGCGTCGGCGGAAATCTCCAACCCGCGAACCATCGGCCCCGGATGGCAGATGGCCGAGCCCGGACGCATCCGGGCCAGCCGGTCGCGGGTCAACCCGAAACCGATCGTGTATTCGCGCGGGGTGGGGAAGAACCCGCCGGCCATCCGTTCCCGCTGCACCCGCAACATCATCGCCACATCGACCTGATCGATCACCTCGTCCAGCTCACCGGTGACCTCCACCCCCCAGGTCTCCACGCCGGCGGGCAGCAGGGTCGGCGGGGCGACCAGGATCACCCGGGTGCCGAGCAGCCGGTGCAACAACACATTCGAGCGAGCCACCCGCGAATGGGTGATGTCGCCGACGATCGCGATCGTCTTGGTCGACCAGTCGACCTCGTCCTCGCCGGCGGCCCGGAAGTGGCGGCGCATCGTGAACGCGTCCAACAGGGCCTGGGTGGGGTGCTCGTGGGTACCGTCCCCGGCATTGACCACGTGGGCGTCCACCCAACCGGCGACCTGCTGCGGCGCCCCGGAGGCCATGTGCCGGATCACCAGCGCATCGACCCCCATCGCCGCCACCGTCTTCACCGTGTCGCGCAAGGATTCTCCCTTCGACACCGAGGAGCCCTTGGCCGACACGTTGATCACATCGGCCGACAGCCACTTACCGGCGATCTCGAAGGACGAGCGGGTGCGGGTGGAATCCTCGAAGAAGAGGTTGACCACCGTGCGTCCGCGCAGGGCGGGCAGTTTCTTGACCGCCCGGGTCTGCACATCGGACATCTCCTCGGCGGTGTCCAGCAGGGCATCGACCTGTTCGGTGGTGAGGTCCGCGGTCGACAGCAGGTGCCGCATCAGTTCTCCTCATCGGGTCGGGTGATGATCACTTCACTGACGTCGTCGTGTTCGGCCAACCGCACCGTGACCCGTTCCCTCAACGAGGTGGGCAGGTTCTTGCCGACGTGGTCGGCGCGCACCGGCAGTTGGCGGTGGCCCCGGTCGACCAGTACCACCAGCCGCACGGCCTTCGGCCGGCCCAGGTCTTTGAGGGCGTCGAGGGCGGCGGCGACGGTGCGTCCGGAGAACAGCACATCGTCGACCAGCACCACCACCCGGCCGTCCACCGCACAGGGCAGGTTGGTGCGGCCGACCTTGCGGGTGGGGTTTCGGCGCAGATCGTCACGGTACAAGGTGATGTCGAGGGTGCCGACCGGGATCTCGCTGCCCTCGACCTGGCTCATCGCCGCGCCCAGCCGTTTGGCCAGCGGCACCCCGCGGGTGGGAATGCCGAGCAGCAGCACATCGTTGCCGCCATGGTTCGCCTCGAGCACCTCGTGGGCCATCCGGGTGACCGCCCGGTTGATTTCCCCGTCGTCCAGAACTACGCGCGGCTCGGCGACCATCGACTCTCCTCTCACCTCCGCTTGGGATCGGCCCCCAAGCAGCGGCCATGTGCACTACGGTAGGACCCGTGAGTGACCTCGTGAGCATGCTAGTGCCCCTGCAGACATTGCCGGGGTGGAACAACGTCGAGAGCCCGTCGGTGCTGTGGATCTTGTTGCTGGCACTGGGCATCCCGTTGGCATTCGGACTGCTGGTGACCGTGGTCACCATGGGGCCGTCCTGGGCGCGAGCCGGCCGCGGTGAGGCCGAACTGGACGAAGCGATCTGGTTGGGTGCCGGTGCCGAACCGAAGGCGCTGCCGACCGGGGGCGAGAAGATGACCGTGGTAGGAGGCGCAAGTGACCGGTGGTGAGATTCTGAACGCCAACGATCGAGAGGCGATCGAGGACGCGTTGGCGCAGGCCCGTGAGGTCAGCGGCTACACCTTCAACGTCAGCCTCGACCGAATCATCGAGGACCCGCGGACTCGTGCGGTGGCCCTGCACGCGGCCACCGTTGACCCGGACAACACCGTGTTGATCGCGGTCGACCCGGTCGGGCGCAGCCTGGAGATCGTCACCGGCGCGGCCACCCAGCGCACCCTGCAGGATTCGGAGTGCAAGTTCGCCGCCGCCACGATGGTGACCAGCTTCCGCCACGGTGACCTGGCCGGTGGCCTGGTGCAGGGCATCGGCCAGTTGGCCGAAGCGGCCCGTTCGCTGCGGGTGCTGCACGCCCGCGACGTCGCCGAACTCTGATCGTCAACAACCGCGACGCCCCGAGCCGATGACGGCCGGGGCGTTCGTGATTTCCGGGCGTTTGGTTGCTGGGCGCGGGATCTTCGAGCGTGGTTTCCGGGTCGTGCTCGGACCGGCGCGGATAACACGTATCCGGTCGACTGGCCGGCGGGGTAGGGGACCCTTGCTGCTGCAAAGCGCCTGATTTCGGGTCGGAAAGCTGTCTGCGTGGATGCCTCGCCGAGATCGGGCCGCTTGCAGCAGCACGCCGGAAGAAGTACCCGGCTTCCGGTATCCCGGAGGCAGGTTCGGCGACCCACAGCTGCCAGGTCCGGACGAGTCCGGGCCCGGGGTACCAAAACAGGCAACTCACCCTGCGGATTCGGCCGGAACCGGGGTTTCGGTGGGGGTGAGTTGGGGGTTTTGGTACCCGGGTCGGGGTGAGTTGGGGTGTGGGCTCGCACTCCCCAGCTCGAGGACGGACAGCTCGGGCCCGGCCCGCTCAGCCCAGCCGAAGCAGCCAGGGGTCGGTGTTCAACTCCGAGACGGTGACCTCCGGGGCCGGATCGAGACCACGCAGCTTCTCGGCCAGCCTGGGCAGCCACAACCATTCGGCGGCCCAATGCGCGATATCGATCAGGGCCGGGCCGCCCTCGATCAGAAACTCCGAAGCCGGATGGTGGCGCAGGTCGGAGGTGATGTAAACGTCCACGTCCAGCGCTCGGGCCCGATCCAACAGCGAATCACCGGCCCCCGGCAGCAGGGCGATCCGCCGCACGGTTCGGTCGGGGTTGCCCGCCGGTTCACCCAGCCGCACCCCGCCGCTGGTGGCGGGCAGAACCGCAGCCAGTCGCTCACCCAGTTCGCGCAAGGTGATCGGCTCGGCCACGGTGCCGACCCGACCCAGACCGGTGCTGACCGGCAATCCGGTGTCGGCGTCGGTGAAGTGAAAGGCGGGTTCCTCGTAGGGGTGAGCCTCGCGCAGCGCGGCCAGCACCGCCGAGCGGCGGCCGGCCGGCAGCACCAGTTCGACCCGGGCCTCGGTCACCTGCTCGACCTTGCCGCGTTCCCCGAGGAAGGGATTCGCCCCGTCGAGGGGACGGAAACTGCCGGTGCCCTCGGTCGCCCAATGGCAACGGTCGTACTCACCGACCCGTCCGGCCCCGGCCTCGGCCAGCGCATCGACCACCACGCCGAGATGATCGGCCGGCACGAATACCACCAGGTTCAACATCCGATCGGCCTCGGCGGCCACCAGCGGGCTGCGCTCACCCAGCTCCAACGCATCGGCGAGGGCCTCGGCCACCCCGTCAGCGGCACAGTCGGCATTGGTGTGGCCCGACCACAGCGCCACCCGGTTGCGGATCAACTCGCTGACCATCCGGCCCTTGGCGGTGTCGGAGGTAACGGTGTGCACCCCGCGCAGCATCAGCGGATGGTGCGCCACGATCAGGTCGGCGCGGGCATCGATCGCCTCGGCGATCACCTCCGGGGTGACGTCGACGGTGCACCACACCCGCTCCACCCGGTCGGCCCGGTCGCCGACGGTCAGGCCCACCCGATCCCACGACTCGGCGGTACCCAGCGGGTACCAGCGTTCGAGGTGAGCCACCAGGTCACCAACGGTGTGCATCGGGTGTGCCTCCAATCCGATCGGATCCGATCGAGTCAGTCGCGAACGGCCGGTTGTTCGCTGGTCGGCCAGTCGTCCTCCGAGACCGCTTCCGCGGTCGGGCCGGTCTCGGTCTTGGTGCCCCCGGTATCGCGGTTCGACCAGGCGGCCTGGGCGTTCAGCGACCGCAACAGGTCGTCCTGGCTCTCGGCAATGCTGCGTCGCACCGCGGGCGCCAACTCGGTGGTCGACATCCAGTGCTCCACCCGCGACACCAGCTCGCGGGTCGCATCGGTCGGGAACAGGTAATCCAGTACATTGTCGCGCCGGCTGGTGCCGCGTTCGGGCCACCCGTCGCGTCCGGCCGAGATCGCTTCGGCGACCTCGAAGAAGGAGTTGATGTAGGGACGCAGCACCTCTTCCTGGCCGGGCTGCTGGAAGGCAAAACAGATCGAGCGCTGGGTCTCGTTGGGCACCTCCGGGTCGTCCACCACGGCCCGCCAGGCCTCGGCCTTCGCCTCCGCGGTGGGCCGGGCGGCCCGGGCGGCGGCTGCGGATTCGCGTCCGGTGATGGTGTTGTCGCCTGCCAACTCGGCCTCGATCGTCTCGGCATCGACGCGGCCGAGACGAGCCAGGGCAGTGATCAGGTGCCAGCGCAGGTCGGTGTCGACGGTCAACCCCGCCGGCACCTCCTCGCCGTCCAACCAGGCTTGGAGCAACTCGGCCGCGGCATCGGAGCGGGCGGCGGTGGCCAACTGGCGCACCACCGTGAGCTGGGTGTCCGAACCCGGTTCGGCATCGCGCAACAACTTGGCCAGGCCACGTTCAAAGGCACTGATTGCCTCGGGTCGGGCCTCGGCCGGCAAATAGCGCACGGTCGCGGTCCAGGCCGCGCCCAGGGTGCGCTGCACCGCGGACGGGTCGGTTTCGGTGGCCACCCCGGTCAGCGCCAGTTGCTGGTACTGGTCGGCCGGCAGCTCACCGTCGCGGCACATGTCCCAGGCCGCCGCCCAGCACACCGCCCGGGCCAGCGCGGAATCGATGTCACCGATCCGGTGCACCAGGGTGTCCAGCGACCGCGGATCCAGCCGCACCTTGGCATAGGTCAGGTCGTCATCGTTGAGCAGAATCAGCTCGGGCTGGGCGACCCCGACCAGGTCGGGCACCTCGGTCAGCTCACCGGTGACGTCCAACTCGAGGCGCTGCACCCGGGTCAGTCGACCGTTCCGGTCGGCGTAGAGCCCGATCGCGATCCGGTGATCGCGCAGCACCGGGAACTGTTCGGGCACGCTCTGGCGCACCGCGAAGCTGGTGAACCGGCCCTGGTCGTCCACCTCGAACTCGGCCCGCAGGGTGCTCACCCCGGAGACCTCCAGCCACTGCCGCGACCAGTCGGACAGGTCGCGGCCCGAGGACGCGGTCAACGCGTTGAGCAGGTCGGACAGTTCGGTGTTGGCGAAGGCGTGGTCGGCGAAGTACTGCCGCACCCCGGCCAGGAAGTTGTCCTTGCCGACATAGGCCACCAACTGGCGCAGCGCCGAGGCGCCCTTGGCGTAGGTGATGCCGTCGAAGTTCTGCTCGACCGCCTCCAGGTCGACCATGTCGGCCGCGATCGGATGGGTGGTGGGCAACTGATCCTGACGGTAGGCCCAGTTCTTGCGGGCATTGCAGAAGGTCACCCACGGGCTCTCCAGGTCGTCCACGTACTCCGACTGGCAGAAGTGCGAGGCCCATTCGGCGAAGGACTCGTTCAGCCACAGGTCGTCCCACCAGGTCATCGTGACCAGGTTGCCGAACCACATGTGGGCCAGCTCGTGCAGGATCGTGTTGTCACGACCCTCGTAAGCTGCCGCGGTCACCCGGGAGCGGAACAGGTACTCGTCGCGGATCGTGACCAGTCCGGCATTCTCCATCGCCCCGGCGTTGAACTCGGGCACGAAGATCTGGTCGTAGGTACCGAAGGGGTAGGCCAGGCCGAAGTGCTTCTCGAAGACCTCGAAGCCGGCCTTGGTGGTGTGCCAGAGCCGGTCGGTGTCCAAGTGTTCGGCCATCGATTGCCGGCAGACCAGGGACAACGGAATCTCCCCGGCGACGCCACTGACCGAGTCGGCCACCCGGTGGTATTCGCCGGCGACCAGGCCGGTGATGTAGGTCGACATCCGCCGGGTCGGGGCGAACTCCCAGCGGGCCAGCCCGTTGCCGACCGGCTCGGGGTCGACCGCCGGGGCGTTCGACAGCACCAGCCACGATTCCGGCGCGATCACGTGGAACTCGAAGGTGGCCTTCTGGTCGGGCTGGTCGAAGCAGGCGAACACCCGGCGCGCATCGGCGGGCTCGAACTGGGTGTAGAGGTAGACCCGCTGGTCGGCCGGGTCGACGAAGCGGTGCAGGCCCTCACCGGAACGGGAGTAGCGGTGGACCGCGCCGACCTGCAGTTCGTGATCGCCCGGGGTGACCGGCACCTCGAAGCGGGCGCCGTTGAAGCTGCCGGGGTCGAGGGGCTCTCCGTCCAAGAGCAGTTCGGTGATCTCCTCGGCGATCAGATCGACGTGGCCGACGCCGTACTGCAGGCCCCGGAAGTGCAGGGTGGTGCGGCTGCGGAAGAGATTCTCGGCATCGGAGACCTCGTGCCCGCCGAGATCCAGCAGGACCTGGTAGGACTCGGCCGTCAACAGTGCGGAGCGTGCTTGGGCTTCGGCCCGGGTCAGGTTGGAGGACATACCACCTGTGCTTTCTCTCGATCGGTTGCGCCCGGAGGGGTCGGCCACATATCGATGCGGATCCCGGCGGACTCTATCGCACCGACCCGCAGGACTGTCGGAATCGATGACTACGATGGCGCACATGACGACACCTGTGAAAGCCGAACTGTGGTTCGACCCGATGTGTCCGTGGGCGTGGATGACCTCCCGCTGGCTGCTCGAGGCGGCCAAGGTACGCGATATTGAGCCCGTCTTCCGGGTGATGAGTTTGTCGGTGCTGAACGAGGGCCGTGACCTGTCCGAGGATTACCGCAAGTCGATGGACGAGGGCTGGTTCGCGGTGCGGGTCTGCCTGGCGGTGGAACAGCAGTACGGCTCGGAGAAGCTGAGCGAGTTCTACACCGCCCTGGGCACCCGCTACCACCCGGGCGAGGAGCCCCGCACCCCCGAGACGGTGGCCAAGGCCCTGGCCGATGTCGGGCTGCCCGAGGAGTTGCTGGCCGCGGGCGAGACCGACGCCAACGACGAGGCCCTGCGCGCATCGCACCACGAGGGGATGGATCCGGTGGGCGACGAGGTCGGCACCCCGGTGATCCACATCAACGGCAAGGCCCTGTTCGGCCCCGTGATCACCCCGGCCCCGAAGGGTGAACAGGCCGGACGACTCTTCGACGGCTTCGCGCTGGTGACCGAGTATGAGGGCTTCTACGAACTGAAGCGCACCCGCACCGTCGGGCCGATCTTCGACTGATCTCCCGCGCGAGCCCCGCGGATCAGGGCCGTTTGTGGAGTCGGGCGAGCAGTTCTTCGGCTTCTCGTTCGGCGGCCGCCTCGTCCTCGGGGCTCGGTTTGGAGACGTCCCGGGCCCGCATCGCGCGGTCTTCGTCGACGAGCCCGGAAACGCCGTCGCGTCCGAAATCGCGGGGGCGGGGTTCGTCATGGCCGGAGAACATGGCCCTAGCCTAGGTCGCACGGGCCGTTCGCGATACAAGGGGAGCAGATGCCGGAGGGACATGTCCTGCACCGACTCGCCGGCGACCTCAACCGCCATTTCGCCGGCCGCGAGGTTCGGGTCAGCTCACCCCAGGGGCGCTTCGCCGACGAGGCCGCGATCGTGGACCGACGGGAACTCATCGGCGCCGAGGCCTACGGCAAACACCTGTTCATCGCCTTCGACGCCGACGCCTGGATTCACGTCCACCTCGGCCTAATCGGCACCCTCACCCTCACCGAGCCCGGGCCCGTCCGGGGTGTGGTGCGGTTGCGGATCGCCACCGATGAGCGGGTCGCCGATCTGCGTGGCCCGCAAACCTGCGCCCTGGTCGATTCGGCCCGGGTCGCTCGGGTGCGTGCCGAACTGGGGCCCGACCCGCTGCGTCCCGATGCCGACCCGGACGCCGCCTGGCGGCGGATCCACGCCTCCGCCCGCCCGGTGTCGGCCCTGCTGCTCGAACAATCGGTGCTGGCCGGGCCGGGCAATATCTACCGGGCCGAGGTGCTGTTCCGGGCCGGGGTCGACCCGATGCTGCCCGGCAACCGCCTGCCCCGCACGGTGTGGAACCGAATCTGGAACGATCTGGTCGCCCTGATGGCCGAAGGGGTGCGGACGGGGCGGATCGACACCGTCGCCGCCGAACACACCCCCGAGGCGATGGGCCGCGATCCCCGGGTGGACGACCACGGCGGCGAGGTCTATGTGTACCGCCGCACCGGGCAACCCTGCCTGGTCTGCGGGGCACCGGTGCGCGCCACCGCGGTCGCCGGCCGACAGGTCTATTGGTGCCCGCGCTGTCAACGCTCCGGACGAACCGGAGTGCGCCGTGCGCGCGGAGGTGAGGCGTGATGTTCTCGGAGGACTTCGAGGCCTGGGTGGAAGGCAATGCGGCGGGGGTCGAATGTCGCGGGCTGCGGTGGGTGATCACCGGCTGGCTGGACGAGCCGGAAATGTCACGCGACAGCGACGAGGTGCAGTTTTCCGGGCCCGCCGAAGGGGACCCGGGAATCTGGCTGAGCGTTCGCCATACCTTCGACCGCACCTGGCAGGTGCGGGTGAGTGCCTCGTGCGAGGACTGGGCCGATTGGCCGGGAGCCCGGATCGACCTCAGCCACACCGGTTCGGTCGATGTGGACGCCATCCAATCCGAGCAGCCCGATTCGGGGCGATCGGGCAGCGAGTGGGAGGGCGCCGCCGAGCGGAGAACCGATCCGGCCGAGCCGCCCGGCGCACCCGTGTGGAGTTGGCATCTGGGTGCCGAGGGGTGGCTGATGGTGGCCGACCATTACCACCAGCCGGTGCTGTTCGGCAGCCTGCGCCGCGGCATGGCGACCGACACCGACGAGGGCCTGGTGATACCACCGGCCCGTCTGGAACCGGGGGTGACCCGGGTGACGGCCTGGGCGGTGCAGGAACTGGCCGGGGTGGCGCAGGCCCGGTCGATGCTGCCGTCCTGGTTGCCTGTGCAAACCGGGGTGTGGTCGGCCCGGGAGATCACTCTCGACGCGCCCGATCACGGCCTGTCGCCCGCACCCGGCAGTGACATCGTCATCGCCGAGCGGGACGGGCTGACGATGCTGTCCAGCGAGGAACCCTTCGGCTGCGTCCATGACGTGCTGCTGCACAGTGCCCGGGGGACGATCACCCTGCCGTTGGCCTTCGGCAAGAACCTCGAGGATCTGATCCCCGACTGGGCCCATCACCTGGTGGAGCGGCACCGACATGCCGAGGAACTGCCCGCCGAGGAAGCCGTGATCCTGTCGCTGGGCGCATCGTTCGGGATCGCCGATTCGGCCGAGTTGCTGGAGCGGCTACCGATCCGCACCACCGGCGGGGCCGGAATGCCACTGGTCGTGGACGCCTGCGCGCGGGAACTGACGCGCACCGGTGACCCGGCCTGGGCCGGGCGGATGGCGAACGCGATCGAGTACCTGCCGGCCGTGCCGGGTGCGGTGTCGGCCATGGTGCGCGCCGTGGTCTCGGTGTTCTCGATGGACGGTGAACCCCGGCCCTATCTCGACCACTTGCAAGGCCTGGCGCAGCAGGCCCTTGATGCCCCCTGTCACACGGCGGCGGACATGATCGTGGCCCTCGAGGCCGCGGCGGTGGGTGGCACAACCACCGAGGAGATGGTCGAGCGTGTGGTCGGTCTGCTCGGTTGGGGGATGCCCCTGTCGCCGGTGTTGCCGGTGGACCCCCGCACCGCCGTGCAAGCGATTGCGGCGATCACCCTGGTCGAAGAAGGCCTCGTCACCGATTGGCAGACCTCACCGGCCGAGATCGGCAACCAGGCGATTCGGTGGATTCTCGCCCAGCATCTGTCGGGCTTGGAATCCCCGATGGAGTTGGCGGCCTGGCTGACACTTCCGGTCACCGACCAGTAATCGGAACGAGTCCTCCGGATCGGCCGACCCCAGGCCCGTCCGGTCAAACCCGCACACCCCCAGGACCTCTTTTCAGAAAGTACTTGCCAAACCGGAAAGTGAGTGGGAAAGTTGTTTCCGGAACGGAAAGTAAATCATCTGGGAGCAGCTATGAATACCTTCGACAACATGACCGACAACAGCGAGCACATCGATGCCGAACGTGCCCGCGCGATGCTGGACCGGGCCGACCAGGTCGCCGCAGCAACCAGCGCGGGCGCGTCCTGGCCGCAGATCGCAACCATGATGGTCATCGGCGCCTCCTCGGCGATGGCATTGGTCGGGCTGGGGCTGGCCACCGACCATGCCGGACGCACCGCGGCGATCGCGGTGATGGCGGTGTTCCTCACCTGGCTGGCGATCGCGCTGGGCATGGCCGGGGTCTTCGGACGCACCACCAAGCGCGGATTCTCACGGCGGTGGAACATGGTCCTGGTCCTGTGGGCCGTGGTGTGGGTCGCCGGTGTCGTCCTCGGGTCGACCGTCTTCGCCGGCAACCTGATCTGGCACTTCGCGGTGGCTGCGGTCATCACGATTCTCACCGCAAGCGGTGCGATCGCGGAGGCGCGGCGATGAGTCACCCGCGCAATGATCTGAACGATCAACTCACCCATCCGGTGCGGTTCTCCTTGGCCGCCGCCCTGGCTGCGGCCGAGCAGGCCGACTTCGCCGGCCTTCGCGATCACCTGCAGGTCAGCGACTCGGTACTGAGTCGCCAGGCCTCCCAACTGGAGGCGGCCGGGCTGGTGCAGATCAAAAAGGGATACGTCGGCAAGCGTCCGCGCACTTGGCTGTCCCTGACTCCGGAGGGCAGGCGGGTCTGGGAGCAGCATCTGGCGGCGCTACGGGCGATCGCCGAGTTGGCGCCGTCGGCCACAATGGAGCAAACCCCTGACGAAGGAGACTGACCATGGCTGATGACCTGCTCAAGGACGTCGGAAACAGCGTCAAGAAGGCGATCGACGGACACGAGAGCGTGGTGGGCGGGGCAGTCCTGGGTGCCGCGGCCGGCATGTTGCTTCCCGGCGGATTGGTGCTGTGGGGTGTGGCCGGCGGTGTCGCCGGAGCGCTCAAGGATGCCAAGGAGAAAGGCAAGACCAAGGACGACTGACCTCGAGGGTCACACCAATCTGGTGAGCCACCCGCGCTCGTCGGGACGCCGACCGTACTGAATGTCGGTCAGGATTCCGCGCAGGGCAAGGGTGGCTTCTCCGGGTTTACCGCCGGCGATGCTGTGCCGTCCCTGCTGGTCGGCGATATTGCCGATCGGGGTGATCACCGCGGCGGTACCGCAGGCGAACAACTCGGTGATCGAACCGTCGTCGGCCCGGGAGCGCAGCTCGTCCAACTCGATCGGGCGCTCCACCGCGGTCAAACCCACTTCAGGGGCCAGTTCCAGAATCGCGCTGCGGGTCACCCCGGGCAGGATCGTCCCGGTCAGATTCGGGGTCAGCAACTCACCGTCGGCGGTAACCGCGAACAGGTTCATCCCGCCGAGTTCCTCGACATAGCGCCGCTCGACCGCATCGACGAAGCCGACCTGGGAACAGCCGTGACGTTCGGCCTCCAGTTGGGCGGCCATCGCCCCGGCATAGTTGCCGCCGCACTTGGCGGCGCCGGTGCCCCCGGGGGCGGCCCGGATGTAGTCGGTCGCGAACCAGATATCGACCGGCTGTACCCCGTCACCGCCGAAGTAGGGGCCGGACGGGCTGGCGATGCAGCAGTAGGTCACCTCGGTGGCCGACTGCACCGACATGCCGACCTGGGAGGCGAACATGAACGGCCGCAGGTACAGGCTGGCCCCGTCGTGGGTCGGCACCCAAGCCCGGTCGGCCGCGGTCAGCGCGGTGATCGAGGCGACCATGTCGCCGTCGTCCAGGGCCGGCAAACCCATCCGCGCACAGGAGGCGGCGAAGCGGGCCTCGTTGACCTCCGGACGGAAGGCCCACACCGACCCGTCCGGGTGGGCGAAGGCCTTGAGCCCCTCGAAGACTCCCTGGGCGTAGTGCAGCACCGACGTTGCCGGATCGAGCTGGAAGGGCGCGTAGGCGGTGACCTTGCGGTCGGTCCAGCCGGTGTTCGCCGTCCAGGCGGCCAGGGCCATGTGATCGGTGAAGCGGGTGCCGAAGCCCGGATCGCGCAACACCGCGGCGCGATCGTCCTCCGGGGTGGGGCTCGGGTGGGGCAATACGGGAAAACGACTCATGAACCTTCGGATCTTCCGATCAGCCGACTGCTTCGACCTCCCACCACGGGGTGGCCACGTCGTGCCACACTATCTCGCCCGCGCCCGGCTGGGTGCCCCTGTTCGCCACGCGAGGCGCCACCGCCCGGTTGAGCAGATACTTCAGGATCGGCCGCATGTGGCTGCCGTCCAGGGCCGAAATCTTGGCCAGTTCGGCCGAGGCGTCGGTGTGCTCGGTGTGCACGATCCGCTCCAGGTCGCTGTGCAACACCACTCGCAGGTAGCGGCGGTTGCGGATGAACACCGGACGCATCCGGTACCGCACCGCGCGGATCACCAGATCGGAGTCCTCCCCGGCCCAACCTCGGAAGCGGTCGGACTCGTCGTAGCCGCCGAGCATCGCGAAGGAGCCGTAGCTCAGCGCGACCCTACCCATCGAGCCCTTGTAGAGGCCGGCGTTGAGGCGTTTGTCGAGCCGATCGGTGGCCACGATCGCCCACGGCCACACCTTGAACACCGAGCGCAGGTACTGGGCGAAGCCCGGGCCGGTGAAGTTGTCGGCGTCCAGGTTGCACACATAATCGCCGGTGGCCAGGAAGTGGGCCATGTTCTTGGCGTGCGAGTGCCGGAAGTGGGTCTGGCCCGGGGCGGAGGCGATCTTCAGGATGCCGGCGGCCCGGTAGGGCTGCAGTTGCGGATCGCTGGTGAGCCATTCCACCAAGCCGTCGTCGCTGGAGTAATCGAGCACCACGAACTCGACGTCGTCGGGTCGATTCCAGTCGACGTTGTGGCGCAGATTGGCCAACAGGGTCTGTCGAAGGTGGTGGGTGCGTCCCTTGCAAGTGGTGCAAAAGGAGATCTTCATGGGGTACCTACATCACGGTCGACCAGTTGCCACTGCCCGTCATGCTAGCCACGGTCGGGCCATTCGGCACCTCGGTGACGCGGCATGGTCGCAAGGTGGTGTTTGGGCTTGTCACACGCGGTTTCGTGGATGCCGATATGTCGACCCGAATGGGTGCTCCGGGTTCGCTTCGTCCGGCCGGCCCATCGTCGGGACTGTCCACCCTGAGCCCATATGCAACTCGTACTCGTTCCTGCGCCACATAGTTCGTGACGCAGGAGTGAGTACCGGTTGCATCTGCGAGAAAAGGCTTGGAGCGGATGACGGGAATCGAACCCGCGTAGCCAGTTTGGAAGACTGGGGCTCTACCATTGAGCTACATCCGCGTGCGCGCACCCGAGGGCGATTTGCGCTCTACGAAGTGTAATCGGTGCTCCGCGGTTGTCCAATCAACCCGCATCCGGCGGCAGCATGTCGCGGCGGCGTCGTTCCAGACTGCGGCAGGCATCGCGCACCACTCGGTCGGTCAACGGCAGGACGCCGGCGCGCAACTCGTCCGGCACCCGTTCGGTCACCGCCAACACCTCGGCGATCGCGGTCTCGGCGGCCCGGGAGGGCAGCCCGATCGCGGCGGCGAAGTCGAGGAATCGAGCCCGCACCAGGTTCTCGAGCTTGCCCTGCAAGGGGAGCGCGGCGGTGCGGTCGCCGTAGAACAGGCCGCTGGGTACGTCGTAGATCGGCGATACCCGCCACTCCTGGCCGCTGCGCAGTACCGAGATGTTCTTCGCGTGCAGGTCGCCGTTGCCGGTCAGCCAGGCAAGTACGAACTGCTGAAAAACCGCCCGCAGGGCCACCGGACGGGCCGCGCAGACCCGGCCCACCGCCTCGGCGACGTCCTCGGAGGTGACCGAGTACTTCTCCGCCGGATAGCGACCGAGCAACTGCAAGGCGTCCTCGACCGCGATCCGACGCATCGTGCCGTTCTCACTGACCCGGTCGAAACGTGTCACCAGCAGGCCGGGACGTTCCTCGCGGTCGAGCACCACCCGGGCTTTCGCCACCGGGTGTCGCAGCCGGCGGGCGATCGAGAGGAAATACTCCTCGTTGCGCACCACGTCGGCGTACTCCGGCGGATCGAGTTTCAGGATGTAGCGCTCGGTGGCCGAGGCGACCGGCACCGAGAGCATCCGCGCCGACACCTTGTCCTGCATTCCGGCGATACCGACCGGGTCGATGATGCCCGACTCGGCCAGCAGGTCATGAAAGGACACATCGGAGAAATCGTGGCCGTGGTGTACCAGCGGTATCGGTTCATGTGGTTCTTCGCCCTCGGGCAGCACCTGGACGTCGCCGATCAGGTCGGCCCCCACCGCCAACAACAGGGATAGCTCGTCATCGGGGGAGGCCTTGAGGGCGCGCCGCACGTTGCTGAGCCGACGTCCTTCCGGCAGCAGGCCGGCGAAGAAAGGCGGCACCGCACCTCCGGGACGATCCTCGGGACGGTCGGTCAGCGGCAGGGTGGTGGCCACCGCCGGGCCCGAATAGTCGGGCAGGTAGCTGAAGCGGGTGCCCGAATCGGTGCGCTCCAGGGTCGCGGCCGCGACCCCCTGTTTGTGGACCGTGGCCCGGCGCACCTGTCGCAGATCAGTCATCGGTGCCCCGTAGGCCCACCCGCAGTTCCAGGCCGAGGGCGTCCAGCACCGCGCGCAGCCGGTCGAGTTGTACCGATTCCTTGCCGGTCTCCACCGCCCGGACGAAGCGTTCGGAGACTCCGGCCAGGTCGGCCAGATCGCGTTGGCCCAGGCCCAGGGCCCGGCGCCGGGTGCGCACCGCGGTGGGCAGATCGGTTTCCTGCATACCGCACCCCCTGGATTCCGGCGCGTTCGTGCCGGTTTCATCAGTGTTGCGCGTTATCGAGGATGAGTCAACGCCGAAACGGCAAGAACGTGCCGCTTTGTAGGTGATCGGCCATCCGGGCCGCCCCCGAAGTCGAAAGCGGTTCGCTCGTGCCGGTCTTGGGTGCCAATGCCCGAAACCGGTCAGGGCAGTCGCTAGGGTCGAGGACATGACTGTGGTGCGGGCCGAAGAGAAGCGAAGCGCGCTTCGCCGCCCCCGGCCGTCCACCTTCGTGTTGAAGCTGGCGATGGCGATCACCGGGGTGATCTTCGTCGGCTTCGTCTTCGTGCACATGATCGGCAACCTGAAGGTCTACCAGGGCGCCGAGGCCTTCAACTCCTACGCCCAATGGCTGCGCGAGGTCGGCTATCCGCTGATCCCGCACACCGGGGTGCTGTGGACGCTGCGAGTGGTGCTGGTGGTCAGTCTGCTGGTGCACGTGGTGGCCGCGGTACTGCTCTGGCTGCGCGGACGCTCCGCCCGCGGTTCGCACCGGCGTCGCCGGATGGCCGGTGGGCTGATGGCCTTCGGGGCGCGCACCATGTTGCTCGGCGGGGTGATCATCGCGGCCTTCGTGGTCGTCCACCTGCTCGACCTCACGATCGGGGCCGGGGTCGCTCCCGAAACCCTGCGCCACGCCGACCCGGACGGCACCATGCACGCCTACCAGAACCTGGTCGCCAGCTTCTCCCGCCCGGCGATGGCAGCCTTCTACGCGATCAGCATGGTGGTGCTGGCCCTGCACATTTTCCATGGCTGGCGCACCGTCGCCCAGGACGTCGGCCTCACCGGACGACGTCTGCGCCGGGTCTGGGTGACGATCGGTGCGGTGCTGGCGATCGCGGTGCTGATCGGGAACGCCCTGATCCCGGTGCTGGTGCTCGCAGGGGTGATCCGATGACCACCCTCGGCCCCCGGCTGCCCGGCGGCGACCCGCTCACCGGCTGGGATCGACGTCGCTCCGAATACCGATTGGTCAGCCCCGCCAACCGCAAGAAGTACACCGTGATCGTGGTCGGTACCGGGTTGGCCGGAGCCGGTACGGCGGCCGCCCTGGGTGAACTCGGCTACCAGGTCGAGTGCTTCACCTTTCACGACGCCCCGCGCCGCGCGCACAGTGTGGCCGCCCAGGGCGGCATCAACGCCGCCCGCGCCCGCAAGGTCGACGGTGATTCCGTCACCCGCTTCGTGGTCGACACCATCAAGGGCGGCGACTTCCGTGGCCGGGAGGCCGAGGTGGTGCGCCTGGCCCAGGAATCGGTGCGGGTGATCGACCACCTGCAGGCGATCGGCACCCCCTTCGCCCGCGAATACGGCGGCCAACTCGCCACCCGCTCCTTCGGCGGGGTGCAGGTCTCGCGCACCTATTACTCCCGTGGTCAAACCGGCCAACAACTCCAGGTCGCCGCCTCCCAGGCGCTGCTTCGCCAGGTCGAACGTGGCACCGTCCGGTTGCACACCCGCACCGAGATGCTCGACCTGATCGTCGCCGACGACCGGGCACAGGGCATCGTCACCCGCAACCTGGTGACCGGCGAGATCCGGGCCTGGCCGGGCCATGCCGTGGTGCTGGCCACCGGCGGCTACGGCTCGGTCTATTTCCATTCCACCCTGGCGATGCAGTCCAATGTCACCGCCTCCTGGCGGGCCCATCGGCGCGGGGCGCTGTTCGCCAGCCCTTCGTTCGTCCAGTTCCACCCCACCGCGGTGCCGGTGTCGTCACACTGGCAATCCAAGACCACCCTGATGAGTGAATCGCTGCGCAATGACGGACGGATCTGGGTGCCCAGGCAGCCCGGTGACGACCGCGCCCCCGAAGACATCCCCGACGACGAGCGCGACTACTACCTGGAGCGTCGCTACCCGGCCTACGGCAACCTCACTCCGCGCGATATCGCCTCCCGGGCGGCACGCACCGAGATCGAGGCCGGCCGCGGGGTGGGGCCGTTGCGCAACTCGGTCTACCTGGATTTCCGGGACGCGATCGAGCGGCTCGGACGCGACACCATCGCCTCGCGCTACGGCAACCTCTTCGAGATGTACCACGACGCCACCGGTGAGGACCCCTACCTCACGCCGATGCGGATCGCCCCCGGCGCCCACTTCACCATGGGCGGGCTGTGGAGCGATTACGACCTGATGACCTCGGTCAGCGGACTCTTCGTCGGCGGCGAGGCCGGCAGCAACTACCACGGGGCGAACCGGCTCGGGGCCAACTCGCTGCTCAGTGCCTGCGTGGACGGCTGGTTCACCCTGCCCTTCTCGGTGCCCAACTACCTGGCCGGACTCACCGGCACCGAACTGATCGAACCGGATGCCCCCGAAGTGACCTCCGCGGTGCGGGCGGTGCGCGAGCGCGCGGAGTGGTTCATCGCCAACAACGGCACTCGCCGTCCCAGTGCCTTCCACCGCGAACTTGGCGAGATTCTGTACCGGGGCTGCGGGGTCTCGCGCTCCGAACCGGGGCTGCTCGAGGCCCGCGACCGGGTGCGCGCGCTGCGCGAGGAGTTCTGGGCCGACGTCACGGTGGCCGGCGCGGCCGACCGGCTGAACCAGGAACTCGAAAAAGCCGGACGGGTGGCCGATTTCCTGGAACTGGGCGAGTTGATGATCGACGACGCCCTGGACCGCACCGAATCCTGCGGGGCCCATTTCCGGGAGGAATACGCCACCGACGAGGGTGAGGCCCAACGCGACGACGAACGGTGGGCCAATGTGTCGGCCTGGGAAACCACGCCTACGGGCGAACACATCCGCCACCTCGAACCGCTGCGCTTCGACCTGGTGCCGCTGCAAGTGAGGGATTACCGATGAGGGTCGAACTCGAGGTCTGGCGTCAGGACGGTCCGTCCACCCCCGGTGCTTTTGAGACCCATGTGATCGAGGACGCCACCCCCGAGATGAGCCTGTTGGAACTGCTCGATCGGCTGAACGATCAGCTTGTCGAACAGGGCCTCGAGCCGATCCAGTTCGAATCCGATTGCCGCGAGGGAATCTGTGGGGCCTGTGGGGTCACGGTGAACGACCGTCCGCACGGCCCGGTACCGCAGACCCCGTCCTGTCTGCAGCATCTGCGCAGTTTCGGGTTGGCCACCACGCTGCGCATCGAGCCGCTGCGGTCGGCGGGGTTCCCGGTGATCCGCGACCTGGTGATCGACCGCTCGGCCCTCGACCGACTGATTCAGGCCGGCGGGCATGTGGACGTGGCGACCGGCACCGCCCCCGACGCCGATGCCGTGCTGGTCGGCCACGAAGAGGCCGATGAGGCCCTGGATTTCGCCGCCTGCATCGGCTGTGGGGCCTGTGTCGCGGCCTGCCCGAACGGGGCGGCGCACCTGTTCGCCGGTGCGAAACTGGCGCATCTGTCGCTGCTGCCGCACGGCGAACTGGAACGCGGCCGGCGCAGCCGGGCGGTGGTCGACCAACTCGACGCCGAGTTCGGGCCATGCTCGAGCTACGGCGAATGTGTCGAGGTCTGCCCGGCCGGGATCCCGCTCACCGCGGTCGCCGCGGTGCACAAGGAACGGCTGCGCGGAGTGTTCCGGGGCCGTCCCGACTGAACCGGTGGGGGAGCGCCTCAGGCTGGTCCGATGGTGACCCTGCCCTGCAGGCCGGCCGCCATCTCCAGATGCGCGATCAGTCCGCCCCGGCGCAGATGCTCGGGGCTTTCGACGCCACCCTGGGAGAGCAGGGGCACATAGTAGAAGCATTCGGTGAAATCCGGCACGCCCAACCGTTCGGCGGCGGGGCGGAAATCGTGCCATCGGAAGTCCTTGTCCAATAGGTAGGGGTCTTCCAGAAAGCGCAGCACATACTCGGGTTTGGAGTGGCTGAGGGAGTGTGCGACGCCCAGGCGGGTGCTGAGGTTGAAGAAGTAGCCGCCGCGCCAGACCACGACGTCGGCCAGGGCGGTGGTGAAGATCGGGACGCAGTCCTGCGGGTCGGCCACGAAGGACGGCAGAACCGGCAACAGCGCGTGCGGGTCGGCCAGGCGCAGGAATCCCTCGCCGATGAAGCCCGCCCCGTGGACGCGCCACAGGTGTTTGATCTCGTCGGGGCAAGTCAACCCCTCGGGATTCACCGGGCCCACGGACTGAATGCGCATGGGGCGAAGATAATGTCGCGAAGGAGCAGTACCGTGCAGACCAGTGCCGTGATGGGCCAGTGTCGTGACAGATCAGTGCCGTGCTGGATCATCCGGTCGGCAGCAGGCGCTGCACCCCTTGTCCCGGACGGCACCCTTAGTCGTCGTCGATCTCTTCACCGGCCAGGGCCCGCGCGGCGAGGCGTTCGTCCTCGGAGATCTCCCAGACCTCCCGGGCGGCCCGCACATTGATCACCACGATGATCAGGCCGAGCACCACGTCCGGCCAGGGGCTGTTGGTCAACCAGGTGACCAACCCCAGGATGATGATCGCGGCATTGGAGATCAGGTCGTTGCGAGCGGCCAGGAAGGCCGCCGCGGTCAGTGAACCGCCGTGTCGACGCACTCGGGACAGCAGCAGGGTGCAGATCAGGTTCACGATCAGCCCGCCACCGGCGGTCAACGCCAGAGCCAGGGGGTCCGGGGGTTCGTGGCCGACGATGATCGCCCGTCCGGCCTGGAATACCGCGGCCAGGGCCGGCAGGACGATGATGCCGGCCATCACCTTGCCCAACACCGCCCGCTTGTGCAGCGACCACGACAGGGCGATCGCGATCAGCGTGTTCACCGCAGTGTCTTCGAGGAAGTCCACCGAATCGGCGAACAGCGCGACCGATCCGATCGAGGCTGCGACCGTGGCCTCAACCCCGAAATAGGCGAGATTCAGCGCTGCGACCAGCAGCACCGTCCGGCGCAGCATGCCGGGGGAGATGATCGGCTCGTCGAGGTCGTCGGTGGACACGACCGGCAAAGTTACCCCAAACGCAACCGGTACTCGTTCCTGCGCGGCGTAGTACGTGCCGCAGGAACGAGTACCGGTTGCATCTGCCAAGTGGCGGAAGTGGTGATCAGGCGGTGGCGAGCTCCTCGCTCTTCACCGACCGCTGGGCGTCACCCTTGGACGAGCCCATCAGTCGCCGATCGAGCTGGAAGAGCGTCTGAATCGTGCGGGCCTGCAACAGCACCACCGCGGCGAGCAGCACGAAGTGGGTGACCCCGAACATCTCCACCACGCCGGTGCGCACCAGGCCCCAGTGGATGAAGAACATGCTCAGCACCGACAGCGCCACACCCGGGCAGATCAAACCGTAGGACGGGATGCTGCCCTCGGTACCACGCACGAAGCGGGCGAAGTATCCCTGGCGACGCATCACCGACCAGCCGATCAGGCCCATCACCAGTTGGCCGGCCACCAGCAGGCCCAGCACGATGAAGGCCAGCACCGGGCTGAGCACGGTGTCGAGCAGGTTGTGGCTGATGCCCGAACCGAGCCGGATGAAGGTGATACCGAGCAGGGTGAAGATCGGGATGCCCATCCACAGGGTCGGGCCGCCCTCGATCGCCAGGCCGTTGCGCAGGATGGCGGCGAAGCTGATCGGCAACTTCACCACGATCCACGCCGCGGTGGCCGCCAGGAACAGGAAGCTGCCGACCATCCCGAGCACCGACACCGGCAGCACCTTGCTCATCGCGGCCGGGCTGGCGAAACCCACCGCCAGCATTGCGAAGGCGAAAGCGGGCAGGATCTGCGAGAAGTGATTGGTGTCCTCGTTGTCGAAGCCCGGACGGGCGATCAGTCGGGTCAGGTAGCGGCCGAAGAGGAACAGAGCCAGCGCACCGATGGCGGCGAAGGCCACCAGGGCGAAGGGGAAGAGGTACTCGACATTGACCCACAGGCCGGGGACGCCGAGGGCTCCGACGATGAACAGCACGTTGACGGTCATCGCCAGGGTGAGCGGAATGGCCATCAGGGTGACTTCGCCGTTGGAGCTGCGCAGCGCGTCGTAGGCGGGGGTGCGGCGCAGGGCGTTGAAGGCGCGCAGGTTCGCCACCAGTACCAGCACGTGCTTCACGGTGAAGAAGGCGATGCCGAGCAGCGCCAGGGTGGTCATCACCTGCAGGCCGAGACCCTCGTTGCGGTACACCGCGGTCACATCGGTGAAGGTCGGGATCGGGCTGTTCGGGTGCGGGATCAGGAACATCAGGTACATGAAGAACGTCACCGCCAGTCCGCCGGCACCGAGGGCGGCGAGGAAGTACAGCGGACGATATTCGCGGGCGAACCGGGGCACAGCGAACTCCTTCGAGAGTGCGATCATGGATACCCATGGGGGTATGTCCGTGAAGCTATCGGATGCCCCTGGGGGTATAAACCGAAGGGCTGTGATTGTTCCCGTTCGCGGAACAACGCCTGCTCGACCCGTCCCTGCACATCCCACATGAAACAGGAAGATGGCCCGGCCGCCGTGGAAGCGACCGGGCCATCGGAGGGGTGTTATCAGGCGGCGTTGCGATGTACCGAACCGCTCAGCGCGCCGGTGTCCGGCAGACCGGTCGGACGACGCTTGGGCGCAGCCGTCGACTCATCGGCCTCCGGGCTCGTGCTCGCCGACGGGGACGAGGTCGGCGACTGGGTCGGGTCGGGCGACGGTGACGGCGACGGAGTCGGATCCGGCGTCGGGGTCGGGTCGAGATCGCCCTCCACCTTCGGCTGCACGAACGGATTCGCGATCGTCACCGAGCGCAGTTCCTCGTTGATCGAGTTGTCCATCCCGTTGTCGGCCACGGTGCCGAAGTCCCGGGCGGTGACCACCAGGCGATCGTCGTACAGGTCGACGGTCAGACCCCGGTTGATGTCGCGGGTGGTGACCTCCTTGATGCCCTGGGTGTTCTCACCCTTCGCGTCCCACTCGATGTGCATGGCCAGGGTGTTGATCGCCCAGAACCCGTCCGGGTGCCCCTCGGCGGTGCGTCGCTGCACCGCCCAGTCACCCAGCTCGGCCGGGTAATGGGTGTGCCCGTTCATCATCACCGCATTCGGGTGGTCGGCCATGATCTCGGTGATCAGGTCGTTGTACTGGTAGGCCTTGTGGTACCAGGGAATCCACGATGCCGAGTGGGTGTCACCCAACGGGAAGTGCGAGATCACCAGCACCATCTTCTTCTGCTTCGACCAGTGGTCGAGGCGCTCCGACAACCAGGCCACCTGCTCGGCCGACATCGGCACCTCCGGGGAACGCGCGAACTCCTGTCCGATCACCAGCACGGGCAGGTCACCGGCGGCACCCTTCAGGACGTACTCGCCCCAGACCTTGTCGCGCTCGGCGAACTCCAGGAAACGATCCCGCAGCACCGGCCAGCCGCCCTGGGCGTAGGACTCGTGGTTACCGATCGCGGCAGCGGTCACCGGCGGCAGGATGTCCTTGCGCTCTTCCATCACCTGGTAGATCTCGTTCCACTCGGCCTCGGTGCCGGTGGCGACAATGTCGCCGACCATCAGCAGGCCGCCGGCCTCGGGGCGAACCTCGTGCAGGTCGGTCAGGCCGTGCGAGAGATCCTGCGGGTGGCCCTGAATGTCGGAGACCACCCAGGCGCTGGTGCGCTTCGACGGCTGCTCGGCCAGGTCGCCACGGACGGTGACCGAGTCGATCGCCCAGTACCAGGAGTCCTCCTTGGACTCGAACTTCCAGGCGAAGGTCGCGGTCTTGGCGCCCTCGGGCACCTCGATGCGGTGGGTTTCGTTGGAGTTGATCTTCGAGCCGTCGTAGTCATCGGTGACGGTCTTCGAGTCGAAGCGCACCACTTCCCGCTCCTCGCCCTGGTCGAAGGACACGGTCACCACGGCGGTCTGATCGGCGGCGCCACGGTAGTGCGAGTCGAAGGACAGCTCGATCGCCTTGTGGTTGGCCACGTCGACCGGGGTCGAGGTGAGGGTGGCGGCGAAGTTGTGCGGCACGTTGTTCGCGTCGGCGAACTCGTCGGAGTCGACCACCGCGATCACGTCCTGGGAACGGCCGAAGCGGAAGCGCATCTGGTCTTCGGCGGCGGTCCAGAACTCACGGGTGGTGAACGACCAGCCACGCCATTCGGTGACCCCGATGCCTTCCATCGACTCGTCGTAGCTGCTCTCCCAGCCCTCCGGCGTGGTGTGGGTGAACCCGACCTTGCCGGCCGGGATGGCCGGATCGTCGACCCGCGGTTCGAGCTGGTCGGACAGCGCATCGAAGGATTCCCGGAAGATCACCCCGTCGGTGTCGGCGGTGTTCAGCGGGGCGGGGGTGTGCGGATCGGCCGGGGTGGGCTTCTCCGGCGGGGTGCCGACGGTGAACTCGATCGGGGTGGCGAGCTGGGTGTACCCGTCGTTCTCCAACAGGTGGGCCACCCAACGGCCCTCACTCACATCGGGAAAGGTGACGGTGCCGGAGGCGTCGGGGGTGTACTCCCAGTAGGTCGAGTTGACGCTGCCGGGCTCCTGGCCGGGCTTGTAGATGCCGACCCAGTTCTTGGCCAGCGGCTTGACGGCGGTGTACTCGATCACCACCGGGGCACCCTTCTCGATGGTGGTGGAGGCCATGGACAGCGTGCCGCCGGTGGCCGCACGGGCCTGTGACGGAGCAAGCAGGGCTGCGGTCGCGAGCAAGGCAAGAGCCAACAGCACGCGCGTCAGCCGTCCCAGCGAATGCTGAGCAACGGACATGAATGAGCCTTTCTCAGGGGGTGGTAGACGGGCTTGTGCACCGACCATCCCTTCACGAGTGGGTGAGGCCCAGCCACAGGAATGGTGAACACCGGCTGACGGGAATGTGTCCGCGGGGATGGCTTGTCCGGCCGCTTAGGGTTTGGGGCATGACCAGCTATGCCAAGACCGTCCGGGACGCGCCCGCGGGGTATTTGCACTGGGAAGCCGCCGGGCTGGCCTGGCTGGCCGAGGTCGCCGACGGAGCCCGGGTGGTCGAGGTGATGGATGTGTCGGACACTGTGCTGCACCTGCAACGGCTGCAGCCCGTACCTGCCTCGAGCGAGGCCGCGCGCGACCTGGGGGAGCGGCTGGCCCGCACCCACGCCGCGGGTGCCCCGGCTTACGGGGCGCCACCGGTCGGCTGGCAGGGTGACGGCTTTCTGGGGCCGGCCGATGAACCGCTACCTCTGGTGCTGCGCCCGACCGCGTCCTGGGGAGAGTTCTGGGCCGAACAACGGTTGTTGCCGATGGTCGCCCGCTGCCGCGACCGCAATGTGTTGTCGGCCTCGCAGGCCCGGCTGGTCGAACGGGTGGCCGAGCGCTGCGCCGCCGGGGAGTTCGACACCGACGACCCGCCGGCCCGGATCCACGGTGACCTGTGGTCGGGCAATGTGATGTGGACCCCCGACGGTGCGGTGCTGATCGATTGCGCCGCCCACGGCGGACACCGCGAGACCGACCTGGCGATGCTGGCGCTGTTCGGTTGCCCCCACCTGGACGAGATCACGGCCGCCTACCGGGCGGCGACCCCGCCGGCCGAGGGCAGTGCCGAACGTGTGGCCCTGCACCAGTTGCATCCGCTGTTGTTGCACCTGGCACTGTTCGGTACCGGCTACCTCGGGCCGGTGCTGGACGCGGCCGGACGCTACGCCTGAGCCCCGCGCCACACGGCCACGGTCACTCCTCGTCGTCGACGGTCTTGTCCCAGCGCCGACGACGCATCCGGCGGGCCTGCAGGTCGATCTGGCCCTGCACCCAATCGGGGGTGGCCTGCCCGATCCGCGGTGGAAAGCGCATCTTGCCCTGATTCCCCATCAACCGTTTCGGCGATTCGGTGAGCGCACTGCGGCCCTCGTTCAAACCGGGGAAGGGATCGCGTCCGGCCAGGTAGTTCATCATCGTGTTCATCGTGGCCAGGAAGGGCACCGCGAACAGGGCGCCGATCAGACCGAGCAGATAGGTGCCGGTCGCCACCCCGAGCAGCACACCGATCGGATGGACGTTGACCGCCTTGCCCATCAGCAGTGGGCTGAGAATGTTCGACTCCAACTGCTGTACCGCGACCACGATGACCAACATGATGATCGCGGTGGTGAGGCCCTCGAAGGTCATCGCCACCAGCACCACGATGGCGCCGGACAGGATCGCGCCGACCATCGGGATGAAACACAGGATGAAGGTGATCGCGATGATCGGCAGCACCAGCGGCAGCCCGAGCACAGCCGCGCCGATCCCGATCCCGATCGCGTCCACCGCCGAGACGATCAACTGGGTCTTGGTGTAGGTGCCGATCGTTACCCAGCCGCGCCGGCAGGCCTGGTAGACCCGCTCCCGCGAGCGCTTGGGCAGCAGCATGATGAACCAGGTGCCGATCCGGTCACCCTCGGCCAGGAAGAAGAACGTCCCGACCAGGCACAGCACGGTGGCCACCAGCAGATTCGCCGCCCCGGCACCCAGGCCGGTCGCCTCCTGGGCGATCTCGGCCTGGTGATTGCGCAGCCAGGCCTCGATCTGGGTCAACACGTTGTCGACCTGTTCGGCCTGGATCGGCAACGGCGAGTTGGTCAGCCAGTTCTTCAACTGCTGCAGCTCGAAGGTGGTGGCCGCCAGCAGTTCTTGAATACCGGCCGCGATCTGGGCCCCGGCCAGGGTGAGCAGCCCCGCCACCACGGTCAGCGCGATCAACAAGGTCACCGCCGCAGCCAGGGTGCGCGGGAACTTCAGCCGGTGGTTCAACAACACCATCAACGGCATCAACAAGGCGGTCAACAGCACCGCCACCGCGGTGGGCACCAGTACCGCCCGAATCAACGCCGCACCCTCTGCCAGGGTCTGCAGCGCCAGCCCGACCAGAACGATGGTGGCGGTTACCAGCAGGACGGTTCGGGTGCGGGGATGCTCGGCCAGAAATCCGGTGGGACCGGCGTTGTCGCTGGGTTCGTCGCTCACGGGTCTCCGTCTAGGAACAGTTGTGCGGGTGGATGCTCACTCCGGGTGACCCAGCCAATCCTCGTCGGCCGGAATCGCATCGGGGTCGTCCCCGCCGATCATCACGCGCCGGCCGCCGGGCTGATCATCGGCCTCACCGCCACGCGAGGGCGCGCCGTAGGCGGTGCCGTCCTCGGGCTCTTCCTGGCGCAGCCGCTGCTCGATGGACTCGCCGTGCTCGTCGGTGAACTGGGCACCCAGCGGACGTCGTTCCGGCGGTGACCACGGCACATCGTCGACGGCCTCCGGGTCTTCGAGATAGAGCTTGGCGTTGCGCTCCTGCTCGTCGGTCAGATCGAGGTCGGCGATGTTTTCACCGTAAGTGTGATCGACATCCTCCGGTGCTTCGGGAAACTCGGGCTGTTCGGTCATACTCCACCGTCTCTCGCCCGGTCAGCCGGGTCAACCACCGACATGGGTGAGATTGCCGACGTCGAGCCGCTTTCCGGGCGTCGTGGCCCGCCGACTCAACGGCCCCGCGTCTCAGCGGCCGGCGGCGTGCAGGGTGGCCGCGACGAACAGGTCGTCCAGAGCCTCCGGCTGCTGATGCCCCAGGCCGGGCACCAGATGCAGTTCGGCCTGCGGCAGCAACCGGGCCAGCAGTTCGGCATTGGCCGGCGGGGTCAACGCGTCGGCTGCACCGTGCACGATGGCAACCGGCACCCGCACCCCGGTGAGCGCCTCGGCCCAGGCCGGCTCTCGCCACATCGCCCGGTGCTGGCGCTGGTAACCGTCCCAGTCGACCCCGCGGGCCCACTGGGTACGTGCCAACCACTCGAGATACTCCGCCGAGTAGGGATGGTCGGGCCCGGCGATCGGCGGCAGGGAGCGCTGCAACCAGGCGCGGTACTGAGCCGGGCCGGTGAAGGGGGCGGAGCTCTCGGGTGGAATCCGACCGGCATGGTGGTGCTTGGTGAAGGTGTAGAACAGCCCCAGCCCGAGCACCGATTCGGGGTGATGGACGGCGAGCAATTGGGCGATCGCCCCGCCCATCGACCGTCCGCACACCACCGCCGGACGGCCCAGCACCTGCAACAGGCCGTGGATGTCCTCGGCCATCTCGGTGAGGGTGTATTCCACGCCGCTGAAGCGCTGGGACCGTCCGACATCACGGTTGTCGACCCGGATCACCCGCAGGCCGGCATCGGCCAGTCGGTGACAGTAACTGTCGGGCACCGACACCAACTGGGCCTGATGCCCCTCCAACTGCACCACCAGGGGAGCCTCGGGGTCACCGAACTCGTCGATGCACAGTTCGGTGCCGTTGCTCGCGGTGATCAGACGTTCCACTCGGCGAGCCTAAACCGGCTCAGGCCACGTTGTGGATCGCACCCAGCCAGGGCTCCAGGCCGTCGTACACGGTCTCCCAGATGGTGCCCCGCCCGGCCAGCTCGGCATCGGTCAGCAGGCAACTGTCGAAAGCGGCCCGCAACTCCTCGCGCGGATCGCCGTGCATCATCAGGCCGGTGAACACCAGGTGGGTGACCGGGGTTCGTTGCTGACCCCGGCGACCGACCGAGCCCAGGCTGACCTGACCGGCCGCACCGTCCCAGGCACAGATCGACCCGGGACGGGTGGGCAGCCAGAAACAACCGCGGCTGCGGTGAGTGCCCGCACCCATGTCCTCGACCAGACCGAGGAACCGGTCGGGGTGGCAGGGGCGATCCGACTGCAGGCTCAACCGCCAGACCGCCTCGTTGCCGGTGGTCGAGGCCGGGAAATCCGGTACCGGGTGTACCCACGATTCGGTGTACGGGTGGTCGTGGATACCGGCCAGCAACTGGCGTCCGTCGAAGCCGGGCCAGTCGGTGACCACCATCGAGCCCGGCCGGGCCAGCCCCCGGACGAAATGCAGCAGGTCGGCCTCGGCCGGTTCCGGTTGGCCGAAAACGGCAACCACGTCGGCGTACTCGATCTGGGCGCAGGCAACCTCGGCTACCCCGCGCTGATCGTCCTCCATCGACAGGTTGCGTTCGACCAGCCAGTCCGGCCCGGTCAGGTCGTCGGTCAGGGTGGCCGCGTCCAGGGCGCTGATAACCCCGGCGATCCGCACCCGTGGGGCTCGACGGGGTTCGCGGGCGAGCACCCGGCACACCTGGCCGGCCTCGGCGCCGATCGGTAACCGGGCCACGATCGAACTCCACCTGCCGTCGGCGGCGAGCCGGGCCAGGGTCGGAATCACGTCCTCGCGGATCGCGCACTGGGTGCAGGCGTGTTCGAGTTCGATCTCCACCCGTTCCAGTACGCCGGTGATGTCGCTGACGGTGCGCACCAGCAGGCCCCGGGCGGGGTCGAGGTCGTGCACCACCATCACCGGATGGGGCAGGTCCCATTGCAGGCCCATGCCGGCGGCGGTCATCGGGGTATCGGCCACGCCGGTGACCAGCATCACCGGTACTTGGGCCCATCCAACCGAGGGGTTCATCGCCGGCCCTGTTGGCCGTAGCGGCGCCGGAAGCGCTCCACGCGGCCCTCGGTGTCGATCTCGCGATGGCGTCCGGTCCAGAACGGATGGCTGGCCGCGGTCACGTCCACCCGAATCAGCGGGTAGGTGCGTCCCTCGTATTCGACGGTCTCCTCCGACGTCATGGTCGAACGGGTCAGCACCAGATCACCGGTGGTGCTGTCGCGAAAAACCACCGGCTGGTAACGGGGGTGGGTGTTCTTCTTCATCGCTGAGATGCGTCCTGTTCCATTCGCGTGTAACAATAATGAGAATCATTCTCAAAAGGAGGGGTGAATGTCAAACACCTGCATGGTCACCGGGGCCGGCCCGGGCTTCGGAAACAACGTCAGTCACAGCCATCGCCGCACCAAGCGGCGGTTCGACGTCAACATCCAGCGCAAGCGCTACTGGGTGCCGTCCCTGGGGCGGTATGTGACCTTGCGGCTGTCGGCGCGGGGCATCAAGACCGTCGACCAGCGTGGCATCGACCGCGTCGTGGCCGACCTCACTGCGCGGGGGGTGCGGCTGTAATGGCACGCAAGAGCGGCGAGGTGCGCCCGAAGATCACCCTGGAATCGACCGCCGGAACCGGCTACCGCTATGTCACCCGCAAGAACCGGCGCAACACCCCCGACCGGCTGGTGGTGCGCAAATACGACCCGATGATCCGCCGGCACGTCGAGTTCAAGGAGACCCGCTGATGGCCAAGAAATCCAAGATCGCCGCGCAGCGCCGACGCGAGCAGATCGTCGCCCGCCATGCCGAGCGCCGCGCCGAATTGAAGGAGCAGATCCGGGTCGGTGACCCCGACCAGGTGGCGGCCGCGGTGCGGGCGCTGAGCAAGCTGCCGCGCGATGCCTCCCCGGTGCGGCTGCGCAATCGCGATGCGGTGGACGGTCGGCCTCGAGGATTCGTCGGCAAGGCCGGGGTCTCCCGGGTCCGGTTCCGCACCCTGGCCCACCGCGGCGAACTGCCCGGGATCACCAAGTCGAGCTGGTGACAGCGCCGGCGCTCAGCCGGTGCAGGAGACCGTGGTCGGCCCGTCCTCACCCGTCGCCAGTACGTGGCGCAGGGCATCGGCCAGGTTCGGATAGCCGAATCGGAAGCCGGCCGCGGTGAGCCGCTCGGGCACCATCCGCTGGCCGGCCAGGGCGAAGTCGTCGGCGCCGTCCTTGCCCAGCAGCAGGGCGGGCGCGAACTTCGGCACCCGCACCCAGGCCGGACGCCCCACGACCTCGGCCAGGGTGCGGGCATAGGTGTTGCCGTCGACGATGCCGGGGGCCGCGGCGTTGAACGGCCCCTCGTTGTCGGTCAGCGCCAGGAAGGCGTAGGTGTAGGCGATGTCATCGATCGCCAGCCACGGCATGAACTGGCGGCCATCACCCAGTGGGCCGCCCAGCGCGGCGGTGAACAGCGGCAACTGCAAGCCCAACTGCCCACCGGCCGGTGACTGGACGATGCCCGTGCGCACGCACGCGACCCGCACCCCGGCCTCGGCGGCCGGTCGGGTCGCCTCCTCCCAGGCCCGGACGATCTCGGCCAGCGGGCCGGTGCCCGGAGCGGCATCCTCACTCAAGAGCTCATCGCCCCGATCGGAGCCGTAGTAGCCGCTGGCCGAGGCGTTGATCAAAGCCCGGGCGCGCCCATCGGCGGCCCGCTCGGCCAGGGCCCCGGCCAGCAGGGCTGTGCTCGCCACCCGGGAACGGCGCACCCGGTCGAGATGCGCCGGGGTGAATCGGCCGGCGATCGGATGCCCGGCCAGGTTGATCACCACGTCCACCTCGTCCAGCACCGCCGAATCGAACCGGCCGGCCTCGGGATCCCAGAAGACCTCATCGCGATGCGGGTCGGTGCGGCCCCGCACCAGCCGACGCACCCGGTGCCCGCCACCACTCAGCAGAGCAGCCAGTTGGCTGCCCACCAGACCGGACGCCCCCGCGATCAGGACGGTGCGCCGCTCGCCCGAATAGCGGGCATGAAAGTCCAGATCCGCGCTGAGTGCTCGTCCGCGATAGGCGAAGAACTGCCCGAGCCGTTGCTCGATCGAGCTCCCGGCGACCCGGGCCCAACGGGGTAGTTCGTAGCTGACCCGATCAATCAGCAGGGTCCGGCCGTCCACCTCGGCGAAGTCGTGCTCGTGCCGCCACGACCGCAGCGGCCCCGAGGTCATCTCGTCGGTGAACGACCGCGGCGGGTCGTATTCCACGTGCCGGGCCACCCAGCGGGTGGAGACGGGGCGACCGATCGGCAGCTTCGGTCCCGGCAGGTTGATCCGCATGGTGGCGGTGGCACCCGGGCGCAGACTCGGGCTCTCGGATTCGACCCGGCCGAAGCCCGGCGGGGTCAGCCGGGTGAAGGCGCCGGCGCGTTCGTGCCAGGCGAAAACTGCATTGCGGTCGTGGGCCAGGGGAGTGCTTGCGACCAGTGTCGGCATGTCTGCAGTGTAATCCGGCCCGCCAGCGGCGGTGGCGGCCAAGCGGTGCCGGGTGAGGTTCCCAAAGTTGTTTACAGATCACCTCCGTCGAGGCCCGCGGGCTCATCCCTCATGTCGGTATGAAGACATTACGGGTGAAGCGCGGGTGAAAAAGAGGGTGAATTTCTGAGGATTCCGGGTGAGGGGTCTCAGGAAATTTCACCCGATCACACTTGTATTCATCTGCATCTCCCCTTGTCAACTCCATGTTCCAGGGGGAGGGGTGTTGTCGCCGCGGGTTCAGGATTCTCTCAGCCTGGCGTGGACGGGTGGGTTGCGAGTGGTGCCGCCGTAGCGAAATGTTCAGGACAGTTACTACTACAGGCGAGAGTGTTCCTGGTCGAGTGGCCCACAGGGGGTGACGTGAAGAGGCGAGAGGCGCAGCGTTCCACCCGAGTCGTGCACTCATTGGCATTGGTGCTCGCCCTCGTGGCGATGCTCGCCGGCCTTTTCGTCAGTCCCCAGAATGCCGAGGGGTACACCCCCGAGGAATTCGAGATCGAGGCCGCGGCCGACCCCACCGTCGAGGTGGACGTCTCGCATTCGCCCACCAATCCCGATCCCGAGCAGGGCGATCAGTTCACCTACACGATGTCCTTCGCCTTCGACAGGATGGTCGAGCAGGGGCTGACCCGCTGGACCGACGTGACGGTCTACGCCGATGCCGCTGCCCCCTTCGACTCGGTGCCATCGGGGGGCGACTGGAGTGGACTCAACGGGGGCACCGTTGCGGTGAAGGACGGTGCGACCTGTGACACCAGGGAGTGCACCTTCCGGCTCACCAACCTGCCGAATACCGTCACCCCGGTCTTCACCAAGACGGCGACGGTCCAGACCGACCTGCTGCCGGGCACGCCCGTGATGGCCAGTGCCCGCGCCGATGTCGATGGCACCTTGGAGATCGGCCTCGAGATGGTCGAGTCCTCGGCCCCCTCCCTGCAGTGCACCGGCACCTACACCTTCAAGCAGAGGGTCACCAAGGGCGGCGGCTGGCTGGCCGACATCAAGTTCAACGACACGGCCGGTCAGGGCAAGGTGATGCTCGCACCCGGTGACCGGACGATCCGGGCCTGGAACGATCCGCTCGCCGACCGCGACACCATCAAGGTGTTGGACGCCGACGGCAACGACATCACCGCCCAGGTGATGGAGAACGCCACCTACATCGCCAACGACCCCTCGGTGCCGATCTACCTCGAGGAACTCTCGGGGCAGGGTGGCCTCTACCGGAATGCCAAGTGGCTGGATTCGCTGAACTGGCCCTACGACCCGGAGACCAGAACGGGCAACACCTGGCTGCCGGCGGGTTCCACCATCGAGGTCAAGCGCCTGGTCACCTACGCCAACTGCCTGGACGGTGGTGTTTCCACCGATTTCACGCTGTCGAGGCCTTTCGGTATCTCCACCCAGATCGGTCGGATGGGCAAGGTGGTCTCCGATTCGGACGCCGACGTGTTCACCACCCCCGGTGTGGCTCCGCCGGCGTCGTGTGTCGACAACATGTTCGTCACGTCCAGCACGCTCAAGAACACCACCGGTAACGACAGTTCGTTGTACCTGTGGGAGCCCGCCGAGCGGCGAACCAGGACGCTGCTGGCCAAAGCGCTCCCGCAAACCGACGCCTTGGCCGCGACGGACCGGTACCCGACGAAGGCCTTTTCGTTGTCGAGGCCTGGCGATCTGCGGGTGACCGAAACGGGTGAGTCCTCGTTCACCACCACCGTGCTGAACGTGCCGAGGCCGAGCACCAGCTACGGCCCGGTGTGGGCGGCGAACTTCGCTCCCGACGGGTCGTTGTACATCATCACCGTGAATGGGCGGGTGCTCTGGCTGACCGAGAGTGACATCAGCACCCTGTTGGCGGGGGGTTCGGCCACCTGGAAGGTCGGCGGCACGCTGCAGATCGAGTACAAGCCCCTCCTGATCACCTATACCGCCCCTGTCACGGCACTCGATATCGCCTTCGACGGGTCGGGCAATCTCTACATCGCCGGGCGACGCTACTCCGAAGGTGCGACCGGTGCGTTCCGAGAGCAGTACCTCGCCAAGATGCGGGTTTCCGATCTGCCCGCCGACGGCCAGACCTACATCGTGCAGGGCCGCAACAACATCGGCGAGATGGGTGGCGAGCGGATGCGTGCCATGGCCTTCCTGGGCGACACGCTCTACCTGGGCATGGGAACCGGGGCCCTCTACACCGTCAATCGGGACACGTTGGCCATCACCGGGGTTGACGAGCGTGCGGTCGGGTACTCGGTGAGCCTGCCGTCCGACTTCGCCTCCTGTGCCTTCCCGACCGAGGAGCCGTACCCGCCGCTCACCCCGCAGTTCAAGGTGCAGAAGTCGATCATCAACGAGGACGGCTCGATCGCGCCGGCCGGAACCACCGGCACCAAGCGCACCCTCAACGCCGACGGCACCCTCACGATCGAGTACCTCGTGGTGGTGACCAACTCCGGGTCCAAGCCCGGGGTGTTCCCCACCATCACCGACCGGGTGACGGTTCCGGAAGGGTTTCGGGTCACCGGCCTGTACTTGGACGACGTGGCGCAGAGCTCGCTGAGCACCTTCACGATTCCCGGTGAGATGCTGGGCGGTGATCAACCGGTCTTCCGCGCCTACACGGTCAAGGTCGAAGCGGTGGCCGGCGACCTGAACGCGGTCAACTGGTCAACCGCCGGAACCTGTAACACCGAGGGTGCCGGCACACCGGCGGCCGGGGGCTTCTTCAACCTGGTCACGATGAACGACGACTCCGACGGGCCGAACAACAACGACGCCTGTGCGCCGGTCTCCATCGCCCAGTTGCGATTGATCAAGCAGATCGTCGATGCCAACGGCAACCTGGTGAACAGCACCGACTCGCAGTACTTCGATCTGCGTGCCGACGGCCCCACCCCGCTGAACGGCACCTCGTCCACCTCCGGGGCGATCGGCCCGAGCGGCCGGGTCGTGCCCGGTAGCTACTCACTCAGCGAACAGGGCAACGACGATGGCGCCACCAGCGGTCAGTACGTTCGCTACGCCTACTGGGCCTGTCGCGATGTGAACACCAACGCCGTCGTCCCGGTGGAGGAGGGCGCGGTGTCGGTGGCCGATGGCGCCCATGTCGAGTGCGTCATCAAGAACACCAAGAAACCGAAGGTGCACGTCGTCAAGACGGCCGCCGACCCCACCGAGAACCCGCATATCGGCCAGCCGGTGATTCCGGACGAGAACGGCACCTTCACCGCCGAGTACCGGATCACCGTCACGAACCAATCCGGTGCCACGATCGACACCGGCCCGGTGTGGGACCAGTTCCTGGTACCCGACGGCCTGCTGTGGGACGGCGACAAGCCCGCCACCCTCAGCTACCAGGCCCCCGCAGGCGTGACGGTGACAGGGTCGCCCACGCAGGTGTCCCGAGACGCTCTCTCGACCGAAGCCACCCTCGCCGAGGCGATCAGGAACCTGCCCCACAACGGCCAGGTCGTGTTCACCCTGCGGATTCCGCTCAAGATCGATACCAGCGCTGCCTCCACCGGCACCGGCACGAAGTTCGAGGAGCATGCAGCCACCCTGGGTGTCTGTGAGGACGAGACCTCGGCCGGCGGCAACCCGTACACCACCGGCAACTCGGGCATTCCGAACGTCACCGGCATCGCGAACGAGGATCTCACCTACAACGACATCCCGATCGAGGACAACGTGGCCTGCATCCCGGTGCAACCCGTCAAGTTCAAGATCGAGAAGGTTGCCGATGACCCCGTCGAGGGCAATCCCCACGTGGGTGTCACCCTCCGTCCGGACGGCAACGGCAAGTTCATCGCTCACTACCAGATCAAGGTCACCAACCTGTCGACCATGACGGCCGACTCCGGTGCGATCACCGACACCTTCGTGGTGCCCGAGGGCCTCACCTGGAACGACCGTGTGGACGGGCCGGCCATCTTCACCCAGGTGGAGGGCTCCGCCGGTGAGGTCCAGTTCCCGTTCAATGGCGGCTACTTCGGCCGCAGATCGCTCGAGAACGGTGCCGAGATCGCCAGCGGCGTGACCGGGCTAGCCCCGGGTGCCACCGCGGTCATCGACGTGACCATCCCGCTGCGCCTGGACCTGACCGTGCCGGAAGGGCAAACCCAGTCGGCCTACGAGCGCAATGCCGACACGTTGGCCGAGTGCTCCATGCTCACGGCGAATCCGGGTGGGCCGCACACCGACACCAACCTCGGAATCCCGAATGTCGTGGCCCTGGCCGGTGAGGACACCGGCTACAGCCCGATCTGGAAGGAAGACAACATCGCCTGCGTGTCGGTGGAGACCCCGCCCAGCGATGTGACCCTGGTGAAGGTCAACGCCGATGGTGAGCGCCTGGCCGGTGCGGAATTCACGCTGTACGGACCCAACGACCAGAACACCGTGCACAGCACCGTGGTGGTTCCGGCCAGCGGTGAGGTGACCTTCACCGATCTGGCGGGCGGCAAGTACTGGCTGAAGGAAACCAAGGCCCCCGAGGGCTACGCGGTGGACCCGACCGTCTACAGCTTCACCGTCGGACGCGGGGCCGGGATCTCGGACATCTCGCCGTCCGACGGCAGCCTGGGGCTGGTCGAGGGACGGTTGGAATTCACCAACCTGCAGCCCCTGGAACTGCCCATGACCGGTGGTCCGGGCACGCTGCCCTTCGCTCTCGTCGGGCTGGCGCTGATGGCGTGGGCCGTCCTCAGAACCCGGGCGAGGAGGCGGGCATGACTTGAGCGCACCTCGGCCCGACCCGGCCTCCACCAAGTACATCCGAAGCATCCATTCCATACCGCCTGAACAAAGGACAGTGAACATGCGAACACTACGAACGATCGGGGCCTTCTTACTGGGCCTGGCGCTCGTGTTGGCTCCGCTGAGCAACGCTCACGCTGCGGACACCAACGTGACCATTACGAAGCTCAAGATGACCAGCCTCGAGGGCTGGCCCCGTGGCACCGACGGTCAGGGTTCGACCGGTAACAACGGTGAGACCTACACCGGTGGCCAGATCAACGACATCGACGGCTTCTTCGGCCAGGGCACCGAAGCCCTGCCGGGCGTGACCTTCACCTACTGGAGCGTCACCGAGGAGCAGTACAACACCATGATGGCTGCCTCCGCGAACTACGAGACCGTTGACGCCGTCAGCGCCTACGTGGGTTCGCCCGGCACCGCTGTGGGTCCGACCAACGCCAACGGCCAGGTCAGCCTCACCCTGGGTGACGGCTTCTACTGGTTCGTGGAGAACACCCCCGGTGAGGACGGCCCGCTGGTCAACGCCTCGGCCGCTGTTCCGTTCGGGCTCAAGCTGCCGCTGGTGCAGGCCGATGGCTCGGAACTGACCGACGTCTACGTCTACCCGAAGAACACCGTGGGTGACGAGCCCACCGTCGACAAGGATGTCACCGAGGAAGGCAACGACTCCGACTCGGCCAACGTGGGCGACACCGTCACCTGGTTGATCAAGCCGAACCTGCCCGCCGATGTTGCCGAGTACCAGGAACTGAAGTTCACCGACAACATCGACACCCGCTTGAACTACCAGAACAACGTCGTGGTCACCAACGGTGACGGCACCCTGGTGGAAGGCACCGACTACACCCTGACCCAGCCCACTGTGGGCCAGGCCGGTGGCACCCTGGTGATCGACTTCACCGAGACCGGTATCGCGAAGCTGACCCCCGGTAACAACCTGCGGATCACCTTCGACACCGTCATCAACGAGACCGCCGTGGTCGGCACCCCGATCCCCAACGACGTGACCCTCGACTACACCAATGGTTCCGGCGTCAAGGGCAAGCCGAAGAACGTTCCGCCGGAGGATCAGCCCGAGGTGTGGACCGGTGGCGAGAACTTCGTCAAGGTTGACGAAGGCGATGGCAGCGCGCTCGCGGGTGCTGTGTTCGCCCTGCACAACGCCGATGGTGAAACCGCCACCAACCAGGTGGTGTGGACCCAGGCCATGATCAACATGAACAAGGCCGGCATCGACGCCGGACTGTTCGCCACCGAGGCCGGCGGCGACTACACCGCCACCAGCGCCACCAACGTGCCGGCCGTCGGTTCGCCCGTGTACCTGCGTTCCGGCGCGGATGGCAAGTTCGAGATCCTCGGTCTGCAGGGCTACGAGCCCACCAGCGCGGCTCCGGGTACCGAGGAGGACAAGGTCAACACCATCTCGCACCCCGGCACCTACGTGCTCAAGGAAGTCGTGGCCCCCGAAGGCTACGCGCTTCGCACCACCGACTTCCCGTTCACGGTGACCAAGACCAGCTACAACGACAACCCGTCGGTCAAGCTGGGTGAGGAAGTCTCCAACAAGAAGATCACCATTCCGCCCACCGGTGGCATCGGTACGGTCGTCTTCATCGTGGCCGGCCTCGCCCTGATGGGTGTTGCGTTCTACGGCATGCGTCGCCGTAGCGTCAACGGCTGATCAACCCCGGTCCGGGAGGGCTTCGGCCCTCCCGGACCACCCCGAGCAACCACCACGCCCGAAGGAGGTGCGGACATGCTGAGCAAGAAGCTCTGGACGAGGGGGGTCGTGACCACCATCGTGGTTGTCCTGTCCGCCCTCCTCGGGTTGGCGGCTCACGCCGCGGGCCGGAACACCCTGATCGTGCACCCCAGTGCCGAGGAGGGGGCCGTCCGGCCGGTGGCCTACACCGTCTGGCAGATCGCCGACACCGATAGCGACCCCCACACCGTTGCCGAACAGCTCGAGCCCTTGGACGATGCCCAGCTCGCTGCTCGCTATCCCAACCACGTCACTGCGCCGGTCGATGACACCGGCAATGCCACCTTCGCCGACCTGCCCGATGGCCGCTACTACGGACGGGCGGCGTTGGCCGATGGCTCCAGCACGCTCATGATCAGTGCCCCCTTCGTGGTGGACCTGCCCCAGGTGGCCGCCGACGGCACCGTCAGTACCGAGGTCACCGTCCATCCCAAGGTGGTCGAACCCACCGAACCCCCACCGCCGCCGCCCACCGGTGGCGAACGATTCGTCAAGGTGAATGGCTCGGGGGAGAAGCTCGCCGGTGCGAGTTTCGTGCTGATGGCCAAGAACGACGCCGACGAGTACAGCCGCGTCCGGATCGGGGGACACCCCGTGGTCGTGACGTCGGGCCGCGATGGCAGGTTCGACATCACCGGCCTGGCCCACGGCCGCTACTACCTGATGGAAACCAAAGCGCCCGCCGGCTACCGCCAGTTGAGTGAGCCGATTGCGTTCACCGTCGATGACAACTCTTATGACGACAGCACGATAATCAGCATCACCAATGTCGCGTTGCCGCCCAGTGAAATCCCCAAGGCGGGAGATATCACGCTGCTGATTTCGCTGATCACCGCTGCTATTCTGATCGGCATGGGCGTCTACTTCTATCGCGGGGCACGAGAAAGTCGATGACCGTCACAGCCCGGCGGGAGATCCAGGCGCCGTCGCGGCGAAAGCGGTGGCCATTCTTTCTGATCTTCATTGTCGGATTGGCCATCTTGGCCTACCCACTACTAACTCGAATTTTCTATGACACCGGGGCTGCTCAGAGCACCCAGGAGTTCGAGGATGCGCGGGCGGCGCTCAGCCCCGAAGAGGTGGAGCGGCGCCTGGCCCTGGCCCGTGGGTACAACGAAGCACTCGAGACCGGCAACCTCTCCGACCCCTACACCGAAGAGCAGAAGGAAGGGGTGGCCGAGTACGCCCGCATGTTGGAGTTGCATGAGCGGCTCGGGCATGTGTCGGTTCCCAAGCTGGCGCTGGACCTGCCGATGTATGCCGGCACCTCCGAATCGGTGTTGCAGAAGGGCGTCGGGCATCTGGAGGGCACCAGCCTGCCGGTGGGGGGCAACAGCACCCACACGGTGTTGACCGCGCACCGGGGGCTGCCGTCGGCACGCCTGTTCTCCGAACTTGACCGTCTCGACATCGGCGACAAGTTCTACATCCACAACGTGGGTGGGGTGATGGCCTACCAGATCGACCAGATCAAGGTCGTGGAGCCGGAGAACTTCAATGACCTGCTCGTGGAGCCCGGCCACGACTACGCCACCCTGCTCACCTGCACGCCGTACATGATCAACTCACACCGCTTGCTGGTGCGCGGCCATCGCGTCGAATACGTGGCCGCGGTGGAGGAACGCAATATCGCCGAGCAGCGTCGGGGCTACTTCTACCGACTGGCCTTCTTCGCTGCCACCGGACTGTTCCTGATCACCCTGCTGGTGGCTCTGCGCGGATACTTCCGGCGCCGGAAGTTGACCCGTCGCATCGCATCCCTGGAGGCGGCCCGTGCAGAAGACTGACGTCCCCGATACGCCGCAGGCACCGGACGAAGCGACCGACAGGTCTGCGCTTCGGCTCCTGCGTGCCCACTGGAAGTCCATCGTGATCTTCCTCGTGGGCCTGGCCATCGTGCTCTACCCCTTGGCCACCCAGCTCTACTACTCCACCGACGCCGAAGAACGGGTCACCGACTTCGAGGAGGGCCGCAGCGAGCTGGACCAAGAAGTCATCGATCAGCGCATCGACCTGGCCCGCGCCTACAACGAATCGCTGGACCCGTCCCGGATTTCGGATCCCTACTCCAAGCGTGCCCGCGAAGGACGGGCCGAGTACGCCCGCATGCTCGAGGTGCACGAGATGCTCGGCCACGTGGAGATTCCCAAGATCGGCCAGGATCTGCCGATGTACGCGGGAACCTCCGACGAAGTGCTGCAGCGCGGTATCGGCCACATGGAGGGCACCAGCCTGCCGGTCGGTGGGGCCGGCACCCATTCGGTACTGACCGCGCACCGGGGTCTTCCCTCGGCCCGCTTGTTCACCGACCTGGACAAGATGGAAGTCGATGACGTCTTCCTCGTCCACAACATCGACGGGCCGATGGCCTACAAGGTCGATCAGATCACCATCGTCGAACCGAGCGATTTCTCCGACGTGCTCGTGGTGGAAGGTCAGGACTACGTCACCTTGCTGACCTGTACGCCGTACATGATCAACTCGCATCGGCTGCTGGTGCGAGGTCACCGGGTCGAGTTGAGCGAGTACGCGGGCTCGGCCGAACAGGCACCGATCATCCCCTGGGACCTCGCGCTCGCTCTCGGGCTGGGTGCCGTGGTGGTCGTGGTGGGGATCATCTTCGTCAGAAGGGGCCGCTCCCGGAAACGGGGTTCACGCCGTGCGGCGTAGAACGGTGGGGCTGCTGCTCATCATCGCCGGTCTGCTCTTCGCGTTGATCCCGCTGACGTTGATCGAGTACCAGTCGCTGACCCGGTATCGGTCGGTGGAAACCTATCTGGACCGGATGACGGGGGAGGGCAACCTGGACCGTCGCCTGAGCGAGGCGCGCGGCCACAACTCCCGCCTCGAACAAACCGGGTACGACGTGGTGGATCCGTTCAGCACCGAACTCGACGAGCAGGCCAACCCCCTGGCCGACGAGGACGGGGAGTTCGCCCACATCATCATTCCCAGCATCGCCCTGAGCCAACCGGTCTATCTCGGTGCGTCCTACGACAACATGGCCAAAGGCCTGGCCCAGGTCGAGGGCACCAGTCTGCCGGTCGGTGGGGAAGGCACGCGCAGCGTCATTGCCGGGCACAACGGCTGGTACAACAACCACTTCCTGTTGTTCGCCGATCGGCTCGAACCCGGGGACCGCATTTACGTCGTGGTGCTGGGGAAGGTGCTGGCTTACGAGGTGGTGGACTCCGAGGTGATCCTGCCGTCCGAGGGTGAGAAACTGGCCGCCGTCGCCGACCGGGACATGCTCACCCTGCTCACCTGCACGCCGGCACCGGTCAACGACAAGCGACTTTTGGTAAACTCGGTTCGAGTACCCCACGAAGACGCCGACAGCACCGAGTCGGCAGGGAGCAACGACGCTCGCGAGCAAGTCCGCCGCATCGAGCAGAACGATGATCAGGCAGGCGCGGTTCGATTCTGGCAATACGTCACTCGGCTCACGATTTTCGTGCTGACGGTGACTCTGCTGTGGGCCGTGGGACGTCTCGTCCGGTCTTCGCGGGCTCGTCCGACTGAGCACGCAGCCGGTGGAATTGAAAACGAGAACCAACAGTCGTAAATAGGGTGGTTCACCGTATTCAAGAACACTTCCGCAGGGTCTGGTCTCTGCTTACTCATTCGGTAGAGTGGAGCATTCAAGTTCGGCTCCGGATGAATACGGGAGAGCGCCGGGAATAGGAATTCAATATACGGCGGAATGAGGAGAGCCATTATGGCTCGACCCCGGACACAATGATGTGTCGACCGCCGTGGATCCGGGTCAGGAAAGGAGGCAGTACGTTGCCATACCCGTCCACATTGGAGAATTTGCTCCAAGTGATGGGTCCGCGGCTCTGCTCTGTCCTGACCGATGGTCGGTCCGTTCTGTTGGTGGCTCCGGACGTGTTTCTGGCGCAAGAACTGTGCCGCGGGGCACTCACCACCATGCACGGGCCCGATGCAGTGGCCGAGCTGGTTCTCGATTCCCCCGAGCCCGCGTTGGACGCCCACGCCGGCAAGGTGCTGTTGGTGAAAGTGCCGGCCGACCGGATCGGAACTCTCGTCGAGGGGGCCGAGCACCTGCTGAAGGCAGTGGCCGGCGGGCAGATCGGCGGCCTATTGGTGATCGTGGACGCCAACGAGATTCCGGCCGAGATCTCCGATCTGGGCTTCGAGCGGGTATTGGGCCACCACGTGTTGGTCATGACCGCGCAGGAGATGGCCTCGCTGCTGCCGCCGAAGGTGCAGCAGATCCCGGGAGCCACCAGCAGTCTGGAGGCATTCACCGGAGCTGTACCGGGTCTGGTGGCAGCGGTTGACCTCGATGATCCGGAGGTTCCGGCACCCATCATGGAGGCGGCCATGCCCTGGGCGGAGCAGTTCGTGGCAGCGGCCCGCAACAATCCGTTGTTGATGTTGCACGTGTGGGGCGGAATGCTCTCCTGTCAGACCATGGCCAGCCTGGCCAGTCACATGATGGGTGAAGGCATCAACGCCGACGATGTCCGCGACGTCCGCAGCGGGGCCTTTTTCCTGGGTGCGAGCAGTACCGATGAGGTCGCCCCCTACGCCTTGTTGGAGGCGGCCCGGGAAGTTGTTGCGCGCTTCGACCCACAACTGTCGCAGCGCATCAGGAGATCCCTGCGAGCGGCGGCCGTGGCCACCCCGACGATCGGCGCCTTCGACAAACTGGAGGTACTCACCAGTCTGCAGGATTGGGCCGGGTTGGATGCGGTGCTCGCCGACTCCATGCACCTGCTGGCCGCTGCCGGGTATGCGTTGCGGGCCAGGATCAAAGTTCTGTGGCCCTGCACCGTGGCAGCGAATCTGCGCTACCTGACCCACGCGCGACGGTTCCTGGACGGCGAACTGAGGGCATCGTCCCCGGCGAACGGCACCCACCGCAGTTATGCCGATCTGGAGATGCTCTTCGAGCAGGAACGTCAGCCGGAGCCGGAATCGGGGATCGCCTGCGTCCGTGATCTGCTCACTCCGCCCATCCCCATCTGGACCGTTCCTCCAGACGTGGGTTCGGACCGGCTCGAACATGTGATGACGTGGATCGAGTCCACCGAGGAGGAAGCAGCCCAATACACCGGCGGGGCGAGGACGGATCTCGCCATCGTGCTGATCCTGGTGGTGTTGGGTACCGCCGACAACGCCACCCAGTTGGGCAGACTGCAAGAGGCCTACGAACTGGCCAACCGGGCCCTGCGGCTCACCCAGTGGCTGGACCACCGGGAAATGGTGCACGCGTTGAGAATCGCCACGATGTCTCGGCTCGCGTTCCTGGCTGCCGTGATCGGCATGCCGTCCACCGCCCAGTACTGGCTGCGACGTTACGACGAGAAGGTTCGCCTGTACGGCGGGTTCAACGAGGACAGCGACCGGTTGGTCGAGATCACCAGGCGCTTCACGTCGCTGCCATCGGCCGATGGTGAGGAAGGGCTGCAACTGAGCGACCCCAATGCCAGCTTCATCGCCTTCGAGGCCGAGGTGGAAGCGCTGCGGGCCGTGCTGATGCGTGACGCGAACGGGGCGTTGACGCACCTGAGATCGATCGCGAACCTGAGTACCTGGTCGCAGTATCCGGCGTGGACGTGGTGGCCGTTCTTCATGATCCTGGCGCTGGTCGAGGCCCGTGAGGGCCACCTCGACTCGGCCCAGAAATGGGTCGACCGCGCGGCCCTCCCTTCCGAGAAGGGCGGCATCGTCAAGGCGTACAGCGAACTCGCGGCCGGTCGGCACACCACCGCAGGCCTGCTGGCGCGGCAGGAATTGGGCATCGTCGATCTCACCCCACGCTGCCGAGCCCTGGCGGTGGGGGTCATGTTGAGCCTTCCCGATATCTCCGATGTCGAGCGGGAGGTGCTGTTCTCGTCGGTGCTCTGGGAGGAATCACTGGATGCGGTCTGCCTGCTGCCCCGGGTCGCCCAGGAGCTGGTGGTCGACCGGCTCGGTCTGTCCACCGACCGGTATCCCGGGCTGGCGCCGACACCGTCACCGCCCGAGCCCACGACGCAGTTGACGCGTCGACAGCTCGAAGTGCTCGAAGCTCTGGACTCCTCCAGAACGTTGGCGCAGATTGCCCGCGCCCAACACGTGGGGGTCGAAACCATTCGATCCACCACCAAGGAGATCTACCGCAGGCTGGGCGTCCGTGACCGCCACAGTGCGGTGCGGATGGGGCGGGCGCTCAATCTGCTGTAGCCATGCCCGGGGGCGGCCTGTCGGTCGAGTGCTGCGCGACGAGTAACGGCGGGCCGGGCTCAGTCGTCGGCTTGCTCGCGCAGATACTCCCGTAGGTAGGGCAGCTCGAAATCGACCTCCCCGTAGCCGGCCGGGGCGATGATCTCGGCATCGATCAACCGCCTTCGATAGACCCCGGCGTACTTGGTGGTGACCCCCATCTGTTCGGCGATCGCCCCGGTACGCATCGGCCCATCGGCTCGGGCCAGGGTGTCGAGGAAGGTGCGGTCGACTTCCGACAATCCGGCCAGGGCGGTTTCGTGCACCTGGGTGTGCATGGTCGCCAAAGCCCGTGACACCGCCAGTTCGACATGGCCGGTGGTGATGGACTCGGCCCGGTCGCGGGTCACCACCCGGATGCACTCGTACCCGATCTGCTGGATCAGGAAGGGGTAGCCCTGGCTCGCGGCGGCGGCCGCCCGCAGCGCATCGGCATCGAAGGGCACGCCCGCGTCCCGGGCCGGAATCGCCAGCGCCCGGCTGGCCTGGGCGTCGCGCACGCTGGTCAACGACACCTGCACCGCCCGACGCAGAAAGGTGATCGGGGTGTCCTTGCGCAGCAGGGCCTTGATGCTGGACGGCAGCCCCGCGCCCACGAAGGCGACGGGCAGTTCCTCGCGGAACATGTGCTGCACGATCATCGTCAGCCGACGCAGGTCGTCCTCGGCGCTGCGGTGGATCTCGTCCACGGTGATCAACAGCCCGGCTCCCTTGCCGGCCTGAATGGTGCCGATCGCCTCGAACATCATCCGCGCGTCCCACTGCACGTTGTAGTCGGCCGCCACCGAGGTCTGCACCCCGCCGCCCCCGAGCCAGGTCGGCAGGGTGATGCCGGTGATCTTGCGGGTGAGTTGCCCGCGCGGGTCGAGGGATCGCAGCGCCCGGGGCAGCTCGGAGTCGGTGAGTCGATCCATCAGCCCCGGTGAGGTGGATTCGCTGATCACCACCCAGCCGCGGCCGCGGGCCTCGTCCTCGAGCACATTGAGCAACACGGTCTTGCCCACCCCACGGGCACCGGTCAGCAGGGTGGCCCGGCCCGGGGCACCGACCCCCTGATCGATCGCATAGGCCCAGTCCTCGACCATCTGGTCGCGTCCGGCCAGGATCGGTGGGGTCTTGCCGAAGGTCGGGGTGAAGGGGTTGCGCACCATCGCGTCTCCTTTGGATCTCTTTAGAACTATAAAGGGTTCGCGTCCCCCGCTATCCGAAATGCGCAGACCCGATGGGTGATCGGCGTGGAAGCGGGGTAGGGCAGTGGTTGTCGTTTCGAGGTTCGGGAAACCTTTTCGCACTGGTTCGCCTTGGGGACACCCGGTTGCGCGTAGTGGATATCACAGCTCCGTGACTGTCGTCACACTATTTCGACAGGAGGTATGCATGGAAGCCAAAGAACTTCGAAATCACCTGGCCAGGTGGGCCACCGGGGTCACGGTCATCACCGCGATGGATCGTGCCGGCGTCCCGCTGGGCAAGGCTGCGAACAGCTTTCACGCGGTGTCGATCGCCCCACCCCTGGTCGCCTGGTGCGTCGACGTCGCGTCCACGCGTTACGACGAATGGCTGGCCGCCGAACACTACGCCGTGCACGTGCTGGGTATTCATCAGGAAGACCTGGTCAAGCGCTTCAGTACCCGGGGCGGTGACAAGTTCGACGAACTCGAATGGACCTCCGGCCCCGGCGGCACGCCGCTGCTCGACAGCGCCCATCTGCGGGTGATCTGTCGCGTGGTCGACCGGCATCCGGCCGGTGACCACACCTACCTGATCGGGGAGGTGCTCGACATCCAGTCGGGCGACCAGACCACGCCACTGCTGTTCCACGGGGGCAAGATCTCGCACTTCCTGGAACCCCAACTCATCGACCGAAAAGGATGAAAACCATGAGCATTCCCATTCTCGACACCCAGGATTTCCGACTGGGCCTGTTCTCGGCCAACTGCTCCGGCGGCTTGGCGGTCACGACCATTCCGGAGCGGTGGGACGCTTCCTGGGCCTCCAACCTCGCCCTGGCGAAGCTGGCCGACGAGGTGGGGCTGGACTTCATGCTGCCGATCGCGCGCTGGATCGGCTACGGCGGTGACACCAACTTCCACGAATCGGTGCTCGAACCGGTTCCGTGGGCCACCGGCATCGTGAACAACACCAAGCGCCTCACCGCCTTCACCACGATCCACACCGCCTTCAATCACCCCGCGGTGACCGCCAAGCAGTTGGCCACCATCGACCAGATGGCCCCGGGGCGGATCGGCCTCAACGTGGTGGCCGGCTGGAACGAGCCGGAGTACCGGGCGATGGGCGTCGACCTGCCGACCGACCACGATGCCCGCTATGCGCGCAGCCAGGAGTGGATCGACGTCGTCACCACCCTGTGGAGCAAGGAGGGTCGTTACGACCTGCCCAGCGAATGGTGGAACCTGCGCGGTATCGAGTCGGTGCCCAAGCCGGCCGCCGGGCGCCTGCCGATTCTGAACGCCGGCTCGTCCACCCAGGGACGGGACTATGCTGCGCGCAACGCCGACTTCGTGTTCACGATCGTGGTCGGCCCGGAGGATGGTGCCGAGGTGGTCAAGAAGGTCAAGTCGGACGCAGCCGCGCTGGGCCGTGAGGCCGGCGTGCTCACCCCCACCCATGTGGTCTGCCGGCCCACCAAGCAGGAGGCCGAGGACTTCTTGCACTACTACTCGGTGGAGAACGCCGACGAGGACGCGGTGGACAACCTGATGCGTCTGCAGGGCATGCACGCGAAGTCGTTCACCAAGGAGATGCTGGAGATGTTCCGCGGCCGATTCGCCGCCGGACACGGCACCTGCCCGCTGATCGGTACTCCCGATGACGTGGCCGACGGCATCGAGGCCCTGGCCAATGCCGGCTTCGGCGGCATCACCATGGCCTTCGTTGACTACATCGGCGAGTTGGAGTACTTCGCCCAGGAAGTGCTGCCCCGACTCGAGGCCAAGGGGCTGCGCGCACCCCGTCCGGCGGCGGAGTAACCCATGGACGGCGAAATCGTGACGGAATATCCCGACCTGGGGCAGGAACTGCATGCCACTGCCCAGGTCACCGAGTTGCGCAACCGGATGGCCGATTTCGCCGTGCCCCATGTGTTGGAACCGAAGACGGGACGGGTCTCCGGGCTGGTCACCGGGATTGCCCTGGGGTCGGCCAAGCTCGCCTTCATCAAGTACGGGGCACCGATCCGGGTGGTGGCCCAGGCGACCGACGAACAGGTCTGCTGGACCATCCCGATCGGCCCGATGCGGGTCGAGGTCGGCCGGAGCAGGGCGAAGACCATGCGGGAAGGGTTCCTGCTGGATCCCGACAACCGCACGGTGATGGAGCCCAGTCCCGAGCGCGGGGCCGTGGTGGTGACCACGCACGCCACGGCCCTGCAGCAGCAGCTCACCCAGTTGGTGGGCAACGAAACGGCTCGGCTGAGGTTCAAACCGGGCCCGTCCACGGCCGCGGTGAAGGGGCAGGTCGACCTGGCCTGGCAGTACGTCGCGGCCAGCCTCGCGCTGACCCCCGATCCGCCCGAGGCGTTGCGGCATTCGCTGGGACAGACCCTGCTCACCGCGATGCTGCTCGAACTGCAGCAGCCGCAAGATGTGCTGGACGTCACCGATGCAGGCGAGCCGGGCCGTCAACATGCCCGACGCGCCGCGGAATGGGCGGCGGAGAACTTCACCAAGCCCGTCCGGGTCACCGAATGGGCCCGGGGAGTGGCGATCTCGGTGCGGCATCTGCAGGCCACGATGCTGGCCGAGTACGGCTGCACCCCGCGGGAGTACCTGCTGAAACTGCGCCTGGAACGGGCACATGCCCTGCTGCGCGAGGCCGGCCCGGACGACACCATCACCGGCATCGCCTCGGCCGCCGGATTCAGCCATCTGGGCAGGTTCGCCGCTCAGTACCGCGACCGCTACGGCCACTCCCCATCCCAGGAGTTGAAGCAGGCCTCCTGAGGGAGCTTTGGAAGGATAAAAGCTTCCAAAGGTGTGGTGAAGCGGCCAGGGGGCACGGTCGCTGTTGTTCACGTGTCGCGTCGGGCCGTACCGGTGTAAGCTGTGCCACTGGTTGGCCGCCCGAGTGCGGTACGACGGGGCGTAGCGTAGTGGCTAGCGCGCCTGCTTTGGGAGCAGGAGATCGCAGGTTCGAGTCCTGTCGCCCCGACTCAATACTGTCGCCCCGACCAACGCCCGGCTCATCGTGCAGCCCAACTCGTTGTGAAGCCGGTGCTGCGCAGGGTCACTCCTTCTCGGCCGAGGCGGTGATGATCGTCGTCGGTTCGCCGCCGCGCAGCACGTCGATCAGGCGCACCTTCTCGGTGAGCGGAAGGTCGCCGAACCGACCCAACTCGACAACGTGGAGGTGCTGGTTCGCGCCGGCTGCGGTGAGTACCTCATCGGGCGTGGCGCCCTCGAGGCACAGCTCCTCCAAGGCAGGCAATGAGGCGAGGGTCTCGCCTCCTCGGATCCGGTCGATGCGTTCCAGGGTGACCAGACGCAGGGTCGGGTGTCCGGCCAGCGGCGTGAGGTCGACCTCGGGCAGGTCCAGCAACCTGATTTCCTGCAGCGGCAGGGCGGTGAGGCCGGTCAAGTCGACCTCATGGGCGTCCTTGATCAGGAGCAACTTGAGGTTGGTGGCGCGGGCAACGCTTCGTCCTTCGACCCGGCTGTGGCCGAACAGCCGAAGCGACTGGATCGCGGGCGGAACCTGCTCCGCCTCGAGTGGGCCGGACTCATCGGCCGACACCATCACGTCGAGTTCAAGGTCTTCGGGCCAGGACCGACGCCGGCCGGCCAGGTAGTCGATCAGCGAAGCAGCGTGGACGAAGGGCCCGTCGTCGCTGTCGCTGCCGAACTCGATCACCTGACCGGGAGTGCCGGCCGGGCCGGGGACGGTGTCGATCGCGAGGTGGTTGCCGGCGTAATCCTGCGCGAACGGAATCCACCCCGGATGCGCCAGCCGAAGTTGGGTGAGGCCGGTTTCCCCGAGGTCGTAGGCGACCCCCATGTGGTGGCCTTCCTCCGCCGCTTGCCGCCACTGCCGGTATTCGTCGGCGATTTCGTCGGTCGACATCAGGTGCAGGCCACCCAGCAGGGAGTTGGCTCCCGCCTCCTCGTCGAACTCCTCGTCCTCATCGGCATCGTCGACCAGCACGGCGCCGTTGGTCAGGCGCAACAGGGCCGCCAACTGTGGTGGAACCGGCTGCCCGATCGTTTCGGCCAGCCCGGCAAGTTCGTCGTCAGCGGCCCCGGGAACCGTCTCGAAGTCCGCTGCTCCGGCCTGCCACAGTTCCGCCAGGGTGGCCTCTTCGTCCCGCGTGATCGCGGGCAGCTCGACCGGCTGGTGCGAGAAGCTCACCGGACGCAGGCGCACCCGCTCGGGAACGTCGGCGGCGGCCACGGCACTCCAGCCACCCTCCCGGTCGACGGTTAACTCCAGGGCCCAGGCTTCTTCCTCGACCGAATCACTCAACTCGTCGAGAAGATCGTCCAGGTCGTCCTCGGCGTCGTCACCGAGCTCGAACGGGCGGGCCTGGCCCTCGGTGTCCAGCCCCACACACCGTCGCACACTCGAGTACTCGCCGAAGGTGCTGGAAAGTCGTGCGGCCGGCAAGTCGGTACTGCTGAGGGTCTGGGTGACGAGGCCGGCGATTCTCGTCAGAACTGCGTCGTTGAGTTGCATGGGTTCATTTTCCACCCGTGGTCGGGTCGTTGTGGGCTCGGGTCATCTCGGCCGATCACTCTTCGGCGGTTTGCGCAACGTGGCGTCGGGCACAGGCGATCACCTCGACCAGGTCCAACCCGTAGCGGGGACCTTCGCCGTGCTGATACTCGGTCACCTGCGCCGCACCGCGTTCCAGCAGCCGATCGGCACCGGCGCGGTTTCCCCGGGCGGCATGGGTGATCGCCACACACAACTGCGCCAGCCCCTGCCACAGGCTTCGTTCCTCGGGCGGGCAGGCCTTCCACCGGGCCTCCAGTACCTCGTGGGCCGAGAAGGGCCGTCCCTCGTCGAGCAGGCTTCGGGCCAGGGCGAGGGTCTCGTCCGGGGGCAGTGGATCCTCGGGCACCGGTGGCACACCCTGGGCGCCGTAGGGGAGGGGGCGACCCAGTTCGTCTCGGGGTCGGGCCTGCCGCGGCCGACCTTGTTCGTCGCGGTCGCGGTTCCCGGAGGGCTCCCGTGGTGGTGGGGTGGTGGACACCATCGCCCCATCCTAGGTGTGGCGGGGCTGTTCGGTGTTTGCCGGAGTTGGTGCGCGGTAATGGTGTCACGTTAGGATGGCCGCTGCGCTGGACTGGGTCCGAGGCTCACCCACGCCCAAAATATTCGATCGTTCAGGAGTCATCCCTTGCCCACCACCGTCGAACAGCTCAGCCCCACGCGGGTCAAGATCACCGTCGAGGTGCCCTTCAGCGACCTGAAGCCCAACCTGGACAAGGCATATCGGGAGATCGCCCAGCAGATCAACATCCCCGGATTCCGCAAGGGCAAGGTGCCGCCGCCGGTCATCGACCAGCGCTTCGGCCGCGGCGTGGTGCTGCAGGAAGCCATCAACGATGCGCTGCCCGAGCTCTACGGCAAGGCCGTGGACGAGAACGACCTCAAGCCGATGGGTCAGCCCGAGGTGGACATCACCAAGCTCGAGGACGGCGAACTGGTCGAGTTCACCGCCGAGGTGGACGTCCGTCCCGAGGTGACGCTGCCCGATCTGAGCAAGATCTCGGTCGAGGTGCCCGCCGTCGAGGTCTCCGACAGCGACCTCGAGGAGCAGCTCGACGTGCTGCGTCAGCGCTTCGCGACCCTCAACGATGTCGACCGCGCCGCCGCCGACGGCGACGTGGTGACCATCGACCTGAAGGCCACCAAGGACGGCGAGGACCTCGACGAGGCCCAGGCCGAGGGGCTGACCTACCGGGTCGGCGCCGGCGGCATGCTCGACGGCCTCGATGAGGCGTTGACCGGCCTGAGCGCGGGGGAGTCCAACGACTTCACCTCCACCCTGGTGGGTGGCCCCGACATGGGCACCGAGGCCGACATCCACGTCACCGTCACCAAGGTGCAGGAGCAGGAACTGCCCGAACTGGACGACGAGTTCGCCCAGATGGTGTCGGAGTTCGACACCGTCGAGGAGATGACCGCCGACCTGCGTGCCGGCCTGGAGCGCAACGGCCGCCTGGAACAGGCCGCCCGCGCCCGTGACCTGGTGCTGGAGAAGATCCTCGAAGAGGCTCCGATCGATCTGCCCGAGAAGCTGCTCGCCGAAGAGATCGAGACCCGCAACAGCCAGATCGACCAGCAGTTGCAGGCCGCCGGCACCACCCTGGCGAAGTACCTCGAGGCCTCCGACGAGGAAGCCGAGACCGAGGAGGAGTTCCGCGCCGACGTCGCCAAGCGCGCCACCCAGGCCCTGCAGGCCCAGATCCTGCTCGACCACGTGGCCGACGCCGAGGAAGTCGGTGTGGAGCAGGAGGACCTGACCGCGCACATCTTCCGCAAGGCCCAGCAGTCCGGCACCACCCCGGAGCAGGAAATGCAGCACATGATGGAGCACAACCACCTGCCAGAGTGGATGGGTGAGATCCGTCGTGGCAAGGCCCTGGCCTGGGTTGTGGAGCAGGCGACCGTCACCGACAGCGACGGCAACGAGGTCGACCTCGCCAACCTGCGCGGCGACGGCAGCATCGCCGACCCGGCCGCCGAAGAAGCCGCCGAAGCCGAGGAAGAGGCCTCCGACGAGGAGTGACCGACCCCGATTCGCCGAACGGCCGTGCCCTGTGGGCGCGGCCGTTTTGCTGTGCCGGGCCGGTGATGGATGAAAACTACCCCCAGGGGCAGGCACCCGGCGCTACAGCGACGCATACCTCCCGGTAGGGGTAGTTTTCATCCATCGGGGGCGGCGCCACGTGCTTCGCAGGGGCTGCGCCGACAGCGAACACGCGGCCCCGACTGTTCGGAATGACGGTGCTGGGCAGTAAGTTCGTAGGCGTGAACAGTTCAGTACCCGCTTTGCCCCGTGCCGCGGCCACGACCCCGACCGGTATCGGTATGACCGACAACGTGTATCAGGCGCTGCTGGCCAACCGCATCATCTTCCTGGGTTCGGAGGTGCGCGATGAGAACGCGAACGCCATCTGTGCCCAGATGCTGCTGTTGAATGCCGAGGACCCGGACAAGGACATCTACCTCTACATCAACTCCCCGGGCGGCTCGGTCGACTCCGGCATGGCCATCTACGACACCATGCAGTGGATCAGCAATGACGTCGCCACCGTGGCGATGGGCCTGGCGGCGTCGATGGGGCAGTTCCTGTTGAGTGCCGGCACCAAGGGCAAGCGCTTCGCGCTGCCGCACAGCCGGATCATGATGCACCAGCCCTCGGGTGGGCTGGGCGGTACCGCCTCCGACATCCGGATTCAGGCCGAACAGTCGCTGCACATCAAGAAGACGATGGCCGCGCTGATCGCCGAGCACACCGGGCAGACCGTCGAGCAGGTCGAAGCCGACTCCGACCGTGACCGCTGGTTCACCGCCGAGCAGGCCTTGGAGTACGGCTTCATCGACCACGTCTACGAACGGGCCGCGCAGATCACCTCCGACGCCCCGAACCAGTGAGGCAGATACCCATGATCAACACCAATCCTTCTTTCCTGCTGCCCACCGCCGGCTTGGACTCCACCCCGGCGCAGCCGCCGCTGTCGCCGGACATGAACTACTACATTCCGCAGTGGGAGGAGCGCACCTCCTACGGTGTGCGCCGGGTCGACCCGTACACCAAGCTGTTCGAAGACCGGATCATCTTCCTCGGCACCCCGATCACCGATGAGATCGCCAACGCCGTGATGGCCCAGTTGCTGTGCCTGCAGTCGATGGATGCCGAGCGTCAGATCAGCATCTACATCAACTCCCCGGGTGGCTCGTTCACCGCGCTGACCGCGATCTACGACACGATGCGCTACATCAAGCCCGATGTGCAGACCGTGTGCCTGGGGCAGGCCGCCTCGGCGGCCGCGGTGATCCTGGCGGCCGGCACCAAGGGCAAGCGCCTCGCCCTGCCGAACTCTCGGATCCTGATCCACCAGCCGGCCACCGAGGGCGGTTACGGACAGTCCTCCGACCTGGAGATCCAGGCTCGCGAGATCCTGCGGATCCGGGAACTGATGGAGAACATGCTGGCCGAGGACACCGGCCAGCCGGCCGAGTCGATCAGCCGCGATATCGAACGCGACAAGTACCTGACGGCCGAAGAGGCCAAGGAGTACGGCATTATCGACGACATTCTGATGTCGTTGAAGGACGCCAACTGACCCGACCGGAAAAGGTGCCTCCCCAACGGCCCTTCGCGGGTTAGTGTGGGGAGGAGCACCGGATCGGTGGAAGGAGGGGAGCACCGATGGCACGCATTGGTGAGAGCAGCGATCTGCTGAAGTGTTCGTTCTGCGGCAAGAGTCAGAAGCAGGTCAAGAAGCTGATCGCCGGCCCGCAGGTCTACATCTGCGACGAGTGCATCGATCTGTGCAACGAGATCATCGAGGAGGAGTTCTCCGAAGCCTCCGATGTCGGTTTGCTCGAGGAGCTCCCCAAGCCCCGCCAGATCCGTGACTTCCTCGACGCCTATGTGATCGGCCAGGACGCGGCCAAGAAGGCCCTGTCGGTGGCGGTCTACAACCACTACAAGCGGGTTCAGGCCCAGGCGGCCACCCCGGCCCGCCGGGCCGCGGACGAAGAGGGCGTCGAACTCGGCAAGTCGAACATTCTGCTGATCGGCCCGACCGGCTGTGGCAAGACCTATCTGGCTCAGACCCTGGCCCGGTTGCTGAACGTTCCCTTCGCGATGGCCGATGCCACCGCACTGACCGAGGCCGGTTATGTCGGCGAGGACGTCGAGAACATCCTGCTGAAGCTGATTCAGGCCGCCGACTTCGATGTGAAGAAGGCCGAGACCGGCATCATCTACATCGATGAGATCGACAAGGTCGCCCGCAAGAGCGAGAACCCCTCGATCACCCGCGACGTCTCCGGTGAGGGTGTGCAGCAGGCGCTGTTGAAGATTCTCGAGGGCACCACCGCCTCGGTGCCGCCCCAGGGTGGCCGCAAGCATCCGCATCAGGACTTCATCCAGATCGACACCACCAACGTGCTGTTCATCGTCGGTGGCGCCTTCGCCGGCCTGGAACACATCATCAACGACCGGGTCGGCAAGCGGCCGCTGGGCTTCAACAACGAGGACGTCGCCCGCCGCGCCCCCAGCGACGATCCCTACTCGGAGGTGCGGCCCGAGGACCTGCACAAGTTCGGGCTGATTCCCGAGTTCATCGGCCGCCTGCCGATGATCTCCTCGGTCACCCCGCTCGACAAGGAAGCCCTCGTCCGGATTCTGATCGAGCCGAAGAACGCGCTGATCAAACAGTTCCGCAAGCTGTTCGAACTCGACGGGGTCGACCTGGTCTTCGCCGATGACGCGGTCGATGCGATCGCCGACCTGGCCCTGGCCCGCGGCACCGGCGCCCGGGGACTGCGCGCGATCCTCGAAGAGGCACTGCTCGATGTGATGTATGACGTGCCCAGTGATGAGGACGTCGTGCAGGTGGTGATCACCGGGGCAACGGTCACCGATGGTGAGGCCCCACAACTGATGACCCGCCAGCAACTGGCCAAGCGCGAGAAGAGCGCCTGACCCACCAGGTACGTCCCAGCTCGGACGGTGCGGCGTGCGGACGTCGAAATGGTCACCCCACCTGAGGCACAATGAGCCTCATGAGCGATTTGGCGCGCAGCGGTGGCACTCCCAGCAGTTGGAGTGAGTTCACCGCCGACCCCCGCAAGGCGAAGAACTTGGAGCTGCGGGCCTCGGACACCGACCGCAATCTCGTCTCCGAGATCTTGGCCGACGCCTTCGCCGAAGGACGCCTCGACCCCGAGGAATACCAGAACCGCCTCGACAAGGCACTGAGCCTGCGCACCCTGGGTGAAATCACCCCACTGGTGCAGGACGTGTGGCTGGCCGGCCGTCCCAGCGCCAAACAGGTCGCACCGCGCAGCAAGGTCGAGCGAGGGTTCGACATCGCCGTCGGCGCCGGGCTCGGGAGCTGGCTGGTGGTCGCGGCGATCACCAACGTGGTCTGGCTCGCCACCTCGCTGTCCGGCGGCTTCTACTACTACTGGCCGATCTGGCCGATGCTGGGCGTCGGTATCGGCGTCGTGGTGTCGTTGATCGGGCGCTGGCAGGCCGGCGCCGAGAAGCGGCTGAAGGTCGAGGACAAGCGCCGCCGCGAACTCGAAGGCTGAGCACTCCGAGCAACCGGGACCCGTCCCCGGATCCCAAACGACGACGGCTCCCCGATCCTTCCGAACCGGGGAACCGCCGCCGAGAACTCAGTTCGTCGCCGGTGGGGCCAACTCCACGTTCACCTCGAGGTCGCCGTCGGCCTCGGTCCACACGACCTCACCGGTCACCCGGCCCACGGCCCGCAGATCGGCCTCGACCAGGCGAAGCTGCTCCAACTCCGCGGCCGCGCCACGGAACTCCGCCCGCAGCACCTCGGTCTTCATCGACACCTTCGCCGACGACTTCGCACCACGAATCGCGATCAGCGCCTCGGAGACCAGATCGAGCAACTCGGGATTGTCCCCGACCTCGATCTCGTCCACGGTCGGCCAGGCGGCCAGGTGCACCGAGCCGTCCTGCCACCACGACCACACCTCTTCGGTGACGAAGGGCATGATCGGGGCGAACAGTCGCAACTGCACCGACAGGGCCGTGGTCAACGCGGCCACCGCCGAGGCGGCACCGGCCTCACCCGCCGCCCCGTACGCCCGTTCCTTCACCAGTTCGAGGTAGTCGTCGCAGAAAGTCCAGAAGAACTTCTCGGCCGCTTCCAGGGCCGACGAGTAGTCGAAGGCGTCGAAGGCCGCGGTGCATTCGGTGATCACCTCGCGCAACTGCGCAAGCATCGCCAGGTCGGCGGCCTCGGTGACATCACCCAGCGACCCGCCCGCGCCGTAGCTCAGCACGAACTTCGAGGCGTTCAGCACCTTGGTGGCGAGCCGGCGTCCGACCTTCATCTGGGTCTCGTCAAAGGGCGAATCGGTTCCCGGACGGGCCATCGCGGCCCGCCAGCGCACCGCATCGGCACCGAACTTGTCGAGGATCTCGGTGGGCACCACCACATTCCCCTTCGACTTCGACATCTTCTTGCGGTCGGGGTCGACCACGAAGCCCGAAATCGTCGCCCGCTGCCACGGCAGGGTGTCGAACTCGAAGTGTGAGCGCACCACCCGCGAGAACAACCAGGTGCGGATGATGTCGTGCGCCTGCGGGGCGATGTCCATCGGGAAGGTCAGTGCGAACAGTTCCTCATCGCGCTCCCACCCGGTCGGAATCAGCGGCGACAGCGACGAGGTCGCCCAGGTGTCCAACACATCGGGGTCGCCGATGAACCCCCCGGCTTGACCACGTTGCGATTCGGTGTAGCCCGGCGGGCAATCGGTGGACGGGTCGACCGGCAGGGCGTCCTCGCTGGCGATGATCGGCTCGCCGTAGTTCGGCTCCCCGTCGGCGTCCAGCGGGTACCACACCGGGAAAGGCACCCCGAAGAACCGCTGCCGCGAGATCAGCCAGTCACCGTTGAGACCCTGCACCCAGTTGGCGTAGCGGTGCCGCATGTGCTCGGGCACCCAGGCCAGTTGTTCACCTCGGGCCAACAGGGCCTGCTTGAGGTCGTCATCGCGGCCGCCGTTGGTGATGTACCACTGGCGGGTCGACACGATTTCCAGCGGCTTGTCACCGCGCTCGTAGAAGTTCGCCTTGCGCTGGGTCGGCTCGGGCTCACCGTCCAGATCGCCGGAATCGCGCAACAGGCCGACCATCGCCTCCCGGGCCGAGAAGGTCGTCTTGCCGGCCAACTCGCCATAGGGCTCCGGGTTGGTCAACCAGTCGGGGGTCTCGCGCAGAATCCGGCCGTCGCGACCGATGATCGTACGGGTCGGCAACTGCAGTTCGCGCCACCAGATCACGTCGGTCAGGTCACCGAAGGTGCAGCACATCGCGATGCCGGCGCCCTTGTCCATCTCGGCGGCCTGATGGGCCAACACCGGAATCTCCACCCCGAACACCGGGGTGGTCACCGTGGTGCCGAACAGGTGCTGGTAGCGCTCGTCGTCGGGGTGGGCGATCAGCGCGGCACAGGCGGCCAGCAATTCCGGGCGGGTGGTCTCGATGTACACCGGTTCGCCGTCCGGCTTGTGGAAGGCGACCCGGTGGTAGTGGCCGGGGTAGTCGCGGGCTTCCATCTCGGCCTGGGCGACCGCGGTCTGGTAGGTGACGTCCCACATCGTGGGGGCCTCCGACAGGTAGGCCTCACCGCGGGCGGCATTGCGGACGAAGGCCAGTTGGCTCACCCGCTGGGTGTCGGTGCTGATCGTGGTGTACAGGTGCTCCCAGTCGACCGACAGCCCGACCCGCTGCCACATCTCCTCGAACACCCGCTCATCGGTCAGGGTCAACTCATGGCACAACTCGACGAAGTTGCGCCGCGAGATCGGCACCGGACGCTTCGGGTCGGGCTTGGCCGGCGGGGTGAAATCCGGGTCGTAGGGCACCGACGGCTCACAGCGCACCCCGTAGTAGTTCTGCACCCGACGTTCGGTCGGCAGGCCGTTGTCGTCCCAGCCCAGGGGGTAGAAAACCTGCTTGCCACGCATCCGCTGGTAGCGGGCGATGCAGTCGGTGTGGGTGTAGCTGAACACGTGCCCCACGTGCAGCGAACCCGACACCGTCGGCGGGGGAGTGTCGATGCTGAACACCTCGTCGCGTGAGGTGGGACGTTGGAAGGCGAAGGTCTTCTCCGCCACCCATTTCGGGCCCCATTTGTCCTCCAAGCCGTCCACGACCGGCCGATCCGGTACCCGAACCTCGCGGTTGGTCGTCGGAACGGAGGTCGCTGATGTCTGCTCGGCACTCATGAGCACAGATCATAGTGGCGCCGAGCGCGTACACTCTGCGGCGATGTCCAGCGAAATTGAACAGCACGCCCGCCTGGTCGCCGAGTTGACCGGGCGCTGGCCGGAAAACCGGGTCGCCCCCAGCCTGACACGCATCTCGGCGTTGTGCGGCCTGCTCGGCGACCCGCAGCACGCCACCCCGGTGATTCACCTGACCGGCACCAACGGCAAGGGATCGACCGGGGCCATCATCGACGCCCTGCTGCGATCGGTCGGGCTGCGCACCGGCCGGTTCAGCAGCCCGCACCTGAGCGATCTGACCGAGCGGATCAGCATCGACGGCCAACCGATCGGCAAACAGGACTTCGCCGACCTGTGGGAACAGGTCGCCCCGATGGTGCAGATGGTGGACGAGCAACGCCTCGACGGCGTGCCGATGACCTTCTTCGAGGTGATGACCGGGCTCGCCTTCGCCGCCTTCGCCGACGCCCCGGTCGACGTGGCGATCGTCGAGGTCGGCCTGGGTGGCCGCTGGGACGCCACCAATGTGGCCGACGCCCAGGTGGCGGTGCTCACCCCGATCTCGCTGGACCACACCCACCTGCTCGGCGACGACGTGGTCGCGATCGCCGAGGAGAAGGCCGGCATCATCAAGGAAGGTGCCTGCGCGGTGCTCGCCGGGCAGGAACCCGAGGTGGCCAAAGCCCTGCTGCGCCGCTGCGCCGAAGTCGGCGCGAAGGTGATCACCGAGGGGGTTGACTTCGCCGTCCTCGACCGCACCCTGGCGGTGGGCGGACAGGTGATCCGGATCGACGCCCACGACGGGCCGGTCGGTGAACTGCACCTACCCCTGCACGGCGCCCATCAGGCCCACAACGCCGCCCTGGCGGTGGCGGCGGTGGAGGCCTTCCTGGGCGAGACCGGGCTCGACCCGCAGGTGATCCAGGATGGCTTGGACGAGGTTCGTTCCCCGGGCCGGCTCGAACTGGTGCGCCGCTCGCCGTCGATCGTGCTGGACGCCGCCCACAACCCGCACGGTGCCCGGGCCGCCGCCGAAGCCCTCACCGAAGCCTTCAGCCCCGACCCGCTGGTGCTGGTCTTCGCGGTAATGCGTGACAAGGACGCCGACGAGATGCTGCGGGTCTGGGACGAGGTGGCCACCGAAGTGGTGATCACCCGGGTCGCCGGCACCGACCGGGCGATGCCGGTGGACGACCTTGCCGAACAGGCCGAGGGCATCTTCGGCGCCACCCGGGTGCACCGGGCCGAACGCCTCGACGATGCGATCGAACTGGCCACCGCCCGCGCCGAGGCCCTCGCCGGTTCGGGTGGTCAACCCGGGGTGCTGGTTACCGGTTCGGTGATCGCGGTCGGACAGGCCCGCACCCTGCTGGTCGGCGACGAACCGACACCGGCCGAGCCGGTCGAGCTCGAGGTCGGCGCCCCGCACGACCCCGATGCGGCCTTCGACGAAGCGTTGCGCCGGGCCTTCGAGGAGCAACTTTCCGACGATCACGTCAACGGCCATGGTTTCGGCGAGGGGATGGACCGATGAACGGGCTGGGCGCCAAGGTGTCCCTGATCACCGGCAATCCGATGACCAAGGTGCTGGTCGCCATTCTGGCCTTCGAGGCGATCGTGGTCGGGCTTGCCGTCGCGGTGATGGTGCAGGTGTCCGACGTGTCCCCGGTGCTGGCCGGAATCTCGGCCGGGGTGGTGGCGCTGTTGGCGATCATCGGTGCCGGAACGCTGCGTCGGGGCGCCCCCGGGTACCTGGTCGGCTGGTTGACCCAGATCGCCCTGGTGGCCACCGGTTTTCTCACCCCGGCGATGTGGGTGATGGCGGTCGTTTTCGGGGGCCTGTGGCTGACCTGCTTCATTCTGGGCAAACGCCTCGAATCCGAAGCGATCATGAGCAGTGACGAAAGCGGCGACGAGGACGGCTAAGGTACGTGCCATGAGCACCACCGAGAAGACCCTGATCCTGTTGAAGCCCGACGCGGTACGCCGCGGCCTGATCGGTGAGATTCTCGCCCGCTATGAGTACAAGGGCCTGACGGTGGAGGCCATGCGGATGGTGCAGTGCACCACCGAGATGGCCGACGCGCATTATGCCGAGCACGTCGAGAAGGACTTCTACCCGCCGCTGCGCGATTTCATCTGCTCCGGGCCCCTGGTGGCCGCGGTGCTCAGCGGTGAGTCGGTGATCGAGATCGTGCGCACCATCAACGGTGCGACCGACGGCGTCCAGGCCGCGCCCGGCACCATCCGGGGGGACCTGTCCGCCTCCAAGCGGGAGAATCTCGTGCACGGCTCGGATTCGGCCGAATCCGCCGAGCGCGAGATCGGTATCTGGTTCCCCGAGCTGAACACCTGATCCGCGCCGAGGAAGCACGCTCGTGATTTGGCTGCTGGCAGCGTTCTTCGTCCTGGCGACCCTGTCGCCCTTGGTGATGCGGATCGTGGGCCAGCGAGGATTCTTCTTCTTCGCACTGATCCCGCTGGCCGCCGCGATCTGGTTGATCGTCCACGGGCCCGCCGTGTTGGCCGGTGGGGTGATCGTCGAAGGGTTCGAATGGATTCCCACCCTCGGGGTCGGATTCACCTTCCGGATCGGCCTGTTGCAGTGGGTGCTCGGCCTGGTCGTCACCGTGATCGGTGCGATCGTGCTGTTCTACTGCCGCAGCTACTTCGCCCATGACCCACCCCAGGCCCGGGTCGCCGGCCTGTTGGTCGGTTTCGCCGGCGCCATGCTCGGCCTGGTCACCAGCGACGACCTGATCGCGCTGTACATCTTCTGGGAACTCACCACCGTCTTCAGCTACCTGCTGGTCGGCCACAACCCGTTGCGGGCGGCCAACCGCGGCGCCGCGATGACGGCCCTGATCGTCACCACCTTCGGTGGCCTGGCGATGCTGGTCGGCATCCTGATCCTGGCCGACAAGGCCGGGAGTTTCAGCCTGGCGACCGTTCTCGAGGCCGGGCTGGACGGCCCCCTGGTCACCGTCGCGGTGGCCCTGCTGCTGCTCGGGGCGATCACCAAATCGGCCCAGATCCCGTTCCACTTCTGGTTGCCCGGAGCGATGGCCGCACCCACCCCGGTGTCGGCCTACCTGCACGCCGCGGCGATGGTCAAAGCCGGCATCTACCTGATCGCGGTGCTGGCCCCGGTCGCCGCCGGCAACCCGGTCTGGCGACCCACGGTGCTGCTGCTCGGAGCGGTGACGATGATCATCGGCGGCTGGCAGGCCCTGCGCCAGAACGACATCAAACTGCTGCTCGCCTTCGGCACGGTCAGCCAACTCGGCTTCCTCACCGTCCTCAACGGCCTCGGCACCGCCTCGGCGGCACTGGCCGGGCTGGCGCTGCTGGTGTCCCACGCCCTGTTCAAATCGGCCCTCTTCCTGGTCGTCGGCGTGGTCGACCACAGCACCGGCACCCGCGACCTGAACGAACTCAGCGGCGTGGGTCGCAAGATTCCGGTGATTGCCGTCGCCGCCATCCTGGCCGGCGCCTCGATGGCCGGATTCCCACCGCTGCTCGGTTTCATCGCCAAGGAATCGGCCTTCGAATCGGTGCTGTACCTGATCACCGAACAGGGCGACGGCACCAGCATCCTGCCCGGCCCCGCGGTGCTGCTGATGGTGGCCCTGGTGCTCGGCTCGGTACTGACCGTCGCCTACACGCTGCGATTCCTGTGGGGTGCCTTCGCCGACAAGTCCCGGGTCTCGGGACGCACCGAGGTCGCCCGGGTCGGCCCGGTGTTCGGCTCCTCGCCGGTCGTTTTGGCCCTGGCCGGTCTGGTGCTCGGCTTCTTCGGCCCGCACCTGACCCGCGCCTTCAGTGGCTTCGTCGACCTGTTCAGCGTCGGACACCATCCGCACGGGTTGGCGCTGTGGCACGGCGGCTTCACCGTGCCGCTGCTGCTGTCACTGCTGTGCTGGATCCTCGGCGCGATGATGTTCCGCTGGCGGCTCGCCTTCGCCCGCCTGCAGGAGACCTTCCCGGAGATCCTGACCGCGCAGGAGGCCTACGGGCACGTGATGCGCGGCCTGGACCGGGCCTCGGTCGAGGTGACCGCGCGCGCCCAGCGGGGCTCCCTGCCGATCTACCTCGGCACCATCATGGTGGTGCTGGTGCTGTTCACCGGCGGGGTGGTGCTGACCAGCCCGGCCCTGCCCGACAAGGTCGTGTGGTGGGACAACATCGCCCAGGCCATGGTCGGGCTGGTGATCGTGATCGCCGCCTTCCTGGCCGCCAGTTCCCGCGGACGACTCAAGGCGGTGATCCTGGTCGGGGTCACCGGCTTCGGGGTCTCGGTGTTGTTCCTGCTGCACGGCGCCCCCGACCTGGCACTCACCCAGGCCCTGGTCGAAACCGTCTCGATCGTGGTCTTCGTGCTGGTGGTGCGCAAACTGCCCAAGTACTTCACCGACCGTCCGCTGCATTCCTCCCGCTGGTGGCGCTGGGCCCTGTCGGTGCTGGTCGGGGCGACCGTCGCCGGTGCCACCATGTTGGCCGCCTCCGCCCGACGGGCCGTGCCCCCGTCCGACAGTCTGACCGAATCGGCCTACCGCTTCGGCTACGGACGCAACATCGTCAACGTGGTGCTGGTCGACACCCGAGCCTGGGACACCCTCGGCGAGATCAGCGTGCTGCTGGCCGCCGCCACCGGGGTGGCCTCACTGATCTTCATCCGGGCCCGGTTCTCCCGGCAGACCCGGGTGCGCCGGCTCACCGCCCCCGATGAGGGCCAGGCCTGGCTGCGCGGCGGGGTCACCCTGTCACCCCAGCAACGCACCGTGGTACTGGAGGTGATGACCCGGTTGATGTTCCCGGTGATGATGATCGTCGCGGTCTACCTGCTGCTGGCCGGACACAACCATCCCGGCGGCGGTTTCGCCGGTGGCCTGATCGCCGGCATGGGCATCATGATCCGCTACCTGGCCGGCGGACGACACGAACTGGAGGAGGCCGCCCCGGTCGATGCCGGCCGGGTGCTCGGTGGCGGCATGATCCTGGCCACCCTGTCGGCGGTGTGGCCGGTCGCGATCGGCGGACGCATCCTGCAGAGCTATGAGGTCAACATCCACATCCCCTACCTGTCCCAGGTACCCACCCCGTGGGGGCCGGTCGACCTGATGGGTGATATCCACCTGGTCACCTCGATGTTCTTCGACATCGGCGTCTTCCTGATCGTGCTCGGGCTGATGCTCGACATCGCCCGCTCGCTGGGCTCGGGCATCGACGTGCACGAGGAGGAGGACCGGGCACCCTCCCCCCGCTCCGGTGCCCGCGGCAGCCGCAGCGGACGGCCCACCGTCACCCGGTTGCGCCGGCCCCGAACGTTCTCGGAGGCGCCCTGATGGTTGTGAACTTCACCCTCGTCGTGGTGGCCTCGGTGCTGATCGCCACCGGCGCCTACCTGCTGCTGGAACGCTCCCTGACCCGAATCCTGGTCGGCGTGCTGCTGATGTCGAACGGGGTCAACGTGCTGTACCTGGTCGCCGCCGGCCCGGCCGGACGAGCCCCGTTGATCGGTCTGTTCGAGCCCGACGAGATGTCCGACTCGCTGCCGATGGCGATGGTGCTGACCGCGATCGTGATCACCCTGGCGTCCACCGCCTTCATGCTGACCATGGCCTACCGCAGCTTCCAGTTGCACGGCCACGACGAGGTACAGGACGACGTCGAGGACGCCCAGATCCGTCGCCTGGCCGAGGCCGACGAGGCCTCCGAGTCCTTCGACGAATCCGGTGACGGAACCCCCGACGAAGTACCCGGCAAGGACCCGGCCGAGGAGGTGGGCGCATGATCAACAACCTGATTCCGCTGCCGGTACTGCTGCCGCTGCTCGGCGCCGGCCTGACCCTGGCAATGGGCCGCCGCGCCCGGGCCCAGCGGTTCGTGTCGACCGGCATCCTCGGCCTCACCGTGCTGATCGCCGCCGTGCTCGCCTGGCACACCGACCAATACGGTGCCCAGAAGATCTGGCTCGGCTCCTGGCCCGAGCCGGTCGGCATCGTGATGGTCGCCGACCGGCTCAGCTCCCTGATGCTGCTGGTCTCCACCGTGGTGGCCCTGATCGTGCTGCTGTTCTCGATGGGTCAGGACCAGGACGAACGCCGCCGCGAAACACCGCTGTCGATCTACCACCCGACCTTCCTGATCCTCTCGGCCGGGGTGTCGAACGCCTTCCTCACCGGCGACCTGTTCAACCTCTTCGTCGGCTTCGAGATGTTGCTGTTCGCCTCCTACGTGCTGCTCACCCTCGGCGGCACCTCCGACCGGGTGCGGGCCGGCACCACCTACCTGGTGGTGAACCTGCTGTCGTCGCTGCTGTTCCTGGTCACGATCGCGGTCACCTATGCCGCCACCGGCACGGTCAACATCGCCCTGCTGGCGGTGCGGGTCGCCGAACTGCCCGGCACCGTGCAGACCATCATCCAACTGCTGCTGCTGACCGTGTTCGGCATCAAGGCCGCGGTCTTTCCGCTGTCGGCCTGGCTGCCCGACTCCTACCCGACCGCCCCGGCACCGGTCACCGCGGTGTTCGCCGGCCTGCTGACCAAGGTCGGGGTGTACGCGATCATCCGCACCCAGACCGTGATCTTCCCCGACCGCTCGCTGAGCGAACCGCTGATGGTGCTGTCGCTGCTGACCATGCTGGTCGGCATCCTGGGTGCGGTCGCCCAGTCGGAGATCAAACGAATGCTGTCGTTCACCCTGGTCAGCCACATCGGCTACATGCTCTTCGGGGTGTCCCTGGCCACCGAGGCCGGGCTGGCCGGTGCGATCTTCTACACCGCCCACCACATCACCATCCAGACCACGCTCTTCCTGGTCACCGGTCTGATCGAACGACGCGGCGGCTCGACCTCGCTGAACGAATTGGGCGGGCTGGCGGCGATGTCACCGATCCTGGGCGTGCTGTTCTTCGTCCCGGCGATGAACCTGGCCGGCATCCCACCGTTCTCGGGTTTCATCGGCAAACTCGGGCTGCTGCGCGCCGGTGTCGAAACCGGCACCCTGCTCGCCTATGCCCTGGTGGCCGCCTCCATGCTGACCAGCCTGCTGACCCTGTTCGCGGTCGCCAAGGTGTGGAACCGAGCCTTCTGGCGAGGGGTGCCCGACCAGGTCGCCGGACGTCCCGGCGCCTCGGCGCGGGCCCGGGGCCGACGGATGCCCCGGGGCATGGTGGTCACCGCCGCCGCCCTGGTCGGGATCGGCATCGCCCTGTCGGTCGTCGCCGGCCCGCTGTACGGGTTCACCACCCGCGCCGCATCCGACACCTACGCCGGCCATTACGTGCAGGCCATCCTTCCGGAGGGCATCAGATGAGTCCCGATCGAGTCCGGCAGAGCCGGTTGTCATGGTTGAACGCCGGCGTCGCCCTGCTGGTGTGGATGTTGTTGTGGGGCACCTTCAACATCCCGCTGGCGATCCTCGGGCTGGTCGTCGCCGTGCTGGTCGCGGTCACCTTCCCGATGACCCCGATCAACTTCCGCGGCACCTTCCGTCCGCACTGGTGGTTCCTGATGTTCCTGCGCTTCCTGTGGGACCTGGTCGTCGCTTCGATCGCGGTGCTGATGCTGGTCTTCCGGCCGAGGATGGACTTCAAGAACGCCGTGATCCGGGTGCCGATGCGGGTGCAGTCCGACCTGATCCAGACCCAGACCGCCGAACTGGTCTGCCTGGTACCCGGTTCGATCGTGCTCGAGGCCACCCGTGCCACCCCGGTGCTGTACGTGCACAACCTGGACGTGCCCAACGATCCCGAAGCCCTCGACGAGGTTCGCGAGCGGGTGCGCGACGCCGAGGCGCGGGTGCTGCACTTCCTGGGCTCGAAGGAGCACTACCAGAAGGTGCGCGCCGAACGCCGGGGTGAGGAGGTGACCTGGTGAGCGCCATCCAGATCGCCACCGTCGTGTTCATCGTGCTGGCCGGCCTGGTGCTGTTGACCGCAGCCCTGCTGACGCTGATCCGACTCAGCCGCGGCCCGTCCAACCTCGACCGGATCATCGCCAGCGATGTGATGGTGGGCGTGGTGATCGCCGGCCTGGCGATCGAGGCCGCGGTGCACAAACACTCGACCACCTACCCGGTGATGGTGGTGCTGTCGCTGGTCGGCTTCGCCGGGGCGGTGGGCATGGCCCGCTTCGTCGGTGACCGCGACAGGGACCCGGCCACCCGTCACCCGTCGCCCAAGATCGAGGAACGGGGGGAGCAGGGATGACCGGAGAGATCCTCGACCTGATCGGCGCCATCTTCCTCTTCCTCGGCTCGGTGTTGTCGTTGGGCGCCGCGGTCGGGTTGCTGCGATTCCCCGACGTGGTCACCCGGATGCACGCCGGTGCCAAACCACAAACCCTCGGGCTGCTGTTCCTGGTGGTCGGTGCGACCCTCTCGATTCGGGAAGTGCCCGCGGTCACCATGGGCATCCTGATCATCGCCTTCCAGTTCCTGACCGTCCCGGTCTCGACCCACATGGTCGCCCGCACCGCCTACCGGGCCGGCCTGGTGGCCAAGGATTCCCTGGTGATCGACGAGTTGGCCGATCAGGTGCAGCAGACGCAGCGACCGGTGCCACGTCCGGCCGGGCCCAAACCCAAGGCCAAGCCCGATCCGACCGCACGTCAGGTGGACCCGGCCGACGAGAACGGCGATGGGGGCCGCACGGGTGAGGTCACCGGACGCTCCGAGTAGCCGCCGACGGTGCCGCAGCGGTCCCCAACAGGGGCCCCCACGCAGAGGTGTGGTGAGCCTTCCCTCAGCAGGTACTCTTGATGCCCTATGACTACAGCAGAGCCGGAGACGCTGTTCCCCCGCCTGGAGCCCTTGCTCGGACGGGTGGGCAAACCGATCCAGTACGTCGGCGGTGAGGTCAACTCGGTGCAGACCGAGTGGGCCGATGCCGACGTGCGCTGGTGCCTGATGTACCCCGACGCCTACGAGGTCGGTCAGCCCAATCAGGGCGTGGCGATTCTGTACGAGGTGCTCAACGAGGCCGACCGGGTGCTGGCCGAACGCACCTACTCGGTATGGCCCGACCTGGCCGCCCTGATGCGCGAACACGGCATTCCGCAGTTCACCCTGGACACCCACCGTCCCGTGCGGGCCTTCGACGTGCTCGGGGTCAGCTTCGCCACCGAACTGGGCTACACCAACCTGCTCGAAGCCCTCGACCTGGCGGGTATCGCGCTGCACGCCGCCGACCGTGGTGACGACGAACCGATCGTGTTGGCCGGCGGGCATGCCAGCTTCAACCCCGAACCGATCGCCGACTTCATCGATGCCGCAGTGCTCGGCGACGGCGAAGAGATCGCGCTCGCGATCAGTGACCTGATCGCCGAATGGAAGAGTGAGGGCAGCCCCGGCGGACGCGACGAACTGCTCTCGCGACTGGCCGCCACCGGCGGGGTCTACGTACCCCGCTTCTACGATGTCGACTACCTGCCCGACGGACGCATCCAGCGGGTCGCGCCGAACCGTCCCGGGGTGCCGTTCACGGTGCGCAAACACACCCTGATGGACCTCGACCAGTGGCCCTACCCGAAGAAGCCGTTGGTGCCCCTGGCCGAGACCGTGCACGAGCGCTACTCGGTGGAGATCTTCCGCGGCTGCACCCGGGGCTGCCGGTTCTGCCAGGCCGGCATGATCACCCGTCCGGTGCGGGAACGCAGTATCGAGACGATCGGGCAGATGGTGGCCGACGGGCTGGGTGCCACCGGCCTGGAAGAGGTCGGCCTGTTGTCCCTGTCGAGCGCCGACCACTCCGAGATCGGCGAGGTCACCACCCAACTGGCCGACCGCTACGAGGACAGCAATGTGTCGCTGTCGCTGCCCAGTACCCGGGTGGACGCCTTCAACATCGACCTGGCCAACGAACTGTCCCGTAACGGACGGCGTTCCGGGTTGACCTTCGCCCCCGAGGGCGGCTCGGAGCGGATGCGCCGGGTGATCAACAAGATGGTCGACGAGGAGGACCTGATCCGCACCGTCGCCACCGCCTACGGCAACGGCTGGCGGCAGGTGAAGCTGTACTTCATGTGCGGGCTGCCCACCGAAACCGACGAGGACGTGTTGGCGATCGCCGACCTGGCCGCCCGGGTGATCGAAACCGGACGCGAGGTGTCGGGCCGCAAGGACATTCGGTGCACCGTGTCGATCGGTGGTTTCGTGCCCAAACCGCACACCCCCTTCCAGTGGGCCGCCCAACTCGACGCCGAAACCACCCACGAACGGTTGATCAAGCTGCGCGACGCGATCCGCGCCGACAAGCGGTACGGCCGGGCGATCGGGCTGCGCTACCACGACGGCGAACCCGGCATCGTCGAAGGGCTGCTCTCGCGCGGCGACCGCCGACTCGGCGCCGTGATCGAAGCGGTCTGGCGTGCCGGTGGACGCTTCGACGGGTGGAGCGAACACTTCAGCTACGAACGCTGGCTGGAAGCCGCGGCCGAGAACCTCGACGGCGTGGACGTCGACTGGTACACCACCCGCGAGCGCGACTACGACGAGGTGCTGCCCTGGGACCACCTCGACGCCGGCCTGGACCGGGACTGGTTGTGGGAGGACTGGCAGGACGCCCTCGACGAGGTGAACGTCGACGACTGCCGCTGGACCCCGTGCTTCGACTGCGGGGTGTGCCAGCACCTCGACACCGAGATCCAGATCGGGCCGACCGGCCGCTCGCTGCTGCCGATCGCCCAAGTCACCGGCCCCGGTCTGACCGGCTGAATCAGCGCAGGTACACCGGCAGCTTGTCCGGCCCGCGCAATACGGTGACGAAGGAACTGCCGATCTTCGAGGGCACCGACGGGTCGAGCCGCAGATTCGGATAACGCTCGGCGAGCACCCGCAGCACCGTGGAAACCTCGGCCCGGGCCAGGTGCAGGCCCAGACAGAAGTGCGGGCCGGCGCCGAAGGTCATCGTCGCCTTGACCGGACGTTCGATGTCGAAGGTGTCGGGATCGGGGTAAACCTCGGGATCGCGACCGGCCCCCAGGAGGGCCAGCAACATCGGCGTCCCGGCCGGAATGTGGATGCCCTTCCATTCGGTGTCCTCGGGGCAGGTGCGCGGCAACAGTGAGGTCGCCGGGTACCACCGCAGGCCCTCGGCAGCCGCCTTGTCGGCCAGCCCGGCCGGGTCGGCGGCGACCTTCTCCCACTGGTCCCGGTTGGTCAGCAGCGCCCACAGGGTCGAGCCGAGATTCAGGTAGGTGGTGTCAGCACCTGCCGGGAAGAGCAGTGAGATGAAGGCGACGATCTCGTTGTCGGTGAGCCGCTCCCCGTCCACTTCTTCGGTGGCCAACTGGGACAACAGATCCTCACCGGGATCGGTTCGACGTTGATCGATGACCGGTTTGAGGTACTGGAAGAACTCCTCGGCCGCGGCCCGGGCGCCCGTCATGTTCTGCCCGTGGTCGAGCAGGGCCACGGCCCACCGGGCCAGGGTGTCGGCATCGGTCAGCGGCAGCCCGAGCATCGCCGCGATCACCTTGATCGGGTAGGGACGGGTGAGCTCGGCCACCAGATCGAACGGCCCGTCACCGCCCTTGGCCTCCATCTCGTCCAGCATCTGATGCGCCACCGGGGCCAGCATGGACTCGACCAGTTTCCGAAATTGGGCGCCCCGGAAGAACGGAGCGACCAGACTGCGCTGCACCTTGTGCTCGGCGCCGTCATAGGTCTGGATGGTGCGTCCCAGCACCGAAACGTAGCCCGGCTGGTTGTAATGCGCGCCGCCGGGAAAGCGTTCCTCGTCGCGGAAGGCGTCCGAAACGTATTCGTAGCTGCTGAGCAGCAGGGCGCGTCGGCCCTGGAGTTTGACCCAGGCCGCCGGATGCGTTTCGCGCACCTCGGCCAGCCAGGCCGGCAGGTCTGCCACGTCGTCGGTGAACAGGTCCACATCGAAGTCGAGATCGTTGCTCGTCACAAGGGTCTCCTCCCATTTGCTGAACAGTGTTCAATCAATTTTCGTGCTGGGCCGCAAAGTGATCCCGGTCACTGGGAATGCAGGCTGAACGGCGTTCAATCCTCGTATCGTGCAGGTTTATGAGCACTGACGCTGCGACCCACAACGGTCACGGGGACGACGCACGCACCGCTGCCGAACTGGCAACGGCCTCCGGTGACCTGCTGCTGAAGATCCGCGAGGATCTGCGCTCCGGAGCCGAACCCTCCGACGTGCGCAACCGGGGAGACCGGGAGAGTGACGACCTGCTGCACGAGTTGCTCGGGGAGCGTTGTCCGGGGGATTCGATCCTGTCGGAGGAAACCGCCGACAGCCCCCAGCGCCTCGAGGCCGACCGGGTCTGGATCATCGACCCCCTCGATGGCACCCGCGAGTTCGGCGAGGACGGTCGCAGCGACTGGGCGGTACATGTGGCCCTGGTGTCCGGCGGCGAGCTGGTGGCCGGCGCGGTGGCGCTGCCCGCATTGGGCATCACCTTCAGCAGTGACCGGGTCGAAACCGCTCCCCGGCCCGATGGGCCGGTGCGGGTGGTGGTCAGCCGCACCCGTCGTCCCGAACCGGTGTTGAAGCTGGCCGAGGCGATGGATGCCGAACTGGTCGAGATGGGATCGGCCGGTGCCAAGGCGATGGCGGTGGTGCGCGGTGAGGTCGACATCTACGCCCACACCGGCGGCCAGTACGAGTGGGACTCCGCTGCCCCGGTTGCGGTCGCGCAGGCCGCGGGGCTGCACGTCTCCCGGATCGACGGGTCCCCGCTGCGCTACAACCAACCCGACCCGAAGCTCCCGGACCTGTTGATCTGCCGACCCGAGTACGCGGCCCGCGCCCTGGAGGTGTTGAACTCATGACCCACGACCTGAGAACCCCCGAGCTGACCCACCTGCAGCGGCTCGAGGCCGAGAGCATTCAGATCATGCGCGAGACCGTCGCCGAGAGTGAGAACCCGGTGATGCTGTACTCGGTGGGCAAGGACTCGGCGGTGATGCTGCACCTGGCGCTGAAGGCCTTCTACCCGTCCCGGCTGCCCTTCCCGCTGCTGCATGTCGACACCACCTGGAAGTTCCAGGACATGTACAAGCTGCGCGACAAGGTGGGTGCCCGCGACGATGTCGACCTGCTGATCTACCACAACCCCGAGTGCGTCGAGCAGAACATCAACCCCTTCGACCACGGCTCGGCGGTGCACACCGACATGTGGAAGACCGAGGGTCTGCGGCAGGCCATCGACCACTACAAGTTCGATGCCGCCTTCGGCGGGGCCCGCCGCGATGAGGAGAAGTCCCGCGCCAAGGAGCGGATCTTCTCGATCCGCAGCGCCGAACACCGTTGGGACCCCAAGGCCCAGCGCCCCGAACTGTGGCACCTGTACAACGTGCGCAAGGCCCGTGGCGAAAGCCTGCGGGTCTTCCCGCTGTCGAACTGGACCGAGCTCGACATCTGGCAGTACATCCTGCTCGAGGGCATCGAGATCGTGCCGCTGTACTACTCGGCGGTGCGTCCGGTGGTCGAACGTGACGGCACGCTGATCATGGTCGACGACGAGCGGATGCGACTGCGCGAGGGCGAGGAACCGATGATGCGCTCGGTGCGCTTCCGCACCCTCGGCTGCTACCCACTGACCGGTGCGGTCGAATCCGAGGCCGCCACGCTGCCCGAGATCATCCAGGAAATGCTGTTGACCACCACCTCCGAGCGGCAGGGCCGCGTCATCGACCACGACTCGACCGCGTCGATGGAGAAGAAGAAGCAGGAGGGCTACTTCTGATGTCGCACCAATCGAATCTGATCGCCGAGGACATCGACGCCTACCTCGACGCCCATGCCCACAAGTCGATGCTGCGGTTCATCACCTGCGGCTCGGTCGACGACGGCAAGTCCACCCTGATCGGCCGGATGCTGTACGAGTCGAAGATGGTCTTCGAAGACCACCTCGCCGCGCTCGAATCCGACTCGATCAAGAGCGGCACCCAGGGTGAGGAACTCGACTTCGCCCTGTTGGTCGACGGCCTGGCCGCCGAGCGCGAACAGGGCATCACCATCGATGTCGCGTACCGCTTCTTCTCGACCGACAAGCGCAAGTTCATCGTCGCCGACACCCCGGGCCACGAGCAGTACACCCGCAATATGGTCACCGGTGCCTCCACCGCCGACCTGGCGATCATCCTGATCGACGCCCGCAAGGGGGTGCTCACCCAGACCCGCCGGCACTCCTACCTGGTGTCCCTGCTGGGTATCAAGCACGTCGTGTTGGCGATCAACAAGTTGGATCTGGTCGACTACTCCGAAGAGGTCTACCGCAGCATCGAGGCCGACTACCTCTCCTTCGCCAAGGACATCGGCCTGCTGCAGGTGGTGGCGATTCCGCTGTCGGCCCTCAACGGCGACAACCTGGTGTCCCACAGCCCGAAGACCCCCTGGTACGACGGGCCAACGCTGATGGAACACCTGGAGACCATCGAGATCGAGGATGAGGTCACCCACCATCCGATGCGGATGCCGGTGCAGTGGGTGAACCGACCGAACCTCGACTTCCGCGGCTTCTCCGGCCCGATCGTCTCCGGTGGGGTGCGCCCCGGTGATCAGGTGCGGGTGCTGCCGGCCGGGCAGCGCAGCTCGGTCAAGGAGATCGTCACCATGGACGGCAACCTCGACCAGGCGATCGCGGGACAGGCGGTGACCCTGACCCTGAACGACGAGATCGACATCAGCCGCGGCGACGTGCTGTGCGCGGCCGACTCGCCCCTGGCGGTCTCGGATCAGTTCGCGGCCCACATCGTGTGGTTCTCCGAGGACGCGATGTTGCCCGAACGCACCTACGCCTGCCGGATCGGCACCTCCACGGTGCAGGTACGGATCACCAAGCCGAAGTACAAGGTGAACGTGAACACCTTGGAGAAGCTGGCCGCCTCCACCCTCGAGGTGAACGAGATCGGCCAGTGCAACATCAGCTTCAGCCGCCGGGTGCCCTTCGCGCCGTATCAGGAGAACCGTGATCTGGGCGGCTTCCTGATCATCGACCGGATCACCAACGCCACCGTCGGTGCCGGCATGATCGACCATTCGCTGCGCCGGGCCGACAACATCCACTGGCAGGCCGTCGACGTCGACCGGGAACAGCGCGAACACCGCAATGGGCACAAGGCGGTGGCCCTGTGGTTCACCGGCCGCTCCGGCGCCGGCAAGTCCACGATCGCCAACGTGGTCGAGAAGCACCTGCACGCCCGCGGGATCCACACCTACCTGCTCGACGGCGACAACGTCCGACACGGGCTGAGCCAGGATCTCGGCTTCACCGATGCCGACCGGGTGGAGAACATCCGCCGGGTGGGGGAGGTGACCCGGTTGTTCGTCGACTCGGGTGTGGTGGTGCTGACCGCCCTCATCTCACCGTTCATCCGCGACCGCAATGCGGTGCGCGAACGGATCGGAACCGACGACTTCTGCGAGATCTACGTCGATGCACCCCAGGAAGTCGCCGCCGAACGCGACCCCAAGGGCTTGTACAAGAAGGCGGCCGAGGGTGACATGAAGTACTTCACCGGCCTCGACTCCTCCTACGAGCCCCCGCAGAATCCCGACATCTACCTGGACACCACCGAACTGTCGCCGGAGGAGGCGGCCACCAAGGTGATCACCTGGTTGCGGGACAACAAGAAGATCCGCTGACCGGAGCACCTGCTCCGGTGGGGCTGCTGCAAAACGCCTGATTGTGAGGGTCAAAACCACATAGCAGCTTTGGTGCCCGAGATCAGGCACTTTGCAGCAGCCGGCTCGGACGGACCGGGACCGGAGGGGCCGGAGGGGCCGGAGGGACGAGAAGGACGCGGCCCGAGGAGGGATGCGATGGGTCTCCTGGCACTGACCGGCACCGCGGCCGCGATCACTGCCCTGATCGTGGCGGTGGGCATGCTGGTGCTGTTCATCACCGAGACCTATCCGCCCGAGGTGGTGGCGGTCACCGGCGCCGCGGTGATGATCGTGCTGGGCATCGTGCCGGCCGACCTGGCCGCAGCTTCCTTCGCCAACCCGGCCCCGTGGACCATCGCGGGAATGTTCATCCTGGTGGGTGCCCTGGTGCGCACCGGCGGTCTGGACGCCCTGGGCCGGGTGGCAACCACCTGGGCCAAAAACCACCCCCGGCTGACGCTGGTCGGCATCGGCCTGGGCACCGCGGTGCTGTCGGCCTTCCTGAACAACACGCCACTGGTGGTGGTGTTGATGCCGGTCTACGTCCAACTCGCGCGGTCGCTGGGAGTGGCACCGTCCAAGGTGCTCATCCCGCTGTCGTATTTCGCCATCCTCGGCGGCGGCATGACGATGATCGGCACCTCCACCAACCTGATCGTGGACGGGGTCTGGGCACAAGCCGGGTTCGGTCACTTCGGCATCTTCGAGATCATGCCGCTCGGGGTGCTGATGCTGGTGGTCGGCACGGTCTACCTGGCCCTGTTCGCCAACCGGCTGCTGCCCGCCCGCGACCCGGCCGGCCCCGGAACCCATGTCGAGCGGGAGTTCCTGACCGAGTTGCTGATCGTGCGGGACTCACCTCTGATCGGCCTCACCCTGAGCGAGGTGGCCGCCTTCAAGCGTTCCGCGATCACCGTCATCGACGTGATTCGCGGCTACGACTCGCTGCGCTGGAATCTCGCCGGGGTACGGATCGAAGCCGGTGACCGGATCGTGCTGCGCAGCCCGATGGGGGAGATGCTCACCCTGCGCGACCACCGCGACCTGCGGCCGGTGGACAAGGTGGCGACCGCGGAGATGACCGTGGTGGAAGCCCTGATCACCCCCGGTTGCCGGATGGTCGAGCGCACCATGGGTTCGCTGCACCTGCGCCGCCGCTACGGGGTGTACGTGGTGGCCATGCACCGGCACAACCACGACCACCCGGCCGGAACGCTGCGTGACCTGGTGGTGCAGGTCGGCGACCTGCTGGTGCTCGCCGGCCGCCCCGCCGACATCAACCGGATGGTTGCCGAGATGGAGCTCGTCGAGGTCGACGAACCCAGCGAACGGCCCTTCCGGCGCACCCATGTGCCGATCGTGATCGCCTGCCTGCTGGCGGTGGTGACCCTCTCGGCACTGAACATCGCCCCGATCTTCGCCCTGGTGTTGCTCGCGGTCGCGATCGTGCTGATCACCCGGTGCATCGATTCACGCGAGGCCCTGGGTTTCGTGGACGGCCGGTTGCTCTTCCTGCTGGTCGGCATGCTGATCGTGGGGGAGGGGTTGCACGCCTCCGGCGCCCTGCAACTGCTGGTCGGCGGCATCGCGCCGATCCTGCAGCACGCGCCACCGTGGGTGATCGTTGCGGCGCTGTACCTGCTCGCCTCGGCGCTGACCGAACTGATCACCAACAATGCGGTCGCACTGATTCTCACCCCGCTGGCGATCGTGCTGGCCGGTCAGCTCGGGGTTGATCCGAAACCGGTGGTGATCGCGGTGATGATGGGCGCCAGCGCCAGCTTCGCCACCCCGATCGGCTACCAGACCAACACCCTCGTGTACGGCCCCGGCGGCTACAAGTTCCTCGACTTCGCCCGGATCGGCATCCCACTCCACCTCGTGCTCACCGTGGTGGTCGCGGTCGCGATCCCACTGCTGTGGCCCCTGGATGCCTGATCTCTCCCGGTGACCGGCACGTCCCGGTCGGCCGCTGAAGGCCTGATTAGGCTCCGAGAGAATTCAACCCAACATCAGGAGCCGCCATGTCCGCCCCGGATCTCGAATTCCCGCCGCTGGTCAACCGTGAACTCACCCCGTACCAGCAAGCCCTGGTCGACTACGCCGACGCGAACCCCGTGCCCTTCAGCGTCGACGCCATCAAGGGAGCCGCTCAGGCCGCGACCGGTCTGGACGACTTCGGCCCCGGCGAGGAGGGCCTGACCGAGCGGATGCAGGTCTGGGTCGATGTCGGCAACGAACCGATCCGCACCAACATGGCCCGCCTGGGCATGTTCGCCCTGATGACCAAATACCTGTCGAACCGGATGCGGGTCTTCAACTTCGTCAAACAGCACCCCGAGGTGCGCGAGATCGAGATCAAGCGCCCGTTGATGGTGGGCGGCCTGCCGCGTTCGGGAACCTCGCATCTGGTGAACCTGATCGCCGCCGATTCCCGGTTCCGCGCCGCACCGATCTGGGAACTCGACCAGCCGGTGCCCGACCCCGGTCAGGGAGCCGGCCCCGACGGCATCGACCCGCGCTACAAGAACGCCCAGGCCGCCTGGGACGAGATGGTCGCCGGCAACCACTACATGCCCGCCTGGCATCCGATGCAGCCGTACCGGATCGAGGAGGACGTCGAAACCTTCGCCCAGAACTTCACCGGCCACTATCCCGATCACCTCTACCAGCACGCCCAGCCGTGGCGGGACTACTACCTGGCCCACGACCAGACCGAGCACTACGAGTACCTGAAACTCGTGATGCAGATCATGACCTACTTCCGCCCGAAGGATCAGTGGGTCACCAAGTACCCCGCCCACATCGAGAACATCCCGGCCTTGCTGAACGTGTTCCCCGATGCGGTGCTGGTGGAGACCCACCGCGACCCGGTGGCCTCGGTGCAGTCCATCGCCACCATGCACACCTACATGGCCGCCGAATGGCAGACCGAGGTCAAGCCGGAGCTGCAACTCGACTACTGGACCAGACTCTGCGTCGAGTTGAAGGAGGCCGGGATGCGTGACCGACACCTGGTCGAACCCGATCAGATCGTCGAAGTCGGGTTCCGTCCGTTCATGGCCGATAACTGGAGCGCGATCCACACGATCTACGACAAGCTCGGCCTGGAGATCACCGATCAGGCCCGCCAGGAGATCGACCAGTTCATCGAGGACCACAAGATCGGTGAGAAGGTCAGCCGGATCAACTACGACGTGCGCCGCCACTTCGGTGTCAGCCCCGAGGAGATTCGCGAACCCTTCAGCGAATACGTCGAGAGGTTCGACGTCCCGATCGATGTGAAGTGACCCCGGGCCGGGCCCGCGCCGTTCGAGGTGCCGGGCCCGGTCTCGGTGTGTGGTTCAGCCGCAGGCGCGCAGCGTGCGCTCCATCGAGCGGGCACAACTCAGCGCCGCCTCGACCCACTCGCCCACCCGCTGCCCGGACGTTGCGGCCGGAAGCTGCGACAGGCGCAGGGTCAGCGGGGCCGCCCCCGACTCGTCGTACAACGGCACCAGAATCGCTCCCACGTCGTAGCTGCGCTCGGGGTCGATCGGCTGCGGTGTGTAGTCGATGCCCGAGGTGAGGATCCGCTCCCGGATCTCACGTTCCTGGGCCGGGGTGATCCGTCCGGTGGCGTAGAGCTGGGTCGCTTCGATCACCGCCTCGTAGGCCTCGGGATGGTCGGGTGGCAGCAATGCCATCAGGTAGCCGTGCTCGGTGCAGAAACTCAGTCGATCCCAGAAGAGTTGCTGCTGCTCGGCCGACTCGTGGGACGCCTTGGCCAACCAGGCCTCCTGCTCGGCATCCGATGCGGCACTGTGATAGGTGTCGCCGATCGGCGGCACCATGGGGATCCGTTCCCCCAGGCCACCGCCGGTACTCAGCCCTCTGCCCAGGGCGCTGGCCACCGAGGCCAACTCGTCGGGGCTGACCGCGGCCAGCAGGGATACCTCACAGCCGATCTCGCGGGCCAGGTCCTCCAGTTCACCGCGCACCCGGGCGGCGTCCTGCACCGAGGAGATGATCCCGTCCTCCATCCGGGCCACCAGGGAGGGCATCACGAAGGTGCCGTAACCACCCTGGAAGAACAGCAGCGGGGTGACCGGGTTGTGCACCGCCAGATCGACCACCCGACACTGCGCGATCCAGTGGTCCCCGGCGTCGATGGTCGAATCCAACCGGACGTCCAACCAGGCCAGTGACTCGTCGAGCACCGGGTCACCCGAAGGGGACGGCGACCAGGACAACCCCTCCAACTTGTGCTCCTTGCGCCCGGCGATGGTGCGCACGACCTGCTCCTGCTCGCCGGTGAGCACGTTGATGCACAGCGACTCGCAGCGGCGCAGTTGCTCGAAGGTGCGTGAGCCCCGGGTGGGCAGGAAGGCCACCAACGGCGGGTCGAGCGACACCGAGGTGAAGGTGCCGACCACCATGGCCAGCAACTCACCATCGGCCGCCACCCCGGTGACCACGACGACACCGGTGGGGTAGTGGCCCAGAACATGTCGGAAGTGCGTGGCACTGATCGCCTGCTGCGTCATCGCGCGACTCCTTAGCGGCGGTGGGGGATACACCCCCGACGCTAGACAGCTTGGTCGGCGGGCAACAGTCGAAGAACCTTTACTCAACGCGGATGCCGGGTACGGCGGCCTAAAGGTTATTCGTATATCGGTGCGTCGCGGCGCTGCCTAGCCTGAACACACCCGGTCATCACGCCGAGCGTGTCGGGTCGGGCGGATGCGCGTCGACTGAATGGAGTTTTGAGATGAAGAAACGTTGGGCAGTCACCATTGCCGGTGCCCTGGCCGGCGCCCTTGCCCTGTCGGCGTGTGGTGGCGGCGGCGGAGCCGGTGGCGGCGGGGACGACGGGGAGCGCGAAGAGGTCACCTTGACCTTCGTGACCGGATTCCCCGAGAAGCTGGTGAACAACCAGGGCTTCTGGATGTTCCGCGACAAGCTCAAGGAGAACGCTCCCTGGGTGACCATCGACTACCGCGGTGGCCCCGAGGTCATTCCGCCGAACCAGATGATGGAGGGCGTCTCGTCCGGTGCCTACGACGGCGCGCACATGCCGGGTGACTACTACGTCTCCCAGTTGCCGGCGATGGACCTGCAGCGGTTCACCCCGTTCACCCCGGCCGAGGAGCGCGAGAACGGCGTGGCCGACCTGTGGCAGCAGGTGCACGAGCCGCTCGGCCTGCACTATGTCGGCCACACCCACTCGGGTATTCCGCAGATCATCTTCCTGAAGGACAAGATCGACAAGCCCGACCTGTCCGGTAAGTCGATCCGCACCTCGCCGGCCACCTCCTACATGGTGCGTGCCATGGGCGGCACCCCGGTCGAGATGCCGGGCGCGGAGGTGTACACCGCTCTGGAACGGAATGTGGTGCAGGGCTCGGCGTGGACCTCGGTGGGCGTGTCCGACCTGGGCATCGACGACCAGACCAAGTACTGGATCTCGCCGCGGTTCTACGACTCGCTGGCCAACACCGTGATCAACAAGGATCGCTGGGACTCCCTGGAACCCGAAACCCAGGAGGCCATCACCAAGACGATCAACGAGGTGGAGCCGGAGATCTTCGACTACTACCAGAAGCTCTCGGCCGAGGAGACCCAGGCCTGGCTCGACAAGGGCCTGCAGCGGATCGAGTTCACCGACGCCGATGCCGAGAAGATTCTCGACATTGCCTACAACAAGGCGATGAACGACCTGGACTGGGATCGGATGAAGGAGATGACCCCGCAGGCCGAGGAGATTCGCACCAAGTTCGAGGAGAAGTACTCCGAAGACCTGACCAAGGCCGTGCCCGGTGGGGTCATGATCAAGGGAACCAATGAGTAACGAGCACGACCACGCGGCGTCGTCCGGGGCCTCCGAGGTTCCGGACGACGCCGTCCCTTCCCCGGCGCACGATCTGGTGGCGGCCACCGCCCCCGACCGGCCCGAGGCCTGGCTGCCGCTGCGCGGCCTGGAGTATCTCGGCGGGTTCGTGGTGCTGGGCATGGCCCTGCTGATCACCGCCTCGGTGGTGATGCGGGCCATGGGGTACGGCCTGACCGGGGTGATCGAACTCAGCTCGGTGGCGATGCTGTTCCTGGTGCTGCTGGGCGCACCCGCCCTGGCCAACCGGGACGAGCACGTCCGGCTCGAATTGATCGACATGGTCGCCAAGGACAACCACCTGCGCCTGCTCTCGATCTTCGGCGCACTGGTGCAGTTGGTGGTGATCGGTTTTCTGCTCTACGCCACCTGGATGCTCTTCCAGACCGACCTGGCCCGCGGCACCACCGTCGCCGGTGAGCTGCGGATGCCGCGCTTCTATGTGACCGCCGGCGCCATGGTCGGTTTCCTGGCCCTGGCGATCGGGGTGGTCGTCCGGATGCTGCACGAACTCCGCCGATCGCGCAAGGAAGCCTGAAATCATGGAATGGTATGTCTTCCTGGGCGCCTTTCTGCTCTGTTTGATCGTCCTGCTGGCCCTGCGGGTGCCGGTGGCCTTCGCGATGCTCGGGGTCGGTATCGCCGGCGCTCTGATCAGCTACAACACCGTCGACGCGGGCCTGCGTCAGGTCGGCCTGAGCGTGATCTCCAGCGTCGACAGTTTCGTCTTCACCGCAATCCCGCTGTTCATCCTGATGGGCGAGTTGCTGTTCCAATCCGGTATCGCCCAACGCGCCCTGGACGAGATCTCCCGAGTGCTGAGTCGGCTGCCGGGACGGTTGGCGATGGTCGCGGTCGGCGGCGGCGCCCTGTTCGGGCTGTTGTCGGGCTCGTCGCTGGCCAACACCGCGCTGTTCGGCCGCACCCTGCTGCCCGAGATGACCGCCCGCAAGTACGACCCCAAGTTGGGTATCGGCTCGATCCTGGCTTCCGGTGGTCTGGCGATGGTGCTGCCGCCGAGCGCCTTCGCGATCCTGTGGGGTGGCATCGCGAACGTGCCGATCGGCCCGCTGCTGATCGCCGGCATCATTCCGGGCATCCTGATGACGATCGCCTACGCGGTGATCGTGGTCGTCTGGGCCAAGCGCAGCGGCCTGTCCGAGCCCAAACAACCCCGCCGCCCACTGGGACGCTGGCTGCGCGAAGGTGCCCGCGACGCCCTGCCGCCGGGACTGTTGATCGCTGCGGTGCTCGGGATGATCTTCTTCGGTATCGCCACCCCCACCGAGTCGGCCGCGGTCGGCTCCCTGCTGGCACTGTTGCTCGGGGTGGTCACCGGCAAGCTCAACCCGGCCAAGATCATGGCCGCCGCCCGCGGCACGGTGCAGACCACCGCGATGATCTTCCTGATCGTGCTCGGCTCGAACCTGTACGGACAGTTGATGAGCTTCAACGGGGCCACCGCCGGGATGGTGCGCTTCGTCACCGACAACATCACCCATGGTGCGGTGATGCTGATCGTGATCATGCTCACCGTGCTGGTGCTCGGCGCCTTCATCGACCAGGTGTCGATGATGATGGTCACCGCACCGCTGTTCATGCCCCTGGTGGCGAGCTTCGGCTGGGATCCGATCTGGTTCTCGGTGTTGCTGATGATCAACCTGCAGATCGCCAACACCACCCCGCCGTTCGGGATGGGCCTGTTCGTGATGAAGGGCGTGGCCCCGCAGGTGTCGTTGCCCACCTTGTACAAGGCGGCGTTGCCGTGGATCACCTCCGACCTGGTGGTCATCACCTTGGTCGCTGCGGTGCCATCCCTTGCATTGTTCCTGCCACAATTGATGGGCTGAGGGCACGGCACCGACTAGGAGCCGGGTAGGTCAACGACGACCACGGAAGGGGCAGATTCGGTGAAGACGACATCGCTGCAGGAAACGATCGACCGGATCCGGGCCGGACAGCGTTCGGTGGCCGAGGAATTCGAGGCGACCCGGTCCCGGATCGAGGCGGCCGACACCGAACTGCGCTCCTTCGTCGAGGTCGCCACCGAACTGCCGCCGGTGGTCGAGGACGGCCCGCTGCACGGGGTACCGATCGGGGTCAAGGACATCATCGATGTGGCCGGCTACCCGACCAGGTGCGGCAGCTCGATCACCGACCCCGCCCCGGTCACCACCACCGCTGCCTGCGTGCAGCGCCTCGTCGACCTGGGCGCGGTCGTCGTGGGCAAGTCCGTCACCACCGAGTTCGCCTACTTCGCCCCCGGACCGACCCGCAACCCGGCAGCCGCCGGACGCACCCCGGGTGGCTCGTCCAGTGGTTCGGCCGCGGCCGTCGCGGCCGGACTGGTACCGCTGGCACTGGGTAGTCAGACCGCCGGATCGCTGACCCGTCCGGCCTCCTTCTGCGGGGTCTCAGGCATGGTGCTGGCCCACGGCTCGGTCGACCTGTCGGGGGTGACCGGGCTCAGCCCGTCGCTGGATTCGCTCGGTCTGATCACCCGCACCGTCGCCGATCTCGAGATCGTCCATCGTGCCTTCACCGGCGACGCGACGACTGTCACCGGGGAGCCGGCCTTCCTGGTCTGGTCGGGCTCGGAGCTGGGCGAGATCGACCCGGCGATGACCCGGCTGATCGATGCGCTGGCCGCAGATCTGGCCGCCGATCACGAGGTCGCCCCGCTCGATTGGGACGACCATGTGCACACCCTGACCAGCGACCACCTGATCGTGATGGGGTACGAGGCGGCCCGGGAACACCCGGAACTGCTCGCCGAGCATCGCGACGCACTGTCCGCCCCGCTGGTGCAGTTGCTCGCCGAGGGTGCCGAGACCACTCATGACCAGTACGAGGGTGCCCGCTACCGCCGCGACCGCTCCCGGCTGGACCTGGCCGAGCGGATGCCGGCCGGCACCGTGCTGATCGGGCCGGCTGCCCCGGGCCCGGCGCCCGAAGGGTTGGAGGCCACCGGATCGCCGGTACTGAGCCGGGCCTGGCAGTTGCTCGGACTGCCGGTGATCACCGTCGCCGGAGCCACCACCACCGACGGTCTGCCGTTGGGGGTGCAGGTGATCGGCTGGCCCGGCCGTGAAGCCGACCTGCTCGCCGCCGCGGCGCTGGTCGAAGACCGGGTGCGAGGAATGACCGTTGGTCGAGAGGAGAGTGTGTGATGTCGACGCCCCTGAAACAACGCCCCACCGAGGTGCACCGGATGTCGCTGACCTGCTACGAGGACACCCTGGATTACGGCTGGCAGCACGTCGACCTGTTCGAACACGACAGTCACGGACGGGAGGTCAGCTGGGTGCACTGGGGAGTGCCCGCCGACGGACCCGAGGCCGCCGACGCCTCGATCCGCCGTCAGGAACCGCTGTTGCGTCGCACCAGCGAATGGCGTCCCGCGACCAGCCCGGCCGGGGTGCGTTACTGGACCGCCGACGCCGCCTGGGCCGACCCTGATGACGACGACCACGCCGATGCCGATGAACCCCGATAACGAGGACGAGGCACACCCCACCGTCGTCTACATCGTCGATGACGACCCCGAACTACTCGAATCGGTGTCGTGGCTGTTGGGCAGCATCGGCATCGACTCGGTGCCGTTGGATTCGGCCCAGGCCTTCCTGGACACCTATGACGGCAACCACCCCGCTCTGCTGATCCTGGATGTGCGGATGCCGGTGATGAGCGGTACCCGGTTGCAGGAGATCCTCAACGACGAACTGCCGTGGGTGGCGGTGATCTTCGTATCGGCCCACGGAGACATCAAGATGTCGGTGCGCACCATGCGCCGCGGCGCGATCGACTTTCTGGAAAAGCCCTACGAATCGCAGCACATGCTGGACGTGGTGCAGTCGGGTATTCGTACCGCCGCCGAGAGGTTCACCGAGTTCCGCGACCGGCAGGACGTGCAGGCCAAGCTCGACACCCTCACCCCGCGGGAGAAGGAAATCCTGCGGCTGGTGGTCGAGGGCCTGCCGAGCCAGAACATCGCCCGCCGGCTGGAGATGAGCGTGAAAACCGTCGACGTACACCGGGCCCGGATCAAGGCGAAAACCGAGGCCGACTCGATCAACACCCTGGTGCGCGACATCCTGCGCTACGGCGCCGATCTCGACTGATTGCCCGGGGCTCGGCTGGAACTCGTTGTTGCTGCAACTGGCCTGATTTCGTCGAGCCACGTCAGATAGCTCGATGCCGACCCGAAAACAGGCCAGTTGCAGCAGCATCCGGGTGATGGTCCGGGTGTGACCTCGGGCTCGTTGAGTTGGGGGTTTTGGTACCCGCGAGCCCGGACTGGGCCGGGTTTGGCGGCTCTGCAAGATTGTGTGACTTCTTGTCCGGCAGGCGAGCAAGATGTCACACGATCTTGAGGGGGAGAGCCCGGGGTGACGACCACACCCGGCTCAGTACCAGTCGAGCACCAGTTTCGGATCCCGCGACCGGGACACACAGGTGGTGATCAGCTCGCCCGATTCGCGCTCGTCGGTGGTCAGCACGTTGTCGCGGTGTTCCACCTCGCCGGACAGCACGGTCATGATGCAGGTACCGCAGATGCCCTCCTGGCAGGAGGTGTCGATGCCGACCCCGGCCTCGTTGAGCACTTCGACGATGCTGCTCTCGGGCGGGATTTGGTAGGTCTCCCCATCCAGCTCCACCTCGAAGGCGGAGTTGTCCTCGGCGCCGGGTTGTTCGGTGGGGGTGAAGTTCTCGCGGTGGAAACGATCGGAGCTGAACCGTTCGGCCGACACCTGCTCGACCATCTCCATGAACCCGTCCGGCCCACACACATACACATGTGAGCCCTCCGGAACCTCCGCCAGGGCGGCTCGCACCAGCCCCTCGTGTTCGGTGCGTGCAAAACCCAGATGCGCGTGCAGTTTCTCGGGGCAGCGTTCCTGCAGCAGCGGCAGGAAGGCCGCCTCCTCGCTGCTGCGGGCGAAGTAGTGCAGCTCGAAGCTGTACCCGTGCACATCCATCCAGCGGGCCATCGACAACATCGGGGTGATCCCGATGCCGGCCGCCAGCAGCACATGGTGTTCGGCATCGGGGGCCACCGCCATCAGATTGCGCGGCTCACTGATCTTCAGAATGTCGCCGACCTGCAACTCGTGCAGCGCCGCCGAACCACCCCGTCCGGTCTCCTCGCGTTTGATCGCGACGATGTAGGAGTTCGGGTCGTCGGGGGTGCTGCACAGCGAGTACTGCCGGGTGATCGCGGTCGGTCCGACCACGTCGACATGGGCACCGGCCCGATAGGCCCCCAGCGGGCGCCCGTCGGTGCGCTCGAAACGGAACGACTTCACCGTCGGCGTCTCGTCGACGATTTCGGCCACCCGTACCTCGATCAGATCCATCCCCAACTCCTCAGCGCAGGTAGAGGCCGCCGTTGACGTCCCAGCAGGCGCCGGTGACGAAACCGGCCCGTTCGGAGGCCAGCAGAGCGACCACGTCGGCGATGAAGGCCGGGTCGCCCAGATGCCCGACCGGAATCCCGGCGACCACTCCGGCCAGCTTGTCGGCCGGCACCGTGCGGTGCACCACCGGTAGATCGTGCGGGCCCGGCGAGATCGCGTTCACCGTCACTCCACGCCCGGCCAACTCGCGGGCGAACACCTTCGTGAGGGTGTGGATCGCACCCTTGGAGGCGGCGTAGTGCACCCCGGTGGCGGTGCCGCCGTTCTGGCCGGCCAGCGAGCCCATGTTCACGATCCGGCCGAAACCGGCCTCGGCCATCGCCCCACCGATCACCTGACAACCCAGCAGCACACCGCGGGTGTTGACGTCGACGACCTCGGCGAACTCGGTGTCGTCGATGGTCATCACATCGGCGGCCCGGGTCACCGCGGCGTTGTTCACCAACACCGTGGGGGTTCCCCAGGCCTCGGTGGCCAGGTCGAGGGCGGCCCGGAAATCGTCCCGGCTCGCCACGTCCAGCCCGGTTCCACGCACCGCCGCACCACTGGGGTCCAGTTCGCGCGCCAGTGTCTCGGCGGCTCCGGCGTCCAGGTCGGTGGCCAGCACCCGCAGCCCGTCGGCGTGCAACCGTCGGACGATGTGGGCGCCCATCCCGCCGGCCGCCCCGGTCACCACCGCAACCCCGGCGGCACTCACAGCAGGAACCCGGCGGTGGAGACCGCGTCGGTGGAGTTCAGCAACCGGACGACCTTGTAGGCGATCCGATCCCCGTCATCGGCGAGCGCGATGGTGTGGGTCAGTTCGGCACCGACGGTGTCGAACTGCTGACGCTTGTAGGAGTTCACGATCTGCGCCGACCGCAACACCACCTGCTGGTCGTCGACCGACTCGACGCTGAACCGCGAAACCGTCCGCACCGTCGCCGCAGCAGCCACCGCCGATTGCGAGTAGCCCTGGGTCATCCGCTCCACCCGCATCCGGCGCATCCGCTCGTCGTCGTAGACCATGTTCAACGAGGCGGCGTAGTCGGTGGTGTCGGGGTCGATCGGAATCACGTAGTACGCCTCGGGTGTGTACATCTCCTGCCAGGCGAGGTAGTCCTTGTCGTCCAACAGTCGGGCCTCGGTCCACACCACCTGAATCGCCCGCTGCACCCGCGGGTCGCTCAACCACAACTCGTTCATCGTGCCTCCTGTTCGGATCCGGCCGACATCATCTGCTTCCACATCCGGTACGACTCGCGCATCCCGGTCTCGTCGGTGACATGGGAGGTGGCCCAACCCTCGGGGCTGGTCTCCTCACGGTTCAGGCCGCGGTTGACCAGAATCGGCAGGTCGGGGCCGCCGTGGGCACCGATCTGGACGCGTTCCCAGCCGTCGGCGTCATCGGGGGAGCCGAAACCGAAGGGGCCCTGGAAGTGCTCGTGAATCCGCATCCGCTCCTGGTTCACGATCTCGGGGCCGCCGTCCATCCCCAGCGCCATGTGCCAGATCTCGGTTTCGTCCACCGAGATCGGGATCAGCACCCGGAAGAAGGCCGACGACATCGCCACATTGGGGAAGGTGTTCAGGTTGAACCCGCAGCCGTGCATCGAGCGCATCATTCGGCGGATCTCCTCGGCGGAGTAGCCGTCGGCCTCGAGGGCTTCGACCAGATGGTTGAACCGGGGCTGGATCTCCTCGGTGCCGTCGTCGATGTCCAGATCGAGGTGTTCGGTGGCCATGATCGCCACCGAATGACCGTTGCCGAGGTTGTGGGTGACCGACTCGGGGTCGTTCATGAACGACATCATGTCGGCGGTTTCGGCATCGACCGAGACCATCCACGACTTGTGCACCATCGGGAAGTGGTAGCCGTCGGTGGTGTTCTCCAACTGGATCTTCCAGTTGCCGCGGAAGCGGAATTTATGCACGCCGATCACCTTGGTGGGGTAGCCGGCGCTCTGCTTGAAGAAGCGCTCCATCCACAGCTTCGCATCACCCAGGAAGTCCTCCAGGGGCTCGGCGTCCTCGTTGAAGGTCGCCCAGATCATGCCCAGGTACGACTCGGTGCGCAGCCGCTTCAGCGGGAACTGCTTCTTGTCCACCACACCCTCGTAACCGGTGGGGTAGGGGATGCCGCGCAGCGTCCCGTCCAGGGTGTACGACCAGTTGTGGTAGGGGCAGGTGAAGCCGTTGGCCTTGCCGCTGGGCTGATCACACACCGTGGCGCCGCGGTGTCGGCAGCGGTTCAACATGGTGTTGAAGTTGCCCTTGCGGTCGCGCACCACGATCACCGGCTGCTGACCGATCTGGGTGGTCTTGAAGCTGCCCGGGGTCGGGATCTCGCTCTCGTGGGCCACCCACACCCAGGTGCGGTAGAAGATCTTCTCCATCTCCTCTTCGAAGATGTCGGGATCGGTGTACAGCCGCGCGGCGACCCGGTCGGATTCGACCAGGTCGGGCGGGTGGATGCCGTCATGGGTGGTCATCGGTGCTCCTTCTCGACGGGAGGGGTCAGGTCGGCGGTGAAGAGCCGTTCGGTGCGGAAATGGGAGATCAGGGCCGAGCCCGAGGCCAGCTCGAAGTCGACGGTCAACCTGGCCACCATCACCTCGTCGCGGTGGTCGGTGTAGGTGGACAGTTGCTGCATCAGCCACTGGCCCTGCCCGGTGTGACCGTCGGTGCGCAGTTGCTCCGAGGTCAACAGGTGAACGTTGCGGCGGAAGTGCTCGATCGGGGGCAGGTAGCTCGCGACGTGGGCGGCGATTTTGCGCCGCCCGGTGACCCGGCCGAACTTGCCCGCGTAGGCCTCGCCGAGCCCCTCCCAGATCGCCCGGGGGGTGAACAGTTCGGCCAGTTGGTTCTGATCGGTGAACGGGCCGGGCACGTCACACAAATCGAAATAGCGGGACAGGCAGGATCGGATGGCGTCCTTCGCCTCCAGGATCCGGACCCGTTCCGCGAGGGTGGTCATCTCAGGTGACCTCGGGGCGGATCACGAGCTTGCGGCCCATCCGGGCCTCGATCTTGGCGTACTTCCACAGGGCATCGCCGCCGAAGACCTCGGTGGTGCGGAACAGGTTGCAGACCTGCTTCACGGTCTCCTGATCACGGACGTCGGCCAGCACGTAGCAGGTCCACGGCCATCCGTCGGACGGGCCGACCATGTGCGAGTCGTCGTCCATATTGCCCAGCACCTCGACCCCGTCGAAGTCCTCCATCTCGGCCAGCATGCCGGCGAAGGCCCGCCACACCACACCGATATCGGACTTCGGCAGATCGAAGAAGTTCTGGTTGATGCCCATGCAGAACAGCACGCGCAGTGGTTCGCTCATGATGGTTTCCTCCGGTGGTTGTCGGATCAGGGGAAGCTGGGAATGGTGACGTCGGCGCCGAGCAGTACCGCCCCGGCGGCCTCGATGGTGTTGGTCTGCAACATCGCGTGCTGAGCCGGTACCAGGGCATCGCGCAGGCAGCGCTGCAGCGGATGGGAGTTGTAGATCGCGCCGGTGCCGGCCAGGTCGAAGCAGGCCAGCACCACCTTGCGGCTGACATGGGCGATGTGGCTGGTGGCCAGCCGCAACAGGGCGGTGGTTTCGGCGTCGATCGGGTCGCCGGCCACGGCCAACTGCCACACCCGGTCGGTCTCCTCGTAGAAGAACGACCGGGCCGAGCGCAGTTCGGCCTCGGCGGTGGCCAGCTCCATCTGGTAGCTGGGCCGGGCGCCCTTGGCCCGCCCGCCGGTGATCGAGGTACGGGCCGAACCGACCTCCCGGCTGTAATCCAGAGCGGCCCGGGCAGCACCCAGACCGGTCACCGCCAGCACCTGGGCGGCGTACGACAGGGACGGATAGCGGTACAGCGGCTCGTCGACCAGCGGGGTGCCACCGCGGATGAAGGTGTACTCATCGGGGACGAAGACCCCGTCCAGGTGAATCTCGTTCGACCCGGTGGCCTTCATCCCGGAGACATCCCAGTTGGCCACGATCTCGGCCTGTTCCGGCTTCAGCAGGGCGGTGACCGGGCGGCCCTGGGTTTCGGGGCCACCCTTGAGGCCCACCCCGAGAATGTCGGCGGCATGCGAACCGGAGGCGAACTGCCACACCCCGGTGCAGGAGTAGCCGCCTTCGACCCGTTCGGCCTCCTGCAACGGGAACAGGCCGGCGGCGAAGACCAGGTCGGGGCCGTCGGCGTAGATCTCGGCCTGGGTTTCCAACGGCAGCGCGGCGAAGTAGCACAGCGCCGAACCGAAGCTCGCCACCCAACCGGTGGCGGCGTCGACCACCGAGATCTTCTCGATGCGTTCCAGGAACTCCGCGGGCGCCTGGGCGTCGCCACCGAAGCGGGCGGGGGTGGAGGCGCGGTAGATGCCGGCGCGCTTCAACTGATCGATGAAATCCTGCGGTACGTAGCCCTGCTCGTTGAACTCGTCGCGGCGCTCGTGCAGCGTGGTCAGAGCCTCTTCGAAGGCACGCTCGCGGGCGGGGCCCTCCGGCTCGGCAGTCACCATGGTCTTGGGCGACGCGGTCATCGTTCCTCCGGAGGGTGTGAGACGTACAGGTGCTGGGCCCAACGTAAAGTCGCCGCCACCGGCCCAGCTATTGGGACTTTCCAGGCTGCTCCTGAAGGAATCCCCTACTTGCCCCGGCAATGGCCCCGAATCGGTTGGCCGACCCCCGTACGCCGGGCAGGATGGCCTGCATGCAGACGAGCCGAGGGGACCTGTTTCCGACCGGACGCGATTTCCGGGAAATGGCCCTGCACACCGAGGTGGGTGTGCTGATTCACGAGGCGGCGAGCAAGAACATCCTGTGGGCCAACCCCGCGGCCTGCCGGATGTTCGGGTTCACCTTGGAGGAACTTCGTCCACTGAAGGCCCATCACATGTCGTCGTCGGAGAAGCAGTACCGCCGCGAGGTCGGGGTGGCCTGGTTGCAGGACGCGGTGAACCGCGGAGTCAGCCACAAGCGGTGGAAGTACCGGGCCAAGGACGGCCGGGACTTTCTGACCGATGCGGTGGCCACCCTGGTGCCCTTCGACGACGGGCCGGTGGTGATGGTGCAGTTTCGCGCCATCGACCAGGAGGTCGGTCTGGAGGCCGAACTGGAACGCACCAACGACTACCTGATGCGACTGATGTCCTACGCCTCGGCCGGCATCCTGCTGCTGGACGACGAGGGCCGGGTGCTGGACGTGTCGAACATGGTCTCGCAACTGTTCGGCCGCTACCCCGACCGGGTGATCGGCGAACCCCTCGAGGCCCTGGCCGAGGTGAGCATCGCCAGCGGCGCGGCGGTTGACTGGCGGGACGCGGTGGAGCAGGTGGGGGTGCCGATTGAGTTGCGGCTGAAGGTCGACATCGACGGGCAGACCCGCTGGCTGTCGGGTCAGGCCGAGAAGGTCGACCACGACGGGATGACGTCCACCCTGCTGGCGGTGCGCGACATCACCACCCGGGTGGAGATGCAGCAGGCCCACGACTACCAGGAGGCCAACCTGCAGTATTTGGCCCGGTACAACGCGATGGGCGATATGGCGATGATCATCGCTCACGAGCTGGGGCAGCCGCTGGCCGCGGCCGGCAACTTCCTCAGCGGCATCCTGACCCGACTCGATTCGGGACGGTTCACCGAGCAGGACATCCGGTACGCGGTGGAACGCGCCCGGCAACAACTCGGCCGTTCGGCCGACATCGTCAGCAGCGTCAAACGGTACGTACAGCGCATCGAAAGCCCGGCGACGGTCTCGGACCTCAATGCGATCACCGAGGAGAGCCTGTATTTCGCCAGACTGCGGGCCGCCGAACGTGGGGTGGTGGTCGAATCGGAGCTGACCTCCGAACCTTTGCGGATCAGTGGCGAGCAGATCCTGATCGGTCAGGTGATCATCAACTACTGCTTCAACGCGATCGACGAGATGGCTCTGGTCGCCGATGGGCCACGGCTGGTGCGGGTGCGCACCTTCGCCGACGGTGACCGGGCCTGTTGTGCGATCGAGGACTGGGGACGCGGCCTGGACCAGGCCCACCATCAGGACGTCGCGGAGGGCCGCCTGCCCAACAGCGCCACCGGCAACCGGCTGCTGCTGGCACCGTTCTCGGCCAAACAGGACGGTGCGGGCATCGGGCTGGTGCTGTCGGAACGCATCGTGGAACGCCACGACGGCGAAGTCACGGTGGCCGACAACGATCCCTGCGGCACGGTGATCACGATGCGCCTGCCCCTGGCACCGTGACACAACACGCCCGGGGGCCGGGTTCCGGACGAGTCCGGGCGGGCCTAGGCTGATCGCGTGATTGCTTCAACACCAGAGACTTCACCTCAGCGCAAGACCGCGCCCGTATGGTTCGTCGCCGTTGCCTGCATCGTGCTCTCCCTGACGTGGGTGCTGGTGTCAGTGGCCCTCAAGTCGGTCGTCCCCGGTGACTACATCGACTTCGGCCGAAAGGTCGAGCCGACCCTGCTGCGCGGCGCTTTGCCGATGGCGGTGGTCGGGCTGATTGTCGTGATCGCCCTTGCCGCCACCGGCCGGTTGCGCCGGGTCTGGCGCGACCAGAAGGACCTGCCGCGTCCCCCGATCTGGATGCGCCTGCTGATCATCATCCCGATCGCGGTCACCATCGCCGGTTTGGTGCGCCGGGTGGTGCAGTTCAACTCCACCGGCCCCGCCCTGCTCGGCGCGATTCTCGTGTTGGTGCTGGTCGTGGGCTTCACCGAGGAACTGATCTTCCGCGGTTGGGTGATCACCGAGCTGCGCGATCGCGGCTTCGGCGAGATGCACGTGATGTGGATCAGCGCCCTGCTTTTCGGTGCCTGGCATCTGCCGAACATCTTGTTGGGGCAGAACGTGGGGCAGGTTCTGACGCAGTTCGCGCTCACCACGCTGACCGGTCTGATCGACTACGCAGTACGCCGCACCACCCGACGCCTGTGGCCGCTGATGGTGCTGCACGCCGGTTGGGACTTCGCGGTTCTCTGATCGAGCCCTGGTCGGGACGGGTCGGCTGCGAACGGACGGTTCAGTCCGGGTCGGGCAGGACGGCTCGTCCGGCCTCGGCGGCCAACCGGGCCGCCTCCCGCGGCGGCAGCGCCCGCAGCCGGTCGGACATCACCTCGACACTGATCGGCACCGACACCCCGAGCCGGTGCAGTTCGGCCAGGGTGGCCGCGACCTCGGCATCACCCTCGCCGGGCAGCAACCGGCGGTGCATCGTTTCGGCGAACATATTCGGCTCGGCCGTGGCCGGGGCGTCGTTGATCTGCACCGCCAGGATCTGATCGGCCACCGCGGCCAGATCGGACGGGGTACCGCCCGATCGGAAGTGGTGCCAGGTGTCCAGGATGACCCCGCCGTTGGGCCGTCCGGCCAGACGACTCACCTCGGCGGCGACCGCGATCGTCGGCACCGCCGAACCACCCAGGGGTTCCAGGTGGGCCAGCAGGCCGAACTCGGCCGCCCGGTCACAGGCCCGGGCGAATCCCTCGGCGAGGTCTGCGACCGGAACCGGACGGCCACCCATGTCGACCACATTCACCGACCGGGCGCCCAGCCCGGCGGCGGCCGTCCACAGGTTCTGCTCCATGGTGTCGAAGTCGTGGTCGGCGGGCAGGAGCCCGTGGTGCTGCCAGTGATGGGGCGCCCAGCGGGCCAGCGCATCGAGGTCGGCGACCACCAGGCCGTGCTCATCGAGCAACGCGGCGATACCGCTGATCGTCCAGCCGGCGGCCAGGGCCCGTCCGATATCGGGAGGGCGCAGGGACAACCCGGCGAAGCCCGCCGCCGCGGTCGCCTCGACCCGTTCGGTGAGGTCGGCACCGTCCAAGGTGTAGGCCGCGAGCACCAGATCCCAGCCGGCCGGAGAACTACTCATGGGGTCACGTTAGGGGTACGTCCCTGTCAGCGGGAAAAGCTTGTCCTATCAGTTCCGGTAGGTCACATTGACTCCCATGACTTCATCGACTTCGGCGCCCCGTGACGACCGCGGTATTCCCACCGACCTGGACGAATCGGCGCGGGCGTATCACGGCTTCGAGGGACGCATCGGACGGACGATGGCCGGATCCGAGCCGTACTGGCCGCCCCGTCCCCGGGCCGGTGCCGACGCCCCGAATGTGATCCTGATGCTGGTCGACGATCTGGGGTACTCCGACTGGGGGTGTTTCGGGTCCGAGATCGACACCCCCGAAGTCGATCGGTTGGCCGCCGAGGGATTGCGGTACACGAACTTCCACGTCACCCCGATGTGTTCCCCGACCCGGGCCGCGCTGATGACCGGCCGCAACTCCCACGCCGCCGGGGTCGGTTACGTCGCACATGCCGACCCCGGTTATCCCGGCTTCGCGATGGAACTGGCCGACGATGTCAGCACGATCGCCGAGGTGCTGCGCGACACCGGGTATTCGACGTTGATGGTCGGCAAATGGCACCTGTGCAAGGACGGTGATGTCACCGAGTCGGGGTCGAAGAAGTCCTGGCCCCTGCAGCGTGGCTTCGACCGCTTCTACGGCTTCATGGACGGGCTGACCAACATGTTCCGTCCGCACGGGCTGTACCGGGACAACTCGGTGGTCACCCCCGAGGACTACCCCGAGGATTACTACCTGACCGACGAACTCACCGACGAGGCGATCTCGATGGTGCGCGCGGTGAAGGCCTCCGACGCCTCGAAACCGTTCCTGCTGTACTTCGCCCACGGGGCGGTACACGCCCCGCTGAATGCCAAGGCTGAGGACATCGAGCGGCATCGCGGTGCCTACGAGATGGGCTGGGACGAGTTGCGCGAGCGGCGACTGGCCCGGATGAAGGAACTGGGCATCTTCGACGAGGACGTCCAACTGCCCCCGCGCAATGCCGAGGCCGGCAACGACGTCGAGGCCTGGGACTCGCTGAGTGATGACCAGAAGCGGCTCTTCGCCCGCTACATGGAGGTCTACGCCGCCATGGTGCAGACCATCGACCAGTCCCTGGCCCGGCTCCGCGCGGCGCTGGAGGAACTCGACGAGTGGGACAACACCTTCGTGCTGTTGATCTCCGACAACGGCGCCTCCCGTGAGGGTGAGGCCCAGGGCAGCAGCCAATACTTCGATCTGCTGCGGCACTACCACGGGGTCGGCGACCTGGGTGGGGCGCTGGAGCGCGACCTGGCCGATATCGATCTGATCGGTGGGCCACGCACCCTGCCGCACTACCCGCGGGGGTGGGCGATGGCCTGCAACACTCCGTTCCGGCTGTACAAGATCAACACCCACGCCGGTGGGCACTCCACCTCGGCGGTGGTGTCGTGGCCGCGGGCCCTGCACGGTCAGGAAGGGCAGTTCCGGCGGCAGTACACCCACGTCACCGATGTCTTTCCCACCCTGTTGGAGATCTGCGGGGCGACCAACCCGAGGGAGCGCTACGGGGTGCCGCTGAAACCCCTGGCCGGGGCCAGTTTCGTCGACAGCCTGACCAACCCCGATGCGCCCGAACATCACCGGGAGCAGTACTACGAGATGATGGGCCACCGCGGTTACTACCGCGACGGCTGGGAGATCGTCACCCTGCACCCGGCGATGACCGAGTTCGGCGACCACGAATGGCAGTTGTACAACCTGCGCGAGGACCCGACCGAGACCACCGACCTGGCCGCCGAGCATCCCGAGCTGGTCGCCGAACTGTCGGCCGCCTGGGACAGGGCGGCCTGGCACAACCAGGTGTACCCGCTGAACGAGGGCGCGGGCCTGCTGCGCAATGTGCGACCCGAACACGAGGACGTGTTCTCGCTGCCGGCCACCTTCGTTCCCGGAACCCGCACCCTGGAGCGATACCGCTCGCTGATGTTGGTCTATCGCCGCGGCTTCGATGTTGCCGTCGACCTGGAGTTCCACTCCGGTGATGCCGGCGTGCTGTTCGCCCACGGCACCCAGAGCGGCGGCTATCTGTTGGCGGTCGAGAACGACCGGCTGAGCTACCACCACAACAGTTCCTCGATCATGACGGTGCTCGATTGCGGGGAACTGGCCGACGGAGTGCGCTCCATCGGGTTGCACGTCGCCGCCTTCGAGGGCGGCTCCCGGGTGAACGTGCGGGTCACCGTCGAGGGGGAGGAACGCGCCGCGATCGAGGGCATCGACATGCCGATGGGTCAGGCGATGTTCCAGGGCATCGACATCGGCATCGACCGGGGTTCACCGGTGTCGTGGGAGATCTACGACAAGCACGGCACCTTCCCCTACACCGGACGGCTCAAGTCGGTCACCTGGACCCCGGGCCCCCATGCGCCGAACACCGGCCCCGATCAGATCCCGCGGATGCGCGAACTCGGTCTCAAGTTCGAGTGAGAGGTAGCACATGTCAGCCCCGGACCTGGAGTTCCACAATCTCGGTCACCGAGAACTGACCCCCAACCAACAAATGGCCACCGATTACGCGAACGCGAACCCGGTGCCGTTCAACGTGGATGCGATCAAGGAAGCCGCCCGCGATGCGACCGGCCTGGACGACTTCGGCCCCGACGAGGACGCCCTGACCGAGCGGATGCAGGTCTGGGTCGACGTCGGCAACGAACCGATCCGTACCAACATGGCCCGGATGGCCATGTTCGGCCTGATGACCAAGTACCTGTCGAACCGGATGCGGGTGTACGACTTCGCGGCGCGACATCCCCAGGTGCGCGAGATCGAGATCACCAAGCCGGTGATGGTGATCGGACTGCCACGATCGGGCACCTCACACCTGGTGAACCTGATCGCCGCCGACTCCCGCTTCCGGGCCGCCCCGATCTGGGAACTCGATTCCCCGGTGCCGCCGCCCGGTGGCGGGCCCGGCCCCGACGGCATCGACCCGAGGTACAAGGCCCAGGAGCGCACCTGGGACATGATGACGGCCGGCAACCCGTACATGCATGCCTGGCACCCGATGCAGCCCTGGCGGATCGAGGAGGACATCGAGATCCTCGCCCAGGACTTCTCCGGTTACTACCCCGAACAGCTCTATCAGCACGCCGAACAATGGCGGGACTACTACCTGGCCCATGATCAGACCCCGCATTACGAGTACCTGAAGCTCGTAATGCAGATCATGACCCACTTCCGTCCCAAGGATCAGTGGGTCACCAAGTACCCGGCCCACATCGAGAACATCCCCGCACTGCTGAACGTGTTCCCCGATGCGATCCTGATCGAGACCCACCGCGACCCGGTGGCCTCGGTGCAGTCGATGGCCACGATGCACACCTACGTCGCCCAGCAATGGCAGACCGAGGTCGACCCGCAGCGGCACATGGACTACTGGACCGAGTTGTGCGCCCGGTTGAAGCATGCCGGTATGCGCGACCGACATCTGGTCGAACCCGAACAGATCGTCGACGTTCCCTTCGCGCCCTTCATGAGCGACAACTGGACCGCGATCCACACGATCTACGACAAGCTCGGCCTCGAGCTCACCGATCAGGCCCGTCAGGAGATCGACACCTTCATCGCCGAACACCAGCTCGGTGAGAAGGTCAGCCGGATCCGGTACGACGTGCGCCGCGACTTCCACACCACCCCGGAGGACATCCGGGAGCCCTTCGCCGAGTACGTGGCGAAGTTCGATATTCCGGCAGAGGTCACCTAGGAGAGGGCGTCCATGACGTTATCCGCGCAAGCCCAACAACTGCACGAACTGGCGATTCAGAACTCCGGTGGCCTGGACGATTTCGGGGACGTCGACAGCTACAGCGAAGGTCTGCACGTACTGCTCGATTCGCTGAACACCGAAGCCCAGTTGAACGAATTCGGCGTCGAATCCCTGTACGGCACTGTCGTCGGATATCTGATCGCCCGGCTGGTCGCCGAAGCGGGCTTCAAGGCGGTGCCCGGGGTGGCCGACATCGCGATCACCGAGCCCTTCTTCATCGTCGGATTGCCGCGATCGGGAACCACGGCCTCCCACCGGTTGTTGGCCTCCGATCCCCGACATCAGGCGTTGGAGATGTGGTTGGGCTTCAGCCCCCAGCCGCGTCCCCCGCGGGAGACCTGGGAGTCGAACCCGGCCTACTCGGTGTTCAACGAGCGGCTCAACTCTTCACGCACCGGGACGCCCCAGGGGCGCGGGCTGCACTATCTGCGGGCCGACCTGGCCGATGAGTGTCACCACCTGACCGCGCAGATGTTCGTGGCGAACAGTTTTCCGAGTACGGCCAACGTGCCGAGCTATGTGCGGTGGCTGGCCGACAACGACTACAAGGCGGCGATGCACCGGCACAAGCAGAACCTGCAGTTGATCGGGTCGACCAGCCCCGAGAAGCGATGGGTGCTGAAGAATCCGGGCTACACCGGGGCCCTGCCGGGCATCTTCGACGCCTATCCGGACGCCCGGGTGATCGTGATGCATCGCGACCCGGTGGAGACGATTCCGTCGGTGTGCAACGTGATCCAGTATTTCCAGAGCCCCACCTCACCGCTGGAGTCCGGTCGTCCGCTGGCCGATCTGATGTTGGACATGCTCGGTGGCGACATCGACCGCTTCCTGGCCCAGCGCGAACAGTTCGCCGACCGGATCGTCGAGGTGTACTACCGCGACTACGTCAAGGACCCGATCGCCATGATGCGATCGGTGTACGAGCGCTACGAGATGGACTTCGATTCCACCGCAGAAGCGGCGATGCGGGCCGAGTACGAGATCTCGATCAGCGGTGACCGGGCGCCGTCCGGCTCGTACTCACCGGCCGATTTCGGGATGACCCCAGAAGAGATCGACGAGCGGTTCGCCGACTACCTGGCCGCCTACCCGCGGCTGCGGGACTGAACCACCCAAGCGCGCAGACACAGCAGAGCGGTACCGCCCCGAGGGAAGCGGTACCGCTCTGTTGTGTCCGTGCTGGATCGTGCGTTCAGAGCGACGCGCGCGCACCACCGTCGATGCGCAGATCGGCGGCATTCCAGTAGACCGCGTCATCGGAGGCGGCGAAGCAGATGAAGGCGGCCAACTCGGCGGCCTCACCGGACTCCTCCTGACCCCACAGGTGCAGCAGGCGGCCGTACCAGTCGCCGTCGTAGTCCTTCACCTGCTCCCAGATGTCCCACATCATCTTGGTCTTCACACCCGAGGGGCTGAGCGACACCGCGCGGATGCGCTTCGGGGCCAGCTCCACCGCCAGACCCATGGTGGCGGTGACCAGTGCGGCCTTGGAGGCGCCGTAGGCGGTGAGTTCGGGCATCGCCTGGGTGGCAGAGGTGGAGGAGATGTTGATGATCGAGCTGCCGACGCCCTCGACCATGTGCGGCAGGGCTTCGGCGATCACGCGCATCGGGCCGTGGAAGTTCACGTCCATCAACGTGCGGGCCACCTCGGAGTCGTAGCCGGCGATCGGGGTCTTGACGGTCAGTCCGGCGACGTTGGCCACGACGTTGATCTTGCCGTCGAGGAACTCGGCGCCGGCCTTGACCGCTGCGGTGATCGAGGCTTCGTCACCGACATCGCAGGACGCGTAGTTGAACATGTCGGGGTTGTCGCACATCGACTTGGTCTCTTCGAGGCCCTCGGTCGAGCGGGCCAGGCCGAAGACCTTCGCGCCCTCGGCCACGAAACGGGCGGAAGTGGCTTGGCCGATGCCGGAGGAGGCGCCGGTGATCAGGACGTGCTTGCCGGCGAAGCGCGGTTGGGTCATGGTAAATCCTTTTCTCTGCGGGTGCGAGCGAGGTTATGGGGTCGTACCCGGGCACGCCAGCACATTCCCGTTGACCGAATCGGTTACGGATCGGCTATGTGTTCGCGCCCTCTCGGCAGTGGCCGGGCCGCCTATGCTGTGGGCTTGTGAGCAGTAATCGACGCCAACCCGAACAGCAGGCACCCCCGGTTCAGTGGCTGCGCGTGCAGTACGCCAAGCGGGGCCGGGCCCGGTTCACCTCACATCGTGACTTCAGCCGGGCCTTCGACCGGGCGTTGCGCCGCGCCGGGGTGCCGATGGCCTACTCCTCGGGGTTCAATCCGCATCCGCGGGTCTCCTTCGCCAACGCCGCGCCCACCGGTGCGGCGACCGAGGCCGAGTACCTGGAGATCGGCACCAGCGAGGTCTGCGACCCGGTACTGGTGCAACAGGCCCTCAACGATGCGCTGCCCACCGGCCTGTCGGTGCTCGCGGTGGTGGCGGGCACCAAGGGGAGCCTGGCCGACAAACTCACCGCCTCGTGCTGGCGGGTCGAGCTCACCGGGGTGCCGGACGGCCTGATCGAGGAGATCGTGCCGCAGTTCTTGGCCCGCGAGGGGGTCGAAGTACAGCGGATGACCAAGAACGGGATGCGCAGTTTCGATGCCCGGGCCGCGGTGGTCAGCGCTGCGGTCGAGGATGGGGGATTGCTGCTGGTGATCCGACACACCACACCCCTGGTGCGCCCCGATGATGTGCTCTCGGCGATGAGCCAGGTGGACGAACGCTTCGCCCCCGACGGAGTGCTGTTGACCCGGCTGGCCCAGGGCCCCCTGAGCGGCGACACGGTCGGTGATCCGCTCGCCGAGTGAGTCGCTGATCGGTGCTTTTGGGCAGGGTGTGCGATAGTGGACTCAGGTTTGGGTGCCGCCGGCACCCGAGTTCGGCACCGAGTTCCGCCCCGCAGATGACGACGGGGGTGGGATCGGCCGCGTACTCGACCGCGACGCAACAGCGACCGCGGGGGTACGTGCGACGTAGGTGTCGAGACCGCCAGCTTTCGGGTCGGCCCTGGCCGCCCGGTGTCCGGGATCGGGGTGCCGTCACACCCCGGCCTTGAGGAGCCTGCATGCTCGACAACGAAGAAAACACCACCCCCACCACCCAAGACGCACCGGCCAGGCCGGCTCGCACCCGCCGCCGGGCCGCCAGCCGTCCGGCCGGCCCCCCGCCCGAGGTCACCGTCGAGACGACTCCGGTGACCGAACCCATCACCAGCCCCGCCGCCGAGCAGCCCCCGGCCACCGAGACCACCCCCGCCACCGCAGCCGACGACACCGCTTCCGAGACCAAGCCGCCCCGCCGGCGCCGGGCCACCAAGCCCGCCGGTGAGCCCGCCCCGGTCACCGAAGTGGCTTCCGACGAGACACCCGCGCCGGTGACCGCAGCCGAGGACAAGCCGGCCCCGCGTCGCCGCAACCGGTCGACCGAGGCGAAGACCGATGATCAGAGCGATGCCGCGACCCCGGCCGAAGAAGCCGACGAGGCCCCGCGTCGCACCCGTACCCGTACCCGCCGCACGGCCGACACCCCGGTCGAGGCCCCCGAGGACTCGGCCGAACAGAAGTCGGAGAGCCGCGCCACTTCAGCGACAACCGAGGACGAGGCGCCGTCCGGCCGCACCCGTACCCGCCGCCGGGCGACCCGTCCGACCGCCGCCCCGCCGCCGGTCGAGAAGTTGGAAACCCTGCCGGTCGGTGAAGAAGCCGAACAGGCCACCGACGAAGAGGACGAGGCCACCGCCGACGCACACCTCGAGCAGGCCCCGGAGGAAACCGCCGAGGACAGCGGGTCGGTCGACGACAAGGCCGATGACGAGGCCACGTCCGATGACAACGACGCCGACGCCGAGGTCAAGGACGCCGACAAGGACGGCGAGGACAAGGACAGCGACAACGGCGACGACTCCGACGATGACTCCGCCGACGGCGAATCGTCCGGTACCCCGCGCCGCCGCCGTCGGCGCCGTGGTGGCCGTCGTCGCCGCCGCAGCGGGGACAGTGACAGCAGCGATGCCACCCCCGATGACGACTCCGACGACGAGGACGACAACGACTCGGGCGAGGACGACGACCAGCCTTCCGGCAGCGACGATTCGGGCAGCAGCAGCACCCGCCGTCGCCGTCGTCGCCGGCGCCGCCGCGGGGAGGACTCCGGCGGCTCGGACGACGACTCGATGGATGTCGTGGTGCGGGTGCGTGAGCCGCGTTCGTCGCGCAATGACGAGATCACCGGTATTGAGGGTTCGACCCGGATGGAGGCCAAGCGCCAGCGTCGCCGCGAGGGACGCCAGGCCGGCCGCCGCCGCACGCCGGTGCTCTCGGAGGCCGAGTTCCTGGCCCGTCGCGAGTCGGTCAAGCGCGAGATGGTGATTCGGCAGAACGACGAACTCACCCAGATCGCGGTACTCGAGGACGATGTGCTCGTCGAGCACTACGTCGACCGGGATTCGGCCGCCTCACTGATCGGCAATGTCTACCTGGGTCGGGTGCAGAACGTGCTCCCGTCCATGGAGGCCGCCTTCATCGACATCGGCCGGGGCCGTAACGCCGTGCTCTACGCCGGTGACATCGACTGGAGTGCCTTCGGTGAGGCCGGCGAATCGCGTCAGGTCGAGAAGGTGCTCAAGAGCGGCCAGTCGATCCTGGTGCAGGTCACCAAGGATCCGATCGGCGCCAAGGGCGCCCGGCTGACCCATCACATCTCGATGCCCGGCCGCTACGTGGTGTACTCCCCGGGCGCGCACCTGTCCGGCATCTCCCGCAAGCTGCCCGACACCGAACGGCAGCGACTGCGCGAGATCCTCTCGCGGGTGGTCGACGAGTCGGCCTCGGTGATCGTGCGCACCGCCGCCGAAGGGGTCAGCGAGAAGGAGCTGGTGCACGATGTGAACCGGCTCAAGGCCCAGTGGGAATCGATCGACAAGAAGCGCAAGGGCTCGGCCCCGCAACAGCTCTACGGCGAGCCCGACCTGACCGTGCGCATCGTGCGTGACCTGTTCACCGAGGACTTCGTCTCGCTGACCATCGACGGCAACGACGGTGATGACGACGCCTATGAGACGGTGACCGCCTATGTGGCCGACGTCGCCCCGCACCTGAGCGACCGGATCAGCAAGTGGGATCGCGATGGGGGAGACGTCTTCGCCGCCCGCCGGATCGACGAGCAGATCTCCAAGGCGATGGAACGCAAGGTGCACCTGCCCAGCGGTGGTTCGCTGGTGATCGACCGCACCGAGGCGATGACGGTGATCGATGTGAACACCGGCAAGTTCACCGGCACCGGCGGCAACCTCGAGGCCACCGTCACCAGCAACAACCTGGAAGCGGCCGAGGAGGTCGTGCGCCAACTGCGGCTGCGCGATATCGGCGGCATCATCGTGATCGACTTCATCGACATGGTGCTGCCCAGCAACCGTGAGTTGTTGCTGCGCCGCTTGGTCGAATGCCTGGGTCGCGACCGCACCCGCCACCAGGTGGCCGAGGTGACCAGCCTCGGGTTGGTGCAGATGACCCGCAAGAAGATCGGTACCGGTCTGGACAGCGCCTTCAGCGAACCCTGTGAAACCTGCCAGGGACGGGGTTACCACGTGCACGACATGCCGGTGGCCACCCAGACCCAGGCCGATGGTGGCGAGCGGCGCAGCCGCAGCGGACGCAACCGCCGCAACAAGGGCGGCGGCAACGGTTCGGCCAAGGACGAGCACAAGCAGCAGCAGTCCGAGGACAAGAACGGCGAGGCCGAGAACCAGAGCCACAACCGCGAGGAAATCATGAAGGTGGTTGCGGCCACCGTCGGTGGTTCCCACAAGGATGAGGAGGCCCCCGAGTCTGCCGAGCCCACGGTGCAGGATGCCGAGGCTGCCGACAAGCAGGCCGAGACTTCTCAGCAGCAGGACGAGCCCAAGCAGGACGAGCCGAAGCAGGCGGAGCAGAAGCCGAAGTCGTCCTCGAAGGGTAAGCAGAGCAAGCCGGCACAGTCCGGTGCGGGCGAGGACGAGGTCAAGCCGGCCCGACGTCGCCGCAGCAGCTCCAAGTCGGCCGAATCCAAGGCCGACACCGGAGCCAAGGGTGACACCGGAGCCAAGTCCGACGCCGAGCCGAAGACCGATGCCCCGGAGAAGAAGGCCGATACCTCGGAGAAGAAGGCCGATACCTCGGACAACGACGCCGAGTCGGGTGAGCAGGATGCCAAGGCCGACGATGCCAAGACCGAAGATGCCAAGGCCGCGCCCAAGCGCACCCGCAGCCGCAGCACCAGGGCCAAGAAGCCCGCTGCCGAGGCGGTCGAAGAGGGCCAGCCTGAACCGCCGGTTGCCCAGCAGACCGAACTCGCTCCCGAGGGCGACGCCCTGCGCGCCGCCGAACCGGAGTCGTCCGAGGACTGATCACCGGGGTTCACCCGAGCGATGAAGCGGCTCCGTCACCGAGAGGTGGCGGAGCCGCTTTCGTCGTGTGTTTGGGCCGGTGGATGAAAACGCACCCCAACCGGGCCGATAGGGCCAGAAAGTGCCGGATACCCGGCTCTGGGGTGCGTTTGTATCCATCACCGACGGCGGCTCCCGCCACGGTGACGGGGCAACGGTCGGGATGAGCGGGTCAGTCCAGACCGGCGAGGAAGTCGAGGAAGATCTTGTTGACCTCCTCGGCAGCCTCCATCTGCACGAAGTGACCCGCACCCTCGATGATGTGGATATCGGTCAGGTTCGGGGCCAGATCGCGCATCGACTCCAGGCCGGCTGCGCCGAACATCTCCACCACGGTGTCGCGTGCACCGGCCACGAACACCGCCGGGCACGTGATCGGGTCGTCGGCGAACTCGGCCGTCTGCTCCCAGACCAGGTCATTGGCCCGGTACCAGTTCAGTCCGCCGGTGAAACCGTGCCCGAAGCCCTCGACATACACGTCCAAGTCCTGTTGGGTGAGCCACGGCCAGGGCAGTTCGGGGGTCTCGGGCAGCACATCCAAGTACCCCAGCCGGCGCCCGTCCGGGCCGTAGCTCGGCTGCTGCCAGAGGTCGAGGTAGTGGAACCCGCCGCTGAGGGCGAAGAACACCCGGCGCAGGAACTCCTCGGTGCGCGGGTTGATCTCGGCCTCGGCCATTCCGGGTTCGCGGAAGTAGTCGTAGTGCAGGAAGTGCTCCTCGGCCATCGCCGCGTAGGTCTCCGAGGGGCGCTGCGGGGCGCGGTGCATCATCGGCACGCTCACCCCGATCACCCCACGAATCCGGTCGGGTGCCCAATGCGGCAGATCCCAGGCCAGCGTCGCCCCGAAGTCGTGTCCTGACACCACCGCCTCATCGATGCCGAGGGCGTCGAGCACACCGAGCGCATCCGAGACCACCTTGTCGCGACCGTAGGCCTCGACCTCGGTCGGGGCATCGGTGCGGCCGTAGCCGCGCATATCGGGGGCGATCGCGGTGTAGCCGGCCTCGGCCAGGGCACGGATTTGATGCCGCCACGAGTAGCCCAATCCGGGGAAACCGTGCATCATCAATACCGCCGGGCCCGATCCGGCCATCGTGACGTGCATGGACAGGCCGTTCGCATCGACCTGCTTGTGCTCAAAGTCCATTGTTCCTCCTCAGTGCATGCTCAATGTAGGGAAACCGGGGCGGGCGGAGCGGAAAGATCCCGCTGGTTTGACCGGTTCGCGGGTGCCGCCTAACATTGATCCTCGGTGCGCACGCGGTGCGGTTGTATTCCTGCAGCGATTTCGTCTCCACGTCCCAACGGATGGTTGGTCCGGTGAGCACCGCGTGAAAGTTTTCCAGGCAGAAGAGAGTGGGTCAGGCGTGTACGCGATCGTGCGCAGTGGCGGCCGCCAGCACAAGGTGGCCGTTGGCGATGTCCTCGAGATCGACAAGGTCGCCGACGAGGTGGGTTCCTCGGTTCAGTTGCAGCCGCTGCTGGTTGTCGACGGCGACACCGTGACCTCGGAGGCCAAGGCGCTGGACAAGGTGAAGGTCACCGCTGAGGTGCTCGCCGAGACCAAGGGCCCGAAGATTCGGATCTTCAAGTACAAGAACAAGACCGGGTACCGGCGGCGCCAGGGCCATCGCCAGCGCTACACGCAGGTCAAGGTCACCGGGATCGAGAGCTGAGGTAGCGACATGGCAACAAAGAAGGGCGCGTCGTCGACCCGTAACGGTCGCGACTCCAACTCCAAGCGTCTGGGCGTCAAGCGTTTCGGCGGCCAGACCGTCAGCGCCGGCGAGATCCTCGTCCGTCAGCGCGGCACCTACTTCCATCCCGGCACCGGCGTGGGCCGTGGTGGTGACGACACCCTCTACGCCCTGGTTCCCGGCGAGGTCGAATTCGGCAACAAGCGCGGCCGCCGGGTCGTGAACATCAAGACTGCCGAGGTGGCCCCGTCGGCCTGAGTGCCGACGACAGGATCACCCGGACAACGAAGGAGGAGCGCCGATGGCGATTCCATCGTTCGTTGACCAAGTAACGCTCAACGTGGCCGCCGGAAACGGTGGCCACGGTTGCGCTTCGGTGCGTCGCGAGAAGTTCAAGCCCCTCGGTGGACCCGACGGCGGCAACGGCGGCAACGGTGGCTCGGTCACCCTGCGCGTCGACCCCGGGTTGACCACCCTGGTGGACTACCACCGGCAATCACATCGGCGCGCCCAGAACGGTGAGCCCGGCCGCGGTGACAACCAGAACGGCGCCAACGGCGACGACATCGTGCTGCCCGTGCCGATCGGTACCCAGGTCAGCGACGCCGCCACCGGCGAAATGCTGGCCGACCTGGCCCACCACGACGACGAGGTGGTGATCGCCACCGGCGGTCGCGGTGGTTTGGGCAATGCCGCACTCGCCTCCCGCACCCGCAAGGCCCCCGGTTTCGCCCTGCTCGGCGAAGAGGGCGAGGCACGCAAGATCATCCTCGAACTGAAGGTCGTGGCCGATGTCGGCCTGGTCGGCTACCCGAGCGCGGGCAAGTCGTCCCTGGTCGGGGCCATCTCCCGGGCCCGACCGAAGGTGGCCGACTATCCGTTCACCACGCTGACCCCGCACCTGGGTGTGGTGGTCGCCGGCGACACCACCTTCACCGTGGCCGATGTGCCCGGCCTGATCGAGGGCGCCAGCGAGGGCAAGGGTCTGGGCCACGACTTCCTGCGCCACATCGAACGTTGCGCCGCCCTGGTGCACGTGGTCGACCTGGCCACCTTCGAGCCCGGACGCGACCCGGTCTCCGACCTGCGGGTGATGGAGGCCGAACTGGCCGCCTTCGGTGGCCTGGAAGACCGTCCCCGCCTGGTGGCGCTGAACAAGATCGACGTTCCCGATGCCGCCGAACTGGCCGACATCGTCCGCGACGAGGTCGCCGCCGAGGGCTGGCCGGTGTTCGAGATCTCCACCAAGACCGGTCAGGGCCTCACCGAACTCATCCACGCGATGGCCGATATCGTCCGGCAGCGCCGGGCCGCGACTCCGGCACCGACCGCCAAGCGGATCGTGTTGCGCCCCGAGCCGGTGCGCAGCGGGCCGGAGTTCACCATCACCCGCGAGTACGACGCCGAGGTCGGCGATGTTTGGCGGGTGCGCGGCAGCAAGCCCGAGCGCTGGGTGCGCCAGACCGACTTCAACAACCCCGAGGCCGTGGGGTACCTGGCCGACCGGCTGAACCGGGTGGGCATCGAGGACGAGTTGCTCAAGCTCGGCGCCCAACAGGGTGAAGCGGTCGCGATCGGCGACCCGAACCCGGTGGTGTTCGACTTCGCCCCGCAGATCGACGTGGGCGCCGAGATTCTGTCCCGGCGCGGTGAGGATCATCGCCTCGAAGAACTGCGCCCGGCCGCCGCCCGTCGCCGGATCCGCGACGAGGAATACCACCGTGCCAAGGCCGGCGACGACCTCGACGAGGACGACGACAACCTCGACGACGACGACTGGCTGCACGAGGACTGGACCGAGGAACCGGATCGGCAATGAGAAACACCGTGGCCCGGGCCCGGCGGGTGGTGGTCAAGGTCGGTTCATCCGCGCTGACCACCGACGAGGGCGGGGTGGACCTGCGCCGCCTGCATGCCCTGGTGGACGTGCTCGCCGCGAACAAGCAGCAGGGCCGCGAAGTGATCCTGGTCTCCTCCGGCGCGATCGCCGCCGCCCTGGGCCCGCTGCGGCTGGCGAACCGGCCCAATGATCTGTCCACCCAGCAGGCCGCGGCCGCGGTCGGCCAGGGGCTGCTGATCGAGCATTACACCCAGCGTTTCGCCCAGCACGGCATCGTGGTCGGCCAGGTGCTGCTCACCGTCGACGACCTGACCCGCCAACAGCACTACCGCAACGCCCACCGCACCGCCGAACGGTTGCTGGAGCTGGGGGTGTTGCCGGTGGTGAACGAGAACGACACCGTCGCCACCCACGAGATCCGCTTCGGTGACAACGACCGACTGGCCGCCCTGGTCGCCCACCTGGTGCACGCCGACGCGCTGGTGCTGCTCACCGACGTCGACGCACTGTACAGCGACCACCCGTCCAAGCCGAACGCCCGCCGCATCGAGGAAGTGCGCTCGGCCGCCGACCTGCGCGACATCGACATCTCCCGACGCGGAACCGCGGTCGGCACCGGCGGCATGCAGACCAAGATCGAAGCCGCCCGGATCGCCACCTCGGCCGGAATCCCGGTGGTGTTGGCGAAGGCCTCCGCAGCCGCCGACGCCCTCGGGGGGCAACCGGTGGGCACGATCTTCCATCCCACCGGCAAACGTCGTCCGACCCGGCTGTTGTGGCTGGCCCACATCACCGAGGCCAAGGGTGAACTCGTCGTCGACGACGGAGCGGTGCGCGCCCTGACCGAACGCAAGGCGTCGTTGTTGCCCGCCGGGGTGGTGCAGGTGCGCGGCACCTTCCGCGCCGGCCAACCGGTCGATGTGGTCGCCGCCGACGGCACCCTGATCGCCCGGGGGCTGACCAACTACGCCGCCACCGAACTACCCGACCTGATCGGGCGCAGCACCACCGATCTGGTGGCCGAATACGGCCCCGGCTACGAGCGCACCGTGATTCACCGCGACGCGATGGCACTGCTGGTCAAGCGGGGAGAACCGGCCCGCAGCCGGAACTGACGGCGGTGACCAGGTGTCCGGCTACGCTGACTCGGTGATCAGGGCTGGACGGGTGCGACGGCGGGTGATCGCGGCCGGTGTGGTCGCGTTGCTGACCGCCTCCTGCGCACCCAACCCCGTCCCGCCGCCCGAACCCTCACCGAATACCTCGGGCGGGCAGGGAATCTACGTCCATGCCACCGGCACCGAGCCGCTCGGCTTCGACCCGGCCTTCGCCACCGACCCCGCCAGCGAACAACTCGCCCGGCAGATCTTCGAGGGGCTGGTTGCCCCCGACGAGGTGGGCACCGGGGTGCAACCGGCCCTGGCCGAAGCCTGGGAACACAATGACGAGCACACCGAGTGGGTCTTCACCCTGCGCGAGGGCGTGCAGTTCCACGACGAAACCGCCTTCACCCCGTCTGCGGTGTGCGCCAACTTCGACCGCTGGCACCGGTGGCGCGGACGTGCGGCCCGCACCGCCGAAACCTACCGCGCCCACTTCTTCCGCGACGGGCACGAGCTCTACCATTCCTGCACCCGGGTGGACGATCGTCGGGTGCGGATCACCCTGACCCGGCCGACCCCGAACCTGCTCGAAGTGCTGGCCCAGCCCCAGTTCGCGATGCAGAGCCCCACGGCCCTGGCGGAGTACCGGGCCGATGCCGACTCGGCCACCGCCGACCCGCGGGCCAGCGAATACGCCACCGCCCACCCGACCGGGACGGGACCGTTCCGTTTCCTGGCCCATGAGCCACTGGTGCAGGTCGTGGTGGAGCGCAACCCCGACTATTGGGGCCAACCCGCCGAGCTGAACAAGGCGGTGCTGCGGGTGGTACCCGACTCCAAAGCCCGGCTGGCCGACCTGGCCGCAGGACGTGTGAACGGTTTCGAGGTACTGCAACCGGCCGACGATGCCGACCTGGCCGAACTGGCCGAGAAGGGCAGCAAGCCGGTGGTGATCAACCGCCGGCAACCCTCGGTGCTGTACGTGGGCTTCAACCAGCACAACCCGATGCTGGCCGATGTGCGGGTACGCCGGGCGATCGCGCTGGGCATCAACCGCCAAGAACTGCTGGACGGGGTGATCCTGCCCACCGACACCCGCCCCGCCCACGAACTGATCCCACCCGGCATGCTCGGCCACGCCGGGATCGAGGCCGAGGAACCCGACCCGGAGCTGGCCAAGCTGCGGCTGACCGAGGCCGGCTACTACGGCGACGACCTCACGGTGAAACTGGCCTACCCCAGCGGGGTGACCCTGCCGTACCTGCCGGCACCGGAGGAGACCTATGTGGTGGTCGCCGAGCAACTTGAAGCGCTCGGCTTCACCGTGCAACCGGTGGCCGCGTCCTGGCCCGACTACCTCGACCTGATCAGCAACCCGAACCGCGCCGACGAGCACGATCTGCATCTGATGGGCTGGTCATCCTCGTCCAGCCACCCGGCGAACCTGCTGGTACCCAAGTTCGGCGCCCAGAACGCAGAGTTCGGCTTCGTCCAGCCCGCGATCAGCACCACGGTCAACGCCGCGGCCACCGACCCCGGCCGGGATCCGCAACGCACCTGGGCCGATGTGTCGCTGCGACTCGACGACTTCCGGGCCGTGGTTCCGCTGGCGTACCCGCAGCCGCACCTGGTGCTCGACCCCGAGGTGCGCGGATATCGACCCAGTCCGGTGGCCGCCGAGACCTGGAACACCGTGGTGGTGGAGTGATCCGCCCGGTAGATTGCCCGCTCAGGAGGACCCATGTCATTCACCGAACAGGCCACTGCCGCCCGTACCGCCGCGATCCGTCTGGCCACCGCCACGCGCGCCGAGAAGGATGCCGCGCTGCACGCGATGGCCGACGCCCTGCTGGCGGCCGAGGACGAGATTCTCGCCGCGAACCAGGTCGACATCACCCGGGCCGAGGAATCCGGCACCGCCGCCTCGCTGATCGACCGGCTGCGCCTCAACCACGACCGGCTGGTGGGTATGGCCGACGGCCTGCGCCAACTCGCCGACCTGACCGACCCGGTCGGCAGCGCGGTGCGTAGCTGGACCACCCCGCACGGGCTGGAGATCAGCCAGATTCGGGTACCGATCGGCGTGATCGGCATCATCTACGAGGCCCGGCCCAATGTCACCGCCGACGCCGCCGGTATCTGCCTGAAGTCGGGTAACGCCTCGCTGCTGCGCGGCTCGTCCTCTGCCTACGACTCGAACGTGGCCATCGTCAACGCCCTGCGCGCCGGGCTGGCCGCCGCCGATTTCCCCGAGGACGCCGTGGCGCTGGTTGCCGGCGGACGGGAGGTCACCACCGAGATGATGACCGCCCGGGGGTTGGTCGACCTGCTGATCCCGCGCGGTGGGGCCGGCCTGATCAACGCGGTCGTCACCGGATCGCAGGTGCCGGTGATCGAAACCGGTACCGGCAACTGTCACCTCTACGTGCACAGCGAGGCCGACCAGCAGATGGCCCTGGACATCATGGTGAACGCCAAGCTGCAGCGTCCCTCGGTGTGCAATGCGCTGGAGACCCTGCTGGTCGACGAGGCGATCGCCGAGGACTTCCTGGCCAAGGCACTGCCCGAACTGACCTCGGCCGGGGTGACCGTGCACGGCGACGGGGCGGTCGTGGCGGCCGGTAACGGCAACGAGCACGTGGTGCCGGCAGCCGAGGGTGATTTCGATGAGGAATGGCTGTCGCTGGACCTGTCGGCCAAGGTCGTCGCCGACATGGACGAGGCGATCGAGCACATCCGCGCCCACACCTCGGGCCACTCCGAATCGATCGTGACCGACAACGCCGAGGCCGCCGGCCGGTTCGTCGACCAGGTCGACGCCGCCGCGGTACTGGTGAATGCATCCAGCCGGTTCGTCGACGGGGGCGAGTTCGGTTTCGGCGCCGAGATCGGCATTTCGACCCAGAAAACCCACGCCCGCGGGCCGATGGCCCTGCCCGAAATGACCTCCACGAAGTTCGTCGTTCGCGGCACTGGCCAGGTTCGCGGCTGAATTCGGTAGGCTGCGCGTCATGAATCTTGGATTTGTGTTTCTCGAGGCCTACGGGCCACACCCCTTGGTGTTCGGGATCATCGCCCTGATCGCTCTGCTGGTCGCGCTGGCCTTCGTGCGCGGCATCGGCAAGGGCCGTCCGCACAGCTGATCTTGACCACGCAACCGGGGTTGGCCCGCCGACCCGATGCGACGCCGGGAGCCCGTTACCGCCTCGGCGTGATGGGTGGCACCTTCGATCCGATCCACCACGGACACTTGGCTGCGGCCTCGGAGGTCGCCGCCCGCTTCCACCTCGACGAGGTGGTCTTCGTCCCCACCGGCGTGCCCTGGCAGAAGAAGCACCGCCGGGTGTCGCTGGGTGAAGACCGCTACCTGATGACCGCGATCGCCACCGCGTCCAACCCGCGCTTCACCGTGAGCCGGGTCGACATCGAACGTCCCGGCGACACCTACACCGTCGACACCCTCAAGGATCTGCGCGCCGAACGCGGCGATGTCGACCTGTTCTTCATCACCGGTGCCGACGCACTGAGCCGAATCCTGACCTGGCGGGGGGCCGACGAACTGTTCGACCTGGCCCAGTTCGTCGGGGTGTCGCGGCCCGGGATCTCACTGGACGGGGCGATCGACCACCTGCCGTCCGACCGGGTGACCCTGCTGGACGTGCCGGCGATGGCGATCTCGTCCACCGACTGCCGCGCCCGCACCGCCCGGGGCCTGCCGATCTGGTACCTGGTGCCCGACGGCATCGTGCAGTACATCCAGAAGCGGGGCCTGTACCTGCCCGAGAACGAATAGGAATCCGCGTGAGCGCAACCGATCGTGCGATCGAGATGACCAAGGTCGCGGCCGCAGCCGCCGCCGACAAGATGGGCACCGACCTGATCGCCTACGACGTGTCCGAGCAACTTGCGATCACCGATGTCTTCCTGGTGATCACCGCCGAGACCGAACGTCAGGTGGGCGCGATCGTCGACGAGATCGAGAAGAAGCTCCGCGAAGACCTGGACGCCAAACCCACCCGCCGCGAGGGTGACCGGGAACAGCGCTGGGTGCTGCTCGACTACCTGGACGTGGTGGTGCACATCCAGCACACCGAGGAACGCGGCCTCTATGCCCTGGAGCGGTTGTGGTCCGACTGCCCCCGAGTCGCACTGGGACTGCCGGAGGAGATGGCGTGACCGCTCGCCGGCTGATTCTGTGGCGACACGGACAGACCGACGGCAACCTGCACGGACGCATGCAGGGACAGGCCGACGTACCACTGAACGACACCGGGCTCGCCCAGGCCCGTGACGCCGCCCCGCGGGTCGCCGCCCTGGCCCCGACCCGGATCGTGTCCTCGGACCTGCAGCGGGCCTCCCAAACCGCCGAGGTGATCGCCGAACTCACCGGGTTGGAGGTGACCACCGACGCCCGCCTGCAGGAGATCAACGTCGGCGACTGGGTCGGCATGACCCGCGACGAGGTGGCCGCCGCCCATCCCGGATTCTTCGAGGACCTGGCCGCCGGGCGCGACTTTCGGCGCTCGGATGCGGGGGAGACCGGTGACGAACTCGGCCGCCGGGTATCGGCCGCCCTGCACGAACTGGTCGAGGCCGGTGATGATGACGAGGTGCTGCTCGCGGTCGGCCACGGGATGGCCTGGCGGGTCGGCCTGGCCTACTTCCTCGGCTACGACTTCACCGTCTCGCGCACCTTCGCCGGGCTGCACAACTGCGGCTGGATAGTGCTCGACCGCGCCGGTGCGCACTGGAAGCTCGAGGCCTACAACGTGACCGCCGACCCACGCGAGCCGTACTCCTCGGTGATGCGCTGAGCCTCGTCCCCTCGGCTCAGTCGCCGGTGGCGATCGGACGGTCGGTCGCGGCGTACTGCGACCACGAACCGGGGTAGAGCCGGCCCCGTCCGAGCCCGGCGTATTCCATCGCCAACAGGTTGTGGCAGGCGGTGACGCCCGATCCGCAGGAACTGATCACCTCGCCCGCATCGGTGATGCCCAAGGCCGCGAAGCGTTCGCGGAGTTGTTCGGGGGTCTTGAACCGGCGGCCGTCGGTGAGGTTGTCGGTCATCGGTGCGCTGCGCGAGCCCGGAATGTGCCCGGCCTGCGCGTCCCGGTTCGGGCCCTCGCCGCGGAAGCGTTCGGCCGAGCGGGCGTCGATCACCATCGGGCCGGCGGCGGCGGCCTCGTCGATGGTCGCGATCAGTTCCGGACCCCAGGTGCCGACCGGGAAGGAGATGTCGCCCTCGGGGTCGGGTGCAGGGTCGGTGCTGAGCTCGCCGTCCCAGGCGGTCAGGCCGCCGTCCAACAGGGCGGCGTCGACACCCAGGGCCCGCAGCATCCAGATCAGTCGGCCGGCGGAGAACCCACCACCGTCGTCGTAGCCGACCACGATCGAGTCGGCCCCGATGCCGGCGGCCTCCATCGCGGCGGCGAAATCCTTGGGGTCGGGCAGCGGGTGGCGTCCGGCCTCGGTACTGGCCGGGGCGGACAGTGCCTCGTCCAGATCGATGAACACCGCGCCGGGAAGGTGTCCGGCATCGTAGGCCTCGCGGCCGGACCGTCCGTCCAGATACCAACGAACATCGGCGATCATCGCTTCGGGGTGGGCGCGCAACCAGGTGAGATCAACGACCGGTGGAATCATGACGACACCCTACGCCCGTGCCAGCCGGGCGTAACGGTCGAAAGCCGCATCGAGGGACGTGAGCCAGTCGACCGAACCCCGGCCGGCATACCACTCGTCCTCGGCGAACCGCAGGATGGTGAAGGAGATCGCCGCGAGCAGGTGCACGTCGCGATCATCCATGTCGACCCCCCGTCGTTCGGCCAACGCGGCGGCGACCTCCTGCTTCCAGCGGGCGGCAACCAGTTGGGCGCGTCCGCTGAGGACGGGCGTTTCGTCGGTGACGCGATGACGCTGCATGCGGCGCGCATCATCATCAACGCCGCCCTGTTCGTGGAAGGTGCGCAGTGCCTGATGGATGGCCTCGAGGTCGGATTCATCGGCCGGGCGTTGTTCGATCAACGACCGCACCTCGGGCGCCCAGTGGTCGGAGTCGGCGAAGAGCACCTCGTCCTTGGCGCGGAAATAGCGAAAGAAGGTGGTCACCGAGATGTCGGCGTCACCGGCGATCTCCTCGACGGTGGTCGCCTCATAGCCCTGCTCGACGAAGCGGTTCAGGGCAGCGTCGACGATACGCCGACGTGTCTGCACCTTCTTGCGCTCACGTAACCCCATTGCCGAACCTCCTTTCGCCGACCAAACCTATCAATGGGCATTGACTCACAAATGGTAGTTCACTAACTTATTGACGTCACAGCGGGTGCGGATGGCGAATCGTCACCGCCCCCGGAACCGGGAGTCGCCTCGCAGGGGTTCCGCCGGAAAGCGGCTCACAGCCGACCAATGAAGGGATATCCATGAACTCCGTACAAGTCGCCGATACCGCAACGCAGTCGCACGAAGGCGGAAAGATGCGCATCACGCGGTTGAACGCCAACATCGGGGCTCTGGTCGAGGGAGTGCATCTCAGCGACCTGAGCGATGAGCAGTTTCACGACTTGCACCAGGCTCTGCTCGACCATCACGTGATCTTCCTGCGCGACCAGCACCTGTCGGAGGAGGATCACGTCGCCCTGGCCCGCCGGTGGGGCACGCCCATGGTGAACCCGGTCGGCAAGTTGCACAACAGCGATACCGTGCTGCATCCGGTCGAGGACACCCCCGAAAGCCCGCCCGCCGCCGACGGGTTCCACACCGACCTGACCTACTGGGCCGAGCCACCCACGCTGGCGATTCTGGCCGCGATGAGCATTCCTCCGGTCGGTGGTGACACCTTGTGGATGAGCCTGTATGCCGCCTACGACAGCCTCTCCGACGAGATGAAGCGCATCTGCAACGGCCTACGGGCATGGCACAAGCCCTCGCCGCATTTCATCGAGGCCAACATCCGCCTGTACGGCGGCGAAACCGAGCAGTTGATCCGCGACAACCTGCGTGGCGCGATCCTGCCGCTGGTACGTACCCATGACGAGACGGGTCGCCAGGCGCTCTTCCTCAGCTCCTTCATCGACCAGATCGTCGACATGCACCGAGCCGAGAGCGATGCCCTGCTGGGGTATCTCAACGGACTGGTGCACAACCCGAACTGGGCCGTGCGGTGGCGCTGGCGCGAGGGTGACGTTGCGATCTGGGACGAGCGCTGCACCAATCACCGCGCCTTGTCCGACCACTTTCCGCAGTACCGGCTGATGCGCCGCTGCACCGTCGAAGGGGGCCGGCCCTTCTACCGGCCCGAGGGTGCCTCCGAGCCGCTCATCGAGGGTGTCTTCGCCTGATTCCGGCTGCCGACAGCCGGAGGTCGTCCCGGTTGATCAGGTGGGCGGGTGAAACTCGGGGAACATGCGCCGGGCGCCGGATCCGGTGGCGGCGAGTTCGTCGTGCGGGTTGTAGATGGCGCACTGGCGCATGGTGAGGCAGCCACACCCGATGCACATCGACAACCCGTCGCGCACCTGTTCGAGTTCTCTGATGCGGGCGTCCAACAGGGGGCGCCACGTCTTGCTGAGGCGTACCCAGTCCTGTTTGGTGGGGGCGTGATCGGCGGGGAACTTCGCAAAGGCCCGGCGGATCTCGGCCAGGCTGAGCCCGACGTGCTGGGCGGCCTGGATGACGGCGATGCGGCGCAGCACCGACCGGTTGAACCGGCGGTGGCCGGAGTCGTTGCGGGTGCTGGTGAGCAGGCCGAGGCTCTCGTAGTGCCGGATGGCCGAGGTGGCCAGCCCGGCGCGTTCGGCGACCTCGCCGATGGTGAGTTCCTCCGCTGTGTCACCCATGTCGGGCAGCTTGCCAAGATCAGGTCTTGACTTCAAGTGCACTTGAAGTTCAAGGCTGTTTTCGTGGGCCGTACCGAGCGGCCCCGGAGAACTCTTGGGAGCAGCTTTGACAGCAACCACCCCCGTCGTCCAGTGCTCGACCTGTGGTGTCGAACGCAGCGCTGAGACCACCGGCGCCGACAGCACCGTGTGCCCGATCTGCGCGGACGACCGCCAGTACCTGCCGCCCGACGGTCAGCACTGGCTCGACCCGCGCGAACCGGAGCCGGCGGCACACCTGTCGATCGCCGAGCTGGAACCGGGCGTCCACGCAATCACCCAGCACGATTGCCCCGGTATCGGCCAGACCCCGCTCCTGGTCGAAACGGCCGCCGGGCCGGTGATGATCGAAGTACCGACTCACATCGATGACCGGGCCATCGCCGAGGTCGCCCGCCTCGGTGGGCTGGCCGGGATCATCGCCTCGCATCCGCACATGTACGGGCTGCAGTCGTTGTGGTCGGAGGCCTTCGGCCACTGCCCGGTCTACATCTCGGCCAAGGACGAGCAGTGGCTGGGTCACCGGCCCACCAACACGGTGATCTGGGACGGGGAACTGCGCTTGGCCGAGGACATGGTCGCCAGCCAGCCCGGGGGTCATTTTCCGGGAAGCGTGGTGGTGCACTGGCGCGGGCGGGACGGCGGGGGAGTGTTGTTCGGCGGTGACACGATCTTCCCCACTCCGGCCGCCGGTTGGGTCACCTTCATGCGCTCGTTCCCGAACATGATCCCGCTGTCGGCCGATGTCGTGACCCGGATCGCAAAACACGTCGCCCGCTATGACTTCGACCGCCTCTACAACAACTTCGGCAGGTGTCTGCCCCAAGACGCCCACGACGCCGTCCAGCGATCGGCCCGCCGTTACGCGGACTGGGTCTCGGGCATCCACGACCACCTCACCTAGCCGCCGGCATGTTCGACGCTGCGCGGGGTGTTGCGAATCGCAACACCCCGCGCGTCCGGTTCGGGCCGGTGTCCTCAGGCCTTCCGGACCGTGATCGTCCAGGCCGCCTCACCCACCTGCTCGAAGTGCGTCACCGGGTGTCCGGCCGCAGCCGCCCAGTGCGGAATCGAATCGGTGGCCTGGGTGCAGTCGAAGTCGATCACCAACTCGTCCCCGGAGTTCAACTGCTGCATCGCCTGCTTGGCCTCCACCAGCGGGAAGGGGCAGACCTGACCGAGGGTGTTCAGTTGGTAGCGCCGGGCCTCGGTGGCCGAATCGAGTGGGGTGATCGTCTCGACGTCGGGGCTGACCGGGGAGGTGACGACGTTCTTGGCGGTGCGAAAGCGGTTCAGAATGCTCATGGTTCTTTCCTGTCTGTCGATGATCAGTTGTTGGCGCCGACGCGGGGCAGGGCAACCGGTGCGGCACCGGCCCGTCGGTGGGTCTGGATGAAGTAGCGGGCGCCGATGCCCACCCCGAGCAGGGTGAACACGAAGGCGACCCAGCCCTGGTAGCTGAACAGGGCGGTCTGCACCAAGGAGTTGCCGATCGTGCAGCCACCGGCGAGGGCCGCGCCGACGCCCATCGCCGCGCCGCCGGCAATCGCGCGCACGGTGGTCGGGGCGTCCGGCACCCGCAGCTTGAACTCACCCGACAACTTGGCCGCGATGAACGAACCCGGAATCAGGCCGAGCACGAAGAGCACGCCCCAGTCGATGAGGCTCGCATCACCGGTGGTCAGGAACTGCACGATATTGGCCGACGGGGTGGTGATCCCCATCCCGGCGGCTCGTCCGGTGGCGTTCGACAGGGGGTAGGCCACCGCGGCGAGGACGCCGACCACGATCGCGGTCGCATAGGGGCTCCACGGTTTGCCCACCAGCCGGTGCGCCAGGGCAGAACGACCCGGTTTCGGCGGCAGGGTCGCGACGCGTTGGGCACGCTGCCGGGTGATACCCCAGGCCACCACGGCCACGAGTGCGACGACCGGGATCCAGGGGCTGATACCGAGGGAGTCGTGGATGGTGGTGAGTTCCGACTTGCCGGCACGGGCCGCGTCGTTGACCGGCCGCAACGCGCCGTACTTCATCACCGAGGCGAGCAGGGCGTAGAAGATCAGGGCGATCCAAGAACCGATCAGGCCTTCGCCGGAGCGGTAGTAGGTGCCGGTTGCGCAGCCGCCGGCCAGCACGATGCCGATGCCGAAGATCAGGGAGCCGCCGGCCACGGCGAGCCAGGCGATCTGGGGCACCTTGACCTGAATCAGGCCGAACGCGAGCAGAAACTGCACGAGCACGGCCTGCACCGCGATCGCCAGTCCGAAGGCGGTCAGCCAGCGGGTGGAACGCGACAGCCACACGTCGCGGAAGGCGCCGGTGACGCAGAAGCGTCCGCGTTGCAGAACGAAGCCGAGCACAATGCCCAGCAGAAGTCCGGTGAGAATCATGGGTTTACTCCGAAATGGGTGCGAAGGATCTGTCCCGGGCGGTGCGCGGGACGGTCGAGCAATGGGCCGGCGGGTCAGCCGGGCGGCCTACCGGAGCAGTCGGGGGAGCTTTGTGAGCGCGCCGATCACCGGATATGCGGCCGGGGATGGAAGCACAACGGTCGAGGGATTGGTGGATCACATCGATCGGTCGGCCACGGCAGAGCCGAGACCGGGATGTGCGGAGGGACGACGAGGCGTCCGGTGGTGCCGGAGAGGACCGTGCTGCCGGGGGCAGCCGGGGTCAGCCGACGAGCGTCAGGCGCGACAACAACACGGACGGGCCACAGCGACGCACATGCCGTACGCGCTGCGTACGGTGTGGGGCCGGCGGGAGTCCGCGAGTCGAATCATGAAGGAAATGTCCTTGCCTGAATGGGCCGAAGCCCGGATGGAATGCTCTGCACGCTAGGGCAAGAACTCCTGCGTTGTGAAATGGCGTCTCATTTTTCGGTACGACGGTTGGGGTGAGCCCTCGACATCGGTGCACCCAGTGCACACAATGAAACGCCCATCCGCTCAGGGAGGACCGCATGGTTTTCACACCCGGTGACATCAGTTCGGCCCGCATCGTGGCCCAGCGGTTGGTCGGCGAGCAGGCGGACGATCCGGTCGAGGTGGTGCGCCATCTCGGCTGCGTCCAGGCCCAGGACCTGCCCGGAGCCCTGGTCTCGGTGGCGCTGCGCACCAGCGGACGGTCGGTCGATGCGGTGCGGCAGGCCTTCGCCGACGGCGGCCTGGTGCGGTCGTGGCCGATGCGCGGCACGCTGCACTTCACCCGTGGGGTCGACATCGGCTGGATGTGCGCGCTGACCGGGCCGCGGGTGTTCGCCCAATCGGCCCGTCGCCGTGCCGAGTTGGGTCTGGACGAGGCGATGCTCGCCCACAGCGGTGAGTTGGCGGTGGCGGCGATTCGTGAGCGCGGGCCGCTGACCCGCGCCGAGGTGCTGGAACTGTGGGAGCCGCACGGCTACCTGGAGGTACCCGGCCGGGGATACCACCTGCTGTCGGTATTGAGCTACACCGGGGTGCTGGTGCAGGGGCCGATTCGCGACAAGGAGCAACTCTTCTGCGTCCTCGATGATCTCGTGCCCGACCCGTACACCCCGGCCGGGGAGGAAGCCCTGGGGGAGTGGGCCACCCGGTACTTCACCTCCCACGGGCCGGCCACCGTTGCCGACTTCGTCCGCTGGACCGGGCTCACCGTCCGCGACGCCAAGCAGGCGATCGCCGTCGCGGGCGACGCACTGGCCGATGCCGACATCGACGGGACGCGGTACTGGTACGACCCGGCCCTGCCCGATCTGCTGGCCGAACACCGCAAGGAGGCCGCCGGCTTGTTCCTGCTGCCCGGCTTCGACGAGTTGATCCTGGGTTACAAAGACCGTTCCTGCACCCTCGACCCCGAACACGAACAACTCGTGGTGCCCGGCAAGAACGGCATGTTCCGTCCCACCGTGGTGCTGGACGGAACCGTGCGTGGGGTGTGGAAACGGGCCCGCGGTGGGGTGCAGACCGAGCCCTTTCCCGAGCAGCGGTTCCCGGCTGCTTCCCGAATCAGCAAGGCCGCCGCCGCTTTGCCCTAGATTGTCGGCCATGACGCAGCACATCGTGGACAGCGCGCTCGATACGAAGATGGGCCTGGAACTGACCGAGGCCACCCCCGAGCGGATGGTCGGCCGAATGCCGGTGGAGGGAAATACCCAGCCGGTGGGCCTGTGGCACGGCGGAGCCAGTTGTGTGCTGGCCGAAACCCTCGCCTCGATCGGCTCCTACCTGCACGGCGAGCCCCGGGGGATGAAAGCGGTCGGCACCGAGATCAACGCCACCCACCACCGCTCGGCCACCGAGGGCTGGGTGACCGGCACCGCCACCGCCATTCACCTGGGACGCACTACCACCAGCTACGAGGTGGTGCTGGTCGACGACTCCGGACGCCGGTTGTGTACCGCCCGGGTCAGTTGCCGGCTGGTCTGAGCACAAAGCAGTACCTAAGACTGCGGTACCAAAAACTGCGGTACCAAAACCGCCAACTCACCCGTCCGATCTGACCCGATCTGGGCCGAAACGGCGGGTGAGTTGGAAGTTTTGGTACCGGCGAAACCGGTGTCGGAGGTTCTGGTCGCCGAAAGCGGACGTCAGCCGCGGTTCAGAACCTCGCCGCTGGCCGCGTTGATGTAGATCGAGACGTCGTCACCCTCGGGGGTGTCGATCTCGACCTCCCAGGCGACGTTGGAGTCCACCTCGTCCAGTTCCGCCGTGTCGAGCGTGCCCTCGACCTCGCCCATCGCCTTGCGCACCGCGTCGGTGAGGCTCACCGAGGCCTTCGACAACCGCTCGACATCATCACTGTCGGCATCGTCGTCCTCGACCTCGATCACCTCGGTGCCGTCGGCGTTGATCGTGAACTCGCGTTCGGTCTTCCCTTCGATGACGTCGACCTTCCAATGGCCGTCGTCGTCCCAGTCCAGGCTGATCGCCTTTCCGTTGGAAGTCTCGGACTCGGCCAACTCGACAGCAGCGAAGCCCTTCTCGATGTCGGCTCCCTGCTTGTCATCATCGTCCGACTTCGGTGAGCTCTCGGCCTCACCCGGGGTCGGGTCGGCCGGGGGAGCCTCCTGAGTAGCGGTCGGCTCCGCCGGGTCGGTCGGCTCCGGGTCGTTGGGGGCGCAGGCACCCAACAGGGTCAAGGCGGCCAAGCCGGCGATCAGGGTGGTCATCGTCTTAGCGGTACTCATGCCTCGAGCCTAAAGGCAACCTCCGTGCTGCCACACCAGCCCTTCAGGTGAACCGGCGACGGGTGAGCCGCGACGCCTTGGTGGCTTACGATCCGCAGATGGACGGCGGCAACTCACCGGAACAGCGACGGTCGAACACGACCCTTCGTGCTGCGGTGACGACGGCACTGATCTTCGCCGTCGCGTTCAACCTGCGTCCGGCCATGACCGCGGTCGGGTCGGTGCTGCCGCAACTGGGGGCGGACCTGCAGTTGAGCGAAGGTGTCCAGGGAACCCTCGGGGCGGTTCCCCTGGTGGCACTGGCCCTGATCTCACCGCTGGTGCACCACCCGGCACGCCGCTTCGGGGTGGAGCGGGCCCTGATGGCAGCCCTGATCGGCATCGTGCTCGGAGTGTTGCTGCGCTCCTACGGCGGCGGCCTCGGACTGTGGGCCGGGACGGCGGTGCTCGGTTGCGCCGTCGCGGTCGGCAATGTGCTGGTGCCGACGGTGCTGAAACGTGACTACGCCGGCAAGGTGGCCCGCGCGACGGGCATCTACTCGGCCTGCATGACGATCGGTGCTGCGATCGCCTCGGTGATCGCCGTCCCGATGTCGGAGGTGGTCGGCTGGCGTGGAGCCCTGGCCTTCTGGGCGATCCCCGCCGCCCTGGTGGCGCTGTTGTGGCTGCCCCGCACCCGGGCCGCAGCCCGTCCGGTGGAGGAGCCGGAGCCGGTCTCGGGCCGGCCCGTTTCGGTGTGGCGCCAACCCACCGCCTGGTTGGTGACTGCCTTCATGGGCCTGCAATCGACCCACTTCTTCGTCGTCGCCACCTGGCTGCCGACGATCGGGCTGGCCATCGGCCGCACCCCACAGGAATCCGGTGTGCTGCTGTTCGTCTTCCAACTCGCGGCCCTGGTCGGGGTGTTCACCGCACCCCGGCTGGTGCGCGGCACCAATGTGCTGCCCGCAGCATTGGCGGCCAGCATCCCGATGCTGATCGGCCTGGTCGGGCTGATCGCTCTGCCGCAGCTGGCCCTGGGCTGGGTTCTGATCGCCGGCGCCGGATCCGGGGCCTCCCTGGTTGCCGGGCTGACTCTGATCAGCCTGCGCGGACGCGACCAACAGGAAACCACCCAACTGTCCGGGATGGCCCAGTCGATCGGATACCTCTTGGCCGCCGTCGGGCCGATCGGAGCCGGGTTCATGGCCGAATGGACCGGCGGCTGGACCGCCAGCCTGGGAATGCTGACCGCCATGGCCACCGTCCAGTTGATCGTCGCCTTCGCCGTCGGCAAAGACCGCCGGGTACGTACCTGACCCGAGCCCCCGAATAAATCGGTGGCAGGTGCGGTGGGTGGCGACCTAGGCTGGCGGCATGTCTTTCACTGGCACTGCTTCGCTGCGGTTGCGCAGCCGCTGACGGCGGCGAGCAGAGCTTCCATGCTCCCGCCCCCGGTACCTCGCCGGGCGGCTCTTGCAGTGTGCCCGGCTCCGCCACGACCACGGAGCAGCCAGTGCCCACCCATCACCACGGCCGTCACGAGCACGGCCAGAACTTCCTGACCGACCGATCCACCATCGACACCATCACCGCGCTGGTCGCCGAAACATCCGGCCCGATCATCGAAATCGGCCCCGGCGACGGTGCCATCACCACCCACTTGGCCCGGCTCGGCCGACCACTGACCGCCGTCGAGATCGATCCCCGGCTGGCCCGGCGACTGCGTACCCGGCTGCCCGGGAGGGTCGATGTCGTCACCGCCGACTTCCTGAAATACCGACTCCCGCATCACCCGCATGTGCTGGTCGCAAACCTGCCCTTCCATCTGACCACCGCGATGCTGCGCCGCGTTCTGCACGCCCCGGCCTGGACCGACGCGGTGTTGCTGATGCAATGGGAGGTGGCCCGGCGCCGGGCCGGGGTCGGCAACACCACGATGATGACCTCGCAATGGGAACCCTGGTTCGAGTTCAGCCTGCACGGACGCGTCCCCGCCCGGGCCTTCAGTCCACGTCCCGGGGTCGACGGCGGCATCCTGACCATGCACCGCCGCGAAGTGCCACCGCTACCGATGGCACAGCGGCGTCAGTTCCAAGCCCTGGTGCATCGGGTCTACACCGGCCCCGGACGAGGCTTGGCCCAGATCCTGGCCCGCACCACCTCCCTGGCGACGCCACGCGCGGCAGGCAGGTGGCTGTCGGCCCGCGGGATCCGTCCCGATGCCCTGCCCGGCGCGCTGAACCTCGGAGCCTGGATCGACCTGTACCGCACCACCGGGGTCTCCCCGCCGAGGCGCCGTCGGCGAAAGGGGTAGGGGTACCAAAACCGCCAACTCACCCTCCGATTCCGGCCCCAGACGCCCGAGTTTCGGGAGTGAGTTGGGAGTTTGGGTACCCAGGTGGGCCCGATGGGGTGTCGTCGACCGGCGGTATCGTCGCCGATATGAGATTTCCGGCCCCTGTGCTCGCCGACGATGCGTCGGCTGCCGCGGTGCCGCCGATGAGCGCAGCCGGCCCGGGCTGGTTTCGGCAGCGTATGTGGCTGGTCGATCTGCTGGTTGCACTGGGAGTGTTCCTCTACAACCTGCCGATCGTGCCGATCTACGCCGACGGGCCGGGGCGGGTGGCCGGCTTGGTGGTCGTCTCGGCAGTCCTGTGTGGGGTGTATCCGGCGCGCCGCCGCCGGCCGCTGACGGTTCTGGGGCTGATGCTGGTCACCGCCGGGGTGCAGGTGCTGCTGGGTGCTCCGATTCTTGCCGCGGACGTGATGTTGTTGCTCGCGGTCTACAACGTCGCCTCCCGCTACCTGTGGTGGGTGTCGCTCGTCGGGGCGGTGGCCGCGGTGGTCTGGCTCCTGATCGCAGCAGTACCCCACCTCGGTGATGACCTCCTGGACATCGGTCAGCTCGGAGTACTGGTCGTGGTGACGTTCTGGGCCTGGACCTGGGGCACGCTGGTGCGCGTGCGTCGGCAATACGTCGCAGGACTACAAGAACGCGCCGCCCAAGCCGAGCGAGAACGAGAGACCAACGCCCGGATCGCGGTCGCCGACGAACGAGCCCGGATCGCCCGGGAGATTCACGACATCGTCTCGCACAGCCTCAGCGTGGTGGTGCTGCTCTCGGACGGAGCCGCGGTGAAGGTCGACACCGAACCGGCACGGGCCAAGTCGGCGATTCTGCAGGTTCGCGACACCGGTCGCAGCGCCCTGGCCCAGATGCGCCGCATGCTGGGGGTGCTGCGTGAGAACGAACCGGGTTCGGACGCCCCACAGCCCGATATCGACCAACTCGAAGCCCTGATCGAACTGTCCCGTGATACCGGGATGCCGGTCACGCTGACCGTCAGCGGAACACCCACCACCCTGCCGGACGACCTCGGCCTGACGGTCTACCGGCTGGCTCAGGAAGCACTGACCAATGTGCGCAAACACGCCGGGCCGAACCTGACCCGGGTCGATGTTCTCGTGACCTACCGCCCCCACGAGGTCGAACTGCGGATCACCGACGACGGCCAGGGGCCGCAGCAGGAGACCCACGGGCACGGACTGCTCGGGATGCGCGAGCGGGTGGCGGTCCATGACGGCAGCCTGCACGCCGGGCCGGGCGAGGCCGGTGGCTTCGAGGTGGTCGCAGTGCTGCCGCGAGAACAGGAGACGCCATGACGGTGCGCGTGGTGCTGGTCGATGACCAAGAGCTGGTTCGCAAGGGGCTGGCTATGGTGCTGGAGGCTCAGCCCGGGATCGAAATCGTCGGTGAGGCCGACGATGGTGACAGCGCACTGACCCTGTTGGAGCAGCTCGAGGCCGATGTCGTGCTGATGGACGTCCGGATGCCCCGCCTGAACGGGGTGGAGGCGACCCGGCGATTGACCCAGTGGCAGAACCCGCCGAAGGTGCTGATTCTGACCACCTTCGATCTGGACGAGTACGCCTACGACGCCCTGCAAGCCGGGGCATCGGGGTTCCTGCTCAAGGACACCCCGGTCGAAGAGGTCGCCGCGGCGATCCGACACATCCATGCCGGCGATGCCGTGGTCGCACCCAGCACCACCCGTCGTCTGCTCGACCACTTCGCGCGGTCGCGCCCCTCGTCCGAACCGGATCCGAAGGTGCGCCTCGAAGGGCTGACCCCGCGCGAACACGAGGTGCTCGCCCTGGTCGCCCGCGGCCTGTCCAACGCCGAGATCGCCGACGAACTGGTGCTGGCCGAGGGCACCGTCAAAGTGCACGTCGGACGCATCCTGGCAAAGCTCGGCCTGCGTGACCGGGTACAGGCGGTCGTGCTGGCGTACCGGACGGGCCTGGCCGACCCCGGCCAGGCCTGAGCCCTCCGCTGCGGGTAGGTCTCCGGGCGCATTGGCGCCGCCGGGTATGCCCGAAGTGATACGCCCAAGATATGCCTGCCGCCAGATGTTTCACCGGCGGTTTCTTGCGATCGTGGAGGGGTGTCTTCCACCATCGTCGCCACCCACAATCTGACCAAGCGCTATGGGCAACACACCGTTGTCGACAACCTGAACCTTGAGATCCCCAGCGGCTGCGTCTACGGGTTCCTGGGCCCCAATGGGGCAGGGAAGTCCACCACCATGAAGATGCTGCTCTCCCTGATCGGGCCCACCGACGGTGAGGTACAGATCATGGGACGGCCGATGACCCGCGGCACCCGCAGAGAGCTGCTCGGTCACATCGGCTCCCTGATCGAAGCACCGCCCGGATACGCCCATCTGACCGGTGCCGAGAACATGCGATTGGTCCAGCGCATGCTGGGCTTGGACCGCCAACAGGTCGACGATGCTGTGGCGGCCGTGCGCCTGCACCACCAGATGAACAAGAAAGTGCGCAACTACAGCCTGGGCATGAAGCAGCGGCTCGGCCTGGCGATGGCCCTGGCCCGCCGTCCCCGGCTGTTGATCCTCGACGAGCCGACCAACGGCCTCGACCCGGCAGGAATCGAGGAGATGCGAAACCTGTTCCGCCGCCTCGCCGGTGCCGGAGTGACCGTCATGACCTCCTCACATCTGCTCGACGAGATCGACCGGATCGCCGACGTGATCGGCATCCTCTCCGACGGTCGCATGATCTTCCAGGGTGCCCGGGCCGAACTGATGTCGGCAGCACTGCCGGATGTGCTGATCAGGTGTTCGGACCCGCGAACCGCCACGATGCTCCTCGGTCATCACGGTGCGCATCCGACCGAGACCGGGGAGATAGCCCTCGGCGGGCTGGACGACGCCCGGACCGCCGGCGTTGTCGCCACCCTGGTCAACGAAGGCGTGGACATCTATCAGGTGCGGCGCGAACAGCAGAGCCTCGAGGACGTGTTCATGTCCCTCACCGACGGGGGTGGGCTGTGATCATGCGGACGGTGCTGAACGAATACGCCAAGATGCGGCACCGGGCTGTGGGGCTGATCTGCGCCATCATGATGCTCGCCTCGGTCCTGTTGGCACTGTTCGCCGTGGTGTCCGCTGACGTCGACCCGGACGGGACCGGTGCCTGGTACGCATTACTGGCCGGCCTGTCGATGGGCATTCCGCTGCTCTCGCCGTTGTTGCTGGCCGTGCTGGCCTCCAGACAGACCGATATCGAGCACCGGGGTAATGGTTGGTTGTGGCAGGCCACCTCGGGGGCAACACCCGGAGGTGTGTGTCGGGCCAAGTTGGTCGCACTCGGCTCGGTCGTTGCGGTCGCCACGCTCGGAACCGGGCTGGTGGTGCTGGTGCTCGGCCGGTTGCTCGTGGGTATCCGGACGCCGGTGCCGCTGTGGCATTGGGTCGGTTTCACCACCTGCATGCTGGTGATCAACCTGGTGGTGCTCGCGTTGCACATCCTGATCTCGGCGAAGCTGGAGAATCAACTCGTCGGCCTGGGGGTGGGGGTGCTCGGCAGCATCCTGGCCGTCTTCTCCCAGGGGCTGCCGTCGTTGGCTGCGCATGCCACTCCGTGGGGGTACTACTCGCTGGCCCGGGCCGCCGGATACCAGGGCGATGTGCTGCGCCGGCTGCCGATCGCCTATCCGAGTGTTGCGGTGTTGGCCGTTCTGGCCGGGGTGCTGTTCGTCGTTGTCACCCACCGCTTCGATGAACAGGAGGCCTGACATGGGTGCCCTGACGTCCGAAATCATCAAGCTCAAGCGCTCCCTGGCCTGGCCGGTGGTGGTGTTCCTGCCGATGGTGTTGGTGTTGGCCGGGGCGGCCACCCGACTGGCCGATGGCAGCCGGCCGCCGAACGGCTGGCACACGGTGTGGCTGCAGTCGGTCGGGTTCTACGGGCTCTTCCCGCTGGCGATCGGGGTCGCGATTCTCGGATCCCTGGTGTGGCGGGTGGAGCACCACGGCAGTAACTGGAATGCCCTGATGAGCGGGCCGGTCGGCTCGCTACGCATTGTGATCGCCAAGACCGTCGTGGTCGCCGGGTTGACCGCGATCATGCAGGTCGTCCTGCTGTTCGCCGTGGTCGTCATCGGCAAGGCGGTCTTCGGTCTGCCGGGCCCGCTGCCCGGGCAGTACTTCGCGATCACCGGCCTGCTGATCCTGGCAACCATCCCCGCGGCAGCCGCACAATCGGCACTGTCGATGTTCCTGCGATCCTTTGCCGCGCCCATCGCGGTCGCCCTGGTGATGTCCGGGGTGTCCACCCTGGCGCTGATGTTGCTGGGGAACCTCGCGCTGGTGTCGCCCTACGCGGTGGCGACCCGCGCCGCACTGCTGGGTACCGGCACCTTCGGCGACAGCGGCGCCGTGTCGGTTCTCGACGTCACCCCGATCCTCGTGGCCGCCGCGGTGCTCACCGTCGCGATGGTCGCGCTCACGACCGCGATTCTCGAACGCCGCGACACCCGTACCTGACCACCACAAGAAGGAGATCCTCATGTCGAACCACACCCCCTCACAGCTAGCGGATGCTCACGAAGGAGCCGCTGAGCACGCCTCCGCGGCCGGGAAGGGAATCGCTTCCCTGGTGCTGTGTGGCGTCGCGCTGGTCTGTGCCCCGATGTTGCTGTTGATTCCCTATATCGGGTTCGTGCCGGGCCTGCTGGCATTGGCGGCGGTCATCGTGGCCTGGCACGGGTTGCGCTCGGCCCGTCGCGGCCACCGCACGGCTGTCGCCGGCCTGATCATCGGCGTCGTGCTGCTCGCGGTGTTTGTCGGTATCGCCACGGTCTGGAACTTCATGGTCGCCGACCCCGCGATCCGCGACTACGACGAGTTGCACGAGGTATTCGACTACATCAAGAAGCTCATCTTCGGCTGAACCATCCGCGGGGTACCAAAACCCCCAACTCACCCACCGGATTCGGGCTCACACGCTCGATATGGCGGCCTGAGTTGGGGATTTTGGTACCGGCCTGGCCAGTCTCTTAGTCTGGCACCATGCAAACATCCGATTCGGACGGTCCGTTTCGTCCTGTCTCGATGGTGGTGCTCGGGTTGCTCGAAACCGTCGGGCCGCAAACCTCCTACGAGTTGTGGCGCAATGTCGAGCTGTCCGTGTCCTTCTTCTGGTCCGTGGCCAGATCGCAGCTCTACGCCGAGCCCCAGCGCCTGGAGGGCCTCGGGCTCGTCACGTCCACCCAGGAGACGTCCGGACGACGTCGACGGGTTTTCGCGATCACCCGGGATGGTCGCGAAGCCCTTCTCGATTGGCTCGGGCAGCAACCCGGGGCGGCGCAGTACTACGACCCGGCGATGCTGCGCCTGTTCTTCACCGACGCGGCCCCGGACTTGGTGGCGCCCTTGGCCCAGCGGCGCGTGGAAGAACTCATCGAGATGTTGGACTTCCTGGAACAGCCGGGGCTCGGTGGTACTCAGCCCAACCATCGACGCGTCCTGTCCTGGGGACGGTTGACGGTGCGGGCCGACCTGGCCTTCTGGCGCTCGGTGCTCGACGACCTCGAGGGTGACTCATGAGCCGGTTACTGGCCCGGTATCCGTTGGCGGCCTTCTTCGGGCTCGCCTATCTCGGCTCCTGGGTGATGTGGAGCCCGTGGTATCTGGCGCGCAACGGAATCGGTGTGCTGCCGTTCGATTTGCCCCTCACTGCGGTCGCCGGCGTCAACCAACTTGGACTGTTCGCGGGCCCCTTCGCGGCCGCGCTGTTGATGACCCGCATCACCGAGGGACGCGACGGTCGTCGTCGCTTCTGGCGACGCATCGTCCAATGGCGCGCTCACCCGGGCTGGTACGTCCTGGCCTTGCTGATCATCCCGGTTGCCACAGGTCTCGGATACCTCCTCGGCTCCGGTGCGGAAGGAGGGAGTGGCGGCCCGGCGGCACTCGGACTCCTGGCCGGTACCTACCTCATGTATCTCATCGGGGGTCCTTTCCAGGAAGAACCCGGGTGGCGCGGTTTCGCGCTTCCTCGTCTGCAGCAACGACTCCACCCGGTCGCAGCAGCGTTCGTGCTCGGGGTGATCCACTGTTGCTGGCATGCACCTCTGTTCCTCACCGACGAGTGGGACACCGCGCGTCAGGACCCCAGCCAGTACGCGGCCTACTTCCTGTTGGTGGTCAGCCTGTCGTTCGTGCTGTCGTGGCTGGCCAACGGGTCACGTGGCTCGGTGTTGCTGGTCATCCTCGGTCACAACAGCCTGAACTGGGCGCTGTACGGCACCGAAACCCTCACCGGACGTGAGGTCGTCAGCAATTGGCCTGCCGCCATCGGCCTCGCCGTGCTCGCGGTGATCGCCGTTGTGGTCACCCGCGGGCGGCTGGGTCAGCCAAGGGCAAGGCAATGATCGACCTCATGCTTCCGGGTTGTCCGGAATGTCACGAGTCCGCCACACCAGCAGCACTGTCGGCAGCGCCGCGGCGGTGAGGAACCCGAGAAACACGATGTGGGCACTGCGTTGCAGGAGTCCGAAATCGCCTCGCTCGGCCATCTTGGTGGCGACGAGCAGCAACACGAAACCGAGCACCAAGGCTGCCAGGGCCACGACGTAGCCGACGTCCCGCACCCGGGCGCGCTCCACGAACTCGTACTCATCAACCTGTCGGGCGGGGCGTTCGGCGACATCGCGCACGATCATGCGGCCGGCCACCCAGCTGATGGCGAACAGTGCGAACCCGACGAGGCCAATTCCCCCGTAGGTGCCCGTGCCGAGCACGGTCGAGATCAACAGGATGAGCCACCCTGCCAGGACCCCTATGAGGGTGACTCTGCAGCGTCCACGGCGGGTTCCGGTGGCCTCACGAAAGTCCACTCGGTGCCACTCCCTGCCGGCGGTAGGCAGCACCGATCGACTCGAACGGCTCTCGCGCGAAGACCGCTTCGACCGGAAGCTCGAATACCTCGCACACGCTCATCGCCAGGTCCAGGCTCGGGTAGTGATCCCCTCGCTCCAGCGCGCCGATGGTCTGCGGGTTCACGCCCACGCGTTCGGCGAGCTGGACGCGGGACATCCCGGCCTCGACCCGCAGGACCCGCACCCGATTGTGGATCACCCGGCCGGTTCGGCCCGTGCGTGTTGGTCCCGACATGCTTCGGACGCTACCGCAAGGCACAGTGCGTCACAACGAAGTTCAGGTGTGAATACAGAATGTCTTGTTGTGTAAACCCAACGACAATGTGCATCATGTCGTCATGATCAGTGACCGCAGGCCCAGAAACCACGATGCCTCCCGCCCCGGTGCCGGAACACCGAACGGGCCCCTGCGCGAGCCGTACACGGCAGTGAACTGGCGCCATATCGGTCTGTTCATGCTGATCTCGTACGGGCTCTTCGCCCTCTTCGCAGTCCCGTTCTGGATCCTGCCCGAAGGCATCAAGCACCCCCTGTACAGCATCGTCATCGGGGTGGGTATGTGGACGCCCGCCGTGGCATCCATCATTCTGGCGAAGTTCGTGGAGAAGACTTCGTGGCGTACGCGGGTGGGGCTGCGGTTTCGGGGCAAGTGGAAGCGAATCCTGATCTGGACGCCGCTGGCGGCACTGATCGTGCTGGCCGTGCATGTGATCACTGCGCTGGTGATGGTGCTGCGTGGCGTGCCCGGCGACCTCACCGGGCGCACCTGGCTGCGCCTCACCGTGCAGCAGCTCTCGGAACAGGCCGGAATGCCCGCCAGCCCGCTGCAGGCCATCATCTTCATGGCCATGATCATGATCGCGGGATTCCTCGTGACCAGTGTGATGACACTGGGTGAGGAGATCGGCTGGCGCGGTTGGCTGTGGCCGGCGCTCAAACCGCTGGGCACCCTGCGCGGCGCTTTCGTCGGTGGCATCATCTGGTCGCTGTGGCATCTGCCGATCGTCCTGATCGGGCACAACTACGCCGGTCAGCCACGCTACCTGGCGGTGCTGATGTTCCTTCTGCCGTGTATCGCGATGACGCTTCTGTTTGGGGCGATCACCGACCGCGCCGCTGGAAATCCGATTCCGGCTGCGGCCGCACATGGGGCGATGAACTCGTGGTTCGGCGTGGTTCTCGGCTTCATCAGCACCACCGACACCCCGGGTTCGGTGAACCTGTTCATCGATACGCCGCTGGGGTTGATCGGGGTGGTTATTCTCTTCGTGGCCGGAATCCTCGTGGCAGGGCCCCGCAACCTGTTCGCCGCCAAGCCCGCGGCGGCGCCGGTTGTCCGTCCCGAATCGTCCTGAGCCCGAGCCCCCGCAGTTGGGTGAGCCGGACGGCGCGAGCTTTGCCGACCAGCGGCAGTTTCAGCGCGAGCATCTTCTCCTCGGACACATTTCTGGCCGCCGAAGACTGCCTGCCGCAACGGGCCCGCACCTCCGGCCTTCGTGGTCGGGGCCAATATCTCGATGCCGCGAGCGTGCTGGGGTGGGGTGGAGCGTGACGCCCTACGATGAGTTGAATGATCAGCAACGACTTGCGACGACTGGTTCGGCTCACGGCTGAGCACGCTCGCCAGTGGCACGACGGTCAGAATCACACGGTGGCAGCGGGGCTGCTCACTGGTTCCGGTGAGGTCGTTCTCGGGTTGAACACCTACCACTTCCTGGGGGGCCCGTGCGGCGAGATCGCTGCATTGTCGAACCATGCATCGTCGCGGCCGAACGACCCCATCGTCGCCGTTGCCGCAGTTTATGGGCCGACCGGAGCGGTGATCGCCCCGTGCGGCAAGTGCCGTCAGGTTCTTCTTGACATCGATCCGGGTATCAGGTTCGTCGTCCGAGAAGCCAACGGCCTTACGAGCAGAACCGCCGCGGACCTCCTCCCGTTCGCCTACGACTGGCGTGCTGCTGAGCAGCCTCAGCGTCTCTATATGTGGGAAGGCTACGAGGAGCTCATCCGCTCGGGGGCGAAGACGCAGACCATCCGCGTCGATGATCCCTTCCGGCCGGGTCCGGCACAAGTGGTGTTCGAGAAGGAGAACGGCGAGGTCGTGGTCATCTCCGCGACGATCACCGATGTGCGTTCTGTTGCTCGTGCTGACGTGACGGAGGAGATCGCTGTCCGTGACGGGTTCTCGTGCCTCGATGACCTCCACCGCGCCCTCGACGTTCACTACCCGGGTCTCACGGTGGATGATCACGTGGATGTTGTCCGTTTCACCGTCGACGACCATCCTCATCACCCACCTCGAAACCGGTGAGATCATCGCAACCAACACCACCGACCCCGATCGCGGACACTGGCGCAACACACAACGAGAGCCCGGTCCATGGCCGGGCTCTCATCCGTGATACATGACGCGATTCATCCGAGACATATCTCGACTCATCACAATGCCCGCCCGAACACGACAAAACCCCCGAAGTCACAAGTTCGGGGGTTTAGGCTGAGTACCAAAAATTTTGTGGACCTAGCAGAAGGCTTGTCGAAACTCGCCCCGCCGGTGATTCAGATGTTGCGAGCACACCAGTCCATCCGCGCGAGAAAGCACAGGACGCACCGCCGGAGGCACCAACCGCAGCAGGCGCCGCGAGCGTCCGCAGACCTCCTCCAGCGAGCGGAAGCCGCTTACGCTGCCGGCGGGTCCCTGAAGGCTGTGGCCCGGCAAGTTGGCCTCGGACACGAGCGACTCTCTCGCCTCCTACGAGAAGGCGGTGTCGTCCTCCGCAACCACTCCCCGTCGATCAGCGAGATTCGGCTGATGCGGTCCATGTATGAGCAGGGGGCTTCACTGGAGCGTGTGGGCAACAAGTTCGGCTACACCGCGGGGACAGTCCGCAAACACTTGATCGCCGCCGGTGTCATGATGCGCGACACGCACGGTCGTGTCTGAACGGAGCCCCCCACGGCTTCGGCAAGAGCTCAAGACATCATGACCAACGCTGATGTTCCCAACAGGAGCTGGGTCCGAGTATGCAGTCCTTCGCCGTGCATATCAGCTCTGTACCCGGCCGCGCGCGCGATCGCGGGCTTGCTGCCGCAGTCTTGCCCGTACTTCGTCGTGGATCGTGGTCGAGGTCTGCTCTGCTGTCTCGATGGAGACCACGAGTGCGTATCGCACCGTCTTACCAGCACCAAGGTGTTGGGCGTCGTCCATGCATTCAACGTGGATCGGGAACGTGTCATCGTCGCCGAACACCATGGCGCGGTTGCCTTGGACGATCTCGTGTTGGAGGCTCCCTCGCCTGACCGAGTTGTGCTCCGCATCAATGCGTTCTCCGCCTGCGAGTTGCTTGTCTGGAGTGGCGAAGTACACCTTCGCACTTCGGTAGCGGTTGAGCCGACTGACAGTGGGGGCCATGTACGCCAGGGTGATGGTGAGGCGATGCCATTCTGCGCGTGCACGAAGCGAAGGCGGGAGTGGCAACTCGTAGGTGTGACGTTGGTCGCCGGCTATCAGCCCTCCGCTGACTAGGACTGCTCTGTTTGTGGCCCCAGCGCCGAGTCGATCTGTGTCGAGGCGCCCGTAGCCCAGATGCGCGGTCAGGTGTCGACGAGCTTCCTGCTTGCTCAGCTTGAGTTCGCGGCGCAGTTGCGGTTCCCAATCGCCCCAGCTTGTCGCATGGGCAAGGAGGGCTCTCACTAGTAGTGGATGATATTGAGGATCTGGCAGCGGCGCGTCTTCTGAATCGTCGGAGCCAGCTTCAAGGACATCGAAGAGTCGGCTGGCCTCGCGCGTCACCAGTGCCGTTGCGTTGCTCGTGCCGACGCTGAAGACGGTGTGGTTGGTTGCGCCTGCTCGCCCAGGTGCAGCCACCTGGAGCCCCGGACCGGTAGTTGCGGTCTGGGCCAGTTCCACGGCAACGGTTTCTAGGCGATCGGATGGAATGACAGGGCGGGTGTAGAGCGCTCTGCCACCGGTGTGGTGCAGGTCGGGCTTGACTGATCGATCGACGCCGGGTCCCGTCGCGCCGTAGTGGGCAGGTCCGTTCGGGTGCGTAATGTCCCAGGCGGTGTCTGGTACGTCGATATCGCCGAGTCCGTCGGTGTGGGTCGCTCCGATGGTGAGTGCGTTGAGAGCATCTCCTGGAGGGAGGATGCCGCGCAACAGCGCACTGTCGTGGAGGGTTCGGATTGCAGCGGATCGAGCGGATTCGGGGTCGCTGGCCACGGTAATGGGAATTGTGATTGGGCCGAGGTGATTGCCAGCGCTGACGATGAACAGCAGGTTGTAGGAGTGAGCTAGCCAGTCGAGTAGCCGGCCAACAGGGCTCATCCTTCTCACGAGCGCTCGTGCTTGGGACCCGATGGAGAGGTTGATGACGCGCACGCTGGGTGCGACAGGGTCGTGGCCGGCATCACCTTCAACGATTCGCTTGACCGCGCGGTGTAGCAGGTCAGGGAACAGCCTGTCTGGCAGGGTCTGTTCGTGTCCTGACATGAACTCGTGGGGTTGCATGATTGGACGCACATAAAGGGGCCGGTCGATCGGTTCACTGCGGGTGGCAAGGTCTCCATGAATGATCAAGGACGCCATCGCCGTGCCGTGGTAACGAGAGGCCAGCGGGTAGTCCTCGCCAAGACCATCAGGATCATCGACTACCAGTCGACCTGCGAGGGCGTCATGGTTAGCGAACGGCAACCCATCCAGCAAGGCGACCCTAGGCAACTCAGAAGGGGCACCTTCTCGGGGTGCCAGGTCGAACTGAATACTCGTTTCCGTGGTCGGCGGCGCGACGTGCATAGGGGTGAACGGGCTGACAAACATGACTTCGTCTGTGGCCAACAGCTGGATCGACTCGGCACCGTCGGTGGTCAGTGAATGAACCTGTTGTATCGGCAGTTCGGCAAGCAGGGCGTGGTAGCTGATAGCCCCGATCTGAGAGCGATCGAGCACACGTCCGCCACTGGCGGCGATGACTTGCTCGACGTGCGCTTGCGCGGTGGCGCGCTGTCTAGCATCGGAGCGGTACCACAGCTCGACTTCAACCATCACAGTGCTCACGGATTGGCCGACGAGGTCGAGCGTCTCTTGCCACTGTTCGCGAAGGCCGGTCTCCCGGATGCGATCCTCTGGCCCCCAGCGTCTGATTGAGGTGAGCTGCTCGAACGCTGTCTTGAACCTGCCGAGGCCACGAGCAAACTTTGTTGTCGGGTCTGTTTGCCAAGTCTTGAACAAGCTGAGGAGTTGATCAATCGCTTTTGCGTTCGACAGCATCAGGTACAGGGAGTGCTGAACGGGCTTGTCCGTACGGCCGCTCTTGGACTCCACCATGTGGAAATCGTCGTCAGGGTCAGATTGCTCCCCGATCAATTCAGACAAGAACTCCAGCCCGTCAACTTTGTCGATCGCGTTGCGGAAATCCGTGACGCTGCCAGCGAGGTCAAAGAGGCTCTTCAATCTTCCGCGTGACGCGGTCCTGACGTAGGTGCTCGTGGCCCTGCGGCAGGGTGGGTGTTCTTCAGGCATCCATCCAGACAGGAACCACGAGCGTGTCCCAGCCTACGGCGGGCGCGGCCTCTTCGGCTGCGTCGGCGTTGTTCAACCTGCCCGACTACGAGGTCCTCGAGGTGATCCGCGGCGCTGAGGGCGACCGCACTGTCGTGATCGCGACCACCGTGTCCGAGGCGGCCTGCCCGGCCTGCGGGGTGCTCAGTAGTCGGGTCCATCAGCGGACCCGGCAGCGGCTCGCCGATGTGGGGTTCGACGGGCGAGTCGAGGTCGCTTGGCTCAAGAAGAGGTGGAAGTGCGCCGAGCCGCTGTGCGCGAAGGCGACGTTCACCGAGCACACCGACCAGGTACCGCCCCGAGCCCGGCTCACCAGACGGCTCGCCGACGCGGTCCTCGAGGCGGTCGCGGGCGAGGTCCGCGCGATCGACCGGGTGGCCGGCCAGTTCGGGGTCTCCTGGCCGACCGTGCAGCGGCTGATCGACCGGGCCTCAGCCGACCTCGCCATCAGGCGCCGAGCCCGACCCCGGCTGGTGCGATCCCTCGGCATCGACGAGCACCGGTTCCGCAGCGTGCGCTGGTTCCGCGACGACACAGGATCGTGGCGGCGAGTCGAGCCGTGGATGACCACCTTCGTCGACCTCGCCACCGGTGAAGTCATGGATGTGGTCGACGGCCGCAACGCCGGCGCGGTCGCGAACTGGCTCGCCGCGCAGCCACGGTGGTGGCGCCGCCGGGTCGAGGTCGTCGCGATCGACCCCTCGGCCGCGTTCCGCTCCGCGGTCCGCCGCTGGCTGCCCAAAGCAAGAGTGAGCGTGGACCACTTCCACCTGGTCAAGCTCGGCAACGACATGCTCACCGGTGTTCGCAGGCGTGTGGCCTGGGAGCGGCACGAGCGGCGTGGCCGCAAGAACGACCCCGCGTGGGCACACCGACTGCTCCTGCTGCGCGGTTACGACAGCCTGTCCGACGCGGGGAAGGCAAAGCTCGAGAAGGTGCTGCGCAGCGACGACCCCACCGACGAGATCGGCGCCGCGTGGGGCATCAAGGAAGCACTGCGGCTGACCCTGAAGGCACCCACCGTGGCCGTCGCCCGGCAGCGCAAGACCGACCTGTTCGACCGCTGCGTCGCCATGGGCCGCCTGCCCGAGGCCGACCGACTCAAGCGCACGATCGACTCGTGGTGGGGCGAGATCGAGACCTTCATCGACACCCATGCGACCAACGCCCGCACCGAGGCCGCGAACGTCACCATCAAGAACATCAAGCGCACCGGCAGGGGGTACCGCTCCCACACCAACTACCAGTCCAGGATCATGCTCTACAACGCCGCCCGGAGCGCGGCGTGAACACCCACCGCATCACGCGGAAAGTCGGAGAGCCGTCAAAGACCACTACCAAGGCCGGATCTACCTCGTCCGGCGTGTCAGGCGAGAGACGTGCGCGCTCGGCATCGAACGCCGAGCGCAGTTCACCAAATTGCGGTGTCAGGCGTGCGCCCTGCCTGCCGCTGGTTGGTTTGGACAAGCGTGGCAGATCGCGTGTTTTCTGTTTTGGTCGGCCTGCAACCTTTGGTGGCCCGAATGCCAGGAGGGGCCGAGGTTCGGCCGTCATCCCGTCGCCTGATCTCGTCTGTGCTCCAGACGTTCTTGGACGATCTTCCGGAGGTTGCTGTCGGGGAGTTCGAGGACTGCCCTGCGACGCACGTCGAGAGCGAACTCTTCCAGTTCGGAGAAGCTAGCTCCCGCAAGTTTGTCCGCCAGAGTGCGCGGGGCAAATCCGAGATCACCGCCCAGCCGGGCGGCGAGGCGTTCGAGAAAGCGTGTCGCTTGAGCACGGCTGGGTGGTTCGAGTTCGGCGCGGATCTGGAAGCGTCGCCATGCTGCCCGGTCGAGAAGCTCGCTGTGGTTTGTCGCCCCGACTAGAAGGACATGCGGAGGCAGCCGGTCGATCTGGAGCAGCAGTGTCGAAACCACGCGCTTGATCTCTCCTGTCTCGTGCTCGTCCGATCGCTCTTTAGCGATGGTGTCAAGTTCGTCGAAAAACAGGACGCAACGGCGCGTCCGTGCGAACTCGAAGGCATTGTCGAGCCGTGCAGCGGTTTCGCCCAAGAAGCTTGAGACCACTCCTTCATAACGGATGACGTAGAAGGGCAGCATCAGTTCTGAGGCGATCGCCTCGGCGACGCTGGCTTTGCCGTTACCCGGCGGACCAGACAACAGGAGTCGATTGCGGGGCTCGATTCCGTAGCTGCGGAGCAGCTCGGAACGCTTTTGCTCTTCAATCAACTCAGCGACGACCCGACGAGGGACCGGTGCAAGCTCTAGCTCTTCCAAGCGGCGTTGAGGAACGATCTCCTGGATCAGGTCGCGCATAGCTGCGGCGTGGTCGTCACGCGGAGCGCTCTGCCCAGTGGTTGTAATCAGCTCGGACAAGCGGTCGGCGACAAGGTGGTGCTGGTTGGCTCGCTCCTCAGCGATTACAGCTTCGACGAGAACGCGAAATCGGTCTCGGTCACCACGTCTCTCGGCTTCGACGAGGTCAAGTAGCAGGTCAGCACGCGCCATCTCTGCCTCCTTGAACCGCTAGCCGTTACCCTTGCACCATCTTAGCGGCGAGCACCGGGAACCGAGAGAGCCTCGCCGCCGTGGACACCCCGGTCCTCGCGCGACAGCGGCGGGTTCACTTCCCCCGCGACTGCCAGGCAGTATGGTTACCTGTAGGCGGCCTCTACCTGCGTGGCCCACCGTTGGATGCGGTGGGTGACCTGATGGCTTCGGTCGGAGTGGTCCTCTTGTTTCCTTGTCGCCGGTGACGAGGAGAGGACTGTGCTCATGTTTCGCCTGATCTGGATCGCCAGCATCCACACGCGTGACTTCCTGCACCGATACATGCCGACCAACATCGTGGTGGGCAAGCTCCGCACGCGGCGGGGGCTGAAGTGGGGCGTGCCGGCGATGTTGCTGGCCATCCCGTACCTCGCGGTCGCGAACATCATGACGATTCTCATTGACCGCGGTGCACCGGGATGGTTCCACCTGCTGGTGCTGCTGTGCATCTGGAACGCGTTGAAGTTCCTGGTCATGGGCCCGGTGAGCGTAGTGCTGTTGGTACGAGCCCGCACTGCTGAGCGTCGCGACCGGCGCATGCTGTCACGTTCGCCGCCACCCACGGCCTGACGGCCGGGCGAGGCTCGCGGGCTGCGCTTGCGCACCTTCTCGGCGAAGTCTGTCGAGAAGGGGCCGTCATGTCTGCTGTTGCTGGTCTTGGTGTTGATGAGCGTCGTGCCCGGGTAGCGCTGTCGCTGTTGGCGGAGCCGGATGATCCTGTCACGGGCGGGATGCTGCGGCGTGTGGGTGCGGTTGAGACGCTCGGGCTGCTCGACACCGACATGACCGTGCCTGGTCTGGGTCGGGTTGATGGTCAGGTGTGGCGCGACCGCCTCACCTCACCGGGCAGGCTGGATGGGCTGGAGCAGCGGCTGCGCATGGTTGAGGAGAGCGGGATCGCCACGCTGATTCCGGGTGATGGGCAGTGGCCCCGGGCGCTGGATGATCTCGGCGACCGCGCTCCGTATGTTCTGTTCGTGCGGGGCACGACGTCGTTCCTGGCTCGACCGTTGAACGATCTGGTGACGGTCACGGGGTCTCGGGCGGTTTCCGCGTATGGGGAGCATGTCGCGGACGAGCTGGCGGGCGACCTCGCGAACCGTGAGCGTGTTCTGGTGGCTGGTGGTGCTTATGGTGTCGAGGCTGCCGTGCACCGCGCGGTGTTGGCGGCCGGTGGGGACACGATCGCGGTGCTCGCCGGTGGCGTGGACCGCCCCTACCCGAGCGGGCACCGTGACTTGCTGGAGCGGGTGGGTGATGTGGGTGCACTGGTCAGCGAGCTTCCTCCCGGATCAGTGCCGACGCGGCATCGGTTCCTAACCCGCTCCCGACTGCTGGCGGCCATGTCAGCGGCGACGGTGGTCGTGGAGGCCGGCGCGCGATCGGGGGCACTGCGCGTGGCGTCCGAGGCCCGCCAGCTCGGACGCCAGGTCGGTGCAGTGCCGGGGCCGGTCACCAGCGCCACCAGTCATGGTCCGCACGAGCTACTCCGCACCGGCCACGCACACCTGGTCACCTCCGCTCCCGACGTCGAACAACTCACCGCCGACCGCGTGACCCAGCGTCCGGGCTTGTCGGCCGAGTTCGCGCAACATATGGGGCCGGCGGCTGGTCCGCCGGAGCGATCGCTGTAGCCCGGTCGACAGATTGTGGGGTCTCGCACCATCCGTTTGGACGGTGCGAGACCCTTTCTTTGTGCACCGCCGTTACAGGTCGAGGTGCCGAGTCGCCTGGGCGGCGGGACGTCGACGCTCGTTCTCGATGGTTGGGCGGGTCAGCGTTCGTAGTGCGGTTTCGGCCCGGGCGCGGTCGATCTTCTGCGCTGTGCTCTCTGGTTGGGTGCCGAGCGGTGCCGGGTCGGTGATCTGGTAACGATCACGGTAGGCAGCGACCACCACAGCTCGCCGTCGCCACTGCTGCCGCTCCCGCCCACTGGGGGTGATCGGGCCGAGTGCGGTAACCCAGGGCTCTTCCGTGTGGAGGGCGGTGTCGAGGACGGCTTCTGCTCGGGATTCGATGAGCTGGCGGCGCTCGGCCAGGGCCCGTTGCATGTCGGGGATCATGGGACCGTCGGCTTCAGGGATCAGCCCGGCGATGAGACGCGGCGCCTGCCGTGTGCGGCCGGAGCCGGCGGGTCGGGTGGTGGCGTTGGCGAGGCGGTGGTGGATGACGGAGGCGATGTCGTCGGCGTCGGCGAACCCGCGAGCCTTGATGAGGCGTGGCAGGAGGGCCTCGACGTTGTGGTGGTTGGCTTCGGCCCGGCGCAGTTCCGCGGTCAGGGCGCCGAAGGCGTCGGAGTCGATGACGGCTTGTGCTTGCTCGTCGGTGAGCCCGGAGCCGCGGACCAGGGTCGTCCAGCGGTCGTGTTGGGCTGCGGCGGCGATGGTTTCGTATTCGGCGGCGAGTTGGGCGATCGAGCCCCACCGGTCTTGCTCGGCGGTGATGGTCTCGTGCGCCGACAGCTCAGCACCACTGTGTTGCAGCACGCCGTAGAGGACCGTGCGGGCGGTGGCGTCGGGATTGTCGCCCGGGTGCGGAGTGGCGTGGTCGTCGGGTCGGTCGAGGATGACGTAGGCCTGGTTCGATTCGCGTCCGCGGGTCATGGCGACATACAAGTTCTCCCTGGTGGTGGTGGGTTCGACGAGGACGTGGGCGGTGTCGGTGGTGAGGCCTTGGGCGCGGTGGGCGGTGACGGCGTAGCCGAGGTCGACGTGCTCAGCCACGTAGTCAGCGGGCAGCACGATGTTGTTACCAAACCGGGCACCGGGCGGGCGGATCGTGACCGACCCATCGCCGCGAACGGCGGTGATGGTCCAGGTTTGGCCGTTGCGGACCCAGCCGCGCCGGTTCCGCAGCCGCCGGTCGTTGCGACGGGTGATGATCGTGTCACCCACGCCCGCTGCCGATCCGTCGGACAGGGCGATTTCAGGGCCGGGCTTCAACGCGCCGTCCAGGATGAGGTCGGCGCGGGCGCGGACGTTGAGGGCGGTGACGTTCTCGCGGGTTTCAGCGATCAGCACCGACACCAAACCCTGCTGCCGGTCGTGGCGCCAGGCGGTGTAGGCGGCATCGGTCATGGCCTCGGCGTCACCATCATGGATGCGGCCGTGGTCGAGGTAGGTGTCGATGACTGGGGTGCGGCCGTGCCGCAATTCCAGGGACGCGGTCTTCTCCCAGGCGTGGGTGAAGCGGTGAACATCGACCAGCTCGGGAGCATCGTCACGGTCGTGGATCAACAGACTGAACGCACCACCAGCATCGACGGACTGGAGCTGGGCGTAGTCACCGACCAGCAGCACCTTCGCCCCCGCCTCCTCAGCTGCCTGCGTGATCCGATCCAAGGACAGGGTGCCGGCGAGGGAGGCTTCGTCGATGATGACCAGCTGCCCGGCCTGGAAGGTGGCGCCGGTGTGTTGATGGGTGGTCCACCACTTCGCCGTGTTCTCCGTCTGAATGCCCAGATCGTCGGCCAGCACCTGCGCCGCCACCGCCGACGGCGCCAGTCCAACTACCGACCCGGCACCATGCGAGGCTTCCCATGCCCGGCGCAGCGCATTCATGGCGGTGGTCTTCCCGGCCCCTGCCGGCCCCACCAACACATCCACGACCCGGCCCGAGACGGCGACCGACGCCAAAGCTGCGGCCTGGTCCTGGCCGAGCACCCGACCCTCGGCGTCACGCTTGCTCGTGATGGTCTCGACAATAGCGAGGTCGACACTCGGCCCGGTGGTAGTGCGGGCCCGTTTCAGGAGGCGGTCTTCGGCGGCGAGGAGGGTGTCGGAGGAGAACACGGTCGAGTGCTTCGGGCGGAACACGCTGGTGCCATCCAGGCGGCGGAACTCCACCGGACTGGTCGCTAGCTCGGGTGGGGTCAGGCGCAGGGACGCCTGTTCGGCAGCGTCAGCAACCATCGCGGTGATGACTTCGCGGTCCTCGACGGTGGCGAACCGCCACCCCATCGTCTGGCGGGCGGCTTCGGCCATCAGGTTCCAGCGCCGCCACGTCGAGCGCTTCTCACCGACCACCTCGACCACCGACCGCCCCACCTGCTCGATCAGATCCAACGGCACATCATCAGCCCGCAACAGCATCTGCCGCTCCCCACCCGTGACGCTGCGCGCCCACACCGTCGCATCATTGCCGAGGACTCTGCTGGCGCGGGTGCGCCACTGTTCGGTCAGCTCCGCTAACGAGCGGACCTGCTTGCCCGGACGCGTCGCGAGCGTGGCCTGGGCACGCAACCGGATCACGGTGGCATCAGATGGCTGCCGGCCGTAGGAGGCTACGTACTCGGCCACCAGCCGGTCCTTCTCCACCTCGATCTGTCGCGCCCGCGTGGAGAACTCCGCCACCAGGTCTTCGGGGACGTCGGTGATCGCCCAGGACGGGTTCCGGTCCCGGCCCATCTCCCGCGCCTCCCAGCTCACGCCGAAGGTGCGGGTCATGTGATCGGCGAACACGGCCTCGTGCAGCTCCGACAACGCGACCACCGCGGCATGCATCGGACGCCCATCCAGACTCCGCCACTTCCCATCCAACACCGTGCGGACCTTGTTGCTGATCACCACATGCGTATGCAAGTGCGGGTCACCGGCGCGGGAATCGAAGTGATCAAACGCCGTCGCGATCAAACCCGTGACGTCGACCTGTGCAACCGCGCCATCCCCAGCAGTTGCGCCCGTGCGAGTGGCTGCAACCTCGCGCTCCATGAACGCAACCACCGCCGCAACCGCCTCATGATGGGCTTGCGCAATCAACGCCTGCGTCCCCGCGTCCGCAACCGCCCACAACACCGACGCCGACTTCGGCACACTGAACGTGAAATCAAACCCCGCCACCGCACGCCGCGACCCCCGCGCAGCCTCCTCAGCCTCAATCTGCGCAACCCTGCGACCCCGCTCCACCGCCCCCAGCGCCGGGTCCAGTTGCGCGACGCGATCCGCAACCCGCTCCCCAGTCGAGCTGTACACCGGATACGCCCGCCCCAACGGCACGCCAGTAATCGGGTCCCGCCCCATCCCCACCAGCAACTGAAGCTGCGCCTCCGACACCTGCGCACCCGGAGCGAGTTCACCATGACCCAGAGCAGCCACGCCCGAGCCAAGCCAACGCCCGGGCGGGGTGCCCGCCTCGGCGTAATAGCGGGTCAACGGAGTCGACAACGACCGGTCGCCGTCGCCGGCCGCCACCGTGCGCAGCAGGTACGTGTAGCCGTCACCAGCCGACATCACCCGCATCGACACCGTCACCCAAACCACCCCTCACCTGGTCGTCACACAGGTGAGCCGGCAGCCTCCCGACCTCGATCTGCAAGACGCGTGGCGTCTCTGTCGAGATCTCTCACGGAACGAATCCCGATGTTGCCGAGGCTCTGCGGCCGTGGATTAGCTCGGGATTCGTACTGGCCAGCATTGATACGGATCTGCGCGTCTTTGAGCAGAGACGGGATATTGAGTCGCTGACCGGCAGTGGATTCACCTACGCTGGTTGGCATGTTGGTTTACGGCACTGCTTCGCTGCGTCTGCGCAGCCGCTAACAGCGGCGAGCACCCTCCACAGGTTGTTGCTCCCGCCCCCGGTGATCACGGCCGGGCGGCTCTTTTCAGCGTGCCCGGCCCCGCAACAACCACGGAGCAAACAGTGCCTACCTATCGAGGTGGCCGTCATGAGCACGGCCAGAACTTCCTGACAGACCCATCCACCATCGTCACAATCACACGGCTCGTGGCCACCACCGAGGGCCCGATCATCGAGATCGGCTCCGGTGACGGAGCACTCACCTCGCCGCTATCCCAGCTCGGGCGACCGGTGACAGCCGTCGAGATCGACACCCGACTCGCCCGACGCTTGACCCAACGGCTCCCACCGCACGTGGAGGTCGTCGCCGACGACTTCCTGACCTACCGGCTTCCCACGTCTGCGCATGTGCTCGTCGGCAACCTGCCGTTTCACCAGACCACGGCCATGCTGCGACGCATCCTGCACGCCCCGGCATGGACCGATGCCATCGTGCTCGTGCAATGGGAAGTTGCGCGGCGCAGAGCAGGAGTTGGCGGTGCCACGATGATGACCGCACAATGGGCGCCCTGGTTCGAGTTCACGCTGCACAGTCGTGTTCCCGCTCGCGCGTTCACCCCACGCCCGGGAGTCGACGGCGGAATCCTCACCATCCACCGCCGCGAACACCCGCTGCTGACTCCGGCCGAACGACGCCAGTTCCACGCCCTGGTCCACCGCGTCTACACCGGTCCCGGCCGCGGGCTCGCCCAGATCCTCGCACGCACCACCGCACTCGGCTCACCGCAGGCGGCACATGCGTGGCTGACACGCCAGGGCGTGAACGCTGCCGGACTGCCGAAGGACCTGCCCGTCGAGGCATGGGTGGACTTGTTCAAGACCACGGGCTCCTCGCCACCGCCCCGCCGCACGCAGTCGTCCTCAGGAAGGCGGCGGCGATGAGCATCGAACTCTCGTGGCGAGTCTGCCCGGACGAGACCACACCCAGCCATGCGTGCCCGGCCGAGACAGCCGCACACCATGCAGCACGGCTCCTCGCTCAAGACCCCGGACGGGATTGGCGGCTCCGTGACCTCGCCACACTGGTCCATCTATCCACATCCCAGCTGGGCAGAGCGTTCACACAGCGATTCGGGATGCCGCCCATGCGGTACCTCGCTCATATTCGGGCCCACCGGCTGGCCGAGCTCCTGGTCGAGACTGATCTTCCGATCGGTGTCGCCATGACACACGTCGGGTGGCACAGTCGCGGCCACGCCGCACGGCAGTTCACCGCCATCGTCGGGATGAACCCTTCCAGTTATCGGCGCACTGCGATTGCGCGATCTCTCACGGGTACTAGCCAGTGGCCATCAGCAGCACAGGGCAGCCCCGAATCATAAGGTCCCCTCAAGACAGGAGTGCCGCGATGCCGTCGGCGAGGATCTCGTCTGGGCTGATGTGGTGCGTCGCGTGGAGTCGCGCGTAGGTGGGGGCTTGGTCGGGGTCGATGGCGACGCGCTTCTCGTCAGGCGCCATGGGGGCGGTCATGGAGGCGCCGATCACCAGGTTGGACAGCAGGTAGGCAGTTCCCAGCGGATCCGGGGTGCCCGCTTGTTCGAGCAGGACGCACATCCGCTCGGAAAGGGCCAGGTAGGCGGGGCCCCTGGGTGCGCGCATGCCGATGACCTGACCGGCCCACCGGTGGGTCGTGAGGTGCGCGAAGAATGCTTGCATCAGGGCGGGCAGGTCAGCGTTGCGTATCGACTCGGACATCACGGGATCGTCTGCAAGCGCCGTGTCGAGGGCGAGGTCGAACAGATCGTCGACGGATTCCACGCGGGAGTACAGGCTGGCTGGAGCGACACCCACCTGTTGCGCCACGGATCGCAGGGTGAGGGCCCTCAACCCACCTTCGTCCAGCAGCCTCACCGATGCCCTCGCAACCTCCACGATGTCCACTGCGCGGAGGCGCTGCACAGGTTTGCGGTGTTCCCAGTAGCTCACCCCACCAGCCTAACCAAACATGCTTCAGTTAGCTATCCATTCTATGTTAGGTTTAGCGCATGCTGGATGCCACCACCCTTCCGATCACCTTGGAGAACACTCGACTACGTCCCCTGTACGAGCTGGACGCAGACGCGTATGCGGCCGGCACCAGGGATGAGGCTGTGCGGCGCTTCGGCCACCTGCCCGAGCCTGACTACACCCCCGAGTCCGTGCGACGGATGATCCGCGAAGAAGTTGCGGCGGGTCTGTCGTCCGGCACGTTGGCCGTCCTCGCACTTGCCGACGCCGAGACGGACCGGTTCGTCGGCTCCTTGGTGCTCTTCGATGTCAGCTCTGAGGCTGCCGAGGTCGGGTTCTGGATTCATCCCGATGCACGGGGGGATGGGCACGCTCGTCGGGGTCTGGAGCTGGCAACGCGCTTCGCACACAACAGTGGACTTCGAACCCTCACGGCACGCACACTTCCGGAGAACAAGGCCTCTCAGCGGTGCTTGACGACCGCAGGTTTCCGTGAGGTCGAGCGGCGCGTCGGGACCACGCCCGCAGGACAGCAGGAGGAGTTGTTCCATTACCGGCGCGATCTCGTGCCCACCGCCCAGTGGCCGTTGGTGACGGAGCGGCTCCGGCTCCGGCTGCACGAGGCAGACGATGCCGCATGGCTTCACGAGCTGTACTCGCAACCCGACGTTACCCGCTACCTGTTGGACGAGCCATGGACCGCGGAAGTCACCCGCGAAAAGCTCGCCGAGCGGCTAGCGAAGACCAACATCGATGGCGAGACTGGTGCGCTTGCGCTGGTCATCGAGCATGGCGGCGTCGCGATCGGAGATGTGGCCCTCTGGCTCACCGATCACGAGCACCGTCAAGGCGAGATCGGGTGGGTTCTCGACCCGGCGCACGGTGGGCAAGGTTTCGCCAGCGAAGCCGTCCGAGCAGCACTCGCCCTCGGGTTTGATCACTACAAGCTCCACCGCGTCACCGCGCAGATGGATGCCCGCAACAGCGCCTCGGCAGCACTCGCTCGTCGTGTCGGGCTCCGGCTCGAAGCACATCACGTCCAGGACTGGTTCAGCAAGGGCGAATGGACCGACACCCTCATCTTCGCGCGACTTGCCTCCGAGAACATGCGCCAATGATCGGGAGTCTGACTTTCATGCTCCCTGTACGCGGCTCCCAAATCTACCGCGCTCTGACGACGTATCGGCATATTGAAAGGCTGAGATGACTCAGGATCCCCCTGCGCCGGCCTCGCAGCGCACACGGTGGTTCGTGCTCACCGCCGTCTCTCTCGGTTTGCTGCTTGCAACGGTCGACACTTCGATTCTCTACGTGGTCGCGCCTCTTCTGACGGACGAGTTGTCGGCGAGCGTAAGTGAGTCACTGTGGATCATCAACATGTACCCCCTCGTCATGACTGGCCTACTGCTGGGCACCGGGACGCTCGGGGATAGGTTCGGACACAAGCTGGTGTTCCAGATTGGCATCAGCGCGTTCGGGATAGCTTCACTACTCGCAGCCTTCTCTCCAAACGCGTGGGTGCTGATCGTCGCGCGGGCACTACTCGCGGTGGGTGCAGCACTAATGCTGCCCGCGACACTCGCGATCATCCGGTTCACGTTCGAGGACGAGGATGAGCGCAACGTCGCCATCGCTGTTTGGTCGAGTGTCTCGATCGGTGGCATTGCCTTCGGTCCGCTCGTTGGAGGCCTGCTCCTGGAGTGGTTCTGGTGGGGCTCGGTCTTCCTCATCAATGTTCCCTTTGCCCTCGTGACCTTCTCGTTGGCGGCCATGTACGCGCCAGCGGCTCGCGCATCGACAAGAACGTCCTGGGACTTGCTGTCATCTGTGCTGGCGCTCGTTGGGTTGACTGGCCTAGTCGCAGCGATCAAGCAGGGTGCCGTATCGGCCCCCTCCGGTGTGTTCATTACAGGGGCACTTGCGACGAGTTTCGTCTGCTTCTGGTGGTTCGCACGGCGCCAGCGGAGACTCCCAACACCGCTCCTGGAATGTTCGGTCTTCCGCAGCCGATCGGTCGTTGCCGGTGTCTTGGCAGCAGGGCTGGCTACATTCGTCTTTGCCGGAGTTGGGGCGGTGACTTCTCAGCACTTCCAGCTGGTTCGTGGATTCTCACCCCTGCAGAGCGGACTCCTGTTGGCCGCGATCGCGGCGGGCGCGACGGTGACCTCCCTCCTTGCGGGTTCACTGCTTTCCCGAGTCGGGCCGCGTCGCCTGCTCGGCGCTGGCTGTGTTGTTGCGGGCGGAGGTTATGCGGCTATCCGCAGTTGAACGTGGTGGCCTGCTGATTCAAGGGTGAGCGCCTGCCGTGTCGGTGGGCGCTGGCCAGGAGGATACGGGCTTGGTAGTGCT
>NZ_JBPGNY010000005.1:0-380458 GCF_051133435.1 Pseudenemella bisphenolivorans | reverse complement strand
CGAGCACTACCAAGCCCGTATCCTCCTGGCCAGCGCCCACCGACACGGCAGGCGCTCACCCTTGAATCAGCAGGCCACCACGTTCAACTGCGGATAGCCGCCAAAAGGGCCGGGTGTCGATGTCCCAAAAGGGCGCTAAGCGAAGCGGCGCGGCCATTATGGTCATGCCGACCCGCTCAGTGCCCTCGTAGGACATGAAAGACGCGGTGACCGGTCACCTGAGTTTTATGGTGCGCACTGCTACGAGCGTGAGCAGAACGAACGTCAACGCCAAGCCCAAGGCTGTTGCGATGATCGGAAGGGTGTCACCGGCGGTCAGCCCTCCCGAGCCGGCGAGGGCAGTCGAACCGAGGTTCAGCGCCCGGGTGTTGATGGCTTGTGGCAGTACGTAGCTGAACGGTCGAAGGGTTTCGGAAGTGACGGTGGCGACGCCGACAACGCAGCCGACCAGACAGATCGCCACTGGTGCGGCGAACGACTTCAACAACATGGACAGCAACGATTGGATCGCGATCAGCGGCAGGGCAGCGACGACGGCGATGACGCCAACGAGGGCGAACTGCCACGGCATCTGGCCCGATAGTCGCAGGATGAATTCTCCTGACAATAAAGTGCCGGTGACCAGCACGACCTGCATGAAGGCAACCGGGATGCTGACGACGGCGATCTTCGCGAGAACCAGCTTGACGGGTTGCCGAGTGCTGGTGAGCAGCAGGTTCCAGTTGGTGCCGCGGTGTTCCATCCGCCACACAGTGGCGGTGAGCAAGCCGATGCCGATGGAGTAGAACAACAGCCCGTAGAACAGGGTGGCCTGGGAGGTGAAGGACGCCCACCCCGCGTTGAGTGCCTCGGGGTTGTTGGCGTAGTTGATCGTGCCGGTGGTCACGGCCAGCAGAGGCAGCACCAGAGCGATCAGCCACGTGGTGGATCGCCTCAGTTTGATCAGTTCTGCACGGAGCACGTTGGTTACCTTTCAATGCGGTCGAGGTGGCGCGTGGCCGCCGCGAAGACGACTCCGACGAGGAGGAGGAACCCGACGATCCAGGCGAAAGGCGGGGTGATGTAGGTGATGCGGTCTCCGTCCTGCCCGGCGTGCAGGATCATGGCGTAATACCCCCAAGGGACGAAGCGCACGATGGTTCCGGGCATGAGCAGAGTGAATACCGCGACGAACGCGCCGAGCATGCCGATGCCGACACTGATGAGCTGGTTCTCGACCACCGAGGCGAGCCAGATGTGCAGGGCCAGGAAGGCCAGGTCGACGCCGAACAGCAGGGCGGTGTACCCGACCCACGGCCCGAACTCGAGGGGCACGCGGATGCCAACGGCAATCCCGATCCCGGCGACGAGCAGGCTTTGGACGGTGACCGCCGGAACCAACACGAGGCCCAGGGCAGCGAGCTTGGCACGGCAGAGCAAGCCGGGGCTGTATCCGGCGGTAGACGCCAGGGCCCATCCTCCGGTGTGCTCGATGTCGGTCTGGCGGCTGGCGAGAATGGCCGTGAGGATCGGCGAGGTCATCGCGGCCATGAACCCGTAGCTCGCCAGCAGCCCTGCCCACGGCAGCGCCGCCGGCTCATCGAAGGTGTTGCGAGTGCTGCCCGAGAACAACGAGATGCTGGACAGGGCGGCGACAGCAATGATCAGGAGCGCCAGGATCGGGCCGGTGCGCAGGCGTCGCATCTTGCAGAACTCGAGGCGGATGGCGCGCCTCACAGCAGACCTCCGCGTCCGGTGAGGTCCATGAACACGTCTTCCAGACTCTGCGCCACCCGACGCACCTCATGGATCGGGATTCCGGCCACGGCTAGCTGGTGAACGATCCTCGCGGTCTCGTCCTTGTCGACACCACTCACCCTGATTCCCTCCGGCACCGGTGTCGCGTTGATGCCTTGGGCGAGTGCGGCTCGCGGGTTCGGGGTTTCGATGATGAGATCCGGAATCGAGTGCTCGAAGAGTTGCTCGCGCGTGCCTTGGAAGATCATTCTCCCGCCGGAAAGGATGCCCAGCACGCTCGCCATCTTGTCGATCTCATCAAGCAGGTGGCTGGAGACCATGACGGTGATTCCATGGCCTGCAAGTTGCACCAGCAAGGTGCGGATCTCTTCGATCCCGGCAGGGTCGAGACCGTTGGTGGGCTCGTCCAGGATCAACAGCGCGGGTTTGCGGGCCAAGGCCATCGCGATGCCGAGGCGCTGCTTCATGCCCAAGGAATAGTTGCGGACCAGTTTGTGCTGCTCCTCAGTGAGCCGCACGGTCGCTAGGGCGTGCTCGATCTGCGTGCCCGACAGGTCGAGCATGTCCTGCACGATGCGCATGTTCTCGCGTCCGGTGAGATGGCCGTAACCGGGTGGGGCCTCGATCATCGAACCGATCGAGGGCAGCAATTTCGTGCGCGAGGCATGGGTGAGTGGTTGCCCGAGGATCTCGATGTCGCCGCTGGTCGGCTGGGTGAGGCCGAGCAGCATCTTCATCGTGGTCGATTTCCCCGATCCGTTCGGGCCCAAGAATCCGTACACCGCGCCCTGTGGAACTGCCAGGTTCAGCGAGTCGACGGCGGTGTGGGACTTGAACGCCTTGGTTAGTCCGCGGGTGGTGATGACGCTGCTCATCCATGCCTCGTTTCGATCGTGGGAGCCATGTTCTCCACGATTGCGCGACGCAACGTCCGGCAGATCATGCCGAGGCACGAAGTTCGAGTTCATACCGCGGTATGAACTGCCCGCAGCGCCGAGCGCGTAGCCTGCTGAGGTATGGAATCGTTCGCCCGTCCAGCCGTTTTCGGACGGTTCCTGACCCGGGATCGCCCCTGGGTCGTTGATCTGGCACTGGCCCTGGTTTTCGTCGTCATCGGAGCACTGGGCAGCCCCACGATGTCATGGGCGACAACAACCCAAACGGTCTACACGCTCGTCGTGATCGGCTGCGCGGGCATTCTGGTGATCCGGCGGATCCGTCCGCTGCTGACGCTGACAATCATCGGCGTGCTTCTGGTGGTGCATCTGCTCCTGGTGCGCGAACCGGGAATTTTCGCCGGCGCGGTGTGTGCTCTGGCCATCTACACCACCCAGACCCAACTCGTCCCACCCTGGCGATGGCTCGTCCCGATCGCCATCTTTCTCGGCGCCTGGGCGGCGATCCTGACTGCCCCCGCACTCACCGACAACACTGCATGGGCCACCCGCGCAACGTTTGCCGCTTTCGTCACGATCGTGCTGACCGTCGCGCTCCTGGCCGGGGTGATCCGCCGGGACCGGAAGGCCCGCTATCAGGGTGCTCTTGAGCGGGCCGCCTCGCTCGAGGCCCGCAGAGAAATCGAAACACGGCTGGCCGCAGCAGAGGAACGGGCCCGGATCGCCCGAGAGATGCACGACGTGCTCGGGCACTCGTTGAATGTCATCGCGGTACAGGCCGAGGGCGTTCGCCTGGTGGCCCGCACCGAGCCCGACCGGGCCGACCAGATTCTCGCGGGCATCGGAGAACTCAGCCGAAACGCCGTCGATGACATCAAAGGCCTCATCGACGTGCTCGCCACCGACGACGAGGAGGCCCCGGTGCGCCCGGCGCCATCATTGCGCGACATTCCCATGCTGATCGACGACCTGCGATACACCACGGGACCGATCCGCCTGCAGGTTGAAGGTGACCTCACCCGGGTACCCGGCCCGGTGGGTCTCGCCGGATACCGGATTGTTCAGGAGAGCCTGACGAACGTGCTCAAGCACGCGCACGGTGCGGCGGTGAGGATCCACATTGCCGTCGGAGTTCAACAGGTTGACATCACGATCCTCAACACTGCGACCGCAGACTCGGGCACGTCCACCGACACCGAGAACCGGCACGGCCTGGTGGGGATGCAGGAACGCGCCCGTGCCGTCGGCGGCACTTTGACGGCCGGCCCCGAGCCGAGCACGGGCGGGTGGCGGGTATCTGCGAGCCTGCCGTGGAGCAGGCCGTGATCACCATCGCACTCGCCGACGACGAACCTCTGTTCACCTCGGGTCTGACCATGATCCTGGAGGCACAACCCGATATGCGTGTGCTCTGGCAAGCCGGGGACGGAGCTGAGGCGATCCGCCGCCATGATGAGGAACAACCCGACGTTCTGCTTCTCGACATCCGGATGCCGACACTCGACGGACTGGAAGCCACGAAGCGACTGGTCACGGCCGAAACGTCGAGCAAGATCATCATCTTGACCACCTTCGATACCGATGAGTACGTCCTCACCGCCATCGAATCGGGGGCATCGGGATTCCTCGTCAAGAACACCCCGCCGGAGCAGCTCGTGACTGCAATCCGCACCGTCCATCACGGCGACGCCGTGATCTCTCCCGGTGCGACCCGCAAACTCTTCGCGACGTTCCGGCGCGAGCCCAGAACCGCGATGTCGGTAACGCCCACCGAAGTGCGCCTGGCCGCGCTGATCACTCCGCGCGAGCGCGACGTCCTGACCCTGATCGCACGGGGGCTGACGAATCAGGAAATCTGCGACGAACTGTGGCTGTCGATGCCGACGATCAAGACCTATGTCGGCAACCTGTTGGCAAAAACGCAGTCGCGGGATCGCGTGCAACTAGCACTCTTCGCGCTCCGCACGGGGATCGCCAACCTCGGTTCCTAGGAACCATGGGGTGGCCGTCTCCACCGGAGTCTTTGTGGGATATGTGGTGGGCGCAGAGGGACTCGAACCCCCGACATCCTGCTTGTAAGGCAGACGCTCTAACCAACTGAGCTATGCGCCCGTCGCACGCATGTGCGCAGGACACCATAGTGCACGAATGCCCGTACCGCCTACCGGCACCGGGGCGTGCCGGGTCTGGGCACCGTCGATCGGACCCGTCCGAAACTACTCAATGATTCGTGAGAACATCAGAGCATGACAACGCACATCGTCACTGCCGGCGGCGGAGGATTCTCCATGTCGTCCACCGGCTCGGTCACCCCCCTTGATCACTTTGTGTTGGAACTGGCCGACAAGCCCAAACCTCTGGTCTGCTTCGTGCCGACTGCGTCGGCCGACGATCCGCGATACATCAACAGGTTCCTGACCGCCTACGGCGCGATGGGCGTGCGCACCATGGTGTGCACCCTGTGGCGCGACGCGGCGACCTCGGTGTCGCGGCTCGAAGAAGCCGACGTGATTCTGGTCGGCGGCGGTTCGACGGTGAACCTGATGGCGCTGTGGGACGCCCACGGTGTCTCCCGCAAGATCAAGGACCTGGCCGCCGACTCGCGCAACATCGTGCTGGCCGGCACGGCCGCCGGTGGGGCCGCCTTCTACGACGGCTGCGTGACCGACTCCTTCGGTGACCTGCGGCCGTGGCGCGGCGGGGTGGGCCTGCTGCCGGGCAGCTTCTGCCCGCACTACAACGGTGAGGACACCCGTCAGCCGATCTTCGTCGATGCGATCGGTCGCGGCGATCTGCCGCCCGGTTACGGCGTCGATGACGGTGCCGCGATCCACTACGTCGACGGGGTGATCAAGTCCTACATCGCCGACACGGTGCACACCAAGGTCTACCGGGTCGAGGACTCGCTGTCGCCGACCTCGAGCGGGGTCACCGTTCAGCCGCAGAAGATGAAGGTCGTCTGAGCTAGACTGCCACGTTGTGGCTGTTGATTACTCTGCGCGAATTTCGGAACTGAACCGGGCACTGTCCTCGATCGAGGCGGTGGTCGACGTCGATGCCAAACGCGCCGAGATCTCCGAACTGGAACAGGCGGTCTCGGCCCCCGACCTGTGGGACGACCAGGACAATGCCCAGAAGCTGACCTCCCGGCTGTCGGCGGTGCAGTCCGATGTCGAGCGGGTCGAGAACCTGCGCAGCCGGCTGGACGATCTCGAGGTGCTGGTCGAACTCGCCCAGGAAGAGGGCGACTCCGACACTCTGGCCGAAGCCGACCGTGAGGTGGAGTCGCTACAGGAGGCGATCGACGCCCTCGAGGTGCGCACCCTGCTGTCGGGTGAGTACGACGAACGCGACGCGCTGATCACGATCCGGGCAGAGGCCGGGGGAGTGGACGCCGCCGATTTCGCCGAGATGCTGATGCGGATGTACCTGCGCTGGGCCGAACGCCACGGCTACGGCACCGAGGTGATGGACACCTCCTACGCCGAGGAGGCCGGCATCAAGTCGACCACCTTCCAGATCCGGGCGCCCTTCGCCTACGGCACCCTGTCGGTCGAGCAGGGCACCCACCGCTTGGTGCGGATCTCGCCCTTCGACAACCAGGGCCGTCGACAGACCTCCTTCGCCGGGGTCGAGGTGCTGCCGGTCACCGAGGAAGCCGACCACATCGACATTCCCGAGGCCGACATCCGCATCGACGTGTTCCGGTCGTCCGGCCCCGGTGGGCAGAGCGTGAACACCACCGACTCGGCGGTGCGGATCACCCACCTGCCGACCGGCATCGTGGTGTCGTGTCAGAACGAGAAGTCCCAGATCCAGAACCGGGCCGCGGCGATGCGGGTACTGCAGTCGCGCCTGTTGGAGAAGGCCCGACAGGACCGGGAGGCCGAGCTCAACGCCCTGAAGGGTGACGGCGGCAACTCCTGGGGTTCGCAGATGCGTTCCTACGTGCTGCACCCGTACCAGATGGTGAAGGATCTGCGCACCGACTTCGAGACCGGCAACCCCGACGGGGTGTTCGACGGAGACATCGACGCCTTCATCGATGCGGGCATCCGCTGGCGGCGCAGTTCCGAGGACGAGGACTGATCGACGCGCCCATTCGCTTGGCCGTTTCTTCGGGTTTTCCTGCTTAGACTCGCAAAGCGAGGCCGTCTTCCCCTACCCGGCCTCGCGGCGAGGCCATGATCACTTTCGACAATGTCACCAAGATCTATCGCGGGCAACGCAAACCCGCACTGCGCGACGTGTCCCTGGAGATCGGTGCCGGTGAGTTCGTCTTTCTGGTCGGACGTTCCGGTTCGGGTAAGTCGACCTGCTTGCGCCTGATGATGCGCGAGTACCGGCCCACCAAGGGCTCGGTGGTGATCGACAACCAGGACGTGGGCCGGCTGCCGAGCTGGCGAATCCCGAAACTGCGCCGCCAACTGGGGGTGGTCTTCCAGGACTTCCGGTTGCTGCCCGGCAAGACGGTCTTCGAAAACGTCGCCTACGCCCTGCAGGTGATCGGACGGCCCGGCCGCGAGATCCGCAAACAGGTTCCCGAGGCACTCGACATGGTCGGTCTCGGCTCGCTCAGCGACCGGATGCCCGACGAACTCTCCGGCGGTGAACAGCAGCGCGTCGCGATCGCGCGGGCCTTCGTGAACCGCCCCAAGATCCTGATGGCCGACGAGCCCACCGGTGACCTCGACCCGGAAAGCAGTGTCGGCATCATGAAGCTGCTCGACCGGATCAACCGAACGAACACCACCGTGGTGATGGCCACCCACGACCACTCGATCGTGGACCAGATGCGCAAGCGCGTGATCGAACTGGACGACGGCTACGTGGTGCGCGATCAGGGACGCGGCGTCTACGGCCGCGCGTCGTGATCAGGATCGCGGGAGGAGAACGATGAGGCATATCTGGTCGGAAACATGGACGGGCTTGCGCCGCAACGGTGCCATCACCGCCTCGATCATCGTCACCATGTGGGTGTCGCTGACCCTGCTGGGGGCCGGGCTGTTGCTGCAGCAGCAGGTCAGCCTGATGAAGGGCAACTGGTACGACCAGATCGAGATCTCGGTCTTCCTGTGCAATGCCGACACCGTCGGTGAGAACTGCACCCCGGGACGCGACGTCACCGAGGACGAGAAGGCGGAGATCAAGCGCACCCTGGACGCCAACCCCGAGGTGGCCGAGGTCTTCCACGAGTCGAAGGAACAGGCCTACGAGGAGTTCCGACGCACCAACGAGGACAGCCCGATCCTGGACAGTGTGACCGTCAACCAGATGCAGGAGTCCTACCGGGTCAAGCTGGTCAACCCCGAGGAATACCAATCGGTGGTCTCCGACGTGGCCGGCCTGCCCGGGGTGGAGAACATCCAAGACCTGCGGCAGTGGCTCGAACCACTCTTCCGGCTGATGTTCATGATCCAGGTGGGGGCGTGGATCACCAGTGGACTGTTGCTGGTGGCCGCCATGCTGCAGATCGGCACCACGATCCGGATGGTCGCCTTCGCCCGGCGCCGCGAGCTGCGGATCATGCGTCTGGTGGGTGCCGGCAACGGCTTCATCATGATGCCGATGCTGCTGCAAATTCTTATTTCATCCTTGATCGGAGCCCTGCTGGCGGCTGTCACAATCGTCACAGGAGTCTATTTGCTGACCACCCGTAACTCTGAACCCTCAAGTCAGACTTCAGCCCTAATTGGCTGGGATGAGACGCTTTTTGCCCTTGGAGGGCTTGCAATCGTCGCCATCGTGCTGTCTATATTGCCCACGCTTCTTGCGACTCGGAGGTATCTGCGGGTCTGAGGAGTTTGGGATGGGTCTCTGGGCTCAACCCAACCTGGAGACCTGATGGGGGATATCTGTGAAACGGGAACTTCCCTTCACCCGAGTGGGTGACCCGAAGAACAGCAAGACCTTGGCACGACTGCTGACCGCGATAGTGGCACTACTGATTTCAACCAGCCTGATCGCACCGGCGGCTGCCGACGATCTGGACGACGAACGCGAGCGGGTGGGCCGCGAACTGGCCCAGACCCAGCGCGACCTGGGCGCCTCGGACCAGAAGCTCGGCCAAGCCGCCGCAGCTCTGCAACAGGCCGAAGCCGATCTGTCCGCCGCCCGCGCCGAACTGCAACGCACCCGTGAGGCCTTGGCCGTCGCCCAGGCCCACGACGAGAAGATGGCGCAGAAGCTCGCCAAGGCCGAGGCCGAGTTGGAGCGGGCCAAGGCCAAGGTGGAAGAGGGTCAGCGCAAACTCGATGCCGAGCAGGAGATGGTCGGCAATGTGGCTCGCCATTCGTACCAGAACCGCGCCGACCTGATGCCGATCGCGGTGCTGGTGCAGGACGACTCGATGTCGAACATGCAGACCCGGATGCAGTGGTCGAACACCATGCAGCAGGCCACCGAGGCCGACATGGAGCGGCTGCGTGAGCTCAAGCGCAAGCTCGACGCCGACAAGGCCAAGAAGGAAGCCATCGAGGCCAAGGTCGCCGAAGAGCGCAAGGCCGCCGCCGAAGCCCTGTCGGCCAGCGAAGCCCTCGAAGCCCAGGCGGCTCAGCAGGAGGCCGTGGTCACCGAACGGGTGAACCAGCACGCCGCCGCCAAGACCCAGGCCGAGCAGGCCGTGGCCAAGGACAAGGCCCGCTACGAAGCCCTGAGCGCCGAGCGCGCCTCGGTCGAGAAGCGGATCGCCGAACGCATCGCCCGGCAGAAGGCCGAAGCCGCCCGCAAGGCTGCCGAGAAGCGGGCCCGCGAAGCCGCCGCCCGACAGGCCGCGGCCAAGGCCCGGGAAGCCGAAGCCCGCCGCAAGGCTGCTGCCAGCAAGGCTCCGGTACGTCGTGCGGCTGCCGCGCCGAGCCGAACCACCACTCGTTCTGCTGCCAGCCGACCCGCGGCACGTTCGTCCTCGTCCTCGAGCAGCGGTGGTGGCGGTGGCCTGGTGCGCCCGGTGTCCGGCCCGATCACCTCACCGTTCGGGATGCGGCTGCACCCGGTGCTCGGCTACTGGAAGCTGCACGACGGCATGGACTACGGGGCCGCCTGCGGCACCCCGATCCGAGCCGCCGCGGCCGGCCGGGTCACCGAGCAGTACTACAACGGTGGCTACGGCAACCGGGTGATGATCGATCACGGCAAGGTGAACGGTCGCTACCTGTCCACCTCGTACAACCACCTGTCGCGCTACGCGGTGCGCACCGGCTCCCGGGTTCAGAAGGGCCAGGTCATCGGCTACGTGGGTAACACCGGTTACTCCACCGGCTGCCACCTGCACTACATGACCTGGGTGAACGGCAAGCTGGTCAACCCCTGGTCGTTGTACTGAGTTCGATCACAACGCGCACGTGCCCACCGACGGGGAAGCGGTGGGCACGTTGCGTTGTCGGGAAAGGCACCTGCGTTGTCGGGAAAAGCACGTGCGTTGTCGGGAAAAGTAGTGCGGACGAAGCCCTCGGAACGAACAAAATGACAGCAGGATTTCGCCCCAGGTGCGAAGATGGCCCTCATGGTTAAGGAGAAGGGCCGCAAGATGGTCGCGCAGAACAAGAAGGCGCGCCACGACTATCACATCCACGACACCTACGAGGCGGGGATGGTGCTGACCGGCACCGAGGTGAAGTCGCTGCGGCAAGGGCGGTGCTCGCTCACCGACGCCTTCGCCACCATCGACGACGGTGAGGTGTGGCTGCGCCAGGCCAACATCCCCGAGTACTCCCAGGGGTCCTGGACGAACCACTCGGCCCGCCGCAACCGCAAGCTGCTGCTGCACCGCCGTGAGATCGATCGACTCGAACGTGACTTGGCCAAGACCGGCTCGTCCACCCTGGTGCCGTTGTCGGTGTACTTCCACGACGGTTTCGCCAAGGTCGAGATCGCGGTCGCCACCGGTAAGAAGGAATACGACAAGCGCCAGACGATCGCCGCCCGCGACGCCAATCGCGAAGCCCAGCGAGCCTTGGCCCAGCGCAACAAGCGCAGCCGGGATCGCGAACGGGTCCGCTGAGCCGGCCCCGGGCCACGTAGACTCGTCGCGTGCCGATCTTCACCAACAACAACCTGCACGGCTCCACGCCGCCGCGGGTGAAACCCCGGCTGGGCGAATGGGGTCCGCTGGAGGTGCCGGCTTACCGCGCGAAACGGCGGGCCCGCTGGTTGGTGTGGTTGGCCTTCGTGGCCGCCCTGATCGCGGTCACCCTGATGGGCTGGTACTTCTACGCCCTGCTCACCGGGTCGAAGTTCCTCTGGTTCGAGCTGTACTGAGCCTCTGCACCCCTAGGTGGATCGAACCAGCCAGGTATCGCAACCGGGCCAGTTCCGAATCGAAGAAGACCGGCCCACCGGGGCGTCCGACCAACACCAGGTGTTCGGGATCTTGCGGTACCGGCACCACCGCCACCGTGGTTTCCGGCCAGCCGGGCATCCAGTCGGCCGCCAACTCCACCCGCGCGGGTTCCCGATGCACCCCGACTGCGGCCAACACCGTCTCGGCCGGCTCGGGGGCGTTCGGCCCCACCAACACCGGGTCGCCGTCGGTGGTGAGCACCATCGCCCAGGACGCATGCAGCAACCGCGGCGCTGCCCGCAGCAACACCTCACCGGCCCTGCGGGGGTCGGCCAGCATCTCCTCCAACACCTCGACGTCGGTCACCAGCGAACCGGTCGGGGTTCGGGAGATCCACAGCACCTCCACCTCGTCCAGGCCGTGGCAGGCGCTGATCAACTCGTCGGGCAGCACGCCTGCCGACGGCTCCACCACGAAGTCGTCGACGACCCACTCACCGCCGCGCTGCACGATCTGCACCGACTCGATGTCGGCACCGATCGACCCCAGCGCGGTCGCCACCGCACCCAGCGAACCGGGCCGGTCGGGCAGAATCACTCGCATCAAGAACACCCCTCCAGTGTGCGTCGCGAAATTTCCACCGCCGTGTCACACGTGTTACGCGTGCGTTAAGGGCCGTTAGGATGACGGCTGGCCGTATCGGCAGCAGAGGAGAAGAACACGTGGCATTGAGCGAGCAGGAGGTGGCCAAGTTGGGCCACCTCGCGCGAATCGAGTTGAGTCCGGAAGAACTGACCCTGTTGGCGGGCCAATTGGATGTGGTCCTGCAGGCCGTGGCCCGGGTATCGGAGGTCGCCACCGACGACGTGCCGCCGACCTCCCACCCGCTGCCGCTGACCAACGTCTTCCGCGACGACGAGGTACGGCCGTCACTGCCGGTGGACGTGGTGCTGTCGCAGGCACCCGAAGCCGAGGAATCCCGCTTCCGGGTACCCCGAATCCTGGACGAGGAGGCCTGATGAGCAACGAGATCATCACCGCCACCGCCGCCGACCTGGCCGGCAGGATCGCGGCCGGCGAACTGAGCGCGGTCGAGGTCACCCAGGCACACCTGGACCGGATCGCCGAGGTCGACGGCGAGATCAACGCCTTCCTGCATGTCGACACCGACGGCGCGCTGGCCGCGGCCCGACGGATCGATGAACGCCGCGCCGCCGGGGAGGAACTCGGGCCGCTGGCCGGGGTGCCGCTGGCGCTGAAGGACGTGTTCACCCAGGAAGGGGTGCCCACCACCGCCGGCTCGAAGATGCTCGAGGGCTGGATCCCGCCGTATTCGGCGACCGTCACCCGACGCATCCAGGATGCCGGGATGGTGATCCTGGGCAAGACGAACATGGACGAGTTCGCGATGGGATCGTCCACCGAGAACTCCGCCTTCGGCCCGACCCGCAACCCCTGGGACACCGAGCGGATTCCCGGTGGTTCCGGCGGCGGTTCCTCGGCCGCGTTGGCCGCCTTCGAGGCCCCGCTGGCGATGGGCAGCGACACCGGCGGTTCGATCCGCCAGCCCGCTGCCTTCACCGCGACGGTCGGCATCAAGCCGACCTACGGCGGCACCTCCCGCTATGGCCAGATCGCGCTGGCCTCCTCGCTGGATCAGCCCGGCCCGTGCGCCCGTACCGTGCTGGACGCGGCCCTGCTGCACCAGGCCATTGGGGGCCACGACCCGATGGACGCGACCAGCCTGGCCGACCCGGTACCGGACGTGGTGGCTGCCGCCCGCAGCGGCGACATCGCCGGCATGAAGATCGGCGTGGTCACCGAACTGCGCGGTGAGGGCTACGCCCCGGGCGTGCTGGAGGTCTTCGACCGCACCGTCGAGACCCTCACCGGCCTGGGCGCCGAAGTGGTCGAGGTCTCCTGCCCGCACTTCGAATACTCCCTGGGCGCCTACTACCTGATCCTGCCCAGCGAGGCCTCGTCCAACCTGGCCCGCTTCGACGCGATGCGCTACGGCCTGCGGGTCGGGGACGACGGGATGCGGTCGACCGAGGAAGTGATGCAACTGACCCGCGAGGCCGGTTTCGGCGCCGAGGTCAAGCGCCGCATCATCCTGGGCACCTACGCCCTGTCGGCCGGTTACTTCGACGAGTTCTACGGCTCGGCCCAGAAGGTGCGCACCCTGGTGCAGCGCGATTTCGACGCCGCCTTCGACAAGGTCGATGTGCTGGTCTCGCCGACCACCCCGACCACCGCCTTCAAGCTGGGGGAGCGGGTCGACGACCCGATGGCGATGTACCTCAACGACCTGTGCACCACCCCGTCCAACCTGGCCGGCAACGCCTCGGCCTCCTTCCCGGCCGGTCTGTCGGCCGAGGACGGCCTGCCCGTCGGGGTGCAGGTGGTCGCCCCGGCCCGCGCCGACGACCGTCTCTACCGGGTCGGTGCCGCCCTGGAACGAGAAGTCGGGGTGCTGATGGAGCAGATCGCGAACTACCCGGCAGGAGGGGCCCGATGACCGAACTGGTGGAATACGACGACGCGGTGGCCCGCTTCGACCCGGTGATGGGTCTGGAGGTGCACGTCGAACTGAACACCGCCTCCAAGATGTTCTGCGGCTGCGCCACCGACTTCGGGGCCGAACCGAACACCCAGGTCTGCCCGGTGTGCCTGGCCCTGCCCGGCGCGATGCCGATGGTCAACGGCAAGGCGATCGAATCGGCGATCCGGATCGGTCTGGCATTGAACTGCCAGATCGCCGAACAGTGCCGGTTCGCGCGGAAGAACTACTTCTATCCCGACATGCCGAAGAACTACCAGATCAGCCAGTACGACGAGCCGATCGCCTTCGACGGCTGGGTCGAGGTGGACGTGGAAGGTGAGCCCTTCCGGATCGAGATCGAACGCGCCCACATGGAGGAGGACACCGGTAAGTCGCTGCACGTCGGCGGCAGCACCGGCCGGATCCACGGCGCCTCGCACTCCCTGCTCGACTACAACCGGGCCGGGGTGCCGCTGATCGAGATCGTCACCAAGCCGATCACCGGAGCCGGGGCGAAGGCCCCGCTGGTCGCCAAGGCCTATGTCGAGATGCTGCGCGACCTGTTGCGTGCCCTGGGTGTGTCGGACGTGCGGATGGAGCACGGCTCGCTGCGCTGTGACGCCAACGTGTCGTTGCGTCCCTCACCCGATGCCCCCTTCGGCACCCGTACCGAGACCAAGAACGTGAACTCCCTGCGCAGTGTCGAACGGGCCCTGCGTTACGAGATCTCGCGGCAGGCCGCGGTACTGGACGCCGGTGGCTCGGTGCATCAGGAAACCCGGCACTGGCACGAGGACTCCGGCGAGACCACCTCGGGTCGATCCAAGGAAGAGGCCGAGGACTACCGCTACTTCCCCGAACCGGACCTGTTGCCGGTGGCCCCGAGCCGGGAGTGGGTGGAGGAACTGCGCGCCACCCTGCCCGAACCGCCCGCCCAGCGCCGCAAGCGCCTGCAGGCCGAATGGGGATTCACCGATCTGGAGATGCGCGATGTGGTCTCGGCCGGGGCGACCGACCCGATCGCCGACACCGTCGCCGCCGGTTGTGTCCCGCAGGCCGCCCGCAAGTGGTGGCTGGCCGAGCTGACCCGCCGGGCCAACGAGGCCGGCGTCGAGCTCACCGAACTGGCGATCACCCCGGCCCAGGTGGCCGAACTGCAGGGCCTGGTCGATGCCGGCACGATCAACGACAAGCTGGCCCGCCAGGTGATCGAGGGGGTCTTGGCCGGTGAGGGCGAACCCGCCGCGGTGGTCGAGTCCCGAGGCCTGGCGGTGGTGTCGGACGACGGTGCCTTGTCGGAGGCGGTCGACCGGGCGATCGAGGCCAACCCCGATGTCGCCGAGAAGATCCGTGGCGGCAAGGTGGCTGCGGCCGGTGCGCTGATCGGTGCGGTGATGAAGGAGATGCGCGGTCAGGCCGACGCGGGCCGGGTGCGCGAGCTGATCATCGAAAAGCTCACCTGATCAACTCTGCTCCACAGAACACTGCTCAATACTGTGGTGCGTCGAAATCGTCATCGTCGTCGGCCGGGTCCGGATCCTCGGCGTCGAGGGTGACGATTTCGCCGTATCCGGGCACCACGGCCACCACACCGAGTTCGGCGCGCAGGTGTTGTGCGAAGCCGCGGGCCACCTCGGGTTCGCCGTGCACGATGAACACGGTCTCGGGCACCTGATCGAGATCACGCAACCAATCGGTGAGGTCGGAGCGATCACCGTGCACCGAGAATTCCCGATCGCGGACGATCTCGGCGGCGACCTTGACGTAGCGGCCATGAATCTTGACCTGGCCGGCGCCGTCCTCCAGGGCTCGTCCGCGGGTGCCCTCGGCCTGATACCCGACCAGGGCGATGGTGTTGCGGTCATCGGGCAGCAGCCGCTTCAGATGGTGCAGCACCCGGCCGCCCTCCAACATGCCCGAGGACGAGATGATGATCTTCGGGCTGCGGTCGGTGTTCAACGCCTTGGACGAGCGGGCGGAGCGGGATTCCCGCAGTTGCGGCAGCCCGGTGAAATCGGAGATCTCGATGTCGTCGCGCAACTCGTCGAGGCGCACATCCTTGTAGACCCGCAGCGCCTCCAGGGCCATGGGTGAATCGACCACCACCGGCACATCGGGAATGCGACCCTCGCGCTGCATCGAGGTGAGCGCCCGCAGCACGGTCTCGGTGCGGTCGATCGCGAACGCGGGAATCAACACCGTGCCACCGCGTTCGACGGTGCGGGTGATCGCCTCGGCCAGGTCCTGGTGTTCGACCTCGGGTTCTGGATGTTCCCGGTCACCATAGGTCGACTCCATCACCACATAGCGCGCCCCCGGTGGGGTCTTGCGGGCCTTCAGGATCGGATGGTCGTGTCGTCCGACATCGCCGGAGAACAGCACCTCGGCATCGCCCAGGCTCAGATGCACCGAGGCCGAACCCAGAATGTGTCCGGCCCGCACCCACCGTCCGACCAGCCCGTCACCGAGATCGACGTTGACGTCGAAATCCACCTCCCGGAACAGCGGCAGGGTCGCCTCGACATCCTCGGTGGTGTACAGCGGCAGCGCCGGTTCGTGTTTCGACCAACCACCCCGGTTGGCGTCCCGGGCGCCGAGTTCCTGCAATTTGCCACCATCGCGCAACACGATCTCGCCGAGCCGAATGCTGCCCTCGGTGGCCCACACCGGCCCGGAGAACCCGCGGGCCACCAGAGCCGGCAGGTAACCGATGTGGTCGGTGTGCGCGTGGGTCAGCACCACATCGCTGATCGAGGCCGGGTCGACCGGAAAGTCGTCCCAGTTGCGTTCCCGCCACTGCTTCTCACCCTGGAACAGGCCCGCATCGACCAGCACGCGGCGCCGTCCGATCGTGAGCAGGTACTTCGAACCGGTCACGGTTCCGGCCGCGCCGAGAAAGGTCAGGGTCAAGTGCTCGGTCATCGCTGGCTCCTCGCGTGTGGGTGCCCTCAGGCTAGCCAGCCGATGGTCCGCAGCGGTGGTGTCACTCGCCGAGACGCAACAACCGGTCGTCACCGTCGGCCGGATCACCACGCCCGTCGGTATTGGAGGTGCCGACCACCAGGGCGTCATCGTCGGGATCTGCGGCCACCGCCCGCAACCGGCCGTACTGCTCGACCAGATGTGCCACCGGGTCACCGGAACCGGATTCCTGCACCGGAATCTGCCACAGGCGTTGGCCGCGCAGCCCGGCCATCCACAACGAGCCGCGCCAGAAGGCCAGCCCGGACGGGGAAGCCTCCTCCACCGGCCAGGTGACCTGGGGGTTGATCATGCCGGGTTCCTCGCCGTACCCCTCCACGGTCGGCCAGCCGTAGTTGCCGCCGGATTCGATCAGGTTCAGTTCATCGGCACCCTTGTCGCCGAACTCGCTGGCCCACAACCGGCCCTGATCGTCGAAGGCCAGGCCCTGCACATTGCGGTGGCCCAGGCTGTACACCTCGTTGCCGAAGGGGTTGCCCGGGGCCGGGGCGCCCTGGGGTGTCAGCCGCAGGATCTTGCCGGCCAGGGAGTTGCGGTCCTGGGCGTCCTCACGGGTCTGGGCGTCGCCGGTGGAGACATAGAGGTAACCGTCGGGGCCCAGGCGAACCTGTCCGCCGTTGTGGGTCTGGGCGACCGGGATCTCGGTGAGCAGGTTCTGCTGCTCGCCGGCCCGCTCACCGTCCCAACTCACCGACACCAACCGGTTGTCGGTGCCGGTGGAGTAGTACAGGAATAACGTGTCGGTGCCGACCGCGATGCCGAGCAAGCCACCCTCCGACGACGGGACGACCTCGTCGATCCGGCCGACCTCGGTGGCGGTGCCCGAGGAGTCGATGCGTTTGATCAGCCCGGTATCGCGTTCGGTGACCAGGGCGTCGCCGTCGGGCAGCCAGTCGATACCCCACGGTGTGGTCAGGCCGGTCGTCCAATCGCTCACGCTGGGCGGGGCAGTCGGATCCGTGCTGGGGCTCGCAGTGGCCGTGGGCTCCGGTGTGGCGGTGGCGTCCGGTGTGGTGCTGGGAGCCGACGAGCCCGGGGTACCGGAGGGTTGCGGTTCCGGCTCGGTGCCCCCGCTGCATCCGGAGACGACCAGCGCCGCCGCCAGGGCGGAGATCCACGGTGCACGGCATCGCATGGCACCCATTTTGCCCGTTCCGGTCGCCTCGCACCCACCCTGCCCCGGCCGGTGTCGGGCCGACTACTGTTGAGTAACAGTCGAGACGTCCCTGGAGGGGCCATGTCCAGCAGCACCCATCCCGACACCTGCCCGGTGGGCCATGCCTCGGATCGCAAGACCGAACGCCCCGCCGAGAGCTACACCCCCGCGATCGAGAACCTCGACGGTGCCTGGCACATCCGCTCGCAGCATCTGGTGCGTCAGGCCCTGCGCGAGTTCGGCGACGAATCGATCCAGGAAGGGTTCAGTGCCGAACTGATCCGGGCCCGCACCAGCAGCATGCGCACCCCGGTGCTGTACATGGACGGGGAACCGCATCGCCAGGTACGCGCCAAGATCGCCCGCTACTTCGCCCCGGTCACCGTCGGACGCCGCTACCGGGATCTGATGGAGGCCCGCGCCGACGAACTGGTGGCCCAGGCCCGGCAGCGACGCGAGTTCGACCTCGACCAGATGTCGCTGCGGATGGCGGTACACGTCACCGCCCAGGTGATCGGGTTGACCAACTCCGATATGGAGAAGATGACCCGGCGTCTGGAACGGTTCTTCGCCTTCCCCTCGGTGACCCCCGGCAAGCGGGCCGAAACCCGTTGGGCCAAGTTCAAGGTGAAGCTGCGTTCGGCCCGGTCCTCGCTGCCGTTGGTGTTCTTCCACATCCACGACGTGAAGCCCGCGATCAAGGCCCGCCGGGCCGAACCGCAGGAGGACGTGATCAGCCACCTGATCGAGGAGGGCTATTCCGACGGCGAGATCCTGGCCGAATGCCTCACCTACGGGGCGGCCGGCATGGTCACCACCCGCGAGTTCATCGTGGTCGCGGTCTGGCACCTGCTGGAACGTCCCGACCTGATGCAGCGCTACCTCGGTGCCGAAGAGGCCGAACGGCACCAGATTCTGCACGAGATCCTGCGGGTCGAACCGGTGGTCGGCCACATCTACCGCACCGCGGTTGCCCCGATCACCCTCACCGACGGGGACGAATCCTGGACAATTCCGGAGGGCGCCTTGCTCGACATGTACGTGCGCGCGGCGAACTCCGATACCGCGGCGGTGGGGGAGCACCCGCACTCGATCTGCCCCGACCGCACCCGCTCCCGCGGGGTGCGCCCCGAGGTGCTGTCCTTCGGCGACGGCTCCCACCGCTGCCCGGGGTCGCACATCGCGATCCAGGAGACCGACATTCTGCTGACCAGGTTGTTGCAACTGCCGTTGACGATCGTGCAGACCCCGTCGCTGTCCTGGGTGGACGTGGTGGCCGGTTACGAACTGCGCAATATGCGCCTGCGGATCGGCTGAGCTACAAGCTCAGGTCGGTCTCGGCCAGCTTCGCAACCGCTTCGTCGGTGCCGATCACCTGCACGTGGGCGGCCTCCCGCCGACCGTGCCCGTAGAGCATCAACTCGCTGGGCAGCCCCACCAGGTTCACGGTCAGATCACCGCTGGCCACCCGCAGTTGGGCGCCGTCATCGGCCCGCTCCAACACCACACCCACGTCGGCGCGTCGGAACCAGGCCCGGCCGAGCAGTTTGATCCGCCGCCACATCCAGTCCTCGACCTCGGTACCGAGATCGCGCGGGTTCGGTTCCCCGTTGACCCGCCGGACGTCCTCGTGGTGCACGAAGAACTCGGTGGCATTGGCCGGCTCGTCCACCCCCGGGATGGCGAAGACCGAGAAGCGGAACGGCCCGGTGCGCACCCGTTCGACCAATTCCGCGTAGCTCCACCGCTGTTGGGCCTCGGCCATCCGACGTTCGGTGAGCCCGGCCAGCGGTTTGGCGATGATGCCGGGGGCTCCCAACGGATCGGTTTCGCGTACCCACAGGTGCGTGACCAGATCATGGGTGGTCCAGCCGTCGCACAGGGTCGGGGCGTCCGGCCCGACATGGTCGAGCAGGTCACACAGGGCGGCGCGTTCAGTCTGGGCGAGATGCACGAACGCCAATGTTAGGCCATGGGGGACAATGGCGCAGTGAGTGAACCCATCACAGCCCTCGATCCCGACCTGAGCCGACGCCTGACGCGCAATGCCGATGGTCTGGTTCCGGCCATCGCCCAGGACGCCACCACCGGACAGGTGTTGATGATGGCCTGGATGAACGACGAATCCCTGGCCCGCACCCTGAGCACCGGACGCGCCACCTACTGGTCGCGCAGCCGCGGCAAGTTCTGGGCCAAGGGTGAGGAATCGGGCCACCGGCAGTGGGTGCGCGAGGTACGCCTCGACTGTGACGGCGACACCCTGCTGCTCCAGGTCGACCAGGAGGGCCCGGCCTGCCACACCGGCACCACCAGTTGTTTCGACACCGACCTGATCGCCACCCTGCCGGCCCAGGAGGATGCGCAGTGAAAGTCAGCCCCACCCTCGAGGAGTTCCGCACCGCGGCCGTCGAGCGGCGGGTGATCCCGGTACACACCCGGCTGATGGCCGACACCCTCACCCCGGTGGGTTTGTACGCCAAACTCGCCGCGAACCGACCGGGCACCTTCTTGTTCGAGTCGGCCGAACACGGCTCCTGGGGCCGTTGGTCCTTCGTCGGGGTGCACGCCGCGGCAACCCTGACCACCCGGGACGGACAGACCCACTGGGAGGGGAACGTGCCGGTCGGGGTGCCCACCGAGGGCGACCCGTTGGAGGTGCTCGATCGCACCGTCGAACTGCTGCACACCGAACGTGACCCCGACCTGCCTCCGTTCACTTCCGGAATGGTCGGCTACCTCGGCTACGACATCATCCGCCGGCTGGAGAACCTGCCCGACACCAACCCCGACGACCTCGGGGTACCCGAGTTGCGGATGAGCCTGGCCACCGACCTGGCCGTACTCGACCACTTCACCGGCGAGGTGTGGCTGATCGCCAACGCGATCAACTTCGACGCCACCGACGAGCGGGTGGATGCCGCCCACGCCGATGCGGTGCGTCGGGTGGAGCAGATGGCCGAGGCTCTGGCCCGGCCCACCCCGGCCCTGGCCGGGATTCGCGATACCCCGGCCGAACCGAAACTGCGCCACCAGCGCACCAGCGCCGAGTACGCCGCCGCGGTGGCCGAGATCATCGAGCGGATCGAAGCCGGTGAGGCCTTCCAGGTGGTGTTCTCGCAACGCTTCGACATCGACACCGAGGCCGATGCCTTCGACATCTACCGGATGTTGCGCACCTCGAACCCGAGCCCCTACCTCTACCTGCTGCGGATGCCGGGCTTCGACATCGTCGGCTCCTCACCCGAGGCGCTGGTCACCGTCAGCGACCGGCGTGCGATCACCCGTCCGATCGCCGGCACCCGGCCCCGGGGCAGCACCCCGGCCGAGGACGCCCAACTCGAGACCGACCTGCTCGCCGACGAGAAGGAATGCGCCGAACACCTGATGCTGGTCGACCTGGGCCGCAATGACCTGGGTCGGGTCTGTGAACCGGGCACCGTCGAGGTCACCCAATTCATGAAGGTGCGCCGGTACTCGCACGTGATGCACCTCGAGGCGGAGGTCACCGGACGACTTCGCGAGGAACACAGCGCCCTGCGCGCGGTGCTCTCCTGCTTCCCGGCCGGCACCCTCTCCGGGGCACCCAAGGTGCGGGCGATGGAGATCATCGACACCCTGGAAACATCGCGCCGCGGGGTCTACGGCGGGGTGGTCGGCTACTTCGATTTCGCCGGCGACGCCGATGTCGCGATCGCGATCCGCACCGCCCTGATCAAGGACGGCATCGCTCACGTGCAAGCCGGCGGTGGCATCGTCGCCGACTCGGTCGTCGAAGCCGAGAACGCCGAAAGTCGCAACAAGGCCGCGGCGGTGATTCGGGCGATCGCGGCGGCCGAAAGCCTGCGCCCGGTGACCCAGCCGGAGGCGCCGTGAGTGGCAGCAGGCTGCGGCTGCTGGGCCTGGCCGGGCTGCTGCTCGGTGCGCTGGCCGGCCTGGTGATTGCCTCGCGCACCTGGTGGACGATCCACACCGACGGCCCACCAGTGCCGATGTCGGGCACCACCAGCAGCGGCGGTCTGGCCACCGCCCTGGCCCTCATCGTCGCCGGCGGTATGCCACTGCTGCTGTTGTTGCGGCACCGGGGCCGGCAGGTGGTGGCGGTGGTGCAGGGGTTCGCTGGGGTCGGCATGATCCTCACCGGTGCGTTGCCGGGCACCCCCGGTGACGAACTGGTGCGCACCCAACTGCGTCAGCATACCCTGGCGAATGCGACCGGTCTGGAAACCACCGGCTGGCCGCTCGGCTACTTGGTGGCCGGCCTGATTGCGGTGGCCGGTGCGGTGATCGTGATGGTCGGGGCCGGACGTTGGCCGACCCGCGGTGACCGTTTCGACCGGCGCACCGTCGATGCCACCAGTGACGACCCGCACGAGGTCTGGAAAGCTCTCGACGCCGGGGTCGACCCCACCGCGGTCGACGGCGCGGCGGACGATGCCGAACCCGGCAGGTCACCTAGGCTGAACCATCCGGAGTGAAACAGGTGGGCGGAAAGCCCGAAAGTTCGACACAATGGCCTCGCGACCTGCCCATTCGGCGAATGCGGGAGGCCATTTTGCAAGCGACCAGGAGGCACCGATGAGCGCCAGCTACATCAACCGGGGCAACACCGAACCCGACGAAGCGAAGTACCACCACGGCCGTTCCCCCTCGGCCTGGGTCAGCGTTGCGATCGCCTTCATCGCCGCGGTGATCGGCACCGTGGCCGTGGTGACCCTGAACTGGTGGCTGCTGGCGGTGGCCGGCGGTGTCGTGGTGGTGGCACTGATCGTCGGCCGGATCATGCAGGTCGCCGGGCTGAGCAACGCCTGACGTGGGCGTCCTCGACGAACTCACCGCCGTTGCCCGTGCCGACGCCGACCGGCGAGCCGCGGACCTGCCGCTGAAGGAATTGCGGGCCCGGCTGGCCGACGCGCCGCCGGTGCGCGATCCGCTGCCGGCCTTCGCCGCCGAGGATCTGTCGGTGATCGCCGAGGTGAAGCGGTCCAGCCCCAGCAAGGGTGCGCTGGCCGAGATCACCGACCCCGCCGGGCTGGCCTCGGCCTACGCCCGCGGTGGCGCCGCGGCGATCTCGGTGCTCACCGAACGCACCCGGTTCAACGGCTCCTTGGCCGACCTGGCCGCGGTGCGCGCGGCGGTGGACGTGCCGGTGCTGCGCAAGGACTTCACCAGCAACGAATACCAACTGGTCGAGGCCCGGGTGACCGGCGCCGACCTGGCCCTGCTGATCGTTGCCGCCCTCACCGACGACGAACTCGCCGCCCTGTACGAGCACTGCCTCGAACTGGGACTGACCCCGTTGGTGGAGGTGCACACCGCCGAGGAGATCGAACGCGCCCTGCGGCTCGACCCGGCACTGCTCGGGGTGAACAACCGCAACCTGCAGACCCTCGAGGTGCACCCCGAGGCCTTCGCCGAGCTGGCACCGCAGATTCCCGATCACGTGATCAAGGTCGCCGAATCCGGTCTGCAGGGCCCGGCCGATGCCGCCGCAGCCGCCCGAGCCGGTGCCCGCGTGGTGCTGGTGGGTGAAGCGCTGGTGACCGGTACCAACCCCGAGGACGGCGTGGCGGCCATGATCGCCGCCGGCTCGTCCGGCCACGAGAAATCGGAACAACAATGACCCGCACACCCGACCCGTCCGAACTCACCGGCCACTTCGGCCCCTTCGGCGGACGCTTCACCCCCGAGGCCCTGCACGCCGCCCTGAGCGAACTGGACGCGGCCTTCACCGCCGCCCAGGCCGACCCGTCCTATGCCGCCGACCTGCACGACCTGCGGGTCAACTACGCCGGACGGCCCACCCCGCTGACCCTGGTCGACCGTTTCTCCCGGCACGCCGGCAACGCCACGATCCTGCTCAAGCGCGAAGACCTGAACCACACCGGTTCGCACAAGATCAACAACGTCCTGGGTCAGGCCCTGCTCACCCGGCGGATGGGCAAGACCCGTCTGATCGCCGAAACCGGCGCGGGGCAGCACGGCGTTGCCACGGCCACCGCAGCCGCCCTGTTCGGCATGGAATGCCGGGTCTACATGGGTGAGGTCGACACCGATCGACAGGCCCTCAACGTCGCCCGGATGCAACTGCTCGGCGCGGAGGTGATCGCGGTCAAGGCCGGTAGCCGCACCCTCAAGGACGCGATGAACGAGGCGATGCGCGATTGGGTCGCCACCGTCGACCACACCCACTACCTGATCGGCTCGGCCGCCGGGCCGCATCCCTTCCCGAAGCTGGTGCGCGAACTGCAGCGGGTGATCTCCACCGAAACCCGCGACCAGGTTTTGCAGCGCTACGGCCGACTGCCCGACGCGGTGGTCGCCTGCGTCGGCGGCGGATCGAATGCGATCGGCATGTTCGCCGACTTCATCGACGAAAAGTCGGTGGGCCTCTACGGCTTCGAGGCCGAGGGAGAGGGCATCGACACCGGCCGGCACGCCGCCTCGATCACCGGTGGTGCGGTCGGGGTGCTGCACGGCATGCGCACCTACGTACTGCAGGACGAGGACGGCCAGACCAAGGACTCGCACTCGGTCTCGGCCGGGCTGGACTACCCGGCCGTCGGGCCGGAGCACGCCTGGCTGCATCACAGCGGCCGGGCCAGCTACGAGCCGGTGACCGACCGGGAGGCGATGGAAGCCTTCAAGCTGCTGTCACGCACCGAGGGCATCATGCCCGCGATCGAATCGGCGCACGCCCTGGCCGGCGCCCTGCGATTGGGCCGCCGCCTGGCCGACGAGCAGCCCGACGCCGAACCGCTGATCGTGGTCAACCTGTCGGGGCGCGGCGACAAGGACGTCCGGACCGCGATCCAATGGTTCGGGATCGACGGGTCGGTGGACGGATTCCAGGGGGACGAGGCATGACCGGCGCAGACATCACACTGACCCGCGAACCGGGTAAGTCGGGACGGGCCATCGCCGCGGCCAAGGCCGAGGGCCGGGCCGCCTTCATCGGCTACCTGCCGGTCGGATACCCGACCGTGGAACTGTCGGTCGCCGCGATGACCATGCTCGCCCGGGGACAGCACTCGGCCGGGGCCGACATCGTCGAGATCGGCATCCCCTACAGCGACCCGATGCTGGACGGCCCGGTGATCCAGCGGGCCGGCAATGACGCCCTGCGCGGCGGAGTACGCACCCGCGACGTCTTCACCGCCGCCGAAGCGGTGGCAACGGCGGGGGCGGTACCGGTGACCATGACCTACTGGAACCTGGTCGAGCAGTACGGGGTGGATGCTTTCGCCCGCGACTTCGCCAATGCCGGCGGCGCCGGTCTGATCACCCCCGACCTCACCCCCGATGAGGCCGAGGAGTGGCTGGCCGCCTCGGAGAAATACGACCTGGAACGGATCTTCCTGGTCGCCCCCTCGTCCACCGACGAACGCATCATCAGCACCGTCGAACACTGCCGCGGCTGGGTCTACGCCACCGCGGTGATGGGCGTCACCGGTACCCGCACCAGCACCTCGGCGGCCGGGGAGGAACTGGTCGCCCGGCTGCGCGCCCTGACCCCCGACGTCCTGGTCGGGTTGGGGCTGGGGGTGTCCGATGGTGACCAGGCCGCCACGGTGGCCGGCTATGCCGACGCGGTGATCGTGGGTTCGGCCCTGGTCAAGACCCTGCTCGCCGCCGTCGACGCCGGGAACCCCGGCGATCTCAGCGCGATGGCCGCGGTGGTGGACGACCTGGCCGAGGGTGTGCGCCGCAAGCACTGAGCAACAATTCCGTTGCTCCGGGAACCATCCGGCGCGGTTGCAGGTTCTACCCTCGTGAGACCCGTGTGGATCGTGGTGGGGCTCGCCCTGGTGTTCTTGGCCGGGTGCGGGTCGGCCGCACAGACCCCGGATGCCGCTGAGGCGGCCGACCTGCACGGCACGGAGATCACCGAACCCTACGACCTGCCCGACGCCGTGCTCACCGACACCTCCGGGCACCGCTACCGGCTGGCTTCGACCCCGACCTCACCGATCGTGGTGATCGTCTTCGGCTACAGCCACTGCGAACCTCGCTGCTCCGAAACCCCCGGCAAACTCTCCGAGGCGCTCGCGATGCTGCCACGGGATCTGCGGCAACGGATCACCGCCATCCTGATCACGGTGGACCCCGAACGCGACACCGCGGCATCCCTGAAAGAATGGCTGGCGCGCGATGCCCCAGGCGTGATCGGATTGACCGGTGAACGCCCCGACGTCGAACACGTCGCCGAACGGGTCGGGGTGGCGATCAGTGGAAAGCAGCGCAACGGACAGGATGGCTACTTCGTGGGACACGGCACCCAGCTCATCGCCTTCGGCCCCGACCGGACTGCGATCGCGTACTGGCAGCAGGACCTCTCGGCCGCGGACATCGCGGCCGACCTACAGGTATTGGCTTCGAGGTGAAAGATGATGGCGACACAATTGCTTGATGCACCACCCCGGCAGACCACATTCGCGAAGGCACAGCCCTGGCTCTCGCTGCTGATGCGGCTGGGCCTGGTGGCGGTCTGGCTGGTATCGGGCCTGCTGAAGGTCGGCACCCCGCAGCAGTCGGTGATGGCCGTCGAGGCCTACGAACTGCCGCTGCCGCCGGCGCTGGTGAACGTGATCGGCTGGGGCCTGCCCTGGTTCGAGATCGCGCTCGGGCTGTTGTTGCTCGCCGGACTGTTGACCCGTCCGGCCGCGATCGCCTCCGCGGTGGTGCTGGTGCTGTTCATGGCCGGGATCATCTCGGCCTGGGCGCGTGGCTTGAGCATCGACTGCGGATGCTTCGGCGGTGGCGGCCAAGTGGCGCCCGACCAAACCAGTTACGCGTGGACCTTGCTGCGCGATGCCGGCTTCGCTCTGATGGCCGGCTGGCTGATCCTCTTCCCGCGGTCCAAGTTCAGCCTGGACCGTTTCGGTGAGGACGACGAGTTCGTTGTGGACGACGAGGAGAACGAATGAGCAAGAAGACTCGGGCCAATAAGCAGTTGAAGCGGGCCGGGACACCGTCACCCGGCGGGGCCAACGCCCGCGAGCGGGCCCGGCTGCAGGCGCAGGCCGAGAAGCGCAAGAAGGACCGGATGACCCTGATCATCGCCGGAGTGGTCGTGGTGGCCCTCCTGGTCGGCGGCGGGGTGCTGTTCTCCTGGTTCCTGTCCACCCGCTCCCCGGAAGCCGCACCCAGCGAGTTCAAGGAAGAACCGCAGGCGCTGGCGATGAACAAGCCGATCGTGTTCGGCAAGCAGGACGCACCGAAGACCATCTCGGTGTGGGCCGACTTCCAGTGCCCGCACTGCGCCGAGTTCGAGAAGCAGTACGGCGACATCATCGAGAAGGCCGTGGTCGGTGGTGAATGGAAACTGGAATCGTGGCCGATGGCCTTCCTGAGCGCCGGATCGGTCAGCTCGGCCAATGCTTACGGTTGCGCGGCCGAGGAGGGATTCGCCTGGTCGTACCAGAAGGCCCTGTTCGAGAATGCGAACCTGCAATGGAACAACGATCAGTTGGTGCAACTGGCCGAGAAGGTCAACGGCTCGGCCCCCGAAACCTTCACCAGTTGCGTCCAGAACATGGAGAAGGGCCAATGGGGTGAATCGATCAATGCCACCTCGCGGTCGATGGGCATCTCCAGCACCCCCACGGTGCACATCAACGGTGAACCCTTCGACCTGCAGGGCCTGACCAAGGAGAAGATGGCCGAGACCCTCGGCGTCGAACCCTGATCGCACCACCCGGGCCCGATGAACGGGCACCCGACAACCCGTGGCGAGGACAACCCCTCGCCGCGGGTTTTTTCATGGCTGTAACAAAGCCGTAGCGCGGGTGAAAAAGCCGGCTGCCACGATTGCGACGAAAAACGCACCGCCCGGCTGTGGGAGAACACCGGGTGGCGCGCACCGACGCTCACACCACGGAGGATCGCATGGTCGCCTTTACCGCTCGGGGACACGCACCCACAGCACAGGGCCTGTACGACCCCCTGAACGAGCACGACGCCTGCGGGGTGGCCTTCGTCGCCAACCTCACCGGTGAGCCCGCTCACCGAATCGTGCAACAGGGGCTCGAAGCCCTGCGCAACCTCGACCACCGCGGCGCCACCGGTGCCGACACTGCCGCCGGGGACGGGGCCGGGATTCTGATCCAGGTACCCGACGAGTTCCTGCGTGCGGTGGTCGATTTCGCACTGCCCCCGGTCGGGGCCTATGCGATGGGCATGGTGTTCCTGCCGACCGATCCCGAACACGCCCGTGCGGCCCGAGAAGGCGTGGCCCGGATCGCGGCCGAGGAAGGCCTGCGTGTGCTCGGCTGGCGTGCGGTGCCACACGATGCCGCCGGCTTGAGCCCGGTGTCGACCGCATCGATGCCCGGCTTCGAACAGCTCTTCGTGGCCGCCGATGATGCCGAGGGTCGGCCGCTGACCGGGCTGGACCTGGATCGGGTCGCCTTCGTGCTGCGGGTGCGAGCCACCCTGGAACTCGACCTGTATTTCGCTTCCCTGTCGGCACGCACCACGGTGTACAAGGGCATGTTGACCACCGATCAACTCGGTGAGTTGTTCCCCGACCTGCACGACGAGCGGATCGCCTCGGCGCTGGCGCTGGTGCACTCGCGGTTCTCGACCAACACCTTCCCGTCCTGGCGGCTGGCCCACCCCTTCCGGATGATCGCCCACAACGGTGAGATCAACACCGTGCGCGGCAACCGCAACTGGATGCGTGCCCGGGAAGCCCTGCTGGACACCGATCTGATTCCCGGTGACCTGCAGCGACTCTTCCCGATCGCCGAACCGGGCTCGTCCGACTCGGGCATCTTCGACCAGGTGCTGGAACTGCTGCACCTCGGCGGGCGCAGCCTGCCGCATGCGGTGCTGATGATGATCCCGGAGGCCTGGGAGAACAACGCCGACCTGAGCCCGGCGATGCGCGACTTCTACGAGTTCCACTCCTGCCTGATGGAGCCCTGGGACGGACCGGCCTGTATGACCTTCACCGACGGCACCGTGATCGGCGCGGTGCTCGACCGCAACGGCTTGCGCCCGGGCCGTTACTGGGTCACCCACGACGGTCTGGTGGTGCTTGCCTCCGAAGCCGGAGTGCTGGACATTCCGGCCGATCGGATCGCCACCAAGGGCCGGCTGCAACCGGGACGGATGTTCCTGGCCGACCTGGCCGAGCACCGGATCATCCCCGACGAGGAGATCAAGCAGAGCCTGGCCGGGGCTGCGCCCTACGGCCAATGGCTGGCCGATACCCGGGTGAACCTGGCCGACCTGCCGCAGCGCGAACACGTCGTGCACACCCACTCCTCGGTGGCCCGCCGCCAGCAGGTCTTCGGCTACACCGAGGAAGAACTGCGCCTGGTGGTGGCACCGATGGCCAACACCGGTGCCGAAGCGATCGGCTCGATGGGTTCCGACACACCTCTGGCGGTGCTCTCACAGCGGCCACGTCTGCTGTTCGACTACTTCATCCAGCACTTCGCCCAGGTCACCAACCCACCCCTGGACGCGATCCGCGAAGAGATGGTCACCTCCCTGCGCAACCGGATCGGGCCGGAGGAGAACCTGCTCGACCCCGGCCCGCGGACGATGCGCCAGATCGTGCTGCCGTACCCGATTCTGAACAACGACGAGCTGAAACAGATCGTGCAGATCAACCGCGACGGCGACCTGCCCGACCTGGCCTCGCACGTACTGCGTTGCCGCTATCGCGTTGCCGACGGCGCCGAGGGGCTGCGTGAGGCCCTGGACGCCCTGTGCGCCGAGGCCGCGGCCGCCATCGAGGACGGCGCCAAGGTGTTGGTGATCTCCGACCGGCACTCCACCGCCGACCTGGCCCCGATCCCGTCCCTGCTGGCCACCGCCGCGGTGCACCATCACCTGGTGCGGCAGAAGTCCCGCACCCGCGTCGGCCTGGTCGTCGAGGCCGGTGATGTGCGCGAGGTGCACCATGCCGCGCTGCTGATCGGCTACGGCGCCGCCGCGATCAACCCCTACCTGCTGTTCGAGTCGGCCGAGGACCTGGCCCGCCACGGCAGCTACGTCACGGTCTCGCCCGAGCGGGCGGTGCGCAACATCATCACCGCACTCGGCAAGGGCGTGGTCAAGGTGATGTCGAAGATGGGGGTGTCCACCGTGGCGTCCTACACCGGCGCCCAAATCTTCGAGGCCCTCGGCCTGTCCCGGGAGGTGATCGAGCAGTACTTCACCGGCACCACCAGCCAACTGGGCGGGATCGGGTTGACCGAACTGGCCGCCGAGGTCGCCGCGCGGCACCGTACCGCCCACCCCAGCGACGGCATCGCGCTACCGCACCGCACCCTGCCGGTCGGTGGCGAATACCAGTGGCGGCGCGAGGGTGAGGAGCACCTGTTCGACCCCGAGACCGTTTTCCGACTGCAACACTCCACCCGGCATCGCCGCTTCGACGTCTTCCGCCAGTACACCGAACGGGTCAACGAGCGGGCCGAACGGCTGATGACCCTGCGCGGGCTGCTGGAGTTCCGTTCCGATCGCACCCCGGTGCCGCTGGACGAAGTCGAGCCGGTCAGCGAGATCGTCAAACGCTTCTCGACCGGTGCGATGAGCTACGGCTCGATCTCGCAGGAGGCCCACGAAACCCTGGCGGTGGCGATGAACCGGCTGGGCGGCAAGTCGAACACCGGCGAGGGTGGGGAGGACTCCGCCCGTCTGCACGATCCCGTCCGGCGCAGTGCGATCAAGCAGGTCGCCTCGGGACGGTTCGGGGTGACCTCCGAATACCTGAGCAATGCCGACGACATCCAGATCAAGATGGCCCAGGGTGCCAAGCCCGGTGAGGGTGGGCAGTTGCCCGGCCGCAAGGTGTACCCGTGGGTGGCGAGCACCCGGCATTCCACCCCCGGGGTGGGGCTGATCTCGCCCCCGCCACACCACGACATCTACTCGATCGAAGACCTCAAACAGCTCATTCACGACCTCAAGTGCGCCAACCCGAGCGCTCGGGTGCACGTGAAGCTGGTTGCCGAATCGGGGGTCGGCACGATCGCGGCCGGGGTCAGCAAGGCCAAGGCGGATGTGGTGCTGATCTCCGGCTCGGACGGGGGCACCGGCGCCGCCCCACTGACCTCGCTGAAACATGCCGGCGGCCCGTGGGAACTCGGCCTGGCCGAAACCCAGCAAACCCTGCTGCTCAACGGCTTGCGCGACCGGATCGTGGTGCAGGTCGACGGCCAGCTCAAAACCGGCCGCGATGTGGTGATCGGCGCCCTGCTCGGTGCCGAGGAATTCGGGTTCGCCACCGCCCCGTTGGTGGTCAGCGGCTGCGTGATGATGCGGGTCTGCCATCTGGACACCTGCCCGGTCGGGGTGGCCACCCAGAACCCCGAACTGCGCGGCAAGTTCACCGGCCAACCCGAGTTCGTCGAGACCTTCTTCGAATACATCGCCGAAGAGGTGCGCGAACTGCTTGCCGAGCTGGGCTTCCGCAGTATCGAGGAGGCGGTCGGCCAGGTCGAGGTGCTGGACGCGAACCGGGCGGTGGACCACTGGAAGGCCGCCGGACTCGACCTGACCCCGATGCTGTACCGGCCCGAACTGCCCGAGGGCACCGCCCTGCACCACACCACCGGGCAGGACCACGGTCTGGCCCACACGCTCGACGTCGAGCTGATCCGGATCGCCGGTGAGGTGATCGAGGCGATCGAGGCCGGACGGCAGCCCGAACCGGTGCGCGCCGAGGTGGCGGTGAGCAATGTCGACCGCACGGTCGGCACCATGCTCGGCCACCACATCACCAAGGCCTCGGGTTCGGCGACCCTGACCGATGACACCGTCGACCTGACCCTGCGTGGGGCCGCCGGCCAGAGCTTCGGCGCCTTCCTGCCGGCCGGGGTGACCCTGCGGCTGATCGGGGAGGGCAACGACTACGTCGGCAAGGGCCTGTCGGGTGGCCGGATCATCGTGCATCCCAGCCCGGACGCCGGATTCAGCGCCGAGGACCAGATCATCGCCGGCAATGTGATCGGCTACGGCGCCACCTCCGGGCAGTTGTTGCTGCGCGGCCGGGTGGGGGAACGGTTCTGTGTGCGCAACTCCGGGGCCACCGCGGTGGTCGAAGGGGTCGGCGACCACGGCTGTGAGTACATGACCGGGGGAGAGGTGCTGGTGCTCGGCCCGACCGGACGCAACTTCGCCGCCGGGATGTCCGGTGGGGTCGCCTACCTGCTCGACCTGCGCCCCGACCGGCTGAACACCGAATTGGTCGACACCATGGCCCCCGACCCGGTGGATGTGGCCAGAATCGGCGAACTGCTCGAACTGCACCGTGCCGAGACCGGCTCGGCGGTGGCCGACCGGTTGTTGGCCGGCGGAGAACACGAGATCGCCGAGCGCTTCACCAAGGTGTTGCCGCGTGACTATGCCCGGGTGCTCGCCGCCCGTGCCGCCGCCCAGGACGAAGGCCTCGACGACGAGGCCACCACCGCGAAGATGATGGAGGCCGCTCATGGCTGATCCGCGTGGATTCATGAAGTACGACCGCCAGGTCGCCGACCGGCGTCCGGTCACCGAACGACTCGACGACTGGCAGGAGGTGTACCCGGGCGACCCGGCCCGGGCCCTGCTGCCGATCATCGGCACCCAGGCCGCCCGGTGCATGGACTGCGGCATTCCCTTCTGCCACTCGGGCTGCCCACTGGGCAACCTGATTCCGGAATGGAACGACCTGGCCCACCGCGGCGACTGGGAGCAGGCGATCGAACGCCTGCACGCCACCAACAACTTCCCCGAGGTCACCGGACGACTGTGCCCCGCCCCCTGCGAAACCGCCTGCGTGGTGGGGATCAGCGGCGACCCGGTGACGATCAAGAACGTCGAGGTCTCGATCGCCGAACGCGCCTTCGACCGGGAGTGGGTGCAACCGGTGCCCCCGCCCTGGCACACCGGCCACACCGTCGCGGTGGTCGGCTCGGGGCCGGCCGGGTTGGCCGCGGCCCAACAACTCACCCGCGCCGGACACACCGTGGCGGTCTACGAACGTGCCGATGCCCCCGGTGGGCTGCTGCGCTACGGCATTCCCGAGTTCAAGATGGAGAAGGCGGTGCTGGACCGGCGGATCCGCCAACTCACCGAAGAAGGCACCATCTTCCGCACCGGGGTGGAGGTCGGCGTCGACATCACCGCCACCGAACTGCGTGCCCGCTACGACGCGGTGCTGTTGGCGACCGGGTCGACGGTGCCGCGCGACCTGACCGCCCCGGGCCGGGAACTGGACGGGATCCATCAGGCGATGGAGTACCTGCCGCAGGCCAACCGGGCCGCCCTGGGTGAACCACAGCCCGGCCAGATCACCGCCGCCGGCAAACATGTGGTGATCATCGGTGGCGGCGACACCGGTGCCGATTGCCTGGGCACGGCCCTGCGTCAGGGCGCCCGGTCGGTCACCCAGGTGGAGATCATGCCCCAACCCGGCCCCGGGCGTCCGGCACATCAGCCGTGGCCGACCTACCCGATGATCTTCCGGGTTGCCTCGGCCCACGAGGAGGGCGGGGAGCGGGTCTACGCCTCGTCCACCACCGAGTTCTGCGGCACCGACGGACGGGTCACCTCGCTGCGACTCACCGAGGTGCGCTTCACCGACGGCGCCTTCGAACCGGTACCGGGCACCGAACGGGAGATTCCGGCCGACCTGGTGTTGCTGGCGATGGGTTTCGTCGGGCCCGAACCGACCATTGCCGCCGAACTCGGCCTGGATCTGGACGCCCGCGGCAACATCGCCCGCGACCGCGACTACGCCACCAACCTGCCGGGGGTCTTCGCCGCCGGGGACTGCGGCCGGGGCCAGTCGCTGATCGTCTGGGCGATCGCCGAGGGCCGGGCCGCCGCGGCCGGGGTGGACGCCCACCTGACGGGTGCCGACACGATCCTGCCCCGTCCGATCGCCCCCACCGAACGCAGTTTGATGCTCTGAGTGGTGTCGTCGCGGTTCGTGGGACGATATGCGGTGATATGAAACCTTTCGTGATGGTGGCGGCCCGGGACGGGGACGCGGCGGTGGCGGCCGAGTACGGCGCGGTGTGCACCGCAGGAGGATTGTCGCCCGAGGAACTGGTACTGGTTCGGGGCTGGGAGGAGTCGCTGGCCGACCTCGATGTCACCGCGTATTCGGCGGTGATCGTCGGGGGCAGCCCGTACAACGCCAGCGATGAGGACAAGAGCGACAACCAGGTGCGCCTGGAAACCGAACTGGGCCGGGTGATGCGCGATTGCCTGGACACCGGTACGGGCATGCTCGGGATTTGTTACGGCGTCGGGCTGATCACCCAACAACTCGGTGGGGTGGTGTCGAAGGACTTCGGCGAGCCGGTCTCGGCGGTCGAGGTGCGGGTCACCGAGGCGGGCCGCCGGGACCCGGTGCTGGCCGGGGTGCCGCCCACCTTCCGGGCTTTCACCGGCCACAAGGAGGGTTGCGCGGTGATGCCCGACGGTGCCGAACTGCTGGTGACCGGCGACAACCCGGTGCAGGCCTACCGGATCGGCGATGTCTACGTCACCCAGTTCCACCCCGAACTCGACGCCGCACTGCTGGCCGACCGGATGCGGATCTACGTCGATCACGGCTACTTCGACCCCGAAGAAATGGAAGACATCATCGCCCGGGCCCATGCCGCCGGTCTGGGCGGGGAACAGATGCGGGTGCTGACCAACTTCGTCGCCCACTACCGTCGCTGAGGCCGCCCCGCTAGCCGTTGTCGATCCGCTAGCTCGTGTCGATCCGCAGATCGGCCCGCTCGGCGGTGCCATCGGCACCGAAGAGGGCGGCTTCCTGGGCGGCCCACCGTTGCCAATACGGACGGTAGGTCTCCCCGTCGCGGGCCAGGCCACGGGCCATCCTGACCTCCGCCGGCGCATCCAACCAGAGCCGCACCGCGGCGTAATCACCGGCCGGGCGCACCGACGATCCGCAGCCCTCGATCAACAACAGTTCCACCGGTGGCACCTCGACGATCTCGGCCCAGTCGTCGGCATACCAATCCCAGCGCCGATAAGCACCCGAGCGCCCTTGGCCGAGGGGCTCGAGAATCTGCTCGGTGAGCAGCCTCGGGGCCTCGGCCAGACCGTCCCAACCCGGAATCAGGTCTTCCACCTCGATCACCGGGCAGCGGTACTCCTCGGCGATCAGGCCGGCCAACACGGTCTTGCCGGCACCGCTGGGGCCGTCCACCGCGATCACCCGCACCGGCCCGCATCGGGCCGGCGAGCTCTCGATCAGGTCGCGAACCTGCGCGGTCAGTTTCACCGGCGCAGCCAGGAGCGATGTTCCTTGGCATTGGCCCTGGTCAGGGCGCGGGCCGAGACCTCCCGATCGTGCTCGGATTCGTTGATCTCCCAGCCGTAGAGCACCCCATAGCTGAATGTCGACTCACCGTGGGCCCGGGCGATGTCGGCCAGTTCGTGCAACCGCTGTCGGGCAACCACCCCGTCCTGCAGGCCACCGAAGGTTTCGGTGACCGCCTCCCAGGCCTTGGCCGCGGGCCCGGCTTCGGGGAAGGCACTGCTGACCGCCTCGCAGGCATAACGCATCGCCTTGGCCTTCTTGCGGGTCTCGTGCAGGGCCTCCCAATGCTCGTCACCGGTGCGCTCATGGGCGTAACGGTCCCAGCGCAGCACCCGTTTGCGGGCCTTGTTGATCGGGTCGCGCAGTACCTGCCCGGCGGGCCGGTCGGCCTCGTCCAGCAGCGGCGGATGGGTCAGCAACCGCACCAGGGCTTGGTGCAGTAGCACATAGCGCGGCGACTCCATCGCCTCCAGCAGGGTTTCCCGGGCGCGGTCGTGGGTGGCGTCCAGTTCGGTGGTGATCCGTTCGATCACCGGTCCGTCCACCGCGTCGTCGGGCAACCGCTCCAGATCGGCCAGCAACCGGGCCTTCAATACCTCGGCGTCGCGGGGGCCACCGAGTTCGGTGGCGAACCACTTCAACTCCATCCGCAGCGGGTCGGTGATCGACCGGTCCATCAGGTCACGGAAGGTGCGCAGCGCACTGCGCAGCCGGCGGGTCGCGACCCGGGTCTTGTGCACCGCCCCGGGGGCGTCGACCACCAGATCGGCGGCCCGGCCCTGGATCACCCCGACCTGTTCGGCCAGGTGATCCAACAGCACGGTGCGCGCAGAGGTGTCGGGGGAATGCTCGGTGATCTCGGGCAGCGGCCCCAGCGCGTGGGCCAGTTTGGAGGCATCGGCGGCGACCGAGAAGCCGGTGGTCGCGGCGATCGCATCACCGACCGAGCCGAACCAGTCGGGGCTGCCCTCGGCCAGCTCGAGTTCGATCTCGCGCCACCGTTCGACCGAGTCGGTGCGTCCGGTGCTGCGCAGGGCCAACACCGTGTCATCGCACAGCACCCCGAGCACCTGCCCGCCCCGTCCGGCACACAGATCGCGTTCGATCCGGTGGGTGCGCAGCTCGGCGATCGGCACCAACGGCGCCAGGCCGACCAGCTCCGACAACTCCGCGCGCATCCGGTCGGGTACCAGCACCGCTGAGCGTCCCGAGTCGAGGTCGGCATGAACTTCCACCCGGTTGTCGGCCGATTTGGGCAGTTTGGCGTGCCAGCCGGCGTCCGACCCACCGGTGCGGCGCCGCAGCGTCACCCCGGCCCGGGCCAGGGCATAGTCGGGGGTGTCGAAGTAGGTGGCCACCAGGTGGAACTCCCGGGTGGCATCAACGACTGCCAGGTCACCGAAAGCGGGCAACAGGGCATCCGGTTCGGCGGCGAACTTGCGTTCGACCTCCAGGTGGGTGTGCACCGGGCATCTCCTCGTGGGTCAACTGAGCATTGACAGTCTAGCTGGTGCGGTTACCCCTGGGGCCGGACGAAGGGGAAGGCCAGGGTGGCCCGGATCGGCTGCCCCAACAGCAACATGATGATCCGGTCGACCCCGATGCCCAGGCCACCGGTCGGCGGCATGCCGTACTCGAGGGAGGCCAGGAAATCCTCGTCCAATTGCATCGCCTCGGGGTCGCCGGCCGCGGCGGCCAGCGACTGGGCGGTGAGCCGGTCGCGCTGGTCGAGCGGATCGGTCAGCTCCGAATAGGCACAGCCCAGTTCGGCACCGAAGGCGACCAGATCCCATTGCTCGGTCAACCCCGGGACACTGCGGTGGGGGCGGGCCAGCGGGGATACCTCGCGGGGGAAATCGCAGTAGAAGGTGGGGAAGGTGGTTTGCTTCTCGACCAAGGCGTCGTAGAGCTCCATCACCAACTCACCGGCACTGGCCCCGGCCGGCACGTCGATCTCGTGGGCCCGGCAGGCCGTGGCCACCTCGTCGCGGCTCGAGTCGGGATGCAACTGGTGGCCACTGGCTCGCGACACCGCTTCGTGGATGGTCACCACCGGCCATTCGGGGGTGAGATCCACCTCGATCACGCCACCGTTGCCGTCGGGGCGGATCGCCACCGGACGTCCGTTCACCGCGGTCGCCATCGCCAGGATCAACCGGCGGGTGAGTTCCCGCATCTCGACATAGTCGGTGTAGGGGGCGTACACCTCGCAGGCGGTGAACTCCGGGTTGTGGGTGGCGTCGGCACCCTCGTTGCGGAAGTTGCGGCCGACCTCGAAGATCCGGCCCATGCCGGCCACCGTGAGCCGCTTCAGGTACAGCTCGGGGGCGATGCGCAGGTACAGCTCCATGTCGTAGGCGTTGATGTGGGTGATGAACGGTCGGGCCGCGGCACCACCGTGGATCTGCTGCAACATCGGGGTTTCCACCTCGAGGTATCCCTCACCGACCAGGGCTGCTCGCAGGGCCTGGACGCCCAGTCCGCGGCGGCGCAGGTGGTCGAGGGAATCGTCGGAGGTGATCAGGTCCAGCACCCGGTTCCGGGCCCGGGCGTTCTCGGCCAGCCGGCTGTGCAGGTCGGGCATCGGGTTGAAGCACTTCGCGGCCATCTGCCAGGAGGCCAACCACAGGCTGGGTTCACCGGAACGGCTGGTGCCCAGTTCACCGGTGACCGAGACGATGTCGCCCAGATCCACCCAGCGGCGGAAGTCGGTGCGCTGATCGGCCGGGGTGGTCTCGGCCGACACCAGGGCCTGGAGGCGTTCCCCGTCCTCCTCCAGTACCGCGAAGGTGACCCCGCCGAGGTCGCGCAGGGCACGCACCCGGCCGGTGATCGACACCACTTCACCGGTGTGCAGCTCTGAGGGACGGCCCTCGGCGGCCCCGGACAACAGGGTTCGGGCTTCGGCGATGCTGTGGCTGCGGGGCACCGACGGGGGATTGGGGGCCCGACCGGCCGCGTCCATTTCGGCGGCCTTGCGGCGGCGCACCCGCTGTTGGTCATTCAGCTTGCGGGTCGGCAGGGCCGGAACCGGTGGCGCGGCCTCCAACGCCCGCAGTTGGGTCAGGAAGTGCTCGTCGCGAACGACCTCCTCACTGCCGCGCCGCGGGGAGGGCAGGAATCCTTCGGCCACCGCCATCGCCCAGGCGGCCCTGGCCGCGGTCAGCCCGGGTTCGTAACACAGCAGCCGGGGAGACCATTGCGGGCTGTACTTGTCGTTCGACCGGTACAGGCTGTCGAGCTGGTAGAACCGCGACGCGAGCTTCAGCAGGGCATTGCTGAGCCGGGTGACCGGGCCGGCGCCGACCTGCTCGGCGGCACTGAACACATGCCGGAAGACCGCGAAGTTCAACGAGATCCGCTGGATCCCCAGCTCCTCGGCGTGCTTCATCAGCGAGGCGACCATGAACTCGGTGATCCCGTTGTCGGCCGCCGGCGAGCGACGCATCAGATCCAGCGAGGCACCGTGCCGTCCCCAGGGGGCGAAGGACAACAGACCCTGCGGTTCGCCCTGGGCATCCTTGGCCAGCACCAGCAGACACTGCCCGTCGGCGGGGTCGCGCACCCGGCCCAGGGCCATCGAGAAGCCACGCTCGGTGTCGGAGCCGCGCCACAGATCGGCCAGGTCGGCGGCCTCTTCCCGGGCCTCGGGGGTGAGAGCGGCGAAGCGGTTGATCTCGGCGGTGTACCCGGCCCGTTCCACCCGTCCCACGGCGTGGCGCACCGCGCGCATCGCCGGGCCGGCCAGGGTGAAACGGTCGGTGTGCAGTACCGCCTCGTCGCCCAGAGCCAGTGCGGTGAGCCCGCGTCGGGCATACAGTTCGGCGCCGTTGCGGCTCGCCGACAGCACCGTGGCGTAGCGTCCCGAAGCGTGGGCATGGGTCAGGAAGGCGTCGATCGCGGCCGGCCAGGAGTCCGGATCACCGATCGGGTCTCCGCTGGCCACCGCCACCTCGCCGTGCATCCGATGGGCGACCGCAGCCCGTCCATCGGGTGAGAAGGTCACCGCCTTGTCGCGTCGGGTGGCGAAATACCCCAGGGAATCGTCCTCGCCGTGTTCGAGCAGTAGGGCGCGGACGCGCAGTTCGTCGTCCGCACTCATCCCGATCGCCTCGGTCTCTGCCCGCCACAGCAGGTAGAACGCCGCCACCACCGCAGAGCCGGCCAGCAAGCCGCCCACGACATGCACCCAATCCGCCGCCGGCCACGGGGAGGTGTCGGAGCTGATTCCCAGCACTGCCATCAACGACCAGCGGGCCCGGGCCGGCCACGCCGGAAGTTCGCTGACTGCGGTCAGCAGCCCGAAGACCACCAGGTAGGCCACCACCAAACCGCTCACCAGAATGCCCAGGGCGTTGCGCACCGGACGTGCTCGCATCCGGACGACGAAGGCCGGCCGGGCCCACCAGACGTAGGCGGTGGCGGCCACATTCGTCACCACGGAGACCCACGCCAACCACACATCCCCGGCATCGAGCTCGAGTTCGGGGATGAAATTGCCCACGATGATCACCACCGCCAGCAACGAGGTCAGGGTGGTGAGCAGCATCAAACCGAGCAGGATGGAGTGGGCTGCGCGATACCGCCTGCCGATCGGGCCGGCCAGCACGATCAGCAGGGCCGCCGGGAACAGGCCGGGGCCGATCGGTAGTGCCAGCAGGTTGAACGGCAGGGTCACCCAGAAGTAGATCGAACCGGTGGTGATCAACGCGCCGATCAGCGACAACAGACCGGCCAGGAAGAGGATCCGCGACAGCCAGATGGGGGTGCGGTCCCGAACTCGATCGCGGCGACGGGGAAGGGCTGGATGGGTCATGGCACGTCCGGAGAAAGATCGAGGGTCTGGCGAAACAGGACCGCAACGGTATCGGGGTGGGTGAGCATCAGCATGTGCGGGGCCGGTTGCACCCGCACCCGGGCGGTGTTGCCCCGATGGGTGCGGTGCACCGGGCGGTGTTCAGCGGTATCGGTGCCCGGACGGTACCAGCGGGCGGTGACATTCAGCAGCGGTACCTCGCCGAGCGGCCGGGCATGGCGCAGTTCACCGAGTTGGGCGCGCAGGGTCGGGTAGGCGGCCCATTCGACCAGGGCTGCCTGCCACAGGCCCCGGCGCCGGTAGGTGTGTCGGCATCGTTGGCGGTGCAGGTCGCGTTCCGGGCCCGGATGTGGCCCGGGGCCCTCGAGTGCCTTGCGCAACCAGGGACCGAGCCGGCGCCAGCCGATCAGGCCGGCGGCCAGGTCCAACAGGGCCATCGCGAACCTCGTCTGGGTGTACCGGATGCGTCGGGTCAGTCTGCCGGGTGGGCGGTGCCGATCGGCGGCCGGGCTGGCATCGAGCAGGATCACCCCGACCGCCCGGGAGCGGTGTCCGGCGGCGGCCGCTTCGGCGTACCAGCCGCCCATCGAATGCCCGGCGAAAACCGCCGCGGACACCCCCAGGGAGTCCAGGATGGTGCCGGCATCGGCGACCACCTGTTCGAGGTCGTGGGTGCCCGGTGGCCAGTCGGGGGCGTCCCCGTTGCCGGGGCGATCGATCACCAGGATCCGCACTTCCGGCAGCCGGGCGGCCACCGGCACCCAGTCGAACCAGGCTCCACCCAAACCCGACCAGATCACCAACACCGGCGCGTCGGGAGCCTCGGCGGCCCATTCGGCGACATGGGCGATACGGGCTGGTGGGCCGACCTCGATCTGGTGATGGCGAATCATGGCCGGACTCCGATCCGCCCGGTCCAGCAGGCGATCGACAGCAGGGCCAGGCACACCGAGGATCCGACGATCTGCAGGCGTTGACTCCAGCCCAGCATCGACGCCCCGAACTCGGCGACCTCCAGCAACACCCAGCCGGTCAGCAGGGCGTAACCGATCGCCGCGACCATCAGGGCGCGCGATGGCGGCCGGCTTCGGGCCAGCACCCAACCCAGCAGCAGAAAACCGGCTACGGCGCCGGTGGTCGCCACCGAACTGCTGACGGTGTGCAGTTGGTGGTGCAGTGGTACCGTCCCGGCCTTCTCGGCCGCGGCGCAGGCAGCCGACACCGACGGGGTGCAGGCCATCGGCAACAGCGCGTCGGTGATCGTGCCTGCTCCGAACAATCCCAAGCCCAACAGGCCCACGGCACCGGGTTCCAGTAGTCGGGCCCGCCGGTCGCGGAGCCGGGCACTGAGCAACAAAATCGCGGCGACCAACACGGCCGTCCCGGCCAACACATCCCCGAATCGCAGCCACTGCGACCAGGGCTGGCCGAGGGCGAAGAGTTCGCTGACATAGGAGGTGCGAACCGGTAGCCGCGACCCGGACACGAACTCGGTGAGCCAGGACAGGTGGCACAACGCCGCGAAGGTGAGACAGGCGCCGGCGACGCGGGAAGAGATCGTCACCCGAGCCACCCTACTCAGCAGTACCGGGATCAACCGGTAGCGCGGCGCCGAAGCCCGGTGTTGGAGTGTCGGTGGGTGCCCCTACGATCGACACCCCGGGTCGAACACGACCGGCTCCCGGGGCGTTGCGGCTAGGCTGGTCGGGCTCGGTCGGGAAGCCGGGTTTGAGGTTGGGGAGGCAGTGGCGGGAATGACGGATCCGTTTGTTCACCTGCATGTTCATACCGAGTTCTCGATGCTCGACGGTGCGGCCCGAATCAAGCCGCTGTTCAAGCGGGCGGCCGAGTTGAACATGCCGGCACTGGCGATTTCGGATCACGGCAACCTGTTCGGTGCCTACGAGTTCTACAAGGCCGCGCAGGGCAGCGGGGTGAAGCCGATCATCGGTCTGGAGGGGTACCTGACCCCGAAGACTCACCGCTCGGAACGCAAACGGGTGCAGTTCGGCGACGGCTCCGGTGATGACGTGTCGGCCAAGGGTGCCTACACCCACATCACCCTGTGGGCCGGCGACAGCGACGGCATGCGCAACCTCTTCCGGCTGGCCTCGCGATCGTCCCTGGAGGGCTTCTTCTACAAGCCGCGGGCCGACCGGGAACTGCTCAACGAGTACGGCAAGGGCCTGCTGGGCACGACCGGTTGCCCCTCCGGTGAGGTGCAGACCTATCTGCGGCAGGGCATGTACAAGGAAGCCCTGGCCTCGGCGGGGGAGTTCCGCGACATCTTCGGGCCGGACAACTACTTCGTGGAGCTGATGGACCACGGTCTCGACATCGAGACCCGGGTCCGGCAGGACCTGCTGAAGATCGCCAAGGAACTGAACGTGCCCCTGGTGGCGACCAATGACCTGCACTACATCGACCGCGAGGACGCCGAAGCCCACGACAACCTGCTGTGTGTCTCGGCCGGTGCGAACAAGGACACCCCGGGCCGGTTCCGGTTCAACGGTGACGGGTACTACCTGAAGTCGGCCGAGGAGATGCGGGCACTGTTCGCCGAACTGCCCGAGGCCTGTGACACGACCCTCGACATCGCCGAGCGGTGCAATGTGGAGTTCCTCGAGGGCGAGGGACGGTACATGCCGCGGTTCCCGGTGCCCGAAGGGCATACCGAGGAATCCTGGTTCGTCCATGAGGTGAACACCGGGCTGGAAGCCCGCTATCCGCGCGGCGTGCCCGAGGAAGTGCGCCGCCAGGCCGATTACGAGATCGAGGTCATCGAGGGCAAGGGCTATGCCGGGTACTTCCTGGTGGTGGCCGACTTCATCAACTGGGCCAAGAACCAGGGCATCAAGGTCGGGCCCGGACGTGGTTCGGGTGCCGGTTCGATGTGCGCCTATGCGATGCGGATCACCGACCTCGACCCGCTGCAGCACGGCCTGATCTTCGAGCGATTCCTGAACCCCGAACGGGCCTCGATGCCCGACTTCGACGTCGACTTCGACGACCGCCGTCGCGATGAAGTCATCTCCTATGTGATCGACAAGTACGGCGACGACCGGGTCTGCCAGATCGTCACCTACGGCACCATCAAGGCCAAGCAGGCGGTCAAGGACGCCGGCCGGATCCTCGGCAAGCCCTACGGGATGGGCGACCGGATCACCAAGGCGATGCCGCCGGATGTGATGAGCAAGTCGGTGCCGTTGAGCGGGCTGTTCGATCCCGAACACAAGCGCTACCACGAGGGTGGCGAGTTCCGTGAGCTCGTCGAGAGCGACCCCGAGGTCAAGCAGGTCGTGGAAACCGCCCGCGGCCTGGAAGGTCTGAAACGCCAGTGGGGCGTGCACGCGGCCGGCGTGATCATGTCGTCGGAGCCGTTGCTGGACATCATCCCGATCATGAAGCGCGAGGCCGACGGCGCGGTCATCACCCAGTTCGACTACCCGGCCTGCGAATCCCTCGGCCTGGTCAAGATGGACTTCCTCGGGTTGCGCAACCTGACGATCCTGGCCGACGCGCTGGCCAACGTGAAGCTCAACGCCGGCATCGACATCGACCTGGACGAGCTCTCCCAGACCTTGGACGACAAGGCCACCTACGAGCTGTTGTCGCACGGTGACACCCTGGGGGTCTTCCAGTTCGACTCCCCGGGATACCGGCAGCTGTTGCGGGCGATGAAACCCGACAACTTCGAGGACATTTCGGCCCTGGGTGCGCTGTTCCGTCCGGGCCCGATGGGTGCGAACTCGCACACCAACTACGCCCTGCGCAAGAACGGCCTCCAGGAGGTCTCCTACCCGCATCCGGAGCTGGCCGAGGCGCTGGAACCCATCCTGGGTGAGACCTTCGGGTTGATCGTGTACCAGGAGCAGGTGATGGCGATCGCGCAGAACCTGGCCGGCTACACCCTGGGTGCTGCGGATCTGTTGCGCCGGGTGATGGGCAAGAAGAAGCCCGACGAGATGGCGGCGGCCTTCCCCAAGTTCCAGGCCGGAATGTTGGAGCGGGGGTTCTCCACCGAGTCGATCCAAACGCTGTGGGACGTGCTGGTGCCGTTCTCCAACTACGCCTTCAACAAGGCCCACTCGGCCGCCTACGGTCTGGTGTCGTACTGGACGGCGTACCTGAAGGCCAACTACCCGACCGAATACATGGCCGCGGTGCTGACCAGCGTGAAGGACAACAAGGACCGGATGGCGTTGTATCTGGGCGAATGCCGCCGGATGCACATCCAGGTGCTGTTGCCCGATGTCAACGAATCGGTGGCGAACTTCACCCCGGTCGGCAAGGACATCCGCTTCGGTCTGGGCGCGGTGCGCAATGTCGGCCTGGCGGTGGTGGACGGGATCGTCGCCGCCCGAAACGAACACGGGCCGGCCGCGAACTTCGGCGAGTTCCTCGACAACGCGCCGCTGGCGGTGTGCAACAAGCGCACCATCGAATCGCTGATCAAGGCCGGTGCCTTCGACACGATGAACCACACCCGTCGGGGTCTGGTCGAAGTGCACGAGGAAGCGATCGATCAGGTGATCGATCTGAAGCGCAATGAGGCGCACGGCCAATCCGACCTGTTCGGTGACCTGGGTACCGAGGAATCACCGATGGCGGTGACGGTGCCCGAGGTGGAGGAGTGGGACAAACGCACCCGGTTGGCCTTCGAACGCGAAATGCTCGGGCTCTACGTCTCGGATCACCCCCTGCACGGCCTGGAACACATCATCGCCAACGAGCGCGACGTCTCGATCGCCCAGTTGCTGGCCGATGACGGCCCGCGCGACACGATGGTCAACATTGCCGGGCTGATCACCCAGGTCACCCGCAAGCAGACCAGACGCGGTGACTTCATGGCCTCGATCGTGGTGGAGGATCTCGAGGCGGCCGTCGAGGTGACCCTGTTCCCGAAGGCCTACGAACTGGTGTCCCATGTCCTGGCCCCCGATGTGGTGGTCAAGGTGCGCGGCCGGGTACGCGAACGCGACGAATCCGTCGAGATCACCGCCGACGCGGTCACCTTGCCCGATGTCAGCGAGGGGCCCAGCGGGCCGGTGGTGATCACCTTGAGTTCGACCCGGGTGACCGCACCGGTGGTGGAGCGGCTGCGGGGCGTCCTCGAAGCCCACCCCGGGGTGACCGAGGTTCGGCTGCGGCTGCAGGCCGACCAAAGCACTACCGTGTGGCGGGTGGACGACAATCTGCGGGTGACCCCCTCCCCACCCCTGGCCGCCGACCTCAAGGCCCTGCTGGGACCCTCATGCCTGGGTCACTGATCGACGCGCGTCCGACCTTCCGCGAGGTGCTGCCCCGGTTGGCATTGATGCTCGGCATCAGCATCGGACTGGGCGCTTTCGCCGGGGTGGTGTGGTGGCTGGTGACCCCACTGCCTGGGTATCAGATCAATCAGGACGGACTGGCCTCGATCAATGAGCGTGGTCTGGCCCAGATTTTCGCCGCCGATGCTTGGTTCTCGGTGATCGCGATGGTGGGTGGCGCGGTGATCGGGTTGCTGGCATCCCTGTGGCTGGCCCGCCGGCTGGGGTGGCTGGTGGCCCTGGTGGTGCTCGTCGACACCCTGATCGCCGGGTTGTTGTGCTGGGGGGTGGGTGCGCTGCTCGGCCCCGGCGACTTCAGTACCCGGCTCGCCGAGGCCCAGGCCGGTGATGTGGTGCCGGTGTCATTGACCCTGCGCTCCTGGGTGGCGTTGTTGGTGTGGCCGTTCATCGGCATGCTGCCGGTGCTGATCTGGTCGACCCTGGCGCGTGACCCCGAGGAACCCAAACCGATCCGCTCCCCGGCTCAGATCTGGCGCGAATGGCGCGACGGCAACGGGGCCGCCTGACTCAGCCGGTATGCACCCGGGCCGCGACCTCGGCCAGCAGCGGTGCCATCAGCAGGGCCGGCATCAGGTTCGCCACCGGCACCGGTTTGATCCCGAGCAATCTGATGCCCAAGCCGACCAGCATCAACCCGCCGGTCGCGGTCAGGGCATCGACGTGGGCCACCGGCATCAGATCACCCAGGAGCCAGCCGAGCAGGGTGAGGCCACCTTGCACCACCGCGACCGACAAGGCTGCGGCCATCACCCCGATCCCCAGCGAGGCCGCGAAGGCGATCGAGGCGAAGCCGTCGAGAACAGCCTTGAGGATCAGTTGGTCGGCGCCCAGCCCGATCCCGTCCGAGAGTGAACCCAGCACCGTGAGCGGGCCGATGCAGAACAGCATCGAGGCGGTGACGAAGCCCTCGGCGAAGCGTTGCTTGGCCGACTGGTCGTCCTTGCCGCGGGAGAACCGGCCGCGCAGCCAACCACCGAGATCGTCAACCCGGCGCTCCAGATCGAGTACCGAGCCGACGATGCCACCGAGCAGCAGGGAGCCGAGCACGATCAACACCGGGGCGCTGTCGCCGACCCGCTCGCCGAGTTCGGGGCTGACCACCCGGATGGCGGCCAGCGCCCCCATCAGCAGAGTGACCAGGCCCAGGGCATCGGTGACCGTGGTGCGGGTGCGGTCGGGCAGCCGTCGGCTCAGCAGCAGCCCGACCAGCGAGCCGAGCACGATGGTGGTGACGTTGACCACCGTGCCGAATCCGGGAAACACGCCACGCATTCAACCACGTGACCGCCCCCGGCCGGGCCCGCGCTCAGGTGTCGCGCTGCAGCGGGGCGCGCCGGGCGCGTCGTTCGTCCTCGGCCTGCATGTCGTCGCTCAGGTGCAGGTCGTCATCGCTGATGCCGGGGTGGCGGCGCAGGTGCACCACGGCGGCCAGCAATCCGCCCCACACGACCACCAGGGAGATCACCATCATCACAATCGCCGAGATGCTCATCGGACCTTCTCCTTGCTGTCGAGCCGGCTGCTGTTGAGGGGCGGCCAGGGGGTGAAGTCGTCGACCCGGCGGTGACGCCAGGGCAGGGCGGTGAGGATGATCGCCATCACGATCACGAAGGCCAGGGCACCCCAGCCGAACAGGCCGGTGTACCAGGTCGGGTAGCCCTCGTAACCCTCGGTGATCAGCGTGATGATGCGCTGCACCAGCATCACCAGCAACACGATCGGGGCGACGATGCCGACCAGGCCGAGCCAGATCCAGCCGACCTTGAAGGTGGACACCGCATTCAGGTGATCGCGCAGTTCCTGGCCGCGCCGCATCACCCAGACCGACAGCAGGGTGGCGAAGATGGCCGAGATCACGATGCCGAGGTTGTTGCTCCACATGTCCACGGTGTCGAGGGCGAACAGACCGGAGGTGGTCGAGAACAACATCAACGACAGCAGCCCGCAGACCGCGGAGACCAGCACCGCGGCGGTCTTGCGACCGAGTCGGAATTTCTCCTGCACCGAGGCGGCCACACCCTGCATGATCGACACCAGCGAGGTGAGCCCGGCCATGGTCAGGGAGGCGAAGAACAGGGCGCCGAAGATGTTGCCGCCCGGCATCTGCGAGATCACCGCCGGGAAGGTGACGAACGAGAGGATGGGGCCGGTGAGGCCCTCCAACTCGCTGACCTGGGTGCCGGCGTTGAAGGCCATGAAGCCGAGGGTGGCGAACACGCCGATACCGGCCAGTAGTTCGAAGGACGAGTTGGCGAAGGCCACCACCAGGCCCGAGGAGGTCATATTCGCCTTACGCCGCTGGTAGGAGGCGTAGGTGATCATGATGCCGAAGGCGATCGACAGCGAGAAGAAGATCTGCGCGTAGGCGGCGATCCACACGTTCGGATCGAGCAGTGCGGCCCAATCCGGGGTGAAGAAGGAGTCCAGACCCGCGAGGGCGCCCGGCAGGGTCAGGGCCCGTACCACCAGCCCGACGAACACCAGCACCAGCAGCGGAATGAAGACCATGTTGAGCTTCTCGACCCCTCGGGCCACACCCAGGGCCAGCACCACCATGATGGTCAACCACACCAGCAGCAGCGGAATGGCCACCCCGGCCACCAGCTCGGTCGACACGGTGGTGTCACCGGCCTTGAGGTACTCGGCCAGGAAGAAGGTCTGGGTGTCGTCGCCCCACTTGAGGTCGAAGGAGAAGACGAAGAAGCTCATCGCCCAGGCGATGACCGCGGCGTAGTAGACCCCGATCACGAACATCAGGGCGGTCTGGAACCAGCCCAGGGGCTCGGCCCACTTGGCCATCCGACGGAAGGCCAGGGGAGCCGCGCCGCGGAAGCGGTGACCGATCGCGTAGTCGAGGAACAGGATCGGAATACCGGCGGTCAGCAGGGCCACCAGATACGGGATCAGGAAGGCGCCGCTGCCACTGGCGTAGGCCACACCGGGGAAACGCCAGATATTGCCCAGGCCCACGGCCGACCCGATAGCGGCCAGAATGAATCCGGCCGAGTGATTCCAATACTCCCGGCTCGTGTCTTCCCCGGGTTCCGTACTTCTCGGTGTAGCCACCGTCTACCTCCAGCGAATCGCCCCATCACGTCAACGACCCATGTCGTGCGTCCATACGTTGGCGTAACCGGTGCGGGGTGGCAAGAGTTTGTGCCGATCCAGGCACCGCCGGGGGCCCGATCGTGACCTAAACGTTTTCTTGGCCCCGCTTCTGTCGCGGGTTGATCGGACATGCCCGGTGTCGGTGCGGTCTGCGACAATCGAGGACGTGCTTCAGATCATCGACCTGCGAGGCCGGCTCGCCGCCGGCGAAAAGTTGGACTACCCGACCCTGGTGCCGCGCGCCGAAACCGACGTGGAGGCCGCGGTGGCCGCCGTCGCGCCGATCTGTGATGCGGTGGCCCGCGAGGGTGAGGCCGCCCTGCGGCGTTTCAGTGAGCAGTTCGATCATGTGGTGCCCGAACATCTGCGGGTGCCGGCCGAGGCCATCACCGAAGCGGTCGCCGGTCTGGACCCCGAGGTACGGGCGGCCTTCGAGCTGGCCATCGAGCGGCGCCGCACCGTGGCCGCCGCCGAACGCGGGTCGGAACAGGTCGAGGTCGAGTTGGCCCCGGGGGCCCGGGTGATCCAGAAGATGGTGCCGGTGAACCGGGTCGGCCTGTACGTGCCGGGCGGTTTGGCACCGCTGGCCTCCAGCGTGCTGATGAACGTGATCCCCGCCCAGGTGGCCGGGGTCGGGTCGATCGCGGTGACCTCGCCGCCGCAGGCCGAGTTCGGTGGGTTGCCGCACCCCAACATCCTGGCGGTCTGTGGTCTGCTCGGGGTCGATGAGGTCTACGCCGTCGGTGGTGCCCAATCGATCGCGATGTTCGCCCACGGGGTGCCGGGGCTGTGCCCGAAGGTGGACGTGGTGACCGGGCCGGGCAATATCTATGTGGTGGCCGCCAAGCGGTTGCTGCGCGGGCTGATCGGCATCGACGCCGAGGCCGGCCCGACCGAAGTGGCGATCATCGCCGACGACACCGCGATACCGGCCCACGTCGCCGCCGACCTGCTCTCGCAGGCCGAACACGACCCGATGGCCGGTTCGGTGCTGATCACCGACTCCCACGACCTGGCCGAGAGGGTTGATCAGGAACTGCAGCAATTGCTCACCGGCCAGACCCACGAAGAACGCATGCGCACCGCGCTGACCGGCACCCAGTCGGGCATCGTGTTGGTGGACGATCTCGACCAGGCGGTGGCGGTGGCCGACGCCTACGGAGCCGAACACCTGGAGATTCACACCGCCGAGGCGATGGCGGTGGCCGAACGGATCACCAATGCCGGCGCGATCTTCGTCGGCAGCTTCGCCCCGGTCTCGCTGGGCGATTACTCGGCCGGATCCACCCACGTACTGCCCACCGGCGGTTCGGCCGCCCATTCCGCCGGGTTGAGCGTGCAGAGCTTCCTCAAGCCGATGCACGTGATCGACTACGGCGCCGAAGCTCTGGCCGAGGTCGCCGACCGGGTGGCCACCTTCGCCCGGGCCGAGAACCTGCCCGGCCACGCCCTGGCCGTGACGATCCGACAGGAGCGACCCCGTGGCTGAACTGAGCCTGTCCGACCTGCCGCTGCGTCCCGAACTGGTGGGTGCCGAACCTTACGGCGCGCCACAGTTGGACGTACCGGTGCGGTTGAACGTCAACGAGAACCCGTACCCACCCAGCCCGGCACTGCGCGATGCGATCGCCGAGGCGGTGCGCGAGGCCGTCGGAGAACAGAACCGGTACCCCGACCGGGAGGCGGTCGCGCTGCGGCAGGCCCTCGCCGACTACCTGGGCCGCGGGCTGACGGTGGCCAATATCTGGGCCGCGAACGGTTCCAACGAGGTGATGGCCCACGTCCTCGGTGCCTTCGCCGGGCCGGGACGCACCGTGCTGACCTTCTCGCCGACCTACTCGATGTACCCCGAATACGCCCGCAACACCCACAGCGGCTTCGTCACGGTGCCCCGGGCCGCGGACTTCACCATCGACCTCGATACGGCCCTGGCGGCGATCGCGGAACATCAGCCGTCGGTGGTGATCGTCACCACCCCGAACAATCCGACCGGCACCCCGACCGACACCGAAACCCTGCGGGCGATCTGTGCGGCCGCCCCCGGCGTGGTGGTCGCCGATGAGGCCTATGCCGAGTTCTCCCGTCCCGGAACCCGCTCGGCACTCGAACTGCTGCCCGAATGCCCCAAGCTGATCGTCTCGCGCACCATGAGCAAGGCCTTCGCCTTCGCCGGTGGACGGCTCGGGTACCTGGCCGCGGCACCGGCGATCGTGGACGCCTGCCGGATCATCCGGTTGCCCTACCACCTGTCGGTGACCACCCAGGTGGTCGCGACCACTGCACTGTCCTTCGCCGATGAACTGCTCGCCGAGGTGGACTCGCTGCGCGAACAGCGCGACCTGCTGGTCGACTGGCTGCGCGGGGTCGGGCTCACCGTGCCCGACAGCGACGCGAACTTCTGCCTGTTCGGCACCTTCGTCGACCGGCATGCGGTGTGGCAGCTGCTCCTCGACCAGGGTGTTCTGGTGCGCGAGGCCGGCCCCGACGGTTGGCTGCGGGTGAGCGCCGGCACCCCGGACGAAATGGCCGCATTCCGCACCGCGATGCACAATGTGCTGAACTCCCATCCCGAGCTGATCGACCGATCGACCCCAACACCGGAGGAACCCCGATGACCCGCACCGCAGAGATCAAACGCGAAACCAGTGAGGCGTCGGTCTTCGTGCAACTCGATCTGGACGGATCGGGGCAGGCGAATATCGAAACCGGTGTGCCCTTCTTCGATCACATGCTCACCTCACTGGCCAAGCACGGCCTGTTCGACCTGACCGTGCACACCATCGGTGATGTCGAGATCGACGCCCACCACACCGTGGAGGACACCGCGATCGTGCTCGGGCAGGCCTTCCGCGAAGCCCTGGGCGACAAGCAGGGCATCCGGCGGTTCGCCGATGCGATGGTGCCCCTGGACGAAGCCCTCGCCCAAGCCGTGGTGGATGTCTCCGGCCGCCCCTACAGCGTGATCACCGGCGAACCGGAGGCGATCGCCTACGCCCAGATCGGCGGCGGCCGCGGCGGGGTGCCCTTCCCGGGCGCGCTGACCCGGCACGTGATCGAATCCTTCGCCTTCCACGCCCACATCTGCGTGCACCTGCGCCTGCTCGCCGGCCGCGACCCGCACCACATCGTCGAGGCCCAGTTCAAGGCCCTGGCCCGAGCCCTGCGCGATGCCGTGGCGATCGACCCCCGGGTCAGCGGTGTGCCGAGCACCAAGGGCCTGCTGTGAGAACCCGCGCGGGGCGGCGGTGAACTCCGCCGAGGGCCCGGACGTGGTGGTGCTCGACCACGGTTCGGGCAATCTGCATTCGGTCACCCGCGCCCTGACCGCCGCCGGTGCGCGCATCGAACTCAGCGCCGACCCCGAGCGTGCCCTGACCGCCACCGGTCTGGTGGTGCCCGGGGTGGGGGCCTTCGCGGCCTGCATGGCAGGTCTTACCGCGGTGGGGGCACCGTCGATCCTGGCCGAACGAGTGGCTGCCGCCCGTCCGGTTCTGGGTATCTGTGTCGGTCACCAGGTGCTGTTCGAGGAGGGCGTGGAACACGGCCAACACACCCGTGGCCTCGGCCTGTTGCCCGGCCGGGTGGCCCGGGTGCCCGCCGTCCGACTGCCGCACATGGGCTGGAACACCGTCGAACCCGACGCCGGCAGCGCGCTGTGCCCGGACCCGGGGGAGTACTACTACTTCGTACACAGCTATGCCGTGCTGGACCCGGCCGGGCTGCGGGCCGCCGGGGCGACGGTCACCACCACCGAACACCAGGGGCACCGGCTGGTCGCCGCGGTGGAGCTCCGCGCGCTCAGTTCGACGCAGTTTCACCCGGAGAAGTCGGGCCCGGCCGGGGCGAGGCTGCTTCGCAGGTGGGTGCGCTCGCTCGATCCGCGATAGGCTCCTCGGGTGAGTCATCTGGAACTGTTGCCGGCTGTCGATGTGAAGGACGGCCAAGCCGTCCAGCTCGTTCAGGGCGTGGACGGAACCGAGAAGACCTTCGGTGACCCGATCGAGGCGGCCCGCCGCTGGGCCGATGCCGGAGCCGAGTGGATCCATCTGGTGGATCTGGACGCCGCCTTCGGGCGCGGCTCCAACGCCGAGGCGGTGGCCGGTGTCCTCGACGCGGTCGACATCAAGGTCGAACTCGCCGGCGGTATCCGCGATGACGAGTCGCTGAGCCGGGCACTGAGCACCGGCTGCACCCGGGTGAACATCGGTACCGCCGCCCTGGAGAACCCGGAATGGTGCGAGCGGATCATCGCCACCCACGGCGAACGGATCGCGATCAGCCTGGACGTGAAGGGCAGCCGGCTGGCCGCCCGCGGCTGGACCAACGAGGGCGGCGACGTCTTCGAGACCCTGGCCCGACTTTCCGAGGCCGGCTGCGCCCGCTTCGTGGTGACCGACATCGCCTCCGACGGCATGCTCACCGGCCCGAACTTCGAACTGCTCGGCGCGATCTGCGCCCGCACCGGCGCCGCCGTGGTCGCCTCGGGAGGCATCTCCAGCCTCGAGGATCTGCGTCAGTTGCGCGGCCTGGTGCCGATCGGGGTGGAGGGTGCGATCATCGGCACCGCCCTGTACGTCGGCAACTTCACCATGACCGACGCGCTGGCCGTGGCCCGGGGCGAAGAACGGTGACCAACACGAGCGCACCGGCGTACGCCTTCCGGCGCGAACACGACCAGACCTCGGATGCCGACACCCGCCCCACCCTTGACGGACGGCTGAAGGACCTGCTGGCCGGCAAGAAGATCGTGATGACCGGGGTCACCGGCTTCATCGGCGAACACCTGCTGTGGAAGATCCTGACCGAACTTCCCGAGACCACCGCCGCGGTGCTGGTGCGCCGCAAGGGGTCGGCTGATGCCCGCGCCCGGGTGGTCAAGCTGGTGCGCAAGAAGATTTTCGCCGACCTGGTGGCCGAGGCCGGTTCGCCCGAAGCGTTGGTCGACCAGCGCATCGAGGTGATCGAGGGTGACCTGCCCAACGTCCCGCCGCTGCCGTCCGACCTCGACGTGGTCGTGCACTGCGCCGGCGATGTGTCCTTCGACCCACCCATCGACCAGGCCTTCCAAACCAACACCATCGGCACCGAGGCCCTGATCCGGGCGATGCTGGAAGCCTGCAGCGACAACGAGGGCAACCTGGTCACGTTGCCGCACTATGTGCACGTCTCGACCGCCTACACCGCCGGTCGACGCCGCGGCGCGATCCGCGAGGCCCCGCACGAACACGACATCGACTACCGGGTCGAAACCGAGCAAGGATTGGCGCTCGGTTCGGCGATCGAACTGGAATCACGCACCCCGGCACGGCTGACCAAGCTGCGCAAGGCCGCCGAACGCGAACACCGCCGGGCCGGGTACCTGACCACCTCGGTGGACACCGAACGTCGCCGCAAGGAATGGGTCACCGAACAACTGGTCAAGGCCGGCACCGAACGGGCCCGATCCCTGGGCTGGACCGACGTGTACACCTTCACCAAGGCCCTCGGTGAGCGGGTGGTCACCGATGTGGGCCGAGACGTGCGGTTGTCGGTGGTGCGCCCCGCGATCGTCGAATCGGCTTGGAAACACCCCTTCCCGGGGTGGATCGAGGGCTACAAGATGGCCGAGCCGCTGATCATGGCCTACGGCAAGGGCAGGTTGCCGGAGTTTCCCGCCTCGCCCGATTCGGTGATCGACATCGTTCCGGTCGACCACGTGGTGAACGCCATCGTCGCGGTCTGCGCCACCGAACCCGAGGTCGGCGACCCGCAGTTCTACCACCTGAACTCCGGGGCCCGGAACCCGATCACCTTCCGCACCCTCTACGAGCTGGTGCGGCAGTACTTCATCGACCACCCCTTCGAGACCGACGGGCGCGGCACCCCGATCGCCCACGAATGGGACTTCCCCGGGGCCGCGGCGGTGGAACGGCTGCTCGCCACCTCCGAGAAGGCGACCTCGGTGGCCGCCCGGGCGCTCACCTTCGCGCCCCGCTCGGCCGCGGTGCGCCGCACCGGCACCCAGTTGTCCAAGCAGGCCAAACAGCTTGCCTTCCTGCGTCGTTACCTGGACCTGTACAACGAGTACGGCCAATCGGAATTGCACTTCGTCGACGACAACACCCTGCGCCTGCACCACCAGTTGCACGCCGAGGATGTCGACGCCTTCGCCTTCGACTCCGCGGTCTACGACTGGCACACCTACCTGGTCGAGGTGCACTGCCCGGCGGTCACCGAACCGGTGCGCCGGCTGGACCGGGCCCGCCGCCGACGCGGAACCCGCGCCAGCACCTACCGCGACCTCAGCACCCTCAGCGGTGACCAGTCGAAGGTGCTGGCCGCCTTCGACCTGGACGGCACCGTGCTGGCCACCAACGTGATCGAGACCTACCTGTGGGCCCGGCTGTCCGAACGCGGTCCGCTCGGTCGGCTCGCCGAAGTCGGCAGCATCCTGCGCAACCTGCCCGGCTACCTGCACGCCGAGCGCCGCGACCGCGGTACCTTCCTGCGCGCCTTCTACCGCCGCTACGCTGGGGCCGACGTTGCCGAACTCGAACGGGCGGTGGATGAGGAACTGACCAACCACATCCTGGAGCGGGTCTCCACCGATGCGATCCGTCGGATCAAGGAGCACCGGGCCGCCGGGCATCGCACGATCCTGCTGACCGGCGCGATCCGTCCGCTGACCCGCCCGCTCGAGCCGCTGTTCGACGTGGTGATCGCCGCCGACCTGATCACCGATGAGGACGGCATCGCCACCGGCTTCCTGACCGGGCCGCCGATGGTGGGCGAATCGCGTTCGGCCTGGCTGAAGCACTACGCCGCCGTGCACGGCATCGACCTGGCCGAGAGCTACGCCTATGCCGACAGTCATGTCGACCTGCCGATGTTGAGCGCGGTGGGCCACCCGGTCGTGGTCAGCCCCGATCTGGCGCTGATGAAGGAAGCCCAGGAACGGGCATGGTCGACCGTGGACTGGAAGGCGGCCGCTCAGGTGCCGCGCTGGTCGATGCCCACCCGTAAGTTCTGAGATACGCCGCAGAAGGAGTCGCGTCATGCGTCCGGGATTCGTTCACGAGGTCGACGAGTCGACCCCGCCGTTGCTGATCCATCAGGGCCACCGTGCCCATCGGCAGCGTTTTCCGCACGGCACCAAGGTGGTGTACCCGCCGATCGAACCCGAACTGCTGCCCGAGCCGATGGACGAGTTGGCCGGCCAACTCGCCGCACCCCTGGACGCGGCCCCGCTGGCCGAACAACTGCGGCCCGGGATGAAGCTGACGATCACCTTCTCGGTCGGCGGGCCCCGACAGCACAGTGATCCCCGGGCCCGGGTGATCGAACAGGTGCTCACCATGGCCGCCGAGGCCGGTGTCGACGACGTCGAACTCATCGCCGCCAACGGCCTGCAGCACAAGCTGTCGGAGGGCGACCTGCACCACGTGGTCGGTGAACGGGTGGTGCGCTCCTTCCTCGGACGCGGAGCCCTGCGCTCCCACGACGCCGAAGACCGTGAGCAGTTGGTCGAGTTGGCCCGCACCGACCGCGATGAACCGATCGAGGTCAACCGTCGGGTGGCCGAATCCGATCTGGTGATCCACGTCGGGCTGGTCGACCAACAGGGCAACGACACCTGGAACCAGATCACCACCGGACTCACCAGCACCGCGACCATCGACGCCCAACGTGGCCTGGCCGGGGTGCGCGACGGTGGCGTGGGCGCGCGGATGGCCACCGCCCTGACCGGGGTGTTGCCGGTGTTCGCCGTGCAGGTGATCACCGCCGAGGAGCCCTTCGGCCCCAACCTGGGCTTCCTGGCCAAGCGGGAATGGGAATGGACGATCAGCGACCGGCTCGCCTGGGCCGGTTTCGACAAACTGCTGCGGGTCGCCTCCGGTCAGGTGCGCCGCGGTGCCTACCAGGCCGTGGGACAACGCGGCATCGTCGCGATCCACGCCGGTGACCCGGGTGCGGTGGCCAATGCCGGTGCCGAAGTGCTGCGTCGGATGCACACCGTGTCGGCCCCCGCCCCGGCGGACGTGCTGGTGGTCGGCGTCGCACCCAACACCGCGCACAACCACGACCAGGCGGTGGATCCGCTGATCGCCAACTGGTCGGTGCTGGCCGACAGCTTCGGGGCCCACACCGGAACCCCGGCGCTGCGTCCCGGCGGGGTGGTGCTGGCCTTCCACGCGCTGACCCCGAGATTCCACGCCAATCGCGATGCCGCGGCGGCCGACTTCTTCACCCAGTTGCTGCCTGCCGACGACGACGAGATCGCCGCGGCCCAGGAGCGTTGGGCCACCGACGAGTGGTACCTGCATCTGTACCGCAACCAGCGCGGCAACCACGGCCTGCATCCCTTCCATCTCTGGTACGCGACCGCGGCCGCCCGCGAACTGCTGGGCGAGGTGATCTGGGTCGGTGGTGACCGCGACAGTGCCGCCAAACTCGGTGCCCGTGCCGCGACCAGGCTGTCCGATGCCCTGGAGATCGGCGCGGCCCGGGTGGGGGCCGACCCGTCGATCACCTACCTGCACAGCCCGCCGCGACTGGTGGCCGATGTGGCCGGGGGGCAGGCATGAACCTGCTGAGCCCGGTACTGCGGCTGGAGAGCGGCGGGGCCGAGGTCTTCCACCGCGTCCGCGGCCCGGTGCTGCTGGTGGCACCGCACACCGCAGCCCTCGACGCGGCGGTGATCGCCACCGCGCTGCCCGGTAAACACCGTTGGCAGTTGCGCGCCGCCACCGGGGACGGCCCGCTGCAACGCGCTCAGGTGGCCGCCGGCAACAGCCTGCTGGTGTTGGCCGACCTGACCGAGCCCTGGGTGGGGGAGTTGCTCACCGAAACCGAGCTGCCGATCATCCCGGTCGGTGTCCGCGGTGCCCGGGCCGTCGGTGGCCTGCGCGACATCGTGCGTCGCGGGCTGCCCCGTCCCGATGACCGCCCACGGGTCGCAGTGCGCTTCGGTGCACCGATCCGCGCCACCGGCACCCCACAGCAGGTGGCCGAGCAGGTCGCTGCGGCCTGTGCCCGACTGGTTGCCGAGGACGAAACCACCTGGTGGCAAGCCCTGCGCACCGACGCCGACCGGCCGACCGCACCGCAGGGATCGTGGCGGGAGGAATGGCACAGCACCGGCCCGATGCCCCGCGGAGGCCCGGTCACTCGTCGGCGTATTTGGCGATAACCCGTCCCAACGCGCGGCGATGAGCCACGTTCCACGCGAGTTCGATAGACTCGAATGCCCTCAACGGAGAGGAGGCAGTCCGTGTCACCCCATCCCCTGGATGACGTGACCCCCCTGACGTGGGCCCCGTTGACCCCGAAGGACCTGCCCGATTTCGCTGCTCTGGTCACCGCCATCGAGCATCTCGACGACGCGATCGACCGGCAGACCCTCGAGGAGATGACCGAATATTTCCATTCCTCCGGTTCCGAACCGGAGATCTCCAGCCTGCTGGGTCGCGACCGCGGCGGAAACCCCGCCGCCTGGGCCTGGAACCGCAAGTACGGGCGCGACGGCAAGCCCGTCCGGATCTGGTTGCGCGGCAGCGTGCACCCGGTGTGGCGATCCCAGAACATCGGGCGACGGCTCTTCGACTGGCAGATTCAACAGGCCCGCGAGTGGTACGCCCGCGATTTCCGCCCCGGGGACGGGCCCCTGCAACTGATCGCCTACGCCGACGAGAAGCTCCCCGGTCACAAACACCTGCTGCTCAATGCCGGGATGACCCCGGCGCGCTGGTACATCGACATGGTCCGTCCGCACCTGGCCGACATCGAGACGGTGGAGGCGCCCGAGGGAGTGCGCCTGGTGCCGCTCACCCCGGCCCGCTACGAATCGGTGCGGCTGGCCCACAACCAGGCTTTCGAAAGCGAATGGGGGGCCGACCCGGTCGCACCGCACGCCTGGGAACAGACGTTGAACCGGGCCGCGGCCCGTCCGCAATGGTCGTGGGTGGCGGTCAACGCCGAATGCGAGGAGGAGGTCGTCGGCTACGCGATCTGTTCGGAATTCGACGCCGAAGAGGGCCGCTGTGGCTGGATCGATCACCTGGGGGTGCGGCGCGAGTGGCGGCACCGCGGAGTGGCCAGTGCGGTGGTCACCGCCTGCATGCGCACCTTCGCCGATCAGGGCCTGCCCGGGGCCGGATTGGGCGTCGACGTCGCCAATCCGGATACTCTCGGCCTGTACGAGCGGCTAGGGTATGAGGCTGCCGACACGATGGTGTTGTACAAGCGAGATGAGGAGAGCGCCGATGGCAGGTCACTCGAAATGGGCCACCACCAAGCATAAGAAAGCGGCGCTCGACGCCAAGCGCGGCAAGCTGTTTGCCAAGCTGGTCAAGGGCATCGAAGTGGCGGCCCGGATCGGTGGCGGAGACCCGGCCGGCAACCCGACGCTGTACGACGCGATCCAGAAGGCCAAGAAGAACTCGGTACCGAACGACAACATCGAGCGCGCGGTCAAGCGCGGCTCGGGTGCCGACGCCGGTGGTTCGGACTACGAGACGATCATGTACGAGGCCTACGGCCCCGCCGGTATCGCGCTGCTGATCGAGTGCCTCACCGACAACCGCAACCGCTCCGCCTCCGATGTGCGGGTTGCGGTCACCCGCAACGGCGGCACGATGGCCGACGTCGGCTCCACCGCCCGACTGTTCTCCCGCAAGGGCGTGGTGGTGGTGGCCAAGGAGCAGGAGGGTCGCACCGTCACCGAGGACGACCTGCTGGAAGCCACCCTGGACGCCAACCCCGAGGAGGTCGAGGACGCCGGGGAGAACTTCGAGATCGTCTGCGACCCCAACGACACGGTTTCGGTGCGCCAGGCGGTGCAGGCCGCCGGGCTGGACTACGAATCGGCCGAGGTGTCCTTCGTGCCCGACTTCACCCAGGAGGTCGACGCGCCGACCCTGGAGAAGCTGTTGAAGATCATCGAGGCGCTCGAGGACTCCGATGACGTCCAGAATGTTTTCGGCAACTTCGACGCGTCGGACGAAGTGATCGCCCAACTCGAGGGCTAGGATCCGAACATACGTTCGCACCGTGCGGACGGGTGTGGTTCGGACGAGGGAGGTGCCGCCTTGCGGGTGATGGGCATCGACCCCGGATTGACCCGTTGTGGCGTGGGCGTGGTCGAGGGTGGGCGTAACGCCCAACTGGTGATGGCCGGAGTGATCCGGACTCCCGCCGACCTCGACCCGGCCCGACGGCTGTACACCCTGTCCCAGGAGCTCACCGAACAGATCCGGGCCCATGCGCCCGATGTGATCGCGGTGGAGCGGGTGTTCGCCCAACACAACCTGTCCAGCGTGATCGGTACCGCCCAGGCCGCCGGGGTGGCGATGATGATCGGTGCCAGTCTCGGCATTCCGGTCGACACCCATACCCCTTCGGAGGTCAAGGCCGCGATCACCGGTTCGGGACGCGCCGACAAAGCCCAGGTCGGGTCGATGGTGGCCCGCATCCTGCGACTGGCCGCCGCCCCCAAACCGGCCGATGCCGCCGACGCGGTCGCGCTGGCGATCTGCCAACTGTGGCGCGGTGGGGCCCGCAACCGGCTGCAGGCCGCGGTCGAGGCGGCGAGCCGATGATTGCCCATCTGAACGGCACGGTGACCGCGATCGGGGCCACCTCGGTGGTACTCGACATCGGCGGGGTGGGCCTGGAGGCCCAATGCAGCCCACAGACCACCGCCGACCTACGCTTGGGGGAGACCGCCCGGTTGGCCACATCCCTGGTGGTCCGGGAGGACTCCCTGACCCTCTACGGCTTCGGCGACGACGATGCCCGCGACCTGTTCGTGGTGCTGCAAACCGCGTCCGGCATCGGGCCCCGACTCGCCCAGGCGGTGCTGGCGGTGCTCAGCCCCGATGAGGTGCGGGCCGCGATCGACAGCGAAGACCTCGCCACCTTGACCCGGGTGCCCGGGATCGGCCGCAAGGGAGCCCAGCGGATGGTGCTGGAACTCAAGGACAAGGTCTACACCCCCTCCGCGGTCAGCAAACCGACCCGTCCGACCGCAGCACCCTGGCGCACCCAGGTGGCCGGTGGTCTGGAAGGCCTCGGCTGGTCGGCCAAGGAGGCCGAACTGGCCTGTGACCGGGTCGCCGGCCTGGTGGAGGAGAACCCGGAGATCACCATCGCGGCCCTGATGCGGGCCGCCCTGCAAACGATGGCCAAGTAGCACGCGATGGAATATTCACCGGTGGACCCGGTTGCCGATGCCGAGGACAAGGCCGTCGAAGCCGCCCTGCGGCCGGCCCGGCTGTCCGAATTCGAGGGCCAGGAGCGGGTCAGTGACCAACTCGAGTTGATGCTGGCCGCAGCCCGGGGCCGCAACCAGGTACCCGACCATGTGTTGCTGTCTGGCCCGCCCGGGTTGGGCAAAACCACCCTGGCGATGATCATCGCCGCCGAAATGGCCGCGCCGCTGCGAATCTCGTCCGGGCCGGCGATCCAGCACGCCGGGGACCTGGCCGCGATCCTGTCCGGCCTGGTCGAGGGGGAGGTCTTCTTTCTCGACGAGATTCACCGGATGTCGCGGCCGGCAGAAGAGATGCTTTATTTGGCGATGGAGGACTTCCGCGTCGACGTGGTGGTCGGCAAGGGCCCCGGGGCGACCGCGATCCCGATCGACATTCCCCGGTTCACCCTGGTCGGGGCCACCACCCGGGCCGGATTGCTGCCCGGGCCACTGCGCGACCGGTTCGGCTTCACCGCCCAGCTCGACTACTACGAGCCCGCGGCCCTGGAGCACATCGTGCACCGCTCGGCAGCCGTGCTGTCGGTGCGGATCGACCCCGAGGCGGCCGCCGAGATCGCCCGCCGCTCCCGAGGCACCCCGCGGATCGCCAATCGGCTGTTGCGCCGGGTGCGCGACTACGCCGAGGTGCGCGCCGACGGCCGGGTCACCCAGGACCTGGCCCATGCCGCGCTGGCCCTCTACGAGGTGGACGAACTGGGCCTGGACCGGCTGGACCGGGCCGTGCTGGACGCGGTGTGCCGACGCTTCGGCGGGGGACCGGTGGGCATTTCAACCCTGGCGATGGCAGTCGGTGAGGAAGCCGGCACCGTGGAGGAAGTGGCCGAGCCCTTCCTGGTGCGCCAGGGCTTCCTGATGCGGACCCAGCGGGGGCGGGTTGCCTTGCCTGCGGCATGGGAACATCTAGGGTTGGTAGTGCCCGACAATCAAGGACCGGACCTGTTCGCGTGAAGAGGTGTAGACTCCGCGCGGCGGTATCCGCTGTCATCACAACTGTTTAGGAATGTTATGCCCGAGAACATCGTGTCCACGCTCGGCCTGCTCGCCGTCATGGGCTTGCTCTTCTACCTGCTGTTGATTCGCCCCCAGCAGCGTCGGGTCAAGGAGCAGGCCAAGATGATGGACGCCCTGCAGCCCGGGACGACCGTGATGTTGTCCAGCGGCATCATTGCCAATGTTGTCGAGATCGGTGACACCCAGGTGCTGGTGGAAATCGCCCCGGGCCTGGAGATGTCGGTGCTGAAGCAGGTCATCATCAACACCAGCGCGACCGATGAGTTCGCCGCCGATGACGACGAGCCCGGCACCGAGGCCGACCCGGCTGTGGTCACCGGCGACGCTGCAGTTGCCCAAGAAGCTGTTGGTGCCGACGAAGCGGTGACCAATGAGCCGGTTGTCGCCGACCCGGTGGTCACCGAGCCCGTCGTCGAGGACACCGTGACCGACCGCACCGACGTGCCGGCCGCCGAGCCGACCGACGATCCCGAGGTCGCCCGGCCGGATCGCAGCCAGGAGTAATCGCGCCCCCATGCACAAAGTTCGACCTGTTCGCACCCTGGTGGTGTTGGGCGTGTTGCTCATCGCCATGCTCGCCACCATGGTCGCCATGGGCAGTTGGAAGCCCAAACTCGGACTGGACCTCCAGGGCGGCACGACGGTCACCTTGACCGCGTCCACCCGCACCGGCGAGGTGACCCCCGAGAGCCTGGAACAAGCCCGCACCATCATCCAGAACCGCGTCGACGCCCTCGGCGTCGGTGAAACCGAGGTCACCACCTCCGGTGGCAACCAGATCGTGGTGGCGGTACCCAACGTCCAGCAGGACGAACTGGTGCGGATGGTGGGCACCACCGCGGTGCTGACCTTCCGGCAGGTGATCACCGCCCAACCGGTGATGCCGACCCCGCCCTCGCCGAGCGAGCAACCCTCCGGCGAACCTTCCGGTCAACCTTCGGGCGATCCCAGCGGTCAGCCCTCGTCGGACCCGACCGCCCAGCCCTCGGGTGAACCCTCCGGTCAACCGAGCGGTGACCCGACCACCGCCCCGCCCGAGCGGGAACCGCAGCTGCCGCAGGCGCCGCGTCCGACCGAACCGGGATCGGGCTGGAGCCCCGAAGAAGCCCTCACCTGGCAGCCCTCGGCGGAGGACCAGCGGGCTTTCATGGAATGGAATTGCTCCGACCCCTTCCCCGAGGTCTCCGATCAGCCGCTTTTCGCCTGCAATCGCGAGGGCACCGAGAAGTACCTGCTCGGCCCGGCCCTGATCAGTGGCGACCAGTTGGACAGCGCCTCGGCCGGCGTTCCGCAGAACGAGTTCGAGTGGGTCGTCGAACTGGCCTTCAACGGAGAGGGCGCGCGCCTCTTCGAGGCCGCCACCCGTCAGCTCGCCCAGCTCGGCCAGCCGAACAACCGGTTCGCGATCGTGCTCGACTCCGATGTGATCTCCGCCCCCAGCGTCGACGAGCCGATTCCCGGCGGACGCGCGGTGATCCGCGGCGGATTCAACCAGTCCGGCGCCAACGAGTTGGCCAATGTGTTGAAGTACGGCTCCTTGCCGCTGACCTTCGAGGTCTCCTCGGTGGACAACATCTCGGCCGCCCTGGGTGGCGAACAGCTCCGGGCGGGCATCATCGCCGGCATCATCGGCCTGATCCTGGTGCTCGGCTTCGCGATCTACATCTACCGGGCCCTGTCGGTGGTGATCTTCGCCTCCCTGGTGATGGCCCTGGTGATGACCTGGGCGGCGCTGTCGATCCTCGGTGAGTCGGTGGGCATGGCGCTGAACCTGCCCGGTATCGCCGGCGCGATCGTGGGTATCGGCATGACGGCCGACTCCTTCATCATCTACTTCGAACGCGTCAAGGACGAGATCCGGCAGGGCCGCACCGTGCGTTCGGCCGTGGAGAGCGCCTGGGATCGCACCAAACCCACCCTGCTGATCTCCAACGGTGTGCAAGCGTTGTCGGCGGTGATCCTGTTCATCCTGGCGATCGGCGCGGTCAAGGGCTTCGCCTTCGTGCTCGGGTTGAGCACCGTGATCGACCTGGTGCTGATCTTCCTGTTCAGCAAGCCGCTGATGACCCTGTTGGCCCGCACCCGGTTCTTCGGTGAGGGACGCCGTGGATCGGGCGTCTCCCCGGCCCTGGTCGGTGTCAGCGAACTGCCCGGTTCCCGTCGTCGGGTCCGTTCCAACAAGGAGGTGAAGGCGGATGCGTGAAACCCTCGCCCGCCTGCGACACGGCACTTTGGACGCGGACTTCGTCGGACGCCGCAAGCGCTGGTACATCGTCTCCGGCATCATCCTGGTCATCTGCATCCTGGCCCTGCTGATCCGCGGCCTGACCCTGGGCATCGAGTTCAAGGGTGGCGCCGACTTCCAGGTGTCCACCCCCGTCACCGCCGAGACCACCGAGCAGTACCGGCAAGCGGTGCTGGGCTCCGGGGTGGAGAACCTCGAAGACCTCTCGGTGCTCACCATCGGTGACAACACGGTGCGGGTACAGACCCGCTCCCTCGAGGTCGACGAGGTCGTCCAGGTTCGCCAGGCCATCGCCGACCAGGCCGGGGTGAGCGCCGAGGAAGTCAACTACAACCTGATCGGCGCATCCTGGGGTGGACAGATCACCAAGAAGGGCCTGCTCGCCCTGGCGGTCTTCATCGTCCTGGTGATGATCCTGATCGCGGTCTACTTCCGCGACTGGAAAACCTCGGTGGCCGCGATCGCCGGTGTCTTCCACGACCTGATCGTCACCATCGGCGTCTACGCCCTGGTGGGCTTCACCGTCACCCCGGCCACCCTGATCGGTGTGCTCACCATCCTCGGCTATTCGCTGTACGACACGATGGTGGTCTTCGACAAGGTTCGCGAGAACGTCAAGGGCCTCACCGGTCGTCGCACCACCTACACCGATGAGACCAACCGGGCCCTGAACCAGGTACTGGTGCGCTCGGTGAACACCACCGTGATCGGCCTGCTGCCGGTGCTCGCGCTGTTGGTCGCCGGTGTCTTCGTGCTGGGTACCGGCCCGCTGAAGGACCTCTCCCTGGCCATGGCGGTCGGAATGGCGGTCGGCGCCTACTCGTCGATCTTCGTCGCCAGCTCGCTGTTGGTGGAGATGAAGGAACGCGAACCGGCGATGATCGAACACCGCCGACGGTTGGCCCACCGGGCCGAACGGGCCGCGATGCGCAAGCACCACGGTCAGTCGTCCGGATCGGTCTCGGTACTGGAGGACACCGAGGTCGTGACCGAAGAAGCTTCGGAACCGCAGCGCACGCCGGTCAGCCGCCGAGACTTCGACGAGGAACGCCGGCAGCCGCGCCGCAAGCCGCGCAGTCAGCGGAAGAAGTGAGATGACCAACGGACTGGCCACCCAACGACGGGACCTGATCGCCTCGTTGATCAGGGACGTCCCCGACTTCCCGAAACCGGGCGTGGTGTTCAAGGACATCACCCCGGTGCTGGCGCATCCCGAGGGTTTCCGGGCGGTGATCAGTGAACTGGTCAGCACCGCGCCGACGGGCGTCGACGTGGTGATCGGCATGGAGGCCCGCGGGTTCATTCTGGCCGCACCGGTGGCACTGGCCCTGGGCGCGGGCTTCGTCCCGGTGCGCAAGCCGGGCAAGCTGCCCGGCACCACCTACTCGGAGTCCTTCTCGCTGGAATACGGTCACGAAACCCTGACCATTCAGACCGACGCGGTGCGGGCCGGATCACGGGTGCTGGTGATCGACGACATCCTGGCCACCGGCGGCACCGTGGGAGCCACCGCCGCGCTGATCCGCAAACTCGGTGCCGAGCTGGTGCACGTCAGCGTCCTGTTGGAACTGGGGTTCCTGAATCCCCGCGAACGCCTCGTCGAGCACGGCCTGGGCGAAGGCGAAGTGAGCTCCATCCTGACGGTGGACTGACCGATGGCACGGATGAGAGGCGGGTTCCGCAATCAGATCCTGGTGACGCTGCCGGAGAAGAAGATTGCGCCCCTGGTGCAGTTGGCCCGCCGCGGACTGATGGCGGTGATCCTGCTCACCGCGGCCACCTTGCTGGTGTGGGTCGACCGGGGCGCCTACATCGACAACGTGAACGCCGACGGGGTCGACCTGATCGACGCCCTGTACTACTCGACGGTCACCATGACCACCACCGGGTACGGCGACATCACCCCCCACTCCGCCCATGCCCGGATCATCAACGCCGTGCTGATCACCCCGATGCGGGTCGCCTTCCTGGTGCTGTTGGTCGGCACCACCTTGGAAGTGTTGGCCAACGAAACCCGCCGAATGATCCTGGACAGCCACTGGAGGAAGCACATGCGCAACCACGTCGTGATTGTGGGATTCGGCACGAAGGGACGCAGCGCGGTCGCGACCCTGCAGCGCAACGAAACCCCGCTCACCAAGATGCTGGTGATCGACCCGCGCTCCCAGGCGATCGCCGATGCCAACCAACTCGGCCTGGCCGCGATCGAGGGGGACGCCACCCGCCGGGACATCCTGCGCCGGGCCGAGATCGCCAAGGCCCGCGAAGTGATCATCACCGTCGACCGGGATGACTCGGCGATTCTGGTCACCCTCACCGTCCGCCAGCTCAACCCCAGCGCCCATGTGGTGGTCGCGGTACGGGAACACGAGAATGGCTCCCTGCTGCGTCAATCCGGTGCCGATGCGGTGGTCACCTCGTCGGACGCGGTCGGACGACTGCTCGGATTGTCCGCGGTCAGCCCCAATATCGGCCTGGTGATCGAAGACCTGCTCACCTCCGGCGACGGGCTCGAAGTGGCCCAGCGTCAGGTCGGCCCCGAAGAGGTCGGGCAGGCCCCCGGTGAGCTGGAGGGTGAGCGGGTGATCGGGGTGGTGCGCAACCACACCCTGCGACGCTTCTACGACCCGACCGTGGCCACCCTGGAAGCCGGCGACGAAGTCGTGGTGATTCGCCGATCGGTGCTGCCCAAGGCGCCGGGGTCGTCCGGCCCGGGCCGACCGTCCACTCCCGGTGGGGGCGCCTGATCCTCCGATTGGGTGATTGGGCCTAGAATGGGGCTCCAATTGCAGGGAGGTGCGCGATGGCCGATCGATTGACCACAGAGGCCGGCAACGCGCCTGCCCCGGACCGGATCCGGTCGGGCCCCGAGCAACCGAGGTTGAGCATGCGCCACCGGTTGGCGCGCCTGGGGGCGATCCGCAACGCCCAGCTCGCCGTGCTCGACCCCCTGTTCAAGGTGATCAAGGCGAACCACCCGAAGGCCGACCTGGCACTGGTGGAACGCGCCTACCGCACCGCCGAGCACTACCACCGCGGCCAGACCCGCAAATCCGGTGATGCCTACATCACCCACCCGCTCTCGGTGACGACGATCCTGGCCGAGCTCGGCATGACCGAGACCACCCTGTGCGCGGCCCTGTTGCACGACACGGTCGAGGACACCGAATACACCCTGGAACAGCTCACCAACGACTTCGGCAGCGAGGTCGCCCAGTTGGTCGACGGGGTCACCAAGCTCGACAAGGTCACCTACGGTGATTCGGCCCAGGCCGAAACCCTGCGCAAGATGATCGTGGCGATGAGCCGCGACATCCGGGTGCTGGTGATCAAACTCGGCGACCGGCTGCACAACATGCGCACCCTGCACTTCCTGCGTCCCGACAAGCAGGTGCGGATCGCCCGCGAAACCCTCGAAATCTATGCCCCCCTGGCGCACCGGCTCGGTATGAACTCGGTCAAGTGGGAACTGGAGGATCTCTCCTTCGCCACCATGCAGCCCAAGCTGTACGACGAGATCGTGCATCTGGTCGCCGAACGCGCCCCGTCCCGGGAACGGTTCCTGCGGGAGGTCTCCGAGCAGGTGCAGGCCGACCTGAAGGCCGCCAAGATCAAGGCGACCGTCACCGGACGACCGAAGCACTACTACTCGATCTACCAGAAAATGGTGGTGCGCGGCCGGGACTTCTCCGACATCTACGACCTGGTCGCCCTGCGCATCCTGGTCGACACCCCACGGGATTGCTACGCGGCTCTGGGCGTGATGCATGTGCGCTGGAACCCCCTGCCGGGGCGGTTCAAGGACTACATCGCGATGCCGAAGTTCAACATGTACCAGTCGCTGCACACCACGGTGCTGGGCCCCGAGGGCAAGCCGGTGGAACTGCAGATCCGCACCTGGGACATGCACCGCCGCGCCGAATACGGTGTCGCCGCGCACTGGAAGTACAAGGAGTCGGCCCGTTCCAGCAACGGCCAGGCCGCCTCGGAGGAAACCCAACTCAACTGGGTGCGCCAACTCACCGAATGGCAGCGCGAAACCGCCGACCCGGGGGAGTTCCTCGACTCGCTGCGCTTCGAGATCAACACCGGCGAGGTGTACGTCTACACGCCCAAGGGGGACGTGATCGCCCTGCCCCAGGGTTCGACCCCGGTCGACTTCGCCTACGCCATCCACACCGAGGTCGGGGCCCGTTGTGTCGGGGCCCGGGTGAACGGCCGCCTGGTGCCCCTGGAATCCCAGCTCAACAACGGTGACCGGGTCGAGGTGCTCACCTCCAAGGCCGACGGTGCCGGGCCCAGCCGCGACTGGCTGTCCTTCGTCAAGAGTGCGCGGGCACGCAACAAGATCCGTCAGTTCTTCACCCGGGAACGGCGCGAGGAATCGATCGAGCACGGCAAGGAAATGCTGGCCCGGCAGATGCGGCGCGCCCAACTGCCGCTGCAGCGTCTGCTCACTCTGGAACACCTCACCGCGGTGGCGAACCATTTCCGCTTCGCCGACGTCAGCGCCCTCTACGCGGCCGTGGGGGAGGGCCACGTCGGCGCCCAGGCCGTGATCGGACGGCTGATCGAACTCGAGGGCGGCACCGAGGCAGCCACCGAGGAGGCCCTGGAAGACCACCCGGTCAGCCCACGCCGCACCCAGGTTTCCGAGACCGGCATCGCGGTGCAGGGCGACCCCACGGTGTGGGTGAAACTCGCCAAGTGCTGCACCCCGGTGCCCGGTGACGAAATCATCGGCTTCACCACCCGCAGCCAGGGTGTGTCGGTGCACCGGGCCGACTGCACCAACGCCGCCGACCTGCAAACCAAGTCCGACCGGCTGGTGGAGGTCTCCTGGGCCCCGACCGCCGAGTCCACCTTCCTGGTGTCGATCCAGATCGAATCCCTCGACCGCACCGGCCTGCTTTCCGATGTCACCCGGGTGGTGTCCGACCAGCACGTGTCGATCGTGTCGGCCTCCACCGCCACCAGCCGGGATCGAACCGCCAAGGTGAACCTGACCATCGAAACCCCCGACCCGACCCACCTGGGGCACCTGATCCGGTCCATCCGCCGGGTTCCCGGCGTCTACGACGTCTTCCGCGTCGGCACCTGACCGGGCCGCACCGCAGGACAGCTCAGCCGGGCAGACGGTGCCGGTTGTCGGCAATCAGCCGGTACCCGATCCGGGCCAGGGCCCGGCAACCCGGAAGCCTCAACAGCCGACCCACCGGCCGGCTCCACCACGGCCCGGCCCGCAGCAGACCGGCCACCGCCTCGGCGCCGGAGTGAAGCCCTCCGACCGCGTCCACCCACTGCAGCGCCCGGGCACATTCCTGTCGGGTCAGGCCCAGGGCAGCCAGGTCGGCACGCTGATACGGCACCACGACGAAATCGCTGGGATCCCGGCGCAGACCTTCGGCCCGCCGGGCGGCCCGGGTGCAGAACCGGCAGTCGCCGTCGTACACCAGCACCGGCCGGCCGGGCGCCACCACCCGGTCAGCCGGAGTAGTCGGCGACGGCCTTCTCGGCCTCGGTGAGCCAGGTGCCGTAGGTTTCGGCGGCCTTGCGGTGCTCGGCAGCCTTCTTGGCGTCGCCCTTGGCCTCGGCTTTGGCCGCCTGCTCCTCCAGCTTGGCGATCTGGGCGCGCAGCTTCGCGGCGGTGTCCTCGGCGCGCTGCCGCGCCTCGGGGTCGGTGCGCCGCCACTGCTCGTCCTCGGCCTCCTTGAGGGCCTTGTCGAGTGCCTTCAGCCGGTTGTCCAACGGACGGATCGCATCGCGCGGCACCTTGCCGATCTCGGCCCACTTCTCCAGCAGCTTGCGGTACAGCGTCCGGGCGGCTTCCAGGTCTTCGGCGGGCTTGATCTGCGGCTCGTACTCGTCCAGCAGTGCTTCCTTGGCCTGCTGGTTGCCGATGAACTCGGCGTCCTGCTCGGCCATCGCGGCATTGCGGGCATTGAAAAAGGTGTCCTGCAGACCGCGGAAGGTGTTCCACAGCTTGTCGTCCACCTCGCGCGGGGCGGGGCCGGCGGCCTTCCACCGTGCCATCAGATCGCGGAACTCACCGGCAGTGGGTCCCCAATCGGTGGAGGTGGCCAACCGCTCGGCCTCGCTGATGATCTGCTGTTTGATCACCTGGGCCTCTTCGCGGCGCTTGGCCTGCTCGGCGAACTGGGCCTTGCGGCGCCGGGTGTAAGTGGTGCGGGCGCTGGAGAAGCGGTGCCACAACTCGTCATCGGTGGCCTTGTCGATCCGCGGCAGGGCCTTCCACGATTCCAGCAGATCCCGGAACCGGTTCACCCCACCGCGCCAGTCGTTACCGGCGGCGAGCTTCTCGGCCTCGGCGACCATCGCCTCCTTGGCCTGCTTGGTCTCGGCATTCTGCTGGGCCCGGGCGGCCTTGCGTCGTTCGGTCGCCTCGGCCAGAGCCGGGGTGAGGGCATCCAGTCGGGAGATCAACCCGGCCAGGTCGCCGACGGCATTGGCCTCGGCAATATTGCTCTTCTGGGCAGCGATCCGCTTCCGGGCCTCGTCGGGGTTCAACGCCCCGGAGGCCAGTCGGGATTCGAGCAACCCGACCTCCACCTCGAGGGCTTGGAATCTCTTCACGAAGAAATCGAGTGCTTCTTCGGGGGAGACGTCCGGAACCTGGCCGACGCTGCGTTCCCCGTCCGCGGTGCGGACGTAGACGGTGCCGTCGGGGTCGACGCGGCCGAACTCGGCCGGTCCTGCTGCTTCACTCATGGGACATATCTTGCCGGATAAGGTGGCGCTTGTGTGGATTGCCTCTTTTCCAGCCGGTCCGTGGCAGACGAACTGCTACCTGCTGGCTGCCGAACCAGGTGCCGAGTGCATCATCATCGACCCCGGAATGACCGCCGCCGACACGATCGCCCGAGTCGTCGAGGAACATGACCTGACCCCGGTTGCGGTGCTGCTCACCCATGGGCACATCGACCATCTGGCCGATGCCGAGCCGGTGTGCACCCGCTACGACATCCCGTGCTGGATCGCCGCCGAGGACCGACACCTGCTGACCAACCCGACCGCCGGGGTGGGCATGGCGAAGGACCTCTTGGCCCAACTCGGTATCGAACGCGAGTTCACCGAACCGGCCGTGGTGCGCGAATTGGTGGACGGACAGCCGATCGCGGTGGCCGACCTGAAGGTGCAGGTTCAGGCCGCACCGGGGCACACCCCCGGATGCATGCTGCTGAGCGTGGACTGGCCGGCCGACCAGCAGCCGGAGGGAATGACGGTCTCGCAGGCCATCTTCACCGGGGATGTGCTCTTCGCCGGGTCGATCGGACGCACCGACCTGCCCGGTGGAGATGGCGCGGTGATGGATGAAACACTGCGCACTGTGGTCAGCCGACTCGATCCCGACGCGGTGATCCTGCCCGGGCACGGCCCCCAGTCGACCATCGCCCGCGAACTGGCCACCAACCCGTATCTGCAGAACATCGAAAGGCCGTGATGAGCCGCCCCAAGGCCATGTCGGGGTACCCCGAATTCCTGCCCGCCGACCGGATGGTCGAACAGTACGTCCTGGACGCGCTGCGGGCCACCTTCGAACTGCACGGTTTCGCCCCGATCGAAACCCGTGCGGTCGAACCACTGGATCAGCTCGCCCGCAAGGGTGAGATCGACAAGGAGATCTATGTGGTGCGCCGGCTGCACGCCGAGGCGCAGGCCGAGGACGACCTGGGACTGCACTTCGACCTGACCGTGCCCTTCGCCCGCTACGTGCTGGAACACGCCGGCCACCTGGCCTTCCCCTTCCGCCGCTACCAGATCCAGAAGGTGTGGCGCGGGGAACGCCCCCAGGAGGGTCGCTACCGCGAGTTCACCCAGGCCGATATCGACATCGTCGGCCAGGATCGGCTCGCCGACCATCACGATGTGGAGATTCCGCTGGTGGCCCTGGACGCCTACGAGCGGCTGCACGTCGATCTCGGGGTGCCGCCGGTGCGGTTGCACGTGAACAACCGCAAGCTGTCCGAGGGCTTCTACCGGGGACTGGGCATCGAGGAACCGGCCGGGGTGCTCCAACGGGTCGACAAGTACGACAAGATCGGCCCCGAAGCGGTGACCGACCTGTTGGTCGACGAACTGTCGCTCAGCCGGGCCCAGGCCGAGGCCTGCGTGGCCCTGGCGGGAATCTCGGCCGGCGACGAGTCCTTCGTCGATCAGGTCGCCGCCCTGGGGGTGAGCCACCCGATGCTGGACGAGGGTGTGGCGGCCCTGGCCGCGGTGGTGCGGGCCGCCGAACGGCAGGTACCCGGCCGGCTGCTCGTCGACCTGAAGATCGCCCGCGGTCTGGACTACTACACCGGCACCGTTTACGAGACCCTGCTGGCCGGTTCGGAGAAGCTCGGCTCGGTCGGTTCGGGTGGACGCTACGACTCCCTGGCCAGCGACGGGAAGGTGACCTTCCCCGGGGTTGGGTATTCCTTCGGGGTGACCCGGCTGCTGGTGCCGCTGTTGGGCAAGAAGAAGCTGCAGGCATCGCGCAGCGTGCCGAGTTGTGTGCTGGTGGCGGTCGATTCCGATGACACCCGTGACCAGGCCCTGGCCGTGGCGCACCGGTTGCGCAGCCGCGGCATCAGTGTGGAGGTGGCCCCGAAGGCCGACAAGTTCGGCAAGCAGATCCGCTTCGCCGACCGCCGGGGCATTCCCTTCGTGTGGTTCGGTGCCGGGGTGGACGATTCGGTCAAGGACATCCGCTCCGGGGAACAGGTGCCGGCCGACCCGGCCACCTGGGAGCCCCCGGCCGACGATCTGCGGGTGCGGGTCGACGGCAACTTCTGACAGTTACCGTCGACCCTTTCCGGGCGCTTACTCGTTCCGGTCGTCGTCGAAGCGCAGGTGCACCGCCGAACCGTACGCCGCAGCCGACTCCACCAACCGGATCTTGGCCAGCGCGGGATGCTCGTCGAGCAACCGGGCGCCGTTCAGCATCGCCCGCAGGGCTGCGGTCTCGGCCCGTGCCGCAGCGAGCTTGCGCTCACCCTCCAGCCGGACGGTGAGCAACTCGGTGCTCGCCCGACGCAACTCCGCCGGCAACACCACGTCCTTGATCACGACCGATTCGACCTGCAGGCCCACCTCGGCACCGGCCGCCCGGGCCGCGGTGGTGAGGTCCTCGGGCAGGTCTCCCCACGACCGCTCGGCGATCCGGGCCACCTCCAGGGTGGCGATGCGCTCGCGCAGCCGCACCTGGGTGGCGAGGTAGACCACATCCTCGGGCACGGCCGAGCGCTGGAGGAAGGCCACCGGGTCGGTCACCCGCAACGACAGCGTCAGGGTGAGTCGCACCTGTGCACCGTCGGCGGTGGTGATCTCCTGGGCCGGCATCGGCAGCAACTGCGAGCGCATCTCGACCGGCCGGTAGCTGGTGTGCCGGTACTTGCGGTACCGGCCCGGTTCGAGCACCCGGGCGGGACGCCCCGGACGCTGCGCCACGACGCGTTCGGTCTCGTCCACGATGACGTGGAACATGGTCTCTTCCATGGTGGGCCCCCCTTCGAGGGATTGTTTCGGATGGGTAGGTCAAACATCGGCAAACCGACACCCGAACCGCGCACGGTCCGTCGCGGGGCAGCGCCGGGGGACGTGATCGTCGCCCGGCCTGCCGCAGGGCGACGGGCCGATCAGGTGCGGTCCGGGTGCCGGCCAGGAATGAGGACTCGAACCTCGGCCCGGCGAGCCGGGCTTTGCCATAGGAGGTATACGGGTTCCAAGGCGCAGAACCGGTGGTCGCCACAGCGATCCGGCTACTCCCCGCATTCCGCTACCAGGATAGGAAAGCCCGTTCCCGGTGAGCAACGGAATTACCGGGCTCAGAAGGAGCGGCGGCCGCGAGGTGGGTCGGGGTTGTCGTCCTCGTCGGCGAACAGCTCGTCGAGCGAGAAGGCGTGCCGACCGGTGTCCTCGGGGTTGTCGGTCACTATCGGGATACCCCGGGCCGCGGTGTCCAGGATGTCGTCGATGTCGTAGCCCTCGTCATCGTCCGGATCGTTTCGGTCGGGGTCGATGATGGCGTGCCGGCCGGTGATCTCCACCTCGGAGTCATCGTCCTCGTCGTCGTCCCGAACCACCGGAATGCCGCGGGTGGCGGTGGTGACCACGGCGTCGTAGTCGCTGTCGTCGTCATCAGCGTCGGCCCAGGTCGGCCCGGACGGCTGGTCGGGTTCACCGGGGTCCGGCTCGTCGGATGCGGGGGCCGAGGGCTCGGTAGCGGCTGCCGGGACGACCGGGAGCTGCGGATCGGTCGTTTCGAGATCGCTTGCTTCCAGATCGCTTGCTTCGAGATGAGGCGCTTCGAGATCAGTCGTTTCCGGTTCGACGCCCGTGGCCTCGCCTGCTTCGGGTGCGCCTGTTTCGGGTTCGCCTGCCTCCGGTTTGCCGGTCTCGGGTTCGGCGACCCCGGCTTCGGCGGTCTCGGCAGAGGGTGCCGGTTCCTCCGGTTCTTCCTGATCCACCGGTTCGTCCTGCGCCGTTACGGCCGGTCGTGCGTAGGGATTGGTGGCGGGCTGGGCCGTGGCACGTCCTTCGCGGGGCCAGTCGACCAGCGCGCTGCGCGGTGGGCTGGGGACCACCCCGGGATCACCCGGTGCCAGATCGGTGGCGTCGGGGGTCGGGGCGGTGGGTGCGGTGACGTTGTCCAACCCGGCGAAGAAGGCGTGCTGAGCGGCCTCGGCCCGAGCCGGCTCGGCCTCCGGCAGCACTGGCTCCGGTGTCGGCATCTCGTCCTCGATCTCGTCGTCCGACACCTTCGCCGCCTTGCCGGCACTCGGGACGGTGACCAGATCGAGCACCTCGGGCACCATCAACACCGCACCGACGATCGGCATCAGACTCAGCCACCACGGCAACCCGGTGACGAAACCCCAGGCGCCCACACCCACCGACGCCACCAGCATCGAGGCACCGAAAACCAGGGCCAGACGGCGTCCCAGAGCGCTGCGCGGTGACGAGATCAACCCGATATTGGTCAACGCGGCCAACCCGGCGACCACCCCGAGGGGTCGGGCCAGTACCCAGCCCAAGACCGCAGCCGCGCCGAAAACCAGGGCGGCCAACAGCGCGGAAGCCATCACCAACACGGTGATCACGCGGGAACGGGGCATAGCAAGCAGGTTATCCCGCCGGGGATCAAGAAGCACCGGCCGACACCCCGGCAGCTGTGCCGGCCGACCTACACTGGCCGACATGTCGAATCCTTTCGCCGCCGCCCTGTCCAAGATCTCCCGCCGACCCGATCATGACCATGACGCCGTGGTGCTGGAGTTGGCCGGCCCCTACCAGGCGATGGGACCGACACACCCACTGAAAGCTCTGCTGCAGCGCGTCGAATCGCTGGAATCCCTCGCCGCCCGGGTGCGCCGCCTGCAGGACAACGAACAGGTACGCACTGTGTTGGTGCGGGTCAGCGGCCTGACCTGTGGGCTGGCCGGAGCCCAGGCGATCAGCCGCCTGCTGGCCGAACTCGCCGAACACAAGCGGGTGGTGGCCCACCTGCAGTCGGTCAGCATGGTGTCGGTGCTGGCCACCGCCGGTGCGACCGAGGTCGTTGCGCCGCGTTCGGCCGAGGTACTGCTGTTCGGTTTCGGGGCCGAACAACTCTTCCTGGGCAAGTTCCTGCGCACCCACGGGGTGGAGTTCGAGAACCTGCGGATCCGCGAATACAAGTCGGCCTTGACCCGGTTCTCCGACGACCAGATGGACGAACACAACCGGGAACAGCTCACCGCCTACCTCGACTCGGCCGAGGCCGAATGGGTCGATCAGATCGCTCGAGCGCGCGAGTTGCCCCGCGAAACCGTGGCGGGCTGGCTGACCGCCGGAATCGGCACGGCCGCCGAAGCCCAGCGGGCCGGAGTGGTGCATCGGGTCGCCTACGAGGACGAACTGGTCACCGACCTGGCCGACAGCCCCGCGTCCGGGGTGGAGGTGTTGCTGGATCGCCTCGAGCAGCGCGGCAAGCGGGCCGGACAACGGGTCGCGGTGGTGCCCGTGGTCGGTGCCATCGTTTCCGGCCGTCCGCAATCGGTGCCCCTGCCACCGCCCTTCGGCCCCGGGCCGATGGCCTGGTCGGGTGTGGTGATCGAGGCCCTGCGGCGGGCCAAGGCCGATGAACGCACCAGCGCGATCGTGCTGTATGTCGACTCCGGCGGCGGCTCCGCCCTGGCCTCCGACCTGATCTGCCGAGAGATCGAAACGTCCACCAAGCCGGTGGTTGCAGTGATGGGCGAGGTCGCCGGCAGCGGCGGCTACTACGTACTGGCCAAGGCCGACAAAGTGCTCGCCAGCCCCTTCACCCTCACCGGCAGCATCGGTGTGGTCAGCGGTAAGCCGGTGTTGGCGGAGTTCCACCAACGCCACGGCTTCACCCCCGAGGCGGTCGGCCGCGAGCAGGCCCTGATGAGCTCCACCGCCCGCAAGTACACCGACGAACAGCGGGCCTGGGTCGAGGACATGATGGAGGAGGTCTACCGACAGTTCACCGGGGTGGTCGCCGAGGGCCGCGGGCTGCCGGTCGAACGGGTGGACGAGATCGGCCGCGGTCGGATCTGGAGCGGCCGCGATGCCCGCGAAATCGACCTGATCGACGACTACGGCGACCTCGATTCGGCGATCGCCGAGGCCCGCCGGATGGCCGGTCTGGACGAGGACGCGCCGACCTGGGTGCCGACCCCGAAGCGCAGCCTGCTGCCCACGACCGAGGTCGGTCGTTCGGTCGAGTCCGGTCTGCTCGCCCGGCTGTGGCCCTTCGGTGGCGAACGGGTGCTGGCCTGGATGGACGCCCCGATCCGCGTGCACTGAATCGGCGCGAAACAGACCGGTTGTGGCAAGGTTGGACGGTGCCCATCAGGGCCCGTTCGACTTTGGAAGGAATAACGTGATTCGCACCCATCAGGCCGGCACTTTGCGCGCCTCCGACATCGGCAGCACGGTCACCCTCGCGGGCTGGGTTGCCCGGCGTCGGGACCACGGCGGGGTGGCCTTCCTGGATCTGCGCGATTCCTCCGGCATCGTCCAGGTGGTGGTGCGCGACGAGGTGCTGGCCGCCTCCGGCGCCCACGACCTGCGCAACGAGTACTGCATCGCGGTGACCGGGGTGATCGAGCAGCGCCCCGAGGGCAATGCCAACCCCGACCTGGCCACCGGCGAGATCGAGGTGGCGATCAGCGAACTCGACGTGCTCAACCCCTCGGCACCGTTGCCCTTCCAGATCGACGAGCGGGTCACCGTCGGTGAGGAAGCCCGCCTGAAGTACCGCTACCTCGACCTGCGCCGTCCCGCCCAGGGGGCCGCGCTGCGGCTGCGCAGCGAGGTGAACCGGGTCGCCCGCGAGGTGCTCGGCAAGCACGACTTCGTCGAGATCGAAACCCCCACCCTGACCCGCTCGACCCCCGAGGGCGCCCGCGACTTCGTCGTTCCCGCACGGCTGTCGCCCGGGTCGTGGTACGCCCTGCCGCAGAGCCCGCAGCTGTTCAAGCAGTTGCTGATGGTGTCCGGAATGGAGCGGTACTACCAGATCGCCCGCTGCTACCGCGACGAGGACTTCCGCGCCGACCGCCAGCCGGAGTTCACCCAGTTGGACGTCGAGATGAGCTTCGTCGACCAGGACGACGTGATCGCCCTGACCGAGGAATTGCTGGCCGAGATCTGGGCCCTCAAGGGAGTGGAACTGACCACCCCCTTCCCGCGGATCACCTACCGCGACGCGATGGCCCGCTACGGCTCGGACAAGCCCGACCTGCGCTTCGACAACCCGATCACCGAACTGACCGAACACTTCGCCGACACCCAGTTCCGGGTCTTCCAGGCCGAGTACGTCGGCGCCGTGGTGATGCCCGGCGGCGGTTCGCTGCCGCGCCGCCAGTTCGACGCCTGGCAGGAATGGGCCAAGCAGCGCGGGGCGAAGGGCCTGGCCTATGTCACCGTCGGCGACGACGGTGAACTCGGTGGCCCGGTCGCGAAGAACCTCTCCGATGCCGAACGTGACGGTCTGGTCGCCGCCGCCGGTGCCTCGGCCGGGGACGCCATCTTCTTCGCCGCCGGACAACGCAAGGCCTCCCAGGAACTTCTCGGCGCGGCCCGGGTCGAGATCGCCCAGCGCACCGGCATGATCGCCGATGACGCGTGGGCCTTCTGCTGGGTGGTCGACGCACCGCTGTTCGAGCCCACCGGTGAGGCCGTGGCCGCCGGAGACGTGGCCGTCGGTGCCGGGGCCTGGACCGCGGTGCACCACGCCTTCACCTCGCCCAAGCCCGAGTCGATGGACACCTTCGACACCGACCCGGCCTCGGCCCTGGCCTATGCCTACGACATCGTCTGCAACGGGAACGAGATCGGTGGCGGGTCGATCCGTATCCACCGCCGTGACATCCAGGAACGGGTGTTCGCGGTGATGGGTCTGGACGAGGCCGAAGTGCAGGAGAAGTTCGGCTTCCTGCTCGACGCCTTCGCCTATGGTGCGCCACCGCACGGTGGCATCGCCTTCGGTTGGGACCGGATCGTCGCCCTGCTCGCCGGGGCCGAATCGATCCGCGATGTGATCGCCTTCCCGAAGTCCGGCGGCGGGTACGACCCGTTGACCGGGGCTCCGGCTCCGATCACCGCCCAGCAGCGCAAGGAAGCCGGGGTGGACGCCAAGCCGCAGCCCAAGGGCGAGCAGGGCAAGGGTGAGGCCAAGCCCGAGCAGGCCAAGGCCGAGGGCAACTGAGCAACTGACCACACGACGTACCGACCGGTCGGGCCTTTGCGGCCCGGCCGGTTTGTCGTTGCCCGGCGATATGGTGGCGGTGACATGGATCAGGATCTCTTCGGCAACCCGGTGAACAAGCCCGGTGGCGCGGCCGGTAACGCCTCGCGCACCGGCAGCCTGGGCGATGCCGAACATGCCGACGCGCCCCTGGCCGTCCGGCTGCGCCCACGCACCCTCGACGAGATCGTCGGCCAGCAACACCTGCTCACCCCCGGCTCGCCGCTGCGCAGACTGGCCGACGGCCAACCGATGTCGGTGTTCCTGTGGGGGCCACCCGGGGTCGGTAAAACCACCATCGCCTCGGTGGTCTCCCGAGCCACCGGACGCCGCTTCGTGGAGATCTCCGCGGTCACCGCCGGGGTCAAGGACGTGCGCGCCGAGATCGAAACCGCGAAGTACGAACTGGCCCGCGGCACCTCCACGGTGCTCTTCGTCGACGAGGTGCACCGGTTCTCCAAAGCCCAACAGGACGTGTTGTTGCCGGCGGTCGAGAACCGTCTCGTCACCCTGATCGCGGCCACCACCGAGAACCCGTCCTTCTCGGTGATCGCGCCGCTGCTCAGCCGCTCGCTGCTGCTGACCCTGCAACCACTCACCGACGACGACCTGAGCGGGCTGCTCGACCGGGCCCTCAGCGACGAACGGGGCCTGCGCACCGCACAGGGGGAACAGTTCACCCTCGCCGAGGAAGCCCGCGCCGTGCTGTTGCGCTTCGCCGGGGGAGACGCCCGCCGCGCGCTGACCTTCCTGGAAGAGGCCGCCGCCGGTGCCGAAGCGGTCGACCGCACCGAGATCGACACCGATGCCATCGAGCGGGCCGTCGACCGCGCCGCGGTGCGCTACGACAAGGACGGCGATCAGCACTACGACGTGATCAGCGCCTTCATCAAATCGATGCGCGGCTCCGATGTACACGCCTCCTTGCACTACCTGGCCCGAATGATCGAGGCCGGGGAGGACCCCCGGTTCATCGCCCGACGACTGGTGATCCTGGCCAGTGAGGACGTCGGGATGGCCGCCCCCTCGGTGCTGCAAACCTGTGTCGCCGCCGCCCAGGCGGTGCAACTGATCGGCATGCCCGAGGCCCGAATCAACCTGGCCCAAGCGGTGGTGGCCTGTGCCACCGCCCCGAAGTCGAACGCCGTCTACACCGCCATCGACGCGGCCCTGGCCGACGTCCGGGCCGGCAGAATCGGCCAGGTACCGCCACATCTGCGCGATGCCCATTACCCCGGCGCCGCCGGACTCGGTCACGGGGCCGGCTACCGCTACGCCCACGACGAACCGCACGGGGTCGCCCGTCAGCAATACCTGCCCGACGAACTCGTCGACGCCCGCTACTACCATCCGACCGGCCACGGCAACGAGGCCCAGGTGGCCGAACGCCTCGCCGCGATCGAGGAGTTGCTCGGGCGGCAACAAGACTCGTCGTAGTCGACTAGTGTTGCCCCAGACAATCCGACATGGAGGAGCCAGACACATGACCGTTGGTGAGATCGCCGGCCTGATTGCCGCCATCGCCGCCGTTGCCTTCGTGGTCTTTTGCGCTGTGCCGTTGCTGAAGCTCGGCCGGGTGCTGGAGGAAGTGCGCCTCGCGGTGCGTGATCTCGGCCACAACTCCGTCCCGATTCTGACCGAGTTACGCGGCACGGTGCAGGCGACCAACAGTGAGATCGAGAAGCTCGGCGTGATCACCACCGACGCCAGCACGGTCAGCCGCAATGCCGCGGCCGTGTCGGAGAATGCCGCCAGCCTGACCAGCCTGTTCGCCGCCACCCTCGGTGGCCCCCTGGTCAAGACCGCTGCCTTCTCCTACGGCGTGCGCAAGGCGCTGCGCGGCGACAAGAAGGGCAAGTGATGTTCCGCAACCTGCTGTGGCTGTTGATCGGCGGAGCTGTCGTCGCGTTTCTGGTCTACAAGTGGCGTGACCTGAAGCGGCGCACCACCCCGGCGGCGATGGCCGAGAAACTCGACCGCACCCGACAGTCGATGGGGGCCCGAATCTCGGAGTTCATCGACACCGCCCGGGAAGCCTCCACCGAACGGGAGACCGAACTGCGCGACGCCCTCGGCCTGACCGAGGACGGGCAGGTCACCCAACCCTGACCGGGACCCCCGTCCCGAACCTCAACAAGCAAGGACTCTTCATGCGTACCGCCGACATCCGACGTCGGTTTCTCGACTTCTTCGCTGCGCGCGGACACGAGATCGTGCCGTCGGCATCCCTGGTCTACAACGACCCCACCCTGCTGTTCGTGAACGCGGGCATGGTGCCGTTCAAGCCGTACTTCACCGGCGCCGAGGAAGCCCCCTTCGCCCGCGCGGCCAGCGTGCAGAAGTGTGTGCGCACCCTCGACATCGAAGAGGTCGGCAAGACCACCCGACACGGCACGTTCTTCCAGATGAACGGCAACTTCTCCTTCGGTGACTACTTCAAGGAAGGCGCGATCCACTACGCCTGGGAGCTCGTCACCGGATCGGTCGCCGACGGCAACCTCGGCTTCGACGGCGACAAAGTCTGGGTCACCGTCCTCGACGGCGACGACGAGGCGATCGCCCTGTGGCAGGAGGTCGGCCTGCCCGCCGAACGGATCCAGCGCCGCGGGCTGCTGGACAACTACTGGAACATGGGCGTGCCCGGCCCCGGTGGCCCCTGCTCGGAGATCTACATCGACCGCGGCCCGGCCCACGGCCCCGACGGCGGCCCGATCGTCGACGAGGACCGGTTCCTGGAGATCTGGAACCTGGTCTTCATGCAGGAGGAACTGTCCACCGTCCGGGCCAAGGACGACTTCGATGTGCGCGGCGAACTGCCGAGCAAGAACATCGACACCGGCATGGGCCTGGAACGGGTCGCCTACCTGCTGCAGGGCGTCGACAACATGTACGAGACCGACGAGGTCTTCCCGGTGATCGCCCGGGCCGCCGAACTGGCCGGCAAGGAATACGGCGCCAACGACGTCGACGATGTGCGGCTGCGGGTGGTCGGTGACCACGTCCGCTCCTCGCTGATGCTGATGGCCGACGGGGTGACCCCCGGCAACGAGGCCCGCGGCTACGTCCTGCGCCGTTTGCTGCGCCGCTCGGTGCGCGCGATGCGCCTGCTCGGGGTGGGCGACGAGGTGCTGCCCGAACTGCTGCCGCTGAGCCGCGACCTGATGGCCCGGTCCTGGCCCGAAGTCTCCGACGGTTGGGACCGGATTTCGGCAGTGGCCTACGCCGAGGAGGACGCCTTCCGGCGCACCCTGAACTCGGGCACCCAACTGTTCGACGTCGCGGCGGGCAAAGCCAAGCAGGCCGGGCGCAGCGAACTGTCGGGTGAGGAAGCGTTCACCCTGCACGACACCCACGGTTTCCCGATCGACCTGACCATGGAGATGGCCGCCGAACAGGGCCTGGCCGTCGACCGGGAGGCGTTCACCCGGCTGATGGCCGAACAACGCGCCCGGGCCAAGGCCGACGCGCGGGCCAAGAAGGGCGGCGCGGTCGACACCGAGGTGTACCGCGAACTGCGCCAACTCGGCGAGACCCCGTTCACCGGCTACCAGGAACTCACCGCCGAAACCCGGGTGGTCGGCATCGTGCGCGACGGCACCGCGGTGCCGGTCGCGATGGTCGGCGACGAGGTCGAGGTCGTCCTGGCCGAGACCCCGTTCTACGCCGAATCGGGTGGGCAGGACGCCGACCAGGGCGTGCTCACCGACGGCCACGGGCTGCGGGTGGACATCACCGACGTGCAACGTCCGGTGGCCGGCCTGATCGTGCACACCGGCACGGTGCGCTCCGGAGAACTGCACCTCGACGCCGGCGTGACCGCCGCGGTCGACCCGACCTACCGGCACGGTGCCGCAATGGCGCACTCGGCCACCCACCTGGTGCACGCCGCCCTGCGTGAGGTCGTCGGCCCGACGGCCACCCAGGCCGGCTCCTACAACCGACCCGGCTACATGCGCTTCGACTTCAGCGCCACCAGTGGGCTGAGCACCGCGATGCGCGACGAGATCGAGGGCCGCACCAACGAACAGATCGGCGCCGACCTCGAGGTGGTCACCAAGGAAATGTCGCTCACCGAGGCGAAGAACCTCGGTGCGATGGCGATGTTCGGCGAGAAGTACGGCGACTGGGTGCGGGTTGTCGAAATGGGTGGGGAGTGGTCGCGCGAACTGTGCGGCGGCACCCATGTGGCCCATTCGGCCCAGATCGGGCTGCTCAGCCTGACCAGCGAGTCGTCCATCGGCTCGGGGGTGCGCCGGGTCGAGGCCCTGGTCGGCCCCGATGCGTTCAAGCAGTTCGCCGCCGAACGCGCCCTGGTCGCGACCCTGGCCGACACCTTGAAGGTGCAGCCCGACCAGTTGCCCGACCGGGTGTCGAAACTGACCTCCCAGTTGAAGGCGGCCGAGAAGCAGATCGCCGAACTCCGGGCGGCCCAGTTGCTGTCCGGGGCGGCCGAGATGGCCTCCGGTGCCACCGAGGTGGCCGGGGTGTCCTATGTCGCCCGGCACCTGCCCGGGGTGGCCGGCGGTGATGTGCGCACCCTGGTCAATGACATCCGCGACCGGCTGGGCAGCCGGCCCGGGGTGGTGGCGTTGATCGGCGGTACCGATGCCAAGCCGAGCCTGGTCGTGGCGACCACCGCCGCGGCCCGGGAACGTGGCCTGGATGCGGGCAAACTCCTCGCCCCGGGCTGTCAGGCACTCGGTGGCAAGGGTGGCGGCAAGGCCGATATCGCCCAGGGTGGCGGCAAGGACGCGTCCAAGGCCGACGAGGCTTTGCGCGCGGTCGCCGAAGCAATCACCTCCGCCGGCGCCTGACGTGCGCACCGGAGTGCGACTCGGGGTCGATTGGGGCGAGGCCCGGATCGGCGTGGCGGCCTGCGACCGCGACGGCCTGATGGCCTTCGGGGTGGCCACGGTGACCGCGGGGGACTCGGCTTTGGACGAACTCGCCGCCCTGGTGGCCGAGTACGAACCGATCGAGGTCGTCCTCGGCCTGCCGCGCACCATGGCCGGCACCGAAGGCATCGCCGCCGAGAAGATCCGGGCCCGGGCCGACGAACTGGCCGGACGGATCACCGTGCCGGTTCGCCTGGTCGACGAACGTCTCACCACCGTCACCGCGTCGCGCCAACTGCGTGCCGGGGGCAAATCGGCCAAACGGCAGCGGTCGGTGATCGACCGGGCCGCCGCCGCGGAAATCCTCAACGGTGCCCTGGAACGGGAGAAGGCCACCGGCGAGCCGCCGGGCGAAATTCTGGGTGGTCAGCAGTTACCATCGTCCGAGTTGAACGATGAGGGGTACCACACGTGAGCATGCTCGACCCACAACAGGATTCCAAGCGACGCGAACGCATCGCCGGGCTGAAGAGCGCCCTGGCCGTGTTGGTGGCGTTGGGGGTGTTGGTCGGTGGTGGCTATTTCGCCTACAACACCGTCACCGGATGGTGGGACGGATTCACCACCGGCGCCGAGGACTATCCCGGCCCGGGCGGGGACCCGGTCGACGTGACCATTCCCGAGGGTGCGAACCTCTCCACGATCGGGGCGATCCTCAAGGACGCCGACGTGGTGCGATCGGTGGATGCCTTCACCGCGGCGGCCGCGGCCAATGACGAATCCACCAAGATCCAACCGGGCAAGTTCACGCTGCGAAAACAGATCCCGGCGTCGGTGGCGGTCGAGATGTTGCTCGACCCGGCCAACCGCTCCTACTCCAAGGTGACCATCCGGGAGGGTCTGCGGCTCGATGACCAGATCGAGGTGCTGGCCGCCGCCACCGGGGCCTCGGAGGAGGACTTCCGCAAGGCCCTGGCCGACCCCGCCTCGTACAAGCTGACCGAGATGGCCGGTGGTAAACCCGAGGGCTTCCTGTTCCCGAACACCTACGAGTTCGACCCCGACGACCCCGTCCTGCCGCTGTTGACCAAGATGGCCACCCAGTTCGATTCGGTCGCGCAGAACATCGATTTCGGTGCGATCGCCGAGGACATGAACATCAAGGGCTACGACGTGGTCACCATCGCCTCGATCATCGAGGCCGAGGTGAACAAACCCGAATACCGCGCGATGGTGGCGCGGGTGATCTACAACCGGCTCGAGAAGGGCATGCCGCTGCAGATGGACTCCACCGTCCACTACGCGGTCGGCAAGAGCGGCGGGGTCACCACCACCGATCAGGACCGGGCCAACAAGTCGCCGTACAACACCTATGTGCACAAGGGCCTGCCGCCGGGGCCGATCAACGCCCCCGGTGAGGCCGCCCTGAAGGCCGCCGCCGAGCCCGACGAGGGTGACTGGCTGTACTTCGTCACCGTGAACCTCGACACCGGCGAGACCAAGTTCGCCGAGACCATGGAGGAGCACGAGAAGAACGTGGCCGAGTTCCAAGCCTGGTGCCAGGCGAACAAGGGACGGTGCTGATGCGGCGCTGCGCGGTACTGGGCAGCCCGATCAGCCACTCGCTGTCCCCGGTGCTGCACCGGGCCGCCTACGCCCACCTCGGTCTGCACTGGGAGTACGAGGCGATCGAGGTTGCCGAAGGTGACCTGGCCGAGTTCGTGGCCGGCCTGGACCACACCTGGCGCGGGTTGAGTCTGACCATGCCGTTGAAGGTCGAGGCCCTCACCGTCGGAGACGAAATCTCCGAGGTGGCCCGGCTGATCGGGGCGGGCAACACGATGGTCTTCGAGAGCGGGTGCAGGCTGGTCACCAACACCGACGCCTTCGGCCTCACCGACGCGCTCAGCCGCAATGGTGTGGAGCGCATCGACAGTGCGCTGATTCTGGGTGGCGGCGCGACCGCACGCTCGTCCCTGGTCGGCCTGGCCGCCCTGGGAGCCCGGCAGGTCGCGGTCAGCGTCCGCACCCCGGAGCGGATCGCCGAACTGTCCCGGATCGCCGAGGCCCTCGAGGTGACCCTGCAACCCCTGGCCTGGGATCCGGCCGCGTTGGTCGAGGCCGATGTGTGCGTCTCCACCGTGACCGCCGGTGCCGCCGACGACTTCGCCGAAGCGGTGGCCGACCGGGCCCGGGTGGTGTTCGAGGTGCTGTACGAGCCCTGGCCGACCCGCTTGGTCGAGGTTGCGGAGGCGGTCGGCCGCCAGGTGTTGGGTGGACTCGACCTGCTGGTCGGGCAGGCGGTGCGTCAAGTGCGTGGGATGACCGGTTTGGACGTTCCGGCCGAGGTGCTGTTGGCCGCCGGGCAACAGGCACTAAATCGTCGGTGACCCGTGCCGTCGATGAACGATGACCGGCCGACCACGGCACTCGTGAGAGACTGACGCCCATGTTGCGTTGGATGACCGCAGGGGAGTCACACGGCCCTGCCCTGATGGCGATGATCGAGGGACTGCCCGCCCATGTGCAGGTGACCTCGTCCGATATCGCCGATGCCTTGGCCCGCCGCCGACTCGGTTACGGCCGGGGTGCCCGGATGAAGTTCGAGGCCGATCAGGTGCGGATCGTCGGTGGTATCCGGCACGGCGAAACCCTCGGTTCGCCGATCGCGATCGAGGTCGGCAACACCGAATGGCCCAAGTGGGAAACTGTGATGGCCGCCGACCCGGTCGACCCCGAGGTACTGGCCGGTAAGGCCCGCAACGCCAAACTGACCCGTCCCCGTCCCGGGCATGCCGACCTGGTGGGTATGCAGAAGTACGACTGGGACGAGGCCCGGCCGATCCTGGAGCGGGCTTCGGCCCGTGAAACCGCGGCCCGGGTGGCACTGGGCACAGTGGCCAAGGCCTTCCTGAATCAGGCGCTGGGGGTGAAGGTGCTGTCGCACGTGGTCGAACTCGGCACCGTCCGCAGCCCCGGCACCCAGCTGCCCACGATCGACGACCTGCCCCGGATCGACGCCGACCCACTGCGCTGTGCCGACCCCGACACGTCGGCCGCGATGGTGGCCGAGGTCGACGCCTGCCACCGCGACGGCGACACCCTCGGCGGCGTGGTCGAGGTACTGGCCTGGGGGCTGCCCCCGGGGCTGGGGGCGCACACCATGGGTGACCGTCGGCTGGACGCAAAACTCGCCTACGCCCTGATGGGCATTCAGGCGATCAAGGGTGTCGAGATCGGTGATGGTTTCGACCTGTCCCGCTCGCGTGGCTCGCAGGCCCACGACGAGATCGTCTCCGACGACGCCGGCATCCGCCGCGCCGGACACCGCGCCGGCGGCACCGAAGGTGGCATGAGCACCGGCGAGGTACTGCGGGTGCGGGCGGCGATGAAACCGATCGCCACCGTCCCGCGGGCGCTGCGCACCATCGACACCGAAACCGGTGCGGCCGCCCAGGCCCACCACCAGCGCTCCGATGTGTGTGCGGTACCGGCCGCCGGTGTGGTCGCCGAGGCCATGGTGGCCCTGGTGCTGGCCGAGGCGGTGCTGGAGAAGTTCGGCGGCGATTCGGTGGCCGAGGTGCGGCGCAATGCCGAGGCCTACCTGGCCCGGGTCGCCGAACGCGGCCTGCAGGTGGGCCGGTGACCATCGTTCTGATCGGCGCCCCCGGTGCCGGCAAGTCCACCGTCGGCGCGGCCCTGGCCGAACGGCTCGGCCGCGGCTTCGTCGATGTCGACGAGGTGATCGCCACCCGGGCCGGCAAGGAGATCGCCGAGATCTTCGCCGTCGACGGGGAAGCACATTTCCGGGAACTCGAACGCGACGCCACCCTCGACGTGCTGGGCACCGATGACGTGGTGTCGCTGGGTGGCGGGGCGATCCTCACCGAGGCGATCCGCGACGGCCTGCAGGGCCACGATGTGGTGTGGTTGCAGGTCTCGGTCGGTACCGCCGCGAACCGGGTCGGCCTCAATGTGGCCCGCCCTCTGCTGTTGGGCAACGTCCGCGGCAGGTTGCGCACCATGTTGGCCGAACGCCTGCCCTGGTACGAAGCGGCCGCGACGATCAGTGTTGATACCGATGACCGCACCACCGACGAGGTCGTCGAGGCGATCGTGGAGGAACTGCAACGATGATCGAGGTACGCGCCGAGCGCCCCTACCACGTGCATATCGAGCACGGCGCGATCGGCCGATTGCCCGAGTTGGTGACCGATGCCGACCAGGTGGCGATCCTGTTCCCGCCGACGATGGCCGACACCGCCCGCCGGGTCGCGGAATCGCTGACCGCTCTGCCGCTGCTGCTGGAGGTTCCCGACGCCGAAACCGCCAAGACCCCCGAGGTACTGGTGCGGTGCTGGAACGACCTGGCCGCGGCCGGGTTCACCCGCAGCGACGTGGTGATCGGCCTGGGCGGGGGCACCAGCACCGACCTGGCCGGATTCGTCGCCGCGAGCTGGTTGCGCGGGGTGCGCTACATTTCCGTGCCCACCACGGTGCTGGCGATGGTCGACGCGGCCGTGGGCGGCAAGACCGGCATCAACCTCGATGCCGGCAAGAACCTGGTCGGCGCCTTCCACGAGCCGATCGCCGTGCTGTGCGACCTGGACTTCCTGGCCACCCTGCCCCCGGCCGACCTGCGCGCCGGGATGGCCGAAGTCGCCAAATGCGGCTTCATCGCCGACCCCGCCATTCTGGGCCTGATCGAGGAGGACCCGGCCGACGCGCTGCGTCCCGACGCCCCGCGGCTGGCCGAACTGATCACCCGCGGCATTCAGGTCAAGGCCGACGTGGTCAGCGCCGACCTGCGCGAGACCACCTCGGTGGGTGCCAAGGTCGGCCGCGAAGTACTCAACTACGGCCACACCCTCGGCCACGCGATCGAACGCCACGAGGGCTACCAATGGCGGCACGGCGATGCGATCAGCGTCGGAATGGTCTTCGTCGCCGAGCTCAGCAACCTATTGGGGCGGATGCCCGCTGACCTGGTCGAGCAACATCGCCGGGTACTCGGCACACTCGGGCTGCCGACGACGTACCGCGCCGATGCCTGGCCGGCCCTGCGGGCTGCGATGAACCTCGACAAGAAGACCCGCGGGGCAACCCTGCGGCTGGTGATCCTCGACGAACTCGCCGCCCCGTCGGTGTTGGTAAGCCCCGACGAGGCCGCGTTGCAGGAGGCCTACCGCAAGATCTCCGGCTGACTCAGTCCTCGGGGTCCTTGTACTTCTTCTTGCCCTTGGTCAAGGTGCCGGCATGGTCGGGCACCTCGAGTTGCAGACTGCGGTCGGTGCGCTGGTAGCCGGTGGATTCCGGGCGCTCGGGCAGGGTGATCTCGGGCCGCTCCACGTATTTGTAGGGCACCGAGTCGAGCAGGTGGGCGATCATGTTGATCCGGGCGCTGCGCTTGTGGTCGCTCTCGACCACGTGCCAGCGAGCCTCCTTGATGTCGGTGTGCACGAACATCTCGTCCTTGGCCCGCGAATAGGCCTCCCACCGGGTCAGGGACTCGAGGTCGGTGGGCGACAACTTCCACCGCCGCATCGGATCGGTCAGCCGGGATTGGAAACGCTTGTACTGTTCCTTGTCCGAGACCGAGAACCAGTACTTGCGCAGCATGATCCCGTCGTCGACCAGCATCCGCTCGAAGATGGGGCACTGCCGCAGAAACAGCCGATGCTGTTCGGGGGTGCAATAGCCCATCACCCGCTCCACCCCGGCGCGGTTGTACCAGGAACGGTCGAACAACCGGATCTCACCGGCCGCGGGCAGATGCGGGATGTAGCGCTGGAAGTACCACTGGGTTTCCTCCCGCGGGGTGGGTTTGGGCAAGGCCACGATCTGGGCCACCCGAGGGTTCAGGTACTGGGTGATGCGCTTGATCGCGCCACCCTTACCAGCGGCATCGCGCCCCTCGAAGATCACCACCAGGCGTTTGCCCTCGGTGCGAATCCATTCCTGCATCTCGACCAACTCGGATTGCAGCCGGTGCAGTTCGGCCTCGTAGGTGTCCTTGTCGATTCGCGTTGACATGTCCAGATTCTGTCATGACCAACATCGTGTGACTTCTTGCCCACCCCTGGTGCAAAAAGTCACACGATCATGAACCGGAGTGTCAGCGTGCGCCGATGGCGGTACCGAGGAGTCCGCCGAGGAAGGTGGGGGAGTCGTCGGTGGACAGTTCCCCGGCCAGCAACTGGGCCTGGGAGATCGCGATCCGCGGATCCAGGCCCTGGTCGGCCTCCCAGAGCGCGATCCGGGCCAGTGCCCGGTCGACCCGGGGCATCCGGTGCAGGGTCCAGCCCTTCGCACAGGCGGCCGAGATCCGCACATCCAACTGGTCCAGGTCGGTGCTGACCCCGCGCACGATCTCGGCGGTGTAGTCACGCACCACCGGATCGGCATCGGCGATCCGCTCGGCCAGGGTGTCCAAGGGGTCGTTGCCGCGCAGCTCGGCCTCGAAAAGAATGTCGAGTGCGCGTTTGCGGGCCTTGGTGCGGGAGTTGCTGGTGGACGACACCTCAGGCGCGACCGAGGTACTCGCCGGTGCGGGTGTCGACCTTGACCCGGACGCCGTTGTCGAGGAACAGCGGCACCTGAATCTGCTTGCCGGTCTGCAGGGTCGCGGGCTTGGTGCCACCGGTCGAGCGGTCACCCTGCAGGCCGGGCTCGGTGTAGGTGATCTCCAGTTCGACCGAGGTCGGCATTTCCAGGAACAGCGGGGTCTCACCGTGGAAGGCGACGGTGGCCATCATCTCTTCGAGCAGGTAGTCCTTGGCGTCACCGACGACCTCGGGGTTCAGGGTCACCTGGTCGTAGTTCTCGGTGTCCATGAATACGAAGCCCTCACCGTCGTGGTAGAGGTACTGCATCTCGCGGCGGTCGACGGTCGCCATCTCGATCTTGGTGTCGGCGGGGAAGGTGCGCTCGACGATCTTGTTCGACAGCACGTTCTTGATCTTGGTGCGAACCACGGTGTTGCCCTTGCCGGGTTTGTGATGCTGGAACCACTGCACCTGCCAGAGCTGGCCGTCCAGGTTGAGGACGGTGCCGTTCTTGATGTCGTTGGTGGTCGCCACGTACTTCCCTTTCGCTACTGATTCTGCCGTCACAGTGTAGGGCCAAAAGCTCACCGGCGTTCACCGCGAGCCTCGGGGCCCGTGTCACCCGGGGCCGGGGGTGGGGAGAACCGGAACGGAAACCGGCCGGTTTCGGCCGCTGTGCCCGGCGCCGGGTCACAGTGCTGGAGCCATGATCAACCAGACCCCCCTGCGTCCGCTGCTGCTGATCGGGCGCACCCCTGAATAAGCAGGGCCGCGGAGTAGCCGGGCCTCAGCCGGAGCTGAGCAGTCGGGTGGGCAGTTCCGTCTCGACCACGCAGGCGTTCCCGCGATCTATGCGGAAGACCGAACTGCCTTCGCGATCGGCAATGGCATCAACGAGCTGCCCGTCTGTGAACACCGCGGCCGCGAAGTCGTCGATCGCGTAACCGGGGGCGAGTGCACCGGTGGCGATCCACTGGTGCAGTTTCTCGCGGCGGTCGGCCTGGCCGCGATAGTGCGGGCAGGCACTACCCGGAAGAAAGCCGAGCCCATCGTGCAGCGGACGCAGCGGGCCGTAGGAGTCGGTGGAGGAGGCGTCGAACCAGCAGTTCATCCCGGCACTGATACCGGCCAACACCGTGCCGTTGGTCGCAGCGGTGCGCAACACCTCGGGTAACCCGTGCAATCGCCACAGCGCCAATAAATTGGCCGTCGATCCGCCTCCGACGTAGATCAGATCCTGAGTCAGCAGCATCTCGGCGTCGGCATAGCCCCACGGGTCCTGGCCGAACAGTGACAGCACCGAGGTCTCGGCCCGATGGGCGAAGGCGGCTTCGAAGCGGTTGCAGTAGTCGGCCGCGTCCCCGCTGGCGGTTGGGACGAAACACACCCGAGGACGCGAAACCCCGGTGAGCTCGAGCAGACGATCATCGATCGCGGAGGCACCGTCCTCCGACATCGAGAACCCACCCCCGCCGAGCGTGACGATGGTGCCGATCATCGAACCTCCCCCTTGCGTCCGGCCACTTGCCAGAACCGTACGCCGCCACCGGACGGTCGGGCATCGTAGGCTGATCAGTCATGACCCACTTGGTGCAGCGGATGCGGGGCTTCTCCACCACGATCTTCGCCGAGATGTCGGCGCTGGCCACGGCCACCGGATCGATCAACCTCGGCCAGGGATTCCCCGACACCGACGGACCCAGCGAGGTGCTCGAAGCCGCGGTGGACGCGATCCGGGGCGGCCACAACCAGTACCCGCCCGGACGCGGGATCCCCGAACTACGGTCCGCGATCAGCGCCCACGACGAGCGCTTCCACGGCCTGCGCTACGACCCCGACACCGAAATCCTGGTCACCGCCGGCGCCACCGAGGCCATCGCGGCCACAATCCTCGCGCTGTGCGAACCCGGTGACGAGGTGGTCGCCCTGGAACCGTCCTACGACTCCTACACCGCCTCGGCCGCCCTCGCCGGTGCCCGGCTGGTACCGGTACGCCTCGAAGCGCCCGACTACCGGCTCGACCCGCAACGACTGCGCGACGCGATCGGGCCGCGCACCAAGTTGCTGCTGATCAACTCCCCGCACAACCCCACCGGTACCGTGCTCAACCGGGCCGAACGCGAGGAGATCGCCCGGGTCGCGATCGAACACGATCTATTGGTCGCCTGCGACGAGGTCTACGAACACCTCACCTTCGACGAACCCCACGTCTCCCTGGCCACCCTGCCGGGCATGGCCGAACGCACGATCCGGATCTCATCGGCGGCCAAGACCTTCTCGGTGACCGGCTGGAAGGTCGGCTGGGCCTGTGCCCCGGCAGAGTTGATCGATGCGATCACCACCACCAAACAGTTCCTCACCTACGTCAACGCCGGACCCTTCCAGTATGCGGTGGCGGTCGGGCTCGGCCTGCCGGACAGCTTCTACAGAGGGCTCGCCGACGACCTGCGCGCCCAACGCGACATCCTGGTGCCCGGCCTGGCCGCGGCCGGCTTCGAGGTGCACCCCACCCGGGGCAGCTACTTCGTGGTGGCCGACGCGTCCCCGCTCGGGGTCACCGACGGTCTGGCGTTCTGCAGGCAACTACCCGAGTTGTGCGGGGTGGTCGCGGTGCCGAACCAGGTCTTCTACGCCGATCCGACAGGTGTTTCGCAGATGATCAGGTTCGGGTTCTGCAAGCGCCCGGAGGTGCTCACCGAGGCGGTCGGACGGCTGGCCAGGCTCCGCGGCTGACCGGCAGGCCGAGCCCGTCCGGACTCACGACCTCGATGCCGCGCCGCGAAGCATCAACGTTGGCGCAGCGCTTTCAGGTACTTCCGCCTGCCCCGCTCGCCGACTGCGGTGAACAGCGGCAGCACCCGTTCGGCCACCCACGGCAGGGTCAGCACGACCCGGGAGGTCAGACTGTCGTGGTAGGGCAGATAAGTTTCCAGCCGACCCGTGCGCAGCGCCGAAAGCACACCGTCGGCCACCTGATCTGCGGTGAGGGGATCGGCCAGGAAGTTCAGTGCCGAACCGCCGTGCAGCGCCTCGTGTTGCAGCATCGGGGTGTCCACGCCACTGGGGTAGATGCCCATCAGGCGAATGCCGTGCCGGGCCAACTCGCTGCGCGCCGAGATCAAGAAGCCGCGCAGTCCGAACTTGGACGAGGCGTACGCCGCGCTGCCGGGAAGCGGCGCGATCGCCGCCATCGAGACGATGGTGACAATGTCGCCGCGGCCTCGGGTACGCATCTGACGGGCGGCAGCCCTGGTCAGGTACATCGGCGCCAGCAGATTCACATTCAGATGCCGATCGAACTCCACGGGGTCGACGTCGATCACCTCGCCCGGTTCGACGACGCCGGCAGCATGCACCAGCAGGTCGACGTCGGCGTGCGGCCCCTCGAACAGTTCGGCCGCCTCCCGAATACCGTCCGGGGTGGCCAGGTTCACCACCTCGACGGCGGCCGGATGGCCCAGTTGCGCGGCGGTGGCCTCCATCGCGGCGCGGTTGATGTCGAGCAACACCAGGCGGTAGCCCAGCCCATCCAGCCGCCGGGCCACTTCGTGGGCGATCGCGCCGCCGCCACCAGTGATCACCGCCTTCGCCCCCGGGCGCGGTGCGCGCCTCATCGGACGGCCTTGCGCAGGTGGGCGAAGTCGCCGGGCTTCAGGCCCGGCCAGCCCAGTTGGTCGCGCACCTTCTTGAGGTGGCGCAGGTAGCTGGCCGATTCCACATAGCCCTGGTGCCGTTGCGAGCCGACGTGCCGAACACCGCCGGTGAGATCCGGCCGATCCGTGCTGACGAGCCGCTCGAAGTCGGCCGAGTTCCCCGCCGAACGGGCGACGATGGCCCGGGCGATCAGGTCGGCCGCGTCGTCGAACAGCTTGTAGGCGCCGCCGTTGGTTTCGAGGTAGCCCATCACGTACAGGGTGGGGTTGGTGCGGCTGAACAGGTTGAGGTACAGCACCGGGCGACCGTTGCGCCACGTGAACGCCTCACGGGGCACATAGGGGATCGGCCAGTGGTAGCCGGTGGCGGTGATGATCAGGTCGACCTGCTCGCTGGTGCCGTCGACGAACTCGACGCGATCTCCGGCCAACCGGGCGACGTCGGGTTTGGCCTTGATGTCGCCGTGGGCCAGGTGATGGAGGATCTGCGTGTTCATGATCGGGTGACTTTCGAACAGCTTGTGATCCGGTTTGGCCAACCCGAAGCGGCGGGGGTCGCCGTTCAGCAGCCGCAGCAGTGCGCCGAAGACCCGCTGCTCCAGCCACATCGGCAGCTTCGGGCCCTTGGCGCCGAAGACGTCGGCGGGTACGCCGAAGATCATCTTCGGGATGAAGTGGTAGCCACGCCGCAGTGAGATGAACGCGGCATCGGCGCTCCGGGCCGCGTCACAAGCGATGTCGCAGCCGGAGTTGCCGCCGCCGACGATCAGCACCCGGCGACCCTTGAACTCCTCGTCCGAGGAGTAGGTCCGGGAGTGCCGCAGCTCACCGTCGAAAGTGCCGGGGAGATCAGGCAGCACGGGGTGCCAGTTGGTGCCGTTGGCGGTGACCAGGTTGCGATAGCTGCGCTGCTCACCGGTGGAAAGCGTCACCCGCCACCCCGACGACGTGGGCTCGGCGTGCTTGACAGCGGTACCGAAGGTGACGTGTTCGCGCAGACCGTAGGCGTCGACGAAGGCGCGGTGATAGTTCAGGATCTGCCGGTTCGACGGGTAATCGGGGTAGTCGTCGGGCATCGGGAAGTCGAAGTAGTGCGATTGGGTCTTCGACGAGATGAAGTGCGCTGATTCGTAGATGGGCGAGCCGTCGTTGCGCGGATCCCAGAGCCCGCCCACGTCGTCGTGACGTTCGAAGACATCGAAGCTCACCCCGTGCCGCAGGAGCGCTCTGGCCATCGCCATGCCCGCCGGCCCTCCGCCGACGATGCAGACGTCGGCACTCTGGTCGCTGTTCATTGCGGCACGCTAGCACCGCCGGGAGTGACCGGCCCGGCTGCGAGGGCAACCACCGCAGCCGGGCCAAAGACGTCCGCTCAGGAACGGCCCACGATCTGTCGACGACGCAGACCGATCAGCCCCAGCGCGACCCCGGCTGCGCAGATCGCGGCCAACACCAGCAGCGGTGCGGCCTCGATCGACTCGGACGGGTACTGCGCCGGATGGCTCAGCGGCGAGATTTGGCTGACCCATTCGGGCAGGTCCAACAGGGCGGCGAAGTTGCCGACGAAGACCATCACCGCAACCAGGGCCCAGCCGACCGGGGCCAGCAGGGCCGGCGCCCAACCGTGCAACAGGGCCGAGACCCCCAGCACCACCAGCACCGCGGGGATCATATTGAGGTGAGCCACGACCGCGTCGGCGACCAGCGACCAGTCGGAGGTGACGATGCCGGCGGCCACGCCGGTGAGCAATCCGGCGACCAGCATGATCACGCTCGCCGACACGGCGATGACCAGATGGTGCGCTCCGGCCCACGCCGTGCGGCCGGTCGGGGTGGCCAACACCGATTCGGCGCGTCCGGCCTTCTCCTCGGCTCGTAGGGACTGCACCGCATATACGACATAAGCACCGGTCAGGTAACCGATCAGCACGGCCAGGAATCCGATGTAACCGTCGACGAGCGAGGAGGCGCCGAAAATCTCCTTCAAGGTTGGCGGCAGATCGTCGACCGAGTCGATCATCACCTGGGTGAAAGCCCCGTCCACGACACCGAGGACGGTGATGGCCACACCCCAGGCCAACGCCGGGCTTCGCTGCAACCGCGCTGCCAGACCCCAGGGCGTGCCCAGCGACCGGGAGGCCTGGGGTCGGCCCGGACGGGTCGCGAGCAGGCCGGCCCCGAGGTCACGTCGGGCCTGCAGTACGAAGGCGAGCACGATCGTCAGCACTGCCAAGCCGGCGAGCAGCAGCAGTGGCCACCACCGGTCGAGGACGTACGGCGCGGTCTGGGCGACCCAGCCCAGCGGCGAGGCCCACGACGGCCCGGAGCCGCCGATCGCGGCCATGTCCCCGACTGCCCGCAACAGGAAGGAAGCACCCAGCACCACGCCGGCCATACCGGCAGCCGTACGGGAAAACGCGCTCAGTTGGACGGTGACCGCGGTGATGCCGGCGAAGGCCATCCCGACCAGGCCAACGCCAACCCCGAGGATCACCGATCCGGTGATCGGGAAATCGATGGCCACCACCGCGAGCAACGACACGATCGCTGCGCCGAGCACATTGGCGATCACCGCCACGATCAGGGCAGCGGTGAGGGAGGCATGTCGTCCGGTGACATTGGCCCGGACCAGTTCCGCCCGGCCGCTCTGCTCCTCGACGCGGGTGTGGCGACTGATCAGCATGATGTTCATCAAGGCGGCGATCAGCAACAGGTAGAGGGCGTAGCCGCTGGCGAAGACCCGCGCATAGGTGGGGGCGTCCAAGCCGTAGGCCGGCCCGGTGAACATCCGCCCCACCGGCTGCTGCAGCAGCGGCACGATCGCGCCAAGTTCCTGTTTGGTCGCGGCCAGGGCCGGCAAGGCCGCGCCGATGTAGAGCACGTACAACCCGAGGCCGGCGATCCACAGCGGCAGCTTGATCCGGTCGCGGCGCAACATCAGCCGCACCAGGGTTCCGGTTCCTGTGTGCGGCCGCGCCGGTCCGGTGGCCCGGGCGGGGGAGAGGGTGGCGGTGGTCATCAGCGCACTTCCTCGAGGTCGGCCCGGTCGGCTCGGTCGCGGGCGGGGAGGTCATCGCCGTAGTGCCGCATCAGCAACTGTTCCAGCGTGGGCGGGTGGGCGACGATCGAGCGCAGCCCCAGGCCCGCGAGTTCGCGCAGCACCGGATCGACCCGGTCTCCGTCGACGTCCAGACGCACCTGATGGTCGTGGGCGCGCAGGTCGTGCACACCGGGAAGCCCGGCGAGGGAATCGGCGGGCCGGTCGGTCTCGGCGGTGATCGTGGTGCGGCTCATGTGCTGCATCTGCCGCAGGGTGCCGCTCTCGACAATGCGGCCCTTGCGGATGATCGAGATCTGGTCGGCGAGCACCTCGACCTGGGCCAGGATGTGCGACGACAGCAGCACGGTGGTGCCGGCCTGCTTGGCCTCGCGGATGCAGTCCTGGAAGACGACCTCCATCAGCGGGTCCAGCCCGGCAGTGGGCTCGTCGAGCAACAGCAGGTCGACCGGTGAGGCGAGCGCGGAGATCAGCGCCACCTTCTGCCGGTTGCCCTTCGAGTAGGTGCGCGCCTTCTTGCTCGGGTCGAGATCGAACCGGTCGCACAACTCGTCGCGACGGGCTTTGTCGAGCTTGCCGCGCAGCCGGGCGAAGAGGTCGATTGCCTCACCACCGGTCAGATTGGGCCACAGTTCGACATCGCCGGGCACATAGGCCAAACGTCGGTGCAGGCTGACCGCCTCGGTCCACGGGTCGGCGCCGAAGAGGCGGGCGGTGCCGCCGTCGGCGCGCAACAGACCCAGCAGGACGCGGATCGTGGTGGATTTGCCGGCGCCGTTGGGGCCGAGAAAGCCATGTACCTCACCCGATTCGACCCGTAGGTTCAGGCCTGCCAGGGCGGTGGTGGAACCGAACTTCTTGACGAGCTCGACGGTTTCGACAACCGGGCGGTCGTTGCTGGTGCCCTCGTTCATGGGGCGTCCTTTCGTGAAGGATTGGTTTGTGGGGCGACCGGTTGGTCGCCGTTGTAGTTGCCGTGGGGCAAGTGGCCCTCAGTGGCTGGGTTGGTTCCCAGGTGGGGTGCGAAGATCCTGGTAGGCCGTCTCGGCGATCACGCCGTCGGTGAGAATCTCCATTGCGGTGGACATGTAGGGCATCACGTCGCTGTTCTCGTCGAACAGGTCGACGCCCAGCAGGCGCGCCATGTGCTCGTGCAGCACCAGGCCGCCGAACATCCACAGCGTCAGGACGATCACCCGGGCCCGCGGGTTGGCGCTGGGTTTGACGTAGCCGAGTTCCTCGGCCTGGGCGGTGTAGCCGATCGAGCTCTCGATCAGGTCGTCCATCAACTGGTTGATCCGGGGGCTCCCGTCGCTGAGGGTGCGCGCCAGGTATCGCAGCGCGGGTCTGGATTCACGCATCAGCACGTCGAGCTCACCGGGCATCAGGGTGGGGCCGCCCTGGATGGTCTCGGTTTTACGGCTGTGGATCAGCTCGACGACGCGATCGTCACAGGCCTCGTGCAACTTGGCCTTACTGCCGAAATGGTGAATCACCAGGGCGGGGGACACTCCGGCCTGTTCGGCGATCGCGCGCACGCTGGTTGCCGCGACGCCCTGATGGCCGAAGAGATCGAGGGCGGCGTCCAGGATGCGTTCGCTACCGCCGGGAGCTGGGGGAGTTGCCGAGCTGACCATGTGTTCAGTCTCCCACTGAATGAACGTTCAGTCAACCTGGAAAGGCGGAGAAAGTGGTAGTCATCACACTCGGCGTCGACGGGTCGTTCAGCGGCCGTGGGGGCGGGTCGGCGGTGCTAGGGTCAATCCGATATACCAACCTTTAAGCCCTGTCCCGTGAGGCAGGAAAGGACGGTCATGCACAACCAGGACGCATTACTGGTGCTCGAAGACGGGCGCACCTTCCGGGGTAAGCGCTACGGCGCCGAAGGGGAAACCTTCGGGGAAGCGGTGTTTTCCACCGCGATGACGGGCTACCAGGAAACCCTCACCGACCCGAGCTTTCACCGCCAAGTGGTGATCGCCACCGCACCCCACATCGGCAACACCGGCTGGAACGACGAGGACGACGAGTCCCCTCGGATCTGGGTTGCCGGCTATGTGGTGCGCGACCCGGCCCGACGCGAGTCCAACTGGCGCTCGGTACGCCCCCTGGAAGCCGAACTGCGCGACCAGGGCATCGTAGGGATCTGCGAGATCGACACCCGTGCCCTGACCCGGCACCTGCGCGAACAGGGTGCGATGCGGGTCGGGATTTCGACCACCGAAACCGACCCCGAGAAACTTCTCGAGCGCGTGCTCGCCACCCCCTCCATGGCCGGGGCGCACCTGGCCGACGAGGTCACCGTCGAGGCCCCGCGGGTCGAGGCGGCCGAGGGTGAGACCAAGTACCGGGTTGCGGTGATCGACCTGGGTATCAAGTCGATGACCACCGGTCGGATGACCGAACGCGGTCTGGAAGTACACCTCTTGCCGTCCACCACCGACTTCGAGGCCCTCAAGGCCGTCGAACCCGATGCGGTGTTCTTCTCCAACGGTCCGGGCGACCCGGCCGCGGCCACCCACCAGATCGCCCTGCTGGAACAGGTACTCGAGGCACGGATGCCGTTCTTCGGTATCTGTTTCGGCAATCAGCTCTTCGGCCGCGCCCTCGGCTTCGACACCTACAAGCTGCGCTACGGGCATCGCGGGGTGAACCTGCCGGTCAAGGACCTGACCACCGGCAAGGTCGAAATCACCTCCCACAACCACGGCTTCGCCGTCGAAGCACCGATCGGCGAAGAAGTCGACACCCGCTTCGGCACCGCCACCGTGAGCCACATCTGCCTCAACGACAACGTGGTCGAGGGCCTGGAACTGCGCCGGGAGGGCAAACTGGTCGCCTTCGCCGTCCAGTACCACCCCGAGGCCGCGGCCGGCCCGCACGACGCCGCCTACCTGTTCGACCGCTTCGTCGACATCATCGAAGGGAGCGCTCGCTGATGCCGCGCCGTACCGACATCCAGTCGATCATGGTGATCGGCTCCGGGCCGATCGTGATCGGCCAGGCCTGTGAGTTCGACTACTCCGGCACCCAGGCCTGCCGGGTGCTCAAGGCCGAGGGGTTCCGGGTGATCCTGGTCAACTCCAACCCGGCCACGATCATGACCGACCCCGAGTTCGCCGACGCCACCTACGTCGAACCGATCACCCCCGAGTTCGTCGAACGGGTGATCGCCGCCGAACGTCCCGACGCCCTGCTGGCGACCCTGGGCGGACAGACCGCCCTCAACGCCGCGATCTCGCTGCACGAACGCGGGGTGCTGGCCGAATACGGGGTCGAACTGATCGGCGCCTCGGTGGACGCGATCCAGCGCGGTGAGAACCGGGAACAGTTCAAGGACATCGTCAAGTCGATCCGACTGCCCGGCTCGGACGAGCCCGCCGCCGACGTGGCGCGCTCGGAGATCTGTCACAGCATGGACGAGGTACTCGCCGCCGCCGACAACCTCGGCTACCCGGTCGTCGTGCGCCCGTCGTTCACCATGGGCGGCCTGGGCTCGGGCTTCGCCCACGACGAGACCGAACTCCGCGAGATCGCCGGCGCCGGCCTGGAAGCCAGCCCCACCACCGAGGTGCTGATCGAGGAATCGATCCTGGGCTGGAAGGAATACGAGCTGGAGGTGATGCGCGACTCGGCCGACAACGTCGTGGTGATCTGCTCGATCGAGAACCTCGACCCGATGGGCGTGCACACCGGCGACTCGATCACCGTCGCCCCCTCGCTGACCCTCACCGACCGCGAGTACCAGCAGATGCGCGATGTCGGCATCGCGATCATCCGTGAGGTCGGCGTCGACACCGGCGGGTGCAATATCCAGTTCGCGGTGAATCCCGACAACGGCCGGATGATCGTGATCGAGATGAACCCGCGGGTGTCGCGATCCTCGGCCCTGGCCTCCAAGGCCACCGGCTTCCCGATCGCCAAGATCGCCGCCAAGGTCGCGATCGGCTACACCTTGGACGAGATCCGCAACGACATCACCGAGGAAACCCCGGCCTCCTTCGAACCGACCCTCGACTACGTCGTGGTCAAGGTGCCCCGGTTCGCCTTCGAGAAGTTCCCCAACGCCGACGACACCCTGACCACCCACATGAAGGCGGTCGGTGAGGTGATGAGCCTCGGTCGCAACTTCACCGAGGCCCTCGGCAAGGCGCTGCGCTCGATGGAGGACCCGAAGGCGCCGTTCGACTTCGCGTCCGAGCCCCCGTCCGATGTCGACGAACTGCTGCGCATCGCCGCCCGTCCCCATGACGGCCGATTGCAGGTCGTGATGCAGGCCATTCGCGCCGGCGCCACGCTGGAGCAGATCTTCGAGGCCACCAAGATCGACCCCTGGTTCATCGACCAGTTGTTCCTGCTGCACGAGATCGAGGTCGAACTGCGTGAGTCCACCGAACTCACCGCCGACCTGCTGCGCAAGGCCAAGCGACACGGTTTCTCCGATGAGCAGATCGCCGGTATCCGGCACCTGTCGACCGACGTGGTGCGCGGGGTGCGCTGGGCACTGGGTATCCATCCGGTGTTCAAGACCGTCGACACCTGCGCCGCCGAGTTCGCCGCCCGCACCCCCTACCACTACTCGACCTATGACGAGGAGACCGAGGTCGCCCCGCGCGAGAAGCCGGCGGTGCTGATTCTGGGTTCGGGCCCGAACCGGATCGGTCAGGGCATCGAGTTCGACTACTCCTGTGTGCACGCCTCGATGGCGCTGGCCGAAGCCGGCTACGAAACCATCATGGTGAACTGCAACCCCGAGACGGTCTCCACCGACTACGACACCTCCGACCGGCTGTACTTCGAGCCGCTCACCCTGGAGGACGTGCTCGAGGTCTACCACGCCGAACTGAAGGCCGGGCCGGTGGCCGGGGTGATCGCCACCCTGGGTGGCCAGACCCCGCTGAAGCTGGCCCAGGCACTGAAGGACGCCGGGGTGCCGATCGTCGGCACCAGCCCCGAGGCGATCGACGCCGCCGAGGACCGGGCGCTGTTCGGACGGGTGCTCGCCGAGGCCGACCTGCCCGCACCTCGGCACGGGATGGCCCACTCCATCGACGACGCGATCGAGATCGCCACCGACATCGGCTTCCCGGTGATGGTGCGTCCCTCCTACGTGCTGGGTGGACGCGGCATGGAGATCGTCTACGACCAGGGCTCGCTGGCCGACTACATCGAGAAGGGTGAAGCCAGCGCCGAACACCCGGTACTGGTCGACCGCTTCCTCGACGATGCGGTCGAGATCGACGTCGACGCCCTCTTCGACGGCACCGATCTGTACCTGGGCGGGGTGATGGAGCACATCGAGGAGGCCGGGGTGCACTCCGGCGACTCGGCCTGCTCCCTGCCGCCGGTGACCCTCGGTGAGGAAGTCGTCGACCGGATCCGTATCTCCACCCGGGCGATCGCCGAAGGGGTCGGGGTGCGCGGCCTGATCAACATCCAGTACGCGCTGGCCTCCGATGTGCTGTTCGTGCTCGAGGCCAACCCGCGGGCCTCGCGCACCGTGCCGTTCGTGTCGAAGGCCACCGACACCCAGCTCGCCAAGGCCGCCGCCCGGGTGATGCTGGGCGAAACGATCGCGGAGTTGCGCCAAGCCGGTGTGCTGCGTCCGGACGGGGACGGGGCGACCGAGAACCGGGCCGCCCCGATCGCGATGAAGGAAGCGGTGATGCCGTTCAACCGCTTCCGCACCGTCGACGGCACCTTCGTCGATTCGATGCTCGGCCCCGAGATGCGCTCCACCGGTGAGGTGATGGGCCTGGACGCCGACTTCGGAGCGAGCTTCGCCAAGAGCCAGGCCGCAGCCGGCGGCGAACTGCCCACCAGTGGCACGGTGTTCGTTTCCGCTGCCAACCGTGACAAGCGGCACCTGATCTTCCCGATCAAGCGGCTCGCCGACCTGGGCTTCGATGTGATGGCCACCAAGGGCACCGCCTCGGTGCTGCGCCGCCATGGGGTGACCGTGACCGAGGTGCGCAAACACGCCGAGGGCCCCGGGCCCAACGGGGAGCCCACCGTGGTGCAACTGATCATGGCCGGCGAGGTCGACCTGATCGTGAACACGCCACACGGCATCAGCACCGGTGGACGCCCCCGCAACGACGGCTGGGAGATCCGCACCGCGGCGGTACACCACAACATTCCGTGTATCACCACCGTGCAGGCCCTCTCGGCCGCGGTACAGGGCGTCGAGGCGATCAAGGCCGGACGGATCGCGGTGCGGTCACTGCAGTCGTGGGCCGAGGGATTGCGGGCCGGGGCGGATGCATGAAGGCCGACTGGCTGCTCACCGGCTATCGCGGCTTCATCCGTCCGGGCCTGTTCCGGATCGGTGGGGGTGACCCCGAGGTCGCCCACGAAACGACGCTGAGAATGCTCTCGGCGGTGGCCGCCAACCCGATCGGACGGGCCGCGATGCGGCTGCTCGGTGACAGCGCCGGCGACCCGGTCACCGTCGCCGGGGTGCGGTTCGACAACCGGGTCGGGCTGGCCGCCGGCATGGACAAGAACGGGCACGCCCTCAGGGCTTGGCCGGCCCTGGGCTTCGGGCACATGGAACTCGGCACCGTGACCGCCCTGGCCCAACCCGGCAATCCGAAACCACGGATGTTCCGGCTGCCGAACTCCGGTGCGGTGATCAACCGGATGGGCTTCAACAACGACGGCTCCCACGCCTTGGCCCAACGCCTGGCCGACGCCGGCGTGCGCCGCGGCAACCGGGCCCTCGGCGTGCCGGTCGGAGTGTCCATCGGCAAATCGAAGGTCACCCCGCTCGAAGGTGCGGTACAGGACTACCTCACCTCACTGCGCGCGGTCGCCCCGCACGCCGACTACATCGCGATCAACGTCTCCAGCCCGAACACCCCCGGCCTGCGCGAACTGCAGGACCGTGCGGCGCTGACCGAGTTGGTCGACGCCCTGGTCGCCGAAGCCGCCGTCCTGGCCGGTGATCAGGCGCCGGTGCCGATCTTCGTCAAACTCGCCCCCGACCTGACCCGCCCGGCTCTGGACGAGTTGATCGAGGTGGCCACCGGCCACGGCATCAGCGGCCTGATCGCCACCAACACCACGCTGGCCCGCGACGCCCTGGCGCCCACCGACCAGAACCTGGCCGGTGAAGCCGGTGGCCTGTCCGGAGCACCGCTGCGGGCCCGCAGCCGCGAGGTGGTCGCCCACATCACCGCGTCCTGTGACCTGCCGGTGATTGCCTCCGGAGGCATCATGAGCGCCGACGACGCCCGCGCGATGCTCGACCTCGGTGCCGAGCTGGTGCAGGTGCTGACCGGCCTGATCTATGCCGGGCCAGGGCTGATCACCGCGATCAACACGATGGGGGAGCGATGAGTACCTGGGCCGACACCTTGGCCGACCGCACCCGCGAACTCGGCGCCCTGTGCGTCGGGATCGATCCGCACCCACAGTTGCTCACCCAGTGGGGTCTGGCCGACGATGTGGCCGGCCTCGAGGCGTGCGCCCTGGGACTGGTCGAGGCCCTCGGTGACCGGGTCGCGGTGTTCAAGCCACAATCGGCCTTCTTCGAGGCCCACGGTTCGGCCGGGGTACGGGTGCTGGAGAAACTGCTGGCCGCGATCCGGGAGGCCGGGGCGCTGAGCCTGCTCGACGTCAAACGCGGTGACATCGGCTCGACGATGGCCGGCTATGCCCGCGCCTACCTCTCCGACTCCTCGCCGCTGCGCGCCGACGCGATCACCGTCAGCCCCTACCTGGGAGTCGGCGCCCTGACCCCGGCGGTGGAGATGGCCGCCGACACCGGTCGCGGTCTGTACGTCCTGGCCCGCACCTCCAACCCCGACGGGGCCGGGGTGCAGCAGGCCCGCACCAAGGACACATCCGTCGCCCAACTGGTGGTCGACCAGGCCCAACGGATCAACAACGACACCGGCACCGCACTGATGGGGTTGGTCGTCGGCGGCACCCACGACGACATCGGGGTCGACCTGAGCAGCTTCACCGGCTCGGTGCTCGTGCCCGGTATCGGCGCCCAGGGCGCCCGGATCGAAGACCTGCCGCAACGCTTCGGCGCCGCGATCACCCGAGTACTGCCCACCACCAGCCGAGCGGTGATCGGGGCCGGGCCCGACCCCGAAGCGCTGCGCGCCGCCGCAGCCGCTAACGTGACGGCCATGCGCAAGATCATCGGGCCGGGCTCGTGACCATCCCACCGGCGAGCTCGGAGGCCCTCGCCCGCGCCCGCGCGGCCGCGGTCGAGGTGCGTCAGCGACGCAGCGAAATCAAGGACGCCATCAGGGCCCGCCGGATGACGGTGGGTGAGGTGCTGGACCTGTGCCGAAGCGACGACGTGGTCGCCCACATCCGCGTGTACGAACTGCTCAAGGCCGTGCCCCGAGTGGGTGACAAACGCGCACACGACATCATGGATCGTCTCGGCATCGCCGAAGGCCGCCGCCTGCGGGGCCTGGGCAAACACCAGATCGCCGGGCTGAAAGCGGAGTTCGAGTGAATCAACAGCACGCCGCGCCGGGTCGGGTGGTGGTGCTGACCGGCCCGACGGCAGTCGGTAAGGGCACCGTGGTATCCCGGGTGCGCGGAACCCCTGGCCTGTGGGTGTCCACCTCGGTGACCACCCGGCCGGCCCGTCCCGGTGAGGTGCACGGACAGCACTACTACTTCATCGACGAGGCCGAGATGGACCGGCTGATCGCCGACGACGGCCTGCTCGAGTGGGCCGAGGTACACGGCGCGGCCCGCTACGGCACCCCCCGCCGCGAAGTGGTCGAAGCCGTCAACCAGGGGCTGGTGGTACTGCTGGAGATCGACCTGCAGGGCGCCCGCCAGGTGCGCCGGACCTGGCCGGGGGCGACTTTCGTCTTCCTCGCCCCACCCAGTGAGGACGAACTGGTGCGCCGGCTGCAGGGCCGCGGCACCGAAACCCCCGAACAACAACGACGCCGCTTGCGCACCGCCGAGGCCGAGATCGCCGCAATGGGGGAGTTCGACCACGTCGTCGTCAACGACGATATCGACCGAGCGGCGAACGAGTTGCTATCATTGCTCGGATTGCGTTCGCACCCCAATACGTGAAGGGCTTCCCTTGATCGACCAGACCACCGTTTCCGGGATCATCAACCCGCCGATCGACGACCTGCTCAATGCCGTCGACTCCAAGTACAGCCTGGTGTTGTTCGCGGCCAAGCGTGCCCGTCAGATCAACTCCTACTACTCGCAGTTGGGCGAGGGCCTGCTGGAGAATGTCGGCCCGCTGGTGGACACCGGAATCCAGGAGAAGCCGCTGTCCATCGCGCTGCGTGAGATCGAGGCCGGGGTGCTCGAGTCGAAGCCCTTCGACCCCGACGCTGAGCCGGAGCAGCCGCTGGCCGACGTGGCGTCCTTCGACGATTACGCCATCGACGACGACGGCCCCACGCTGGCCTGAGTCATGGGCCGAGTAGTCGTCGGTGTCGCGGGAGGCATCGCGGCCTACAAGGCGTGTGAACTGGTTCGCCGGTTGCGCGCCGACAACCACGAAGTACGGGTGGTACCCACCCGCGCCGCGCTGAAGTTCGTCGGTGCCACCACCTGGGAAGCCCTGTCCGGAAACCCGGTGAGCACCGAGGTCTGGGACGACACCGACCAGGTCGCACACGTGCGGATCGGCCAGGAGGCCGACCTGGTCGTGATCGCGCCCGCCACCGCCGACCTGATGGCTCGCGCGGCGAGCGGACGGGCCGACGACCTGCTCACCAACGTGCTGCTCACCGCCCACTGCCCGGTGGTGATGGCCCCGGCGATGCACACCGAAATGTGGGAGCACCCCGCCACCCGGGCCAATGTCGCCACCCTGCGGGAACGCGGGGTCCTGGTGATCGACCCGGCCAGTGGGCGGCTCACCGGTGCCGATTCGGGGCCCGGACGCCTGCCCGAGGCGGTCGAGATCCACGACATCGCCGCCATGATCCTGGCCGAACCCGAAATCGCCCGATCGGCCACGGATCAGGACCTGCGCGGGATGCGGGTCGTGGTGTCGGCCGGCGGAACCCGGGAACACCTCGATCCGGTGCGCTACCTCGGCAACGCCTCGTCCGGCCTGATGGGCATCGCCCTGGCCCGGGCCGCGGCCCTGCGTGGCGCCGAAGTCACCCTGGTCGCGGGGCACATCGAACATCCGGTGCCCAGCGGGGTGGAGGTGCGCCACGTGATCAGCACCGGCGACCTGGCCGAGGCGATGACCGAACTCGCCCCGAACGCCGACCTGGTGATCATGGCCGCCGCACCGGCCGATTACACGCCGAAGGAGTTCTCCACCGGAAAGATCAAGAAGTCCGGTGACGACACCCTCGCGGTGGAGTTCGAACAAACCCCCGACGTGCTGGCCGGCCTGGTGCAGCAACGCGCCGAACGTGGCGATCAGCGGCAGGTGCTGGTCGGCTTCGCGGCCGAAACCGCCGGCAGTGCCGAAGCCCTGGTCGAACTCGGCACCGCGAAACTGCGCCGCAAGGGCTGTGATCTGCTGGTGTGCAACGACGTGTCGTCCGGACGGGTTTTCGGCGCCCCCGACAACACGATCACGGTACTGAACGCCGACGGCATCGTCGCCGAACACACCAGTGCCAAGTCGGTGGTGGCCCATGTGATTCTGGACGCCGCTCGCCGGGTTGGGCCGCGCCAGTAAGGTTCCCCTTGGCAACATCGGGCCCGATCGGCCCGCCGTGCAGCAGAGCAGGAGTATTCGTGACCCGTCGTCTCTTCACCTCCGAAGCCGTGACCGAAGGTCACCCCGACAAGATCGCCGACCAGATCAGCGATGCGATCTTGGACGCGATGTTGTCCCAGGATCTGCACACCCGCGCCGCGATCGAGACCCTGGTGACCACCGGATTGGTGATGGTCGCCGGTGAGGTGACCACCGAGTCCTATGCCGATGTGCACGCCCTGGTGCGCGAGACCATCCTCGGCATCGGCTACGACTCCTCCGACAAGGGCTTCGACGGCCGCTCCTGTGGCGTCACCGTGTCGATCGGGGCCCAGTCACCCGACATCGCCCAGGGCGTCGACACCGCCTGGGAGAACCGGCACGACGGTGCGGTCGACCCCTTCGACCTGCAGGGCGCCGGCGACCAGGGCCTGATGTTCGGCTACGCCTGCACCGAAACCGCGAACCTGATGCCGCTGCCGATCGACCTGGCCCAGCGGCTGGCCGAGCGGCTCACCCGGGTGCGCAAGGAGGGGATCATCCCCGAGCTGCGCCCCGACGGCAAGACCCAGGTGACGGTCGCCTACGAGAACGGGGTGCCGGCCGGCATCGAGACCGTGGTGCTGTCCAGCCAGCACTCCCGCGACCTCGACCTCGAGGGCTTCCTGGTGCCGCGGATCCGCGAGCATGTGATCATTCCGACCCTGAACGACTACGACCTGGCCCATGAGGATGTGCGTCTGCTGGTGAACCCCACCGGCATCTTCGAGATCGGTGGGCCGATGGGTGATGCCGGACTGACCGGACGCAAGATCATCGTCGACACCTACGGCGGCATGGCCCGCCACGGTGGTGGCGCCTTCTCCGGCAAGGACCCCTCCAAGGTCGACCGCTCGGCCAGTTACGCCCTGCGCTGGGTGGCCAAGAACGTGGTCGCCTCCGGGCTGGCCGATCGTTGCGAGGTTCAGGTCGCCTACGCGATCGGCACCGCCCGTCCGGTCGGTTTCTATGTCGACACCTTCGGTACCGGCAAGGTGCCCGACCACCAGATCGAAACCGCGATCAGCGAGGTCTTCGACCTGCGGCCGGCCGCGATCATCGAGGCCCTCGACCTGCTGCGGCCGATCTACCGCAAGACCTCCAACTACGGTCACTTCGGTCGGGAACTGCCCGAGTTCACCTGGGAGCGCACCGACCGGGCCGAGGCTCTGGCCGCGGCCGTCCGCGGCTGACCCCCCGGCGGCACCCGCCGAGGCGGGATTTGTCGGCGGCTGCTTCTAGGCTGGGCGGGTGATGGATGCCTTGGTCGACGCCGGCACCACCCGAATCGCCCGGGTGGCCGTCGACGTGCCCCTGCCGCATCTGGACCGGCTGTTCGACTACCGGCTCACCGACGAACAGGCCGAGGTCGCCCGGGTGGGTTGTCGGGTGCGGGTGCGGTTCAGCGGGCGACTGGTGGACGGCTACATCCTGGATTTGCCCACCGACAGCGACCACCAGGGCTCGCTGAGTGGCATTCACGCAGTGGTGTCCTCCGAGTCGGTGCTCACCGCCGAGGTGGCCCACCTGGTGCGCGCAGTGGCCGACCACTACGCAGGCACCTTCGCCGACGTGGTGCGCCTCGCGGTGCCACCGCGACACGCCAAGACCGAAAAGGCCACCCCCGCACTGCGTCCACCTGTCGACCTGACCGCGGCCGCCGCGCATCCCAACCCGTTATCCGCCTACCCAACCGGGGAGGGTCTGCTGCAGGCCCTGGCCGAAGGTGGGGTACCGCGGGCCGCCTGGCAGGCCGCCCCCACCGCCGACCCGATCGGTGACCTCGACCGGGGCCTGGTGGCCTGTGCCGTCGCCACCATGCAATCAGGCCGCGGAGCCCTCATCGTGGTACCGGACAATCGTGATGTGGCACGGATGGCCGCGATCTGCGATGAGGTGGTCGGCCCGAGCGGTTACGTCCGGTTGACCGCCGACCTGGGCCCGGCAGCCCGGTATCGGGCCTTCCTGGCCGCCCTGCGCGGCGATGTGCAGTTGGTGATCGGCACCCGGGCTGCGGCCTTCGCACCGGTACCCAATCTCGGATTTCTGGGCCTGTTGGACGACGGTGACGACCTGCACGCCGAACCCCGCGCTCCTTACCCGCATGCCCGCGAGGTGCTGGCCCTGCGAGCCGGGCTGGCACCGGCGGCGCTGGTGATCGGCGCCCGCACCCGCACCACCGAGGTCGAACAGTGGGTGCGCCGCGACTGGCTGCGACCCCTGATGCTGACCCCGGCCAAGACCCGGCGGCACAGCCCGCGGGTGGCGATCGCCTCGGCCGACGAGCGCGCCCCCGACCGGGATCCGGCCGCGCACAGCGCCCGGCTGCCGCACGATGTGTTCACCACCATCCGGGCCGCGCTGGCGTCCGGGCCGGTGCTGATCCAGGTGCCGAGGGCCGGCTACCAACTGTCCCTGCACTGCCAACGATGCCGGGCCCCGGTGCACTGCCCGGACTGTTCCGGGCCCTGTCAGGCAGGACGCAACGGCATCCTGTCCTGTGGCCGCTGCGGACGGGTGCACACCGACTGGGCCTGCCCCGAATGCGCCGGACGTACCTGGCGCGCCCCGATGGTCGGCGCCGAGCGCACCGCCGAGGAGATCGGCCGCGCCTTCCCCCAGGTACGGGTACGGCGCTCCAGCGGCGAACGGGTGCTCGACGATGTCACCGGCGAACCGGCCCTGATCGTGGCCACCCCCGGCGCAGAACCCCCGGTCACCGACGGCACCGGCTATGCGGCGGCGATCCTGCTGGACACCGACCTGCTGCTCAACCGGGCCGACCTGCGCGCCGCCGAAGAAGCCCTGCGCCGCTGGCTGGCCGCAACGGCCCTGGTGCGCCCGGGCGGCGACGGCGGCACCGTGATGGCGGTGGGTGATTCCGGCGACCGCACCCTGCAGGCCCTGGTGCGGCTCGACCCGGTCGGCTTCACCGAACGCGAACTGGACGAACGCGAACAAGCCGGCATGCCACCGGCCGTAGTGGCCGCCACGGTGACCGGCTCCCCGGAGGCGGTGCGCGACTACAGCGATGTGTTGCGGGTCGAACTGTCCCGGAGCGACACCGGCCCGGCCACCACCCCACCCGTCAACGAGCTCGTGCAGTGGTTGGGCCCGGTCGACCAGGCTGCGGTCGAACCGCGGGTGCGCACCGTGCTGCTGGCCGACCAACAGGCGCGCCACCCGGTGGTGGCGGCCCTGAAGTCCGCGGCCGCGATCCGCTCGGCCCGCAAGGATGAGGGCCCGGTACGGATCGTGGTCGACCCACGACACTTCGGTTGAGGACGTGCTGGGGATGAGTGCCAGAATGCCTGGCATGCGACTTGTTGTGGCCGGCACCCCCGAGGTGGCCCTACCGACCCTCGACGCCCTGCACGCCAGCGATCACGAGGTGATCGCCGTGCTCACCCGTCCCGACGCCCCCACCGGGCGGGGCCGACGGCTGCGGCCCAGCCCGATGGCCGGGCGGGCCGCCGAGCTGGGCATCGAGGTGCTCACCCCGAACCGGCCCCGCGACGAGGACTTCATCTCCCGCCTCACAGAGTTGGCCCCCGACTGCGTCCCGATCGTCGCCTACGGGGCACTCATTCCGGCCGAGGTGATCGCCCTGGCCCCGCACGGCTGGGTGAACCTGCATTTCTCGCTGCTGCCGCGTTGGCGCGGTGCCGCCCCGGTACAGCGGGCGGTTCTGGCCGGGGACACCGAAACCGGCGCGGTGACCTTCTCGCTGGTGCCCGAACTCGACGCCGGGCCGATCTACCGCACCCTGCGCACCCCGATCGGAGCCGAGGAAACCGCCGGCGACCTGCTGACCAGGCTCGCCGAGGTCGGTGCCGGGTTGATGGTCGAGACGATGGACGACATCGCCGCCGGCGTCCAACCCACCCCGCAACCGGACGAGGGCATCACCACCGCCGCCAAACTGGACGTCACCGGCGCGCAGATCGATTGGCAGGCGCCGTCCGACCGGGTCGATCGCCACATCCGTGGTCATTCCCCGGCCCCCGGGGCCTGGACCACGATGCCCGAGGATCTCGGCGGGGAACGCCTCAAGGTGCTGCGCTGCCGCCGCACCGAGGGTTCGGGTGCCCCCGGGGAGGTCACGATCACCAAACGGGCGGTGACCGTCGCCTGCGGTACCGGTGCGGTCGAGTTGGTCGAGGTGCAGGCCCACGGCAAGAAGCCGATGCGAGCCGTCGACTGGGCGCGCGGGCTGCGTGTCGAGGGTCCCTGGACGCTCGGACGATGAGCCGTCCGAGACAGCGTCGCCGTCGCCGCCCGGTCGACCCGGCCCGGCGGGTGGCCTATGACGCCCTGCGAGCGGTGCACGCCGATGACGCCTACGCCAACCTGGTGCTGTCCGACCTGCTGCGCGAACGCCGGATCGGCGGCCGCGATGCCGGCTTCGCCACCGAACTCCTGCACGGCACCTGCCGGGCCGAGGGCAGCTACGACCTGATCCTGGAAGCCGCCTCCGGCCGACCGGTCTCCGGACTGCAACCCGCGGTACTGGATGTGCTCCGCCTGGGCGTGCACCAACTGCTGGCGATGCGCGTACCGACCCATGCCGCGGTGGACGCCTCGGTCGACCTGGCTGCGGCCGCGGTGGGGGAGCGGGTCACCGGCTTGGTCAACGCCGTACTGCGCAAGGTTGCCGCCCACGACCGGCAGGCATGGAACGCGCGGATCACCGAAGGCATGTCCGCCCGAGACGCTCTGGCTGTCGAACACGACCATCCCCGGTGGATCGTGGACGCCTTCGCCGCCGCCCTGGCCGCCTGCCCGGCAGGGGAATCGAGTGATGAACTCGCCGAGCTGTTGGCGGCCGACAATGATCCAGCCAGTCCGACCCTGGTGGTGCGTCCGGGCTTGGCCACCCGCGACGAACTGGTGGCGGCATCCGGTGGACGGCCCACCGAACTGTCACCCTTCGGAGTTCACGCCACGGGGTATCCGGGCGACCTCGACGCGGTGCGCGCCGGTCGGGCCGGGGTGCAGGACGAAGGCTCCCAGTTGGTCTCCCGGGCCCTCACCGTGCCCGAGGCGCCGTCCGGTGCCTGGTTGGACCTGTGCGCCGGACCCGGCGGCAAATCGGCCCTGCTGCACGGTCTGGCCGCCGAACAGCACACCTGGGTGTTGGCCGCGGAACTACAACACCATCGCGCCCGCCTGGTCGCCCGCTCCCTGCGCGCCTATCCCGGTCTGCCGCGGGTGATCACCGCCGATGGCACCCGTCCGGCCTGGCGGGAGGGCAGCTTCGCCAGGGTGCTGGCCGACGTGCCTTGCACCGGTCTGGGGTCGCTGCGCCGACGTCCCGAATCGCGTTGGCGTCGCAGCAGCGGGGCGCTGTCGGACTTGGTGCCCCTGCAACGCACCCTGCTGCACCGGGCCCTGGACGCCGCGAAGCCCGCTGGTGCCGACACGCCGGGCGGTGTGGTCGCCTATGTCACCTGTTCCCCACACCCGGCCGAAACCGATGAGGTCGTCGCCGCGGTGCTGGCCGAACGCGACGACGTCACCGTACTGGATGCCCCGTCCGCTCTGGGAGATGTCGCCGGCGTGCGGCGCCGGGAACTCGCCCCGGGCGCCTGGTCGGCGCAGTTGTGGCCGCACCGACACGGCACCGATGCCATGTATCTGGCGTTGTTGCAGCGTCGCTGAAACCCCGCGATGCCCGTCCGTCGGGTGGTTAACCATCGGGGGCGTAGAGTCGGTGTGTACCGGCCGACACCGGGGGAGGAGTTCACCAAAATCTGCCACGATCGCAAGATGTGAGTTCGTCTTGGTTGATCGACGTGGCACAATGACGGAAGGCCCGCCTCTTGACAACAGGTCTGGTGGCGTGCGCCCGTAAACAGTTCGCAGCCGAGAGGTTCTTTGTGTCCGCACTCTCCGAAGACCGCAAGTCCACTACCGCCGAAGCGGAAACCGGGACTGCCAAGAGCACCCGGAGCCGCCGTACCACCGCCAAGGCGGGTACGGCCAAGAAGGCTCCGGCACGGCGAACCACGGCGAAGTCGAGCACCGCCTCGGCAGCCAAGGACGCACCCAAGGACACGGCCGAGGAGACCAAGCCGACCACCACCCGCCGCAGCACGAAATCCGCTACTGCGAAGGCCGCGCCGGCGAAGAAGGCCCCGGCCCGCAAGACCACGGCCAAGGACGACGCGGCCGAGGCGGGCGAGGAGAAGCCGAAGACCACCCGCCGCCGCACCACCGCCAAGAGTGCCGCGAGCAAGACCGCCGCGAAGGCCCCGGCGAAGAAGGTCGATGACGAAGGTCCGCTGATCCCGGCCGGTGCCGAGGTCAAGGCCACCTTGGAGGGCGACGACGTCGTCCTCACCGTGGGTGGCAAGAAGCGCAGCCTCGACGATGTCGACGAGAAGGACTTCAAGCCCGAGGCCGAGGCCAAGCTGGAGAAGGAACTCACCGAGGAACAGGGCTTCTCCCTTTCCGACGCCGACGACGCCGACGAGCCCGAGCAGCAGGTGATGGCCGCCGGCGCCACCGCCGACCCGGTCAAGGACTACCTGAAGCAGATCGGCAAGGTCGCGCTGCTGAACGCCGAGCAGGAGGTCGAACTCGCCAAGCGGATCGAGGCCGGCCTGTTCGCCGATGAGCAGCTCAACGACGAGGTCGGCACAGTCGCCGAGAACGACCGTGAGGACTTCGAGTGGATCGCCGAGGACGGACGCAAGGCCAAGAACCACCTGTTGGAGGCCAACCTGCGTCTGGTGGTGTCGCTGGCCAAGCGCTACACCGGCCGCGGCATGTTGTTCCTGGACCTCATCCAGGAAGGCAACCTGGGCCTGATCCGTGCGGTGGAGAAGTTCGACTACACCAAGGGCTTCAAGTTCTCGACCTACGCCACCTGGTGGATCAAGCAGGCGATCACCCGCGCGATGGCCGACCAGGCCCGCACCATCCGGATTCCGGTGCACATGGTCGAAGTGATCAACAAGCTCGCCCGGGTACAACGCCAGATGCTGCAGGACCTGGGCCGCGAACCCACCCCCGAAGAGTTGGCCAAGGAACTCGACATGACCCCCGAGAAGGTCGTCGAGGTGCAGAAGTACGGTCGCGAACCGATCTCGCTGCACACCCCGCTGGGTGAGGACGGCGACTCCGAGTTCGGTGACCTGATCGAGGACTCCGAGGCCGTGGTGCCCGCCGACGCGGTGAGCTTCACCCTGCTGCAGGAACAGCTCCACGACGTGCTGGACACCCTCTCGGAACGTGAAGCCGGTGTCGTGTCGATGCGGTTCGGGTTGACCGACGGCCAGCCGAAGACCCTGGACGAGATCGGCAAGGTTTACGGGGTGACCCGGGAACGGATCCGGCAGATCGAATCCAAGACCATGTCGAAGCTGCGCCACCCGTCGCGCTCGCAAGTCCTTCGCGATTACCTCGATTGATTCCGTCATTCTCCACGACCACCGTCGGTGGATCGTGGGGGAACGGCCGCTGCCGCCACGCTCGGATCGCACCGGGTCGGGGCTTGGTACTGTTGCCCGCGGTTGTCAGCCGAACACAGGAGCCCGATGTCCGAGGAACGAACCCACGACGAGTTGAACCGGTGTGCCGCGGCATATTCCGCGGTGGTGGCCGAACGCCAGGCCGCACTGGCCGGAATGCACGACGATTCGGGCTGGGATGTCGACCTGGGAGCGGGCACCCTCACCCTCGGTGACCTCACCGTGCAAGTCGCGGTGCTGGGTTCCTACGCCGAGGTGGACAACACCTGGCTGTGGGGCTGGGCCAATGAAACCCTGGGCGTCGACCTCGGCTCACCGATCTTCGATCCCGGCCGCTGGCTGCGCCGCCAGGCAGCCACCTACGGCATCTGGGAGCTCGACGAACCGGAGTTCGAACTGAGCGGTGTGCGCGATGTCGGGTTGGGCCCGGCCGGCACGGTCGCGATCGCCGCGGTGGGTCTGCTCGGTGCCCAGGCGATGTACGTCACCAACCGGCCCGGCGGCAAGCTGTACCTGGCCGTGCTCGACCAGCAGGTACCCGCCCCGGTGTCGAACAAACAGAACTTCGCCCAACGCCTGATGACCGGCACCAAGTTGTACCCGGGCCACGACCGGCTCGCGGTGCAGACCTACGCCAATGTGCACCGGCTCCAAGTCGCAAACGCCGATCGCACCCAGTTGATCACCTTCGCCGACGGTGCCCAGCTCGAAGTGCAGTACGACGACGCCGGCACGATCACCAACTTCGTCGACCTCGACGCCGAACCGGCCGGCACCGAGCCGGTCACGGGCCGGTAATCACTCGGCGGCATTCACCGGCGAGCAGTCACCAGCGCTCTGCCAGCGCCCGATAGGTGGCGATCTTCGGGGCGGCACCGTACGTCGACCCGGTCAGCATCAACTCCTGCACCCCGGTCGCCGCGATCAGGGCGTCCAGGTCGCCCAGCACCTCTTCGTGGGTGCCGACGTACTTCACCGCCGGCAGCAGCTTCAACTGCTCCAACTCCACGTCGGTGAAGCCGCGCTCGGCGGCAACCTCGGGGGAGACCACCCGGCGGGGGTTGCCCGAGCGCAGTTCCAGGGCCATCATCCGCGACGGTCCGGCCAGGAACTCGGCCTCCTCGCCCGTGTCGGCACTCAGCGCCGAGGTGCACACCATCGCGTGGGGCTCGTCCAGCACCGGTGAGGCCTCGAAGGACTCCCGGTACAGGTTCATCACCGCCGCCGGGTCGAGGGTGCCGAAGTGGTGGGCATAGCAATACGGCAACCCCAACACTCCGGCCAACTGCGCGGCATACCCACTCGAGCCGAGCAACCAGATCTCCGGGTAGGTGACCGCCTTGGGAGTGACCGACAGCCGTTCGGACAACGGTTCGGTCAACCGGTTGTCACCCAGCCAGCTCATCAGTTGCAGCACATGCTGGGGGAACTGCTCGACATCGTCATGTCCGGTACGGCGCAGCGCCCGAGCGGTGAACTGGTCGGTGCCGGGCGCTCGTCCGAGCCCCAGATCGATCCGGTTCGGGTACAGCGCCTCCAACATGGCGAACTGTTCGGCCACCACATAGGGGGCGTGGTTCGGCAACATCACCCCACCCGATCCGACCCGGATCCGTTCGGTGAGGGCCGCGATCGCGGCGATCAAGACCGGGGGATTGGTCGACCCGACCGAACCCATGTTGTGGTGTTCGGCCACCCACAACCTCCGGAACCCAAGTTCCTCGGCCACCCGGGCCACCTCGATGCTGTCGGCCAGAGCCTCGGCGGTGGTCTGGTCGACGTTCACGGTGGCCAACTCCAGGGCCGACAGGGGTGGGCGGGTCATGCACGTGGTCCTTTCCATAGCGGTGCGGGAACAAAAACGGCCCCGCCGCCCGAGGGCGACGGAGCCGTCGAGACCGGGCTCAGCTGAGCTTGTCGGACTCGTCGTGGATCTTGAGGGCTACCTGGTTCAGCTTGTCGGCATGGGCACGGCCATGGTGGGCACAGAAGAACAACTCACCACCGCTGTGCATCACTACCCGAAAGTAGGCTTGGGCGCCGCAACGATCGCAGCGGTCACCGGCGGTCAAGGTGTCATCGACAACGGTCGTGGTCATGGTGGCCCCTCTCTGTGTCTCAACGGGCATCACTATCTGCAACAGTCGAAGCAGTGTAATCATTCCCGTTTCGTCGAGAGTACCTGTTTCGAGGGACAACCGCTGGCGACACCCGCAATCACATCACCCGATCGCCGCCCGGAATCCGGGTAGGCTCAACGGGTGCCCAGCAAGACCGGTAAGACCACGCCCACGTTGCACGGGGAGTCCCGTGACTACGAAGCCCGCCACCTGCTCGTCCTGGAAGGACTCGAAGCGGTGCGCAAGCGACCCGCGATGTACATCGGGTCCACCGACACCCGGGGGCTGATGCACTGTCTGTGGGAGATCATCGACAACGCGGTGGACGAGGCCTTGGGCGGCTTCGGCACCAGCATCGATGTGGAACTGGGCGCCGACGGGTCGGTCGCTGTGCACGACCGGGCCCGGGGCATCCCGGTCGACATCGAACCACGCACCGGGCTGAGCGGGGTCGAAGTGGTGTTCACCAAGCTCCACGCCGGCGGCAAATTCGGGGCCGGGTCCTACAACGCCACCGGTGGCCTGCACGGCGTGGGTGCCTCGGTGGTCAACGCGCTGGCCTCCCGTCTCGACGTCGAGGTCGATCGTGACGGAGCCACCTGGGGAATGTCCTTCCGCCGCGGCCAGCCCGGCACCTTCGGCGGCGACGGGCCCGACGCCCCGTTCACCCCCGGCGGCGGGCTGAAGAAACTGCGGCGCGCCAAGAAGGGCGTCACCGGATCGCGGGTGCGCTACTGGCCCGACCGACAAATCTTCCTGGCCGATGCCGAACTGTCGCTCACCGATCTGCACAACCGGGCCCGCCAGACCAGCTTCCTGGTGCCGGGCCTGACCCTGACGGTCACCGACCACCGCACCGACCCGCAGGCCGAACCGGAGGTCTTCGTCCACGAGGGCGGCATCTCGGAGTTCTGCGAGTTTCTCGCCCCCGACGCCGGCGTCACCGAGGTGCTGCGGCTCAGCGGCACCGACCGGTTCACCGAAACCGTGCCGATGTTGGACGAGAACGGCACGATGACCGCCACCGACGTCGACCGCGACCTGGTGGTCGACATCGCCGTCCGCTGGGGCACCGGCTACGACACCGTGCTGAAATCCTTCGTCAACATCATCGCCACCCCCAAGGGCGGCACCCACGTCCAAGGCTTCGAACGGGGCCTGACCCGGGCGGTCAGCAAGGCGATGGAAGGCCGCCGCGGCCTGCTCAAGGCCGGCGAGGAGGTCACCAAGGACGACACCCTGGAAGGCCTCACTGCAGTGGTCACGGTGCGGTTGGCCGAACCACAGTTCGAGGGCCAGACCAAGGAAGTGCTCGGCACTCCGCCGGTGTCGCGACTGGTTGCCCGGGTCGTCGAATCCGAACTGACCTCCTTCTTCAACTCCACCAAGGCCAGCCTGAAGGGTCAGGCCCGCACGGTGCTGGAGAAGGTGGTCTCGGCCTCCCGCACCCGGGTGCAGGCCCGGGCCCACAAGGAGGCCCAGCGCCGCAAGAACGCGCTCGAATCGTCCTCGCTGCCGTCGAAGCTGAAGGACTGCCGCTCCACCGACGTCGACCGGTGCGAACTGTTCATCGTCGAGGGCCAGTCGGCCCTGGGTACCGCGATGCGGGCCAGGGATTCGGAGTTCCAGGCGCTGCTGCCGATTCGGGGCAAGATCCTGAATGTGCAGAAGGCCTCGGTCGGCGACATGCTGAAGAACGCCGAGTGTGCCTCGATCATCCAGGTGGTCGGTGCCGGTTCGGGACGCACCTTCGATCTGGATGCGGCCCGCTACGGCAAGGTCATCTTCATGGCCGACGCCGATTCGGACGGCGCGCACATCCGCACCCTGCTGGCCACCCTGTTCTTCCGGTACATGCGCCCGATGGTGGAAGCCGGCCGGGTCTACACCGCGGTACCGCCTTTGCACCGCTTCGAGATCACCAAACCGCGCAAGGGCCAGGCCAAGTACATCTACACCTACAACGAGGCCGAATACCGCCGCACCCTGGCCGAGCTGACCAAGCGCGGACAGGCCTTCGCCGACCCGCAGCGGTACAAGGGCCTGGGTGAGATGGACGCCGACCAGCTCAAGGAAACCACGATGGATCCGCAGCACCGCACCCTGCGCCGGCTCACCGTGGACGACCTGGAGGCGGCCGAGGAGGTCTTCGAAATCCTGATGGGCAACGAGGTGGCCCCGCGCAAGGAGTTCATCGTCGACGGTGCCTATGCACTGGACAGTGAACGAATCGACGCCTGAACCACGCCCGGGTGCACTACGTTGTGGCCCGTGAGCAATCTCAGCGAACCGCCACTGCCGACGGGGCCGTCGGAACCGCCCGCCGCCGATGACGGGCGCCGTCGCCGTCAGATCGTCTCGTGGAGTCTGTGGGACTTCGGGTCCAACGCGTACAACACGGTGATCCTGTCGTTCGTGTTCTCGGTGTACCTCACCACCGGGGTCGCGGCCAACGAGGAGCGCGGGCAGCAGGTCTTCGCCGATATGCAAACCGCCGCCGGCGTCCTGGTCGCCCTGTTGGCGCCCGCAGTGGGTGCCTGGGCCGACCGGGTGAAGAACCGACGGCTGATGCTGGCGGTCACCACGATGTTCGTGATCATCTGCGTGGCCGCGCTGTGGTTCGTCCGCCCCGAGGACTCCTTCCTGTATCTGGGCGCGGCGCTGATTGCGGCGGCGGGAGTTTTCCAGGAGATCGCGAATGTCTTCTACTACGCGATGCTGAACCTGATCTCGACCAAGGACAACATCGGACGGATCTCGGGCACCGCCTGGGCACTGGGCTACCTGGGCGGGGTGATCTGTCTGGTGGTGGCGCTGTTCGGGTTCGTCCAGAACGGCTTGGGTCTGCCGACCGACGATGCGGTCAACTACCGCGGTATCGCCCTGTTCTGTGCGCTGTGGCTGCTGGTGATGTCCTTGCCGGTGTTCTTCTGGGGCCCCAACGCCACCGATGCCAAGCCGGGCAAACTCAACCCGATCACCGCCTACCGTGAGGTCTTCGGTGAGATCGTCGACATGTGGCGGCAGCGGCGTTCCACGCTGCACTTTTTGGTGGCCTCGGCGGTGTACCGCGACGGCCTGGGGGCGGTCTTCGCCTTCGCCGGGGTGATCGCGGCGAACGCTTACGGTTTCAGCACCGAAGAGGTGATCGTCTTCGGTCTGGTCGCGAACGCCATCGCCGCCTTCGGTACCTGGGCCCTGGGCCGGGCCGATGACCGGTTCGGCCCGAAACCGGTGGTGATGGCCTGCCTGATCGCGATGGTGATCAGCGGGGCGATCATCATCGTGGCCAACAATGCACTGGTCTTCTGGATCGCCGGATTGTTCATCGCTTCCTTGGTGGGGGCGGTGCAGTCGGCCTCCCGGACGCTGCTGGTGCGGGCCGCACCCGATTCGGAGCAGAACGCGATCTTCGGCCTCTACGCCACGGTCGGACGTGCGGTGACCTTCCTGTCCCCGGCTCTGGTGGCGCTGTTCACCCGGATCGGTGGGGTGCGCTGGGGCATCATGGGCATCGTGGTCACGCTGCTGCTCGGGCTGCTGTTGTTCTGGCCCCTGAACATTCCGGGAGTGACCGACCGCAAGGCGGAACGCGCCGCCTGATTAGAACTCGGTTCAGATGACCTGTTTCAGCAGGCCGGTGTCGACGTCGTAGAGGAATCCACCGACCACACACCGTCCGTGGATCAGCGGGTGGCTTTCCAGCAGTTTCACGTCGTAACGCAGGCCGGCGGCCTGATCCGGGGTCGAGCCCAGAATCATGCCGGAGATGTCGGTGTCGGTCGCCTCGAGCACCTTCTCGGCGATGGCTGCATCATCGCCGGAGGCCATCGCGCACCGGGTGTGCGGAATCACCATCACCCGTTGCACATTCAGCAGGTGCACGCCGAGCAGACAGCCCACCAAGGCATCGCGGGTGATCCGGCCACCGGGGGTACGCAGAATCTTCGCATCCCCCAAATGCAGCCCCAACATCGCGAGCGGCTCGATGCGCGAATCCATGCAGGTGACCACCAGAACGCCCTGCTGGGCGATGCCGTCGAACCCACCGGAGTGGAAATCCTCGGCGTAGGTGCGGTTGTGTGCCAGAAGGTCGTCGAATTCACCGCTCATAGCCGAAAAGTCTAGTGCCGACGGCGATGGCGCTGTATCCGCGGTCACCCCGTGGCGGGGACCTCCGCACCGGCCGCCGAGGCGATACCGGTGATCGGTTGACTGCCGGGCACACCGGAGCCGTCACGTCGCGGATCGATCTCGGGCAACTCCACCGGCGACCCGCTGGCCGCACAGGCGATCGGGTGGGTACCGACGAAAGCCAGGTGCAGCGCAGCCTCACCCTTGAGGAAGCGGTGGGTGCGCACCCCACCGGTGGCCCGGCCCTTGGCCGGGAACTCCGCCAACGGGGTGACCTTCACCGAGCCGGCATCGGTGCCGGGCAACGCATCGGCCGATCCGGCGATGGTGACGACCTCGGCGGAGGTCGGGTCGGCGGCGAAAAATCCGATCGCGCGAGCGCCGGTGGCCAGTTTGATGCCGGCCACGCCGCCACCGGTGCGGCCCTGGGGACGCACCACCTCGGCGGGGAAGTGCAGCAGTTGGGCATCGGAGCTGACGAACACCAGGTGCACTCCGGCGGCGACGCGGGCCTCGTCCAGTTGCACCGCCCCGATCACCTGGTCGATGTCGTCGAGGCGGATCACCTCCCAGGCATCCCGGCTGAGCACTTCGTGATGTACCCGTTTCACCACCCCGGCCGCGGTGCCCAGGGCCAGGCCGCCGGCGTCCTCGGCGAGCGAGACCAGGCACAGGGCCTGTTCACCGCGCTCCAGGGAGATCAACTCGGTGAGCAGGGTGCCGCCACGCAGGTTCGGCGCCTGGGCGGTGACGGGGATGGTCGGCAGATCGAGCACATTCAGCCGCACCAGGCGTCCGGCACTGGTGACCACGCCGACCTCGCCGCGGGCGGTGGCCGGCACCGAGGACTGCACCACGTCGTGCGGGCTGCGCGAACCCAGGGCGGCCGGGGGCTCATCGGATTCGGTGCGCGCCACCAAGCCGGTGGCCGACAGCAGCACCCGGCAGGGGTCATCGGCGACCTCCAAAGGTGCGGTCACCGCGGTCTGGGCGACGCCGGAGGCAGCCAGCAGCACGGTGCGTCGCGGCGTGCCGTACTCCTTGGCGACCTCGGCCAGTTCATCGCCGACCACTTGGCGCAGCAAGCTGTCGGATTCGATGATCGCGGTGAGCTGTTCGATCCGGCGGCGCAGATCGTCACGCTCGGATTCCAACTCGATCCGGGAGAACTTCGTCAACCGGCGCAACTGCATATCGAGGATGTAGTTGGCCTGGGTCTCGGTCAGGTCGAACACGTTCATCAGCGCGGCACGGGCCTCGGCGGCATCCTCCGAACGCCGGATGATCGCGATCACGTCGTCGATGTCGAGAATCGCCAGCAGCAGGCCCTCGACCAGGTGCAGCCGATCCTCGGCGACCTTGAGGTGGTGCTTGGTGCGGCGCAGGGTGACCTCGAGGCGATGGTCGAGGTAGACCTGCAGCATCTCGCGCAACCCCATCGTGCGGGGCTGGCCCTCCACCAGGGCCACCGCATTGATGGCGAAGGAATCCTCCAACTTGGTCTGCTTGTACAACTGCTCCAGCAGCACCTCGGGGTTGAACCCGTTCTTGACCTCGATCACCAGTCGGGTTGCGTTGTTGATGTCGGAGAGGTCCTTCACATCAGCGATGCCGGTCAGTTTGCGCGACTGCACCAGCGACTTGATCTGGTCGATGATCCGCTCCGGGCCGACCATGTAGGGCAACTCGGTGATCACGATGCCCTGACGGCGCGGGGAAACCTTCTCGATCCGAGCGGTGGCACGGATCCGGAAGCTGCCCCGACCGCCGGCGTACGCGTCCCGGATGCCCTCGACACCGATGATCTTGCCCCCGGTGGGCAGGTCGGGGCCGGGCACGAAGCGCATCAGCTCGTCCAGGTCGGCGTCGGGGTGACGCAGCATGTGCCGCAGCGCCTGGACGACCTCCACCAAGTTGTGCGGCGGGATGTTGGTGGCCATCCCCACCGCGATACCGGTGGTGCCGTTGACCAGCAGGTTCGGGAAGGCCGCCGGCAGCACCGACGGTTCGCTGCCCTTGCCGTCGTAGTTGGATCGGAAGTCGACGGTGTCGGCGTCCAACCCGGCGGTCATCGCGGTCGCGGCAGAGGCCATCCGGCACTCGGTGTACCGCATCGCCGCGGGGCCGGCGTCCAGGGAACCGAAGTTGCCGTGTGGATCGATCAGCGGCAACCGCATCGCCCAGGGCTGACCCAACCGCACCAGGGCGTCGTAGATCGCCGAGTCACCGTGCGGGTGGTACAGGCCCATCACCTGGCCGACCACCCGGGCACATTTCACGTGCGGACGGTCGGGTCGCAGGCCCATTTCCTGCATCGAGTACAGAATGCGTCGCTGCACCGGTTTCAGACCGTCGCGGGCATCGGGCAGGGCCCGGGCGTAGATCACCGAGTAGGCGTACTCCAAGAAACTGGACTGCATCTCGGAGGTGACATCGATATCGACAATGTGTTCGGTCCAGTCGTCATCGGTGTCGGTCGTGCTGCGGCGTGCCATTGGGCCAGTGTGCCGTATTTTCGCCGCGTTACGGGCGCTGGGCCGGGGGTGTGTCCGAAGCCAGCAGGGCGTTCAGTCGCGGCCACAGCCCGTGACCGTCGGGGGCCTGCACCACATGGGCGTCCATGTCTTCGGGTTCGCCGTCGTCGATCGCGGTGGTCGTACCGTGGGCGAGCAACTGTTCCACCGGCGACAACTGCCGCAGCGCGATGGCCCGAACCTTGTCGGGGAACTTCGCCGCGAACTCCCGGTACAGCGCCGGGTCGTGCTGACCGTCGTCACCGACCAGCAGCCACTTCACCTCGGGCAGATCGATCGCCAACTGCCGCAACACCGTGCGCTTGTGCTCCTGCCCGGAGCGGAACCAACCGGTATTGGTCGGCCCCCAGTCGGTGAGCATCAGCGGGCCGGGCGGGAAGTCCTCATGTTTGAGGAAGCGGGCCAGGGTGCCGGCGGTGTTCCAGGCACCGGTCGAGACGTAGAACACCGGTGCATCGGGATGGTCGGCCAGCAACCGGCGGTACATCGTGGCCATCCCGGGTACCGGTTGGCGGGCACTTTCATGGGCCACGAAGGTGTTCCAGGCCGCGATCCAGATGCGCGGCAACATGGTGGAGATCACCGTGTCGTCGATGTCGCTGACCAACCCGAACTCGGTGTCCGGACGCACCACCATGATCGGCGCCGGCACCTGGCCGGTACGACAGTTGATCGTGACCTCGCGCCAGCCGGGCTCCAGGCCGGTTTCGATTCGCACATCCAGGTAGCCGTTGCGATCGACCAGGGCCGAGGTGGTGGTGCCGTTGACGCTCACCGACACCTTGGCATGGGCCACCGGGGCGGTGAAGAAGTTGCGCCAGCCACGACGGCGCATCAGCGGCTCCTGGGCGGCCGTCCCGGGGGTGGCGCCGGGCGGCACTAGCACCAGCCGGGCCATCACCCGGACGAAATCGGTCGTTCCGTAGCCGGTGTAGGGAATGACGGCTTCCCGCCATCCACGCCGACGAAGAATACGGCCGACGAAGGAATTGAACTTTTCTTCCAAGCGGGCGGCGAAGAACGGGCGAGCCATGGACGGCACACTATCGGCTGCAGGCGCAGGCTCGTAGTCTTGTCCCCGTGGCAGCACCCGAGAGCTATCCGTGGGAGTGGGAAGCCGACGTCGTCCTCACCGACGGAGGCACCGCACGACTGCGACCCATCCGCCCCGATGATGCCGATCTGCTGGTCGACTTCTACTCCCGGGTCTCCGACGAGTCGAAGTATCTGCGTTTTTTCGCCCCCTACCCGGTGCTCAGCGACGCCGACATCGAAAAGTTCACCGTTGTCGACTACCACGACCGGGTGGCGCTGATTCTGGTCGAACGCGACCGGATGATCGCGGTGGGACGCTACGACCGGGTGTCGGCGACCGACGCCGAGGTCGCCTTCCTGGTCGAGGACGGACACCAGGGCCGCGGGGTGGGCCAGTTACTGCTGGAGCACCTCGCCGAGGCCGCCCGGGAGCGGCAACTGACCCGGTTCACCGCCGAGGTGTTGCCGCAGAACCGCCGGATGGTGCGGGTCTTCGCCGATGCCGGCTACACCGTGAAGCGGGCCTTCGACGACGGCGTGATCGTGGTGGAGTTCCCGATCGAACCGACCGACACCTCGATGGCGGTGATGGAGCGGCGCGAGCACCGGGCCGAAGCGGCCTCCATCCGACGGCTGCTGCAACCCGAACGGGTGGTGCTGGTCGGCCCCGCCGCGCGGTTGCGCCGACTGGTGCACACCGTGCAGTCGGCCGGCTTCGGCGGCTCCCTGGAGGTGGTTGCGACCGACGGGGAAGAGGTCAGTGGGGTGCCGAATGTGGCCTCCGTGGACGAGTTGACCGGTGACATCGACCTGGTCTGTGCCGCGGTCGGGGCGTCCGAGGTGGCCGACCTGGTGTTGCGCGCCTCCGACCGTCACGCCTCGGGTGTGGTGATCCTGGCCAGCACCTCCGAACAGCACGACGTCCTCGACCCGGCCACCCTGGTCGGTCTGGCCCGCTCCCACGGGCTGCGGGCGTTGGGCCCGCAAGCACTCGGGCTGATCAACACCGACCACGAGGTACAACTCAATGTGTCCCCGGCACCGATGCCGCGTTCGGGGGTGATCGGCATCTACAGCCAGTCGGCCGCGGTCGGGGTGATCCTGTTGAGCCGGGCCCTGACCACCAACGTTGGGGTGTCGAACTTCCTCACCAGCGGCTCCTTCGCCGATGTCACCGGCAACGACGTGATGCAGTTCTGGGAGGACGATCCCGACACGCTGGTCTGCGTGCTTTCCCTGGACGCCCTGGGCAACCCGCGCAAGTTCACCCGGATCGCCCGTCGGCTGGCCAGCCGCAAACCGGTGGTGGTGTTCGCCCCCAGCCACGCCGAACGAGCCCATCACGCCGGAGTGCGCCATGACCTGCCCGAGGCCCCGGCCGCAGCGATCGACTCGTTGTTCCGCCAATCCGGGGTGATCGTGGTCGATCGACGCGACCACATGTACGACATCGCCCAGATCCTCGCCCGCCAACCCTTGCCCCGGGGGCGCCGGGTGCGGGTGGTGACCACCTCCTTGGCGCTGAGCCACCACGTCGTCGCCCACTGCATCCGCAACGGGCTGCAGCCCGACCCCGCCGTGGTGACCGCCACCGGTGACTGGCAGGCCGCCGTGGCCGCCGCCGAACGTGCGCTGGCCGACGACACGGTCGATGCGGTGGTGTGCACCATCGCCCTGCTGGAGGACGACTCGCCACTGCTGGCCCACGAAGCCCTGAGCGTGTTGGCCGCCACCAGCAGCAAACCCCTGATCGGGGTGTTTCTGGACTTCACCGCGGTCGAGGCCGAGGAAACCGGGCCGGATGGGCCCGGCCAACTGCCGACCTTCAGCAACTACGGCGAGGCGGTGCAAGCACTCGGCGAAATCACCAACTACGCACTGTGGCGAGGTGAGCAGGAGAACGCCCAGGTGGTGGAGCCCGAAGCCGACCTCGAGGCCGCCCAGGCCCTGATCGAACGGGTGCTGGCCGAAAGCCCGCTCGGCCGGCGCCTCAGCCACGGCGAATGCGAGGAACTGCTCGCCGCCTGCGGTATCTCGGTGGTGACCCACCGGCACGTCGAGACCGCGGCAGAGGCGATCGCCGCCGCCGAGGAGTACGGCTGGTCGGTGGTGCTCAAGGCGACCCGTCCCGGGGTGCGCGGCCGGCCCGACCTGGCCAGTGTCTTCCGCAACCTCGACTCGGCCGATGAGATGGAGGAGGCCTGGCAGGATCTGGGGCTTCTGGTGGCCGCCCTCGGCGTCGGCGGTGCCGATGATCAAGCACTCGCCCACCCGGTGGTGCAACCCCAGGCGCCACCCGGTGTGGCGTTGCGGTTGCGGGCCATCGAAGACCCGTCCTTCGGGCCGATGGTCAGCATCGGGGTGGACGGGTTGCCCTCCGAACTACTGGGTGACGTGTCCTGGGCTGTGCCCCCGCTGACCCGTACCGATGCGGTGCAACTGGTATCCCAACTCAAGGCCGCCCCGCTGCTGATGGGACGCGACGGGGCTGCCCCGGTGGACCTGGAACGGGTGTACGACCTGGTGCACCGGACGGTGGCGTTGAAGGACGCGCTGCCGCAACTGTCCGAACTGGTGCTGACCCCGGTGCTGGCCGGCGCCGACGACCTGTGGGTACTCGGTGCCCGGGCCCAGGTCGTCCCGGCCGGGCAGCGCGACGCCCAAGCCCGCACCCTGGGCTGAGCGGCGACGGTCGCGCAATCGGTTACCGGCGAGTCCGCTTTACCGGCCCGAACGTGTCATGATGACCCAATGCACAGGCCCCCGTTGAACCCAGGAGTCGGTTCCCACGCCCGACTGCGTGAGCAGATCGAGGCGTGCGGATATTTCCCCGACCTGGTTGAAGAAGCAGTGCACCTGGCCGTCGGCGATGAAGAGATCGTCGACTTCGTGGTGCATCACGAACCGACCTTCAACCGCGACGAGATCCACCGTCACCTGACGATCCTGGTGCAGACCCCGACCCGGCTGATCATCGGCCACACCGACGAGGCCAACGACGAGGCCACCGGAACCCTGCAGGCCGCCACCTCGACCGAAACCGTGCCGCTGGCCAAGCTCGGCGCAGTGGCACTCACCCGGGTGGTGACCCGGCCCGATGAGTACCGTCCCGGCGACAAGACCGTCACCGAAACCTGGCTCTCGGTCGGCTGGGGCACCGCCCGCCGGCTCGACCTGGAACCCGCCACCTGCGGCGACCCGAGTTGCGATGCCGACCACGGCTATTCGGGCTTGATGGTCGCCGACGACCTGACCGTGCGGATGAGCGTGGCTGCCGACGGTGAGGAGTCGGTGGCCCAACTGGTGGCCTTCGCCGCCCGGCTCCAGCGTGTGGCGGGTGTGGAGCGGTGAGTGCAGCACCGGTGCTACCGCGCTACGGCACGGACACCATCGCCGAGATTCTGCCTGCCATCGGGGAACGCCTCGGGGTCGGCCATACCGAGCACAACCCCCTGCCCGAGGGTGAGCGCTGGGTGTTGCTGATGGTGGACGGGTTGGGGTGGTACAACCTGCGCGACCATGCCGACGCCGCCCCCTTCCTGACCGAACTGGCCACCGCCCAGGAGCGGGCCTGGACCTCCGGGGTGCCGAGCACCACCGTCACCAGCCTCACCTCCCTGGGCACCGGCCTGCCACCGGGGGAGCACGGCATGGTGGGCTACTCCTCCCGGATGCCGCGCACCGGCGAACTGTTCAACGCCCTGATCTGGGATTCGGCGGTCACCCCTCGGGAATACCAGCCGCACCCCACCTGCTTCGAAACCTTCCGGGCCGCCGGTATCGACACCGCCAGCGTCGCACCCGCACGCTTCGAGGGCTCCGGGCTGACTTTCGCCGCCCTGCGTGGCCCGGTCTTCCACGGCATCCATGACGAACGCGACCAAGACCAGCGGGTCGAGCTGACCGTCGCAGCCGCTGTCAACGGCCCGAAGACCCTCACCTACGTCTACGAACGCGAACTCGACCACACCGGCCACACGGTCGGGTGCGAGTCACCGCAATGGCGCAATGAACTGATCCGGATCGACGGGCTGGTGGAACACCTCCGCGAAGACCTGCCCGACGACGTCCGGCTGGTGATCACCGGCGATCACGGCATGCTCGACATTCCGCAGCAGAACCAGATCATCATCGAATCGCATCCCGATCTGATGGCCGGGATCGACCTGATCGCCGGCGAGGGCCGGCTGCGACAGTTGTACGTCGACCAGGAACCACTCGAAGCAGTGGCCCGGCGCTGGCGCGACGTGTTGGGGGAGCGCGCCTGGGTACGCACCCGCGACGAGGCCTTCGACGAGGGCTGGTTCGGGCACGTCAGCCCCGAGGTCTCCCTGCGCTACGGACACCTGCTGGTTGCGATGGCCGACGAATCGGCACTGATGACCACCACCCAAATGCGGGAGCTGGGCCTGGTCGGCCAGCACGGTTCGCTGACCCCGGTCGAGGTGACCATCCCGCTGTTGGTCTGCTGAACGCGGGGGAGCATCGCCCGAATCCGGGCTACTCCTTGGTCGGGCCGCCGAACATGATCTCGTCCCAACTGGGCACCGCGGCACGCCTGCGCTGCTTGCGTTTCGGCGCGGGTGCCGGCGGCGGAGCCGGGCTGTCGTCCTCCAACAGCGAGGGCTGCTCCAAGTCACCGGCGGGTGCCTGCTCGGGTGCGGGTCGACCCACCGGGGTCGGCTGCTCGGCAGGGGATTGCTCGGCAGTGGACTGCTCGGAAGCCGGCTGTTCAGCAGGGTGCTGCTCGGGCGTCGGCTCCTCGAACGTGGGCGGCTCGGCTTCGGGGTCGCGTTTGCGTCCCCGTCGGCGCCGCCGAGTCTTGGGTTGGGCGGGCTCGGGGTCGGTCAGCCCGGCGTAAATGTTGACCGAATCCTCCTGGTGGCCGCGCAACATCGCATAGAGCGCGTCCAACTCGGATTCGGGCGTCGGGACGATGTCCTGCAGGTCGAAGGGGCCCGAGACCGTGTCCTCGTGGTCGTCGTCGGCATCCTCGTCATCAACGGCGTCCTCGTCCTGGATCACGTTGACGATGGCGAACTGGTCGGCGTAGTTGAGCGTCGGTTCGTCGTCGGAACTGCCCGGGTCGTCTTCCGGTTCGGGCTCGACCATCGTGCCGTCATCGTCGATGAGTTCCTTGGCGGCATCGTCCTGGGCCACCGCGAAGGTGCCGCGCACGTCGTAACCGAAGGTCGCCAACTGCTCATCTGCGCCCCAGCGCACCGTGACGGTCCAGAAGTGGCGATCCTCACCGCGGGTGGCATCCCAGGTCACCGTCTCGGGGTCGACCTGATGTTCGGCGAACCAGGCCTCCACGACTTCGCCCAGCAAGCGGTGGCTCCCCGACTCGCCGGTGCGACGCACCGAGTGCTCCCGGGCCTGTTCGGCCAGGTGTCGGCGTTCGTCGTAGACCGCGAGGGCGAAGCGCTCCACCCGATCGCGGGGCATGCCGGCAACCTCGGTGACCTCATCGAGCGACTGACCGGCACGGATCCGCTCCTGGATCTCCCGAGGCGTCAAACCGCTCTCCATGCCTACCTCCTGTCGGCTCACCTGTGCGCAAACCTACCCTGCCACTCGGGCGAAACCCCGATGGCAGGGCCGGGGGGTGTGCCGATCAGAGCGGATCGGCACGATCCTCACGGTGTTCGACCACCTCGCCGCGGGCGGCGGGGTCGGTGGTCGTGGTGGTACGCACCCGGCGGCGGCCACGCAAGGCGATGGCCAGAATGAGGGCAAGCAGGCCCGCGCCCATCAGAATCCAGCCGAGCATGTCGTCGTTCACGCCGGGAATATCAACATTGACGGCGAAGGTGAGAATCGCACCGACCGCCAACAGAAAGACCCCAAGACCGATGCCCATGGTGATGCCCTTCAAGTAGATAAATAGGTGAATCAACAATGGCAGGGGCGGGGGTGGGTGGCAAGCAACCGCGCCACGCCGCGGTCAGGAGATTCTGTCGCACGCATCGAAACTGTCGCGACATGAAACACTGCCGGTCATGTCCGAACTGCAGCCCTACGACGCGGTGCTCCTGGTCTCTTTCGGCGGCCCCGAAGGACCCGACGAAGTACTGCCTTTCATGCAGCGGGTCACCGCCGGCCGAGGCATCCCGGAAGACCGGCTGCGAGAGGTGTCCCGCCATTACCTCGACCACTTCGACGGCGTCAGCCCGATCAACGCCGCCAATCGACAACTGCTCGATGACTTGGCGTCCGAGTTCGCCCACCGGGGATGGGACCTGCCGATCGAGTGGGGCAACCGCAATGCGCCGCCCTTCCTGCCCGAAGCCCTGCAGGCTCTGGTCGATGCCGGACATCGCCGCGTCCTGGCGGTGCTGACCAGCGCCTATCCGTCCTACTCCTCCTGCCGGCAGTACCGCGAGAACCTGCATGACGCCCTGGCCGAGGTGCCCGACCCGCCGCAGGTGGATCTGGTCACCCCCTATGCCCATCGGCAGGGGTTCGCCCGCGCCCAGGCCGATGCCCTGCTGGCCGGCATCGAACGGGCCCGGCAACGGCCCCGGGTGGTGTTCGTGACCCATTCGATTCCCGAATCGATGGACTCCGCCTCCGGTCCCGACGGTGGGGCCTACCTGCGTTGGCACCTCGACCTGGCCGGTGACATCGCCCGGCGGGCCGGCGAGGCCCTGGGTGCCGAACTCACCTGGGAACTTGCTTTCTGCTCCCGTTCCGGGCCGCCCACGGTGCCCTGGCAGGAACCCGATATTAACGACCGGCTCCGCGAACTGGCCGAACAGGGGGAACGATCGGTGGTGGTGCTGCCCTTCGGGTTCATCTCCGACCACATGGAGGTGGTCTACGACCTCGACATCGAGGCCGCCGCCACCGCCGCAGAAGTGGGAATGGACTTCGTCCGGGCCGCCACAGTGGGCACCGACCCACGGTTCGTGGCGATGCTGTGCGACGCGCTGGCCGATCGAGCCCGGGTCGCGCGGGGGAGCGAACCCCGGCCGGATCTGATCGCCGGCGGGCAGACGTGGACGCCGTGTGCGGCCAACTGCTGTGCCAATCAGCGCAGCCCCGAGCGGGCCTCACTGGCCACCTGACGTCCGGCCGCTCGCAACCAACGCCGGGGATCGGCCATCTCCGACTCCGGGCCACCGGCCAGATCGCTGAGTGACAGCACCCGGGCATCCACCGACACCTGCTGATCGGCCCGGCCCGCAACCACCCACCGCCGGGCGGGCCCGGCCATCCGCAGCACCTGACCAACGACCTTGCCGGTGAGTGACTGCGCGTCGAAGGCGCCCTCACCGGTGATCAGCACATCGGCCCGGGCCAACTCCCGTGCCAGACCGGTGCGTTCGAACAACCAAGCCGCCCCGGGGCTCAGCCGCGCCCCCAGGCCCGCACTCAGCCCGAACCCGATGCCCCCAGCCGCCCCCGCACCGGGTTGCTCGGCCAGTTCGGGCGGCCTGCCCAGAGCGGTCCACAAACCGGCCCAATGCCGCAGGCCGGCATCCAGGTCGGCAACGGTGTTCGGGCCCGCGCCCTTCTGGGGCCCGAACACCTGCGCGGCCCCGGACGGTCCGTACAGCGGTGCGGTGACATCGGTGAGCACCAGCACCGGGGTGGGGGCCGACAGTGCCGATACGTCCAGTTCGGTGATCCGGTGCAGGTCACCGCCGCCACCGCGCAGTGGTCGTCGGTCGGCATCGATGGCGCTCAGACCCAATCCGCGCAAGACCCCGAGACCGCCGTCGGTGGAGGCCGACCCGCCGATCGCGAGCACCAGGGACGACACCGACGAGGCCCAGGCATGCCGAATGATCGTTGCCAGCCCGTCGCTGCGGGCGTCGCGAGCCGTCCGGGCATCGGGCCGATCGATCTGTTGCAGGCCACAACTGTCGGCCAACTCGACCAGGGCGGTGTCACCCAGGCGCACCCAGCGGCCGGGGCCGGGTCTGCCCAGGGGATCGGCAACGGGCTCGGGCACCGATATCTCTTCGGCCCCCGGCACCGCGTGCAGGATGGCGTCGAGGGTGCCCTCACCCCCATCGGCGAGCGGAAACTCCACGATGTCGTCGTCGGGTCGCTCGTCCCGCCAGCCCCCGGCCAGATGGGCGGCGACCTCCGTGGCCGGCGCGCTGCCCTTGAACGAATCCGGGCAGATCAGCACTCGCAACGCCCGATTCGGCGGCGACGTTGAATGGTCAATGGGGTGCATTGTCCTCCCAGCTGTGATATGCATGCGCTCGACATAGCGACAGTTGAGCTTGCAACGAAAGAAGGTTTGGGCCCAGATGGCGACCGATTACGACGCACCCCGCCAGACCGATGAGGAGATGAGCGAGGACAGCATTGAAGCGCTGAAAACGCGTCGTCACGACAAGAACTCCGGCAAAGTCGATGAAGACGAGGTCGAGGCTGCCGAGTCCTTCGAGTTGCCCGGCGCCGACCTCTCGCACGAGGAACTCACCGTCCGGGTGCTGCCGCGTCAGTCCGACGAGTTCACCTGCGCGGGTTGCTTCCTGGTGAAGCACCGCAGCCAGGTGGCCGAGACCAAGGGCGAACTGCACTACTGCGTCGACTGCGCCGGCTGACCGCAACAGAACGACCCCCAGCCGCCGGCGGCTGAATGCGCCGCGGCCGAGGGTCGCACGAAGTTCTGAGCGCTGTGGCTCGGAACGGATCGTCTTCAGAAGGAAACCTTGACCGCCTTGCCGGCCTTGCCCTTCTTCTTCTCCAACGGCGAGGCGCCCATTTCCTTCGCCCAATGCTGTTCGGCGAACCGCTTGGTCAGCAGTTGCGAGACCACCACGCCCACCGCCGAGGCGACGGCCCAGGTGAGGGCCTTCGAGGTCGGGGTGTCCGGATCCTGCGCGTCCGGCGGCTCCTCACCCGTGGCAACCTGCCAGCCCTTGGAGAGCAGCTTCGCGGTGAGAGCCGCGACAATCAGGCTGAACACGGTGCTGTAGATCTTCCAGATTGCCTTGCTGGTAACCCCCATGGGGTTGCTCCTCTCGCTCGGTTGCTCGGCCACCCCATCGTAATCACAAGGCAGTAGGTTGGGGGCGTGGAGTATCGAGAGACGGTGGCCGTGCCGCTGTGGTGGCTGATCGTTGGCGGGTTGTTCTGCATCAGCACCGCTTTGGTCTTCCTGGTCTGGAAGGGACCGGAGTGGGCAGTCCTGGTGCTTGTGGGCCTGACCGCACTGATCGGCACCTGGATGGCCTCGATGAGTTACCGCGTGCAGGTCGACCGGGACGGTATCCGGGTGGGACGGGGCCTGCTGGAGTGGCCCTGGGTCGGGGGCGCGGTCGCGCTGAGCCGGGCAGAAACCGAAGCCCAGTCCGGGCCCGAGGCCGACGTCCGGGCCTGGTTCCGGCTACCGCCCTATACCCAGCGGGCGGTACGCATCGAGATCGACGACCCACAGGATCCGCACCCGCACTGGCTGGTCGGCACCCGCCGTCCCGAGGAATTCGCCGCCGCGGTGCGCGCCGGAGTCGAGGAGTACCACCATGCCGAATGACCGGCCATCGCCGGCCGTGCCGCACATACCGATGCTGGAGGTGCAGTTGCGTCGACTCACCGACACGGCGGTGCTGCCCGGCTATGCCAAGCCCGGTGACGCCGGGGCCGACCTGAGTGCCGACGAGGACGTCACCCTGCAGCCCGGCGAGCGGGCCCTGATCGGCACCGGCATCGCGGTGGCGCTACCGGAAGGCACGGTCGGCCTGGTGCATCCCCGCTCGGGGCTGGCAGCGCGACACGGCATCACCATCGTCAACGCCCCGGGCACCGTCGATGCCGGCTATCGCGGCGAGATCAAGGTGTGCCTGCTCAACACCGACACCCGTGAGCCCTTCCGGGTGCGCCGCGGCGACCGGATCGCCCAGTTGGTGGTGCAACCGGTGATCCGGGCCGAGTTCGTGCAGGTCGACGAGCTCGATGTGACCGAACGCGGCACCGCAGGTCACGGTTCCACCGGCGGGTTTGACCCGGGCAGGGCTCAGTAGCACAGTGGGGGCGAATCGAGAGGGAGTACCAGCGCCATGATCTTCGGACGCCGTCGCAAGCGGGAACCGGAAGCCGAACCGGACGTCGACGCAACAGTCGACGGCCCGGACGACATCGACGACACCGCCGACACCCCGGTCGAGAAGGCCGATGGGGAACCCGACTGGGACGAACTCGACTCCCGGGAGTGGCGCGACCAGGGGCCCTTCGACATCGACGAAGTGCACATCGATGACGACGAGGTGCAGCGCCTCGACCTCGGGTCGCTGGTGCTGACCCCGATTCATGGATCCCAACTGCGGCTGCAGATCGACGAATCCACCCAGAAGGTGATCTCGGCGCTGGTGATGGTCGAGGATTCCGCCCTGGAACTGATGCTCTTCGCCGCCCCACGCAGTGGTGGGCAGTGGCCCGAGATGCGCGAGGGCCTGATCGCCGATGCACAGAGCAAGGGCGCCCAGGTCGGCTTGGCCGTCGGCCCCTTCGGCACCGAGGTGCGCCGTCTGATGCCGGCCAAGACCCCCGACGGTGAGGACGCCGTTCAGCCTTCGCGGGTGTTCGCCGCGGAGGGACCGCGTTGGATGCTGCGCGGCATGTTGATGGGCGCCGCGGCCATGGTGAACGGTGAGGAAGGCCCGGCCGGAGCACTGCTGGACGTGTTTCGCGATGCCGTGGTGCGCCGCGGTGACGAACCGATGGCACCCGGTGAGGTGATCGGTATGAAGCTTCCCGAATCGATGACGCCGCAGGGCTGACGATGTCCTGGTGGCGGCGCACGGTGCATCGCCTCACCGCGAGCACCGAAGAACTCGAATCCGAAGACCGGCTGCGTGAGGCGGTCGCCTCGGGTGCTGCCCCGATCGCGAGCGTTGAGGTGCGGCAACGGGTCGTGATTGCGGGCCGGATTCGCGAGGTGCGGTTGGCCACGGTGCGCCGGAGCAAGCGTTTCGAAGCCGAGGTGGACGACGGCACCGGCACGGTGACCCTCGTTTTTCTGGGGCGACGGGCGGTGGACGGGGTGGTACCCGGGGCCCACCTGAAGGCCACCGGACGGTTGTGCGACCTGGACGGGAAGAAAGCGATCTTCAATCCCCGCTACGAGTTGTTGACCTGCCGCTGAGGATCAATCCCAGCGCTCGACCGTGCCCTCGGCGGGCTCCTCCTGGACGGCCACGGTGCCCGAACCCAACGGGGTCGCCGGGGTTTCCGGGGGCACCACGACATTGCCCTGGGGCGACAACATCGACGTCACTTCTTGTTCGACGTCCTCGGTGATCACGAACAACACCTCGTCACCGTCGGTCAAGGTGTCGTCGAGGTCGGGTGCCTGGCCGACCCCGCCCCGGATCACCGCCACCAGCACCGCACCGGTGGGCCATTGCAGGTCACCGATCCGGCGCCCGAGCACCGGTGATTGCGGCGGCAGGGTCATCTCCACCAGCGACGTGCCGCCGGCGAAGGAGAACAGCCGCACCAGATCGCCGACCGACACCGCCTCCTCGACCAGGGCGGCCAACAGCCGTGGGGTGGACACCGCCACGTCCACGCCCCAGACCTCGTCGAACAGCCACTCGTTCTTCGGGTGGTTCACCCGACCTACGGTCCGCGGCACTCCGAACTCGGTCTTGGCCAACAGGCTGTGCACCAGGTTCGCCTTGTCATCGCCGGTGGCGGCGATGGTGACGTCGTAGCTGTCGAGTTCGGCCTCCTCCAGGGCCGACATCTCACAGGCATCGGCGAGCAACCATTCGGCATCGGGTACCGAATCCCGGGTGATGGCCGAGGGATCCTTGTCGATCAGCAGCACCTCGTGGCCACTGACCACCAGTTCGGTGGCGATGGACTTGCCGACATTGCCGGCTCCGGCGATCGCGATCCGCATGATCTCTCCTAACGCTTCGCCGGGGCCCGGCCGAGGATGTCCTCGACCTCGGGGGTGCGCTCGGTTTCCACCGCGGCATAGGCCAGGTCACCGTCCTGGAAGACGGTGCGGTCGTGGGTGACCAGCCCCTGACCCTGACGTTGCAACATCGGGATCGGGGTGGCTGCCGCTGCCTGCATCTCGCTGATCCGCCGACCGACCCAGTCGGGGTGCACCCGCACCTCGATCAGCCGTACCTCCCCGGACGGGTCACGCCACACCGGTTCGGAGCCCTCCGGCAGCAGCCGGCGCAACATCTGATCGGTGGTCCACCGCACCGTGGCGACGGTGGGAATCCCGAGTCGTTCGTAGACCTCGGCCCGTCCGGTGTCGTAGATCCGGGCCACCACGTTGTGCACATTGAAGGTCTCGCGCACCACCCGGGCGGCGAGAATGTTCGAGTTGTCCCCGCTGCTGACTGCGGCGAAACCGTCGGCCTCGACGATCGACGCTTTGGCGAGCACCTCCCGGTCGTAGCCGACACCCTTGATGCTGCGACCCCGGAAGTGCTGGCCCAGTCGACGGAAGGCGAGCGGGTCCCGGTCGATGATCGCGACACTGTGGCCGCGCTTCTCCAGGGCGAGGGCGAGCCCGGAACCGACTCGTCCGCAACCCATGATCACGATGTGCACGCTGCCCATTGTGGCCCCGAGGTGACCATTGCGGCCAGCGGGAAGGCCGTGACTCGGGTCACCGGCCATGCCCGGGTGGCAAGCTGGGGTGATGAGCGTGCTGGAGGTCATCGCATTGGACGCCGCCGACGCCGAGCGTGCCGAGGCCGGTGGCGCCGACCGGGTGGAACTGGTCGGCACGATGGACGATGACGGTCTCTCACCCGACCCACGCACCGTCGCGCGGGTGCGGGCGGTCACGTCGATCCAGGTGCGTCCGATGGTGCGACTGCGCGCCGGATTCGGCGGCGATGGGCAGAGTGTCCGGCTGCGGGAACTGATCTCGTCCTATCTGGACGCGGGTGCCGACGGGGTGGTGCTGGGCTTCCTCACCCCTGACAACCGGGTGGATCTCGACGTGATGGGTGATCTGGTGGGGGACGGGTCGTTCGCCTGGACCTTCCACCGCGCGATCGACCACTGCGCCGATTCCGATCGGGCTTGGGCCGAGATACGTTCGCTGCCGGGCCTGACCCAGGTGCTCACCGCGGGCTCGGCCTCCGGGGTCGGGGACGGTGTGGCGGCGCTGCTCAGCCGAAGCCGGGCCGATGCGCACATTGCTCGGCTGATCATGGCCGGCGGCGGCCTGGAGACCGCCCATGTGCCCAAGTTGGTGCGCGCGGGGGTGCGTGCCTTCCACATCGGGTCCCCGGCTCGTCCGGGAGGCTCGTTCAGCGAGGGCGTCGATGCCGACCTGGTGCGCACCTGGCGAGATCTCATCGACGCGGAGGCCGCGAACACCTGAGCGATCCCGGCCAGCGGGGAGTTTCGTGACCTGCATCACCCCCAGTGGGTACGTTGGAGGCTATGGACATCGCCGACGTTCCTAACGCTTCGCTCGCCGCAGTGCGCGATGGCGACAAAGAGGCCTGGCTCGCCCTGTTCACCGAGGATGCCGTCGTGGAGGATCCGGTCGGATCCGCGCCCTGGGACACCCCCTTGGGGCAGGAGCAAACCGGTAAGGAAGCCATCGGTTGGTATTGGGATGCCTTCACCCAGCCCCAGGAAGCGTTCGACTTCGAGATCCATTTCCAGGTGGTCGCCGGACGCGAAGTCGCGGCCTACGCCACCTTGCGCACGACCTTCGCCAATGGCAAGCAAGGCACGGTGGATTGCATCAGCATCTACACCGTCGACAACCAGGGGCTGGTGACCTCGCTGCGTTCCTACCGCGACAAGACCGGAGTGTGACCCGGATGAACATGGCCGATGTACCCCTCGCCTCGCTCACCGCGGTCAAGGAACGCAATAAGGAAGCCTGGCTGGCTCTGTTCGCCGACGATGCGGTGGTCGAAGACCCGGTCGGCCCCTTCGAATGGGACCCCGAAGGTGTCGGCCAGCGCGGCAAGGCCGCGATCAGTGATTTCTGGGACATGTTCAGCGCTCGCCAGCAGTCCTTCGACTTCGACATCAAGCACCTGGTGGCGATCGGTAAGGAAGCTGCCGTGCACGTCCGGCTGAACATGACCTATGCCGGTGGCGCCCAGGGCAGCGTGGACGCGATCAACCTCTACCGCGTCAACGACGAGGGCAAGGTTGAATCCCTGCGATCGTTCTGGACCCGCTGACCAGCGCCGACCCGGCCCGGTAGCGTGAACGGCATGTCCGAGTTCACGCCGCAACCGCTGCGCATCCGCGTTGGCGAGTTGATCTTCGACGCCTTGGTATCCGGCCCGCCGGACGGTGAGCCGGTGCTGTTGCTGCACGGTTTTCCGCAGACCATGGCGATGTGGCGGCCACTGCTGGACGACCTCGGCCGACAGGGGTACCGGTGTGTGGCCTTCAACCAGCGTGGCTACAGCCCGGACGCCCGTCCCGACGGCGTTGAGGCCTATCGCACCGACGAGCTGGCCGGCGATGTGGTCGACGTGCTCGATCACCTGGGCTGGGAGCGTACTCACCTGATCGGACACGACTGGGGAGCCGCAGTGGCCTGGCGGGTGGCCCTGGCCGCCCCCGAACGCCTGCGCACCCTCAATGTGCTCTCGGTGGGCCACCCCGAAGCTCTCAGTGAGGCGATCGGATCCGATGACGATCAACGTTCCCGCTCCGACTACATCGGCTTCCTGCGCCGGCCGGACGCCGCCGAGTTGTTGCTGGCCGATGATGCGGCCCGGCTGCGGGGATTCTTCGCCGATTCACCGGCCGCCGACGAACTCGGCGACACTCTCGAGGTCTTGGGCGAACCGGCAGGTCTGGACGCGGCCCTGAATTGGTATCGCGGCGCCGGCCGCACCGAACCCGGCGCACCGAAGGTCAACCTGCCGGTGCTCTTCCTCTGGTCGGACAACGACCCCGCCCTCGGCCGGGTGGCTGCCGAACGCACCGGCGACCACGTGGCCGGCCCATACCGGTTCGTGGTGCTGGAGGGGATCAGCCACTGGATCGTCCAAGAAGCTCCGGGACGGGTGCTGGCCGAGGTCAGTCGACACATCTCCGAGCACGGCTCGTGACCGATCCGAATGAGCGGGGCCAGAGCGAACAGGGCCCGAGCGAGCAGGGCCCGATCGAACTGACCATCGGCCCGATCGCCCACGGCGGACACTGGGTGGCCCGCCATGACGGACGGGTGGTTTTCGTCCGACATGTATTGGAGGGCGAACGGGTGGTCGCCCTACCGACCGACACCACGCGTGACCGGTTCTGGCGCGCCGACGCGGTTGAGGTGCTGCAACCCGCGCCGGAGCGGGTGACTCCGGTCTGCCCGATCGCCGGACGCTGCGGTGGCTGTGATTTCCAGCATGTCGACGCCCAAGCCCAGCGTGACCTGAAAACTGCGGTGCTGGCCGAACAACTCGACCGTTTGGCCGGGGTGCAGTGGGCCGGGACGGTGCAGGAGGTGCCCGGGGGCAGCACCGGGTGGCGCACCCGGATGCACTACCGCACCGACGAGCAGGGACGGCTCGGCATGCGCGCCCACCGCTCCCACGATCTCGTCCCGCTGCCCGATCAGGGCTGTGCCATCGCCGCTCGACAGTTGCCGCGCGATGGTTGGCCGCCGCATGCCGACGTCCGGGTGGTGGGGGAGTCGGTGCTGATCGACGGGGAGTTGCATCAGGGGCCCGAGACCCTCACCGAACACGCGGCCGGGCGTACCTGGCAGGTCGCCGCCGACGGCTTCTGGCAAGTCCACCCACATGCCGCCGACGTTCTCTCCGAAGCCGTGATCGGGGCACTCGATCCACAAACCGGGGAACGCGTCCTGGATCTGTACTGCGGGGTCGGTCTGTTCGCCGGCGTGCTGGCCGACCACGGGGTGACCGTCCAAGGGGTGGAGAACAACCGGGCCGCGGTCGAACTCGCCGGAAGCAATGTCCCCGAGGCTGAGTTCATCGCCGGACGGGTCGAGAGGACGCTGCCGAAAGTGTGGCGGCGGGCCGATGTGGTGGTGCTGGATCCACCCCGAGCCGGAGCCGGACGGGCGGTGGTCGATCAGATCGTGCGGCGCCGTCCGCGGGCGGTGGCCTATGTCGCCTGCGATCCGGCAGCGCTGGCCCGTGACGTGGCCCATTTCGCCGATCGGGGCTACCACTTGGCCGGGCTGCGGGCCTTCGACCTGTTCCCGATGACCCACCACATCGAGGCGGTCGCCCAACTGTTGCCCGCGAACTGACCCCTCCCACCCCAAGCGTTCCGTAGTAATGAAAGGATCGCCCAAGGCAGTGGTCAAGGTCGCCGCTTGATGGTATCTTGACTTCAAGACAACCGATCCGGGGAGCTGCGATGAGTGTGAACAGTCTGGGGGCGAAGGCCAACCTCGAGGTGGCCGGCCAGAACTACGAGATTTTCCGGCTGGATGCGGTGGAAGGCTCTGAGAGCCTCCCGTACAGCCTGAAGGTGCTGCTGGAAAACCTGTTGCGCAATGAGGACGGCGCCAACATCACCGCCGACGACATCAAGGCCCTGGGATCCTGGGACCCGAATGCCGAGCCGGACAAGGAAATCCAGTTCACCCCGGCCCGGGTGATCATGCAGGACTTCACCGGTGTGCCCTGTGTGGTCGACCTGGCCACCATGCGCGAGGCCATCGTCGAACTCGGTGGCGACGCCGCCCGGGTCAACCCGCTGTCGCCGGCCGAAATGGTGATCGACCACTCGGTGATCGCCGACGTCTATGGTTCGGCCGACGCGCTGACCCGCAACATCGACATCGAGTACGGCCGCAACCGGGAGCGTTACCAGTTCCTGCGCTGGGGTCAGACCGCCTTCGACGACTTCAAGGTCGTCCCGCCCAGCCAGGGCATCGTCCACCAGGTCAACATCGAGCACCTGGCCCGGGTGATCTTCCCCCGCGAGGTCGACGGTGTGCTGCAGGCCTACCCCGACACCTGTGTCGGCACCGACTCGCACACCACCATGGTCAACGGCCTGGGTGTGGTCGGCTGGGGTGTGGGTGGTATCGAGGCCGAGGCCGCCATGCTCGGCCAGCCGGTCTCGATGCTGATCCCGCGCGTGGTCGGCTTCAAACTCTCGGGTGAACTGCCCGAGGGTGCCACCGCCACCGACCTGGTGCTGACCATCACCGAGATGATGCGCGCCCACGGCGTGGTCGGTAAGTTCGTCGAGTTCTACGGCTCCGGGGTCTCCCAGGTGCCGCTGGAGAACCGCGCCACCATCGGCAACATGAGCCCCGAATACGGCTCGACCATCGCGGTCTTCCCGATCGACTCCAAGACCACCGACTACCTGCGCCTGACCGGCCGCACCGAGGAACAGATCTCCTTGGTCGAGACCTACGCCAAGGAGCAGGGCCTGTGGCACGACGACAACCGCGAACCGAAGTACTCCGAGTACCTCGAACTGGACCTGGCCACCGTGGTGCCCAGCATCGCCGGCCCGAAGCGCCCGCAGGACCGGGTGTCGCTGTCGGAGTCGAAGACCGCTTTCCGCGCCGCGCTGAAGGACTACGCCGGTGCCGAGGGCTCGCAGAGCGTTGAGGAGTCCTTCCCGGCCTCCGACGCCCCCTCGCACAACGCCACCGCCGCCGAGGTGAAGGGCCAGGAGCCGGTCGGTGCCGGTTCGTCCGAGGGCCGTCCCTCGAAGAAGGTGCCGGTCACCCTGGCCGACGGCACCAGCTTCGAACTCGACCACGGGCACGTCACCGTCGCCTCGATCACCTCCTGCACCAACACCTCCAACCCCTCGGTGATGCTGGGTGCTGCGCTGGTGGCCAAGAAGGCGGTCGAGAAGGGCCTGATGTCGAAGCCGTGGGTGAAGACCACCGTGGCCCCCGGGTCGAAGGTCGTCACCGACTACTACGCCAAGTCCGGGCTGCAGAAGTACCTGGACGAGTTGAAGTTCAACACCGTCGGCTACGGCTGCGTCACCTGCATCGGTAACACCGGCCCGCTGCTGCCGGAGATCTCCGAGGCGATCAACGACAACGACCTGTCGGTGGTCTCGGTGCTGTCGGGTAACCGCAACTTCGAGGGCCGGATCTCGCCGGACGTGAAGATGAACTACCTGGCCTCGCCGATGCTGGTGATCGTCTACGCCCTGGCCGGCACGATGGACATCGATCTGTTCAACGAGCCGCTCGGCCAGGACGCCGACGGCAACGACGTGTTCATGCGCGACATCTGGCCGACCGAGGACGAGATCCAGGCCGTGATCGCCGATTCGATCTCCCCGGAGATGTTCCAGGACCGCTACGCCGACGCCTTCGCCGGCGATGCGCAGTGGCAGTCGCTGCCCACCCCCGAAGGTGCCACCTTCGACTGGGATCCCGACTCCACCTACGTCCGCAAGGCCCCGTACTTCGACGGCATGCCCGAAAACCCCGAGCCGGTCACCGACATCGAGGGCGCACGGGTGCTGTTGAAGCTGGGCGATTCGGTCACCACCGACCACATCTCCCCGGCGGGTTCGATCAAGGCCGACAGTCCGGCCGGCAAGTACCTCACCGACAACGGTGTGGAGCGGGCGGACTTCAACTCCTACGGTTCGCGCCGTGGCAACCACGAGGTGATGATTCGTGGCACCTTCGCAAACATCCGGCTGCGCAACCAGATCGCCCCGGGCACCGAAGGCGGGTTCACCCGTGACTTCACCCGCGACGACGCCCCGGTGACCTCGGTCTTCGAGGCCTCGGAGAACTACCAGGCCGCCGGCATCCCGCTGGTGGTGCTCGGTGGCACCGAGTACGGCTCGGGCTCCTCGCGCGACTGGGCCGCCAAGGGCACCGCCCTGCTGGGGGTTCGTGCGGTGATCACCGAATCCTTCGAGCGGATCCACCGGTCGAACCTGATCGGCATGGGCGTCCTGCCGCTGCAGTTCCCTGCCGGCGAGAATGCCGACAGCCTGGGCCTGACCGGCGAGGAGACCTTCTCGATCACCGGCGTTACCGCCCTGAACGAGGGCACCACCCCCAAGACCGTCAAGGTCGTGGCCACCAAGCCGTCGGGGGAGACCGTCGAGTTCGACGCGGTCGTCCGGATCGACACCCCGGGTGAGGCCGACTACTACCGCAACGGCGGCATCATGCAGTACGTGCTGCGCAGTATCGCCAAGAAGGCCTGATCGCGGTCTGATCTGACCTGACACGAGGCCCCGGCGGCGGATTCGTTCCGCGCCGGGGCCTCGTGCTTGCCGGGGTGCCGACCACTCCTACGGGTGGACACCCGGGCCCGCTGCGGCTGGGTAGGCTGGGGGTCGTGGGGATCAAGATTCTGCCGTCGTTGTTGTCCGCCGACTTCGCCAACCTGCAACGAGACATCGAGAAGGTTGGTAGTGCCGATGGGTTGCACGTGGACGTGATGGACAACCATTTCGTCCCGAACCTCACCTTGGGCCTGCCCGTGGTGGAGTCGATCCGGCGGGTCACCGACAAGTTCATCGACATGCACCTGATGATCGAGGACCCCGACCGGTGGGCCCCCGCCTACGCCGAGGCCGGAGCCGAATCGGTCACCTTCCACGTCGAGGCCGCCCATGCCCCGGTGCGGTTGGCCCGCGAACTGCGCGCCCTCGGAGCCCGGGCCGGGATGGGGTTGAAGCCCGCCACCCCGATCGAACCCTACGAAGATCTCTTCCCCGAGCTGGACGTGCTGCTGCTGATGACGGTCGAGCCAGGCTTCGGCGGGCAGGCCTTCCTGGACGTGGTGCTGCCCAAGGTGCGGCGCACCCGAGAACTGTTGCGGCCCTACGGCACCGACATCTGGTTGCAGGTGGACGGCGGGATTTCGGAGAACACGATCGATCGGGCCATCGACGCGGGGGCCGACGTTTTCGTTGCCGGCTCGGCGGTGTACCGTGCCGACGACCCGGATGCGATGGTGCGCAGCCTGCGCTCTCGCGGTGAAGGTGTCACCCACGAGCTCCGGGCGATGCCCTGGGCACAACGAGCTTTGTCGGCAGGAGACCAGGCCTGATGCTGTACGTATCCACCCGAGGAGGCGGAGAGCCGCGCCACTTCAGCGACATTCTGCTGGAGGGTCTGGCCCCCGACGGCGGGCTGTTCCTGCCCCAGCGCTACCCGCGCGCCGATCTGCCCGGCTGGCGCGCCGCTTGGCGCGACGGGGGATACCCGGAGTTGGCCGCCGCAGTGTTGTCGGAGTTCATCGACGACATCCCGGCCGATGACCTCACCCGGCTGTGCCACGACACCTACACCGAGCAGACCTACCGCGACCCCCGGATCGCCCCGCTCAACCCGCTCGGCGAGCAGATGTACCTGCTCGGCCTGTCGAACGGCCCGACCCTCGCCTTCAAGGACATGGCGATGCAGTTGCTCGGGGCGTTGTTCGAGTACGAACTGGGCCGACGCAACTCCCACCTCAATATCCTCGGCGCCACCAGCGGCGACACCGGCTCGGCGGCCGAATACGCGATGCGAGGGCGCACCGGAGTTCAGGTGTTCATGCTCAGCCCGCACGGACGGATGAGCGCCTTCCAACAGGCCCAGATGTTCTCTCTGGACGACCCGAACATCCATAACATCGCGATCCGTGGCGTCTTCGACGACTGCCAGGATCTGGTCAAGGGCATCTCGGCCGACCTGCGGTTCAAGCGCGCCCACCACATCGGCACGGTCAACTCGATCAACTGGGCCCGGGTGGTGGCCCAGGTGGTCTACTACGTCGCCGGCTGGGTGCAGGCCACCGAGACCGACGATCAGCAGGTCACCTTCGCGGTGCCGACCGGCAACTTCGGCAACATCCTGGCCGGGCACATCGCCAAGCAGATGGGGCTACCGGTCAAGCGGCTGATCCTGGCCACCAACGAGAACAACGTGCTGGACGAGTTCTTCCGCACCGGCACCTACCGGCCCCGTCCGGCCAAGGAAACCCACGCGACGTCCAGCCCGTCGATGGACATCTCCCGGGCCAGCAACTTTGAACGTTTCGTCGCCGACCTGCTGGGCCGCGACGCCGACGCCCTGCGCAAACTGTTCGACGAGGTGCGCACCCACGGCTCCTTCGCGGTCGACGCCGACCAACTGGCCCGGTGCCGTGAGGAGTTCGGGTTCGTCTCCGGGAGCAGCACCCACGCCGACCGGCTCGCCACGATCAAACGGATCGATGCCGAACACGGCCGGGTGATCGACCCGCACACCGCCGACGCGGTGCACGTCGCCGACCAACACGCAGGGGACGAGCCGGTGATTGTGCTGGAGACCGCGCTGCCGGTGAAGTTCGCCGAAACGATCCGTGAGGCGATCGGGCGCGACCCCGAGATGCCCGAGGACTACCGAGGCTTGGAAGACCTGCCCCGCCACGTCGACGTCCTCGACAACGACCTGGAAGCCCTGCGCGACTACATCACCAGCCGAGTCTGACACGTCCACCGGGCTGGACCAGCGCCAAGAGGTGCCATGCAATCCGGCCCCGAAGGTGGCAGGGCTGGCGCTAGCGGGTGCTTCGGTTTCTCCACAGGAGCGCCGCAATGAGCGCGATGGCGGAAGGTGTGTACAGCAGGAGGCCGGCGACTCCCGTGTACTCGTCGTGGCCGCGCGAGCCGACCCAAATATGCGTTGCCGTGATCGCGGTCACTACCACGATGGTCACGATGGCGATTGCGGCCCAGATCAGCGGTCGGAGGGCGCGGCGCAGACGGCTCGGGGGTTGGGGAATGAATTCTTCGGGACGGGCTTTCTCCGGCACGACGAGTCTTGGTGGCACCATGTCGAGGACGTCGGCCACCAGTTGTGGCCCATCGCGCCAGATCGTGGGTTCGATGTTCAGGCGGGCTCCGTCACGACGGAACAGGGACACCCCACCGTCCTCGAAATGCACTGCTGCCACGATCTGTTCGGGCAGTATCGACAGCGTTTCTTCGTGGTCGGGGTCGTGGTATCGGATTCCATCACCCACCACCATCCGCTCCCGCTGGTCGATCCCGGGTCGGGGGCGGTAAGACTTACCAGTGATGTCGACCGGCGTGATCCGCTGGCTGTCGGTCAGGTCGTCGGAGGTGAGACCGGGCCCAGCCACGGTCAGCGACCGACGAATCCCTGCGGCTGCGGCGCGCACATCGTCAGCCGTGATCGACCGGAGGTCGGCAAGGTGCTCATCAACCGTACGCAGCGGCATGCCCAGCAGTTCGTTCTCAGCTTCACCGGCCGCCCAGCCGATTCCGGGTTCCAGCTCTTGCAAGTCGCGGAACTCCCGGTCGATCTCGCCGTGAGCGGGGCCGGAATCCGCCAGGGCGTCCAACTGCCGGCGCAACTCCCTGGCGATGTCGGGGGCCGTGCCGGCTTGAGCATCACACACGATGCCGACCAGCGCGTCGGTGCCCACGGTCAGGTACATCGGCTTGGCCCCATAGCTGATGCCTCGTTCCTGACGCACGTAGCGATTGAGTCGACTTGCCCACAAGGTGCTCAGTGCTCGGGCGGCGTAGGTGCGCTTCAGATGGCCGGTGGCGATGATCGTTTCGTCGTGAAGGCCGAATTCCATCGTGTGCGGGTACTTACCCCGGCGCGGCCGGAAACTCGGCACCGGGCGGAGCGGCCCCTCCGGCAACCGGACGTGGACCTCGAAGTCGGGCGGCGCGGCGATCGCCAACCTCGCATTGCCGGCGTTCACGTGGCGAACGGCGAACCGAACCACCTCGGCCACGGTCAACCGTGCCAAGCCGAAGTGGGGGGTCATCATGAGCCCCGGCCCGACCGGGCCGAATCGGTCGTAGACGGTCGCGGCGACCAGACCCCCGGTGGGTTCGGGTTCGTCGCGCAGCGCCGCAATCAAAGTAGCCAGGTCGCGCGGGTCCGGACTGCGCAACCTCCACAGCAATTCCTGCATCCGTTCGGCGGCAACCTCCGGATCGGCTTCCACCACCACGGTGGTGGTGGCCAGACCCCACTCGACCTGGATGGAGACGTCCGGCTCAATGGGAAAGGAATGCACCGCGTTGAGGACAAGAACGTCGAGGATCCCAGCCGTGGCGAGGTGTTGGTCGGCGATCCCCATCCGGATCACTGCCACTACCTGGACGGTCGGTTCATCACGCCCCACCCGATGTGCGGCAATCGGGACCCCGGTGCGCGCTGGCCCGATGCTCACCGGTTCCGCCGTAAGCGCTGTCGAAGACCCGGTCGGCCGGGTATCAGATCCACGTCGCGACCCGGCTGCCACAACAACTGTCGGGGCGGAGTGACCTGATCGATGCGTCGCACCAGCAGGTCACCGCGGCGCCACAGGTTCGGCTCGATTGCCATGGCGTACCCGTCATGACGAATCACCTCACGCAGCCCATCCGGCCAAGCCAGCACCGCCGCACAGTCGGCAAGGTCAATCGTCATCCGATGTTGGTCGCGCAGGTGCGCCCAGTGCAATTGCGAGCCTGCCATGGTGATCAGCTCCGGTGCGGCAAGGGCCGGAAAACGCGCACCGGACAACTCCGGGTCTTCGAGTCGTGGTCGTTGGAGCCAGTGAGGGACACCCTGCTCACTGACTGCGCCGACCAGCAGACTGTCCAGCATTCTCTGCGCCACGGCGGCGACCTCCTCCGGACGCGTCGCTTCGATTTCCTCACGCAGTTCCGGGGCTCCGAGGGGCTGACCGTTCACGAGCAGGGATTCGGCACGCATCCACGGTTCGGCGTTTCCCGCTCTGCGTCCGGCCAAGAACCGGATGCCAGCGCGCTTGATGGCTCCCAGCTCCTGGTCGTCAACACCCTGGTCGGCGACATGATGAGCAGCCCGCAGCAGCGCTTCCGAACACATCTGCACCTGTTGTTCGGAGGCGCTGCACGACATCATCATCAGGGCTTCATCGGCGGTGACGTGTTCAGCCACGCAGTCGGTGTCACGCGGCAGTCCGGTGGATGTGCGCACCTCGTCCCACCCCCTTCGGCTCAGTGCCATCGCGGCGAGCCGGGCCGACAGGCCTCGCGGGACCAGGCCCTGCAACACGACTCCACTGGGTTCCCGATACCAAGAGTTCGGCGGAGCCACCGCACGATACTGCGGCACCGGTATCCGCTTCCCGGGAGGCAGCCCTGCCAGGGACAGTGTGTCCGGCACCGGCCCGTCGATGGCCAGGGCGGCGTTTCCGGTCGTGAAGTACCGCTGCACGACCGCTGCGAGAGCGTCGGGCTCGGCGGACATCAGACCGACCTCACCGAAGCCCAGTAATCCGATCCCCTGGGCACCGAACCGCTCGAGGAACGCTCGGGTCACCAAATTTGGCCCCTTGGTGCGTGCCTCGGCACGTAGAACGTTTCGCTCATGGGTAATCCGTTCCGAATCCATTCGGGTCAGGGCTGCAACGATTCCCCGCAAGGCCAGACCAACCTGTTCCGATTGGCCCCGTACGTCCAAGGTGGTCAGTAAGGGTCCGACCGACCCGTTGACCTGCACCAGCGGGTACTGGGCTGATTCCAGGACGGCATGCTCGATCAGATGGAGCCATCCGGCGGTCGGCAGGGTCTCGTCGACCCGACCGGCCCGAAACATCAAGCTCGCAGTGACCTTCGAAGTGGTCGCCGGGCGCTCGAAAACGGCCACACCATCGAGCATCTGCACGCCGCACACGTTAGTGCACCCCGACCGAGCCGCTTGGCATTTCCCGCCGCCGCCCCCGACGACCGTTCAGCCGGACGCAAGGCGTATCGAACCGTGCGGCGACACGGCCGGAACGGTCAGGCCTCGCGGCGGCGCAGATAGCGTTCGAACTCGGCGGCGATCGCGTCCCCGGAGGCCTGGGGGAGTTCGGCCTCGTCCTGCTCCTCGGCCAGCGCGGCGACGTACTCGGAGATCGCCGGATCGGATTCGGCCACTTCGTTGGCGCTGCGCTCCCAGGCTCGGGCCAGTTCGGGCAGATCGGCCAGATCGAGGTGCAGTTCGCTGATGTCCTCGACATGGCGCAACAGGGTCAGCGCGGCCTTCGGGTTCGGTGTCGACGCCACGTAGTGCGGTACCGACACCCACGCCGAGGCCACCGGAATGCCGGCGAGTTCCAGGCGGTGGCTGAAAATGCCGGTGATCCCGGTCGGCCCCTCGTAGTCGGACCCGATCAGCCCGTGGGCGCGTTGCAGGTCGGGGTTCTGGGAGGTCACCGACGACGGCAACGGACGGTTGTGCAACACATCGGCCAGCAAGGCCCCCAACATCAGGGCAAGCTTCGGACGGGCGGGCGCGAGCATCTCGGTGAGTACTCGGCAGAACCCGTCCCACCGGTACGACGGCTCCGGGCCAGCGACCAGGATCACGTCCCGGTCGGCGATCCGGGTGGCCATCACCTCGGTGGTGGGCCAGGTGAACCGGGCTTCGCCGCCGGACCGGGTGACCACCGGGCGGGTCACCTGGAAGTCGTAGAAATCATCGGGGTCCAGGGCGAACACCTGCTCGGCGTTGTAGGTCTCGGCCAGATGATCCACGGCGTCGCTGGCGGCAGTTCCGGCATCGCTCCAGCCACTGAACGCGGCCACCACGATCGGTTCGTGCAGGCTGCGCAGCACCGAGGACGGATTCACCATGCCCGACACTGTAGCCGTCCGGACGCAACAGCAAAGCTCTGTGCAGCACCTTCGGCCTGAGGTTCGGACGATGCGGTAGTACAGGCGCGCGCTGCCTATCCTGTCCCAATGACCAAATTGCTCGTTGCTCCCGATCAGCTCAGCGCAGTTGACCGTGCCCGCGCCCTGCGCGAGGCACTCGCCACCCGCGTCGTGGTGGCCGATGGGGCGATGGGCACCATGTTGCAGAACTACGACCTCGACCTGGACGAGTTCCGAGGCTTGGAAGGCTGCAACGAGATGCTCAGCCTGACCCGTCCCGATGTGATCGCCGAGATCCACGACGCCTACTTGGCCGCCGGCGCCGATTGTGTCGAAACCAACACCTTCGGCACCAACCTGGCCGCTCTGAACGAGTACGGCATCGCCGACCAGCTCGAAGAACTTGCCGAGGCGGCCGCCCGCATCGCCCGCGAGGCCGCCGACCGGCACAGCACGCCGGAGCGTCCCCGCTGGGTGCTCGGCTCGGTCGGCCCGGGCACCAAACTGCCCACCCTGGGTCACGTCCGCTTCGCCGAACTGCGCGACGCCTTCGGTCGGCAGGTCAGCGCGATGCTCGCCGGCGGTATCGACGCGGTGCTGATCGAAACCAGCCAGGACCTGTTGCAGACCAAGGCCGCGGTGATCGGGGCCAAGCGGGCCCTGGCCGCCGCCGACCGCACCGAGGTTCCGATCATCGCCCAGGTCACCGTCGAGACCACCGGCACCATGCTGATGGGCTCGGAGATCGGGGCGGCGTTGACCACTCTGGAGGCTCTCGGTATCGACCTGATCGGCCTGAACTGCGCCACCGGCCCGGCCGAGATGGCCGAACACCTGCGCCACCTGGCCCGCAATGCCCGGGTGGGCATCTCGTGCATGCCGAATGCCGGCCTGCCCGAACTGACCTCCGAGGGTGCCCGTTACCCGCTGCAGGCCAACGAACTGGCCGATGCCCTGGAACGCTACGTCGACGACTTCGGCCTGGCCCTGGTCGGTGGCTGCTGCGGCACCACCCCGGAACACATCCGACAACTGTCCGAACGGGTGGGCGGGCGGCCGCTGGCCGAACGCACCCCGGCGCCGGTGCCGTCGGTGTCCTCGCTGTACCACGACGTACCGCTGACCCAGGACACCTCCTACCTGTCCATCGGCGAGCGCACGAACGCCAACGGCTCGAAGGCCTTCCGGGAGGCGATGCTGGCCGAGAAGTGGGACGAATGCGTCGACATCGCCCGGGAACAGACCCGCGAGGGCGCGCACCTGATCGACCTGTGTGTCGACTACGTGGGCCGCGACGGGGCCGCCGACATGGACCAACTGGCCTTCCGGCTGGCCACCTCGTCCACCCTGCCGGTGGTGCTCGACTCGACCGAACCCGAGGTGCTGCGGGCCGGGCTGGAACGCCTCGCCGGCCGATGCGTGATCAACTCGGTGAACTACGAGGACGGCGACGGGCCCGACTCGAGGTTCGCCAAGATCATGCCGATGGTGCGCGAACACGGCGCCGGGGTGGTGGCCCTGACCATCGACGAGGAGGGGCAGGCGCGCACCGCCGATTGGAAGGTGCGGGTCGCCGAGCGGCTGATCACCGACCTCACCCAGAACTGGGGCATGCGTGAATCCGACATCATCGTCGACTGCCTGACCTTCCCGATCGCCACCGGCCAGGAGGAAACCCGCCGCGACGGCATCGAGACGATCGAGGCGATCCGCCGGATCAAGGCCGCCCACCCCGAAGTGCACACCACCTTGGGCGTGTCGAATGTGTCCTTCGGGTTGAACCCGGCCGCCCGCCGGGTGCTGAACTCGGTGTTCCTGCACGAGTGCGTCGAGGCGGGCCTGACCTCGGCGATCGTGCACACCGCCAAGATCCTGCCCATGAACCGGATTCCCGAGGATCAACGGCAGGTGGCCCTGGACCTGGTCCACGACCGCCGGGCCGACGGCTACGACCCGCTGACCACCTTCCTGGAGATGTTCGAAGGCGTCACCACCGCCGACGCCAAGGCCGAGCGGGCCGCCGAACTGGCCGCGCTGCCGGTGACCGAGCGGCTGCAGCGCCGGATCATCGACGGCGAGGCCAAGGGCCTGGAGGACGATCTGGCCGAGGCGCTGGGTGAGAAGGGCGCCCTGGCGATCGTCAACGACGACCTGCTGGCCGGGATGAAGGTGGTCGGTGAACTGTTCGGCTCGGGCCAGATGCAGTTGCCTTTCGTGCTGCAGTCGGCCGAGGTGATGAAGCAGGCGGTGGCCTACCTGGAACCGCACATGGAGAAGACCGATTCGGCCGGCAAGGGCACGATCGTGCTGGCCACGGTGAAGGGCGACGTCCACGACATCGGCAAGAACCTGGTCGACATCATCTTGACCAACAACGGGTACGCGGTGGTGAACCTGGGCATCAAGCAACCGGTCACCACGATCATCGAAGCCGCCGAGGAACACCGGGCGGACGCGATCGGCATGTCCGGCCTGTTGGTGAAATCGACCGTGGTGATGCGCGACAACCTGACCGAACTCAACGAGCGAGGTCTGAGCAAGTACCCGGTGCTGCTCGGTGGGGCCGCGCTGACCCGCGCGTTCGTGGAGAACGACCTGCAGGAGTTGTATGCCGGCGACGTGCGCTACGCCAAGGACGCTTTCGAGGGTCTGCGTCTGATGGAGGCTGTGATGGCGGTCAAGCGCGGTGAACCCGGTGCAGCCCTGCCGGCCCCGCGCAAGCGGCGGGTGCGTCCGGTCGACCGGCCCGCAACCCCCGAGGCGCCACTGCCGGCCCGCTCGGATGTGGCCGAGGATGTCGACGTGCCCACCCCGCCGTTCTGGGGATCGCGGGTGGTCAAGGGCGTGGCCCTGAAGGACGTCGTCGGTTGGTTGGACGAACGCGCCACCTTCCTGGGCCAGTGGGGGCTGAAGAGTGCTCGCGGCGGACCCAGCTACGAAGAACTCGTCGAAAGCGAAGGTCGGCCCCGGTTGCGGATGTGGCTGGACCGGCTGCACACCGAATCGATCACCGAGATGGCCGTGGTCTACGGCTACTGGCCGGTGTGGTCCGAAGGTGACGATCTGGTGTTGGCCGACCCGGACGCCCAGGACACCGAGATCGCCCGGTTCACCTTCCCGCGCCAGTCGCGGGGACGGCACCTGTGCCTGTCGGACTTCTTCCGGTCCAAGGAACTGATGGAGGCCAAGGGCCCCGACGTGCTGGCGATGCAGTTGGTGACGATGGGCCAGACGGTGTCGGAGAAGACCGCCGAACTGTTCGCGGCCAACTCCTACCGCGATTACATGGAACTGCACGGACTGTCGGTACAGCTCACCGAGGCCCTGGCCGAGTACTGGCACTCGCGGGTGCGCAGCGAACTCGGCCTGTCGGGCACCGACGCCGATGTGGAGTCGATGATCCGCGATCAGGCCTACCGCGGTTCGCGCTACTCCTTCGGCTACCCGGCCTGCCCCGACCTGGAGTACCGCCGCACCCTGGTGGATCTGCTGGATCCGTCGCGGATCGGGGTGGAGCTCAGCGAGGAACTGCAGTTGCATCCGGAGGAGTCGACCGATGCCATCGTGGTGCACCACCCCGAGGCGAAATACTTCAATGCCCGATGAGGGCGTTGAACGATGGCGCAGCAATGCCCGATGAGGGCGTTGAACGATGGCGCAGCAATGCCCGATGAGGGCGTTGAACGACGGTGCAGCAATGCCCGGTAAGGGGGTTGCGTGAGGGCGCGGCTATGCCTGCGTCCGGGGTGGTCGTGGATGACACAATGGCATTCATGACCAAAACCCCGGCCGCAGTGTTGTGGGATTTCGATGGCACCCTGATCGACTCCGAACCGCTCTGGCAACGAGCCCACGCCCGGATTGCCGAGGAGTACGGCGGCACTTGGAATGACGAACTCGCCGCCGGGATGCACGGCTTGGCCTGGCCGGCCGCGGCCCGGTACCTGCTGGACTGGGTCGGAGCCGGCGACGAACCGGTGCAGCAGGTTTATCAGCGATGGCTGGACATCGTCCCGGCCGGGCTGCGCGAGGGCGTCACCTGGGTGCCGGGTGCCCGCGAACTGCTGGCCGAGATGCGTGCCGAGGGCATCACCTGCGCGGTGGTCTCGGCCTCCTACCGCGAGATTCTGGACGCGGTGGTGGACGGCATGCCGACCGACACCTTCGCCACGATGATCGCCGGCGATGACGTCACCCGGGGCAAACCTCACCCCGAGCCCTACCTGCTGGCGGCCGAACGCCTCGGCGTCGACCCGCGCGATTGCCTGGTGATCGAAGACTCCGTGGGTGGCTGCGAGGCCGGCAATGCCGCCGGGGCGGTCGTACTGGCCGTTCCCTCGGAGCACCCGGTGCCACCCGCACCACGCCGCGTACAGTTGCCTGATCTGGCCGGGGTTCGGTGGCGCGATGTTCTCGCCACCACCGCACCGGCCTGGGACGAGTGATCAGGAACCGATGAGATTCAAGCGTGTGGGCATGCTGGCGGCCGCGATGGCGCTGGCGTTATCGGCCTGCACCGACGAGCCCGGCCCACCCGAACCGCCGCCCTCGCAGGAGCCACCCGCTTTCGTGGTGGCCACCACCGTGCCGGTGCGCAATACCGACCCGGTGACGGCCGCCGGTGGGGCCGACCAGGATTTCGTGGTCAACGTCTTCCAAACCCTGATGAAGGTGCCCCCCGGAGCCCAGGTGTTGAAACCCGACCTGGCCACCGACTGCGGCTTCTTCGACGGCGTGTTGATCTACACCTGCACGCTGGATCCGGAGGCGAAGTTCGCCGACGGCAAACCGCTGACCGCCGACGATGTCGCCTTCTCGATCGAACGATCCCGCCGCCTGCACCCCGTCGACGGCCCCGGTTCACTGTGGGGCTCGCTGGACAAGATCGAGGTGGTCGACAAGACCACCGTGCGGTTCCGACTGACCCGGCCCGACTCCCAGTTCGGTTTCGCCCTGGCCACCCCCGGTGCGGCGATCGTGCCGAAGGCGGTGTATCCGCCCGACAAGGTGCTGGACAACCCGGCCCAGACCCTCGGGTCGGGGCCCTACCGGGTGACTTCCTACCGGGCCGACCGGGTCGAGTACGAGGCCAACGAGCATTACGCCGGCGACACCCCAGCCCGGGTGTTGCGGGTCGAGGTTCCGGTCTACCCCGATTCGGCCTCGGTCGAGGAAGCGATGCGGGCCGGCGAGGTGCAGGCGGTCTGGCGCGGGTTGAGTTCCCAGGCGCACACCCGAATGGCACGCCAGATCGAGGCCAATGGTGAACACACCGACGGTGGCTTCGCACGCATCACAATCGCCGGGGGACGGGTGCACCGGCTGATGTGGCAGGACTCCTCGTCCCTGGGTGGTGACCCGGTGGTGCGCCGACTGGTGCGAGACGCCCTGCAGGACGAACGCACCCTCGACTCGATCGTGCCACCCCAACTGCCCGGCCACCGCAGCAGCTTCGTCGAAGGCGGGCAACCCGACTTGGCGGTGCCCCCCGGCGAGCCCCGCGAACTGCGGCTGGTGGTCGAACCGACCGCCCCCGACGCCACCGACCAGGCCTCCACCGTCCGCAGCCGACTCGAGGAGACCGGGGCGCTGCGGGTGACAGTGGTCGATCCGGGGGAGCCCGCCGACCTGGTGCTCACCGACGACCCGGCCCCCAACTCCACCGCGATCGCGTGGGCGCGTCCGTACCTCGACCGTCCCACGCACACCACGGTGACGCCGTTGATGCTGCTGCGCATCGCCTACGGTGAGGCCACCGACGAGGCCACCCGAGACACGTTGATGGGCCGGATTCAGGCGATGGCTGCGCTGGATGCGACCGTGGTGCCGGTGTGGCAGAGCGATGAGCACCTGTACATCGGGCAGGGTTATGTCTACGACACCGGGGAGATCCAACCCGGGTGGCAACTTGGATTCTGGGGGTTCCGCACCATTGGCTGAGCAGGACTGGACGGGAGTACGCACCGGAGACCTGATGGCCGGCGAACGGGTGACCCTGTCGGACAACAAGGGCCGCACCCACTCGGTGGTACTCGAACCCGGGGGGGTCTTCCACACCGCCAAGGGTGCAATCAGCCATGACGACCTGATCGGCGGATCCGAAGGTGTGGTGGTGACCTCCAGCGGGGGGTCCTGGTATCTGGTGATGCGCCCCTTGCTGGAGGAGTTCACCGTCACCATGAAACGTGGCGCCGCGGTGATTTATCCCAAGGATGCGATGCACATCCTGATGCAGGCCGACATCTTTCCCGGAGCGCGAGTGCTCGAGGCCGGGGTCGGGTCGGGAGCCCTGACGATCAGCCTGCTGCGTGCGATCGGGGAACGCGGCACCCTGTATTCCTACGAACGTCGCGACGACTTCGCCGCGATCGCCGCCCGCAACGTCGACGGCTTCTACGGTGGCCGGCATCCGGCCTGGCAGTTGCGAGTGGGCGACCTGAACGAGGCGATCGGCCCCGAACCGGTCGACCGGGCGATTCTGGACATGCTCGCCCCCTGGGAATGCATCGACGCGGTCGCCGAACGACTCGTACCCGGTGGGGTGCTGTGTTGCTACGTGGCCACCACCACCCAACTCGGTCTGGTGATGGACACCTTGCGGGCACACCGGGGATTCACCGAACCGCAGGCCACCGAAACCACCGTCCGCCGCTGGCATGCCGAAGGTCTGGCGATCCGACCGTCCCACACCACATCGGGGCACACCGGTTTCCTGATCTTCACCCGTCGGCTGGCACCGGGAGTGCATGCTCCGGCGCGGCGCCGCCGTCCGGCCCCCGGCGCCTACGGCCCCGACTACACCGGCCCCCGACCGCCCGGGGTGGAGGCGGTCGACACCGAGGACGGGGAACAGCAGTGAGCCGCGAGACCGAACTGTCGGCGCAGGTGTACCGGTTGAGCGAGGAACTCGATCAACTGCGGCTGCGCGACGAGCGACAGCGCAGCGAGATCGACCGGCTCGAACGACGCCTCGCCGAGGCCCGGGAGAAGGCCCGCGCCACCGCCAACCGCGGCGATCGGCTCCAGGAACTGCTCACCGAGGCCCGGGAACGGTTGGTGAAGCTGCGCGAGGAGGTCGAATCCCTCGGTCTGCCGCCGAACACCTTCGGCACCTTCCTGGGGCTGGTAGCCGAAGGGGTCGCCGACGTGTGGTCGCAGAGCCGCAAACTGCGCGTGCAGATCGCCCCCGACCTGGACACCGCCGAGTTGGAGCCCGGCCGGGAGGTGCTGCTCAACGACACCATGTTGCTGGTCGGGGTGCTGCCGACCACCGAGGTCGGGGAGGTGCTCACCTTGAAGGACACCCTGCCCGACGGCAAACGCGCGGTGGTGGTGGCCCCCGGCGATGACGAGACCGTGGTGCGGCTGTCCGAAGCGGTGCTGGCCGGGCCGTTGCGTCCGGGGGATTCGCTGTTGGTCGACCGCAAGGTGCAGATGGCCTACGAGCGGGTACCGAAGATCGACGTCGAGGATCTGGTCCTCGAAGAGGTGCCCGACATCGGCTACGGCGACATCGGTGGCCTGGGCACCCAGATCGAAATGATCCGCGATGCGGTCGAACTGCCCTTCCTGCACCGGGAACTGTTCGCCGACTACGACCTGGAACCCCCCAAGGGAATCCTGCTGTACGGGCCGCCCGGATGCGGCAAGACGATGATCGCCAAGGCGGTGGCCAACTCGCTGGCCACCTCTGTGCGCGACCGGGGTCAGGCCAATGCCCGCTCCTTCTTCTTCAACATCAAGGGCCCCGAACTGTTGAACAAGTACGTGGGGGAGACCGAACGCCAGATCCGGTTGATCTTCCAACGGGCCCGGGAACGTGCCGCCGACGGCATGCCGGTGATCGTGTTCTTCGACGAGATGGACTCGCTGTTCCGCACGCGCGGCACCGGGGTGTCCTCCGATGTCGAGAACACCATCGTGCCGCAGTTGCTCAGTGAGATCGACGGGGTGGAACGACTCGCGAACGTGATCATCATCGGTGCCTCGAACCGTGAGGACATGATCGACCCGGCGATCCTGCGCCCCGGTCGCTTGGACGTGAAGATCAAGATCGAACGCCCCAACGAACCGTCGGCCCGCGACATCATCGGAAAGTACCTCACCGACCGGTTGCCGGTGGCCGAGGGCCACACCCGCGAGGAACTGATCGACGCGGTGGTGAATGACATCTACGCCGAATCCGACGAGAACCGCTTCCTCGAAGTGACCTACGCCAGCGGTGACAAGGAAGTGTTGTTCTTCCGGGACTTCGCCTCGGGGGCGATGTTGCAGAACATCATCAGCCGGGCCAAGAAGATGGCGATCAAGGATCGCCTGGAAACCGGCCGGGGCGGCATCTCACCGACCCACCTGCGTCAGGCCTGCCGCGACGAGTTCAGCGAGAACGAAGACCTGCCGAACACCACCAACCCCGACGACTGGGCCCGTATCTCGGGCAAGAAGGGGGAACGGATCGTCTACGTGCGCACTCTGGTTTCCACCGGGGGTTCGGGACGCACCATCGACACGGTGGGCAACACCGGCCAATACCTCTGAGCCACCCCGGGGTGGATGAAAACGCACCCCTCGGCCCGGTATGCGGTGCGTTTGAGGTCTGTGGGAGGTCGTGGGGTGCGTTTTCATCCGGGCAGGTTGGTTCATCCAGGCAGGTGGCGCATTCCGTCACAGAGTGGCCGCGAAGACCATCAGCGCGATGGCAATGCCCATCAGGCTGAGGGCGAAGCCGATCATCACCGAGAAGAAGACGATCCCCTTCGGCTCCTGCTCGACCAACCCCATGTTGCCGTCGGTGAACTGGTGCAGCGGCGGGGCGTAATAGACCCTCACGAGTTCACCGGGTCGCACATCGACATCCAGCGCAGCCTGGCCATAGCGGCGCAACAATCGGGTGTGGGCCTCGATGCGGTGGCGACCGGGCGGTACCGGAACGGTGACCGGGGAACCGAGGCGTGCCCCGGAGATGCGGCGGCCGTCGATGGTGACCACCGGAGGGATCATGCTGGGCGCGAACACATTGCCCTGTACGACGAAATCGATATGGCCGACCGGTGCAACCTGCCCACCGGGCACCTGTCCGTAGGATGCCGGTCCACCCGGTACCGATGGTGCGGGTACCTGTGCGTAGGGCGGTTCTGGGTAGGGGGTTTGTGCGTTGGGCGCCCCGCCGAGCCAGTGGTCACCGGGCTGCTGGGCAGGCGGAAAACCCGGGCCCTGGGGAGGCTGTGTCATGGTCGTGATCGTACTGATGGACGGGTCCGGGTCCGCCCGGTGAAGCTAGGTCGTGGCCGCGGCGCGTCGGCGCAGCAGGAGCAGCGCGATCAGGCGCCAGCCGGCCAACAGCGCGGCCAGCACCAGCACGGTGACGGTGATGAAGGTCCAGTGGGTGGAGTCCTGAGCGACGAAGACCCGCAGCAGGTTGCCGAGCACCACCGTCACCACCAGCAGCAGCACGGCCCGGTTCAGCCGCAGGGGCGCCTGCCAGACCCGCACCACCAACCAGCCGATCACCAGGGCGGCCAGGAAAGGCCACGTGGTCTGCGCGATCCCGCCGGGGGTGAGCGCTTCGCTGTGGGCGGCGCGACCGAGCACGCCGAAGACGACGACGGCAAGCAGGTCGATCAAGAGGGCGATCGGCCAACTCAGGACGGGGGTACTACGCATGGGCGCGACTTTACCGTCGTCGCTTCGCGCCGATCACGACAGCAGGAACGGAATCAGGACGACCGCCAACACGGCCACAACGATGAAGAGGATCACCGCGATCAAACAGCCGAGGCCCTTCATCTCCTGCCGCTCCAGCCCCATGTTGCCGGTGGCGAACTGGTGCAGGGGCGGGGCGTAGTACACCCGGACGAGCTCGCCGGGGCGCACGTCGACATCGAGGGAAGCCTGGCCGTAGCGGCGCAGCCACTGGCTGTACGCCTCGATGTGGCGGCGTCCGGGTGGCACCGGAACGGTCACCGGGGCGGAGACACCCACCCCCTGAATCTTGTGCCCGTCGATGGTGACCGTGGGCGGCACGAAGTTGGAGAGCAGCACGTGACCCTGCACGGTGATCTCGATGTTGCCGGGTGCGCCGGGACCACCGGGCGGCTGCGCACCGGGGTGCGGGGGAGGCTGGTGACCCGGCGGAGGAGGCATGCCCGGGCCTTGGGGAGGAGGCATACCCGGGCCTTGAGGAGGCTGTGTCATGGCAGTGATCGTACTGATGCGGGGGTCGGGCGCCGGGGCGTCCTCAGACGTTCAGGTAGTTGAGATAAATGACGAACACCGTTGTCACCAGCGCGACGATGCCGATCAGACCCACGATGATCGGGGTGCTGTCGCCGGACCGTGGCGCCGGCGGCTGGGCCTGGGCCGGTGCGGTGCCCGGCCAGGCGGGGCCGGGTTGTTGCCCCTGCGGCCATTGGGGGCCGGGCTGCTGTGGCGCCGGCTGACCACCCCAGACACCCGAAGACGGCCACTGTGGTGCAGGTTGGGACACTTTTGCCTCCGTCGGGTCGCGTCTATCGGTCATGGTAGACCGGGGCCGGGGCTACAGTATCCGGCAGTAGTCCAGAAGATTTTGAGGTTTCGCGTGTCCGGTTCGAATCCTTTCGACTTCAGCGAGTATGGGATGGGGTCGGCATCCGGGGGAGGAGCCCCAGGCGCCGATGACCCTTTTGCCCGACCCGCGGCCCCGTCGAGCGCCCCCGCACCGCAGGCACCCGCGGCACCTTCGGGACAGCCCTCGGCTCGGTCTGCCGGCAGCGACCCGTTCGCTTCGGGGGGTGGCAACCCCTTCGTCCCGGCCGGCAGCGATCCCTTCGCTTCGACCGGGGGAGACCCCTTCGCCGCCGCCCCGGCGAGCACTGATCCCTTCGCGCGCACCCCCGAGCCCGCGATGCAACTGGTCGGTGCGGGCACATCCTCGTCGCTGGTGGCCGCCACACCGCCCTTCCCGATCCTGCTGGTTGCCCTGGTGCTGGCCATCGCCGCCGGAGTGGTGGCGTTACTGGTGAACCAACCCGTGGTGGCCGGAATCTGCTGGCTGGTGGCCGGACCGATCGGAATCGGCCTGATTGCGATGTATGTCCGCAAGGACACCTACGCCCGCTCGGCCGGGCTCTACGCAGCACCGGGCTTCGTCCGGCCGCTCTACTGGCTGGCCGTGGTCGGTTGCCTGCTGGCGATCCTGGCCCCGGCCTGGCGGATCGCCGATTGGGTGGGACGCCTGTGAACCGCACACACTCGCGGTGGGCCCTCCCCGCCGCGCTGGCCTGCGCCCTGCTGATGGTGACCCAGGTGCTGGCCGGCGTCTTCGCGCCCAGCGCCCGGGCGGCCGACGAATCGGCCGTCGACAACTACGGGGCCTGCCTGGCCAAGGAGAAAAAGGGCGACTTGCTGGTGCTGGTCGACACCTCGGCCAGCCTGAAATCCACCGACGCCGCCGGCGCCCGGGTGAAGGCCGGCAAGTACCTGTTGAGCCAGTTGGCCGACTTCGCCGACCAGGCCGATGTCGAGTTGACCGTCAACGTCAGCGGGTTCGCCAACCGCTACGAGCCGGGCGGAAGCTGGGACGCCCTCAACCCCTCCAGCGTCGACAAGGCACTGGCCAAGGTCGATGCCTTCGCCGACCGCAACACCGGCGAGGGCACCGACTACTGGCTCGGTCTGGACGGGTCCCGCCGCGACCTCGCGACCCGCGCCCAACAGCGCCCCACGAAGTGTCAGGCCATCCTGTTCTTCTCCGACGGCACCCTGGACATCGACCGGGCCCCCGACGAGGCCGACAAGCCGATCGACCGGCCCTACGACCCGGAGAACCGACTCAACAGCGACCAGGACCGGGCCCGGGCGAAGGAACGCGCCGCCGCCGACATGTGCCGCGACGGTGGTCTGGCCGATCAGATTCGGGCCGGACATGTCGTGATCCTGGCCGTGGGGCTCACCCCGGACGAAGCCGGCGCCCAGGACTTCGACCTGATGAAACGGGTCGCGACCGGTCAGGGCGAAGCCGGGCCGTGCGGCAAGATCCAGAAACCGCCGCCGGGCAAGTTCACCCTGGTCTCCGACATCGACGACATGCTCTTCGAGTTCGACAAGTACACCAATCCCGGCCAGGAGCCCCGGGTGCAGGAACGCAAGGTGTGCCAGGGCGGGGTGTGCCCCGACGGCGCCCACGCCTTCGTGTTGGACGATTCGATCACCCGAATCCGGATTCTCGGACAGGCCACCATCGACCAGGCCCAGGTATTCCTGGTCGCCCCCAGCGGCGCCGAGGTCGAACTGAAACAGAGCCAGGCCCCGGTCAAGGCCGAACTGGACGGGGCAACCCTGAGCTACCAGTGGCCCTCGCAGCGCAGCTTCGCGCTGACGGCCGATCGCGGCTCCTCCAAGGCGTGGGCGGGGCAGTGGCAGGTCGTGTTCGTCGACCCGAAGTCGGATTCACCGACCGGGGTCTCGCGCACCAGCCTGCACCTGTACGGCGACCTCTTCCCGGCCTGGCCCAAGGCCGAGGAGACCGAGATCCGGGCCGGGGAACCCACCGAGATCATCCTGGGCCTGCAGCGCAGCGACGGCACGGCGGTGGACCCCACCACGTTGTTGGGCAAGGTGAGCATGGACGTCTCCCTGGTCAGCGACGGCCTGGTCAAGGACCTCGCCACCGGGCTGACCAAGGACCAGATCACCAAGCCGTTGAAACTCGACGGCGAGGACCTCACCCCCGGTAGCTACAGCCTGCGGCTGCGGCTGAATGTGACCACCGCCGACAGCAAGGACGGCCAGGGCAAGGCGATCCCGGGCACCCAACTGGCACCCCAGGTGGTCGATGTGCCCCTCGAGGTACTTGCCCCCTACGGCTACCCGACGGTCGCCGAATCGGTGAACTTCGGGGCCGCCGATGGTGAGGTCAATCTGAGCGGCACTTTATCGGTCAACGGCCCCGGCTGTGTCTGGGTGGGCAGCCAGCAGCCGGAGATTTTGGCCGGCCCCGAGGGTGTCACCGAACTGAACGTCTCGTCCCAGCACGGCCGGGCCGAGGACTGCCTGCGGGTGGAAGAGGGCCAGACCGCCGAACTGCCGGTGCAACTGACCTCGCCGCAGACCGGCACCGGCGGACTGTCGGGCACCTTCGTGGCCCGGATCGCCCCGCTGGATGCCCCCGACCGGGCCGAGGACGTCGAGGTCGAGTACCGCGCCGACCTGACCCGTCCGTTGAACACCCGCAACTTCGTGCTGACGCTGATTCTGGCGCTGATTCTCGGCCCCGGCATTCCGCTCGCCCTGCTGTGGCTCACCAAGCGGGCCAACGCCAAGATTCCGGATCGGCCATTGTTGTACCAGGAGATCCCGGTGCAGGTTCAGCGCGATGTGCAGCGCGACGGCGGTCCGCTGGCCTTCGCCGACGGTGATCTGCGACAGATGGCCCAGATTCCCAGCGGCGGCACCCGTAACCTGCCCCTGGGCGGGGTGGAACTGGTTGCGAAGACCGGTGCCTCACCCTTCGGGGAGGGCTCGGTGCAGGTCAGTGCGCCGCCGCGTTGGGTGGGAACCACCGAAGGGGTGGGCGCGTCGGCCTCACTGCCGTTGGCGGTACACAACAACTGGGTACTGCTGCACGATCCGACCGGCCCGGCGGATCAAGCGGCCCTGCTGTTCCTGGTTGCCGGTGAGGCAACCCCGGCCCGCCGCGAGGAGTTGCTGATCGATGCCAGTCGCAAGGCACCCGATCTGCTCGCCCGGATCCGGGCCGCGGCGGCCGAGGCCGGGATCGCGGGTCCACCCGCACCACCACCCGGCGGCGGCACACCCTTCGGCGACGGCCCCGGGCCGGCCGCGCCCAACCCCTTCGGCGCGCCGGGTGACCCCAACGCCTTCGGCGGGCCCGGTCCTTTCGGCGGACCCCCGGGATCGGCACCCCCGTCCGGAGGTCCGACGGGTGGCTCGCCCTTCGGCGGATGATGAGACAGTGACACGGCGGGAACAACCCGGAAATGAAGGAGAAGGTCGATGAAGCGGTTCCTGGTACTGGGCTACGGCGGCTCAGGCGGATCCACCTTGGCGTACATGATGGATCAACTGCGCTCCGACTTGGCCGCGGAAGGCATCGACCGGATACCCGCCGGCTGGCAGTTCGTGCACGTCGACGTCCCCAGCGGTGAAGAGAACGGCCCCGACGGGCTGGGCAATGTCGAACAACAGGGCGGTCGCTACATCGGCCTGGGCCCCAAGGCGGGCTCCTACGCCGATCTCGACCACACCGTGAGCCGCCGCCTCGGCGGCAACCGCGCGCTGGACACCATCGGTACCTGGGCCCCGCGCAACCCCGCCTCGATCGCCACCCCGATCTCGGTCGGCGCCGGCCAGTACCGCGCGGTCGGCCGGATCATCACGCTGTCGAAGGTGGAGCAGATCCGCAACGATCTGCAGGCCGCCTGGGATGACCTGCACCGCAACGAGACCCACACCGAGATGGCTCAGGCGGCACGGATCCTGAACATGGACGGCTACTCCCAACAGGAGGTGCCGATCGTCCTGGTGGTGTCGTCGATGGCCGGCGGTGCCGGTGCCTCGATGGCGCTGGACGTGTGCCGCCTGCTCACCACCATCCCGGGCCTGGACCCGAAGCTGATGGCGGTGTTCATGGTCTCGGCCGACATCTTCGATTCCTTGCCCGAATCGGCCCGCAGCGGGGTGCGCTCCAACGCCCTGGCCATGCTCGGTGAGATCGTGGCCAGTCAGACCGGTGTGGCCGCCGCCCACGACATGCGGATGCTGGACGCCCTGGGCGCCACCTTCGGGTCGATCCCGGAGATCCCGTTCGCCCGCGTGTTCCCGGTCGGACGTTTCGTCGGCTCCCAACGCACCATGTTCGGCGACGGCTCCCCGAAGGCGATCTACCGCGGCCTGGCCCGCGGTTTGGCCGGGATGATGATGTCGGAACAAGCCACCGGCCAGTTCGTCTCCTACGATCTGGGCAACACCGGTTCGGTACCGCCGGATTCGCGATACCTCGGCTGGGGCGCCCAGGCCGACGCGCTGCCGTGGGGATCCTTCGGGTTCGCCTCCCTGTCGATGGGACGCGACCGCTACGCCGAATACGCCGCCCAGCGCATCGCCCGCTCGGCGGTCGACCGTCTGTTGGACGGGCACCTCCAGGAGGGCAACACCGCCTCGGGCACCGAACAGGTCAAGGCCCTGGTGCACAGCCAGTGGCGCCGCACCTGCGCCGATTTCGGTCTCTTCGAGGGATCCGGGTCGAAGGACTTCGGACCCCTGGCGAACTGGTTGCAGTCCTCGGCGCTGCCGCGCCAGACCGTCGACCAGGTCGGCCGTGGCGTGATCTCGTCCTACGTGATCGGGCAACTGCCACCACCGGACGGGCACGAGGCCCAGCAGTGGGTGCCGATTCTGTCGCAGGTATTGGCCGCCCAACGAGGCGCGCTGACCGAGGCCACTGCCCAACAGGCCTACACCTGGAGTTTCGAGTTCGCCCAGGGCCTGCAACAGCGCACCGTGCACGCGGTGGGCCAGGCCATCGCCCAACTCGGCCTGACCTATGCCGCCGCAGTGCTGCAGCGGATGGAAGCCCACCTCAAGGAGTCGGTGATCCCGGCCGCCCAGGAACTCAGCCGCTTCGATAACACCGACATCGTCGCCCTGCCGCCTGAGGTCACCAACGCGATCGCCGGGATGCGCGGCAAGATCGTCAACGGTGGGCAGATCATCGACCGGATCGCCTCGGCGCTGCTGAACAACTTCCACAACCACATGTACGCCAAGGCGTCCGGACGCCTGGCCGAGGTGCTCGGGTCGTACTGCACCGACGTGATCGGCCCGCTGTTGGAGGCGATCAACGAACAGCGGCGGTTGCTGGAACAGGCCCGTGATTCGGCGGTGCGCCACGACGGGCTGGCCCGGTTGGCCACCGACCAGTACAACGCCTGGCCCTCCGACGAGGACATCCGCGCCCCGGAACGCTTCGACGAGGCCAACAACGAGGTGCTGCTGACCAACTCGGCGCAGTTCCTGGGCCAGTACGTCGCCGACCTGCAGGCCTCGGTGCAGACCCAGACCCAGGGCTTCCCGGCCGCCCGCAGTGCGGTCACCCAGCGGGTGATCCAGGGGCTGTGGGAGACCACCGGTGGGGTGCAGCCCCCGGGTGGGCTGATCGAGATCACCACCGGCTGGCAGTCGCGGGTGTTCTCCACCAACCCGCACAACGGCGAATCGATCGTGCCGAGCCGGGCCCGGTTCGACGTGCACGCCCGGCCCGCCGAACTGTTGGAGCGGGCCCGGTTGTTCGTCGCCCGTCCGGAACAGTCCTTCCACCGTTTCTGCTCGCTGTCACTGCGCGACTACGTGCGCGGGGTGGGGGCGATGGAGTCGGAGCGTGCCCAGCGCAGTACCGACATCTCCGACAAATTCCAGCAGGCCCTCACCCTGGCCCTGCCGTTGATCAGCGCCAACGACGGGCTGGTGCAGTTGCTGCATGGCGGCAATGCCGCCGAATACCGGTTCAAGTTCTCGTCGGTGCCGTTCGCGAACCTGCCGGTGGCCGAGGACCTGGAACGGGTGCTGGTCAACAACCCGCAGATCGACCAGTCGAGCCGCGACAACTACCTGCGCTCGGTGGGCGACTCCGATCAGGTGCGCCGCATCGACGTGTTCGGGTCGTACCCGCTGTACGCCCCGGTGTGTTTCGATTCGATGCTGCGGCCGGTCTCGGAACAGTGGGCGACCACCCCGCCGGCCGCACGGGAGGCCTTCTGGGCGAACCGGCGCACCCGGCCGCTGGACGCCGCCCTGCCGATGGGCACCGAGGAGCGTCGAGCGATGGTGGCCGGCTGGTTCCTGGGCCAGGTGGTCGGTGCGGTGCAACTGCCCGAACCGCCCTTCGACCAGGCCGCGCAGGTGTTCGACATCGAGAAGCGGGCCTGGCAGCCCTTCCCGCACCCGCTGCTCACCCCGCCGGAACGATTCAAGGCTCCCTATGACTGGTTGCCGGCAGTACTGGAATCGATCCTGCTGGCCCTGTCGCGCAGCCACGAACGTCCGGTGATGGGTTCGATGGCGCCGTACCATGCGCTGCGCAGCCTGTTCGACGCCAGCCCGCTGGGGCCGGCCTCGGGCATCGTGGAGCGATCGGGCAAGCAACTGCTGCTCACCTGGCTGCGCGACGGTGACATCGGATCGGGCCGCACCACCCGGGTGGCTGCCGCGGCGGCCGCGTCGACCCCGGAGGAGCGGGCCGAGGCGGCCAAGGAGTTCCTGCACAACATCTCCGAGCTGGCCTCGGTGCACTTCATGGCCCCCGGCGAATCGGGCGCCCCCGGTGGCGGCACCTTCTCGGTGATCGAAGACCGCGACACCGCCTCGCAGACGCCGATCTTCCGGGACCTGGCACCGGACGTGTTCTGGGCGACCCGGCAGTTGTCCGGCATGGTCGACGAGGCCTTGGCCCGGGTGAACGCCCCGGCCGGCCAACCCCTGGGCGGCAGCGGTCCGGCCCAGCCGGAACAGAAGACCGTGCACATCCCCGATGGTGGGGTGTTCTGAGTGAGCGACAGCCTGGTCGTGCTGGTGGCACCACCCGGCCCCGCCGACGGCGTGGTGGAAACCCTCGTCGACTGGTCGGCGGCCGGGCTGGTTGCTCCCTTCGCGGTGGTCGACCCGAGCTCGATGGGTTCGGGCATGATCGCGGCGACGGTGGTCGACAACGGTCACCGCACCGGCATGGGCCTGGACGATGTGGTGACGGTACGACGCTGGCGCCGGGTGCGACTGTGTGTGCTGGTGCCGGTGCTCGGCGAAGCCCCCGCGGCCTCGTCCCGGATCGAGCACGCCGTGCACGAGGTGGTGTTGCGCACCGGCGCGGTACCGCAGGTCGAGCTGTTGCGCTGCCTGATCACCCGTCCCGCCTCGGGTACCGGACGCGGTGAGTTCGCCCGGGAGGGCTGGCACAACCTGCTGATCGCCCCCGAGGAATCCCGCGGCCCCGGACGCGGCCAGACCCTGCTCGACCCGGCCACCGACCCGGTCACGATCGGCCCCGACGCGGCCGCCGCGATCGCCGGGGTGACCGGCCTGTGGTCGGGACTGAGCGAAGCACCCCTGGACGGGGTCACCCCCGACCCGGGCCGCACCATCCGGCTGGTGCGTTCCTTCCACCGCCGGCTCGATGCCCGTGAGGTCGCCGACCGGGTACGCCAAGAGGTGATCAACACCGGTGAGGTGCCTCGGCCCCGGCTGCACGGCACCGAGGCCGTCTACATCGACGACGCCGCGATGGCCACTCATGACATGGCGATGGCGGTGTTGCGCAAGCACGCCCCCTTGTTCCGGGGCCAGCGGGTGCAGCCCGCGGCGACTCCCGCCGAGAAGGTCGGCATCGGACGTGCGCTGTCGATGCTGTTCTCGTTCATCTGGGCCTCGATCACCCTGGCCCCGATGAAGTGGTACTCGATGGTGGTGGGCAACGTCTCGGCCGCTGCCGCCCGCGGCGCGCAGGCCCTAGTCTTCGGCTCGGATCCGTCGGCCTTCAACGTGGTCGCCAAGGGTGAACTGGCCAGCGGCGACGCCGACTGGCAGGACATCGCCCGGGCCTCGGCCGATCTGGAGAACGCCCTGGAAGGCGGCGGCCCCCGTCGCCATGAGTCCAGCGGCGACTTCTCCCCGGTGTGGCGTGACTATGTCGAGGTCGGCCTGACTCTGATCGACGCCGGTGACCGCTCCCACGCGTTGCCGCCGGTGCAGGTCGGTACCGACCGTGGCGTGCTGCGCCACCCCGGCCTGGTGGCGCCGTCCCCGGACGATGCCTTCACCGCGATCCCGCCGCGGGTGTCCAATGCGGTCAAGATCACCACCGTGCGCGCCGGCGATCCGCTCGGCACCCACACCCTGCAGCAGCGGCTGCTGGCGCTGTCGAATCAGCCCAGCCTGGCCCGTGAGGTCGACCAGACCCTGCGCGACCTGGCCGACTGGCAGCAGCGCCACAACAACTCTTACGCCGCCCGCACCGGCGCCCTGCTCGGTAAGCAGTTGATGGACACCAGCAACGAGGTGCGCACCCTGATGTCCAAGGCCTCCCAGGCCGCCCCGGTCGACCTGGACACCGGCACCGCCGAACGCCAGAAGTCGATCGCGGCCTGGATGCGCGCGGTACTGATCGTCTTCCTGGTCTCGGTCGCCGCCCTGATCCTGGGTGGGGCCCGGGATTGGCTGAACTGGCTGCCGGCCGGCATCGGCATCGCGATCAACCTCGTGCTGTGGGCGGTCACCTCGATGGTGCTGTTCATGCTCAGCCAGCGCGAACTGTTCCGGGATCTGCACCGACGCAAGGTCGCGGTCTCCCAGGCCGAAGCCGACCGGGAGAACCTGCGGATCGCCACCCGTGACCTGCGCCGCCAGACCGAGGCCTACGGCCAGCTCCAGGAATGGACCCGGGTGCTGGGCGTGGTGGTGCACGAACCCTTCGGACGCAGTGGGGGACGCGATGCCGGGGTCGCCGCCCTGGAATCCGGTCTACCGCTGAACGCCCAGGTCGGCTTCGCGGTACCCGAACCGCGGGCCACCGGCGAGGTGGTCGCCCACCTGCGCCGAACCGTGTTCGTGCCCGGTTGGCTCTCCGCGCCGTGGGAGCGCGCCCTGGCCGATGCCGGTGCCCGACTCGGCCCGCAGGCCTTCGACCTCAGCGAAGATCCGCGCCGGATGTTCGGGCAGCGGGCCGGGGTCAGCGAATCCTGGCTGACCCGCTGGTCGGCGCTGCTGGAACGCGATGGGGCCGGGGAGGCAGCCGCCGAGGAACTGTGGCGCAGGGTATTGGACGAACTCAGCCACGGCTCGTCCGACCTGCGTGGCCGACTGATCTCCGATGTGCGGGTGATCGGGCAGCGTGACCCGGTTCCGGTCGCCGACTTCCTCGGCGGCCTCGGTGACGAAGCCGACCAGACCCGCCGCTTCGACGAACGCGTCCTGAGCCGCGAGGCCCGGCTGGCCGACCGGGCCCGGGTGGCCACCCGCTGGCCGCGCAGCGTGGCCGACGGCCTGTCCAGCGCGGTGGTGCTCACCGAGTTGTCGGCCGGAATCGCAGAGTACGACATCGACCTCACCGGGGTCGCGACCGCTCCCGCGTCGTCGGCCACCACCGACTGGGCCGAGCCCGCCCCGGTAGCCTCCGAATCGTCGGTCCCGGCCCCGGGAACCGACCGGACGAACCCGCCGCCGCAGATGCCGGGGGGTTCGGGGATGGTGTTCTGAGTGATGACCCCAGCCGAACGCCGACGTCAGGTACTGCTGCAGTGGGCCGCGGAATCCCGGGCCCGGGGCATGGCGGTGCCCAACGACCTGGAACTGGGCCGCATCGCCCTGCACCGCGGCATCCCGGCCGGCGCCAACTCACCCCTGGTCGCCCGCTGGCGTCAGGTGATGATGGATCTGATGTGGCTGGCCGACACCGGCCACCGCGACCCCGTGGGCCAGGTGCGGCAACGCTCCACACCACCGCCGCCCAGCTCCGGCCCGGGGTATCCGCCGCCCGGTCCGCAAGCGTGGCCACCACCGACCGGGCAGCCCCGCCAGATGCCCTCGGCCGGCCGCCCCCAGATGCCGGGCCCCTATCCCGCCCCCGGTCCCGGACTGGGACAACCGCCGTCTGCCCGGCCACCCCAGGTGCAGGTGCCGCCACCCAGCCCCGGTGGCCCGCCCCCGGGCAGCGCCGCGTCCGCCCCCGGATGGCAGTTGGTCGGTGGTCATCCCAGCAGTGGCAGTTCCGCCTCGATGCCCTCGGATGCGGTGATGCCCTCCGGCGGATCGCTGATCGTGCCGAACCAGGGCCGTCCCGGGCCGGGGCAACAGCCCGCCCAGCCGCCGGGACAACAGCCACCACCGCAGCAGCAACCCCCAGCACAGACCGGGGGAGACCAGCAGGTCGCGCCCCGTCGGGGCACCGAGCCGGCACCCGCACCGGACACCGATGACGGCGAGGACGACCTGATCACCCGGCTGCGGGCCTGGCGCGACGACGAGAACGTCGACGAGGTCAAGGACCGGCATCTGCGGATGGTGGTCGCCAACGACAGCCGCACGGTGGAGGAGATCGCCGCCGTACTACCGGCCTCGGCCCGCGCCCGGGCCACCGACATCCTGCGGGTGGTCAATGCCTTCCACGCCACCGCCCGCCGGGCCAAACCCGAACCCACCCCGGCTGCCGCCGCACCCGCAGTATCCGGGCTCTCGGCTCCCGAGCGACCCGCCGACCCCAACGAGGTACACGTCTCCTGGGACGAGCCGGACAAGATCGCCCCCCTGCTGGACAGCTTCGCCCCGGTCGACTTCAGCGAGGAGATCAACCCCGATCCGCTGCCGATCCGTGCCAGCGGCCAGGGCAACGAGTTGTTGTTGCGCTGGCCCGCATGGCGCAACACCGACCGCGACCGCGACGGGCGTCCTGATGACGACAGGCTGGCCAAGGCCGATTGGTTCGTGATCTACCGGCTGGTGGCCAGCGACGACATGACCCCCTACTCACCCGATGTCGGCCAGGTGGTCGCGGTTACCACCCGGCTGGGTGCCACCGACGTGCGCCCACCCACCGGCCCGGTGCGCCGATACCAGGTATGGGTCAACGACGGCCCGACCCAGGAGGATGCCTGGGCCAACCAGCCCCGCCTGCACGCCCAGGCCGCAGTGGTGGCCAAGCCCACCGCGGTCGACATCCGTGAGGACGAGGGCCGGGTGATCGGCCAATGGGGTGTCGCCCCCGGTGTCCGCGGGGTACGGGTTTTCCGGGTGCCCGCCGACATGGCCCACGGCGGCACCGGCGATCCCCAGTACCGGATTCTGACCAACGAGGCCAATATCGGCGGCTTCGTCGACGACGGCGCCGAACCCGGCCGCCACTACGTCTACCAACTGCTGGTCGAAGCCGATGTGGACGGGGCCCTGCAACTGTCGCTGCCCACGGTGGTGCCGCTGACCACCAAAGCGATCCTGGATCCGATCAACGACCTCACCTGCACGCTGGAGGAAGGCGAGGACGGCGCCAAGTTCGACCTCACCTGGACCCCGCCCAAGATCGGCCGGGTGGTGATCTTCCGCACCACCCTCGGCCCGCTGCCCGGTGCCGAGGCCGAAACCGTGGCCGCCGACGCCCTTCCCCAGATGCGGCTGCCCGCCGACGAACGTTTGGCCCATCCGATCGCCGCCACCGCCGACGGCAAGGCGATCATGCAGGACGTGCCGTGGCCGCGCGATTGGGTACGCACCTACTTCACCCCGGTCGTGCTGCACGGCGACCAGGCCCGGGTGGGACGCACGATCCCGCAGGTGCGCACCCGGTCGGTGCGGGACGCGAAGATCTTCGAGCGGGTGACCCAGCAGGTGCTCACCATGCCCTGGCCGGACGGGGCGGCCACCGTCCAGGTGTTCATGTCCCCGCCCGGGGAGCCGGCCGAACTGGCGATCGGCGGCACTCCCTTCGCCGAGATCTCGGCCGCTGCCTACAAGCGGTTCGGCGGGCTGCATTTCCCCCAACTGCTCGATGCCACCGGCTGCGACCTGCACCTGGTGCCGCTGTCGTTCGCCGGCGGCGAGAAGATCGTCGGACGCCCGACCACGGTGCGATACCCCGGCCTGATGCGCCTGTACTACGGCTGTGAACAACTGGGCAACGGGCTGATGATGGTGCGGGTGCGCAGTGAGTTCGACAACCCGACCGCGCCCCCGTTCGTGCTGGTACACAACCCGACCCGCCTGCCGCTGGACGTCAACGACGGCAGCACGGTGCAGGTGCGGGCCGAGATGGCCGGCCCCAACGGCCCGCTGATGGCCAGGTTCGCCCCGGCCGGATTGAGTTCTCAGTGGTCGACCGGCTGGGTGGCCGAGATCGCCTCCCTGGGCCCGGGCTACCTGCGGGTGTTCGCCGATGTGCGCGTCGACGACCTCAAGGCGGTCGCCGTGCTCGACCCGCCGATGGAGTATCTGCGCCTGGGTGGTGTTCGGTGACCCGGTACGGCCAGCTCACCTACACGTCCTTCGACGCCCGCAATGGTCTACCCGGCGGCTGGCAGGTGAAACAGACGATCGGCGGGCTCAACCCCGACGAGGTGCAGTACCTGAGCGCCCGCGTCGCCACCCAACTCGATGCCGGCGCGGAGTTGCCCCGGTTCCCGACTCCGGAACAGATCGCCGCCCTGCCACGGCGGATGCGCCATGCCGGGGCCGGGGCGCTGGCGCCGGGCACCATCACCTGGCACACCGCCCCGGCCGGTTTCGACGCGTCGGGACGACCCGGCAATGTCTTCGCCCACGTGCTGCTGGATCGCGACGGAACCCCCGCTGGGGTCCGGCCGATCCTGACCTGGCGCAGCCCCGACTGGCTCACCCCCTACGGAGCCGAGCAGGTGCTGGCCGCCGAACTGCAGCGGCCCGAACCACCCCGTCCCGGTGTGCTCACCCCCGAGGCGGTCGCCGACCTGTTGTTCGCCCCCCGCACCGGACACCTCGCCGTGCTGCAGGTGTTGCTGGACGCCACCATGGCCGCTCTCGAAGGTGGCCCGATGGTGGTGTTGGGGGTGTCCGACCTGGAACAAGCCGCCACCTGGATCGCCGCGGTACAACTGATGATGGCTCCGGGCACCGCGGCACGGCACGGGTTCTCGACCCTGGAACGGGCCGACACCCTGACCGATGCCCGCGTGCTGGGCCTGCATCTGGTCGCGGTACCGGTGGCCGACCTGGACGCCCTGGAACGCACGAAGAACCTGGTGGTGCTGGACGCCGGGGAACCGGTCGAGGTCGGTGACCTCGACGGGGCCCCACACCGCACCGACCGCGGTGACGCGGTGCGGGTCACCCCCTGGTCGGTGATGGTCGCCGAGGTGCTGGAGGATGCAGATGCCTTCGTCCGGGTCACCGAAGCCATCGACCGGGCCTGCACCGGCATCGACGACGGCACCCTGCACCCGGCCTGGCCGCTGGCCAAGCTGGTCGCCGATGGTTGGGACCTGGACGTGCTCACCGAAGCACACCGCGTTCTGGAGTGGTATTCCCCGGCCGGTTTCGTCGACGAATCCGACCTGCGATCCCGCACCGGCCGGGCCCTGCGCCGGGCCGCCGGTGGCGACCTGGAACGAGCCTGGGCCGCCGCGACGGCCGACGGGGCCACCACCTTGGACGCCGAGGTCTACGCAGACCTGGCCTTCTGCGACGACGCCTGGCTCACCGCTCCCGGACCGACCCGAATCCCACCGGCCACCGGGTCGAAACCGGCGCCCGAGATGGCCGACACCACCGCCGAGGCGGCGCAACGGGTGATGCGCCTCGACACCGACCCCGTCACCAGGCTGAGCGCCGGTCTGCACGTGCTGGAGTTGGCGCTGGCAGTGGGCGCCGGCTGGCATGACAAGGCCAACCAGGCTCTGGTGCGGTTGTGCACCGACCTGTTGTTGCCCGGCCTGTTGTCCGACGACGCGGCCGGGCTGCTCGCGGCGGTGCAGTACACGATCACCGACCCGGCCCGCACCTGGTTGTGGACCCTGCTGGACCGCAGTGAAACACCGGTCGAAGGAATCAACCCCGACGTGGTCGAGTGGCTCGCACCCCGTCCGGAACTGGGGGAGCCCGACCCGTTGCCGACAGCCTCGCCCTTCGACGACCCGGACCACCGTCCGTCCGCGTTGACGGTGGAGTTGATCCGGTCGCGGCTACGGCACGGCCAGGCCACCCCCGAGCAGGTGGCCTGGCTGGTGGTGACCGACCTGGATCGGCACCCGAAGGCTTCACCCGGTTATTTGCCGGACACCGTGGCCGATTGGCCACTGCCCTGGGTGCAGGAGCTTGTCGTCCGGTACCCGCACCTGCCGGCCGACGGGTTCACTGCGGTCGCAGTGCGCCATGACGACCCCCGACTGTGGCAGGCCCTGGCCGAGCGCCGCGACGGCAAGGTGGCGCGCAGCCGCCTGCGGCTGGCCGATGCCGCCTGGGTGACCGGTACCGATCCCGACGAGGTGGTGCGGATGCTCGGGCGGTTGCTGGAGGCCGTCCCGGAACTGCCGCCGGGCACTGTGCACCCGATGCGCAACGACGCCGGACGTGCCCTGGCGATCGCAGTGCTGGCCCGACGCCCGGTCGACCCCGCCTGGTTCACCCGCATCGGGGCTGTGCGGATTCGTGGCTTCGAGGCCGTGAACCGGTGGGCCGAGCCAAGGCTTCCCGAGGCGGTCCTGTTGTGGTGGCTGCTGCACGGCCAACCGGATCTGGACCTGCCGCATAGCGCCGAGGCACGTTGGCTGCACGGGGTCGAGGTGGCCGATGCCGAAACGGGTGAGGCGTCCCTGATCGAGGCGATCATGGTCCGACGTTGGCAGCAGGAACCGCGCACCCCTCAGCAGTACGCCGAGCACCTGCTGTCCGAGGCCGATCAAGCCGGTGCCAGGCTCGACCGACGCACCGACCGCTGGTTGCGGGCCTGGGCTCAGCAACGCCACCGAAAGGAAGGTTCCGATGCCCACGTACGTACTTGAGGGTGGCGCCCATGCGATGTTGCCGGCCCAGCCACTGACGGTGCGCATTCGGGGCGCCCAGGTTCAGGCCCGGGCCCGACGCGCGGACGGCTCGGATGCCCCCGGGGTGCTGAATCCCGGCGGCGGCATCCTGGTCATCCCCACCCTCACCGACGAGGTCGTGGTGCGGGCCGAACCCGGCAGCGGACAGTTCAGCCCCGGCAGCGTGCTCGACATCTCGGTGGCGCCCGAATCCCGCGCCGAGATCGACCCCGATCAGGCCACCGTCAGTGGGGTGGATGTCTCGGGACTGTCCGGCCGCGACCTGCTGCGGCTCGAACCCCACAGCGGACGGGTACGGGTCACCGCCCTGGGAATCCGCGTGGACACCCCACTGCCGCCACTGGCCGCCGCGGTGCGGGACGCCGCCCGCCGGTTGCTGCGGGTGGAAGCGGTCGCCGATCACGAGGCGGTCGGCCTGCAGGTGGTCGTCGACGCCTCGGCCTCCACCAGGGCGCTGGCCGAGGCCGGTGACCTCACCGCGGCGATGGAAGTGCTGCTCGGTCTCTCCCGGGTGATCAGCGGCGACCGCGAGTTCACCGCGATCGTCGGCACCACCGGACACACCCCGGCGACGGGGGAGGCGGTCACCCTGCCCGGCACCGTCACCGACCTGGTCGCCGGTGCCGCCCTGCGCACCGGTTTCCGGCCGCCGGCCTCCGCTCCGTCCGGAACCGTCCAGATCGTCCTCAGCGACGCACCCGCCCTCACCGCACCCGACCCTGGTACCCGCCGGCACGGGGTACTGATGGCTCCGCGCAGCACGTGGCCGGCCCTGCACGGGCGTCGCAGCGGACACACCCTGGTACCGGTCGCCGAACACATCGGCCCACACGCCGGTGGGCCCGGACTGGCCGATCAGTTGTTGCAGGACGAGAATCTGCTGCACTCGATCACCGAAAGCCTGGTGCGCGGCATCGTCGGCAACCACACCGTGGACGCGATGGCGGGGGTGACGCGGTGACGAAATGCCCGCACTGTTTCGTCAACCTGCCGCCCCAACAACTCACCTTCATGTGCGTGGGGGCGTGCAAGCCCGAACCCGACCAGATCGCCAGCCGGTGGCACGGCGCCCCGGTGACCTGGCGTCCGATGCTGAACGCCGCCCCGCAGGCCGCCGTCCGCGGTGTGATCTGCCCACGCTGCCAGGGCCCCACCCGGGAGTGCTGCCCGCGCTGCCACTACCACCTGCCGGACGAATGGCGGCACGGTCAGGCCACCTGTGTGGCGCTGGCCGGCGCCCGGGCCACCGGCAAGTCGATCTACATCGGTGTGCTGATCAAGCAGTTGGAGTTGCTGGCCGAGGCGATGGAGACCACGGTCAGGTTCGTCACCAGCACCAGCCGGGAGATCTACGAGCGGGTCTACGAACGTCCGTTGTACGAGGCGCGCGGCATCATCCCGCCCACGCCGCGGGCGAACCTGTCCGACTCCTATCAGCGCGAACCGCTGATTCTGGGGCTGGGCACGATCCGCGGCGTGCCGCGGTACCTGGTGCTGCGCGATGTCGCGGGGGAGGACCTGGAGAATCCGCCGGACAATCAGCCTCACCTCGGTTTCTTCCAGGACGCCTCGGCGGTGTTGTTCCTTTTCGACCCGACCCAGGTCTCGGAAGTGCGCGACCAATTGCGCGACCTGATTCCGGCCCAGTTGCACGAGGGTGGTGATCCGGCTCTGGTGTTGGAGAACCTGCACCGCCTGATCGGGCCGGGCCAGCCCCGGCTCGGGGTGGTGTTGTCGAAGTTCGACACCATGCAGGCCCTGCGCGATGTGGAGGGCACGCAACTGTCGCGGATCATGTCGAACTCCGGGGCGGCCTTCATCCGTGACTCCGGCCTCACGCTGGGGCCCGCGCTGAACCCGGTGGATGCCGATCAACTCCACGCCGAGGTGCGCTCCCTGCTGCAACGCCTGGGTGCCGGTCACATCGTGACCGCGGTGGAACGTCCCCATTCGGGCCGCAGCCTGGATCACCGCTTCTTCGTGGTGTCGGCACTCGGTGCCCCGACCGACGGTCAGAACCTTCATGATCACGGCATCGCCTCCTTCCGGGTGCTCGACCCGATCCGCTGGGCCCTGCAACGCGAAGGCGTGTTGTGAGCGTTCCCGCCGGAGGAATCGAAACCGAGTACGGCATCGCCCTGCTCGGGGACGACCCGAGCGACCCGCTGCACCCGATGTACCTGTCCCACCACGTCCTCAAGGCCTGGCTCGACGCCCACGCCGCGGGCCGCACCGGCTGGGATTTCAGCTCCGAGGAACCACTCAGCGACGCCCGCGGTCACCGGTTGGGCCGCAGCGAAGCACATCCCGATCAACTCACCGACATCGAAACCGGGCTGGTGAACACGATCCTGCCCAACGGGGCCCGGCTCTATGTCGACCACGCCCACCCCGAGTACTCCGGACCCGAGGTGACCACCGCCAGAGATGCGGTGGCCTGGGATGTCGCCGGGGACACGATCGTCGCCGAGGCCGGACGGCTCGCCGAGGCCCGGCTGGGACGTCCGGTGCGGTTGTACAAGAACAACACCGACGGCAAGGGCCAGGCCTACGGGTGCCACGAGAACTACCTGTTGCACCGCGAGACGCCCTTCCACCGGGTGGTCACCCAGTTCACGGGTTTCCTGGTCACCCGGCAGGTCTTCACCGGTGCCGGACGGGTCGGGATCGGCCAGGGCTCGGAGGTCGCCGGCTTCCAGATCGCGCAACGCGCGGACTTCTTCGAACGCGAAGTGGGCCTGGAAACCACCATGTTGCGCCCGATCATCAACACCCGCGATGAGCCGCACGCCGACCCGAAGATCTACCGACGGCTGCATGTGATCACCGGTGATGCCAACCGCAGTGAGGTGGCCACCTGGTTGAAGTTCGGCACCGCGGCCCTGGTCTTGCGCGCGATCAGTGCCGGCCTGCTGCCGCGCTCGCGGGCCGAGGAACTGAAACTTGCCCACCCGGTCGCGGCGATGCACCTGGTGAGCCACGACCTGACCTGTACCGCGCCGCTGGAACTGGCCGACGGCAGCACCTGCACCGCGCTCGACTTCCAGCAACGCTGGCTGGAACTGTGCCGGCAGTATCTGGCCGACCACGCCGCCGATCTGACCGACGCCCAACGCAGCGAATCAGCCGAGGTCTGCGACCGCTGGCAGCAGGTGCTCGACGGTCTGCGCGCCGACCCGTACACGTTGTCCGATCAACTCGACTGGGTGGCCAAGCTCCGCCTGTTGGAGTCGTACCGGGCCCGCGACGACCTGGCGTGGGATGCGGCCAAACTCGCTCTGATCGACCTGCAGTACGCCGACGTCGATCCCGCCCGCAGTCTGTACCGGAGGTTGACCGAACGCGGCCGGATGCAACGGATCGTCGACGATGCCGCGGTGCGGAACGCCCGCGACCATCCGCCTCCCGACACCCGGGCCTGGTTCCGGGGCCGGGTGATGGCGAAGTTCGGTGACCGGGTGCGCGCCGCGTCCTGGGATTCGCTGATTCTGGCAACTGGGGACGGAGCTCTGCACCGGGTGGAGATGATCGAACCTCTGCGCGGTACCCGCGAGCTCACCGAGCAGCTTGTGCATCGTTGTGACACGGTCGAGGAACTGCTGCGGGCGCTGTCCGGCGGCTAACCCGGGTAGGCTGGCCTGCGACATCGACAGGAGGTGGGGCAGTGGCGCAGGAATATCAGCAACGGCCGCGGCGCGGCGACGATGCCGACGAGCAGGCCGATCAGCAGCAAACCGTGCAGGCCCGGCCCAGTGACGAGGCCTTCGACAGCTTGTTGGACGAAATCGATGACGTGTTGGAGTCCAATGCCGAGGAGTTCGTCCGTTCGTTCGTGCAGAAAGGTGGCCAGTGAGCCGTCCCGAAGTTCTGCCCGCCGCCTACCTGCGCGCGGGCACCTCATCGTTCAGCGAGTTCGTCTCGCAGGTGGCACCCGAGGTGCTGCCCTTCCGGCATGCGGGGCAACCCATGGGTGAGCTTTCCCCACACGGCACCACGATCGTGTCGGCGACCTTCCCCGACGGGGTGGTGATGGCCGGTGACCGCCGCGCCACGATGGGCAACCTGATCGCTCAGCGCGACATCCAGAAGGTCTACGCCTCCGACGAGTACTCGCTGATCGGCATCGCCGGGGCGGCCGGCCTGGCGGTCGAAATGGTGCGGCTGTTCCGGGTCGAACTGGAGCACTACGAGAAGATCGAGGGCGCCCCGCTGTCGTTGGACGGCAAGGCGAACCGGCTCTCGGCCCTGATCCGGCAGAACCTGCCGATGGCCCTGCAAGGGTTGGCCGTGCTGCCGCTGTTCGCCGGCTGGGACCACTCCGCGGAGTTGGGCCGGATCTTCTCCTACGACGCCACCGGCGGTCGGTACGAGGAGACGTCCTTCCATTCGGTCGGCTCGGGCTCGATCTTCGCCCGCGGCACGCTGAAGAAGCTCTACCGTCCCGATCTGGACCTGCGCGGGATCGCCACCGCGATCGTGCAAGCCCTGTTCGACGCGGCCGACGACGATGCCGCCACCGGTGGGCCCGACCTGATGCGCAAGATCTACCCGATCGTGATGGTGGCCGGCCCCGACGGGGTGAGCGAGTTGTCCGAGGACCTGATGACCGAGATCACCGATGAGGTGATCGCCGGGCGTCGCGAACGTCCCGATGGTCCCGCCGCACCCCTGACCTGACAGGAAAGAAGTACCCATGAGCTCGCCGTTCTACGTCGCCCCCGAACAGCAAATGAAAGACCGGGCCGACTTCGCCCGCAAGGGCATCGCCCGAGGTCGTTCGGTGGTGGTGTTGCAGTATGCCGACGGCATCTGCATGGTGGCCGAGAACCGTTCGCAGACCCTGCACAAGATCTCGGAGATCTACGACCGGATCGGCTTCGCCGCGGTCGGCAAGTACAACGAGTTCGAGAACCTGCGGATCGCGGGCATCCGGCACGCCGACATGCGCGGCTATTCCTACGACCGGGCCGATGTCACCGGCCGCGGGCTGGCCAACGCCTACGCCCAGTTGCTCGGCACGATCTTCTCCAGTGGTGGTGAGAAGCCCTACGAGGTCGAGTTGATCGTCGCCGAATTGGGCTCCGATCCCGGCCACGACGAGATCTACCGACTCACCTACGACGGGTCGGTGGCCGATGAGGCGAACTTCGCGGTGATGGGCGGTGCCACCGAGGCGATCAGCGCGGTGGTGGCCGAGGGTTACCACGACGACATCGCCCTCGACGACGCGGTGCGCCTGGCGGTACATGCTCTGGGCAGCGACAGTGCCGAACACCGCACCCTGGACGTGGATTCCCTCGAGGTCGCCGTCCTCGACCGCACCCGGGTGGCCCCGCGCAAGTTCCGCCGGCTGAATGACCGGACCCTGGCCGAGATGCTGGAACAGGCCTCGTGAACCAGCCCGCTCTGGGCCCGGTGGTGGTGATCGGTACCGGGCTGTTGGGTGCCTCGGTGGGTGCCGCGCTGACCGAGTTCGGCGAACGCGTGCAATTGCGCGATCGCATCGTCAGCCATGCCCGGGTCGCGGCCACCCTGGGCGCCGGATCACTGGTGCCGATCCCCGAGGGTGAGGTGAAGCTGGTGGTGGTCGCGGTGCCGCCGACCGCCCTGGCCTCGGTGGTCGCCGAGGCGCTCCTGGAGTACCCCTCGGCCGTGGTCACCGATGTCGGATCGGTCAAGGGCACCGTGCTGCGGCAACTCGCCGAACACTTCGGTGATGTCAGCCTGACCCGCTACGTCGGCTGCCACCCGATGGCCGGTTCCCACCTGTCCGGGCCGGTCACCGCCCGTCCCGACCTGTTCGTGGATCGCACCTGGGCGATCACCCCGCACCGGGAAGCGACCCCGGAGGCCCTGGACACCGTGCACCGGCTGGGGGAGGCCTGCGGTGGACGGGTGATCTTCCTCGACCCCGACGATCACGACGCAGCCGTCGCCCGGATTTCGCATCTGCCGCATCTGATGTCGGTGCTGATGGCCGATCATCTGCTGGACGTACCGCGGGAACACCTGTGGTTGGCCGGTCAGGGGGTGCGTGATGTCACTCGGATCGCCGGTTCGGATCCGGTGCTGTGGGAACAGATCATCACCACCAATGCCCGGGCCCTGCGTCCGGAACTGGAAGGGGTGCGCGAACGCCTCAACGAGGTGATCGAGGCCCTGGACAACCCGCCCTCGGACCGGGTGCGTAGCGTGTTGGAGGGAGCCCGGGCCGGAACCCGGCGAATCCCCGGCAAACACGGCGCCCCGCTGGTCGATTACGCCCAGGTCGTGGTGGAGATTCCCGACAGCCCGGGTGCGCTGGCCAAGCTGTTCACCGACATCTCCCAAGCCGGGGTGAACATCGAGGACGTGTCGATCGAACACGATCCGGTGCGTCGGGTGGGTTCGCTGTCGGTCGCGGTCGACCCCGAACGCCGGGGCGAGTTGGAGCGGCTGATGCGCGAGGCCGGCTGGTTCGTCGGCTGAACCGGCCCCCAGTGGACCGCAGCCTGTTACCGACACGTTGCCCGGACGCCACGGTTTCTTCGATTTGCCGGTTGTAGTGTGACTTTCGTGAGTGAACTGGTCGTGGCCATGGACGGCCCCAGCGGGTCGGGTAAATCATCGACGTCACGCGGGGTGGCGACCAGATTCGGATTCGAGTACCTCGACACCGGCGCAATGTACCGGGCGATGACCTGGGCGGTGCTGGAGGCGGGACTGATCGACGCCGGTCCCGAGGAGATCACCCGGGTGGTGCGCGAGGCCGACCTGGTGATGACCCGCGACCCGAACAATCCCCGGGTCGAGATCAACGGGCACGACGTCACCGAAGCGATCCGTGACCCGCGGGTGTCGGAGTCGGTATCGGTGGTGGCCACCATCCCGGCGGTGCGCGAGATCCTGATCGCCCGCCAGCAGGCCGAGATCGCCGAAAGCCCCGGCGGCATCGTCGCCGAGGGCCGCGACATCACCACGGTCGTGGCACCCGACGCCGATGTGCGGGTGCTGCTGGTCGCCGACCCCGAGGCTCGGGTCGCGCGCCGGCAGGCCGAACTGGACGGGGTCGACCAGGCCGACGTCACCGATCAGGTGCTGCGTCGCGACCGGGACGACTCGAAGGTCGCGGAGTTCCAGACCGCCGCCGACGGCGTACACGTCATCGATTCCACCTTCATCAATCTGGATCAGGTCATCGACCTGGTCTCCGAACTGGTTAGCGCAGCCCGCGACAGAAAGACGTAACCCGACCATGAGCCTCCTGACCCACCCCCATCAGCGCTCACTCGTCACCACCCGCCCCGCAGGAACCGGTCTGTTGACCGCCCTGCGTCCCTGGGCCGACTTCGGCCTGCGCCGGTGGTTCGACATCAGCACCGAAGGCACCCATCTGGTGCCGCCCGAGGGCCCGGCCCTGCTGGCGGTCAACCACCTCGGCGTGCTGGACGGCCCCCTGGCGGTGATCACCGCACCCCGGCCGACGATCGCCCTGGCCAAGGCCGATCTCTTCCGTGGCCTGGTCGGCCGAGTACTGACCTCGATGGGGCAGATCCCGGTGGACCGCAACACGCTCGACGTGGGCGCGATCCGCCGCTGTCTGGACGTGCTCGAGCGCGGCTACGCGTTGACGATCTTCCCCGAGGGCCGCCGCGCCACCGGTGACATGACCCGGCTGATGGGTGGCATCACCTACCTGGCGATGGTCACCGGTGCCCCGATCATTCCGGTGACCCTGCTCGGTACCCGGCTGCCCGGCCAAACCGCCAAGGAACTCCCCGGCCGCGGGGCCCGGATCCACATCGAGTACGGCGCGCCGATCACCGACGTACCCGAGCTGGCCTGGCCGCGCACCAGGCAATCGGTGGCGCAGTGGACCGGTGTGCTGGCCGACCGCCTCTCGGCCGAGGTGCGCCGGGTGGAGCTCAGCAGCGGGATGCGCTTACCGGGCGAACCCCTGCCACACTGAGCCGTACCGGGGTCAGTCGAGCTCGGTGGACTGCACCTTGCGGAAACGCTCGAGTTCGCCCCTCCAGTGCTGACGTTCTTCGTCGCTGAGGTCGTCGGCGGCGAGCATCTTCTCGATCCGGTCGGCCTCACGCTTGCTCAGGTCCTGCAACTGCTTGTTCAGGGCACGCAACTCCGCACCCAGGTCACGGCCGACAATCGGGGGAGGAATACGCGGATCCATGACCGCGAGTCTAGGCAGCGGATGGGTCGCAGCGGGCGTGTAGCCTGAGGGGTCGATTCGATCGAAGGAAATGTGATGAACGACAACCTGGACGCCCCGGGCTGGCACGACACCGAAGAAGCGGGCGCACTCGCACTGAAACCGGTCGTGGCGGTGGTCGGGCGTCCCAACGTCGGCAAGTCCACCCTGGTGAACCGCATCATCGGACGCCGCGCCGCGGTCGTCCAGGATGTGCCGGGAGTGACCCGCGACCGGGTCTCCTACGACGCGAACTGGAACGGACGCGAGTTCGTGCTGGTCGACACCGGAGGCTGGGTCTCCGATGCCCAGGGGATGGCCGCCCAGATCGCCGAACAGGCCGAGTTGGCGATCGCCGCCGCCGATGCGGTGCTGTTCGTGGTGGACGCCACCGTCGGCACCCTCGATGAGGACGAGGCGGTCGTCCAGGTGCTGCGCCGCTCGCACAAGCCGGTGGTTCTGGCTGCCAACAAGGTCGACGACCAGCGCACCGAGGCCGAGGCCGCGTCCATGTGGAACCTCGGCCTGGGGGAGCCGCACCCGGTTTCGGCCCTGCACGGGCGCGGGTCGGGCGACCTGCTGGACGCCCTGATGGAGGTCATCCCCGACGCCCCGACCGAAAGCGCCCCGGCCCCCGGTGGCCCCCGGCGGGTCGCCATTGTCGGTCGGCCGAATGTGGGCAAATCGAGCCTGTTGAACAAGCTGGCCCGCCAGGAGCGTTCGGTGGTCTCCGATGTCGCCGGCACCACCGTCGACCCGGTCGACGAGCTGGTCGAGATCGCCGGTGAGACCTTCCAGTTGATCGACACCGCCGGCATCCGGCGCCGGGTGAAGGAGGCCTCCGGGCACGAGTACTACGCCAGCCTGCGCACCGCGGCTGCGATCGAACGCGCCGAGGTGTGCATCGTGGTGATCGACGCCTCCGAACCGATCAGCGAACAGGACACCCGCATCCTGTCGATGGTCGAGGACGCCGGCCGTGCCCTGGTGATCGCCTTCAACAAGTGGGATCTGACCGATGAGGAACGCCGCCGCTACCTGGAACGCGAGATGGAACGCGACCTGGTGCAGTTCGGCTGGGCCGGACACGTGAACATCTCCGCGCTCACCGGCCGCAATGTCGACAAGCTGCAACGCGGCATCAACGAAGCCCTCGAATCGTGGGGCACCCGGATCACCACCGGCAAACTCAACGCTTTCCTCGGCCGGGTGGTGGCCGCCCACCCGCACCCGGTGCGCAGCGGCAAGCAACCTCGGGTGCTGTTCGGCACCCAGGCCCACGCCTGCCCGCCCACCTTCGCCCTGTTCACTTCCGGCACCATCGAACCGGGCTACCTGCGCTTCATCGAACGCCGCCTGCGCGAAGATTTCGGCTTCCGCGGCACCCCGGTGCACCTGGAGGTCCGCGCCAGGGAGAAACGCGGCAACAAGTCCGGAGGTAACCGGTGACCCCACAGGAGGATTCACAGATGGACGCACACGCCTGGGACGATCGCTACGCCGGCACCGAATCGGTGTGGAGCCCGATCCCCAATGTGTGGATCGCCGAACTGCTCGGCGAGCGCACCCCCGGCACCGCGGTCGATCTGGCCGCCGGTGAGGGCCGCCACGCCCTGTGGCTGGCCGGTTTGGGCTGGACGGTGACCGCGGTCGATTTCTCCGCCCAGGGCCTGACCAAGGGACGCGAAACCGCCGAACAGGTCGGGCTGGCCGACCGGCTCGACTGGGTGGTGGCCGATGTGGTGCACCAGGACTGGCCGGCCGGCCCCTACGACGCCGTGGTGCTCAGCTACCTGCAGGTACCGGCCGCCGAGCGGGCCATCGCGATGCAGCGGGCCGCTGCAGCCGTCGCCGAAGGGGGAGTCATGGTGGTGGTCGGCCATGACACCGCCAACCCCGAACACGGTCACGGTGGCCCGCAGAACCCCGAGGTGCTCTACAACGCCGACGACCTGTTGGCCGACCTGGCCGATACCGGCCTCACCGTGCAGATCGCCGAGATCCGCAAACGCAGCATCGAGGGGGCCCCGCGTCCGGCCCTGGACGTGGTGCTGCTCGCCACCCGCTGAGGTTCGATCGAGTTCAATCCGCAGCAGTGTCGAACTGGCTGCGGTACAAGGTGGCGTAGACGCCGTCGGCGGCCAGCAGATCGTCGTGACTGCCCGACTCGACCACATCGCCCCGGTCGAGCACCAGAATCCGGTCGGCGTCGCGAATCGTCGACAGCCGGTGCGCGATCACGAAGGACGTACGGCCCTCGGTCAACTCGGCCATCGCCTGTTGCACCAACACCTCGGTGCGGGTGTCGACCGAACTGGTCGCCTCGTCCAGGATCAGCATCGGGGCGTTGTGCACGATCGATCGCGCGATGGTCAGCAACTGCCGTTGCCCGGCCGACAGGGTGGTGGCATCGGTGAGCACCGTGTCCAAGCCCTCGGGCAGGGTGTTCACGTAGTGGTCCAGACCGATGTCGCGGCAGGCGCGTTCGATCTGTTCCCGGGTGGCGCCGGCGGTGTTGAAGGCGATGTTTTCTTCGATGGTGCCCTCGAACAGCCAGGTGTCCTGCAGCACCATGTCGAACATCGACCGCACCTCGGCCCGGGTCATCGCCGTGATCGGAACCCCGTCGATCCGGATCTCACCGGCATCGACCTCGTAGAACCGCATCAGCAGGTTCACCAAAGTGGTTTTCCCGGCCCCGGTGGGTCCGACGATCGCGATCGTCTCGCCCGGGACGAAGGATTCGGTGAAATCATGAATCACCGGACGGTCGGGGTCGTAACCGAAACGGACGTGGTCGAACTCCACCGCGCCGCGCACCGGGTCGGGCCGGGTCGCAGTGGGGTGTTCGGGCGGAAGCTCCTCGGCGTCCAGATACTCGAAAACCCGCTCCGAGGCCGCCGCGGTCGATTGCAGGTTGGTCGCGGCCTGGGCCAACTGCATCATCGGCTGGGTGAACAACCGGATGTAGAGCATGAAGGCCACGATCGTGCCGAAGGTGATCGACCCATCCAACACCAGCACCGCGCCGACCACGCAGACCGCGACATAGCCCAGGTTGCCCATGAACATCATCAGCGGCTGCATCAGCCCGGACACGAACTGCGAGCGCCATTCGGCTTCGGCGACCTCGTCATTGAGCCGGTCGAACTCGGCCCGTTCCCGGCCGACACCGTTGAAGGCCTTCACCACCAGATGCCCGGTATAGGTCTCCTCGACATGGCCGTTCAACTTGCCGAGCCAGCGTTGCCGGCCCCGGAAGTACTGCTGGGAGCGGCGCATGATCACCGACATGAAGGCGAAGCCGATCACCGAGGCCCCGACCGCGGCCAGGGTCATCCGCCATTCGGTGAAGGCCATCGCGAAGAACGCGCCGACGAACAGCACCGTCGAGGACACCAGGCCGATCAGGCTGTTCTGCATCGTTTGGCCGATGGTGTCGATGTCGTTGGTCAACCTCGACAGCAGATCACCGGTGCTGGAACGTTGGAAATACCGCACCGACAGCCGATTGGTCTTGGTCGCGATGCCGGTGCGCAGCGAACGGGTGGCGCGTTGGGTGAGCTGGGTGAGCAGCAAACCGCTGACCAGACTGAACACCGCACCGATCGCGAAGATGATCACCAGGAACCGGACGATGTCCATGATCGAGGGCATATCGATGTCGGCGCCCAACCCGGCCACGATCAGGTCGGTGATCTCGCTGATCTTGCCCGGCCCGATCAGGCGGGTGATCATGCTGACCGTCTCCAGGATCAGCGCCGCCACCATCATCGGCAGGAACGGTCGGGCGAAACGCACCAGCCGACGCATCGCGGTACCGAAACTCTTCGGTTTCTCACCACCCATCGCCATGCCGTGCGGGCCCCGACCGAACTGGCGGTCGGGTTCCTTCTGCACCTTCTCCGGGGCACTCATCGATCCAGCTCCTCGGCGCTGAGCTGGGACTCGGCGATCTCGCGGTAAACCGCGCAGGTTTCCATCAGCTCGTCATGGGTACCGACCCCGACCGTCCGGCCGAAATCGAGCACCACGATCCGATCGGCATGACGGATGGTGCCGATCCGTTGGGCCACCACCAGAGTGGTCACATCACCGGTCTCACGTTCCAGGGCGTCGCGCAACCCCCGTTCGGTGCGAAAGTCCAGCGCCGAGAAGGAATCGTCGAAGAGGTAGATCTGCGGATCGGAGGCCACTGCGCGGGCGATCGACAGGCGTTGGCGCTGCCCACCCGAGAAGGTGGTGCCGCCCTGGGCGACCTCACCGTCGTAGCCGATGTCGTCGCGGTCGACCAGATCGCGGGCCTGGGCGATCGCCACGGCCCTTTCCAGATCGGCCCGGGAGGCATTCGGTTTGCCGTAGCCGACGTTGTCGGTGATCGTGCCGGCGAACAGCACCGCCTTCTGCGGGACGTAGCCGATGGTTTCGCGCAGCGCCTCCTGGGTGTACTCGCGCACGTCCACCCCGTTCACCAACACCTGCCCGGAGGTGACGTCGTAGAACCGCGGCACCAGGTTCAGCACGGTGGTCTTGCCCGAGCCGGTGGCCCCGATGATCGCCACCGTCTCGCCCGGGTGGGCGATGAACGAGATGTCGTGCAGCACGTCCTCGGCGGCGCCGGGAAAGCGGAAACCGACATTGCGGAACTCCACGGTTCCGGCTCGATCGGGGTTCCCGGCGGTACGGGTGCCGTCGACGATGGTGGCCCGGGTGTTGAGCACCTCACCGATCCGGTTCGCCGACACCAGAGCACGCGGAGCCATCATGAACACCATCAGCAGCAGCATGAAAGCCATCACGACCTGCATCGCGTAGGCCATGAACACCACCATGTTGGAGAACACCGTCAACCGGTCGTTGAAGTCGGCGGGGCCGGTGATCGCGATGTCGCTGATCAGCAGCGCCCCGATCCAGTAGATGCCCAGGGTGAGGCCGTTCATCACCAGGAACATCGTCGGGTTCATCACCGTCAACGCCATATTGGCCTGCAGGGTGTTGCGGGTGAGGCGCTTGTTGGCGACGTCGAACTTCGCCTCCTGGAAATCCTCGGCCCGGTAGGCGCGCACCACTTGCAGGCCGGTGAGGCTTTCGCGCGCCACCCGGTTCACGTCGTCGGTGAGGGCCTGGGTGCGGCGGAAGCGGGGGAGTGCGTAGCTCATCATCGTCCCGATGATCACCAACATCACCAGCACCGTGGCGGCGGTCAGCGCGGTCCACTCCCAGTGGGTTCGACTGATCTTGGCCAGGGCCAGGATCGCCATCATCGGGGCTCGAATGATCACCATCATCGCGATCACCACCAGCAACTGCACCTGGGTGATGTCGTTGGTGGTGCGGTTGATCAGCGAGGGGGTGGAGAAGTCGCCGATTTCCTTGAGCGAGAAGTCCATCACCTTCGCGTAGACCCCGTGTCGCAGGCGCCGTGATACCGCGGCTGCCACCCGGGCGGCGGTGAAACCCACCACGATCGAGCAGGCCAGCGACCCCAGCGCGCACAGCAGCATCCAGCCGCCCTCGCGGAGCACCTGGGAGACCGTGCCACCGGGGGTCTGGATGATGACCGTCAACTCGGTCATGTATTCCGGGATGCGCAGATCCAGCCAGACCGCGCAGTAGATCAGCACCGCGTTGACGGCGATCAGCCCCCACTCGCCACGATGCAGGCTCCGCAGAACGGTTTTCACCACAATCTCCTGTCACTGGCCGACAGGCCATGGCAGAACGTGGTGGTGCCGGTCCATCGGGCGTCCATCATGACACCCCCGGAAAGCCCGCGGCCACCGGCGGCCATGGTGTGCCGTTGGTGGCCGGCCGGTGATCAGTCGGACGGGTCGGTCATCTCCATCGGCACCACCCATCGGTCGAAGTCCTCACCCGAAACCAGGTCCAACTCCAGTGCGGCTTCCCGCAACGAACCACCGGTGGCGTGCGCATGTTTGGCGATCTTGGCCGCATTGTCGTAGCCGATGTGCCGGTTCAGGGCGGTCACCAACATCAGGTTGGTCTCGAGGTTGTGCTCGATCCGCTCGGTGTTCGGCTCGATGCCGACCGCACAGTGATCGTCGAAGGCCGCACAGGCATCGCCGAGCAGCCGGATACTCTCCAACACCGCATGGGCCATCACCGGCTTGTAGACGTTGAGTTCGAAGTTGCCCTGGCTCCCGGCGAACCCGACCGTGGCGTCGTTGCCGAAAACCCGGGTGGCCACCATCGTCAGCGCCTCGGCCTGGGTCGGGTTCACCTTGCCGGGCATGATCGAGGAGCCGGGTTCGTTCTCCGGAATCAGCAACTCACCGATGCCGTTGCGCGGGCCGGAGGCCAGCCAGCGCACGTCGTTGGCGATCTTCATCAGCGCCATCGCCAGCACCCGCAGCGCCCCGCTGAGGGACACCAACTCGTCGTGGGAAGCCAGGGCACGGAACAGGTTCTGGTTCTGGACGAAGCCGTGCCCGGTTTCGGTGGCGATCAACGCCGCGGCGGTCCGTCCGAAGTCGGGGTGGGCGTTCAGGCCGGTACCGACCGCGGTGCCACCGATGGCCAGGCGCAGCACGGCCTGTTCGGCGTGCATGATCTGGGCCAACGCGAAGTCGATCTGGGCGACCCAGCCGGAGATCTCCTGGCCCAGGGTGATCGGGGTGGCGTCCTGCAGGTGGGTGCGGCCCACCTTCACCACATGCGAGAACTCGGTGGCCTTGGCGGCCAGGGTGTCGCGCAACTGCCGCACCCGGCGGTACAGGAACTCGTGCAGGTCGAGCACCACCGCGATGTGCATCGCGGTCGGGAAGGTGTCGTTGCTCGACTGCCCCCGGTTGACATGGTCGTTGGGGTGAATCGGGGTCTTGGAGCCCAACTCGCCGCCCAGGATCTCGATCGCCCGGTTGGCGATCACCTCGTTGGCGTTCATATTCGACTGAGTGCCCGACCCGGTCTGGAACACCACCAGCGGGAAGTGATCGTCCAGGTCACCGGAGATCACCTCGTCGGCGGCGCTGATGATGGCCTCGATCTCGTTCTCGGCCAGGGGCAGTTGGCCGAGCTGGGCATTGGCCCGGGCCGCGGACTTCTTCAGGATGCCCAACGCCCGCACGATCGAGCGTCCCCACACGAAGGTGTCGCGGCCGATCGGGAAGTTGTGGATGCTGCGTTCGGTCTGTGCGCCCCAGTAGCGGTCGGCGGGCACCTCGACGGTGCCCATGCTGTCGGACTCGATGCGGGTCTCCATACCCCGAGCCTAACCAGCCACCCATGAGGGAGTCCCGGGGTGGGTGATGGGGCTGGCTCAGGGTGCGCTCAGGCCCGTGCCAGGGCTGATCCCGACGTACCCGACCGCAGGCGGCTCCTAGGTTCGGCACCGGGACACACGAACGGAGCAGAGATGGTGTTTCGGATGGTGCGCGCGGACGTGCGCCGCAACCCGGCCCTCACCGGCACCCTGGTGGTGCTGATGATGATGTCGGTGATGCTCGCCTGCGCCAGCGCCGGACTGTTGGCCCGGGCCGTCGGAGCCGGTGATCGACTGTTGGCCACCGCCGACGCCCCGGACGTGGCCCAGATGCACGCCGGCCCGATGCGGGCCTCCGACATCGAAGCCTGGGCCGGTCGGCGCGACGATGTCGCCGCCCACCAGACCCAGTTGTTGTTGGGCATCGACAACGCCCAACTGTGGTTCGACCAGGAATCACAGGCCCAGAGCATTCAACAGAACTCCCTGGTGGTGCCCAACGGAGAACGCGACCTGCTGCTCGACCTGCAGGGACGCCCGATCACCGAGGTGGCACCGGGCACCATCTGGCTGCCGGTGATCTACCAGGTCGAGCACGGTCTGCAACCCGGCGCCACGGTGACGGTGACCGCGCCGGACGGATTCCGTCATGAGTTGCGGGTCGCGGGGTTCATGCGGGACTCGATCATGAACACCGGCATCGCCAGTTCGAAGCGCCTCGCGGTGCATCCCGACGACCTGGCCGCGGTTCGGGCCCACACCGGCACCCCCGAGTACCTGATCTCGTTCTGGCTCACCGACCCGGCCGAGCTCGAACCGTTCAAGAAGGCCTACCTGGACTCGGGCCTGCCCCATGTCGGCCCGATGATCGATTCGGCGGCCTTCCGGGCCTTCAACATGATCAGCGAGGGCCTGGTCGCCGGAGTCGTGATCCTGGGGGCGTTGATGCTGATGATCGTCGGACTGTTGTGCCTGCGACTGGCCTTCCGAGCCGCCATCCACAACGACCGACGCGAGATCGGGGTGCTCACCGCGGTGGGCGTGCCGACCCGGGCGATCAAGGGCATCTACCTGGCCAAGTACGGCTCGATCGGTGCGGCTGCCTCCTTGTTCGGCCTGTTCGCCGGCTGGGCGCTGGCGCCGGCGATGTCGCGCAACCTCGACCGCTACCTCGGTGAGAGCGGGGGATTCGCGCCGGTACTGGTGCCCGTGTTGGTGGCTGTGGCGGCTTTCGGACTGATCATGGTGTCGCTGCACACTCTGTTGCGTCGGTTCAACCGGCTCAGTGCGGTCGAGGCGCTGCGCTCGGGCACCGTTGGTTCCGGCGGCGGTCGCGCACCGGTGTCACTGCACTCCTCGGTGTTGCCGACCCAAGTCACCCTGGGCGTGATCGACCTGCTGAAGCGGCCGCTGATGTACGTGCTGCTGTTGGTGGTGTTCATGGTCAGCGCCTTCATCGTGGTGGTACCCACCAGTGCCGCCACCACTCTGCGCGCACCCCAGTTCATGACCAACCTGGGCGTCGGCGATGCTGACCTCGGCCTGACCCTGCAACACGCCGGGCAGCAGAGCGCGTCCACCTACGCCGAAGTGCTGGCCCGCCTTTCGGAGGATCACGATGTCGCCGAGTACGCAGCCCTGATCACCACCAGGCACGACCTGACCACCAGCGAGGGGGAGCCGGTCAGCCTGTATGTCGCCAACGGCGACCACGCAATCCTGCCGGTGACCTACGCCGAGGGACGGGCCCCGACCGCCGAGCACGAAATCGCGGTCTCATTGCTCGCCCTGGCCCAACTCGGCCACCGGGTCGGCGACACGATCACCCTCGATGTGGACGGGCACCCTCGCGACCTGACCATCGTGGGCAGCTACCAGGACATCACCCATGGTGGCAAGACCGCACGAGCGATGCTGCCGACAAAAGGCGCCGAGGTGATGTGGTACTCGTTCGCGGTCAAACTCCAGACCGGCGTCGATGCCGAGGCCAAGGCCACCGCGTATCGGGTCAGCGGTACCGGCCTGCGGTCCTGGACGATGAGCGAGTTCCGCGACCAGCAACTCGGGCCGATCAGCAGGCAGGTCACCGGGGCCGCGGTCATCTCCGTCGGGGTGGCGGTGGCTCTGGCAGCGATGATCACGGTGATGTTCACCCGCATGTTGTTGGCCGGTGACACCGCCCCGATCGCGATCCAACGGGCGCTCGGGGCGGGTGACTCCGGAATCCGCACCCAATACCTGACCCGGATCCTGGTCGTGTTGCTGCTTGGGGTTCCCCTGGGCATCGTCGCGGCCCTGACCGCCGGCCAGGCCATGTTCAACCTGATGTTCGAGGGCATGTTCGGCGGCCTGGAATTCCTGTTTCGGGGCACCAGCCGCATCGAGTTCGTCAGCAACCCGCTGCTCAGTGCGGTGGCCCTGCCCGCGGTGCTGCTGCTCACCGTGGCCGCCGCCACCGTGGCGAGTTGCACGACCATCACCCGCACCACCATCAACTCCCTGGTCCGCGAATGACCGCCACGACAACCGGAACGAAAGAAGACCCGATGAGCACCGTGCTGACCGAACCCGGCCACACCGACAACCCCGCCGGTGAGGCGATCCTGCAAGCCCGCGGGGTGGTGAAGACGTTCGGTGCGGCCACCGTGGTGCACGGGGTCGACCTGGAAGTGGCTCGCGGCGAGTTCGTCAGCGTGATGGGCCCGTCCGGGAGTGGGAAGTCGACCCTGCTGTACTCGATCAGTGGGATGGATGCCCCCAGTTCGGGCAGCGTCACCCTGGCCGGCACCGAGCTGACCGGGCTGAAACCCCGTCGGCTGGCCGAACTGCGGCTCACCGAGATGGGCTTCGTCTTCCAGCACGTGCACCTGCTGCGCAACCTGTCGTTGCTCGACAATGTGGTGCTGCCCGCCCGACTCGCCAAGACGGGCAACCGCGAGGAAATCACCCGCCGCGGGCTGGAGTTGATGGAACGCACCGGGGTGGCGGCGCTGGCCGACCACGACATCACCCAGGCCTCCGGTGGCCAGTTGCAACGGATCGGCATCTGCCGGGCGCTGATCAATCGGCCGAGCATCATCTTCGCCGACGAACCGACCGGCGCCCTGGACTCGGCCGCGGCCACCGACATCATGCAGATCCTCGGCGACCTGCACGCCGAGGGCACCACGATTGTGGTGGTCACCCACGATCCCGCCGTGGCGGCCCGCAGCCAGCGCCTGGTCTACATGCGTGATGGTCTGATTCGGGCCGAACTGGGTCTCGGCCGGTTCGAACCGGGCGCCGATGCCGAAGAGGAGCTGTATGCCCGCCGGGTGCAGGTGCAGAACTGGCTTCAGAGCCAGCACCTGTGAACCCGCCGTCCCGGTGTTGGCAATCGAATCTCTCAGATGCGTCCCGAACCATGCCGCGCCGGAAGCAGTTTCGGTTGCCGATGGCAACGAATTCTCGACCCGATAACACTTGTGCCAACTCCGAGAACTTTTTTCTTGGTACTTAGGGTCGCCTGACTAGTGTTGAAATATGTCGACTCGAAATGTGGCCGACCGGACGACGCTGATTCTGCTGGGGGCCGGGGGTGATTTGACCGAACGTCTGTTGCTGCCCGGATTGGGGCAGGCCCTGACCCGGCAACCGGACATGAATCTGCGCTTGATCGGTGCCGCGCGCAGCGACCACGAGGATTGGCGCGACCACGTGCGCGGGGCCCTGGAGTCGGCCGGGATCGACCTCGAGGTGCCGTCGGTGCAACGCTTGGTGAACGACACCGTGTACATCCCCACCGATGCCACCGACCCGCAAGAACTGGACGAGTTGCTGGAAGGCCGCACCACCGACCGGACGATCATCTACTGCGCCCTGAGCCCGAGAGTCACCGAGGATTTCCTCGATGCCCTGCTCGAGGTGGAGTTGCCCCAGCGACTCGAGCTTGCCCTGGAGAAGCCGATCGGTATCGATCAGGCGGCGGCCCGGCGGGTCAACCTGAAAGCCGAGCAACTCGTCGGTGCCGGCTCGGTGTTCCGGGTGGATCACTTCCTGGGCATGGCGGCGGCCCGTGACCTGCTGGGGCTGCGGCTGACCAATCGCGTCCTGGAACCGGTGTTGAACTGCGAACACGTGGCCGGGATCGAGATCGTGTTCAACGAATCGATCGGCCTGGAGGGGCGTGCGGAATTCTACGAGCAGACCGGCGCGATCGTGGACATGCTCCAATCGCACCTGCTGCAGGTGATGGCGCTGCTGCTGGTGCCGCCACCCAACAGTCTGCTGAGCGATGAGTTGCCCACCCAGATCGGGTACCTGTTGGAACAGACCGAACTGGCCGGTGCACCGAGCGAGGCAGTGGTGGCCGGCCGCTACACCGCCGGTGAGGTGGACGGTCGGCAGTTGCCCGGCTACTTGGAGGAGGCCGGCACCGACCCCGACGGGAAGGTCGAAACCTACGCCCGACTCGCGTTGCGGGTGAACAACTGGTGCTGGTCGGACATCCCGATCACCATCGAATCGGGCAAGGCGATCGGCTCATCCCGAAAAGAAGTTCTGGTGCGTTTCAAGCCCGCCCTGCACGAGTACCCGAACTTCGGTGCCGTACCCGTCAACACGCTGCGGCTGAGTTTCGAGGACAGCGCGATGGCCCTGCGACTCAACACCGCCTCACCGGACGGCGAGGTCAACACCCTGGAACTGGCCTGTCAGGGTGTCGGACCGGAATGTTCGGCCTACGGGTGGGTGATGACCTGGCTGCTGGAGAACAATCGATCGTTCTCGGTGGCGGCTCGGGCCGCCGAGCAGGGCTGGCGGATCATCCAGCCGGCACTGGACGCGATCGCCTCCGGGGAGGTTCCGATTCAGGACTACCCGGCAGGAACCGTCGACCCGCTGCGCTGAGGCCCTTTCAGCCCTCGCTGTCGAGGTGCGCCTCGACCCGTTCTACCTTGGCGGTGAGTTGCCCGGTGTAGCCGGGGCGGATGTCGGCCTTCAACACCAACGAGACCCGGTTGCCGTACTTGGCGCAGGCCTCGGTGGCGCGGCGCACCACGTCCATGCACTCGTCCCACTCACCCTCGATGGTGGTGAACATCGCATCGGTGCGGTTCGGCAGGCCGGATTCACGCACGATCCGGACGGCCTCGGCGACCGCCTCGTGAACCGATTCGTGACCGGCGGGGGCTACGGAGAAGGCAACAAGCATGGCCTCATCGTGTCAGGCTCCCCGCCCGGTTCTCGGGCAGGGCGGCGCGCTCGGCGAGCCGCACCCGCAGGTTGCCGAGCAGGTGCAGCACCAGCGACATGACCAGGAAGGCGATCAACACGATGCCGGTCACCACCAGCACGGTGTTCCAGTTGCTCGGCGGTCGCGGGTCGAGAAAGCTGTAGGGGTACCAGTGCACGATCGCCCCGCGAATCCAGGTGTAGGCCAGGAAGGCCGCCGGGTAGGCGACCCAGGCCAGCACCCGCCAGAGCCGGGCGCGAACCCACATGGTGACCAGCACCCAGTCGAGGAAGGCGAACCATGGTGCGAGCCGGTGCAGGGCCAGGTTCGTCCAGGTGATGTCCCAACTCCACACCTCGCTCGCGGGTGCGACCAGGAGCGCGTAGACGATGCCGGTCATCACCAGGTAGAAGGCCAAAGCGCCCCGCAGGTGATCCCACCAGTGGGGGAGTCGTGCCCGGGCGACCAGGGCTCCGATGATCAGCACCGCCGCGAACACCAGGTTCGATTGGATGGTGAACATCGAGAACAGTTGCACCACGGTGGAGTCCCCGGCCCCGGTGGCCGACTGGTAGGTGTTGTAGCCCACCGCAGCCAGCGCGAAGAGCCCCATCAGTAGTCGCAGGATGCGCACCCAGGGACGGTCGGGGGAGAGGACCCGGTTCACCGTCGATTCGGTGGCGGGTCGAGTCAGGTCGCCGGACATGGGCACACCTTAGCCAGCACCACGCCCACCGAGCGGTAACCCGACGACAGAAGACCGCTCGTCCGGCGCTGTCTCAGGCGTCGATCACCTGCAGTGTTTCGTCCTCGAGTTCGACCTGTACATCGATCCGCAACCGCCGCAGGAAAGCGTCGTCGTGGCTGACCACGATCAGTCCACCCCGATAGTTGTCCAGGGCCGAGACGAGTTGATCGATGCTCGCCAGATCGAGATTGTTGGTCGGCTCGTCGAGCACCACCAACTGATTCGGCGGTTCGGCGAGCAGCAGTGCAGCAAGGGCCACCCGAAAGCGCTCGCCACCGGACAGGGTCGCGACCGGGCGGGTGATGCTGTCGCCACGAAACAGGAACCGGGCCAGGTTGGCACGCAGTGTTTCGGGTTCGGTGTTCGGGGCGTGGGCCCGGACACTGTCGATGATGCTGAGGTTGTCGTCCAGGTGGTCGAGTCGCTGCGGCAGGTAGCCGATTCGGTCGGTGTGCGCGATGGCGGTGAGGGGTCCGACGGTGGCCCGAGCGGGGTGGATGAGCTTCTCCATCAGGCGGGTCTTGCCGGCGCCGTTGCGTCCGATCAGGGCCAGTCGTTCCGGACCCTGCACGGTGACCGTGGTGCCGTGTTCGTCCCAGAACTCGGCCAACCGGCGCGAAGCATGTACGCCGGGGTCCGGCAGGTCGATCCGAATCCGGTTGTCGCGGCGGATGCGCTGGTGCTGCTCATCGACGTCCCGGCGCGCAGCCGCGATCTTCTCGTCGTGTTCGCCGCGCAGCTTGCCGGCCGACACCTGCGCTTCGGTCTTGCGTTGGTTCATGACCATTCTCGGCTTGCGCTTGTTCTCGAAGTCGGTGCGGGCGTATCTCTGCCGACGGGCCAGTTTCGTTTCGGCCTCGATACGTTGGCGTTGCTCGGTCTTGAGCTTTTGATGGGCGTTGCGCAGTGCCTGTTCGGCTGCTGCCTGTTCCCGGGCGAGGTATTCCTGGAAATCGGTGAAGCCACCGCCGAAGACCGTCAGGGCGCCGGCGTGCAGTTCTGCGGTGTCGTCCATCAGGTCGAGCAGGGTGACGTCGTGGCTGACCACGATCAGTGCGCCAGGCCAGACCTGCAGGGCGTCGTAGAGACGGTGGCGCGCCGGTCGGTCCAGATTGTTCGTCGGCTCATCGAGCAGCACCACCTGATCGCCGCTCAGTTGCAAGCCCGCCAGGGCGACCAACAGGGTCTCGCCACCGGAGAGCGTGCCGACGCGGCGGTCGAGTTCGATGCTGGTCAGGCCGATCGCGTCCAGGCATGCCCGAGCCTTGGCCTCGACGTCCCAGTCGTCGCCGATGGCCTCGAAGTGCCTCGGGCTCGGGTCGCCCGCCTCGATGGCATGCAGCGCCTCGACCGTGGCACCGACCCCCAACAGATCGACCACTGTGGCGCGGGTGCGCAAAGTGAGGATCTGGGGCAGCCGGCCAACCCGGCCGGATACGGCGATGGTGCCCGAGGTGGGCCGAAGCTCGCCGTGGATCAACCGCAGCAGGGTGGTCTTGCCGGTGCCATTGGCCCCGACCAGGCCGGTGCGTCCCGGGCCGAAAGCGGCAGTGATGCCGGTCAGGGCCGGTGTGCCGTCCGGCCAGATGAAGGAAACGTCGTCGAGGACGACGGAAGGATGGGAGAAATGCATGAGGCTCCTGGATTGTCAGCGGATGGCGCTGACAGCGGAGCCTTCGGACGGGCTGCTACGACGTCAGCGCACGGGGTGCGGGAAGACGGTCGTGAATCAGCACGATGAGAAGTCCTTGTTCGGGGATGCTGTGTCTCATCGTAGGTCGAGCCCTGCGTAGGTGCGAGCCATTTATTGGCCCCGACCTTCAAGGGCGCTGAGCGGTGCGGCACATGTGCGCAGTTGTTCGTGGGCGACAAAGCGGTCCTTCCGCTACGACTCCCGGTTGCTCCGGCACTTCCTAGAGTGACGGCGCGCAAGCGCAATTGTGCCCAGCAACGAACGGAGGCACTTTCATGGTCGTAACTGCTTCGGGGTCGTCTGTTTGGTCCGATGGGTGGGTGGATTCATCCCTGCAGCGCCAGGTGCTCGAAGACTTCGCCGACTTGATCGTGAAGCACTATGTCTTCAGCGACCTCGCCCGGGTCTGCGCAGACGAGCTGCGGGCCACGGCCACGAACGAGGACGGAGTTCGTGCCTCACGGTTCGCAAAGCACCTCACCCACCGGCTGCGTCTCCATGACCGTCACTTCTCGGTCATGTGGGGTCAGCCGGACCGACCCGGCGTCACGACCACTGAGCAACAGGCGGCGGAGGCGATGAGCTTTCAGCGTCGCGGACGGGGAGGTGTCCTGGCGATTCACCGGTTCGATGACATCGCTGATCCGGCCTGCGCGGACCTTGCCCGTCAATCGCTCGGGTACCTGGGAGATTGCGATTATGCGGTGATCGATGTTCGTGACAATGACGGCGGCTGGCCCTCCATGGTCGAGTATCTGCTCGCTCCGTTGCTCGGTGCCGATCCGGTGCATGTCCTCACCTACCGGAGTGCTGGGCGATCTCGCGTCGCCATGACCCGCCCCGATCCCTCCATCAGGAGTCTGGCGACGCTGCCGGTCGTGGTCGTGGTGAACAACCGCACCGCATCGGCGGCCGAGAGCCTGGCCTACGCCTTGCAGTCGTTGTCACGTGCCACGATCGTTGGCATCCCGAGCGTCGGTGCAGCGAATCCCGTCGATCTGTTCGCGCATCCGTCCGGCTTCCACATCTACATCTCGACCGGGGCACCCATCGATCCTCGAACCGGGACCAACTGGGACCAGGTTGGTGTGCTGCCAGATGTTGTCATACGGGACGAAGCGTCGGTGCTCGACATCGCCCTGGAGATTGCGTCCACGGAATGCTGATGGGCGTTCCGGTCCATCAAGCGGCGCCGAAGGTGTGGTCGAAGGTGAACCAGGCGTTGTCGAGATAGGGCTTGCCAAGGATGGGGTTCGTGATGCCGAAGGCCAGATCCTCAAGCCATCGGCAACGGGCGTGGAAGCGGACGCGACGGAGCTCATCATCGGTCAGAGGACCGTTCAGGGTCTCGCTGACAAAGCCCGCCGCGGCGGGTCCGAGATCTCGGTAGATGGAGCCGATATCGCGCGCAGGGTCGGCCAGCGCCACATCGGACCAGTCAAGAATGCCGCTCAGCGCTCCGCGGTCGTTGATGAGGATGTGTTCCGCGCCCAAGTCATTGTGCTGAGCGGATGCCAAGGCTCGGGAGGGTGGCGGCGGTTCGTCCAGGAATGCACCCACGAGGCGAGCTTGGCTGTCGGTGAGTCGAGGCCGCACCGTGTGGTACGTGTGCAAGGCGTCTGTGTGCCACTCCTGGTTGGGATACCGGTCGATCAGAAGTCGAGAGGCAGGAAGGCACTCTCGGAGAGCGGACAATGCGTCGATGAGCGCCGCAAGGATGGCCGGGGACGTCCGCTGGGTCAGGTGCATCAGGGGTGTGCCACGAAGACGTCTGTAGGCGAAGATCCCCAGATCCGCCTCGTGTAGATCCGGTGTTGGCGTCGGGGTCGAGGTCGCCCGCGCAAGGGCGTTGAGCAACTCGACCTCGCGGCTGACGGATTCAACATCATCGGAGTACCGAACTATGTAGTCCTCGACAGCCCACGTCGTGTTCTCGGCCCCACGGGAGATCAGGGTTGGCTCAGCGCTGGGCGACCACAATCGACCGCGTCTTCCGACCTCCGACAACAGGGCTCGGTCCCGTGGGCTCACTGCAGATGTCATGGGCTTCCTCTACCGGCCTCGGCACACTCTGACGGCGACGATGGTGATGTGGCCAATGGTGGGCCCGTCTTCTTCAGCAGCCGCGTCATGCCAGCCGCTGCTGCAAAGCGAAGTCGTCGGCCACCGCGTCCTCCTCCGTCCAGGGAACCCAGGTCTTGTGCTGCAGGTGCCAAGCCACAGATTGCGATACCCGTTCCCGGAGGTCCGGACCGCCCCGAAACAGGAGTTTCTCCGCCAGGCGGGTATCGGCAACCACGTGCTGTTTGTGCGTCCTCGTCAGCACAAGATCGGGTGGCACGGCATCCTCCGCGACGGCAACGAGGTCGACCTCGAGGCTCATGGCCGCGGCGATCTGGGACATCCACTGTTCGATGGAAGGTGTCACCGATTCGGCGATGTTCATGATCGTTCCCTGTGTTGCGGGGTTCTCGATGGCCCTCGTGACGACCTCTGCGACATCGTCGACGTGCGCACGACTCCAGAGCAGGTTTCCCGCGCCGATCGGGATCTCACGCCGACCCGACGCCAGGCGGCGGAGAAGGAAGCCTTCGCGGCATTGCGGGTCCCGTGGGCCATAAACCATCGGCAATCGCAGGATGCAGGCTCCTCGCTCGGACCAAACCGCTTCCACGTCGATCTTCTCGTAGTCGTCCGACACTCCCGGCTGTGACTCACCGCGGTAGAGGTAGCGACGCGAGCGGAGCGCGGAATCTTCTCGCAGGGGTAGGGGAGCGACGGCACGGCCGGCGAGGAAGCCATCGAAGGCTTCGTAGACGTCCAGGCTCGACAGGACGACCGCAGGGATGTCGGCCGGCAGATTGGCGACGGCCACTTCCGCGTCGCGCCGCGTGAGTGCATACGTGTCGATGAGTGCCTCCGGGCAGAAGGATGCGAGCTCGCGCCGGACGGCGCCGAGATTCGACCGATCGGTGTGAATGTGATGTGTCCGGTCGAGATCGGATGGCTCGGTTCGGCCCCGGTGGCAGATGGCCACGGTGTGTCCGTGATCGATCAGGGTGCGTGAGATTGCGTGGCCGATGAACGATGTCCCGCCCAGTACCAGGATGCGCACTGTTACCGCCTTTCGGCGCGCCCTCGTGGCGGGCCTTGGTACTGCGGATGGTGGGGCCTGCTGCCCTCTCTCGGCGATCGCCCCGGGGCAGCAACTTCGTCGCCCTGGCTCGACTGTACCGCGCGCACCCACCGCCTAGCTTGGAAAACCGAGCTCTCGGGGCAGCAGCTCTCAGGGCCGCACGGTTCCCGCTGATGTGATCGGCACCGCTGGGTGGGCCGTTGCCATCTCATCGGAGGAAGGGCCATTCGTGCAGAACCACGCCATCATCGTCGGTGCAGGCATCGGGGGTCTCGCGACCGCCATCGCGCTCGGCAAGACAGGCTGGAGTGTGACCGTCCGGGAGCGGGCTGACATACCAACCACCGGTGGAACCGCGGTGGGTATGTGGCCCGAGGCGATGCGCGCGCTCGATGCCATCGGCGTGGGCGACACGGTGCGTCGGCACAGCGCCCTCAGCCACGGCGCAACCATTCTGGACCCGAGTGGACGGCTCATCGCCCGCGTCCCTTCTTCTCGGAGTGCTCACCTGATCGCGAGGGAGCGCCTCGTGCGCATATTGCTCGACGCAGTGCCACCCAACACCATCCACTGGTCCCGCGAGGTGAAACCAACCGACTCCTTGCCGGAGTCGGATCTCGTGGTCGGTGCCGACGGCATACACAGCGCTGTCAGACTGCGCACCTGGGGGTCACCGGTCGAGCGTCCGCTGCCCACGATCGCCTTCAGGGGAGTCGTGGACCGGGGAGTGGAAGCGGTCACCGAGACATGGGGGCGCGGCGCCTTGTTCGGGATCACACCGACCGGTGACGGACGGACGAACTGGTTCGCGTGCCTACGGCACAGCCACCTCGAACAGAGCGGTGCCGATGACGTGCAGACGCTTCGCCGGCGCTTCTCCGAGTGGCATCTGCAGATTCGTCGGGTTCTGGACGGGATCAGCAGTGGGGACGTCGACCGACGATGCTTGGCCGATGTGTCATTGCGACACCCCTATTTTCGTGGCAACACCGTTCTGGTCGGCGACGCCGCTCATGCCATGGCACCGAACCTTGGGCGTGGAGCCTGCGAAGCCTTGGTCGACGCGGTCGTCCTCGCTCAAGCGCTCCGCAGCAGTGGAACCATTCGCCAAGGCCTGCGCCGCTATGACAGAGCCCGTCGCGCGCCGACTCGTCGAATGGTTGCCATGGCGAGGATCCTGAACAGAGTTGCCACCGCCGACCAAGGTGCTCCAGCCCGAGATCGAATGCTCAGGCTCGGGCTGCGGAGCTGGTAGCGGTGCGCTCGACGGAACCCGACGAGGATCATGAAGAAGTCGCTCTCCGACGACTCCCAACCTTTTCCACGCGGTCATATTATGACTCCATGACGGCGGACGCGTCAGCTCCGGAGCCTGCCTCACGTCCCGCTCCCTGGGTGCTCGATGGCCTCTTGGGCATCGGCGTGACTCTCGTCGTGTCCCTGTTCATTGCTGCCGATATCGACAGCGCGGACCCCGACGGGTGGGCCTACCTGTGGGCGGTCGGCCTGGGTGCACTCATGCTGGCCCGACGGCGCTACCCGTTGATCGTGGTACTCCTGACTGCAGGCGGTGTCATCGCGTACTACGCGTCCGGCTACCCGGCGATCGGCGTATCGGTGCCACTGGCGGCGGCAGTGTTCTCGGCCGCCGAGTACGGCCGAGCCGCAGCAGCGATCGTCGCGTCCGCGTCAGTGTTGGCCATCTCCATCGGGTACCGACTCGCCATCGGACAGGCCCCGGCCCTGGTGGTGGGCTATGAACTGCCCGGACACGCGCTGCTGCTGGCCGGGGCAATCGCGTTCGGGGACAACGTGAGGTCGCGCAGACAACTTCGTCACAAATCCTCCCGGATCGCGGATCTCACCTTGGACCGCTACGCACGCCAGGCCGAGCAGCGGGCGATGTCCGAACGTCTCTCCATCGCGCGAGAACTGCACGATTCGGTCGGGCACGCCTTGACGGTGGTAACGCTCCATACCCAGATCGCGGAGGAAGCTATGGAATCCGCCAAGCTCTCCGAAGCCGACAATGCGGTGGCCCGCGAAGCGCTGGCGGTCATCGCGAGCACGACCTCAACAACCTTCGAAGAAGTGCGCCGCACCGTCGCCAACCTTCGGAAGGAAGAGTCCGCCGGCCGGCCACTCCTTCGGATCAGCGATCTTGAGTCCGCCGTCCTGCCGGCCAAGCAGGCCGGCCTGGAGGTCCACGCGCGCGTTGACGTTCATTCGCAGTTGCCACCCCCTGTCGAAGCCGCAGTGTTTCGAGTCGTACAGGAGTCCATCACCAATGTCGTGCGGCATGCAGCGGCCGCACGTGTGGACGTGGATGTCAGACAAACAGCCGACGCGGTGACCGTCAGCGTCGTCAATGACGGCAACTCTGGCTCGGCCCGGCCCACCGAGCATCGAAACGACCGAGGAAGCGGCCTGGCCGGCATGCGGGAGCGCACCCAGCTTCTCGGCGGCACTTTCGACGCGGGACCACAGGAGGCCGGATTCGCCGTGCGCGCGTCCTTTCCGGTGGTGGTGCAGACATGACTTCCGTCGTTCTTGTGGATGATCAGGATTTGGTTCGCGCCGGCCTGCGCACCCTGCTTTCGCGAGATGACAGCATCCGAGTTGTTGCGGAGGCCACGGACGGCCGCAGCGGTGTCGAAGTCGTCCGCAGGTACAGACCCGACGTGGTGTTGATGGATCTTCGCATGCCGGTGATGGACGGCATCGAGGCGACAGAGGTGATCCGCGCCGACGAGCAACTGGAAGACACCCACGTCGTCGTCCTGACGACCTTCGACGCTGACACCGACATCGTCCGTGCCATCCGAGCCGGCGCGGTCGGTTATCTGCTCAAGAACACAACCCGTGACGACCTGCGCGACGCCGTTACCCGGGCCGGCCGAGGAGAGAGACTGCTCTCGCCGGCGATCATCGAACGGTTGATGGGCCTGGTCGCATCCGGACGCGCCGCCGCGACTCCGGACCCCCGGCTCGCTTTGCTCAGTGCCAGGGAGATCGAGGTTCTCACCAGGATCGGGCACGGGGACACCAATGATGAGATTGCGGCCGTCCTACACCTCAGCCCGGCGACCGCCCGCACGTATGTCAGCCGAATCCTCGCGAAGATCGGCGCCCGGGATCGCCCGGAGTTGGTGGTGATTGCCCACCGATCCGGGCTGGTCACGTCCTGAACGCCGCTGCATCGCCTCTTGCTCGCTGACGTAGGGGCTCGGATGTTGATCGGGATGTCTTCCGAATGCGACCGGGATTGTCGTTCCAGCACGGACGATCGGCACCGGCCCTGCTGCCTACCTTGTGGCCCATGAGCTATGAAACACCTCGTCCAAACACCATGTCCGCGCGACGAAACCGCCTCGGTCTGCCGATCGTGGCACTGATCGGGCTGGCCGCCGTCGGAGTCATCAGGGTCGTCCTGCATGACTTGCATGTGATCGAAGAGGGCAGCGGGATCACCTGGATTCTTGCGATCGGTCCGGTGGCGCTGTGGGTCGCCGTCGCTGTCATCAAGAAAGTCCCCAGCCCATTTCTCACGGTGTTGGTGATCGGAGTGATCTTCGGGGTCATGCTCGTCACCACCCATCAGGTGCTCTGGGACTTCGCATACCGGGGCAATCCGCCGTCCCTGGGCGATGGGCCGGGTGCACGGGTGATTCCACGTATCGCCGCCATTCCGAGCGGCCTGTTCGTCGGAGCTCTGATCGGCGCCATTGGTGGCATGGTCGCCTGGGGAATCCAGGCGATCTCCGGCCGTAAAACGTGCTGATGCGTCCCTCGACGAACAAGGAATCTCAGATGAGTGAATCTCCCGAGGACGCGCACACCGACGAGGCGTACCCGCAACCCGCACAGTCTCCGGAGCCGGCACAGCCTCGCCCCACCAAGCCCCCGAGTACCTGGCGGTCCATCGGTGTCGGTGCGCTCGGCTTGGTCGCGGGGTTGTTGGTGGCACTGCTCCTTCAGGACCTGATCGCCATGGTCTTCGCGCTGAGCGGAGGTTCTGCCCCGGTGGGTGCCGCCGTGGTGATCGGTTCGTTCACGCCGATCATTGCGGTGACCGGTGTCATCGTTGCCCTGTTCATCGACCGACGAATCCGCACGCGTCGTCGGGAGGGTGCTTAGGACGGATCGGACCTTGCGACGCCAACCGGCAATATCTTGAGGTTCTGCACGGTGTGGGTCCCAACCATGTGTGACCAACTTTTGTGACCAGTGTTTGTGACCAAAGACAGGAAATGCCGATCTCTCACCATCGGAGAGATCGGCATTCGCCGTTGTCGGAGCAAATTTCGCTCGGTCGGGCTGACAGGATTTGAACCTGCGACCCCTTGACCCCCAGTCAAGTGCGCTACCAAGCTGCGCTACAGCCCGCCGGTGTCGCTGACACCGAGGAGACAATGTACACGTCTTCGGGGGTGGGGCGCATCTCGGCACGCTCTGCGGAAAGTCCCACACCACGCCCGGGACTGACCATCGATCCGTGCGGGCGATCCCTCTACGTTGATTTCCTGATCGCTTCCGCATCGGCGGCGGTCGTCCAGGGCCGGCACCAGGCGTGCGCCGATGTGTGGGCCTCGACATCGAGGAGGACTATGCGCACCGGAATCAGCAGCCCGATCCTGGCCCTGTCGGGTGGCCGGCCGCAGTGGGAACACGATGCCGGTCCGGCCGAACTGGTCAAGGTTTTCGGTACCGCCGACCGGCTCGGCTACGAGTTCATGACCGCGCCGGATCACATCGCGGTGCCGCCGGGAGTCGAACGTGGTGAACGGTTCTACGACGCCTTGGCGACGTTCTCCTTCCTGGCCTCGGTCACCGAACGAATCCGCTTCCTGCCCTATGTGCTGGTGATCGGCTTCAGCCATCCGCTCGAGTACGCCAAGCGCTGGGGCACCCTCGACCACCTGAGCGGGGGCCGGGTCACCCTGGGATTCGGGGTCGGCAACCTCCGCGAGGAGTTCGACATGCTCGGCGTGCCCTTCGACGACCGCGGCGCACGGGCCGACGATGCCCTGAAAGCCCTGCGCGCCTGCCTGGGCAAGCGACAGGTGAGCTACCACGGTGAGTACTTCAGCTTCGACGAGATGGTGATCGACCCACACGCCGCCCAGGAGCACCTGCCGATCTGGATCGGAGGTCACAGCAAACGCGCCCTGAAACGAGCAGTGACTCTGGCCGACGGTTGGTGCCCCGCACCGGTCGCCTTCCGCGGGCCCGAGTTCACCGAGCTCAAATCCATGCTGGATCAGGTCGAGATTCCCGAGGGCTTCGATGTGGTGGTCGGGCCGAAAGGCTCGCTCGACCCGATCGGCAATCCCGAAGAAGTCCATGAGGTACTCGGCACTGCCGCCGAGCACGGTGGCACGGTGTTCCGGTTGAACGTGCGGCACAACTCGATGGCCGAATACCTCGACCAGATCACCGCCTACGCCGAGTTGGTGGGCCTCGACATTCAGTCCTGACGAGGCGGCTCGGGGTACAGCAGCCGGAACTCCTCCAACACCACCGGGGCGTCCCCGGGCAACTCCGCACCACCCAGGCTGTGGGTGCTGAAGAACTCCCGGTGTACCCGGCGCCAGTAATCGAGTGAGCGGTCACCCTCGCCCTCGGCGTGGGCATGTTCGGCCGGCACCCGGTCGAACTCGACGATCCGCACCGCGGTCGTGGCCACCAGCGCACGGGGGTGCCCGGCCCCGTCCAGGACGATCCCCATCGTGCCCACCTCGGGCACTGGGTCCTCTTCGGCGTCGTAATCGGACAGCAGTGAGGCGGTGGCGGTTTTCGTGCCGTTCAGCACCAGTTCCAGCAGCGCGTCGGCCTGCTCGAGGGTGGCCCCGAAGCTCCACGCCGGGGGTTGCAGTGCCGCCACCGGGGTGACAGCACCGAAACCGGGCAGCCAGTCCAGGCGCGCCCGGCGACGGGCCTCGTCCCAGAAGGTGTCGATCTCGGCCTGCTGGTCGTGGGGTTCGTCGGCGTGCATGGGGCCCATTCCATCACGTACCCCCGGCGACTCACCGGCGCTGTCGGGCGAGTTCGCGGGTCAACAGGGGCAGGGAGTACAACAACTCCCGGCGGTCGTCGGGGCGTGGGACGTTTCCGAACTGCACCTGTCGCCAGCCGGTGCGCATGAACACGATGGTCCAGATGGTGCTGACGTAGACCCGGTACCAATCGACGTGTCGGGCCCGGTACCCGGTGAAACGGTAATACTGCTCCAGCACGTCCTCGGCCGCCATGAAGTCCGGCAGCCCGGGCAGGCCCTTCGCCTGCGCGACTTCCTGACAGATCTGGTGCGACGTCACCATCCACAGCAGGTCGATCTCACGCGGCCCCAGGGCGGCCATCTCCCAATCGATCACCGCCTCGGGGGTGAAGTCGTGGTACAGGATGTTGCCGATCCGGGCGTCACCCCAACTGACCACCGCCGAGTCATCGGACGGCAGGTGCTCACCGAGCCAGGCCAGGGCCTCCTCGACCACCGGGACGGGGCCGAAGTCGCCGGCGGCGAACCGGTACCAGCGCTTGGTGTGGGCAAGATGCCTGGCCAGGTGTGTCTCACCGAGGGTGTCGTACTCCAAGAAACTGAAGTGCTCGGTTGGGTCGGGCAATTCGTGCAGTTTGGCCAATACCTCCACCGAGGCTTCCTGCAGAGCGGCGCGCTGCTCCTGGGTGCCGTCGAACAACCAGTTGTCGCCCAGGGTGTAGGGCCGCACGTCGGCGGGGGCTTCCCCCTCGACCCGGCGCATACAGAAGAAAGGACTGCCCACCACGTTCCCGGAATGCTCCACCCAGTGCACCTGGGGGATCGGCAGGTCGCTGAGTTCGCCGACCACGCGCATCACCTCGTAATGGCGCCGCAGTTCGTCACAGCCGTGCAGGGGAGCCTCATCCGCGGCGGGACACAGCCGCACCGCGAGCGGTTCGACCACCTCGTTGATGCCATTGCGCCACACCAGCGTGCACAGCACCGTGACACTGGACAGCCCGTTGCTGGTCAGCACCTCGTCGATGGTCAGTTCCGGGTCGGCACCATCGGGCAACTGGGTGCGCAACCAGTCGCGCAGGGTCCCGACGAAAGCATGGGGGTCGCGAGCAGTGCGCTGAATGCTCATTGCCGAGCGGTCACCGGCATCCTGTTCACTCATCGAGGCCTCCGCGGACTGTGACTTATGTCACAAGCTTCAGTGTGGGCAGCACAATAGCCAACCCGGTCGCGGTGTTCCTGGTCAACGGGATCGAAGCTCAGTCGTCGACGGCGTCGCGGCCCCGCCTGATGATCAACGGATCGGCCGGGAAGACCACCTCGGGGTCCTTGTCGTCGTAATCGAACTGGTTGAGGAAGAACCGCATCGCGTTGATCCGGGCCCGCTTCTTGTCGTTCGACTTCACCGTCCACCAGGGCGCGAAGTCGGTGTCGGTGCGCAGGAACATCTGCTCCTTGGCGTCGGTGTAGGCGCCCCACTTGTCGAGCGACTGCAGGTCCATGGGGGAGAGCTTCCACTGCCGCACCGGGTCGATCTGACGGATGGCGAACCGGGTGCGCTGTTCGCGCTGGCTGACCGAGAACCAGAGTTTGGTCACCGAGATACCCGAGTCGACCAGCATCTTCTCGAACAGCGGTGCCTGCTGCATGAAGACCTCGTACTGCTCATCGGTGGAGAAGCCCATCACCCGCTCCACGCCGGCCCGGTTGTACCAGGATCGGTCGAACATCACGATCTCGCCGCTGGTGGGCAGGTGCTGGATGTAGCGCTGGAAGTACCACTGACCCAACTCGGTGCGGGTCGGCTTGGCCAGCGCCACGACGCGGGCGTAGCGGGGGTTGAGGTGCTGGGTGAAGCGCTTGATCGTGCCCCCCTTGCCGGCGGCGTCGCGTCCCTCGAAGACGATCACGTGTTTGAGGTCGTTGTCCTGGGTCCAGTACTGGAACTTGAGCAACTCGATCTGCAGTTGGTACTTCTCGACGTCGTACTGGGCGCGGGTCATCCGCTCGTCGTAGGGGTAATCCTGGCGCCAGGTTTCGACCGCGTTGCCGCCCGGATCGATCAGGTCGGGGTCCGAACCCTGGTCGTGACGCACGCTGTAACCGCTGCTGCGAATCCTGTCGATGTAGGCCCGCAGGTCCTGGTGCGGATCGTCGATTTCCGGCCACCAGCCCAAGTTGTTCTCCACGGAAAAAGCCTATCGGTCGGTGCGTGACGAGACTCACGTGGTCACCGGATTGGAAGTTCGGTGATCGATCTGTGAAGATATCTCAGGCTGCTGTGACCAAAATGAGACCTTTGGGGGACGACCTAGTGGATGCACCCGCACCTCGACGCGCGATCGACGTGCCGCGCAGCGCGCTCCCGCGCCGCGCGATGGGCGCCGAGTCCAGCCGTGCGTTCCCGCTGCGCCGCATGCTGGTTGGCTCAGCAGTGGCACTGGGCATGGTCGGTGGTGGGATCGCCATCCCGTATGTGGACGCCCCCGGCCTGAAGACCGAACACGTCGAGACCGTCGCGGCTCCGCACCCCAAGGGCGGCCTACCCGATACCCCTCCCGATGCAGCACCTTCGCCACATCCGGAGCCTCCGATCAGCACCCCGGCCACCAAGCCGTCCACTCCGGCGAAAGCGGCCCCGGCCGGCAAACCCACGGCACCGGCATCGTCGGCACCCAAGCCCGCCGCGAAGCCTTCCCAGGCGGCACAGCAGGCCCGCGAGCGCGCCTCGCGCCAGGGCGCTCGCCCGGCCGCGCCGGTGGCGGGGATCGTCAGCCCTTGCACTGTCGACCAACAGTTCCCCGAGGGCTCCTCGATGTCGCAGATCAAGGCGGCGATGGAGAAGCGTTGGGGCCTGAAGCTGATCGGCCCCGGCTGGGAGGATCCGCAGTACCTGCCGGTGGTCAAGGTGATCTGGCAGACCCTGGACGCCGTTGACTGCACCCCCTATCTGGACAACATCCGCGAGAAGGTGGGCGGGCCGATCCGGATCAACGCCGACAACCTGCGCGGTTACGCCTGGGGCGACTGGGGCCTGTCCAAGCCCAGTGTGATGTCGGTGGACTTCGCCAAGATGTACGGCGGCTACCAGAACGGTGACGTCTCCCGGATCTCCCGGGTGTTCATCCACGAACTGGCCCATGTGCACAACGTCGATCGCGGCGGCTCCCCGAAGTACTGGCGGGAGTTCAACCAGCTCTACAACACCGAGGGCAGTGTCGCCGAGTACGACAAGGGCAAGGACATCACCGAGACCTACGCCGAGTCGGTGGCGCATTACGTGGTGCGGTGTTCGACCGACAACCCCTACAGCACGCCCGGCAATGCGAAGTACTACGACTTCGTCCGGAAGAATCTCTTCAACGGACGCGAGTTCGGGCCGACCTCGGGGCAAAGCCCGACCTGCGGCTGATCGCCGAACCGGGGATAAATCCCCTCAGATGGTGAGACCTGTGGCCCGGGTTGGTGCCTGCCCCTACCGTGATGCCTACCTGTCACGAAAGGGCCACCACCGATGAACTACCGCCCCGAAACCCTGGCCGTCCACGCCGGCCAGGAAGAGGCCGATCCGGCGACCAACGCGCGCGCCGTCCCGATCTACCAGACCACGTCCTACGTCTTCGACTCGGCCGATCATGCCGCCGATCTGTTCGCGTTGCGCGAGCCGGGCAACATCTACACCCGGATCATGAATCCGACCCAGTCGGTGGTCGAAACCCGGATCAACGCGCTCGAGGGCGGGGTCGGGGCGTTGGCGACCGCGAGCGGGGCATCGGCGATCACCTACGCGGTGCTGAACCTGGTCAACGCCGGGGACAACATCGTGGCGCTGTCGACCCTCTACGGCGGCACCTACGCCCTGTTTGCCCACACCCTGCCGCAGTTCGGTATCGAAACCCGCTTCGTCGACCCCGAGAAGCCCGAAGACCTGGCCCGCCACGTCGACGACAAGACCCGGCTGGTGTTCGGCGAGACGATCGGCAACCCCAAGCTGAACGTGATCGACCTGCGCGCCTGGGCCGATGCCGCTCACGCCGAGGGCCTGCCCTTCCTGGTCGACAACACCGTCCCGACCCCGATCCTGTCGCGGGTGTTCGAGCACGGCGTGGACGTGGCGATCCATTCCGCCACCAAGTACATCGGCGGGCACGGCACCTCGATGGGTGGCCTGATCGTCGACTCGGGCAACTTCGACTGGGCCGCGCACAGTGACCGGTTCCCGGGACTGACCAAGCCCGACGGTGCCTACCACGGCGTGGTGTGGACCGACGCCGCCGGCCCGGCCGCCTACATCATGCGCGCCCGCACCGTGCTGCTGCGCAATACCGGTGCTGCGATCGCGCCGTTGAACTCGTTCCTGTTCCTGCAGGGCCTGGAGACCCTCCACCTGCGCATGGAGCGGCACTCCAGCAATGCCCTGACCGTGGCCGAGCACCTGCAGCAGCATCCGGCCGTCGCCTGGGTCAACTACCCGGGTCTGGCCGACTCGCCCTACAAGCCGGTGGCCGACCGGGTACTGCGGGGTGGATACGGTGGCCTGGTGGCATTCGGATTGAAGGCCGGCCGTGACGCCGGACGTCAGGTGGTGGAGAACCTGAAGTTGTTCTCACATCTGGCCAATATCGGCGACGTCAAGTCCTTGGCGATCCACAACGCCTCGACCACGCACTCCCAGCTGACCGAGGACGAGCTGGAGCAGGCCGGCGTGCCGGCCGAGATGATCCGGCTGTCGATCGGCATCGAGCACGTCGACGACATCATCGCCGACCTCGATCAAGCCCTGGCCACGGTAACGGCGTGACCGAACAGCTGCGCAGGTTCGACCCGGTGGACCTGAACCTTCAGGCCCACCGGGTTCAGCTGTTCGATGCGCAGCATCCGCTCACCCTGGCCAGCGGCGCGCAGTTGGACGAGGTGCACGTCGCCTATGAGACCTACGGCACCCTGTCGCCCGAACGCGACAATGCGGTGTTCATCTGTCACGCGCTCAGCGGGGACGCCCATGCCGCGGGGCAGTACGAGGGCGACAAACACCCCGGTTGGTGGGACACCCTGATCGGGCCGGGCAAACCGGTCGACACCGACAAACTGTTCGTGATCTGCCCGAACCTGTTGGGCGGCTGTCAGGGCACCACCGGGCCGGCCTCGACCAACCCGGCCACCGGGCAGGCCTACGGGCTGCGGTTCCCGCTGCTGCAGATGGCCGATTTCATCACCGTGCACCGGGCCTTGCTCGACCATCTGGGCATCGACCGGTTGCTGGCCGGTATCGGTGGTTCCCTGGGCGGCATGCAGGTGCTGGAGTGGGCGCTCAGCCACCCCGACCAGATGGCCAATGCGGTGGTCATCGCCGCGTCCAGCAGACTGACCGCGCAGAACATCGCCTTCTCGGCCGTGGCCCGCGAATCGATCATGCGCGACCCCGGCTTCTCCGGTGGCGACTACCTGACCGACGGCACCGCCCCCGATGTCGGCCTGTCCATCGCCCGGATGATGGCCCACATCACCTACCTGTCCGAAGAGGCGATGGACACCAAGTTCGGTCGCCGCTTCCAGGACGCCGAAACCCCCAAACTCGGTTTCGGGGTCGACTTCGCCGTCGAGTCCTACCTGAACTACCAGGGCAAGGCCTTCCTCAGCCGCTTCGACGCCCTGAGCTACCTCTACCTGACCCGGGTGATGGACTACTTCGACGCCTTCGCCGACCCCGCCCGGGTGAGCGCCCTGGCCGAATCGGGGATGCCGGTACTGGTGTTGTCGTTCGACACCGACTGGCGTTTCGACACCTCACATTCGCGCCGGATCGTGCGCGAACTGGAACACGCCCGGGTGCCGGTCACCTTCCGCGAGATCCGGTCCCCGTGGGGCCACGACTCCTTTTTGCTGGACCTGCCCGAGTACCACACCACCTTGCGGGCCTTCGTCGACCGAGCGATCGAGGTGCACCGATGAGTACCCAGCCCACCACGGGGGAGTCCCGGCCGGCCCACAAGCCGTTGCGCCGTGACCTGGTGCACGTCGCCGGGCTGATCCCGGACGGCAGTCGCGTTCTCGACCTCGGCTGTGGGCCGGGCAAGTTGATGCAGCACCTGATGGAGCACAAGCAGTGCACCGGCACCGGTGTCGAGATCGACCCGGTCGCGGTGGTCAAGGCGATCCGCCGTGGGGTGCCGCTGATCGAACTCGACATCGACGAACAACTCGACCAGTTCGGTGACAACTCCTACGACGTGGTCGTGCTCAGCCGGGTGCTGCAGGCCACCCGCTTTCCGGCCACCGTGCTGCGCGAGATGGCCCGGATCGGACGCAGTTGCCTGGTGTCGGTGCCGAACTTCGGTTACTGGCGGCACCGCTGGGTGCTGATGCGTGGCCGAATGCCGATGTCGAAGGAACTGCCCTACGCCTGGTTCGATACCCCCAACATTCACCTGTCCACCCTGGCCGATCTGGAGGACCTGTTCGAGTTGGTGGGGTTGAGCATTCAGCAGCGCGACCTGTTCGCCCCCGACGGACGGATCCACCCCGGTGCGCGACGAGCCCCCAACCTGCTCGCCGCGAACGCGGTCTATCTGCTCTCGCCGCGCTGATCCAGGCGGGCCAGTTGTGCCCGGCTGGGCGGGTAGGGCTTGAACCGCAGCGGCATACCCGCCTCATCGGGAGTGCGGTTGGCCTTGCGGGTGTTGCAGGGGCTGCACGCGGCCACCGTGTTCATCCAGGTGTTGCGACCCCCACGTGATTGGGGCAGCAGGTGGTCGACGGTGCCGGCCGAGCCGCCGCAATAGGCGCAACTGTGCCGGTCGCGCCGCAGCACCCCGCGCTTGGTCCAGCCCGGGGCCCGGGTGTACATGAAGGCGGTCTTGACGTACCGCACCAGCCGCAGCACCAGGGGATAGGGATAGGGGCCGAGATTGAGGCCCTCACGCGCCCGCTCCACGATCGCCACCTCACGCACCAACATCCCGATGGCATGCTGCAGGGTCACCGTGTGCAATGCCGTGTTGTCGGTGTTCAACACCAAGACCGCGCTCATCGTCCACCCCCGATACGCCCGCTCCGAACCGGTCCGAAAACAAGAAAGCCGCCTCGCACGGACGCGAGACGGCCACCACCGGACAGCACAGGAACACTCCTGCCGCTGTCACCGGCTATACACCCGTCGATCGCGCTGCGCCGCCACACTGCCGGACGTGGGCCACCGCACATCTCACCGCGCTGGGCGAGCGTGCCCACGGGGGCACCGAACACACACGTCGACATGCTGGCCTCCTCCCGGCAATGGTGCTTGGCATCCAGTGTGAATCTGCCAGCGTCAGCGTAAGGGAGGCCACGCACAGTTGTCAGGGGTTTATTGCGTGACCATTCGGTGTCGCGCCGGTTTCATCAGGGCATCACCCGACCCGCGGGATGCGCGGGTCGGGGGCGTTCTCGTCGTGCGTGACCCCACCGGTCAGGCGATTTTGCTCAACTCGTGCACGTCCGCATGGGCTTGCTCGAGTTGCACGATGAGGCCGGGCCGCGGGCCCTGGCCGCGCCAGCGGCGACAGCCGGAACGCGTGGGCATCTCGACGAACCGCACTGATGGATAAGCATCGAGTGCGTCGTCGAAGGTCGCGAACTCACCCACGAACCGAGAGGGGTGCGTGGCGTCTGCGACATCCCACGGGCGACCCGCGAATGCAATGAACGAGTTCTCCATCGCCGATCACCTCCGTTTCAGTGAAAGCGGTTGCCGGATATTCGACAACCGTTATCTCATTGTGACCGGAAACGCCGAGAATTACCATTGAGAAAGGCTATGAAATCCGCTTCCCAACGGCCTTTTCGGTTACTGTCGAGTAGTTTTCCTGGCTTTTCTTCAGTGATTTACGAAAAGTGCTTTTCGTACCCGATCCGCACTACCACCCAGACCGTATTCGGATGCCAATTCGTTGAACCGTGAGTCATCCACCGGCGCCGACGGCAGCACCAGTTCGCCCAGTTCCGGAACGTCCAGGTCGTCGACCACCGACACCACCTGAGGGGCCACCGCCAGGTAGTCGATCGCGGCATGCAGTTTGCTGCGCACCCCGGCGGCCACGCCACCGTCGGGTTTGCTGCCGGCGGCCAGAATGCCGTCCAGGGAACCGTGCTCGGTGAGCAACTTCGCAGCGGTCTTGACCCCGATCCCGGGCACCCCCGGAATACCGTCGGAGGGATCGCCGCGCAGCACCGAGAAATCGACGTAGGCCCCCGCCTCGATGCCGTAGGCCTGCCGTACCCAGGCCTGATCCACCGACTCGGCCTTGCTGATACCCCGGCCCACGTAGATGACCCGCACCCGGGCCGCATCGTCCACCAGTTGGAACAGGTCCCGGTCGCCGGTCACCACATCGACCGCCGCGGCGCCGGTGGCCGAGACCTGTCGGGCCAGTGAACCGATCACATCGTCGGCCTCATGATCGGCCACCCCCACGATCGGCAGGCCCAGGGCGTCGAGGACGGCCCGGATCATCGGCACCTGGGGCGCCAACTCGTCCGGCGCCTCCTCGACGGCCGCGCCGTCGGCCACGGCGGCCACCCGGTGAGTTTTGTAGGAGTCCAACAAGGCCACCCGCCAGGCAGGTCGCCAATCGTCGTCCCAACAACAGGCCAGGTGGGTGGGTCGATGATCGGTGACCAGCCGCGCGATGAAATCCAACAGCCCGCGCACCGCGTTGACCGGGCGGCCATCGGGGGAGCGCAGTGTGTCGGGCAGCCCGTGAAAGGCCCGAAAGTAGAGGGATGCGGTATCGAGAAGCATCAGCCGCGATTCAGTCACCGCCCCATCGTGGCAGGTGCGGGCAATCCACAACAGAGCCGCCGATCGGGGCCGGTTACGACGAGCCGTTCGGGGAGCCGTTTAGACTGGGCCCGTGCCGATGTCGGATCAGTCAGGAGGCGCCATGTCCAACCCCGAGCTGCAGCCGGGATTGACCGTTACCCACAAACGTTATGTCGGCCACCGCGACACCTTTTTTCTCGGTGGCATGGTTGACGGCTCCTTCCTGATGGGCTTGTTCGGTCAGGTCGCCGCCGAGATCTGCATTCGCACCGATGGTGACGAGGGCCAGTTCGTCGGCTACTCCGAGGTCGATTTCACCGCCCCGGTGCATCCGGGCGACGTGCTGGAGATCGAGGGCAAGCTCATCCGGATCGGCAACACCAGCCGCGAGATGCAGTTCGAGGCCCGGGTGCTGTGCCGCAGTCGGGCCCGGCTGGAGGACGACCCGCAGATCCGCAGCACCGCCGCGAAGGTGTTGGACGAGCCGCTGGTGGCGGCCCGCGCGATCGGTACCGCGGTGGTGCCGGTGGAGCGTCAGAAGAAGTACTGGCCGCAGTCCGACGGGGGAGAGCGTTGGCCCAGCTGGGGCCGCCGCCGGCGCGATGAGCCGATGGACCCCGCCGCCGAAATCGAGTGATCGGGCTGCCCGGGCCGCTGCGGATTCTCGCTGCGGCGGCCGCCGGGGTGCTCACCGCGGTCGCCTTCGAACCCTATGGCCTGTGGTTTCTCGCGCCCTTCACCGTCGCCCTGTTCGGAGCCCTGACCAGTCAGGTACGACTGCCCCTGGCCGCGGTCACCGGCTTCGCGTACGGAGCGGGGCTGTGGGGGCTGGGCATCGAATGGCTCGTGGTGTTCACCGCACCCGCCTTGATCGGGGTGGTCTGTCTCGAAGCGCTCTTCTTCGCCCTGCTCGGAATGGCCGTCAATCGAATCCAGCCCCGCGCTGCCATCGGCAAGACCCCGGCCCGACCGGGGCTGCCGGGCTGGCCGGTATGGCTGGCCGCCGCCTGGTCGGCCTGTGAGTTCTGGTTCTCGCGCCAACCCTGGGGTGGGTTTCCCTGGATGCGGTTGGGCTTCACCAGCGTCGAATCACCCTACGGGGGCTGGTTACCGCTGCTCGGGGTCGCCGGAGTCGGTTTCCTGATCACCCTCACCGGCACCACGCTGCTGTGGCTGGTGCGCCGGGCGCCGGCCCGTCCGAAACTTGCCGTGGTCATCGCGGTCGGCCTGGTGGCGATGCTGGCGGTCGGCCAGGGCCTGCGGGTCTGGACCCCCGGGCTGCCGCCGGGCGATGAACGGGTCAACGTCGCGGTGGTGCAGGGCAACGTCTTCGGGGTCGGCATCAACGCGATGGGACGGGCCCGGTCGATGCCGAACAACCACCTGGCCGAAACCACCAAGCTGATGGCCCGGGCCCACGCCGGTCAGGTGCCGATGCCCGACCTGGTGGTCTGGCCGGAAAGTTCCACCGACGCCGACCCCACCCGCGATGCCCGTACCCGGGCCTCGGTGCAGGCCGCCACCGAAGTCTCCGGCCTGCCGGTGCTGGTCGGTGCGGTGATGGACGGCCCCGGCGAGGGGGAACGGCAAACCAGCGTGCTGTGGTGGGACCCCGAGGACGGCATCGTCGACCGCTACGACAAACAAGACCTGGTGCCCTTCGGTGAGTGGATCCCGATGCGCGAGGTCTTTCTGCCCCTGGTGCCGATGCTCGCCGCGGTCGGCAAACAGTCGGTTCCCGGCACCGAACCCGGCCTGATCAGCGGGCAACTCAACGACGGCCGGCAGATCCTGGTCGGCGACGTGCTGTGTTACGAACTCGCCTACGACGACACCGTCGCGACGATGTTCGGCGGAGACCCCGACATCGTGGTGGTGCAGTCGAACAACTCGATGTACGGCTACTCGGGCCAGATCGAGCAACAGTTCGCGATCACCCGGGCCCGGGCGATGGAGGGACGCCGCGAGATCGCGGTCAGCACCACCTCGGGGGTCTCGGGCCTGATCGACCCGCTCGGACGGGTTCTGGACCGCACCGAGGAGTTCACCGCCGACCACCGGGTGTACGAACTGCACAGTGGGCCGGTGCGCACCCCGGCCGGAAAGCTGGCCGGACCGGTCTCGATGGGTCTGATGCTGCTCGGTCTCGGAGCCACCCTGGTGGCCCTGGTGATTCGACCCCGGGTACGGACGGTTGCGGCCGGAGAGCATGATGGAACCAATCCAGAAACGAAGGAAGAACAGTGAGTAGTGCAGAGTTCGCCGATTCCTCCGACAACGGCGTGGGCCGGGTGCTGGTGGTGATCCCCACCTACAACGAGGCTCAGAACATCGAATCGATCGTCGGTCGGATCCGCAAGGCCGAACCCGAGGTGCACGTGCTGATCGCCGATGACAACTCGCCCGACGGCACCGGCGCGATCGCCGACCGGCTCGCCGCCGACGACGACCACGTGCACGTGAACCACCGTCGCGGCAAGGAAGGGCTGGGGGCGGCCTATCTGGACAGCTTCCACTGGGGCCTGGATCACGGCTACGACGTGCTGGTCGAACACGATGCCGACGGATCGCACCAGCCCGAGGAGCTGCACCGCCTGCTCGATGCGTTGGCCAACGGCGCCGACATGGTCAAGGGCTCGCGCTGGGTGCGGGGCGGGCGGATCGTGAACTGGCCCAAGTCGCGTGAGCTGTTGTCCAAGGGCGGCAACTTCTGGACCCAACTGATGCTGGGCATTCCGATCAAGGACGCCACCGGCGGGTTCAACGCCTTCAAGGCCGAAACCCTGCGGGCGATCAACCTCGACGAGGTCGCCTCGGCCGGCTACTGCTTCCAGGTCGATCTGACCTGGCGGGCGCTGAAGGCCGGCTGCCGGGTCGACGAGGTGCCGATCACCTTCGTCGAACGCGAACGCGGCGACTCCAAGATGAGCCGCTCGATCGTGATCGAGGCCCTGATCCGCACCACCCTGTGGGGAATCGATCACCGGCTCGGCCAACTGCGCCGGTTGGCCGGACGGGTGCGTCGCAAGGGCCTCACCCAAGGCCGCGACTGAGGATCGTCCAAGAATCCCCGGTAATCCGGTCACGTCCCTTCGCCGGGGCCCCGGCAGGTGGCAGGATTGATTGATTCTCGTTTCCCGGCACAGGAGCAGTGATGTCCGCCGACCCCACCCACCCGAGCCCGCGAGTACAGATCGGAGCCGCTCCGACCCCCCGACGATGGGCGCTGCGCAGCCTGATCGTGGCAGTGCTGATCCTGGTGCCGTTGACCGAGGCGTGGGCCCTGTCGACCGTCGGCCGTCAGATCGGTGTGCTGGCCACCATCGGGGTGGTGCTGCTCACCAGCATTCTGGGCCTGGTGCTGGTGCTGCGGGAAGGATCCAAGGCCTGGCGCTCGCTGCTGGAAGCCCTGCGCGAGGGCCGGATGCCCAGCCGGGAGTTGGTCGACGGCTCCCTGGTGGTGATCGGCGGGCTGGCCCTGCTGGTACCCGGACTGCTGTCGGACCTGCTGGGTCTGGTACTGCTGATCCCGTTCACCCGCAGCCTGGTGCGTCGGGTGATCGGGGCGAAGATGGCCCGCCAGATGGCCGAGGACCGGATCCGCTCCGGGGTGATTCCCGGGGAGGCCGAGAAAGCCGAGACGAAGAAGCCTGACGAGAACGACGAGGGCGTCGTGGTGGGGCAGTTGCTTCCCTGACGGGAACAAATACAGGTTGCTCCACGTTGTACCGCTAGATCACCTGCGAGGGGGAGAATATGGCTGAGCGAACACTGCGCGGAGCGGGCTTGGGTAGCAAGAGTTTCGAAGACGAGTCGGGTATCGAATTCGCCGCCCGTCGAGAGATTGGTTTCGACTGCACCAACGGGCACCACTTCGATTTGGTGTTTGCCGAAGAGGCCACCTTGCCCACCGAATGGGAATGCCCGCGGTGCGGCGTGGTTGCCCGGCGTACTGATGGCTCGATGCCGGAGGAGAAGGAAGTCAAGCCGGTGCGAACCCACTGGGACATGCTCCTCGAGCGCCGATCGGTCACCGAACTGGAGGAGTTGCTGGCAGAACGCCTGGAGTTGCTGCGTTCGGGACAACTCAGCCGATCCGCCTGACCCACAACACACCAGGGCCCGTCACCATCCGGTGGCGGGCCTTCGTCATCACCGGGCGATGATCGGGGCCGGGGTCACCACCACAGGCCGCGCTCGACCAATACCTCGCGCAGCACGTCGATCCGGTCGCTGATCAGCCCGTCCACGCCCATGTCCAACAGGGCGTGCATCTGGTGCGGTTCGTCGATCGTCCAGACATGCACCTGACGACCGGTGTCGTGCGCGGTGCGAATGAACCCCGGGGTGACGATCCGCACCTCCCGTCCGGCGATCGTGCTGGTCACCGGCACCTGCAGAACCACTCCGGGTGCCGGACGCAGGCGGGGGAGAAACGGCACGAAACGGGTCCAGGCCACTTCGGTGCGACTCGTTCCGGTGGCCACCTGGGTACCCATCCGGCGCCGGAAGGCGTTCAACCGGTCGGGCCCGAAGGAAGTGACACACACCCGGTTCTGGGCGCGATGGGACGCGATCGCGTCGGCCAGCGGAGCCACGGCACCGGCGGCCTTGAGATCGATGTTGAACCGGCTGTCGGGGAAGGTCTCGAACACCTCGTCCATGGTGGGGATCGGTTCCAGCCCGCCGATCCTGGCCTGCTGTACCTCCGACCACGGCAACTCGGCGATCAACCCGGTGCCGTCGGTGGCCCGGTCGAGCCGGTCGTCGTGGAAGGCGATCAACACCCCATCGGCGGTGACATGGACGTCGGTCTCCAGGTACCGGTAGCCCAACCCCACGGCCTGCCCGAAGGCATGCAGACTGTTCTCCCGTCCCACATTGCCCGGCAGCAGTGGCCCGCCACGGTGGGCGAAAGCACAGAAGGGTGCATCGAAATAGGGATAGTCCTCGGCCCGCATGGGCGCAGTATGGCACCGGCCGGTAACGCATCGGCAACATGGGGCGATGACCTACAGTGGCGGGGTGAGTACCCAGCAGCGACGTCCCGACGCGTCGATGACGTTGCTGCGCGAAATCACCGAGCAAGCTCTCGACCCGGCCTATGCCCGCGCCGCAGCCGGTCCGCACCGTCCCAGGGCCCGGGTGATGCTGATGCTGGTGCTGTTGCTGGCCGGAGCCCTGTTCGCGGTCGCGGCGGTGCAAACCACCAAGACCCGGCCGGCGATCGCCGCCGAACGCGAGGAACTGATCCGCCACATCGAGGCCGCCCGGGCCCGCCAGAACGAGCTGCGGGCCCGGGTACAGGAAACCGACTCCGAGGTCACCCGACTGCAGAACGAGGCAATCGGCCACGACCGCGACCTGGAGGACCTTCGCCTCGAACTCGACCGCTTGGAACCCCTCGCCAGTGGGGTGGCGGTGCAGGGCCCGGGCGTGGTGCTGACCGTCGATGACGCCCCCGGGGATCAGAACCAGCGGGTGGTCGACACCGACCTGCAGCAGTTGGTCAACGGGTTGTGGTCCAGTGGTGCGGAGGCGATTGCGATCAACGGGCACCGGTTGAGTTCGTTGACTGCCATCCGGGGTGCCGGGGAATCGATCACGGTGGACTATCGTTCCCTTAGCCGGCCCTATGTCGTCGAAGCCATCGGCAACCCGAAGACGTTGTTGGCGGACTTCGCCGATTCCTCCGGCGGCCGGTGGTGGGCCTATGTCACCCAGAACTTCGGCCTGCGGTTCGATTCCCGCACCGCCGACGTTCTGGAATTGGCGGCCGACCCCGGTCAGGACCTTCGATACGCAGGAAGGAGCACCACCCGATGATCGCGATCCTGGGCCTGATCGTGGGCATTGTCCTCGGCGTGCTGCTCGAACCCTCCATTCCGTCCTGGGTCCAGCCCTATCTGCCGATCGCGATCGTCGCCGCCATGGACGCCCTCTTCGGCGGGTTGCGGGCCTTCCTGGAAGGCACCTTCACCGACCGTGTTTTCGTCGTGTCCTTCCTGTCCAATGTGCTCATCGCCGCCCTGATCGTGTGGGTCGGCGACCAGATCGGGGTTGGTTCCCAGCTCTCCACCGGCGTGGTGGTCGTCCTCGGTATCCGGATCTTCACCAACGCCGCCGCGATCCGAAGGCAGGTGTTCCGTGCCTGAGGACGAACGCCGCCCACCACGGCCCCGCTCCCGCTTCCGGCAGACCGGGGTGCTGGCCCGCCGCGCCCAACAACGCCGGGAACGCGCCGAAGCCGACCTGGCGGCCGGACGGCCGGGCGATGACGACGAGACCCTCGCCGCGCTGCGCGGTGGCAGTGCGACCCCCGGTAGCAAGGTCGAATGGGGGCGCCTACTGCGTCCCGGAGCCGGACAGGTGATCGTGGCGATCATTCTGGCCCTGTTCGCCATGGCCGTGGTGATGCAGATCCGGGTCGCGACCCAGGATGAGACCTATGCCTCGTTGCGCCGCTCGGACCTGGTGCAGATGCTCGATTCGCTCACCCAGGAGACCCGCCGGCTGGAATCGGAGTTGGCCGAACTGGAGAAGACCCGCGACGAACTCGCCACCGGTCAGGACTCCGAACGGGTCGCCCGGGAACAGTCGCACAAGCGCCTCACCACGATGCAGATCCTGGCCGGCACCGTGCCCGCGGAGGGCCCCGGGGTGGTCATCCGGATTTCCGACCCCCAGGGCAAGGTCGGGGTGGACGTGGTGCTCAACGCGATCAGTGAGATGCGCGATGCCGGTGCCGAGGTGATCGAGTTCAACGATTCGATCCGGCTGGTCACCACCAGCTCGATCGCCCAAGGTCCGGACGGACTACTGATCGACGGACAACCGTTGACCACCCCGATCAAGATGGAGGTGATCGGTGACCCGCACGCTCTGGAGGAAGGTGCCCGCTTCCGTGGCGGTCTGGTCAGCGAGATCACCAGCCCCCGGGTGGGTGGTCAGGTCACCGTGACCCGCAGTGAACGCATCGAGATCAACGCCTTGCACGAGCCCCGTGAGAATCAGTACGCCGAGCCGGTGCGATGAGCAGGATTGCTTGCCCTAGGGTGAGAAGCGCGCCACACAAGGAGGACAGATGGCCGAGTTCCCCGAAGATCTGAAGTACAGCAGCGACCACGAATGGGTTCGCGACGGTAACGGTGCCACGGTGCGGATCGGCATCACCGAGTATGCCGCCGAGCAACTGGGTGACATCGTGTACGTGTCCCTGCCCGAGGTGGGCGATGAGGTGAGCGCCGGCGATTCGGTCGGCGAACTCGAGTCGACCAAATCGGTGTCGGACATTTTCTGTCCGGTCAGTGGGGTGGTGACCCAGGTCAACGCAGTGGTCGGTGACCGTCCGGAAGTCATCAACAGCGACGCCTACGGTGACGGCTGGCTGTTCGAGGTCGAGGTCACCGACGACTCCGAGATCGAAGACCTGATGGATGCCGATGCCTACGCCACCGAAGTGGGTGGCTGAGGGGTATCGCGGTTTTCGTTTCGATTCATGAAAGACTGGTGGACATGCCGTTCTGTTCCCAATGCGGGTATGAGTATCAATCCAATGCTCGCTTCTGCTCCCAGTGTGGACGTGCGGTGAGCACCGACGCGATGGCGAATGCCGACACCACCCGGGTCATCCCGAGTGTGAACGAGGAGCCATTGCAGGCCGGCCCCGAACTGAGCCCGGACGAGGAGCAGGCGATCAACGCCCTGCCCCAGGGTTCGTCGCTGTTCCTGGTGCGCCGCGGCCCCGATGCGGGGTCACGGATTCTGGTCGACAAGCCCGAGACCACCGCGGGACGTCACCCCGGCTCGGACATCTTTCTCGATGACGTGACGGTCTCGCGTCACCACGTGCGGTTCGTCCGGCAGGGCAACAACTTGGTGGTCTCGGACGTCGGCAGCCTCAACGGCACCTATGTGAATCGAGACCTGATCGATGGGCAGGTCACCCTGCGCACCGGAGACGAGGTTCAGATCGGCAAGTTCCGGTTGGTCTACTTCGCCAGTCCCCACGACATGAGCTGATGGCGAGCGAGGTACGTCGGATCGGCCAGGTGCTGGCCATTCTGAAGAAGGATTTCGCCGACATCTCCATCTCGAAGATCCGATTCCTGGAGAGCGAAGGCCTTCTCACGCCCGAACGTGCCCCGTCCGGTTACCGGCTGTATTCCGAGGACGACATCGCCCGGTTGCGCTACATCCTGAGAATGCAGCGCGATCACTACCTGCCCCACAAGGTGATCCGCGAACACCTCGACATGATGGATCGGGGTCTCACCCCGCCCGCGGTGAACCAACCGGCTCCCGGACCGCAGGCCGTCTCGGGCACCCCGCAGCCACGCCCGCCGCAGCGCAAGGAGATGCGGCTGTCGCGCGGGGAGTTCCTCAAGGCAACCGGTCTGCCCGAAGCCTTCCTGGCCGAGTTGGAACGTCAACACATCATCACCTCGCGTCGCGGGTCCCGGTTCTACGGACGCGACGCGGTCACCATCGGCCTGGTTGCCCGGCGGCTGGCCGAGTACGGGATGGATGCCCGGCACCTGCGCGCCTTCCAACTGGCCGCCACCCGGGAGGTCGGGCTGATCGAACAGGCCCTGGCGCCACATCTGCGTCGGTCCGGTAACCGCAAGCTGGCCGCCGAGGTGGTGCAACTGGCCGCCACCGCACACGCTGCGATGATGCGCCAGGCCATGGACCGGTGACGTTATTGCCTCGGCTCGTTAGGCTGGAGGCATGCGCGAGCTTGATGTCGTCGGAGTACGAGTCGAGATGCCTTCCAGTGCGCCCATGGTGCTGCTGCGGGAGGTGGGCGGAGCGCGCTATCTGGCCATCTGGATCGGAGCCAACGAGGCGTCGGCGATCGCCAACGTCCAGGAGGGGAACGTGCCACCGAGGCCCCTCACCCACGACTTGATGGTCACCACCCTCACCCAACTGGGCCACAACCTGCGTGAGGTGCACATCACCGAGATCAGCGGCGGCACCTTCTATGCCGAACTGATCTTTCCCGAGGTCGAGATCAGTGCCCGTCCCTCGGACGCGATCGCCCTGGCATTGCGCTGCGGCGTGCAGATTCTGTGCGCCGAGGAGGTTCTCGACGAGGCCGGGATCGCGGTGCCCGAGGAGGAACAGGACGACGAGGTGGAGAAGTTCCGGGAGTTCCTGGACCACGTCTCGCCCGAAGATTTTGTCACCGATCCCGAGTCCGATGACCCGGATCAGTCGTAACGGCGTTATCATTTCGGAATCAGCCAAGCCGCGACGCACGGCGTTGACCTCATCGGGCAACCGTGTCGGACGCAGTAGGGTCAACGTGACCCGGGCGGCCCGCAGCCGCAACCGATAGCAGCAGAATGCGAGGGTACCGTGACGTATCAACAGCAACCTGCCGATGAGGCGAATCCCGCAGCGGCACAGGACTTGTTGTTCGACGGCGACTTCGCGCCGCTGCCCGAGGACGTCGGGTTCCGCGGCCCGGTGGCCTGCGACATCGTGGGCATCACCTACCGGCAACTGGATTACTGGGCACGCACCAAATTGGTCGTGCCCACCGTTCGTGAAGCCACCGGATCGGGCACCTCACGGCTGTACAGCTTCCGCGACATCCTGCTGTTGAAGGTCATCAAATCGCTGATCGACGCCGGCATCTCGCTGCAGCAGATCCGCACCGCGATCGACCACCTGCGCTCGCGCGGGGTGGATGATCTGACCCAGGTCACGCTGATGAGTGACGGAGTGTCGGTCTACGAATGCACCTCCGACGATCAGGTCGTCGACCTGTTGCGCGGGGGACAGGGCGTGTTCGGTATCGCCCTGGGCGGGGTGTGGAAGTCCATCGAGGGCAAGCTGCTCACCCTGCCGATGAGCAAGGCCGAACCCGAGCCCGTGGTGGCCGACGAGTTGGCCGAGCGCCGGGCGCGCAAGCACGCCTGATTTCACCACCTCTCGGTGGCGGTGCCGCACCGTCGACCGCCCGGCGGTAGTGTCGGTCAGCAGGCAGCCATCGACACCGAAAGCGAGACGCCGTGCCCTCCGACGCCTTCATCGATCGTCATCTCGGACCCCGCGAGAGTGATATCGAGCAGATGTTGAACGTGGTCGGCGTCGACTCGATGGATGCGCTGATCGATCGGGCGGTTCCGGCTGCACTGCGGGTCGATGCCGACCCCGAGCTTCCCGAGGCACTCACCGAAACGGCTGCCCAGCAGCGTCTGGCCGAACTGGCCGCCACCAACAACCCGGGCCTGGCGATGATCGGGCTGGGTTACCACGGCACCATCACCCCGGCGGTGATCCGACGCAATGTGTTGGAGGACCCGTCCTGGTACACCGCGTACACGCCCTATCAGCCCGAGATCAGCCAGGGCCGACTCGAGGCGCTGTTCAACTTCCAGACCCTGATCAGTGACCTGACCGGGCTGCCGCTGGCGAACGCCTCCCTGCTGGACGAGGCAACCGCGGTGGCCGAGGCCATCGCCCTGGCTCGCCGGTCGGTGAAGAAGCACGAGGTCGCGATTCTCGACCCCGACCTGTTGCCGCAAACCACCGCGGTGGTGCGCACTCGCTCCGAGGCCGCCGGCTGGGAGATTACCGCCGGCAGTAACGATCTGGTGGCCGACCTGCAAACACATGACGCCTTCGCGGTGGTGGTCCAGGTTCCCGGCGCGTCCGGCCGTCTGCGCAGCACCGCCGAGTTGCGCCGGATCGCCGAAAAGGCCCACGACAACGGCGCCCTGGTGATCGCCGCAGCCGATCCGCTGGCATTGACGCTGATCACCCCGCCGGCCGAGTGGGGTGCCGACATCGTGGTGGGTAGCGCCCAACGGTTCGGCGTCCCGCTGTTCGGCGGCGGCCCGCACGCCGGCTACATCGCGGTGCGCGAGGGCCTGCAGCGCAGTCTGCCCGGCCGGCTGGTCGGGCTGTCGGTCGACGCCGACGGGGTACCCGCCCTGCGACTGGCCCTGCAAACCCGCGAACAGCACATCCGACGCGAGAAGGCCACCTCCAATATCTGCACCGCTCAGGTACTGCTGGCCGTGGTGGCGGCGATGTACGCGGTCTACCACGGCCCGGACGGGTTGCGGCGGATCGCCGGTCAGGTGCATGACCGGGCCACCCGGCTGGCCCGGAACCTGGTCGATCAGGGCTGGTCGCTCACCCACGAACACTTCTTCGACACCATCGCCGTCTCAACCCCGGCAGCAGCCGACACGATTGTTGCCGCAGCGCGGGAACGGGGCCTGCACCTGCGCCGCATCGACGCCGACCGGGTCGGCATTTCGATCGGTGAGGACGTCACCGACGACGACCTGGCCGGCGTGCTGGCCGCCTTCGGAGAATCCGAACCCCACGGCGCCGGCCCGGCACCGGAGGGGCTGGGAGACCATCAGCGACAGACCCCGTTCTGCACCCACCCGGTGTTCAACAGCCACCACAGCGAAACCGCGATGATGCGGTACCTGCGCACCCTGGCCGACCGCGACATCGCCCTGGATCGAGGCATGATCCCGCTGGGCAGTTGCACCATGAAGCTGAACGCGGCCGCATCGATGGAACCGATCTCGTTGCCGGGCTTTGCGAACATGCACCCCTTCGTCCCCGCCGAAGACCAGCAGGGCACCGCCCAGTTGGTCGCCGACCTGGAACAGTGGCTCGCCGAGATCACCGGTTACGACGCGGTCAGCCTGCAACCGAACTCCGGGGCCCAGGGGGAGTTCGCCGGGTTGATGGCGATCCGGGCCTATCACCACAGCCGTGGCGAGACCCAGCGCGACGTCTGCCTGATACCCAGCTCGGCCCACGGCACCAACGCCGCCTCGGCGGCAATGGCCGGAATGCGGGTGGTGGTGATCGCCGCCGAAGCCGACGGTTCGGTCGACCTGGCCGACCTGCGCGCCAAACTCGATCAGCACGGCGACCGGGTGTCGGCGGCGATGGTGACCTACCCGTCCACCCACGGGGTGTTCGAGGAAACCATCACCGAACTGTGCGAGTTGGTCCATGCCGCCGGGGGGCAGGTCTACGTCGACGGGGCCAACCTGAACGCGATGATGGGGCTGGCCCGTCCCGGCAAGTTCGGCGCCGACGTGAGCCACCTCAACCTCCACAAGACCTTCACCATTCCGCATGGGGGCGGTGGTCCCGGAGTGGGGCCGATCGGGGTTCGTCAGCATCTGGCCGAGTTCCTGCCCGGCCACCCGATGACCCACCCGGATGCGCCGGTCGGACCCATCTCGGCCGCCCCGCAGGGCTCCCCGGGGGTACTGCCGATCCCGTGGGCCTACATCGCGATGACCGGGGCCGCGGGGCTGCGGGCATCCAGCGAGTACGCGATCCTGTCGGCCAACTACGTCGCCCAACGGCTCGCCGACGCCTACCCGGTGCTCTATGCTGGCCGCGACGGCCTGGTCGCCCACGAGTGCATCCTCGACCTGCGTCCGTTGACCAAGCAGACCGGCATCACCGTCGACGACGTGGCCAAGCGGCTGGTCGACTTCGGATTCCACGCTCCGACGATGTCCTTCCCGGTGGCCGGCACCCTGATGGTGGAACCCACCGAATCGGAGAGCCTGGCCGAGATCGACCGGTTCTGCGAGGCGATGTTGGCCATCCGGGCCGAAGCCGACCGGGTCGCGGCCGGTGAATGGCCGGCCGACGACAACCCACTGGTCAATGCGCCGCATCCGGCCGCCCGGGTGATGGCCGACGACTGGCCGCATCCCTACCCCCGCTCGGTCGCGGCCCACCCCGACGGGCAAGCGCCCACGATCGCCGCCCGGGGGTTGATCGGCGGCGCCGGACCCAACAAGTACTGGCCGCCGGTGGGCCGTATCGACGGCGCGCGCGGCGACCGCAACCTGATTTGTTCCTGCCCACCAATCGAGGCTTATGCCGAGGAGGAGAGCGCCCATGGGTGACTTCATCGAGAAGGTCAAGACCAACCCGATCGTCGCCCACCTGTTGCGCGCCGCTCAGCGGTTCAACACCCGCTTGGGCAACCAGTTCGGTGCGGCGATCACCTACTTCTCGGTGCTGGCGATGGTGCCGATCCTGATGTTCGCCTTCGCCACCACCGGATTCGTGCTGACCGAGCTGCGTCCCGAACTGCTCGACCAGGTCAAGGATCAACTGCTCAGCTCGTTGAGCGGCGTCCCCGAGGGTGTCGGCGGGCAGGTGTCGGAGCTGATCGAGAGCTTCCTGACCAACTGGCGGGGCGTCGGCATCGTCGGTCTGCTGTCGGCGATGTATTCCGGTGCCGGTTGGGCGGGCAACCTGAAGAGCGCGGTGCGGGCCCAATGGCGCCCCGAGTTCGACATGAGTGAACAGAAGCGGTTCATCGTGGTCGAGGTGCTGATCAACCTGCTGATCCTGGTCGGACTGCTGGTGTTGGTGGTGTTGACTTTCGGTTTGGCGACCACCTCGACGTCCATGGCCGACACCATCATCGGATGGCTGGGTTGGCAGGATGTGCCGGGGATCGGCTGGATTCTGCGCCTGGCCCCGATCCTGGCCTCGGCGCTCGCCGGTTGGGTGCTGTTCGTCTATCTGTACAAGGTGTTGCCGCAGACTCCGGTGCCGTTCAAGCACATCGCCAAGGGGGCGTTGATCGGCTCCATCGGCCTGGCGGCGCTGCAGTACCTGACCACCTTCCTGGTGTCGTCCTTCACCGGTAACCCGGCGGCCGCCCTGTTCGGCCCGGTGATCGTGCTGATGTTGTTCTTCAACCTCTTCGCCCGACTGATCCTGTTCGTCGCCGCGTGGATCGCCACCAGCGTGCAGCCGGTGACCCCCGTGGAACTCACCGACGTCGACAAGCCGCTGGTCGATGTTCCGGAATCCGATGTGGAGTCCTGGCAGTTCGACGACGACCAGCCCCAAAAGCCCGGGGTGGACTACCGCACCCCGGCCTCCGCGGCCTGGCAGGGCCAGCAGGCCCGCGAGATCGGGCCGGACGAATGGGTGATTCCACCCGAGCCCGACGAGAGCATTCCGGTCAACCAGAAGGTCGCCGCCCAGGCGGTCAAGGTCGGTTCGGTCACCGGCTGGGTGGTCGGTGCCGCCACCGGCATGGGTCTGGGGGCGTTCATCACCAGGTTCATCACCAACCGCACCAAACGGAAGAAGTGACGAGATGGATCTTCGGGTTTTCATCGAGGCCCAACAGGGTGCCTCCTACGCCGACCAACTCGCAGTGGCCCGGCGGGCCGAGGAATGTGGGTACTCCGCCTTCTTCCGCTCCGACCACCTGGTGGCGATGGGTGTCGAAGGACTGCCCGGCCCGACCGAAACCTGGACGACCCTGGGTGGCTTGGCCCGCGAAACCAGCACGATCCGGTTGGGCACCCTGGTCACGGCGGTGACCTTCCGTCACCCTGGCATGCTCGCGCTCACGGTCGCCCAGGTTGACGACATGTCCGGCGGACGGGTGGAGTTCGGGCTCGGGGCCGGCTGGTTCGAGGCCGAGCACCGCGCCTACGGCATCCCGTTCCCAGACATCGGCGGCCGGTTCGACCAACTCGAAGAGGCGCTGCAGATCATCACCGGGCTGTGGAACACCCCGGTGGGGGAGAAGTTCGATCATCCGGGCCCGCTGTGGCCGATCACGGATTCACCGGCGCTTCCCAAGCCCGTCCAAGAACCGATCCCGGTGATCATGGGTGGCCGCGGCAAGAACCGCACCCCCCAACTGGCCGCGCGCTATGCCGGCGAGTTCAACCTGCCGTTCGTGACCCGGGAGCAGGCCGCCGAGCAGTTCGCGCGGGTTGCCGATGCCGCCCGTGCGGCAGGTCGCAACCCGGACGAGATCACTTGGTCGAATGCGCTGGTGTTGTGCGTGGGCAAGAACGAGGCACAGATCAAGCAACGGGCCGACGCGATCGGACGTGAGGTCGACGAAATGCGCGCCAACGGGCTGTGCGGCACCCCCGACGAGGTTGTCGACACCCTCGGTCGATGGTCCGAGATCGGCACCCAGCGGGTGTATCTGCAAACCCTCGACCTGAGTGATCTGGACCATCTGGATCTGGTTGCTGCCGAGGTCATGCCGCAACTGTGATCGCGTCGGCCGTGTCGCGGAGTTCGGCCGCGGGCCGGGGTAGGAGCGCGTCGAGCGCTACTCGACCCTGAAGCCGACGTGGGTGTCGACCTTCCCGAGGCCCCACGACTTGATGGTGGTCACCAGGGCATCGAAGCGGCGTTGCTCGGGCGGGGTCAGGGGAGTGGATTCGTCGGTCATGGTGCGGTGGTCGAGTTCGACGTGGAAAATCACGCCGTCGGTCCGGTTGTTGGCATCCATCCAAATCCGGCCGACCGAGGGTCCTTCCACGAGCTGTTGGAGTTCGTCCCCGAAACCCGCCATGTTCTCGGGTGCGGTTGAACCGGGCGGGATCGGCAATCCCCAATTCACCTCGTCCGGGTGCGTGATGCTGATCTGGCCCGGCCAATCGACCACCGACGCGATCTTCTCGACCCTGTTCCAGGCCCGCCCCACGCGGGGGTCGAGGTCCTCGGCGCGAGACGGGGCATCGGGCTGGGCGATCAACCGACGATGGTCAATGGGGATGTCCCGGTAGTCCTGACCGGGCTCCAAGGACACGTTGAAGGTCACGTCACTGGTCTCATCGTTGGCAGCCCCGGCCAACTCGGTGGCGAGGGCTTCGTTCATGGCCGACACGTGTTGGGAGATCCGCAGGTCCAGGTGGCCGTACTGCACCAACAGCCCGGCACCATTCGGGGCGATGGCCGCGAGGTCGTCTCGCTCGGAGAAGCCGCGCACGGTGTCGATCAGTTTCACCAGGTCCTCGGCCGAAGTGGTCGTGGTCTCGCTGATCTCGATCACGTACCGGTTCCTCGGCTCCGGGTCCGCGTCACGGCAGGACGAGGAGTCGATCTCGACCTCGATCGCATCCCGCTCGGCATAGGGCAGCAGGGCGTCGGTCATCTCGGCGGCGATCGAATCGCAATCAATCTCGCCCGGTGACGGCGGTGCAGGGGGCGGTTCCGGGCCCGGGCCGGAGCACCCCAGCAGCAGCCCGGCCACAGCCACCGACACTGCCAGACCCACCGACGGCCGCGACGCGAACCTCCCCAACGCGGTATCCCTTCGGCTGTTCACTCGTACATCAGACCCACGAAGGTGTCGACCTCCCCGAGCCCCCACGACTCCATGGTGGCCACCAACGCCTCGAAGCGCCGCTGCTCCGGTGGGGTGAGCCGCTGATCATCGTGGGAGACCGTGCGGTGGTTCAGTTCGACCGAGAACCTCAGCCCGTCGCGGTCGTGCTGGGGCCCCAGCCAGAGTCCGATCACCGAGGGGCCGGACGCGAACTCATGGAGTTCGTCGCCGAAGCCTGCCATGTTCTCGGGCGCGGTGGAGCCCGGTGGAATGGGCAGCTGCCACTTTCTTCCATTCGGATGTTTCACCGACATTTCGCCCGGCCACTCCACCACCGACGCAATTCTCTCGGTCGTGACCCAAGCCCGTTCCACGCGGGGGTCGAGTTCTTCGGCCCGGGTCGGGGCATCGGGCTGGGCAATCAACCGACGACGGCTCCTCGGGGTGTCCCGGTAGTCCTGACCGGGTTCCAGGGTGACGTTGAAGGTCACGTCACTGGTCTCATCGTTGGCAGCCCCGGCCAGCGCGGTGGCGAGGGCTTCGTTCATGGACGGCAGGTGTTGTTTGATCCGCAGGTCCAGGTGGCCGTACTGCACCAACAGCCCGGCACCATTCGGGGCGATGGCCGCGAGATCGTCTCGCTCGGAGAAGCCGCGCACGGTGTCGATCAGTTTCACCAGGTCCTCGGCCGAAGTGGTCGTGGTCTCGTTGATGGTGATCGCGTAGCTATTCCTCGCCTCCGGGTCGGCATCCCGGCAGGACGAGGAGTCGATCTCGACCTCGATCGCATCCTTCTCGGCATACGGCAGCAGGGCGTCGGTCATCTCGGCGGCGATCGAATCGCAATCAACCCCACCGGGCGACGGTGGAGCAGGGGGCGGTTCCGGGCCCGGGCCGGAGCAGGCCACCAACAACCCGGTCAGTGCGACCGACATCGCACCCACCACGCACGCCCGGAACGAGTACTTCATCGAGCCATTGTCTCCCGGAGGGGGCCGACCGATCCGGAGGAGCCCCGAACGAGCGGGTGCCCGGCTCCACCGAGGAACCGGGCACCTGCTTGTTCGGAGATCAGTGCTGTGTTTGTGGCCCAGCCAGCTCAGTGCTGATTCGGCTTGGCCTGGGGCTGACCGATCTGGTTCAGCATGTCGACGAACCACGGGGTGTTGATGTCGAAGGGCTTGCCACCGGCGATCCGATCGAACTCGATCACCCGCAACTCGTCACCGCGCTCCTCGTCGTTGCCGACCACACCGGCTTCACCGCGCAGCGCGGCGTCCACGGCCAGATCGCACATCGAGCTGATCAGGTCGACGTCGTATTCGACCGGGGCGGCCGAACGCGAGTAGTAACCCGACTTCTGCACCATCACCTTTTCGGCTTCGAGACGGTGGGCGAACTCTTCACCGAACCAGGCTCCGGGGTTGATCTTGTCGAGCTTCACGTGTCCGAAGGGGTCGCGCGGCACTTCCTTGCCGGCTTCCTCCATCTCGGCGACGATGCCTTCGACCCCGGCACCCTCGGACAGGAAGATCGTCACATTGCCCACGGTGTCCATCACCTGCTTCAGCCGGACGGCTTCGGCGTCGAGGTCGAAATCGTCCTCGGGCACGTAGACCGCGTGCACCTCGCGCTTCTCACGGGTCAGGCCGATGTCGGGCAGCCAGGCCCGGGTGTCGAGCCAGTTGCGGTACTCGTGAGCGGTGGCAGCGGTCAACCAGCCGCAGTTGCGTCCCATCACTTCGTGAATGATCAGCATCCGGGAGCCGGAGTTGTGCTCCGAGACCACGTTCTGGGCGAACCGGGCACCCATCTCGGCCGCGGTCTGGGCACCCAGCGATTGGCGGATCGGGACGACGTCGTTGTCGATCGTCTTGGGCAGGCCGACCACGGTCAGGCCGTAGTCGTGGCGGGCCAGGTAGGCGGCCAGGTCGGCGGCGGTGGTGTTGGTGTCGTCACCGCCGATGGTGTGCAGGACGTCCACCCCGTCGGCGACCAGCCTGTCGGCGGCCACCTGCAGGGGGTCGGCACCCTCTTCGACCAGGCCACGTTTGACCAGGTCGGCGGTGTTGGTCAGTTTGACCCGGGAGTTGCCGATCGGCGAACCACCGTAGGTGTGCAGCAATCCGGCGCTGGCGCGAACCTCGGGGGTGACGGTGTAGTACTCACCTTGCAGCAGGCCCTGATAGCCGTGCTTGTAGGCGATGATTTCCGTCTCGGGGGAGGTTTCGGTGTAGCGCTGAATCAACCCGCCGATCGCCGAGGAGAGGCACGGGGCGAACCCACCGGCAGTGAGCAGGGCGACCTTGTTGACCATCGAAGAAACCTTTCTGGTGACTGTCGGATACCACCCTACGACGGGCTACAGGCTGGCGGTGATGCGGCCGATCGCTTCGGTGATGATCTGGGGTGAGGTGGCCAGGTTCAGCCGGACGAAACCGGCGTGGTCGGGCCCGAAGGTGGCGCCGTCGTTGAGGGCCACCCGGGCGTGTTCCAGAAAGTGGCGCGAGGGTGCGGCCAGGCCCAGTTCGCGGCAATCCAGCCAGGCCAGGTAGGTGGCGCTACCGGGGCGGTAACCGACCTGTGGCAGTTGCTCGGCCAGCAGCCGGCTGAGCAACTGCTGGTTGGCCTCGATCTCGGCCAGCAACTGGTTGAGCCACGGTTGGCCGTGACGCAGGGCGGCGGTGTGGGCGATCACCGCACCATGGGAGGCCGCACCCCGGGTGGCACCGTAGGCCAGGCCGGCAAGGTCTTTCCGGGCCCCGGCACCGGCGATGATCAACGCGGCCTTGTAGGCGGCCAGGTTCCAGGCCTTGGACGCCGAGGCCACCGCGAAATCGGTCTCGGCACCGGGCACCGACACATAGGGCACGAAGGTGTCCCCGGAGTGCACCAGGGGAGCGTGGATCTCGTCGGAGATCACCCGCACCTGGTGTTCGCGGGCCAGGGCGGCCACCTGGGTCAGTTCGTCGCGGGTGTGGGTGGTGGCGGTCGGGTTGTGCGGGTTGCACAGCAGGTAGGCGGTGGGCTTTTCGGCGCTCGGACCGGCGAAGGCGGCTTCCAGGGCCTCGAGGTCGAGCCGTCCCTTGGCGGTCAGCGGCACGTCCAGCACCCGTCGTCCGGCCTCGGTGATCACCGAGTAGAACGGCGGATACACCGGGGAGTTGAGCACCACCAGGTCACCGGGCACCGTCATCGCGTGGATCAACGCCGAGATCGACTGCATCACGTCCGGGCCGAGCACCAGTTGGCTCGGGTCGGGGCGCCAACCCCAGTGCCGGGACGAGTAGTCCGCCCAAGCCTCTTCGTAGTGATGTCCCTCGGGGTAGCCGGTGTCGCCGTTGCGAATCCCCTGGATCATCGCCTCGGCCACCGGCGCGGCCGGATCGGCGTCCATCTCGGCCACCCACAGCGGCAGTACGTCGGCGTCGTAACGCTGCCATTTCATACTGGTGCGGGTGCGCAGCCTGGCCAACGGGATGTTCAGGATCGAGTACTCCACGCGCGACACTCTAACCACCCGTGCTCATCGAAGTGCGGTGCCCTACACTCCGGTCATGGCGCGTTATTTCGATGTTCACCCGGACAATCCGCAGCAGCGATCGATCCAGCAGGTGGTCGACATCATCCGCGACGGGGGGCTGATCGCCTATCCCACCGATTCCGGTTTCGCCCTGGGCTGCCAGTTGGGCAACCGCGACGGCCTGGATCGGATTCGATCGATCCGCAAACTCGACCAGCACCACCACTTCACCCTGGTGTGCGCCAACTTCGCGCAGTTGGGGCAGTTCGTGCAGATGGACAATGACGTGTTCCGGGCGGTCAAGGCCGCTACCCCGGGGCAGTACACGTTCATCCTGCCCGGCACGCGCGAGGTGCCGAAACAGATGCTGCATCCGAAGAAGCGCACCGTCGGGGTTCGGATCCCGCAGCACACCACCACCCTGGAACTGTTGAGCGTGCTGGGCGAACCGTTGATGTCGTCCACGCTGATCCTGCCCGATCAGGACGAGCCGTTGACCGACGGTTGGCAGATCAAGGAAGAGCTCGACAATGTGCTCGACGCGGTACTCGACTCCGGTGATGTCGGCGTCGAATCGACCACGGTGGTGAACTTCACCGGCGACGAGGTCACCGTCGACCGGATGGGTGCCGGTGATCCGGCCCCCTTCCAGGGCTGAGGTTCGAGCTCAGGACTGTTCGGTGGCCGGGCGGGGGACGGGCCGGCCACCACCGAGCAGCGGGTTGTACCGCAGCGAGTTGGGTCGGCATTCGCACTCGGTGGCGATGCGCATGTCGGCGATCTTGCCGGCCTCGCGCAGTTCGTAGAGCTTGGGCACCACCCGGTCACGGATCGCCCAGGGGTCGAGGGTGTTGAGGTAGATCTTGGTGCCACCCTCGAATCCGGCCAGGGTCGATACCCGCCACTTCAACATCACCCGCCACGGCATCGCCACATCGGAGTCGAGTGGGCGGTAGTACCACTCCTCGTTGCAGGGCACGTCGGTACCGGTGGCGGCATGGCAGGCGTGCACCAGGTCGCTGACCCCACGAATCTCGGCGTCGGTGTGCTGCCACGGCATGATCGCGGTGGAGCGGGAATAGATCTCCAGGGTGGGGTAGCGGTGCCCGAAACCGGCGAAGGCGATCGCATGCTCGTTCTCGGCGATCACCAGATTCTGGTAACCGGCGTAGTTGGTGGCCGCCTCGTTGTAGATGTTCGCGTTGTTGCGCACCACCTGCAGTTCGTGTTCGTTCTGCACCCCGCGCTCATCGATCGCCACCAGTTGTTTGTGCAGGTGATCGAAGGACGCCCCGGCAGGCTTCAGCCAGTTCTGGAACACCGCGACATAGCGGACGTACCGGTTCTGTGCGTACAGCGATTCGGCGGCGCCGGCGGTGAACTTGATGTAGCGATAGTGCTCCTCGGGCGTGAGCGTGCCCGAACCGGCCAACTCGTCGTCGGTGGTGGCACCGTCGACGTAGTGCCGACGGGCCACGATCACATCATGGCCGCCACCGAAGAAGCCGGTGGCATACTCCAGCAACTCCTCGTCGGTGAGTTCCTCGATCTCGGACGGGGTGCGCCCACCGGCGGCCAGCCGTTGCCGCACCACCCCCAGCACGTGCTCACGTCCGGCGGGGTCGGCCAGGTACCGGTCGCGGGCGGTGATGTTGTCGGTGGCCAGTTCGTAGCCGTAGTTGGCGTGCCAGTAGTCGTAGGACAGGATCTCGAACAGGTTCGGGATCCGGCGGAACTCGGCGGTGCTGTTGGTCAGTTCTTGCCGCGACACCCAGTCGTGTTGGGTCCACTGGCCACGCTCGAGCACCAGGCGGGACTTCTCCGGCGGGGTGTCGGGGTAGCGATCGCTGCAGAAGGCGCAGTACCGGCCCTCGTCGGCCGGGTCGAGCTTCTTCGGGTCGGCGCGCACGATGCCGAGGGGACGGTGACCGCGTCCGGGCACGGTCCACACCTGGGTGCCGCTGAAGGGGTTCACCTGTTTGACCGTGCCGTCGGCCAGACGGGCGAGGTATTCGGGGGTGGGAATGCGGGACACGCTCATGGGGATTCCTGAACAATCGGTGGGTGGTTCACGCTCAACGGTCAGCTCGACAGCGAGAAGGTGCGCCGGTAACCGGTGAAGGTGTCGTGCAACTCCACGGTGATGATGCCGTGCCGGTCGATCACGTACTTTTCCTCGATCATCGGGCCCTCGTGCTCCAGTCGGGTGACCGCGACCCGGTCCAGGCGGCGGCCGTCCTGCAGCTCGGGGGTGAAGCCGAAACGGACCTCGGCGAACGGCACCAGGTCACCGCGGGGTTCGCCGTCGGCCAGGGAGGCGTATTCGACGAAGCGGAACACCCCAACGTTGTGGGCGGCCCGGTATTGCCGGGTGATCACGGTGTCCTCGGCGGGGGAGACGATCTCGCTGTTGCGCAGGATCGGATCGAAGCTGACCAGATGCCCGCCCTGCTGTTCCCGGAAGACCCCGAAGCCACGCGAGAGGCGGTCGGTGAGGCGGTAACCGGCCTCGGAGTCGGTGGCGATGGCCAGTCCGATCGCGGTGGAGGCGGCCGGGAAGGGGGAGCGGTGCACCCGGCGTCCGAAACGTTCGCGCAGCACCCGGGGCACCAGCGGCAGGCAACTGCCACCACCGACGAGGTAGAGGCCGGCGACCTCGGCCAGGTCGGCCCGGTCACCCAGGTCACCGACCAGCGGGGTCATCGCCTCGACCGTGCGCAGTACCAGGTGCTCGGCCTTCTCGTAGAAGGTCGGTACCGGCACCAGCACCACCTCGTCGCAGACCTCCAGTGCCATCCGCTTGGTCTGCGGTGACAGGCGTTCCTTGGCGTCCCGGGCGTCGTCGATCAAAGCGGCCCGTTCGGTGTGACTCAGCGAGTCGTAGCGGCGGTTGGCCAGCGCAGCGGCCACCACGGCGAGCTGGTGGTCGAAGTCGTCACCACCCAGCCGGTTCACCCCGACGCTGTTCTCGACCGTGTGATCGGTGCCCTCGATCCGCACCAGGGAGGCGTCGAAGGTGCCGCCGCCCAGGTCGTAGATCAGGACCCGGTTGCGCCGCGAGGTGATCGTGCGCGACTGGCGGTGGGTGTATTCGAAGGCCGCCGCGGAGGGTTCGTTGATCATCGCGGTGACGGTGAAACCGGCCCGACGGAATCCCTCGAGGGTCAGGAAACGCTGGGCTCCGTGGGCGTGGGCGGGTACCGCCACCGCGCAGCGTTCGGGTCGCTCCCCGATCGTGGAGGCACGGCCGAGGGCGGTACCGAGCGCGGTCAGAAATCCGGTGAGCACATCGAGCAGAACGAAGTCGTCGGAACCGATGCGTACCGTGCTGCGATCGGTGACCCGGGCATCGGCGAGTTCACGCTTGAACGACCGGAGGATCGGGGCGCCCTCGGCTGCGGCGTCCAGGGCTTCGAAGCCGAACACCAGCCGTCCGTCGACGTTGGCGGCCGTACTGGGGAAGTACTCCTGGGTGTCACCGTTGGTGTCGATGAAACCGACGACCGGGTAGTTGCCCCGGTCGGCATATGCGACCACCGTTCTGGTGGTTCCGAAGTCAACGCCCAGCTGCATGCCGTGAGCGTAACAGTGCTCGACGCCTACTTCGTGTCCGGAGTGGACCGCTCAGTTGCGGCTCACCAACCGGGAGTTGGGCAGTGGGGGTGCCGCGATCGGGGCGGGCGTATCGGGCGGGAACGGACCGAACAGTTCGGTGTCACGGGCCGAGTCGATGTCGGCTGTCATCTCGGCCTGCCACCGGGCCCGATAGGCGACGATCTCGTCATGGCTGCGGCCGATGAAGTTCCACCACATCACGATCTTCTCGGCGAAGGGTTCACCGCCGATGACCAGCAGGCGGGCGCCGGATGCACCTGCCTCGATGGGCAACTCCGCACCGCCGGGGGAGACGTAAGCGAGGTCGTGTTCGTCAAGGGCTCGGTGCGAGATTCGTACCGTCCCGGTATCCAGTAGGAAGCCGTATTCGAAGTCGGGTGACAGCGGAGCATTCCATCTTGCGCCGGGGTCGAGGACGATCTCGGCACCCACCACGGGCACCGGGTACTCGATCGGGCTGCGCGCACCCAGCCAGTCGCCGAGGAAGACCCGGGCCGTTCCGCCCGCGATGGGTGTCGGTTCGGGGCGATAGTGATCGAAGCGGGGTTCCGCGTCACGAGTGTGGTTCGGTGCGGCCAACCAGAGTTGTGCCCCGTGCAGCACGGTGGTGTCGGTGGTGGAGAACTCCGAATGTGAGATGCCTCGTCCGGCGGTCATCAAGTTCAGCTCACCGGGACGCACCCGGGCCCGGTTGCCGGCCGAGTCCAGATGGTCGATCTCGCCGGTGAACAGCCAACTGACGGTGGAGAGGCCGGTGTGTGGGTGGCGGGCGACTGCCATCCCGCCGGTGCTCGCGACGTCATCGGGGCCGTAGTGGTCCAGAAAGCACCAGGCGCCGATCATTCGCAGTTCGCGGTGCGGGATGGTGCGTCGCACGGTCATCGCCCGCACTCCACCCAGTGGCACCTCCCGAGCGCCGAGCACCTTGATCGGTGCCTGGTGGTGCGGTGCCCCACCGACGAACTCCTGGGGATGCTCCTCCGGATTACTCATCGATTCAGAATAGTGACGACGCGGCCCGGGCGACAGCGCGACAAGACATGCGCATCGCCCGGGCCGGGTGGGATTCGTCGCGCTACTCCGACTTCCAGGCCTTTGCGAAGTCCATCATCTGCTCGTTGGCGGGGCGAATACCGTGAACGTTGTCCTGCCAGGGCACGAAGGGTGCCGTCACGCCGATGTTCGCGGCCGGATGCACCTCCTGGAATCGTTCCTCGATGCGCTTGATCACGTCCTGGCGTTCATCGCCCGGGGCCGCACGCAGTTCCTCGATCAGGCCGTCCATCTCGTCGTCGGCGAACCCGAGGGCGTTGGTGAACGACTGGGAGTGCATGGTGCGGTACAGGCCCAGGAACGGGTCTTCCTCCGAGATCGAGTTGCCACCCTTGGCGAAGTCGAAGTCGTGATCGACGGCCACCTTCTTGGTCTGGTCGGCCGGGCTGCGCTGGCCGTCGGAGGTGACCTCCATGCCGGCGGCCTCCAATTGGGCGACCACGGTCATCGCCTCGTCCTGGCCGACGCGGTCGGTGGTGTGGGTCAGGACGATCTTGCCGTCCCAACCCTCAGCCTTGGCTTCTTCGACGAGTTTGGCGGCTCGCTCGGTATCGGCCGGTTCGGGTTCGACATCGACGTGCCATTGCGACAGCGGGCCGAACAACTGCACCCCGGCCAGATCGACGGTGTCCTCACCCTGACCACGTTCATAGACCAGCGCCGGGTTGATCGCTGCTGCCACGGCGGCGCGCACCTTGGGGTTGGAACCGGGTCGCTCGGCTCGGGAGTTGATCTGGACGAAGTTGCCCTGATTCTGCAGGCTCACGTAGCCGTGGGTACCCCCGTCACGCAGTTCCTTCACGATCCGCGGTGAGCGAAGGAAGGCGGCGTCGACCGACTTCTCGGCGAAGGCCTCCGAACGCACCTGGTCGGTGTTCAGCCACACGAATCGCAGGTTGTCCAGGTACGGCTTGCCGCCGTAGTAGTTCGGGTTCGCCTTCAACAGGAGTTCTTCGCCGGGCCGGTAGCTCTCCAGCATGAACGGGCCGGCGCCGATCGGGGTGAAATCCTCGCCCTGATCAGCGGTGGGGGAGACGATCATGCCCATCCCCAGGCCGAGCATTGCGGGGAAGGTCGCCCACGGTTTCGAAAGAGTGAAGACCACGGTCAGGTCGTCGCTGGCCGAAACGCCCTTCCAGTGGGGGCCGATCACGGCGAAGTCCATGCCGCGGTTGGCGATGTAGCGCTCCACGCTCTTCACCACGGCCTCGGCATTCAGCGGGGTGCCGTCGGAGAACGTGGTGTCGGGGCGCAGTGTGACCGTCCACTCGGTGAAGTCGTCGTTCGGCTCGATGCTCTCGGCGAGCTTGGGCTCGAACTCCTTGGTGTCGGCGTTGTATTGCACCAGGGCGTCGTAGATGGCCAGGTCGGCGGTGCCGCCGGAGAAGCCGGTGATGAAGTGCTTGCTCGGGTCCAGTGAGCGACCGTCGGCGTAGTCGGCGAAGGTCAGGGTTCCGCCCTGCACCGGTTCACCGGGTTCATCCTGGCGATAGACACCGGGCGACCAGGACGAGGAAGCCGCTTCGCCGCCGGCGGGGGTGGATTCGCCGGGATCGGTCGGATCCCCGGGGGTTCCCCGGCCGCAGGCGGTCAACAGCAGGGATCCGGCCAAGGCCACACCCATCAGCTTGGCCAAAGTTCTTGCGTTTCGCACAGGCTCTCCTTTGAGCAAATGATCTCGCTGACGCGATGTCCAGCGAACCCGGATGCCTCATATTGACAGCAGGAAAGCCGATGCAGGAACGATGATCCTACAGACCGGGTACCGTGATTACTGCTGGATGACTTCGGTCGCTGCGGCGGGCATCGGGCCATCGAGGCGGGCGACGCGCAATACCATCAACCCCTCCCGGTGGCCGAGTGTCTGCAACCAGGTGTGACCGGGCAGGCCGGGATCGTGCTCGGCCAGAGCCAGCCTGACGTAGCCGTCCGCGTCCGCAGTGGTGTCGAAACTGCTGGCGTACACCCGGGCGTCGAAACGCCACTCGAACGATTCCATCCAGTAGTTCATCGGCACGAAACTCCAGTAGCAGCCCGCCGGGGGACGGAACTCCACGGTCAGCACCTCACCGTCGGCCAGCTCCCAATAGCCGTCCAGATAGCTGTGCCCCTTGGGCGTATAGATGTCACCGGCGTCGTGCAAACTCGCCAGGACATTGCGCTTGGTGGCCTTGATGTTGTCGGCCCACTTCGACCACAACTCGACGTTGTGGGCGGCGAACGCGACCGCCCGGCCCACGCCGGCGTCCAGGTCCTCGCCGGACAACGGAGCCGGCGGTGGGGCCGGTGAGGTGCGCTCGATCTGCAACGGACGTGGCCGATCCGTGCGCGGGTCGCGCAGGTAGCGCCGCACCGACAAAGAACTGGCATCGGGTTCCATCAGCAGGGTGTTCGGTGCCCGCTCGGAGTTGTCGGCGGCGCTGTGCAGGTGAAGGGTGAAGGTGCCGTCCGCGGCGATCTCGAGTTCCTCCTCGGTGAGGGCGTCGATCAGTCTGCGTGGGGTGGGGTTCTGACCGCTGAGGTCACCGGAATACACCCCGAACTCGATCAGTTCGGTCTCGGCCATGCTGCCGGTGATCACGTAGCTGTGCTCGGCCGAGATTTTCGCCGAGTCGTAGAGCTGGGTTGGGCTGTCGCCGGCAAACTTGCGCACCCCGTCGCGGGTGTTCTGATGAAATGCCGGGTGCGCCGGGTCGGTGTACTCGACGAACTGCTCCAAGCCGATGGTGAAGTAGCGCCAGAACAACCGGCGTCCCTCGGCGTGGTCCAACGCGTTGTCCGGTATCGACAGATTGTCGAAGATCTCCGCGAATGACGAGATCGCTCGGCCCACGGCGTGGAAGGACGAGGCCGGTGCTCCGGTGGGTTCTGAGGTGGTCACTGAGGTGTCCTTCCGCGGGTGGTCAGATATCCGGCTGGGCGTTTCGTCGGCCGAAACAATCGCGACGTTAGCGAAGCCCGATGGATCGGTGATTGAACTTCCTGCCCAGCAGGCCGAAGCGCTCCGGAACAGGGCCGGGGGACGTCGAGCCGCCGCGTAGCGACCGGAATCACCCGAAATTCGTGATTCCGAGTACTTTCCACCGAGCGCCGTGCTAGACAAGAGCCATGGCAACCACTGCATTCAAGGGCAACACCGTCAACACCGTGGGTGAGCTCCCGGAGGTCGGCTCGGCCGCTCCCGGCATCGCCCTCACCGGTACCGATCTCTCCGACATCACCAGCGACCAGTACGCCGGCCGCCGAGTGGTACTCAATATCTTCCCGTCGGTCGACACCGGGGTCTGCGCCGCCAGCGTCCGCCGGTTCAACGAACTGGCCGCCGGACTGGACAACACCACCGTGATCAACGCCTCACACGACCTGCCGTTCGCACTCGGCCGCTTCTGCGGGGCCGAGGGCATCGAGAACGTGGTCAGTGGCTCGGGCTTCCGCACCGACTTCGGTTCGGACTTCGGCGTCACCATGACCGACGGCCCGCTGGCCGGCCTGCTGGCCCGCTCGGTTGTTGTTCTGGACGGCGACGGCAAGGTTCTGCACACCGAACTGGTTCCCGAAATCACCCAGGAACCCGATTACGACGCCGCGATCGCCGCGCTGTCGTGAACTAACCCAGCAGCGGCAGTACTTCGACGAGCTGGTCGGTGACATGGTCACTGGCCAGCTCGTTCGGTAATGGCAGCCCGGCAGTAGTCAAAAAGCACGTTGCCATGCCCGCTGCCCGGGCGCCGGCGGCGTCGATCGCCCGGTCACCGACCCCCAGGCAGGACGAGGGTTCGAGCCCATGCCGCTCGGCCATCAGCCGATACATCTGCGGGTCGGGTTTGCGGCGGTGGCCGTCGGGGGCACACACCATGTCGTCCACCACCAGACCGGTGGCCTCCAGCAGATGGGTGGCGCTTTCGCGGTCGCGGTGGGTCACGATCAAATTCAGCCCGCCGTGGGCCCGCACCGCGTCGATGACTTCGCGGGCACCCGGCATCACCGGCGGGGGATCGCTGCGCCAGCGCTGCTTCAAATCGGCGTAGGCGCGGGTGAGTTCGTCCACGGTCACGTCGAACCGCTCGGCCAGAGTGGACATCGCCCGCGAGGTGGAGAGCCGAGTCAGCCGGGCCACCTCGGACACGTCCACCCGTGCCCCGGTGGCGGCCACCCGCTCGGCGAACAGCGCGTCGATCTCGGGATAGGTGTCCAACAGGGTGCCACCCATATCCCACACGACGTTGCGGTAGCTCATCACCGCATTGTGGCAGGAACCTCCCGCGACAGCAGTTCGGTGTCCCCGGCAAGGTCGTCATCGGTCAAAGCGGTGACCGACTCGACCGCCAACAGCCGCTGCTCGAGCTTCTCCCCACCGGGGCCGACATAGCGGTAGCTCTGATTGCGGCCGCGCAACTGGGCACGCTCCCGCGCCGCGGTGGGGGAATCGGCCCGCACCAACAAGAAGTCCTCATGCCGGCGCGCCCGGTCGCCACCGGTGGTTTCGTACAACAACACGGCCAAGTAGGGCTGATCGGTCATGTCCCCAGTGTGCGTCGGCGGTGCGAACCTCACCATCAGGTGAGTCCCTGGGATGTCACCGATCGGCGGGGGCTGTTCACCGATGGCCTAGATTGGACCACATGGATGGGGGAGTGCGGTGACCGAGTTACTGTCTGCGTCCCCCTTGCTGACAATCATGGTGGTCGTCGCTCTGGGCGCGGCCGTGGGCATGATCAAGTTCGGGCCGCTGCGCTTCGGTGCGGCCGGCGCTTTGTTCGTGGGCCTGGCGATTGGGGCCCTGGATCCGGCACTCGGCGGGGCTCATCTCGGCTTGGTGCAGACCTTGGGGCTGGCCCTGTTCGTATACACCGTCGGGCTCGCCGCGGGGCAGACCTTCTTCGCCGACCTGCGCAGCCAATCACCGGTGATGCTGTTGGGGCTCGGCGTGGCCGCGGTGGTGGCGGTGGTCGCGATAGTGCTGGCCAAGGTCTTCGACATCGATGCGGGCATGATCACCGGTATCTTCGCCGGCTCACTGACCTCCACCCCGGCCCTGTCGGCGGCCACTGCCGCCACCGGTAGCCCCGATGCCGCGGTCGGCTATTCGCTGGGATATCCGGTGGGTGTCATCCTGGCGATCATCGCGGTGGCCCTGGTGGTGAACCGCAACTGGCCCGGACGCCGTGACTCCGCATCGCTGGCCGGCGAGGGACTGATGGCCCAGTCGGTGAAGGTCACGACCGGCGTGCCCGTACGGTCGGTGCCCGGGTGGGCGGACGAGTCGATCAAGATGTCGTACCTGATCCGGGACGGACACACCCGGGTGATTTCCCCGGGTGAAGACCTGCACCCCGACGACCGGGTCTTGGTGGTGGGCACGCCTGCCGCGGTGCAACGCGCCATGGAGTTCCTGGGCGAGAAGATGAGCGGCCAACTCACCGACAACCGCACCGATGTCGACTTCCGCCGCTTCGTGGTCTCCGATCCCTCGGTTGCCGGCCGCACCGTGGCGCAGTTGAATCTGCCCGGTCGCTTCGGTGGCGTGATCACCCGAGTGCGCCGGGGCGACACCGATCTGCTCGCCCGCGACGACCTCGTCCTGCAGTTGGGAGACCGGGTGCTGGCCGTGGTGCCGCACGACGAAATGGACGCCATCACCGACTACCTCGGCGATTCGGAACGCAAGGTGTCGGAGGTCGACGCTCTGACGCTCGGGCTGGGCCTGGCCCTGGGTCTGCTGCTCGGGGCGATCACCGTCCCGCTGCCGGGTGGGATCGCATTTTCCCTCGGTGCTGCCGCAGGGCCGCTGATCGTGGGCATGATCCTCGGCGCGGTACACCGCACCGGCCCGCTGATCTGGCAGATCCCGTTGTCGGCGAATCTGACTCTGCGGCAGTTGGGCCTTTTGCTGTTCCTGGCCACCGTCGGACTGGCCTCGGGCCAGAGCTTCGCCAGGCAGGCGTTCACCGCCGTCGGCCTGCGCGCCGGACTGATCGCGGCTGCGTTGGTGCTGACCGCCACAGTGCTGCTCTTGGTGGGAGCCCGGCTGATGGGCCGCAGCGCCCAACGCGCAGTCGGTGCCTTCGCCGGATTCATCGGGCAGCCCGCGATCCTGGCCTTCGCCACCGACCGGGTCGATGACGAACGCATCGAATCCGGCTACGCCACCCTCTTTGCGCTGGGCATCATCGTCAAGATCATCGCCGTCTACGTGATGGCAGCGCTCATCTGACCAGTAGGCTGCCACGCCAGTGCAGGATTATCGATCTGCGTGCTTCGACCTGCCGACCTCCACAGCGTCGACAACACCGGCGACGGCGCTGGAGATCACGGGCACCCCGTGCTTCTCCTCGAGGATCTTGGTTGCGCCCAAGGTACGCAGGCCCCCGCAAGAAATGAGCATTGCGTCGGCCTCGGGCGCCGATGCGTGCAGTTTGTCCCCCAGAGCAACGATTTCCTCGGTATCAACGCTGAGGACGCGTCCGACATTGGTCAGATCCATTCTCTCTGCCGCAACAACGTTGAACCCGGCCTCCGTCACGAAGCTATGCAGACGCGTTTCCAAGTCCTGGTGGTATGCACATCCAACGGCGACGTTGCGAGCGCCCACCTTTCGAAGGCCCTTGACCACGGCGTCTGCCATGGTCGTGACCGGCACTTCCCCGGCGGCAACGCGCATTCGCTCCAAGAGTCGTTCGTGACCTTCCCACCCGTGATAGAAGCTGATGGATGTCCCCATCATGCTCACCACGTCCGGATCATGGCTGCTGAGAGCTTCGATTGCTTCCACCAACCCCTGCAGGGCGACATCGAATGCTTCTGCCGAAACAGAAGAGATGCTCAAGCTCTTGGCGAAGAAGTCGATCCCGGACGGATAGATTTCTGTGGCCTCCGGAGGCACTTGATCCCCGGCTGGGGGGACGATCATCCCCACGCGCAGATTCGACATCCAACTCACCTTTCAGCTTGGAACGATCAGGAGAAGAGCCACGAACATGAGGGGACCCACCACAACCATGGACAGCCCCCATGTCAGGAGCCGGGAGTGAATTCGGCCCCGCGGCCACTCTGGTGCGGTGGCGGCCATGGTGGCTCCCATCGTCGAGAATGGAGCGACATCGGCCAGAGCCGAGCACAGGGCCAGACCGCAGACGACCACCCAGGCTGAAAGGTCTCCGCTCATGGCCAACGGCACCGCCAAGGGGACGACGGCTGCCAAAGTCCCTGTGGTGGATGCAAACGCAGAGACCAGTCCGCCGACCACGAACAGCAACACCGCGGCCAGAATAGGTGCGCCCAGCCCCATTGCCGCCGTGGCGAACAGGTCGACTGCACCCATGGCCTGCAAAACACTGACAAATGTGATGATGCCGCACACCAAGAGAATGGTCGACCAGTCGATATTCTTGACGGCGGACTTGCCGATTCCAGGATCGACCAACAAAAGTATGGATGCGAACAAGAAGGCGGCAAGACCGATGTCGGTCTTGAAACCAATGATTTCCAGTGAAATCACGGTTGCCACAAAGGCGATAATGGCTGCGATCGTTACATAGTGGATGCGTTCGAACTTACGGACCTCGGTGGGAAGACCCGACTCTTCGTCGTTCTCGCTAACTTCTTGCCCTGAGGCCATCAAGCCACCTTTACGGAACAGGCCCCCATAAATCACGTGGCCGACCACCAGAAGGATGACGTTGATCACCAACGCGACGACGAACAGCGTGATCGGGTTGAGGTCAATTCCCGCGTCCACCGCTGTGCCGTATGTGATGATGCCGAAAAGCCCGATCGGTGCGAACATTCCAACGGTGAGTCCGGTTCCAATCGAAACGCTCATCAACATCGGGTCGATTCGATACCTGCGTGCAACCTGCATCCCCACCGGGATCACCGCCAGGGCCGCCGTAGCGGCCATCGCGGCCACAGCAGCCGCCAGAACGAAGAACATCGTGGGGATGATCGGGCGGACGTGCCCATAGCGAGCGAGTACTCGATCGATGATCGTGTCGATCGTCCCGTTCAATTGGGCTATCCCGAACAAGAGGGTGACACCTGCCAGGAGAATGATCAGGTTTACCGGCACTCCCTTGAGAACATCAGAGAGCTCCATGTTCGCTAGCAGCACACCCACCAGGGCGGCAGCGGACAACGCCAGGACGCCAACATGCACTTTGCGGATCTCAGCAATCGCGAAAACCAGCGCAAATATCACCAATGCTGCAATTTGGCTCACCATAGGATTTGGTCTCCTTGAATTCCAGGAACCACACAGGGGTTTCTCTGTTGACTTGCCCGGCTTCGCCGTGGGTCAACAGTAGGGAAAGCGGCACCAGCCACCAATCGGTGAAACCTTTACTCCCTGTCTTCGGAAAGCGTCGAGTTGCCTCTCGCAACGCAAGGTACGGTGCCCTTCCGCCTCGTCCTACTGCCCACGTGGTGGTCACGCACCGCTATCGCCCCTCCATCGCTGTCAGTTGCGCTCTGAGGCTGGTGTCCATCGGCGATGGCTGGCAGGCTGTTCGTCCATGGAAACGGTCAGCATCGAGATGTCCGAAGGTGCCTGCGACGCCCTGCTGTGGCTACCGGAAGCACCCCGCCATGCGGTTCTGTGGTGCCCCGACGCGTTGGGGATTCGGCCGGCGAACATCCGTCAGTGCGAAAAACTCGCCGAGTGGGGTGTGGCCGTGCTGATGGTGAATCAGTTCTGGCGCTACTACCGCCCGCCCTTCATCACCGAGGGCTCACAGGTCGGTGGCGAGGATCAGGAGTTCGCCGAGCAGGGCATGCGCAACTACAAGCAGTTCGACTTCACCGGCATCGACGCCGATGCTCCGATCTGGGCCGAGTACCTGGCCGAACGGTCGGGGCTGGACACCTTCTCGTATGTCGGCTTCTGCATGGGCGGCCGGGTCGGCATCCGAGTGGCTGCCGCCACCGGTGAGCGTTGCACCCACGTCACCGCATTCCATCCGGCCTACTTGATCCAGGACAACCCGAACAGTGAGCACCTGCTGCTCGACCAGGTGCAATGCCCGGTGCACTTCGAGTACGCCGATGACGATCCCGGAGCCAACGCCGAACAGCGGGCCGAGTTCGCCGAGGCTGCTCTCGAAGCGGGGGGCACGCTCACCGACGACCTGCATCCGGGAGCCCTGCACGGGTTCATGATGGAAGACCGTCCGGTGTACGCCCCTGAAGCAGCCGCCCGGGGCTGGGAGTATCTGGCCGGGCTCTACCGCGACTGAACTGTCAGCGGCGGGTCCAGTCCGAGTACCCCTGGCCGGACGGTGGCGGCGGATAGTGGCCCTGGTACGGGGCCTGCTGAGGCATCGGCCCTACCGGGTTCAATAGGCCGGCATTGCGGGCGTAGTGGTTCTGCTTTTTCGTGTCGTCTGCCATCCGCACCAGCCCCACCAGCGCGAGAAGGAAACCGATCGCACCGACGGCCACGCCCAGACCGTAGCTGAACGGACTGAACTCTCCGTCCGCGCCGAGTCCCGTCACCGTCACGAAGGCCAATACCCCGGCAGCGATCGGGGCGGCGACAGCCGTGCTGATCGTGAAGAGAGTGGTTCCGGCGGTCGGCAGGCCCCCACCGAAGATCTCCCGCCTGCGCGCGATCGACATCCAGTTCATGATCAGACCGACCAGGAACACGGGGAATGCCAGCGCCAGCAGGACGGCGCCGGTGATGAGCAAACGCTCCATCCGCGACCAGTTCTGGTGATAGGCGAGCAGGGCATCGCTGTCTCGGAACACATCCACGAATGAGCTACCGGTCTCACTCGGCCGGCAGGTCAGCTGGTGCAGACCATTCTGATCGGCCCGGAACCGGTACCAGTACTTCTCCTGCACCAACTCCACCGGCCCCGCTGGGCCTTCCACTGCGCAGGCCGGAAGCTTCGGCGAACTGAAGATTGCGCGACTACTCGCGGTGAGGAAGTACTCGGTCGGCGCATCGGAGACCTCGATCTCGGTTTCCGACACGACCGCCTGCTCGGCGGACGGATAGGGATGTTCCTGCTCCAACTTCATCGTCACGGTGATCATGGCCAGGCCGAGAGCGGGCATGAAGGCACCCAGGAGCATCAACAACAGGGGCACCACACGGGGCCGCAACTTCTTCACCGTAGCCATCCCATCTCACAATCCCGGCCGACAGCCTACGCCGACATCGGGGCGGCCGGGCTCAATCCGCGGGCTTGGTGGCGCGAATGAAAGCGCTCGCGAAAGCCCCGTCGAGGGCGTCGACCACGTCATCGCCGGTCATCCCCTCCGGCAACTGCGCGGCATCGAGACGTTCGGCCAGCTCGATCAACTCATCGCGGGTGTAGTGCCGGGTCACTTCAACCGAGGCGTCCTCGAAACCGGCGGCGCCCAGCTTGGCGAGGTAGTCGCGGTCGAGCAGAGCACCGGAGATACAGCCGGTCCACAGTGCGACCACACCGGTGAGGGCCGGGGGTACCTCCCGCAACAGCACGATGTCGGAGACCGCGAACCGGCCGGACGGGCGCAGTACCCGGTATGCCTCGGCCACAACGGCGTCCTTGTCTGGGGAGAGGTTGATCACGCAGTTGGAGATCACCACATCCACCGACGAGTCGGACAACGGCACATCTTCGATCTGACCCTTGAGGAAGGTCGCATTCTCGATGCCGGCCTCGGCTTGGTTGCGGCGGGCCAGGGTGAGCATGTCGTCGGTCATGTCCAGGCCGTAGGCAGTGCCACCGGGGGATACCCGACGCGCCGAGAGCAGCACGTCGAGGCCACCGCCCGAACCCAGATCCAGCACATCCTCACCGGGCTTCAACTCGGCCAGCGCGGTCGGGTTGCCACAGCCCAGGGAGGCCGCCAGAGCGGCGGTGAACTCGGTGTCCTGGTCGTAGATGTCACGGGTGATCGCCGAGGCAGCCGCCTGGTCACCGCCGCAGCAGGAGGATTCGGACGGTGCGGCCGGGGCGCAGCAGTCGCCACCGGTGTCGGTGATTGTCAGGTGGGTCCGGGCGGCAGCGGCGTAGCGCTCGCGTACCGCTTGGTGAACCTGTTCGCCGGTGCTGGGGGTGGTGGCCATGCGGGCTCCTTACATAGATGCTTGTCGATCTATGCTAACGCGCGGTCTGCCATGCCGGCTCAGTCGTCCAGCAGGACCACGACCTTGTCGGTGGCACCCGGGGTGCCGGACAGTTCGATCGCGTCGAGTACCTCGGAGTAGGGCATCACGTGGCTGATGATCTGCCGGTACTTGTCGGCCTGGGCGATGATGTCGTCGGTCACTTCGAAGATCTCGGTGGGGTAGGCCATCGACATCCGGATATCGGGCTCGGCCGGCAACAGGCCGAGCAGGTCGATCTCGACCTTCTCCTTGTACACCGCCGGGATGCTGACGACCGCGCCGTATTTCAGGCAGCCGAGGATGGTGTGCAGGCCGGCGGGGGAGCCGGCCGCGTCGATGAAGCCGTAGGTGTCGGGTCGGGGGTCGCGCAACATGCCGCGGGTACCCTCACCGTGCAGTTCGATCAACCGTTCACGCACGTCGGTCTCGGTTGGGTTGATCACCGCATCGGCGCCGATCTTCAGGGCGGTCTCCAGCCGGGCCGGCTGTACGTCGACCACCACCACATGCCCGGCACCCACGACCTTGGCGCTCAACAGCGCACCCAGCCCGATCGGGCCCGCACCGAAGATGCAGATCTTGGCGCCCGCGGGCATCTCGAGACGGTTCACCGCATGCCGGGACACAGCCATCGGCTCGTTCAGGGCGGCGACCTCCCAGGGGATCTCGGCCGGAATCACCCGCAGTTGCTTGCCGGGGGCGGCTTCATGCACCACCACGTACTCGTTCAACCCGCCCTGATCACCGCCGGAGCCGAAACTGCCGTCCAGGAAAGCCATCGGGTCCAAGACGACATGGTCGCCCACCCGGAAGTCGGACACCTCCGAGCCGACCTCGACGATCTCGCCGGCGGCCTCATGGCCGAGCGGATGGCGTCCGGGATTGTTCCCCAGGCCACCCTTGGCGATGTACATGTGGTCGGAGCCGCAGATTCCGGACGCCTTCATCTTCACCTTGACGTCTCGGGGGCCGCAGGACGGTTCGGCAACCTCCCGAACTTCGACCTTGCCGGGTCCGGTGATCATCACGCTGCGCATCGATTCCTGCCTTCCCTTGCGGTTTGGCGGTCATCGTAGGAAGAATCCCCAAGCAAGCGGGCAAGATCCCCGCCCACCGAGATCCCGGCCACCACCATCGGACGGGACTTGATCTCAATGAGGAGACGTCCGGTGATGAATGACCTTTTGCCTACAGCATCCAACGGTTTGGCGCCCGACCGGCCGCCTCTGCACACCCCGGAGAACCCCATCCGGGTCGTGACCGCCGCCAGCCTCTTCGACGGGCATGACGCGTCGATCAACATCATGCGACGGATCATGCAGTCCCAGGGCGCCGAAGTGATCCACCTGGGCCACAACCGGTCCGTCCGGGAGGTCGTCGACGCCGCGCTGGACGAGGACGCCAACGCGGTCGCGGTCTCGTCCTACCAGGGCGGGCACGTGGAGTACTTCGAATACCTGGTCGACCGGTTGCGGGCCGCCGGCGCCGATCACGTCAAGGTCTTCGGGGGCGGCGGTGGGGTGATCGTGCCCGAGGAGATCGAGCGACTGCGGTCGGCCGGAGTGACCATCTTCAGCCCCGAGGACGGACAGCGACTCGGGCTGCCGGGGATGGTCAACAGCGTCATCCAAGCCGCCGATTACGACCTCTGGGAGGTCGCGCCGGCCCCGGTTGACCGGGTGCTGGCGGGGGAGCGGACCGCGATCGCACGAGCCGTCACCGGTGCCGAAACCGGCCGGCTGCCCGAGGCGGACCGGCAGCGGTATGCCGAGGCTGCCGCCCGCAGCACAGCACCGGTACTGGGCATCACCGGCACCGGCGGCTCCGGCAAGTCCTCGCTCACCGACGAGCTGGTCCGCCGCTTCCGGCTGGACCAGGGCGATCGGCTCCGAATCGCGCTGCTGGCGATCGACCCGACCCGCCGCAAGGGCGGCGGAGCGCTGCTCGGCGACCGGATCCGACAGAACTCGCTGACCGGGGACAAGGTGCAGTTCCGATCGATGGCCACCCGGGGCAACAAGGAGGTGCCCGAGGCGCTGCCGACGGCGATCGACATCCTCAAGGCGGCCGGCTACGACCTGGTCGTGGTGGAAACCCCGGGTATCGGCCAGGGCGATGCCGGAATCGTGCCCTATGTGGACCTCTCGCTGTATGTGATGACGCCCGAGTTCGGCGCCGCCTCCCAGCTGGAGAAGATCGACATGCTCGACTTCGCCGACGTGGTCGCGATCAACAAGTTCGAGCGACGCGGGGCGATGGACGCGCTGCGCGACGTGGGCCGGCAGTTGGTCCGCAACCGGGAGGCCTTCGGCAAGAGGCCGGAGGACATGCCCGTGTTCGGCACCTCGGCGGCGACCTTCAACGACGACGGGGTGACTGCGCTCTACCAGGAGCTGCGCGGGCTGCTGGCCGAGCGGGGGCTGTCGGTCGAGGACGGGGCATTGCCGATCGTCGAGGTGCGGCATTCCTCGATGATCCAGCAAGTCGTGCCGCCGCGGCGGGTGCGCTACCTGGCCGAGATCGCCGACACGGTGCGCGACCACCACGCCCGCACCGAGGAGTACGCTCAGGCCGCCCGACGGGTGGAGCGCCTGACCGCGGTCAATGACGAGCTCACCGCGCGCGGGCGCACCGACCACGGCGTTGATGAGCTGCTCGACGAGGCCCGCCGGCAGGTGCCGACCGAGATCGGGGAAATGATCGAGGGCTGGCCGGCCCTGGTCGAGTCCTACTCCGGCGACGAACAGGTCGTGCGGATCCGGGATCGGGAGATCCACACCCGGCTGACCAAGGAGTCACTGAGCGGAAACCGCATCCCCCGGGTTGCTCTTCCGCCCTATGACGAGGCCGGTCAACTGGTCCGCTTCTGGCGCAAGGAGAACCTGCCCGGCTTCTTCCCGTACACGGCCGGGGTGTTCCCCTTCAAGCGGGACAACGAGGACCCGGCCCGGATGTTCGCCGGGGAGGGCGACCCCTTCCGCACCAACCGCCGGTTCAAGCTGCTGGCCGAGGGGCAGCCGGCGACCCGGCTGTCGACCGCTTTCGACTCGGTGACGCTGTATGGGCACGACCCGGCGGAACGGCCGGACATCTACGGCAAGGTCGGCACTTCGGGGGTCTCGATCGCCACCGTGGACGACATGAAGGCCCTCTATGACGGCTTCGACCTGGTCGACCCGACGACGTCGGTATCGATGACGATCAACGGCCCGGCACCAACGGTGCTGGCCTTCTTCCTCAACACCGCGATCGACCAGCAGATGGACGCCTTCCGGGAGCGGGAGGGGCGCGAACCCTCCGGCGCCGAAGCCGAGGAACTACGGGCCCATGCCCTGCAGAACGTGCGCGGCACCGTCCAGGCCGACATCCTCAAGGAGGACCAAGGGCAGAACACCTGCCTGTTCAGCACCGAATTCTCGCTGCGGATGATGGGGGACATCCAGCAGTGGTTCATCGAGCAGGGTGTGCGCAACTTCTACTCGGTGTCCATCTCCGGCTATCACATCGCCGAGGCCGGGGCGAACCCGATCAGCCAGCTCGCCTTCACCCTGGCCAATGGCTTCACCTATGTGGAGTCGTACCTGGCCCGCGGGATGGACATCAACGCCTTCGCGCCGAACCTGTCCTTCTTCTTCTCCAACGGAATGGACGTGGAGTATTCGGTGATCGGCCGGGTCGCGCGGCGGATCTGGGCGGTGGCGATGAAGGAGAAATACGGCGCGAACGAGCGCAGCCAGAAGCTGAAGTATCACGTCCAGACCAGTGGCCGGTCGCTGCACGCCCAGGAGATGGCCTTCAACGACATCCGGACCACGCTGCAGGCGCTGATCGCCATCTATGACAACGCCAACAGCCTGCACACCAATGCCTATGACGAGGCGATCACGACCCCGTCGGCGGAGTCGGTGCGGCGGGCCCTGGCGATCCAGCTGATCATCAACCGGGAGTGGGGCCTGGCGATGAACGAGAACTCGAACCAGGGCTCGTTCATCATCGAGCAGCTCACCGACCTGGTCGAGGAGGCGGTGCTGGCCGAGTTCGACCGGATCAGCGAACGCGGCGGTGTGCTGGGCGCGATGGAGACCGGCTATCAGCGGGGCAAGATCCAGGACGAGTCGCTGCTGTACGAGCACCGGAAGCACGACGGCAGTTTGCCGATCATCGGCGTCAACACCTTCCGCGCACCCGAGGCCGAGCGGGAGGTCGTCGAGGTCGAACTGGCCCGCGCCACCGAGACCGAGAAACAGTCGCAGTTGAAGCGGGTCGCCGACTTCCAGCAGCGGCACGCCGACGAGGCGCAGGTGCAGCTGGCCCGGCTCAAGGAGACGGCGATGGCCGGCGACAACGTCTTCGCCGCGCTGATGGACGCGGCCCGGGTGTGCACGTTGGGGCAGATCACCGAGGCATTCTTCGAGGTGGGCGGTCAGTACCGGCGCAACGTCTAGCCCCTGGTTGTGGATACCCGGGGTGGACGGACGCGCCTCACAGCGTCCCGGGGCCCCGTTCGGCCGCTGCGGCTTCGGCCTTGGCGTCATCGACCGCGGCCCGCGCCATTTCGGCTGCCTCATCGGCGGCGCTCGTGGCGGTGCCGGATGGCGCACCCGAGGTCAGGGCTGCCGGCCCGTCCGCGTCTGGGCGGTCCAGTTCCTGGGAGGGTGCCTCGGGTTCGGCCGGGGGTTCCGGCGGGGGAGTGACACCGCGGTCGGCGAAAGCCTTGCTGATCGTGGAGACCGCTTCGGTGAGCTCGCCGGGCAGTACCCACAAGGTGTTGTTGTCGCCGGCGGCGAGTTCGGGGAGGGTCTCCAAGTATTTGTAGGCCAGCACCTGGGGGTCGGCCTTGTTCTGGTGCACCGCCTGGAAGACCAGACCGATCGCCTTGGCCTCACCGTCGGCGCGCAGGATCGCGGCCTGCTGGTCACCCTGGGCCTCCAGGATCGACTGCTGACGAGTACCTTCGGCGGTCAGAATCTTCGACTGCCGGTCACCTTCGGCGTGCAGAATGGCCGCCCGCTTGTCGCGTTCGGCACGCATCTGCTTCTCCATCGCCTCCTTGATCGTCGGCGGGGGATCGATCGCCTTGATCTCGACGCGGTTCACCCGGATACCCCATTTGCCGGTGGCCTCGTCGAGCACACTGCGCAGTCGGGCGTTGATCTCCTCGCGCGAGGTGAGGGTTTCCTCCAGGTCCATCGAGCCGATCAGGTTACGCAGGGTGGTGACGGTGAGCTGGTCGATCGCTTGGAGGTAGTTGGCGACCTCGTAGACCGCGGCCCGCGGGTCGGTGATCTGGTAGTAGAGCACCGTGTCGATGTTCACCACCAGGTTGTCCTCGGTGATCACCGGCTGGGGCTGGGACGGGAAGACCTGTTCGCGGATGTCGAGTTTGCTGTTGATCCGGTCGACGACCGGGATGATGAAGTTCAGGCCGGGTTGCAGGGTGGTGCGGAACCGGCCGAAGCGTTCGATGTTGTAGCGGTGGGCCTGCGGGACGATGCGCACGCCGCTGATGATCAGGAACACCACCAGCAGCACGGCGATCACGATCAGGACCGTTATCGGGTCGGGCACGATGACTCCCTTTCGGGGTTGAGTTCAGGGCAGAAGTTCATAGGGGTAGACCACCGCGCTGGCGCCTTCGATCTGCATCACTTCGACCTTGGCGCCCACCGGGATGGTGTGGCTGTCGTCGAACGGGCGTGCCGTCCATTCCTCACCGGCCAGTTTGATCAGGCCGCCGTCGGCACCGACTTCTTGCAGCACCACCGCGGTCTGTCCGACCAGGGCATCGACGCCTTCACGCATCAGCGGGGCCCGGCGGCGCTGCAGCCTGGCGATGGGACGCATGATCACCAGCCCGAGGCTGCCGGCCAGGGCAAAGCCCAACAACTGCAGCACCAAGCCGCCACCGAACCCGGCCACCACCGCGGCGACCAGCGCTGCGCCGGCGAGTATGCCGAAAGCAAGGGTGAGGGTGAAACCTTCGGCCACACCGAGTCCGACGGCCAGCAACAGCCACAGGAGCCAGTGCATGGTCTCGTCCCCCTTCGGTACGCCGCTCCGGTCAAATCTACCGGGTTCGGCCAAGAATGTGGGCTCGCGCGCCGCTAGCATCGGGCCCGTGCGAAGGATGAGGGTGGCGGTGGGCCTGGGCATCACGTTGGTGATGCTGCTGGTCGGCCTGTTCACCGACGCCTTCGATCAACACGATGGGCAAGGTGTTGCCTCGGTGCACCCGGGGGAGTCGTGGACCACCTCGCTTGCCGACGTCGAGATCCACAGCCATGCGGTGGACCCCGAGGAACGCACCGTCAGTGTCGAGGTGACCGTGGTGACCCGGGTCGACCACCCGGTTTTGGTGCGCGAGGTGTTGGGCTTCGAGGTGGACGGCGAGACGATGCCGTTTCGAAGCAGGGCGGGTGATGTCGACCTGACCGTGCTGAACCCGCGGGTGCCGGTGCGGCTCACGGTGAGCTACCGACCCAGCGACGACGAGATGCACGTGCAGTCGGTGCTGGTGGACGGTGAGTGGCAAACCCAGGACGACAATGCCCTGCTGCTGCCCGACCACCAAGTGCTGACCCGCCCGGTTGCGGTGATCGAGCCATGAGATCTCGCCGGATCACCAGCGAACACTGGACCCCACTGCGGCTGCTGGCGGCGGTGCTGATAGTCGCGGTCGCAGTGATGTTGCACGCGCTGACCCCGGGCCCGGCCGGGTTGCGGGCGAACCACACCGTGTCCGCCTTCGCCTCGGCGTCCTCGGGGTCGATATCGGTGCGCGAAGGCTCGATCACCGTGACCCGATCGGCCACCTTTGCCGGCACCGAGTGTCCCGAGGATGGGGTGTTCCTGGTGGTCACCGCGACCTATCGGTTCACCCGGGCGGGCAACACCCTGCGCCGCGGACTTGAGATCGGTGGCACCCGGTACGCCCCGTCGGCCTGCCAGAACGACCTGGCCAATGCCGTCGCCGTGCCGGGGGAGGAGTACACGATCGACACGGTGTTCGTGATCGACGAGGACACCTGGGCGCGGGTGCGGGGGAGCCGGGTGGCGCTGCGGGTCGGCTACATCGACCCCTGGTACGAGAACCTTGGGCCCCGTGCGGTGTTGCGCCTGGCAGTGCCGGTGGAAATGTCCGAATCGGTCGAAGCGCAGGCCCGCCGATGAGGTTCACGGTGGCGTGGCGCCTCATCGCCGTGCTGGTGGTAGTTCCGGTGTATCTGCTGGTGGCCGGCTGGGCCGACTTTCAAGACCTGCGCACGACCGAACCGGTGCGCACCCGAACGGTGGCTGTCGGTGAGCCTGTTGCCGTCCGGGACGCGACCGTGACGGTGCGACGGACGCGGATCACCGACAGCACCACGATGGACATCTCGGGTGTGGACGATGCGACCCAGCAGTTGCTGGTGGTCGAGGTCGACCTCCAGGTGCATCGTCCGATGCCGGATCTGACCGCCTGCACCGCGCGTCTCGACGCCGATGTGGACGGGGTGTCGGCCCACCACCAGGCACGATTCTCGGCCTCGAAGATTGCCTGTGACGGATCCAAGACCGGCGTGCAGCATTCGACCTTCGTGTTCGTGGTGCCCCGCGGTGAGGTGCGACAGGCCTCACTGTTCCTGCAGGTCGGCCCCGACTCGCCGACCTGGCTGTTGGCCGAGGTCGCCTGAACCGGCCTGCAACACCCGGAAGGCATCGAAGGAGGCCAATGCGACCACGACCGTCGCAGCCAGGGTGAGTTGGCCACCGAAGCTGATCAGGGTCTCCCCAATCAGTCGCCCATAGGGTTCGGTCGGGCCGAACAGGTGCGCCAGACCGTAGGTCAGCCAACCGCCGGTGAAGGTGGTGAGCACGCCGGCGAACACCGCTCCGGCCATCGCAACCGCCCCGGAACGCACCATGGTGGACAGCGCGCCGATCACCGGTATCCACCGGTCTTCGAGGTCGATCACGAAGTCGGCGAGCAGATCGTTGATCACCGGCGGCATCCGATCGACCCATGCCTGCATCCGGGTGCTCAACCGGCTTTCGTCGAAGCTACCGCGCACCACCGTGATACCGGCCAGGGTGACCCACAACAGGGGAATGAAGATCACCACCAACACCGTGGACACGAAGCCCAGAACGGCGGTGGCGAGGTTGGGCCACGGCAAACCGGCGACCGCTCGGTCCATCCAGACGGCCAGGTTCGTGGTGCCGGCGCCGGCGACCATAGTGCTGACGAGTTTGCCGATGAGCAGTGCGGCGAGAAATGCCCAGACGGCTTCGAGCAGCAGGGCCAGCACCGTCCGCAGCACCCCGGCGCGCAGGAAGCGGCGCACCAGAATCCGGCCCAGAAAGGCGGCGACGATGATGGCGATGGTGATGCCGGTGAAGCGCACGTCCACGATGCTGCCTGCACCGCCCTGCCCCTGGGAGAAATCGAGGCTGTTCAGGGCCGCACGGGCGTAGTGGCGTACGTCGGCTTCGAACAGGCCCCAGGCCACATAGGTGAGGAAGAAGGGCAGGATCGAGGCGGCGAAGATCTCACCGATCCGCTTCCATCTGGCCCGGCCGTCCCCGGGCAGGTTTTCGGTGGATTGCAGGGTGCCGTGGCACACCACGCAGATCGCCACCAGTCCGGCGACCGCGACCAGGGTGCCCATCCCGTTCAGCAACAGGCCCTGCACCGCGTCGGATCGTCCCAGGTCGACGGCGAATTGCTGGTGCAGGGTTTGCAGGATGCCGGCCGTCAATTGGATCAGCAGGATCGCGGCCCAGTGCTTTTTCAGGACACGGCCCAGTGTCCTACCCAGTTCGATCCCGAAACTCACGTGCAGAGGCTATCCACAAATAAGGCCGACTGCGCCCCGTTGCGCCGGATGCTGCGTCCGTCGAGTGGTCGGAGGCGTCCGTCGCCCCACACGTCGAGGGCTCTCTCGGTGGCCGCCGCTCAGTGCGCGCGGCGTCGTAGTGCTTCGTCGCGATAGGCGGAGAGTTGCTCGACCCACTTCTCCACGGGTTGGTTCAGCGTCATCGCCGCGAACAGCAGATCGAAGCCCTGATTGGCGGTGCGGGCCCAGCCCATGATCTCCAGCTCTTCGCGCTCGGACTCAGCCGGCTCGTCGATATTCGCCTGCAAGGCTTCGGCATCGACGTCGCCCAGTTCGGGGATGACCGCTCGCGCGCCCTTGGCGAAGCGGATCGCATCCCGACGCTGCTCGGGGGTGAGGGAGTCGAGGTAGGGGAGGATGTTCAGGATCTCGACCCCAAGACTCTTGGTTCCGCCGGCCATCGACACGCCGATATGCCCGATGTTCTCCCATGGCACGAACCCACCATTACCGGGACGCAGGCCCTGCTCGTCAGCGGTGAACGTCATGCCCGCCTTGCGCATCCGGATCAGCGCGAAGACCCCGCCGACCCCGAAGAACAGAATGGCCACGACCCCGATCAACTTGTTGAGCCACGAGTCGCTGAACAACATGAAAAAGCCCCCGATGGTGAACACGACGATCGCGCCGATCAGGAAGGCGAGACGTCCGGCCGAGGGCTTGGCTACCAACTCACGCATAGTCGGATGATAAAGGGATTGGGGTTCTTTCGCCGGACGCGCCCTCACCGAACTGTTTCGTCGTTAGGCGTGATAGTTCACAAGCTTTAGCAGCGCCGCGCATTGGCCGGAAGCCAGGGGCTTGCCGGGGAAGCCAGGTGCGCTTCAGTGTCCGCGACGGCGCAGGGCTTCGTCACGATAGGCCGATAGCCTTTCGGCCCATTCGGCGACCGGCCGGTTCAGGGCCAGGGAGGCGAACTGCAGGCTGCAGCGCTGGTCGTCGGTGCGGACCCAGCCCATGCTTTCCGGTCCTTCACGTTCGGTAGCGCCTGGCTCCACCACATCAGCCAGGGCACGGTTACCGAAACGGCTCGCGGCCCGACGACGTTGTTCGGGGTCGAGCGATTGGAGGTAGGGCCGGACGTCGAGGATCTCGACTTTGAGTAAGGCGTTGATTCCGCGGAGCACGATGACGCTGATCTCTCCGACGTTTTCCCAGGCCACGAAGCCACCGTTACCGGGGTGGAGGCCGTGCCCGTCGGCGATGAACGTTATGCCGGTCCTGCGCGTTCGGATCAGCGCGAAGACCCCGCCGACCCCGAAGAACAAGATGAAGAACGCCCCGATCAGCTTGATGAACCACGGGTCGGCGAACAACATGAGAATGCCGCCGATGGTGAACACGATGGAGGCGCCGACCCATAGGACCACCCGTCCGGCCGAGGGCTTGGCCACCAATTCGCGCATTCTCGCACCCTAAAGGAGCCCGGGCATCCGCGTGCACGGGTTGGGTCGGCACAGTAGGGTCGAGAGGCGGGTCCCACCAACCAGCCCGCCCTGAGGGATCATGAATCGCGATCTGTTGCGTCAGCTCTGGGTTACTGCCTCCGCTCTGTTCGGCATCTACGGCACCCTGCTGGGGGTGGGCGTGATCGGTACCCGGGTTGAGGACGCCATGTCGGGCAACTTCGCGACCCAAGCCGCGCTGTTGACCCCGGGTACCACGGCCTTTTCGATCTGGACCGTGATCTACATCGGCCTGCTCGCCTACGTAGTGTGGCAATGGCTACCGAAGCAGCGAGCATCCGAGCGGCAGCGTGCCATCGGGTGGCTGGCCGGATGGTCGATGACGCTGAATGCGGCGTGGTTGCTGGTGACCCAGCGGGACTGGATCTGGGTCAGCGTGCTGGTCTCCGCCGTGTTGGTGGCGGTATTGGCGATCTTGATGGTGAGGGCCACCAGGATCGGCGCGAACTCGCTGCTGGAGAAGATCGTGGTCGACGGGACGTTCGGGCTCTACCTGGGCTGGCAGTGCGTGGCGATCTGCGCCAACATCACTGCGGCCGGAACCGCGAACGATTGGAGCATCGGCCCACTGGCAGATCAGATTCTGGCGGTGGTGGTATTGGCCGTCGCCGCCGGCATCGGCGTGGCTCTGGCATACAAGCTGGGAGCCCGCTGGGCGGTGGCGGTGGCGATCGCCTGGGGGCTCGGCTGGATCGCGGTGGCTCGGCTGCTCGATGAGCCCAATTCCGTGATCATCGGCGTCGGTGCGGTTGTGGCTGCGCTCGCCGTGCTGGCTGCACCGCCGGTTTTTCGCAAGGCTCAGGTCTAGTAGGCCGAGGCCTTCGTCCTGGAGTTGTCCAGGGCTTGCGCCGGAGCCCGGGGGAGAGCGCTGCTAGCGTGACCCGATGCCTGTCGAAGTGGTGCCGTATTCGGAGTCGTGGCCCGAACAGTTCGAACTCGTTGCCGCCGACCTGAGGCGAGCCGTCGCCGGGATGACCAGTGCACTGGTCGAGCACGTGGGTTCGACCTCGGTGCCGGGACTTGCCGCCAAACCGGTTATCGATATCGACATAATTGTCGACAGTGGAGAAGTGCCGGCAGCGATCGCGGCCCTCGAGGCAATCGGCTACGTACACCGCGGCGATCTCGGGATTGCAGGCCGGGAAGCCTTCTTCCCGCCCGACGAGAACCCGAAGCGCAACGTCTATGTGTGCACCGACGGCAGCCTGAACCTACGGAACCACCTTGCGGTTCGTGATGTGCTGCGAAAACGCCCGGATCTTCGCGACGAGTACGGGGACGTGAAGCTGGCCTTGGCCGCCGACCCGGAGATGGATATCGACACCTACCTCGACGCGAAATCTCCGACCCTTCAACGAATTCTCGCTGAGGCCGAAATGAGCGAGGACGACCGCGACCAGATCCTGCGCCTCAACCAGCAGTCTTTCGATCGCGACGATCCGGACGCGTGATGCGCCGGATCAATCGCGTACTCGTGGTTTCGCCAGGGGAGTACAACGCCGCAGCCCAAAGGGAAGAACCATGGCGATACCAGGTTTAACGAAATGTCATAATGTTGATTATCGGCCATGTGTCAGCGGCAGGCGCCAGAACCATGCCTACTCCCGCCAAGGTCGACTGCGGGCGTACGACTTGGGGCCTGTTCGCCCCGCATCACACTGATCGACCAGCCATCAGACTCTGCTGTGTAGACCACTCGCAGGTGGCGTCGATCGGTCGCGGCCTGAAAGAACTCCACCCGGGTCGGACACAAGCGCCACAGACGCCAATCACCCTCGGCCACTGCAACTCGCGCCGCTTCACTGCGCGCAGCGAGATCGGCTTCACACTCGGCCGGTGATGCTTCCACGACCTCGCCTCGAGCACGCACCGCGCGCATCAGCGGCTGCCAGTACACGTCGAGGGCCGCCACGGGGTTGGCCGCCAGTTGGCGTCCTTTGGGTGACGAAGCCGTGCCGGCGAAGGCCCAACCCCGGTCATCGACGTCCTTGAGGATCAGTGTCCGCGCATCCGGTACGCCGTTGGCGTCGACGGTGGCAAGAGTCACGGCATGGGGTTCGGGCACTTGCCGACCCAACGCTTCCTCCAGCCAAGCATGGAACAAGGCCACCGGTTCACCGGGCAGGTTTTCCAGATCGAACGTGGGCGCCGCACCTGTCAGGGACGGAATCTCACGCAGCCGGTCGGCGATGCTCATGCCCCGAAGGCTACCTTCAACTACTATTTCAAGTTTCAACTAAGAACACAGTAACCCACCGCGACTCCTACCCGAACCATGCGGCGTCGGTCATGATGGGCACATGACACGCGCACTGCTGATCGTCGACATTCAGAACGACTTCACCGAGGGCGGCTCCCTGGCTGTGGCCGGCGGCGGCGCGGTGGCGGCCGGCATCACCCAACATCTGGAGGAACACGGCGACGACTACTCGCTGATCACGGCCTCACGCGACTGGCACGACGCAGATTCGGACAACTCCGGCCACTTCTCCGACTCCCCCGACTATGTCGACACTTGGCCGCCGCACTGTGTGGCCGGCACGCAAGGCGCGGAATACCATCCGGCGCTGAACACCGAGCCGGTCGATGTGCATGTCCGCAAGGGCCAGGGCATCCCGGCCTATTCGGCATTCGAGGGCACCACCGACAAAGGTGATCGCCTCCTCGAAGCCCTCAACGAGGCCGACATCAAGCAGGTGGATGTGGTGGGCCTGGCCACCGATCATTGCGTGCGGGCTTCCGCCTTGGACGCCAGGGCTGCAGGTCTGGAGGTACGGGTGTTGCTCGATCTGTGTGCCGGCGTGGCCGCCGAAACCACCGAGAAAGCTCTCGCCGAGCTTCGTGCAGCGGGCGTCGAGGTGGTCGGTGCGGTGAGCAACTGAGCCTCAGCCGATCGAGAAGCCCTTGAACTCACCCTGGGCTTCGCTCAACTCGGTTTCGACCTTGGTCACCTGGCCGGGCCCGGCTCCCCCACGGATCGATCCGAGCAACTGACCGAGATTCTCGCGGGTACCTTCGGCGACCACCTCGACCGAACCGTCCAGCAGATTGTGCGCATAGCCCAACAAACCCCGCGGCCGGGCCTGCGACTGCACGAACCAACGGAAACCGACACCCTGGACGTGCCCGTACACAATCGCCTTCAACCGCACCGTTTCCAAGTCACCCATAAGTCGAAAGTACCCCGCCGGATCGCTGTGGTCACGGATGAGTTCCGCCTGTAGCCAGAAGTTCACCACTCCGTCACAACCGCGACGGCCTAGGCTTGGCGTCATGACCGATCCCGGCAGCCAGGCGGAGCGATGACCACTCCGCACCCCTGCCCCTGCGACACCCTTCGGGCCTACCCCGACTGCTGCGAGCGTTTCCACCAGGGACGCCCGGCCCCGATGGCGGTGACCTTGATGCGTTCGCGCTACAGCGCCTTTGCCTTGGGCCTGGAGCAGTATCTGCTCGACACCTGGCATCCCAGCACCCGTCCGGATCGGATCGACCTGGACACGAACACCGTGTGGACCGGGCTGACGATCGAGCACACCGAGGCGGGCAAGGCGTGGGACACCGAGGGCATCGTGCAGTTCTCCGCCACCTGGTGCTCCCCCGCCGATGAAGGAGTCCTGCGCGAACGCAGCAGGTTCACGATGGTCGATCAACGCTGGTATTACGTCGGCGGCCTGCACAGCACCAGTAGTTGAACAGTAAAACAGTAGCTGGGTAGTAGTACAGCTCAGCGCACTACCGATATGTGCCAGTCGCTCACCGCGACCGGGTCCTTGCCGCAGGAGGCCGGTAGGTCCGGCCAGTTGCCGCGTTCCTCGACCTGCACCAGCCAGGTGTGCCCACCCGGACGAGCCACCTCGACCAAGCCGTCGTGACGCACCTGGGTACGGAACACCCCGAGCCGCAGTTCACCGACCAGTTGCCGGATGTAATGCTCGGCCGACTGGGCAATCGGCGCCAGCCCCGACAGGCCCCGATTGTGGGTGTCGTTGAGCAGTGCCGGGGCGAACTCCTCGCGTCGGGCGGCATCGATCGCCAGCACGGCCAACTGCGGGTCGAGCCGGGCCAGGGTCAGCCCCCAGGGCAACATCACCCCGGTGGGCGCGAACCGATGTCCCCCGGTGTGGTTGGTTTCCCACACCATTCCGGGACGTTGTTCCGCGGCCGCCAACGCCACCGGACGGCCCCGCAGGGCACAACACAGGTCGCGTTTACCGTTGGTGCACACCAGCAACACCGGCTCGGTGGCCACCGACAGTTCGGGCAGTGCGGCCAACAGTCCATCGGGGGTGGGGGCGGTCAACAAGGCCCAGTCGAAGTCCAACAACCGGGCCGGGTCATCGATCGAACCGGTGAGCATCCACGGGGTCGCGTCCAACCCGCCGGCGAGGTACACCCGGCGTGGTTCCTCGGCGACGTCGGCGTGCTGGCCCGGGTTGCGCAGCAGGGCGATCCGGGCACCGATGCGGGCGGCGCGGTCCTCCAGGGTCGCCCCCAGTTCGGGGTCCAGATGTGATTGGGTCGGCGCGAGTCGTCCCCAGGCACCGTTCTGTTCCAGGGCGACCCAGGCCACCGCCCGCGCTGCGGTGCCGACCGCCGGGACGCGGGCACCCTCGTGCAGCATCGAGCACGATTCGGCCAACGGGGGTGCGGGGGTCATTCGACCAGCCTAGCCAGTCGTCGGCCGGGGCCGTAGTTCACTTCGGGGCACTGGGACCAGCTCACTGCCCAGCCACGGGCTCCTCGCCGAGCACCCGCTGCACCTCCTGCACGATCGCCACATCGGCCGGCAACCAGTCGAGGTCCCCCAGCTCGGGCAGGTCCTGCCAGGCGACCTGATCGTGGGCCGGGCCCGGGTGTACCTCGTGGTCGACCTCGGCCAGCCACACCCGCAGCGACCAGCCGTGGGTGATCGGCCAGCCACCCCCGGCGTCGGGGCCACTGACCTCGTCGCCGAAGCGCACCCGGGTCAGGCCGAGTTCCTCGTCCAGTTCGCGGCGCAGCGCATCGATCGGGTCTTCCCCCTCCTCGACCTTGCCGCCGGGGAACTCCCACATCCCCGACAGGGTGCCGTGGGCCCGTCGGGTGGCGAGCACCTTGGTGGGTGCGTCCAGCCGGTCGACCACGACCGCCCCCACGACGAGTTTCGCCGGGCGGGTCATGCGGCGGTGGTCTTCGGGTAGCGCGACCAGTAGAAGCAGTACAGCCCGTAGGCGGCGAAGCCCAGGGCCACCGCCAGCAGCAGGAAGGTGCCGAAGGGCTGTTCCAGGATCGTGCGCAGGGCCTCGTCGGTGCCGCCGGCCTTGTCCGGGTCGAAGGTGATCGCCGCCCAACCGAACAGCGCGCCCACCACCCCGATCGCGATGCCCTTGGCGATGTAGCCCAAGGTGCCCAGCACGCGGGCCCCGGTGCCGGGACGAGTGTTCAGTTCTTCGGTGAACTTCTGTCGCACCGCCTTGACGATCATGCTGATCCCGACCGCGATCACCACCACGCCGACGACGATCACCAAGATCCGCCCCAAGGGCATACCCATCAGTTTTCCGGTGAGTGATTCCTCGGTGCCGCCACCGCCGTCATCGCCGGTGGTGGCCAGCCGCACCGCGCTGAACCCGAGTGCTCCGTACAGGATCACCTTGCCGGCCGAGGCCAGACGTTTCCGGATCCGCTTCTTGTCCTCGAACTCGTGGTGGCCGAACAGGGCCTGCAGTAGCTGCCAGATCACCAGGGTGCCGAAACCGATTGCGATCACCACCATCAGCACCTCACCCCAGGGCTGCTGCGCCAGGCTGCGCAGGGCTCCGCTGGACGAAGCCTCCTCTCCCCCGCTGGACCCGCCGAGAGCCAGTTGGCCCGCGACCCAGGCGATCAGCAGGTGCACGATGCCGTAGCAAATCAACCCCACGGTGACCAGCCAGCGGTAAGCCTTGCTCTGTTCCACCGCCCGGCCGGCGCTCTTGCCGGTTTCCTCGGCCTGGTCGCGGGCCTGACGCACGTCGTCGCCATCAACCATGTCGGGCTCCGTTTCAGAAGTTGATCATGTGCCCCGAGATGCCCTCGGCAGCCTCCTTCATTGCTTCCGACAGCGTGGGATGGGCGTGGATATTACGTCCGATTTCCTCGGCGGTGAGATCCCACATCTGCGCCAGGGTCAGTTCCGGCAGCAGTTCGGTGACGTCGGGGCCGACCATGTGGGCGCCCAGCAGTTCGCCGTGGGTGGCGTCGGCGACGATCTTCACGAAACCGGTCGCATCGCCCAGGCCCCAGGCCTTGCCGTTGGCCTGGAAGGGGAACTTCGACACCTTGACGTCGTAGCCCAGCTCCTTGGCCTTGTCCTCGGTGTAGCCGAAGGAAGCGATCTGCGGCTGGCAGTAGGTCGCACGCGGGATCATGTCGTAGTTGATCGCCATCGTCTCGGCCCCGGCGATCGTCTCGGCCGCCACCACACCCTGAGCCTCGGCGGTGTGGGCGAGCATCAGCTTGGCGGTGACATCGCCGATGGCGTAGATGTGGTCGACGTTGGTGCGCATGTAGTCGTCGATCGCGATCGCGCCGCGGTCGGTCAACTCCACCCCGGTGTTCTCCAGACCGTAGCCCTCGGTGCGCGGGGCGAACCCGATCGCCGACAGCAGTCGGTCGGCCTCGATGACCTTCTGTTCCCCACCGTCTGCAGGGCTGACGGTGACCCGGACGCCGGAGCCGGTGTCCTCGACCTGCTCGACCTTGGTGGCGGTGAGCACGTCGACACCGAGTTTCTTGTAGGCCTTGGCCAGTTCGCGGCTGATCTCGGGGTCCTCGTTGGGCACCAGCCGGTCGAGGAACTCCACGATGGTGACCTTGGCGCCGTAGTTGGCCAGCACATAGGCGAACTCGGTGCCGATCGCGCCGGCACCGGCGATCACGATGCTGCCGGGCACCTGGTCGTCGAGGATCTGCTCCTCGTAGGTGACCACGTTCTGACTGCGCTCCACCCCGGGCACCATCCGGGTCACCGAACCGGTGGCGATGATCACATTGTCGAAGGTCACGGTGGTTTCGTCCTTGCCGCCGCTGACCTTGATGGTGTTCGCGTCGACGAACTCGCCCCAGCCGTCCAGTTCGGTGATCTTGTTCTTCTTCATCAGGAAGTGGATGCCCTTGACCATCCGGTCGGAGACCGCGCGGCTGCGGGAGAACGCCTTGCCGTAGTCGAAGGACACGTCACCGGAGATGCCGAAGGTGTCGGCCTCGGCGTTGAAGATATGAGCCAACTCCGCATTGCGCAGCAGCGCCTTGGTGGGGATACAGCCCACGTTCAGGCACACCCCACCCCACCACTGCTTCTCGACGATGGCCGTCGACAGGCCCAGTTGGGCGGCACGAATCGCCGCAACGTATCCGCCCGGGCCCGCGCCCAGAACCACGACATCAAAGTGAGTGCTCATGACCCATACTCTATTGGCCCGCGGCGTCCATCACACGATGGGTTCATCGCGGCACCTGCTTCATCGAGATTGGTCGCACCACTTGGCTGCACCCGACACTCCCCACCCCACCCGGCCTTTATCTCCTATATGACATATGACGTAGGCTGGACGGGTGACTGAGACGACACCTGACCGGGTTGGCAATCTGATCCGCGACGCCCGCAAGCATCGCGGCCTCACCCAGAGCCAATTGGCCGAGAAACTGGGTACCAGCCAATCAGCCATCCATCGCATCGAATCGGGCAACCAGAACCTGAGCCTGGACACCATCAACCGCATCGCGGTCGCGCTCGACCAGGAAATCATCACCCCGGCCGGCCACGGCCCCACCCATCTGCGGATCAACGGCGGCAACCGACTCAGCGGTTCGATCGCGGTGCGTTCGTCGAAGAACGCCGCCGTCGCGTTGCTGTGTGCCTCGCTGCTGAACCGCGGACGGACCGTGCTGAAGGGCATCGCCCAGATCGAGGAAGTCAACCGCATCGTCGAGGTGCTCACCAGCATCGGGATGCGCGCCACCTGGAGCCCCGACCGCAGTTCCCTGGAACTGGTGCGTCCGGCCGAACTGGATCTGTCGGCGATGGATCAGGTCGCCGCCCGCCGCACCCGCAGCATCATCATGTTCCTCGGCCCGCTGTTGCACGAGTTCAACAGCTTCAGCCTGCCCTATGCCGGCGGTTGTGACCTGGGTGCACGCACCATCGAACCGCACCTGCAGGTGCTGCGGCACTTCGGCCTCGAGGTGCTGGCCACCGACGGGCTCTACCGGGCCTCGGTCGATGCCAAGCGAGGCACCGACACCCCGATCGTGCTCACCGAACGCGGCGACACCGTCACCGAGAACGCGTTGATGGCCGCTGCGATGACCCCGGCCGAAACCATCATCCGCAACGCCTCGCCGAACTACATGGTCCAGGACCTGTGCGTGTTCCTGCAGCAGTTGGGCGTGGAGATCGACGGCATCGGCTCGACCACCCTGCGGGTGCGCGGCAAGGAGGTGCTGGACGCCGACGTGGAGTACTACCCGTCGGAGGATCCGATCGAGGCGATGAGCCTGATCACCGCCGCTCTGCTCACCCACTCCGAGATCACCATCACCCGCAGCCCGATCGAGTTCCTCGAGATCGAGTTGGAGATCCTCAAGGAGATGGGGGCCGACATCTCCCGCTCGGCCGAGTATCTCTCGCGCAACGGCCACACCCGGTTGGTGGATCTGACCGTGCACGAGGCGGAGTTGAAGTCCCCGCCGGACAAGGTGCACCCGATGCCCTTCCCCGGGTTGAACATCGACAACCTGCCCTTCTTCGCGGTGATCGCCGCCGAGGCCAAGGGCCGCACCCTGATTCACGACTGGGTGTATGAGAACCGCGCGATCCATCTGGTCGAGCTCAGCAAGCTCGGCGCCGATGTGCAGTTGATGGACCCGCACCGATTGATGGTCACCGGGCCCACCCGGTGGCGGGCCGAGGAGGTCGTCTGCCCGCCGGCTCTGCGTCCGGCGGTGTGCCTGCTGCTGGCGATGTTGGCCACCAAGGGTGAGTCGGTGCTGCGCAATGTCTATGTGATCAACCGTGGTTACGAAGATCTGGCCAATCGTCTGAACGCCTTGGGCGCCGACATTCAGGTCTTCGGGGACTGATCCGCCCTCGCGTCCACCCACCCCGATCGGACAAATATGGCCGCCGAGGAGCCGACCCCGCCGACCGACAAGATCGACGAGCCCGCCACCACCGACACGTCGGCGGAAACCGACGCGTCGGGCGGGATCCACAGTGCCGACCAGCCGAAGAAGCACGGCTGGTCCCACCATCCGCACCTGCATCTGCCCCGAGTGCGGTCCGACGGTGACGTGCCACTGCTGCTGGACAAAACCGACGACCGCTGGGAGTGGCGGCGCAAGATCCGGGAGGATCCGCGCAAGGCCTTCTTCTACCGACTCGGGGTCGGCATCCTGGGTGGCCTGCTGATCATCGCCGGGCCGATCACCGGCCCACTGCCCGGCCCCGGCGGTATTCCGCTGGTGCTGCTCGGGTTGGCGGTCTGGTCGTCGGAGTTCGAGTGGGCCCAACGCCTCGCGGTGTGGTTCAAGCGCAAGGTGCACCAGTACCGGGGCATGCGCTGGCGCTGGAAGCTGCTGATCCTGTTGGCCTTCTTCATGGTGATCTGGCTGATCTGGTACGTCGGCCTGGTGATCGTCGGAATCCCGGCGTGGGTGCCCGAGTGGGCCCGGGAATGGTTGCTGCAACTGCCCGGGGTGGAGTGATTCAGACCCGCTTGGCCCACGCGTCGGCGATCAGCCCGCGGGTGTCGCCGAGCAACTGCGGGACGGCCTTGGTCTGGGCGATGATCGGGAAGAAGTTCGCATCCCCGGTCCAGCGCGGCACCACATGCTGGTGCAGGTGCGCGGCAATCCCGGCCCCGGCCACCGCACCCTGGTTCATGCCCAGGTTGAACCCGTGCGGCGACGACACCTCGCGCAGTACCGACATCGCGGTCTGGGTGAGGTGGGCGAACTCCGCAGTCTCGGCCACGTCCAGATCGGTGTAATCGGGCACGTGCCGGTACGGGCACACCAACAGGTGGCCGGGCGAATACGGGTAGAGGTTGAGCACCACGAAACAGCTCTCGCCCCGATGCACGATCAGAGCCTGCTCGTCGTCCATCTGCGGGGTCCGGCAGAACGGACAGGAGGTGGGGTCGGCATCGTTGGGTTTGTTCTCCCCGCCGATATAGACCATCCGGTGCGGGGTCCACAGCCGTTCCAGACCGTCGGACTCACCGACGAACTGCTGCGAGTCCTCGGTCTCCATCACCCCACCCCCTCGTAGTCGCTCAGACCTGCAGCTTCTGCTCGATCGCGTTGGTGATCTCGGCGATCGCCTCGGCCACCGGCACCCCGTTCTTCTGGGTGCCATCGCGATACCGGAAGGACACCGCGCCGGCCTCGATGTCCTGGGCGCCGGCGATCAGCATGTACGGCACCTTCTGCTTCTGGGCGTTGCGGATCTTCTTCTGCATCCGGTCATCGGAGTTGTCCACCTCGATGCGCACCCCGGCGGCCCGCAGCTGCTCGGCCACCTTGTCCAGGTATTCGGTGAACTCCCCGGCGACCGGAATGCCAACCACCTGCACCGGGGACAGCCACACCGGGAACGCCCCGGCATAGTGCTCCACCAGCACACCGATGAACCGTTCGATCGACCCGAACTTCGCCGAGTGGATCATCACCGGGCACTGCCGCGAACCATCGGCGGCGGTGTACTCCAGTTCGAACCGGCGCGCCATGTTGAAGTCGTACTGGATCGTCGACATCTGCCAGCTACGCCCGATCGCGTCCCGGGCCTGGATCGAGATCTTCGGCCCGTAGTAGGCAGCACCACCGGGATCGGGCACGACCTCCAGCCCGGTGTCGTCGGCACAGCGCTGCAGTACCTCGGTCGCGGTCTGCCATTCCTCGTCGCTGCCGATGAACTTGTCCTTGTGCTTGTCGTCACGGGTGGACAGTTCCAGGAAGAAATCGTCCATCCCGAAGTCGCGCAGCAAGCTGAGGATGAAGTCCAGCAGGTGCTTGATCTCGTCCGGGGCCTGTTCGGGGGTCACGTAGGAGTGCGAGTCGTCCTGGGTGATCGAACGCACCCGGGTCAGGCCCTGCAACACACCCGACTTCTCGTTGCGGTACACCGTGCCGAACTCGAAGAACCGCAGGGGCAGTTCGCGGTACGACCGACCCCGCGAGCGGAAGATCTCGTTGTGCATCGGGCAGTTCATCGCCTTGAGGCGATACATCTGTCCGTCGTCGTCCAAGGCGGGGAACATGTCGTCGGCGTAATACGGCAGATGGCCCGAGGTGTAGAACAGGTCCTCGCGGGCGATGTGCGGGGTGCCGACGTATTGGAACCCGGCCTCGATGTGACGCCGGCGGACGTAGTCCTCCATCTCACGCTTGATCACCCCACCCTTGGGGTGGAACACGGGCAGGCCGGGGCCGACGTTCTCGGGGAACGAGAACAGGTCGAGCTCGACGCCCAGCTTGCGGTGATCGCGCTTGGCGGCCTCCTCCAACCGGGTGCGGTAGGCCTGGTATTCCTCCTTGGTCGGCCAGGCCGTGCCGTACAGCCGTTGCAGCTGCTGGTTGGCCTGGTCGCCGCGCCAGTAGGCGGCCGAGGTGCGCATCAGGGCGAAGGCGGCCTGGTTGATGTAGCCGGTGTGCGGCACATGCGGGCCGCGGCACAGGTCCTTCCAGGCCGTTTCACCGTCGCGGCGGACGTTGTCGTAGATCGTCAGGTCACCGGCACCCACCTCGACGCTGGAACCATCGTCGTCGGAGGCCGACCCCTTGTCGGCGATCAACTCCAGCTTGAACGGCTCATCGACCAGCTCCACCCGGGCCTCGTCATCGCTCACCACCCGGCGCACGAAGCTCTGCCGCTCCTTGATGATGCGGGTCATCCGCTTCTGCAGGTCGGTCAGGTCTTCGGGGGTGAACGGCTCGGACACCGCGAAGTCGTAGTAGAAACCGTCGGTGATCGGCGGGCCGATGCCCAGTTTCGCGTCACCGAACTTGTCCTGGACGGCCTGGGCGGCCACGTGGGCGCAGGAGTGTCGCAGAATCGCCAGGCCCTCGTCCGAGTCGATCAGCACCGGCTCGATCACCGAATCGCCGTCGGCTTCCAACGGACGATGCAGGTCCCGCACCTCCCCATCGACCCGGCAGGCCACGACCGAACGATCGTCGCCGTAGAGGTCCAGGCCGGTAGTGGTCGCATCGAGCTCTTCGCGCACGATGGGATCGGCACCGCCGGGCTGGGTGATGGTGATGGACACGGGTCTGTTCCTTTCGATTGCAGCGTTCTCCATCATGCCACTTACGGGCTGTGGGGGTCGCGGCTGCTCGGCGCGCGCGTCGTCACGCCGAAGATCGTGTGACGTTGTGTTCGAGGGGCGAACAAGATGTCACACGATGATGTTGGTCAGAGCCAGACGTCGCGGTAGTCGTGCGCGGTCAGGAACGCGCTGACGTTCTCGTGCTCGGGCTCGGGCTCGACCACGCCGGGCTCGATCTCCAGGTAGGCGCCGCGGTAGAACAGCAACGGACGCTGGTCATCCACCGGCTCACCGAGGCCGTCGACCCGGGCGATCACGATCCAGTGGTCACCACCGTCGACCACCTGCGAGATCGTGCAGTCGACGTAGCCGAGCGCCCCGGGGATGCGCGGATTGCCGTGCAGGTTCGGTTCCCATTCGATGCCGGCGAACTTGTCCTCGGCCTTGCCGCCGAAGGTGCCGGAGATCTCTTCCTGGTCCTCGGCCAGGATGCTGACACAGAACGACCCGGCCGGTTCGATCTTCGCCCACGACCGTGAGGTCTTCATCGGGCAGATCAGAATCTGGGGCGGCTCCAGCGACAGGGCCACGAAGGACTGGATCACGAAACCGGCCGGCACGCCGTCGACGGTCGAGGCCACCACGGCCACGCCGGTGCAGAAGCGCCCGAACACGTCGCGCAGTTGCCTGCTGGTGAACTCGTGCATATCGACGATGCGATCGTCGGCCATGGTCAGGTTCCTATCGTTGGCGGCCGGGGGCGTGAGCCATTGTCGCATCCACCCGGCCGGGGACGAGGCACCGGTTGTGGTGCGGACCTCAACGGGTGAAGTACTCGATCACCACACGCTCGAAGGCTTCCTTCTGCTCGATCATCGCCCAGTGCCCGCAGTTGGAGAACACCGTCAGTTCGGCATTCGGCAACTGCCGGAAGGCGAAGTGAGCCTGTTCGTAGGGCAGCATCCGGTCGTCGCGGCCCCAGATCATCAGGGTCTCGTGCTTGAGTTCGGTTGCCCGCTTCCACGGCGCGGTGTGCTTGCCGGCGTGCTCGCGCATCGAGGCGAAGATGCGCTGGGCCTGCTCCATCATGCCCGGCTCGAGGGCACGCCGGGTGCGCTGCTCGATGAGCTCGTCGGTAACCACCGCCCGGTTGCCGACCATCGTGTCGACCCAGGCTTCCATGGTTTCGTTGCTGGGGTTGGCGAAGAAGTCGAACAGCCGCCGTGAACCCTCGCTCTGGAAGGGCAGGAACAGCGGGGCGGCCAGTCCACCGGGGCCCATCAGGGCCATCCGGTTCACCCGGTCGGGAAACTCCAGGGCCATCTGCACCGCGACGTAGCCACCCATCGAGTTGCCGACCAGGTGGGCCTTGTCCACGCCCACCTCGTCCATGAACCGCACCATCTGTTCGGCGGCGATCTCGGGATAGATCCGGTCCAGATCGACCCACTTGGAGCGGCCGAAACCGGGCATGTCGGGTACCAGGGTGCGGAACTTCTCGGCGAAGACCTCGAAGTTGCCACCGAAGTTCGACCAGCCGTTCACCCCGGGGCCGGAGCCGTGCAGCAGCACCACCGCCTCACCGGAGCCGGCTTCGTCGTAGTAGGTGCCGGCGGGGGTGATCTTGCCGGTCTCGCGGTCGATCGCAGCGGGCTCGGGGGTCATCGCAAACATCCTTCGGTTGGCAACGGGGGCTCCGCACCGGCGCAGAACCGTGAAAGTTCCCGGACGGGCGGGCACTCAGTACGTAACCAGCCGCTGTCGCTCGGCGCGGTCCCCCTCCCGCTCATTGGGAGGTCGAACGCGGGCGACAGCGGCCGATTCATAGCCTGTCCAGCCAGGGCATTGCGAAGTCACGTGCCCACAGACGGAGTCGTCCACCGCGACGGGCCCGCACCGAACGCCAAGGGGTAAACATGTCGGAGATCAAGGGACTCGGGTACGTCATCGTGTCCACCGCACAGATGGAGCGGTGGCGGGTACTGGCCCTGGAGGTGCTCGACCTGGGTGAGGGCTCCGGCCCCGACCCCGATGCCCTCTACCTGCGGATGGACGAGCGGGCCGCCAGGTTGATCGTGCAGCCCGGGGACGAGGATCGGGTGCAGGTGATCGGCTGGGAGGTGCGTGACCAGTACGCTCTGGCCCGGCTGCGCGAGACCCTGGTCGCCGATGGCTGTCAGGTCACCGACATGTCGCTGGAAGAGATCGAGAATCGGCGCGTCGAGGGCGGTTTCCGATTCACCGATCCGTCCGGTCACCCGGTGGAGATCTTCTTCGGCCCGGTGCTGAACCACGATCCGCTGTGCAACAAGTACGGCACGCGTTTCAAGACCGGTCACCTCGGCCTGGGCCACGTCGTGGTGCCGATCACCGACCCGGTCGAACACGACCGCTTCTACCAGGAAGTCCTGGGCTTCCTGCCCCGTGGCGCCTACCGGATCACCCCCGCCGGGGTACCGCCGGTGTACGTGCGCTTCGCCTCCACCAACCGCCGTCACCACACCCTGGCGACGTTGCCGGCCGGCACCCACTCCCCCGCCCTGGTGCACATCATGATGGAGGTCGAAACCCTCGACGAGGTCGGCCGGGCGCTGGACCGGATGCACAAGGAGGGTTTCGAGCTGTCGATCACCCTCGGTCGGCACACCAACGACCACATGGTGTCGTTCTACGTGCGCACCCCCGGCGGCTGGGACATCGAGTACGGCTGTGAGGGTATGGAGATCGACGAGGACTACTACACCTCCGAGCAGATCTCGGCCGATTCGTACTGGGGTCACGACGGCTCCGGATCCTCCCCGCTGGCGGTGTTCACCCCGCCCGCACAGAGCTGACCGGCCACGTCCGATCCGGCCCGTTGCGACCGGGCCGAAGACAGTGCCGCCTCACCTCCCAGTGACCGGGAGACAAGCCCGGAGCGTTTCCGGCGCCTCCGTAGGCTGACAGCGACCCACCCGTCGTCGACGGGGGTGTAGACATCGTTGCGAGGAGTATGCATGTCCGAAATCAAGGGGCTCGGCTACGTCACCATTTCCACCACCGACATCGACCGGTGGCGCCACTTGGCGTTCGAGGTCCTCGACTTGGGTGAAGGCTCCGGCCCGAACCCCGATGCTCTGTACCTGCGGATGGACGAGCGTGCGGCCCGCCTGATCATCGTCCCCGGCGACGAGGACAAGGTGCAGATCGTGGGCTGGGAGGTCCGCGACCAGTACGCGCTGCAGCGCGTCCGCGAAGCCGTCGTCGCTGACGGCAAGGACGTCTCCGACCTGACCTTGGAAGACATCGAGGACCGGCGCGTCGAGGGCGGCTTCCGGTTCACCGATCCCTCGGGTCACCCGGTGGAGATCTACTTCGGCCCGGTGCTGAACCACGACCCGCTGGGCAACAAGTACGGCACCCGCTTCCGGACCGGCCAGCTCGGTCTGGGCCACGTCGTGATGCCGGTCACCGACCCCAACGAGCACGACCGCTTCTACCAGGAGGTCCTGGGCTTCCTGCCGCGCGGCGCGTTCAAGATCACCCCGCCCGGCGTCCCGCCGATGTACGTGCGCTTCGCCTCCACCAACCGCCGCCACCACACCCTCGCCACCATGCCGGCCCCGGCCTACGGCCCCGGCCTGGTGCACATCATGATGGAGGTCGAAACCCTCGACGAGGTCGGCCGCGCCCTGGAGCGTTCCACCAAGGAGGGCTTCACCCTGTCGTCGACCCTGGGTCGGCACACCAACGACAAGATGGTTTCCTTCTACACCCGCGCCCCGGGTGGTTGGGACATCGAGTACGGCTACGACGGCATCGAGGTCGACGAGGACTTCTACACCTCCGAGCAGATCACCGCGGACTCCTACTGGGGTCACGACTGGTCGGGTTCGGAGCCGCTCGGCGTGATGGGTCAGTGACCACCACCCGCTGAACGTTCGAGGCCCGCATCCCGATTGGGGTGCGGGCCTCTTCGTTGCCGTCGGCGTTGCTGCGTGCGGCGTTACTCCGAGAGGAAGTCGTCGACCACCCGGCAGAAGGCGTCGGTGTGTTCGATCTGGGTCCAGTGCCCACAGCGGCCGAAGACGTGCATCCGGGAATCGACGATCAACTCGTTCAGGGTCAGCGACGTGCTGAGCGGGATCACCTTGTCGTCGCGGCCGTGCACCATCAGCGTGGTGTGCTCGATTGCACGGATGTCGGCGAAGTCGTGGCTCATCGCGTCCACCCAGCGCTGCCGCGGCGCGGGGAACATGCTCTCGTAGGCCTCGCGGGTGCCCGGACGCATGCTGGCCTCGTACCGCAGTTGCACCATGTCGTCGGTGATCATGTCGGCGTTGTAGGCGAAAGTGTTGCGCATCAGATCACCCATCCTGGCCGGGTCGGGGGTGTAACCCCACACCTCGTCCAGCCCGTCGGTGATCTTGAACGGCACCCCGACGCTGCCCATCAGGATCTGCCGGCGCACCCGCTGTGGATGACCGATGGTCAGCGCGAGCGCCATCGATCCGCCGAAGGAGTTGCCCACCACGTCGACGCTGTCGAGCTCGAGTGCATCGAGCAGATCGACGATCTGGGTGAGCCACCGTTCGCGGCTGTATTCGATGCCCTCGGGCACCTGGGAATAGCCGAAGCCGGCCAGGTCGGGGGCAATGATCCGGTACCGATCCTTGAGCCGGTCGATGACCAGCCGCCAGTTGGCCCAGGCGCTCACCCCGGGCCCCGAGCCGTGCAGAAGCAACAACGGCGAACCGCTGCCGATGTCGTGATAGTTCGTGACGATGTCACCGGTGGTGACGCTGTGACCGATCTCGGGATTGTCGCTCATCGTGGGCCCCTTCTTCTCGTCGCTGACCGTCACCGTCAGACTAGAAGTGCGGTGATCACCACGGGGACGTCGTTCCGCACCGCGTGACACAGGAGGGTGTGCGATGTCGGTAGTCGAAGAAGACCTGTTCATCGGTGGACGATGGGTGCCGGCCTCGTCCGGGGAGACCTTCGAGGTCACCGACCCGGCCACCGACGAGGTGATCGGCCGGGTTGCCGACGCATCGGCCGCCGACGGACTCACCGCTCTGGACGCCGCCCAGAATGCCGGACCCGACTGGGCCGCCACCCCGCCGCGGGAACGCGGTGAGGTGTTGCGCCGGGCCTTCGAACTGATGGGTGAGCGCCGCGAGGATTTGGCGCGCACGATCACCACCGAGATGGGCAAATCGCTGGACGAGGCCCGCGGCGAGGTGGACTATGCCGCGGAGTTTCTGCGCTGGTTCGCCGAGGAAGCGGTGCGTGCCAACGGCAACCTGGTGACCGCACCGGGTGGGCAGTACCGGATGTTGACCCGGATGCAGCCGGTCGGGGTGTCGCTGCTGGTCACCCCGTGGAACTTTCCGGCGGCGATGGCCACCCGCAAGATCGGCCCTGCGCTGGCGGCCGGGTGCACCACGATCCTCAAGCCGGCAAGTGCGACGCCGCTGACCGCCTTCGCCCTGGCCCGGGTGTTCGCCGACGCCGGTGTGCCGGACGGGGTGGTCAACGTGGTGAGCACCAGTTCGTCCGGCGCCCTGACCGAACCTCTGCTGGCCGACCCACGGCTGCGCAAACTGTCGTTCACCGGCTCCACCGAGGTGGGGCGCGCCCTGCTGCATCAGGCTGCCGACCAAGTGCTGCGCACCTCGATGGAACTGGGTGGCAACGCCCCCTTCCTGGTGCTGGCCGATGCCGATCTGGATGTGGCCGTCGAGGCCGCGGTGGTGGCCAAGCTGCGCAATATCGGTCAGTCCTGTGTCGCGGCGAACCGGTTCCACGTGCATCGCTCGCTCGCCGAGGAATTCGCCGAGCGGTTGGCCGAGAAGTTTGCCGCGCAGCGGGTCGGTCACGGCCTGGACGACGGCGTACAGCTCGGTTCGTTGATCAACACCAAGGCTCGCGACGAGGTGTTGGAGCTGATTCGCGATGCGACCGATCGCGGGGCAAGGCTGCTCACCGGTGGCGAACCCGTCGGTGACCGGGGTGCGTGCCTCTCCCCCGCCGTCCTGGTGGACGTACCCGCCGACGCGCGGTGTGTGCAGGAGGAGATCTTCGGCCCGGTCGCACCGGTTGTTGCCTTCGACGATCCGGACGAGGCGGTCTCCGTGGCCAACGGCACGATCTTCGGGCTGGTCGGTTATGTCATCGGTGGTGACCTGCAACAGGCACTATCGGTGGCCGAGCGATTGGAGGTCGGCATGGTCGGCATCAACCGTGGTGTTGTTTCCGACCCGGCGGCACCCTTCGGCGGCTGGAAGCAAAGCGGTCTGGGCCGCGAGGGTGGACACGAAGGGCTGCTGGAGTACCTGGAAACGAAGTACATCGCCGCCCAGTGGTGACCCACCCGTCCGGGATCACTAGCCTGAGCCCATGAACCCGACCGAGGTGGGCGAACTGTTGCCCCGGGTACGCGAGATCGCGCTGTCCTTTCCGGGCGCGCAGGAAAAGCTGAGCCACGGCTCCCCCACCTGGTTCACCAAGAAGGTGTTCGCGATGTACGGCGCGCACGTCAAGGGCGACCACGACAGCGACCTGCTGGATCACTCGGTGGTGTTCATGCCCGACACCGATGAGCGTGAAGCTCTGTTGCAGGACGGTCGTTTTCACGTCCCCGGCTATTGGGGCCCGTTCGGTTGGCTCGCCCTGAATCTGACCGACGGCGACGTCGATTGGGACGAAGTCACCGAGCTCATCGACGCTTCCTACCGCAACACCGCCGGAGTACGTCTGATCCAGCAACTGGACTCCCGATAGGACGCCGTCGTACCGAGTGGCACACCGCCCGGCGGAGCCTCCCCGATCCGGGCGGCCTTTGACTGTTGCAGCGACATTCTCCCGGTGATCGGGAAATCCTCGAGTCCTTCGAGACGTTCCGTTGACAGTCGCGCAAGTAGCCGCATTAGGTGTTTATTCACCAGACGGCTCGTCAACGACGAAAGGCGGCAGGTATGTCCTTCACTTACGACCGTGAGGTGGCGGCGTTCGTCCCCTACGCTCCCCCGGTGGATGCCACCAAGGTTGATCAGACCCGCGAGATGCTGCTGGAGTTCGGCAAGCAGAAACCGGTGTGGAATCCCGGTGAGAACACCGAGTACTCGGTGCACGAGGTGCCCGGTGTCGAGGGTGCACCCGCGGTTGAGGTGCATGTGCTGCGCACCAAGTCCGGGAACGGGGATCGTCCCGCGCTTCTGTGGTTCCACGGGGGTGGGTTCGTGCTGGGCGACGCACGCGAGAGCCTGCCGTTCCTGGAGCCGATCGTCACCGGCAACGATGCCGTGGCGGTTTCGGTGCAGTACCGGCTCTCCCCTGAGACCCACTACCCCGGCCCGCTCGACGACGGTTACGCGGCCTACTCATGGCTACGTGACAACGCGGCCGAACTGGGCGTGGATCCGGGCCGGATCGCGGTGGGCGGTCAAAGCGCCGGTGGGGCGTTGGCGGCCGGCCTGGCGCAGCGAGTGCGCGATGAGGGTGGCAGTTTCTGTTTCCAGTTGCTCGACATTCCGGTGACCGATGATCGCGGCACCACCGAGTCGGCGACCGATTACACCGACAGCCTGGTGTGGCATCGCACCAACGCCGAGGCGAGTTGGCGTCACTACCTCGGCGAGACGTCCGACGCCCCCGCGTACGCCGCACCGAACCGTGCCGAAGACCTCAGCGGTCTACCGCCGGCATTCATCACCGTGAATCAGTTCGACCCGCTGCGCGATGAGGGCATGGAATACGCGCGCAGACTGGCTCACGCCGGGGTACTCACCGAGTTGCACATGTACCCGGGCACCTTCCACGGGTCGGCGTCGATGGCTCCCACTGCCCAGGTGTCCCTGCGCCAGATCGCCGACCTGCACGCCGCCATCGGGCGCGCCTTCAGCAGCCCTTCGGAAGGCTGAGATGACCGGACGAAAGACCCCGGAAGTCGACGCGGTGGTGATCGGCGCCGGATTCGCCGGGCTTTACGCCGTCCACCTCATTCGCGAGCACGGCTTCAGCCTGCGCGGGTTCGAGGCCGGCGAAGGCGTCGGCGGAACCTGGTATTGGAATCGCTATCCCGGGGCACGTTGTGACGTGGAAAGCCTCGAATACCAGTATCGGTTCACCCCCGAACTGGTCCGGGAGTGGACGTGGAGTGAGCGTTACGCCACCCAACCCGAGATCCTGTCCTATGCCGAGTGGGTCGCCGACCGTCTGGACGTGCGCAAGGAGTTCTCCTTCGGTGAGCCCATCGTCCGGGCGGTCTGGGACGAGGAGAACCATCTGTGGACCGTGGACACCGCGTCCGGCACGTCGGTCACGGCGCGGTTCATCGTGGCGGGTTCGGGATCGATCTCGGCGCCGCAACTGCCCGACTACGAAGGCGTCACCGAGTACCGCGGCGAGGTCTACCACACCGGTCGCTGGCCGGCCGAGAATCCTGATTTCAGCGGTAAACGTGTGGGCGTGATGGGGGTGGGTTCCTCCGGCGTGCAGGTGATTCCGGAACTGGCCAAGGTGGCCGAGGAACTGGTGGTCTTCCAGCGCACGCCGGCCTACACGCTTCCGGCCCGCAACCGCCCCCTGTACGCCGACGAGATTCAGTATGCGCGCAGGTTTCATGACGAGATCATGGAGCGTGCGGACGCCTCGTATTCCGGACACAATGCGATGTTGCCCGGACACCTCCTGACCGAGCTCGGCGAACAGGAACGCACGGTTCTGATGGAGCGCAACTGGAAGCTCGGCGGCAACCTGTTCATCTCGGCCTTCCCCGATATCAGGCACGACCCCGAGGCAAACCGGATCATGTCCGATTTCGTTCGCGGCAAGCTGCACCAAATCGTCGAAGACCCCGAAACCGCGCGCAAGCTCACTCCCACCACGTACCCGATCGGTACCAAGCGGATCATCACCGACACCGACTACTGGGCCACCTATAACCAGCCCCACGTGCACCTGGTCAACCTGCCCGAGGAGCCGATTCTCAGGTTCACCCCCGACGGCATCCAGACCGCCGAGCACACCTACGAACTCGATGCCCTCGTGATGGCCACCGGCTATGACAACCTGACCGGAGCTCTGACTCGCATCGACCTGCGAGGCCGGGGAGGAGAGACGCTGAAGGACTCGTGGGCCGACGGGGTGCACACCTATCTGGGTATCGCCACCGCCGGTTTCCCGAACCTGTTCATGCTGACCGGCCCGCAGAGTCCCTCGGTGATCGTCAACATGTTCCCCGCCATCGAGCAGCACGTGGATTGGACCGTTGCGACGATGTCCAGGATGCGCGCCGACGGACACACGCTGATCGAGGCGGACCCCGGCCATGAGCACTGGTGGTTCGACCAGGTGGAAGAGGAATTCAACAAGACGCTCTACCCCCGGGCCAACAGTTGGTACAGCGGTGCGAACGTTCCCGGCAAGAAACGTCAGGCGATGATGTACATGGGCGGGCTCCACCGATATCGCGAGTTGTGCAATGAGGTGCTGGACGATGATCTTCGGGGATTCCGCCTGGAGGCGTAGTGCCGGCGATCCCGTTGAGTGCCATTCCCGACCATCGGCCGTTTCGTCCGTCGACGGACGGTAACCGCCTAGGGTCCGAGCTACTCCCGAAGGAAGGTACTCGCCGTGACCGAATCGACCACTGACCCCTTTCTGACGATCTGGGACGAGGTTCTGGGCGGATGGCGGGACCTCGCCGCCCAGATGCTGGAGAAGCTGCCGGAGAGCGTCCGCCACGAGCCGCAAATCCAGCACGAAGCCGGTCGCCTGCTGCTCGAAGCCATCGCCTCGGCCTGCTTGGAGGCCGTCGCGGCGGATGGCGACCATCCCGTTTTCCTTCCTGCCCTCAACGAGGTGCTCAACATCCACCAACCCAATGCCGACACCTTGTACCGACGGGCCGTCATCACTCCCGGTGGCTCCTATCGGCTTCGCGGCCGGGTCGGCTCGATGCGGATCTCCCGGCTCGGCGCCATGGGTACGAGCCCGGCCAAGGCCGGGCAGATCCGTGCCGAAACCTTCTACGACCTGCATGAACTGACCCTGGGTGCCGACGGTGAGTTCGACCTACTGCTGAGCCCCGAGAAACCGGACGATTACCACGGTGATTGGCGAGAACTCCATCCGGAGGCGAATGCGCTGCTGCTTCGCCAGATGGCCTACGACTGGGCCAACGAACGTGATGCCGTCATCTCGGTCGAGCGCGTCGACATCCCGGTTGCCCGTCCCCGGCCCGAGGCTGCCGAGCTCTCCCGTCGGATGCGTGCTCTCGTGAGGCAAACGATGTTCAAGGCCACCCTCCTGCTCGACCACGTGGAGCAGGTGCGCAGCGAAGGCGCCGTCAACGGCGTCTTCAAGGAATGGGACGTGGTCGGCGGTTTCGGTGGGCTGACCGGGCAGTTCTACTACGAAACGGTGTTCGATCTGGCCGAGGACGAAGCCCTGATCATCGAGTGCGACTACCCCGAGTCGCATCTCTACGCATCACTGTTGTTGGCCAACGAGGTCTTCGAAACCATCGACTGGGTGAACAATCACAGCAGCCTCAACGGGTCGCAGTGGCACGTGAACTCCGACGGCAAGCTGCGGGTGGTGGTGTCACAGCGTGACCCGGGCGTACAGAACTGGTTGGACACAGCCGGCTACCCCACCGGCATCGTCCAGGGCCGATGGACCGAGGCCAGTTCGACTCCCATGCCCTCCGGCCGAGTGGTGAAGGTCAGTGAGGTGTTGGACGAACTCCCCGACGACACCGTTCGGATCTCACCCGAACAGCGCGAACAGGTTCTGCGCGATCGCCGGGCAGCCTTCCAGCAGCGGGTGCACTGGTGAGCGAGGGCCGGTTGCGCGGCGTCGAACTATGACGATGGTGGTGTCCGGTCCTGCAGATCCAGGCGGTAGATGACCTCACGGACTCCGTCGGCACGACAGTGACCCGGTATCCCGGCTTCGACGAAGCCGTACCGGCGGTACAGGGTCAGGGCCGGTTCGTTGTCGGGTCCGACCGACAGCATCACGTACCGGGCACCCCATTCGTGAGCCCACTGTTCGACGGCCTCGACGAGTTGGCCGGCCAGGCCCCGGCCGCGCAGGTCGGGCGCCACCCACAGGGAATGCAGCAGCGCCCAGGTGCCGTCCCGAACTCCTCGCACCACCCCGACCGGGCGGTCATCGTCGAGAATCAGCACCTTCAATGCGTCCGGGTCGTTGAGCATGTCCCGCCATTGCTGCAGCGACAGTTGCGCCCAATCCGGTGCGATCGGCGGGGTGTAGTCGCTGGTGTCGGCCAAGCCGGCCTCTCGCACCGCAACCCACTGGGGCCAGTCCTTCTCACCGTGAACGCGCACCACTCGCATGCCAAGAACCGTAGCAATCCCTGCCACACGGTGGATCGCCCTTTCCACCGAAACCCTTGACACGCCGTCCGGGCCCAATGCGAGAGTGGGAACCAAAGTCACAGATCGATAAGGACACACCCCATGTCGCGAGTCGGCAAGTCACTATCCCTGGCCGCAGCACTGCTGCTTCTCGCCTCCGGGCCGGCCTTCGCCGAATCGCCCACCCCGGACCCGAGCGAGGAACCTTCCCCCACGGTTCCGGCCGACCCGTCCACCAGCCCCTCGCCGACCGGCGATCCCACGACCGATGAGTCGGAATCACCGGCCCCCTCCCCCGCCCCCACCGAACCCGAGCCGACCGAGCCCGACCCCACCGAGCCCGAATCCGGTGAGGACGCCGGCGAGACGCCTCCCGATGGTGAGCGAGATGACCAGACGCAGCCACCGCCAAGTTCGGAGGACGAATCCGGTTCCGACCAGGGCGAGGAACCCGAGCAGAGCGAGATGGAGAAGTACGCGCTCGAGGTCGGACTGGGCAAGCCCAATCAGCAGCCCGTCTCCGTCGCGGGTGGGCAGGTTCAGTACTTCGAACGCGGCGTGGTCACCAACCACCCGGAGCACGGCATGCATTACCTGCGCTCCCCGATCCTGACCAAGGTGCATTCCTCCGGCGGTGTCGCCACCGTGGGCTACCCCACCACCAATCCGTACTCGTACCACGGGCATCAGGCCCAGCGGTTCTCCACCGGGATCGAGATCTGGACCTCATCGCGCGGCACGTACCGAATCAGGGGCTCCATCCTGGCCCGATACAAGGCCATGAGCGACGCCACGCGCAAGCAGATCGGGCAACTGACCTGTGACGAGAAGGACGCCCACGCCGGTGGCCGGATGTCGTGTTTCGTCTCCGGCGACATCTACTGGTCACCCAGGACCAAAGCCTCCGAAGTGGTCGGTGCGCTGCGCACCGCCTACGCCCCGGTGCGCACCCAGTTGGGTCTGCCGACCGGGCCGCCGCGCGCGGCCCATGGCGGCCAGGTGCAGAACTTCCTCAAGGGCCAAGTCGTGTCCTATCGGGGCACCACGCGGGCCTCCTACGGGATGATCTACCGCGCCTGGCAACAGGTCGGTGGGTTCGGCGGCTCCCTGGGCGCACCGACGACCTACGAATATGCCGTGCCCGGCGGTTACCTGCAGAAGTTCACCCGCGGGATGGTGTTCTACAAGCCCGGCGTACGCACCCGCGTCCACTATTACGCCCACCCCAATGTCGGGGTGTACCGGACCCTCGCGGCCCACGTGAAGAGCACCTACCGTGCCGGCTGTCCGGTCGGGGCCGCATCACTACGCACCATTCACGTCGATTACTGGGATTACAACGGCGTACCCGACCGTGGCGAGATCATCGTGCGGACGGACCGCTCGGCCGACGTCCAGCAGATGTTCGCGGCGATGTGGCGGGCCGGATCACCGGTGGCCCGGATGCTGAACCCGAACTACTTCAACGGGTCGGACCCGGCGATGATGCGCAACAACAACACCTCCGGGTTCAACTGCCGGCAGGTGGTCGGCAACCCCTATGCCCGGTCGCCGCACGCCTACGGGGTCGCCGTCGACGTCAATCCGGTGCAGAACCCCTATCACGACGCACGCGGCACCTGGTGGCCCGAGAACGGCCGCAGCTACATCCGTGGTGGGGGCGTCAATCGCACGCCCATGAGCAAGGGCATGTTCAACAGCAACTCGGTGACAGTGCGTGCCCTGGAGAGCCGCGGCTGGACCTGGGGCGGACGATGGGTCGATCGTGACTACCACCATTTCCAGCGCAAGTAAGCCGATGTCGACACGGATCCGGACGGGGGCCCTGGTCGCGGCCGCCCTGATGACCATCACCGCTTGCACCGGTGACGATCCGGAACCTGCTCGGGAACCGACCCCCAGCGCAACGTCCTCGGAACCGTCGGCCGAACCCACCGCACCGCCGACCCCCACACCGGCCCCGTCGATCAGCGGCGAGTTGACCGGCGAGGTGTTCCCCGAACAGGTCGGGTCGTTCAAGCCCAAGCCGGCCGAGGCCCACGAGGGCGAGTTCAACCCCAACGAGACCCCGTATTACGCCTTGGAGCCGGGACAGGCCGCCGAGGAAGCACTGCGGCCCTGCACCGACGATGTGCCGGCCTATACCGACCCGACCCACGCCTTGGGTGCCTATTACGCCGATGAGGAGGGGGCACCTGGACGAGCGCTGGTCTTCCAGTTCCGCACCGCCGAGGACGCAGCCGGCTACTTCAAGGTGCTGAGCACGCTGGTGACCGGTTGTGCCGCGCAAAACAACCCGCAGCTCAAGGTCGAGGACGTGGTTCGCGACCAGGACACGATCACCTCGCGTTCCACCTTCGACGAGCAGGACAAATGGTCGGAGTTGATCATCCGTCAGGACAATCGGGTGGCGATGATGATCCTCAACGACGGCCACACCCTGTCCCGCGACGAGTTGTTGACGGTGCGCGACCGGCTCGGACGCTGAGACTTCAGCGGCGGGTGCTGGCCGGGCCTGCCCCATCAACCAGCAAAGCCACTCTCCGCAGATGCAGAAAGTGGCTTTCCACAAGGGATGCTGGTGGGCGATACCAGGTTCGAACTGGTGACCTCTTCCGTGTCAAGGAAGCGCGCTACCACTGCGCCAACCGCCCGAGGTGGCGACGGGATTTGAACCCGTGTACACGGATTTGCAGTCCGTTGCCTCGCCTCTCGGCCACGCCACCAAAATGGAGATTTACCTACTCCCGACGGTGTCGGCGAGAGCCGCTCCGAGCGGACGACGGGATTCGAACCCGCGACCCTCACCTTGGCAAGGTGATGCTCTACCAGCTGAGCCACGTCCGCATGCTCCCCGTGGGTTTCCCCTGAGGTGCGCGAGCCACCTTAGCCCACTTGTCACCACCGACACAAACTCGCCCGATCGCGTGTCGATGCTCGCCCGTCGTCGAGCCATGACCGGGCGTTTGGCAGCATGGATGACATGACATCTGCAGGCGAACACGACATCCGCGTTTGGGTCAACGGCACCCTGTACGACGACCCCGCCGCGGCCACCGTCTCGGCGGTCGATCATGGCCTGGTGGCCGGCAATGGAGTCTTCGAAGCACTCAAGGTCGAATCCTGGGGGCCGTTCGCGGTGACCCGGCATCTTGAGCGCCTCAACCGGTCGGCCGAGCGGATGGGCCTGCCGCACCCGGATCACGACCTGCTGCGTCAAGGCATCGATGCAGTGCTGGCCGGACGCACCTGGGAGCTGGGCAAGATCCGGATCACCTGGACCGGCGGCCGCGGCCCCCTCGGCTCGGGTGCACCGTACGGACCACCCAACGCGGTCGTCGCCGCCGAAGCCACCGAGCGTCCGTCGCCCACCACCCGCATCGTCACGCTGCCGTGGACGCGCAACCCCGACGATGTGATGGCCGGAGTGAAAACCACCTCCTACGGCGGCAACGTCCGTGGCCTGGCCACCGCCCACGCCCAGGAGGCCACCGAGGGCATCTTCGTCACCACCGACGGCCACATCGCCGAGGGCACCGGAACGAACATCTTCTTCGTGATCGACGGCGAGGTCGTCACTCCCCCACTCGACTCCGGGATTCTGGACGGGATCACCCGGGCCCTGTTGGTGAAGTGGTACCCCGAGGTGGTCGAACGCCCGATCACCGTCGCCGAGGCGCGTGCCGCCGACGAGGTCTTCCTCACCTCCTCGCTGCGCGACATTCAAGCCGTCACTTCCTGGGACGATCGGGAGTATCAGGTCGGCGAGGTGACCACCCGAATGCGGGAGCTTTTCGAGGAGAAATCGCGGGCCGAACCCGATCCGACCTGACCTTCGCGCCGCCGGCGGATCCGGAATTTGTGTCCGGGGCGGTTCGATGCGCTAATGTGGGGCGTCGCATGGGCGATTGGCGCAGTGGTAGCGCGCTTCGTTCACACCGAAGAGGTCGCCGGTTCGAACCCGGCATCGCCCACCAGCAGACGTCGTTGATCGGCGGCTCGAACTGCGGTCTCCCACCTCGGGAGGGCCGCAGTTTTTTGTTGTCCCGACAGGTAATCGGTCGGCCTCGATCATCCGCCGACAAGCACTTCACGAGGCATAATCGGTTCATGTCTGAGGGCAGCGGCGACTCGATGGCACGCGATGACGATGTCGGCCGTCTGCTCGACGCGGCACGAGCCGGCGATGCCCCATCCCTCGACGAGTTGGCCCGCAGGGCGCATTTCAGCCGCTTCCACCTGTCGCGGCTGTTGAAGAAGCACCTCGGCTTTCCGCTACGCGAGTTCATCGCCGCTGCCAAGGTCGACCGCAGCATCGACGGCCTGGTCACCGGCCACTCGGTGACCCGCTCACAGACCGACGCCGGACACGAGTCGCCGTCCAGCTTCCACCGCGCCTTCCTGCGCCACACCGGCATGTCACCGTCGGCCTACCGGCGGCAGATGCGCATGCTGGCGACCCAACTGATGCGGCATCAGGACGACCCGGAACCCCTCGTGGTGCTGCACCGGAAGTTCGATCCTGCGGCCCATCGGCAGCCACATCCGCTGACCATCCGCATCGAGGGCGCCGGGCCACACAGTGCGCTCTTCGCCGCCCTGCACCCCGAGCAACTGGTCAAGGGCGAACCGCTGCTGGGAATGGCGCTGCTCGGCACCGGCGAGTACGACGTCACCGCCATCCCGGACGGCACCTACTACGCGATGGTCGTGGAGATCCCCCGCGCCACCGATCTGCGCTGTTACTTCCAGATGGACCACAACCGACGTCAACTCCAACGCGTGCCCGTCACCTTTCCGCTGGCCGGCCCGACCACGGTGACGCTCCACCTGCGCGACCGGATTCCGCAGGATCCGCCGATCACGGTGAACCTGCCCAGGCTCTTCTTCCAAGCCGTGGCCGGGCAGGTGGATGTCGAGCTGGGCGCCCAGCAATAGCCCGCGCCGCGCCAACGGCGCCGAGCCCGTGCGAAACCGCTCCCGGTACAGCAATCCGGGACAAGTGCCGGCCCGCAGAGCCCAATAGCTTTTTCGTCATCACCCCGCACGGCGGGATGGACCAGCGACCGCTACCGGCCACCCACTCCGGCTACAGCCGGCTCACCCCGAAAGGACCATCATGGCCAACCTCTCGACCTACATCTCCTTTCCCGGCAACGCCGAGGAAGCCTTCACGCACTACCACGACATCTTCGGCGGCGACTTGAACCTGATGAAGTACAGCGACATGCCGCCGATGGAAGGCATGCCCTTCGAACCGGACCCGAACACCGTCGCGCACGCGCAGCTCGATCTCCCCGGCGGCACTGTCACCGGCGGCGACGACATGCCCGGCGAGGACCACGGCCTCACCAACACTGCGTACTCGCTGCTCTACGCCCTGGACGACATCGATCAGGCCAAGGCCCTGATCGAGAAACTGGTCGGCGCCGGCGGCTCGGTCGCGATGCCCTTCGAACAGGCGCCCTGGGGCGACTACTACGGCCAGGTTCTGGACAAGTTCGGGGTGCTGTGGGCATTCGACGTGAGCGCGTGACGGCGTAGCCAGTTGACGTGGTGAACTGCGGCCCTGCCGCGGACGCCGTGCTGCTGCAATTGGCCCGGAGCTGCTGCAACAAGCCCGATTTCGGGCCGCAAAACCATATGCGGGTTTCGTGGCCCGAGAAACGGCCAGTTGCAGCAGCGGGCGTCGCTCACGCGGCGAACCGGGGCGGTGAAGCATCACGTTCGGATCAACACCGGGTACGGGTGTTCGTGATTGCCCGACGATGAGACAGACTCATGGCCATGCAGACCGCGCCCTGGCACCAGAAGCTGTGGCACGTGCTGCGCAAGACGGTGGGTGCGGCCTTCGACTACCGGATCACCGGGATGTCGGCCGAGGCGGCTTTCTTCGCGATCCTGTCCCTGCCCCCGCTGATCTTCGGCCTGGCCGGTTCGGTGGGGTTCATCGCCCGGCGCTTCGACCCCGAAGCCATCGTCACCTTCCGCGATCAGGTACTGACCCTGGCCGGCCGGGCCTTCCAACCCGATGTGGTGGACTCGATCGTCGCCCCCACCCTGGACGAGGTACTGTTCACCGGCCGATTCGAGTTCGTTTCGGTCGGTTTCCTGATCGCCCTGTGGTCGGGCTCGCGGGTGGTCAATGTCTTCATCGACACCATCACCATCACGTACGGAATGGCCGGCGAACGAGGCGTGGTTCGGCAGCGCGCACTGTCGGTGGGGGCCTACGTGGTTTTCATCACACTCGGCATGGTGCTGTTTCCACTGGTATTGGCCGGCCCGGACATCATCTCGGCCCTGTTACCGGCGAGTATGGACTGGTTGACCGCCCTCTACTGGCCAGTGGTATTAATCGCTTCGGTAGCCCTGATGGCGACCATTTATCACCTGGCGGTACCCATCCGGCACCGGTGGTCGGACGATCTTCCGGGGGCCGCTCTGGCGGTGCTGTGGTGGGTGGTCGGATCGGCACTTCTCCGCATGTTTCTGGGCTATTCGGTCGGTTCCACGTCGATCTACGGCCCGCTCTCGGCTCCCATCGCGGTGCTGCTCTGGCTCTACCTGATGTCGATGGCGATCCTGGTCGGAGCCGCACTCAACGCGGCCTTCGCCGAAGTCTTCGGCATCACCGGAACGCCGCTGGCACAGACCGTCTCCGAAAAGCAAGTTCGCCGCGACGCCGACGACTCCCCCGCTACGTGAAATCGGCACCTAGTCTCAGTATCTGATACCTTGTCTCGTATTCTGGATTCCGGTCTTGCACCGCGGATACCAGTACGACGAAAGTGCGCCATAGATTCGGCCATCGGCGGTCGGGTCCGGCCAGTTGAGAGAAAGGCGAAGTAATGCCCGCTCCCGCACTCGTGCTTCTTGCTCATGGCAGCCACGACCCCAAGGTCGTTTCGGTAACCCACGCCATGCGTAAGGAGATGCAGGAGTGCCGGCCAACGCTGGACGTACAGATCGCCTTCATTGACCACTGCCCGCCCACCGGCCCGCAGGTGGTCAGCCAACTCGCCCGCCGCGGAGTGCAGGAAATCGTCTTCGTCCCGCTGGAGATCGGCAGCGCCCAGGAGGCCGGCGCCGAGGCCCTGGCCGTGGTCGAAAAGGCGCGCCAGAGCCACCCCGACATCAAGATGATCGCCTCGCGCCCGATCGGCCCCGAGGCCTGCCTGCTGGGCCTGGTCGATCGTCGCCTGCGCGAAGCCCTGAGCCGCAACCACGTCGAGCAGTTGGACGCTCTGGTGCTGTCCACCGCCGGAGTGGACGAGGTGCGCAGCCGCTCCCTGCTGGCCCGTCGTGGCCGCCAGTGGGCCGCCAACCACCGGCTGCCGGTGGTCGTCGCGCACGCCTTCGGTGCCGGCCCGAACGTCGCCGAAGCGGTGCTCCACCTGCGCGGCCAGGGACGGCGTCACGTGGCCGTCGGATCCTGGTTCCTGACCGGTGACGAGACCTGGTACGCCCAGGCGACCCAGGCGATCGCCGCCGGTGCGGTGTCGGTCAGCGCTCCCCTGGGCGGTGGCCCCGAGGTGCGCGATATCGCGATGAACCGCTACGTGGTCGCCGCGATGGACCTGCTGCCGATCGGTGACGAGGAAGCGGCCGAGTCGGCGGCCGGCTGACCCGGTACCTCAACTGTTGGCGACGCGCTTCTTCTCCTTCTTGACGTCGAAGTCGGCCTCCGGCCACTGGAGTTTCAGGGCGCGCAGTTCTTCCAGCATGAGTTGGGCGACCGCCCAGTTGCGGTACCACTTGCGGTCGGACGGAATGACGTACCACGGCGCGACATCGGGATTGCACAGTTTCAGCGCGTCGGCGTAGGCCTCCATGTAGTCGTCCCACTTCTCCCGCACGTCGACATCCCCGGGATTGTACTTCCAGTACTTCTCCGGGTTGTCGAGGCGGGCCAACAGCCGCTCGCCCTGCTCCTCGTGCGAGACATTGAGGAAGCACTTGATGATCCGGGTGCCGGAGGCGGCCAGCTCGGCCTCGAACTCATTGATCAGGTCGTAGCGGGCGCGCCATTCCTTCTCCGGCACCAGGGAGTCGACCCGTCCGATCAAGACGTCCTCGTAGTGGGAGCGGTCGAAGATGCCGATCATGCCCGGACGGGGCAGTTCCTTGCGGATCCGCCAGAGGAAGTCGTGGGAGAGCTCTTCCTCGGTGGGCCGTTTGAAGGCCTTGAGTTGAATCCCCTGCGGGTCGACCAAACCGAAGGCGTGCCGGATCACCCCGCCCTTGCCGGCGGTGTCCATCCCCTGCAGGATCACCAGCACGCTGGGAGCCTCGTCATCGGCCCGGCCGTTGGCGAACAGTCGCTCCTGCAGGTCGGACAGTTCGTCCTCGATCTCCTGCTTGAGCTCGTCGACGCCGTCCTTGCCGTCTTTCTCCGGGTAGGACGGGGTGTCATCGGGCGCGATGAGATCTTCGATGTCGTCGAAGCGCTGCGGCACCCTCAGTACGCCGCGCAATTCGGGCTTCAGTTCGGTCTTGTCTGACATCCACCCAGTTTGGCATGCCCCCTCGGCGGGGAATCAGGAGACCGTGGGTGTTCCCTCGTCGGCGTCCATCGGCAAGCCGGCCTCATGCCAGGCGATCGTGCCGCCGCCGATGTTGATCGCGTCCCGGCCCTGTTCGATCAGCCAGTCGGCCGCCTTCATCGAACGTCCGCCGGAACGGCAGATCACCTGGATCGGCCCTTCGGGCAACTCACCGGCCCGGTCGACCAGTTCGCCCAGGGGAATATGCACCGCGCCCCGGGCCCGGCCGGCCGCCCATTCGGCGGGCTCCCGAACGTCCAGGATCGGTTGTGTCTGGTCCACCTCGGACACCGTGATCTCACGCGCCATCGAACCCCCCTCGGGTCGTTGGTGACCCACCGTGGGTCACCGATTACCAGCAGCCTAGGCCCCCTCGGGGTGGTGTGTCCCGGGTTCCGCACTGCGTACAGTGATGAATATGACCGATTCCACGCAGAATCCGGCCGACCAGGTCGGCAAGGTTGTCAAAACCGAGGACGAGTGGCGCGCCCAACTGAGCAAGCTCGAGTACCAGGTGCTGCGTCAGAACGGTACCGAGCGTCCCTTCACCGGGGAGTACGTCGACACCAAGACCGCCGGGGTGTACGCCTGCCGGGCCTGCGGCACCGAGTTGTTCCGCTCCCAGCACAAGTTCGACTCGCACTGCGGGTGGCCGTCGTTCTACTCCCCGCTGGCCGAGAACCGGGTGCGTTACATCGCCGATGTGAGTCTGGGCATGCTGCGCACCGAGGTGCGGTGTGCGGCCTGCGATTCACATCTGGGCCACGTGTTCGAGGGTGAGGGCTACCCCACCCCCACCGATCAGCGCTACTGCATCAACTCGGTGTGCCTCACCCTGGTGCCCGACGAGGAGCAACCGGCCGACTGAGGTTCGGACGCCTCAGCGGCGCCAGCCCTGGACGATGTCGGCCAGCTCGCGACGCGCCCCGGTGTAGAAGGGGATCTCCAGCCGGGTGTGTCGGCGCGCCTCGGCCCCGCGCAGGTGCCGCATCAGGTCGACGATGCGGTGCAGTTCGGGGGCCTCGAAAGCCAGCATCCACTCGTAATCGCCGAGAGCGAAGGCCGAGACGGTGTTGGCGCGCACATCGGGGTAATCGCGGGCCATCCGGCCGTGTTCGGCCAGCAGCTTGCGACGCTCGTCGTCCTCGAGCAGGTACCACTCCAGGGAGCGGACGAAGGGGTAGACACAGACCCAGGCCTGGGGTTCCTCCCCCGCCATGAACGCCGGGACGTGGCCCTTGTTGAACTCGGCCGGACGGTGCAGGGCCATCGCCGACCACACCGCAACCATCGATTCACCCAGAATCGAATCGCGCAGCGCCCCGTAGGCCGCCTGCAACATCTGCGGGCTCTCGGCATGCCACCAGACCATCAGGTCGGCGTCGGCGCGCAGACCCGAGACGTCGTACCAGCCGCGGATCACCAGATCGTCGCCGCCGATCTCGCCGAGCATCTCGAGCGCATCCTGCACCGCACCGTCGGGCACCGCCCCATCACGGCGGAATACCGACCACATCGTGTAGCGGATGGTTTCGTTGATCTCGCGCGCCTTCATGCGGTTGCCTCCTGGCGAATGGTCGGGCCTTCGGTGTGAATCAGTTCGACGATACGGGTCAGAACGTCGGGGTCGGTGTGCGGTGGCACCCCGTGCCCGAGGTTGAAGATATGTCCGGGGGCCTTGGCACCGCGGGCGATCACCTCGCGCACCCGCTCGGCCAGCACCGGCCAGGGGGCGCCGAGCAGGGCCGGGTCGAGGTTGCCCTGAACGGCATGGTCGGGGCCGATCCGCTCGGTGGCCACGTCCAGCGGCACCCGCCAGTCGACACCGACCACTTCCGGACCGGCCTCACTCATCGCGGTGAGCAGTTCGCCGGTGCCGACCCCGAAGTGGATCCGGGGCACATCGGCGACCTCGGCCAATACCCGGGTCGAGTGCGGCAGGACCTGGGCCCGGTAATCGGCCTCGGGCAGGCAGCCGGCCCAGGAGTCGAACAACTGCACCATCCGGGCGCCGTTGTCGATCTGCACGCGCAGGAAGGTGGTGGAGATGTCGGCCAGCCGGCGGCACAGTTCGGCCCAGGCCTGCGGTTCGGCAACCATGAACGACTTGGTGCGGGCGTGGTCCTTGCTCGGGCCACCCTCGATCAGGTAGCTGGCCAGGGTGAACGGTGCCCCGGCAAAACCGATCAGCGGGGTGTCGCCCAGTTCGGCGACCAGCAGGCGCACCGATTCGGCGATGTCGTCGATCTGTTCCACCGCCAACGATGGCACCCGTTCGACATCGGCGGCCGAACTGATCGGCTGCTCGACGACCGGCCCGATACCGGCCTTGATCTCGACCCCGATCCCGGCCGCCGACAGCGGCACCATGATGTCGGAGAAGAAGATCGCGGCGTCCACCTTGTGCCGGCGCACCGGTTGCATGGTGATTTCGCAGACCATGTCGGGGCGTCGGCAGCTCTCCAACATGGCGGTGCCCTCCCGCAGCGAGCGGTACTCGGGAAGGGATCGGCCGGCCTGTCGCATGAACCACACGGGCAGGGCATTGCCCTGTTCGCGGCGGGCGGCGGTGAGGATCGCAGGCTGGGTCTCGGTCACGCTCGCCCATCTTGCCATGTTCGGTCCGGGATGCGGCGCGTCGCCGCCAACTGGGCCCGGGGCCGACATACTCTCGGGCTTATGAGTGCACGCCAGGCCAAGGTGTCGGCGCCGGCCCCGTTTCGACGGGCCGTGGCCGCATTGGAAGCTGCTGTGTGGCGTCCGGAGTTGGTGATCGAGCCCCTGCCCGCCCCGCAGCGGATCGCCCCATGGGCGGCCGCAGTGGGTGCCGAGGTGATGGTGCGCGGTGCCGAGGTGGGTAATGGTCGGCTGGTGCTGTTGCACGACCCGGCCGGTAACCAAGCCTGGGAGGGCACCTTCCGATGTGTCAGCTTCGCCCGCAGCGAGGTGGACCCCGAGATGGTCACCGATCCGTTCTTGTCGTCGGTCGGATGGTCGTGGCTGCTGGAGGCCCTCGACAGCCACGAGGCGCAGTATCTGGCCCCCAGCGGCACGGTGACCTCGGTGTCGAGCGAATCCTTCGGTGGCATGGCCGATGATCCGGCCCGCGCCGAGGTGGAGATCCGCGCCTCGTGGACCCCGGTGCTCGAGGACGGGGAAGGCCTGGAGGCCCATCTGGCCGCCTGGGGTGATCTACTCTGTCACACCGCCGGGGTGCCCCCGCTGCGGGTGATCGGGCTGGCCGACGACGTACGGGTGCTGCCGGGCCGTTCGGGGTTGTCCAACCCCGTGCAGTAAGTTCACCGGCGATGACTGCTCCCACTGATCCGCCCGACGAACTACCGGTGCTGCGCGCCCCGGCCGATGGGGTGCCCGAGGTGATCGACTCCCCCACCGGGCTGGACGAGGTCGCGCATCGGATCAGCGAAACCTCCGGTCCGGTGGCCCTGGATGCCGAACGCGCCCACGGCTTCCGCTACACCACCCGTGCCTACCTGGTGCAGTTGCGCCGCGAGGGTGTCGGCACCCGGCTGATCGACCCGATCGGAGTCGCCCGGCAACGTCCCCGGCCGGGATCCGACCTGGCCGACCTCACCTCGTTGAACACCGCGATCGGTGAGTCCGAGTGGATTCTGCACGCCGCCACCCAGGACCTGCCCTGCCTGACCGAACTGGGCCTGCGTCCGGTGAACCTCTTCGACACCGAACTGGCCGCCCGGCTGCTGGGATGGCCCAAGGTGGGTCTGTCGTCGCTGGTGGAACGCATCGCCGGGGTTCGCCTGTTGAAGGAGCACTCCGCGGCCGACTGGTCGACCCGTCCGCTGCCGCCCGACTGGTTGGTCTACGCCAGCCTGGACGTGGAATTGCTGGCCGAACTGCGCGAGCATCTGGCCGCCGAACTGGTCACCCACGGCAAGGACGAATGGGCCCGACAGGAGTTCGCCCACCTGGTGGCCACCGCCGGGCAACCCCGCAAACAACTCCCCGAGCCGTGGCGGCGCACCAGTGGCCTGTCACAGGTGAAGACCCGGCAGGGTCTGGCGCTGGTGCGTGAACTGTGGAATGCCCGCGAGGAACTGGCCCAGCGCCTCGACAAAGCACCCAGCAAGATCCTGATCGACAAGGCGATCAGCGAGTTGGCCGCCGGCTCGTCCTGGGGACGAAACGATCTGCGCGCCATCGACGGATTCAAACGACGCAATGCCCGCCGCTTCGAGGCGAATTGGTTGGACGCGATCGAGCGCGCCCAAGCCCTGCCGTCGTCCAAGCTGCCGCAACGGCATCCACCTCAGGACGGTCCACCCAACTGGCGCAACTGGGAACGCAACCATCCCGAGGCCCATGCCCGGCTGATCCCGGCCCGCGAAGCGATCAACTCCCTGGCCGCCTCCTTGGAAGTGCCGGCCGAAAACCTGCTCACCCCCGATTACTGGCGCCTGTTGTGTTGGCAGCCCCCCGCCGAACTCACCGTCGAGACCGCCGACGCGGTACTGGCCGGGCTCGGGGCACGTCCCTGGCAGCGTGAACTCACCGTCCCACCGCTGGTGGAGGCGATTTCCTCGGCCGGAGGCTGAGCGGCTTTCGGGCCCCGAATCCCGGCCCGAGGATTTTCTTGGGCGAAGCACTCGCCACAGAAGTTACCTATGGGTAACCTGTGGGCCATGCCTGAACTCCGTGAAGCCGTTTTCGTCGACGGCGTCCGCACTCCTTTCGGCAAAGCAGGCTCCCTGTACGCCGAAACCAGGGCCGACGACATGGTCGTCGATTGCCTGCGGGAGTTGATGCGACGCCACCCCGAACTGCCACCCGAACGCGTCGATGAGGTCGCCATCGCGGCCACGACCCAGACCGGTGACCAAGGACTGACCATCGGACGCACCACCGCGATCCTGGCCGGCCTGCCCCAGTCGGTGCCCGGCTACGCCATCGACCGGATGTGCGCCGGGGCGATGACCGCGGTGACCACCACTGCCTCCGGAATCGCCTTCGGCGCCTACGACATCGCCCTGGCCGGCGGTGTGGAGCACATGACCCACCATCCGATGGGTTCGGGAGCCGACGTCAACCCGCGGTTCATCGCCGAGAAGCTCGTCGACCCCAGTGCCCTGGTGATGGGCTCGACCGCCGAGAACCTGCACGACCGGTTCCCCTCCATCACCAAGGAACGCGCCGACGCCTACGCGGTGCTCAGCCAGCAGCGGGTCGCCGACGCCTACGCCGCCGGCATCATCCAGGAATCCCTGGTACCGGTGGCCCTGCGCTCGGTGGAACAGGGCTGGGGTCTGGCGACCGCCGACGAGCCGCCGCGCCCGGGCACCACCGTGGAGGGTCTGGCCCAGTTGCGCACCCCCTTCCGTCCGCACGGACGCGTCACCGCCGGTAACGCCGCCGGCCTCAACGACGGTGCCACCGCCTGCCTGCTGGCCGAGGCCTCCACCGCGGCCGAGCTGGGCCTGCCGGTGGCGATGAAGATGGTCGGGTACGCCTTCGCCGGGGTCTCCCCCGAGGTGATGGGTGTCGGCCCGGTTCCGGCCACCGAGAAGGCGCTGGCCCGGGCCGGGCTGACCATCGACGACATCGGTGCCTTCGAGATCAACGAAGCCTTCGCCGTGCAGGTACTGGCCTTCCTGGAACACTTCGGCATCGCCGACGACGACCCACGGGTGAACCCCTACGGTGGGGCGATCGCGCTGGGCCACCCGCTGGCCTCCTCCGGTGTGCGGCTGATGATCCACCTGGCCCGCAGCTTCCGGGAACGACCCGAGGTGCGCTACGGCATCACCACCATGTGCATCGGCCTGGGAATGGGCGGCACGGTCATCTGGGAGAACCCGAACTGGAACGGAGCCAAGCAGTGAGCGAGACCTACCTGAACCAGGCCGAGATCGACGGCCTGCTCGCCCGGGTGGACGCAATGGGCGACACCGGTGAGGTGATCAGCCACACCCGCGCCCGCGACATCGACCTGCCGGGAGTGGGCACCTTCGTCCTGCTCACCCTGGACAACGAACGCGACCACACCCGTCCGGCCACCCTCGGCCCGCAGACCATCGCCGGGCTGTACCGCACCCTGGTCGAACAGACCGCGCGCACCGACATCGTCGGCATCGGGGTCACCGGCAAACCCTTCGGGCTGGCCGCCGGCGCCGACCTGGGCCTGATCGGCAATGTGCGCGAACGCGAGGACGCGCTGATGATCGCCCGGATGGGTCACGCCGCCTACCACCTGCTGCACACCGCCGAGGTGCCCACCTTCTGCTTCATCAACGGCCTGGCCCTCGGTGGCGGGTTGGAGATCGGCCTGCACTGCGACTACCGCACCGTGTCGAAGGCGGTGCCGGCCGTGGCCCTGCCGGAAACCTTCCTGGGCCTGGTGCCGGGCTGGGGTGGTGCCCATCTGGTGCCGAAACTGATCGGCCCGAAGAAGGCCGTCCAGGTGATCATCACCAACCCGCTGAACCGCAACCGCACCATCAACGGCCCCAAGGTCTTCGAACTGGGGTTGGCCGATGTGCTGCTGGACGGGGCCGACTTCCTGGAACGTTCACTGCTGTGGGCCGCCCAGGTGATCAAGGGTGAGGTCACCGTCGAGCGCAGCACCGAAACCGATGCCGGCGTCTGGGACGAAGCCCTGGCCGAAGGTCGGATGATCGCCGACGGGGTCGTACACGGGGCCGCACCCGCGCCCTACCGCGCCCTGGACCGGATCGCCGCGGCCCGCACCGAATCGCGTCCGGAGGCCTACCGGGCCGAGGACGAGGCGCTGGCCGACCTGATCATGGGCGAGGAACTGCGTGCCAGCCTGTACGCCTTCGACCTGACCCAGAAGCGGGCTCGCAAGGCCGCCGGGGCCCCCGACAAGTCACTGGCCCGGCCGGTGACCAAGGTCGGGGTGGTCGGCGCCGGGTTGATGGCCACCCAGTTGGCCACCCTGTTCGCCCGTCGCCTCGGCGTGCCGGTGGTGATGTCGGATCTCGATGCCGAACGGGCCGAACGCGGTGTGCAGATGGTGCGTGCCGAGTTCGACAACCTGCACGCCAAGGGACGGTTGTCCGCCGACGACCGCAACCGGCTGAGCGCGCTGATCTCGGGCACGACCGAGATGGCCGACTTCGCCGACTGTTCCTTCGTGATCGAAGCGGTCTTCGAGGAGATGTCGGTCAAGCAGCAGGTGTTCGGCGAGGTGGCCCGGCACGTGGCCGACGATTGCGTGCTCGCCACCAACACCTCCTCGCTGTCGGTGGCGGAGATGGCCGAAGGCCTGCCGCACCCCGAACGGGTGGTGGGCTTCCACTTCTTCAACCCGGTGGCGGTACTGCCGCTGTTGGAGGTGGTGCGCACCCCGCAGACCGATGATGCGACCCTGGCGACCGCGCTGGCGGTGGCGAAGGAACTGCGCAAGAACGCCGTGCTGGTGGCCGATTCGACCGCTTTCGTGGTGAACCGGGTGCTGGTGCGGATGATGAGCGAGCTCACCCGGGTGGTCGATGAGGGCACCCCGATCGAGGTTGCCGATCAGGCCCTGCAGCCGTTGGGTCTGCCGATGACCCCCTTCGAGTTGCTCGAGCTGGTCGGCCCGGCGATCGCGCTGCATGTGGCCGAGAGCCTCCATGCTTCCTTCGGGGACCGCTTCCACGTGTCGCCGAACCTGAAGGCGCTGGTGGAGGCGAAGCGTCCGGGCATCTACGACCGCGACGACCGGGGGCGGCCCTACGTCAGCGACGAAACCCGGGAGATGTTCCGGGTCGGTGACTCCCCCAGCTCGGCCGAGGAGGTGCGCACCCGGATCGAGGACGCGCTGGCCGAGGAGATCCGGCTGATGCTGGACGAGGGTGTGGTCGAGGCCCCGATGGACATCGATCTGTGCATGATGCTGGGTGCCGGCTGGCCCTTCCACCTGGGCGGGATCACCCCGTACCTGGATCGGGCCGGGGTCAGCGAACGGGTCACCGGCAAGCGGTTCCTGCCGCGCGGGGTGGCGAGCCTGCCGGAGTGATCGCGGGCGGCCGGTCGGGGCGTCGTCCTATTCGGGGACGATCTCGGTGGTGAAGCACTCATCGGCCTCGACCGGCCCGCTCAGCAGGTCCATCTCGGCCAGGAAGGACGACATCGCCTGCCAGGTGGCGGGGTTCTGCTTGCCGAAGGCCTCGGCATCGCCGAACAGCGGGATAGTGGCATTCAGGGTGGCCAGCGCCGAGGCACGTTGCTCGGCTGCGGCCAGCCCGGGAATGAACTTCTCCGAACTGGTCACCGCCTTCTCGGGGTCGGCGACGATATCGGCGTGGGCCTTGGCCACGGCCTGTTGCAGGCTGCGCACCTGATCGGCGCGTTCGGCCAGGACGGTATCGGTGGTGCCGAGCCCCACCCCGATCAACGGCGGGGTGGCCTCGGTGATCGGCAGGGTGCGCACCGCGAATCCGGCGGCTTGCAGCCGTACCGCGTCGTTGTTCACATACCCCATCACCGCGTCCACCCGTCCCGAGCTGAGGGCGGCCTGCTGGGTGTAGCCGATGTGTTGCACCGACACGTCCTGCTCGCTCAGCCCGGCCTGTTTCAGCATGGCCAACAGCCCGAACCAGGTCTCCCCGTAGGGCCCGGGCACACCGACGCTGCGTCCGGCCAGGTCGGCCGCACTGCGGATCGGGGAATCCTCGGCGACGACCAGCACCACCGGGTATTCCTGGTAGTAGGTCGCCACGCTCACCAGCGGCACGCCCTGGGAGCGGGCCTGCATCAGTTCGGCACCGCCGGCGTAGACCAGGTCTTCCTCACCGGCCTGGATCGCACCGAAGAGTTGTTCGTTGGCGCCGTGGTGGCGCAGGGTCACGTCCAGCCCGGCGTCGGCGAAGTGACCGTGTTCGGCGGCCACGTAGAAGGGGGCGAACTGAATGTCGGGGGTGTAGGTCAGCCCGACGGTGAGTGCTCCCGAGGCTGCTCCGCCGGATCGGTCGCCGCATCCGGCGACGCCCAGGCCGATGGCGACCACGCCGGCCGCCCCGATGGTCTGCAGAAACTGGCGACGGTTCACGCGACCCCGGATTCGAGGTACCGGCGGGTCGCCGATGACGTCGGGCGGCTGGCTGCGGGGCGGCCGACCACCGACAGGTGGCGCGGTTCGGGCAGCGGTTGCACCGGGGCGATGACGGGCGGTTCTTCGACGGTGGCGGTGCGGCCCCGTTCGGCGGCCACCGGACGCAGTGGGTCGGTGAGGGTTTCGATCAGGATCATCGCCAGGTAGATCACGACCGCGATCAGGCTCAACATCACCAGGGTGGCGAACAGACCGGTGGTGTCGATCGAGGTGGCCTGCACCGAGAGCAACATGCCCAGGCCGTTGCCACCCATCACGAGTTCACCCACGACCGCGCCGGTCACCGAGAGGGTGAAGCCGTTGCGCAGGCCGGTCAGCACCGCGGGCAGGGCGAGTGGCCATTCGATGTGCCGCAGCATCGTGAAACCGTGGGCACCGTCGAGTTTGGCGGCCTCGACCATTTCCGGGTCGAGGGTGCGCAGGCCCAGGACGGTGGACAGCACGACGGGGAAGAACACCAGGACCGCGCACAGGAACATGATCGGCACCAGGCCGTAGCCCACCCAGATCACCAGCAGCGGCGCGATCGCGACGGCCGGGATGGCCTGGGAGGCGGCCAGGTACGGCGAGACGGCGGCCTCGGCCAGCCGGGCCTTGGCGATCAGGTACCCCAGGGGCAGGCCGACCACCACCGCCAGCAGACAACCCAGGAGAGCCTCGGCGACGGTGATCCCGGCGTAGCGCAGCAGGGCACCGGAGGCGAAGTCGGCGGCGAACCGCTCGAAGACCTCGGCCGGTGGTGGCAACAGGGTCGGTGCGACGCTGCCGGACGCAGTCACCAGGTGCCAGGCACCCAGCACGACGGCACCGAACAGCAGCGGCGCGAGCACCCGTGCGGGCGTCGGCAGCCGCCGTGGGCGGTTCTGAGTGGTCATCCGTGTCCCCTCGCCGTGTGCGCCGGGGTCGGACGGAAAGCACTACGCGCAAGCCCCACCGGATGGTGGTCGGTATGTGGACCGAGTCCGCATACCCATGCGTAGGCAAACCGCTCGTGCGCCTCCCATCCGGACTTTAACCGTCGGTACCGGAATTTCACCGGTTCAGCCACACCTGGGTGTGGGTCGCGGACTATCACCGCCGGTTCGGATTCTCACCGACCCCGGAGCACGTGTTTGCTGTCACAACTATAACGCGGCGATGGGGTGGATGCATTCCCTGTCCCACCGATGGGTCGCCAAAGGGTTCGTGCCGGGGGTTGTCAGCCGCCCACCGGCAGGTCGGCCGGGTTGTCCGAGTCGACCAGCGCCTCGATCACCTGACGTGCGATCTGCTGACCGGTGAGCCCCATCTCTTCGAGCAGTTCGGCGCGCGAGGCGTGTTCGGGAAAGCCCAGCGGCACCCCGAAGGTGAGCAGCGGTGTGTCGATCCGGTGGGTACCCATTTCCTGACCCAACCGTGCCCCCAGGCCACCGACCACTACACCGTCCTCGATGCTGACCACGAGTTCGTGGTGGCCGGTCAGCTCGATCAGGTGGGGGTTCACCGGCAGGGCCCAGAGCGGATCGACCACCTGCACACCGATGCCCTGATGTTGCAGGCGTTCGGCCACCGCCAGCGCGGTGCCGGCCATCTGGCCGTGCCCGATCACCAGTACCCGGGGTTCGGGGTCGGCCAGCAGCACGTCGATGCCGTCGCGGTGGGCGATCGCCTCGATGTCGTCGGGAATCCGTTCCTTGGAGAACCGAATCACGGTGGGCGCGTCGTCGATGGTGACCGCTCGGGCCAGTGCCTCGCGCAGGCGGGTGCCGTCGCGTGGGGCTGCCAGTTGCAGCCCCGGGACGGCCTGGAGCAGGGCGAGGTCCCACATGCCGTTGTGGGAGGCGCCGTCGGGGCCGGTGATCCCGGCCCGGTCGAGCACGAAGGTGACGCCCAGCTGGTGCATCGCCACATCCATCAGCACCTGGTCGAAGGCCCGGTTGAGGAAGGTGGCGTAGACCGCGACCACCGGGTGCAGGCCGGCCGCGGCCAGACCCGCAGCGGAGGTGACCGCGTGCTGTTCGGCGATGCCGACGTCGAAGGTGCGTTCCGGGTAGCGGGCGGCGAAACGGTTCAGCCCGGTCGGATGCAGCATGGCGGCGGTGATCGCCACGATCCCGGGGTGCTCGGCGCCGAGTTCGACCAGTTCGTCGGCGAAGACGCTGGTCCAGGTGGCGGGGGTGACCGACGACAGCGGTTCGCCGGTGTGCGCGTCGATCTGTCCGACGGCGTGGAAGCGGTCCTCCTCGTGGTTCTCCGCGGCCTGGAATCCCTTGCCCTTGCGGGTGATGCAGTGCACCAGGACGGGCGCGCCGAAGCCCTTGGCCTGCTGCAGGGCTCGTTCCACCGCCGCCAGGTCGTGGCCGTCGATCGGGCCGACGTACTTCAGGCCCAGGTCGGAGAACATTCCCTGCGGGGAGAGGATGTCCTTGACCCCGACCTTCACCCCGTGCAGGACGTCGTAGGCCTGTTTGCCGACCAGCGGGGTGCCGCGCAGGTTGCGTTTGACCAGTTCGAGCAGTTGTTCGTAGCGCCGGTCGGTGCGCAGCCCGGCGAGTTGTACCGCGATGCCGCCGACGGTCGGGGTGTAGGAGCGTCCGTTGTCGTTGACCACGATCACCATCGGCAGGTCGACGTCGACGGCGATGTTGTTCAGGGCCTCCCAGGCCATGCCGCCGGTCAGCGCACCGTCGCCGATCACGGCCACCACGGTGCGGTCCTCCCCGCGCAGCCGGAAGCCGCGGGCGAGCCCTTCGGCCCACGACAGGGAGGTGGAGGCGTGCGAGTTCTCCATCCAGTCGTGTTCGGATTCGCTCCGGTTGGGGTAACCGGAGATACCACCGCGCTGGCGCAGGGTGTCGAAGCGGCCCATCCGTCCGGTGAGCATCTTGTGCACATAGCTCTGGTGGCCGGTGTCGAAGATGACCGGGTCGTGGGGCGAGTCGAAGACCCGGTGGATGGCCATCGTCAGTTCGACCACGCCCAGGTTCGGCCCGAGGTGTCCCCCGGTGCGGCTCACGTGGGTGATCAGGAACTCCCTGATCTCCTCGGCCAGGTGGCCCAGTTCGGTACGGGACAAACCTCGCAGATCCGCAGGCCCGGTGATCGATTCCAGCAATGCCATGCCGGTCATAGTAGGCCCGCTGCCGGCGCCCGTCCGGGGCGACAACCCCATCGGCACATCTTCGCGCCGATCCGCACATCTTCCTGCTCATCGTCATAATTTCTTGACGAAAACCCGGCCGCGCAGCGCCTCCTCCACCAGGGCGACCGACCGTTGCACCCGGCGCAGATGCGCCTCCTGCGCCTGCCAGGCGTCCACGGCCCGATCGACCACCTCGGGAGAGACGTGATCGATCAGACTGACCCGCATCCCGGGCAGTCCGCTGCGTGCGGCCCGCAGTTGCCCCTCGACGAACTCCGCGGCGAAGCGGGCCAGCACCACCGGGTGTCGGCGCAACACCGGGTAGGCCCGGAACTCCGGCGGGCAACAATCCAATAGGTAGGCCGCTGCCGTGCGCTCCCAACCGGGAGCACCGGGCGGGCGCACCTCACCGGGCCATCCCGGCGGAACATACACCTGAACACCATTTTCGTTCATGCGTTCGATTCTAAGTGAGGGGTCCGACACTTTCGATCGCCTCCCGGCCGGACCAACCCGAAGCCGGTGCGAAAAACCCTTCGAACCGGCGAGACTCCGTTTGTTAGCGTGTGCGGTCATGACCTCTGCTGCGCCCCGTGCCGATCGGCATGCCTTCGAACGCACCCATCACGGCGATACCTTCGTGGACCACTACGAGTGGCTGCGCGACGGTGAGGCCCCCGAAGTACAGGCCTATCTGAACGCCGAGAACGAGTTCACCGACCGGGTCACCGCCGACCTGGCCGAGGCCCGGGAAACCTTCTTCAACGACATCGTGGCGCGCACCAAGCAGACCGACCTGTCGGTGGCCTCCTGGATCACCCACTTCACACCCGAACCGCGTCCCTACTGGTACTACTCCCGCACCGTCGAAGGACAGGAGTACCGGATTCACGCCCGGGTACCAGCCGCTGACCGCGACACCCCGCCCGACCCCGAGATCGGGATCCCCGCCGATGAAGAAGTCTTCTTCGACGGCAACGCCGAGGCCGCCGGGCACGACTTCTTCTCGCTCGGCGATTGCGACCCCTCCCCCGACGGCACCCGCCTGGCCTACTCGGTCGACACCGAGGGCAACGAGCGGTACACCCTGCGCTTCCGCACCATGTCGGGTGATCATGCCTGGCCCGAGGTCATTGCCGACACCGCCGGCGGTATCGCCTGGGCGGGCAATGACGTCGTCTTCTACACGGTCACCGATGAGGCGTGGCGTCCACACCGGGTGTTGCGGCATGTGATCGGCACCGACCCGGCCGAGGACGTGGTGGTCTTCACCGAGCCCGACGACAAGTTCTGGGTATCGGTGGGCAACTCCCGCGACGGTGACTGGGTGGTGATCGATTCCTCCAGCAAGATCAGCTCCGAGGTGCACCTGGTGCCCACCGCCGAACCCGAGGCCGAACCGCACCTGGTCGCACCGCGGCGCCATGGAATCGAGTACTCGGTCGAACCGGCCGGCGACCGGCTGCTGATCGTGCACAACGACCGGGCCGTCGACTTCGCCCTGGCCGAAGCCCCGCTCGATGCGACCGGCCCCGAACAGTGGCGCGAACTGATCGCCGAGCGCCGCGGGGTGCGACTGCTGGACGTGGCCGCCCACCGGGGCCACGCGGTGCTGTCACTGCGCACCGACGGGCTGAGCGCGATCCGGGTGCTGCCGCGCACCGAGGCCGGTGACCTCGACCTTACCGACCACGACGGATACCCGGGCCGTGCCATCGAGGTGGACGAACCGATCCGCGTCCTGTCGGCGGTCGAAGAACACGATTACGACTCCGACCGGGTGCGTTTCCACCACATGTCACTGATCACCCCGCCCCGGATCAGCGAAGTGGACCTGATCTCGGGCACCACCTCGGTGCTGCGCGAGACCCCGGTGCTCGACCACCCCGAACACGGCCCCTACCGGCCCGAGGACTACGTCCAGGAACGACTCTGGGCCACCGCCGCCGACGGCACCCGCATCCCGATCTCGCTGGTGCGTCGCGCCGATACCCCGCCCGGGCCCGCGCCGCTGGTGCTGTACGGCTACGGCGCCTACGAAATCCCGATGGAGCCGACCTTCCTCACCTGGCGGATCTCGCTGCTCGATCAGGGCATCACCTGGGCCATCGCCCACATTCGCGGTGGCGGTGAGCTGGGCCGCTCGTGGTACGAGGACGGCAAGTTCGCGGCCAAGCCGAACACCTTCAGCGACTTCGTCGACTGCGCCCGGTTCCTGGTCGATTCCGGCTACACCACCCCCGATCGCCTCGGTGCCATCGGTGGCTCGGCCGGTGGGTTGTTGATGGGGGCGGTGGCCAACCTCGCCCCCGACCTGTTCCGCGCCATCCTGGCCCCGGTGCCCTTCGTCGACCCGCTGACCTCGATTCTCGATCCGTCCCTGCCGCTGACGGTGATCGAATGGGACGAGTGGGGCAATCCGCTGGAGGACCCCGAGATCTACGCGGTGATGAAGTCGTACACCCCCTACGAGAACCTGCGTCCGGTGCGGTATCCGGCGATTCTGGCCGCCACCAGCTTCCACGACACCCGGGTGCTGTTCGTCGAACCGGCCAAGTGGGTGGCCGCGCTGCGGCACACCGCCACCAACCCCGACGAGGAGATTTTGTTGCGGGTGGAGATGTCGGCCGGCCACGGCGGGGTGAGTGGTCGATACCAGGCGTGGCGGCAGATGGCCTTCGAGATGACCTGGCTGATCGACCGGATCACCGGGGACGACCCTGAAAGCCCCGCCGGAACTATTCAGGGTTAGCTCAGGGACGATCGGGAATCTTCTCGCCCTCGGCAGGCGTTGTACTGACTGAGTCATTGCGAGAGGAGCCATTCGTGGCACAGCACCGAGTTCGATCGACCGACGGTATCGACGGTAAGGACGCAGTGGGCCTGTACCTGCACGGCATCGCGCAGACCCCCCTGCTGACGGCCGCCGAGGAGGTCGAGCTGGCCCGCACCATCGAGGCGGGCCTATATGCCCAGAAACTGCTCGACCGGCAGGTCGACCCCGCCGAGCGTGGCCCCGATCCGGTGGAGGCCACCGAGGAGGAGTTGACCGCCCTGGTCGAGGCGGGTCACCGTGCGATGCGCCGGTTCATCAATGCCAACCTGCGGCTGGTGGTCTCGGTCGCCCGCCGCTACAGCCGCTCCCAGATGCCCTTGCTGGATCTGGTGCAGGAGGGCAACACCGGCCTGATCCGTGCGGTGGAGAAGTTCGACTACACCAAGGGATTCAAGTTCTCGACCTACGCCACCTGGTGGGTGCGACAGTCGATCAGCCGCGGCATCGCCCAGCAGGGACGGATCGTGCGCCTGCCGGTGCATGTCGCCGAGCAGGTCAACCAGGTCAATGCGATCCGCCGCAAGCTGGAACTCGAACTCGGCCGCGAGGTCGAGGTCGAGGAGATTGCCGCCGAGATGGACATCGAGGTCGACCGGGTACTGGACCTGATTCGCTACGGACGCGACCACCTGAGCCTCGATGCCCCCGTCGAGGAGGACGGTGACACCGCCCTGGGCGACCTGATCGCCCGCGAGCCGATGCCCGGCCCCGACGAGATGGTGATCAACAGCGACGAGCGGGCCCGGCTGGAGTCGATGCTGGAAACCCTCGATGAGCGTTCGGCCGATGTGGTGCGTCGCCGCTACGGCCTGCTGGACGGACGCCAGGCCCGGTTGGCTGATATCGGTCAGGTCTGGGGTATCACCGCCGAGCGGGTGCGCCAGATCGAACGGCACGCCATCTCGCAGTTGCGCAGCGCCGAGAGCGAAATGGCTGCCTGAGTCTTTCCCCCTCCCCAACCAGCAGTGGCCGGGCCCCATCGGGCTCGGCCACTGCTGTGTTCAGGTTCGGGTCGCGGTGTCGGTCATTCCCTGCCGGTCAACCGCAGGAGACCTTCCTGGGCGACCGAGGCAACCAGTTCGTCGTTCTGGAACAACATGCCGAACGACAAACCCACCCCGCGCGAGGCCGAGGGCGAGATCTGGTCGTAGAGCAACCATTCGCCGGCGTTGAACGGTCGGTGGAACCACATCGAGTGATCCAGCGAGGCCGCAGCCAGGGAGCGTTGCCCGATCATCAGGTGGTGCGGCACGGTGGCCGCCGACAACAGGGTCAGGTCCGAAAAATAGGCCAGAGCGGCCTCGTGCAGGTGCGGCCCCTCGGGCATCCCGGGCACCCGTACCCAGAAGCGTTGCCCGGCCGGGTGCGGGGCATTGGACGGGGCGGCCGACTCCCGGTTCGACCCGATGTAGCGCACCTCCAACACCCCGAACTCGCGCTGCCATTCCTCATCGCGTTCGGCGCTGCGTCCCATCGCCTCGGCCAGCGGCGGGCAGTCCTCGGGGGCGGGTACCTCGAGCCGTCCCGGGTCGGCGTGATCGAGCCCCTCCTCGTCCACGTGGAAGGACATGCTGGCGGTGAAGATCACCTTGCCGCCCTGGCGGGCGACCACCCGGCGGGTCGAGAACGACCGTCCGTTGCGGGTGTTCTCGGTGTCGTAGATCATCGGGATATCGGTGCGCCCGGGCAGCAGGAAGTAGGCGTGCAGCGAGTGCAGGTGACGGTCTTCGGGCACCGTGCGTGATCCGGCCACCAAGGCCTGCCCCAGCACCTGACCGCCGAAGGCACGCTGCATCTGGGTGACCGGCTGGTGCCCTCGGAACAGTCCCACCTCGATCTCTTCCAGGTCGAGCAGGGTGAGCAATTGGTCGAGAGTGGCTGGCATGGTTCGTCTCCTGACTGGCGATCTGAGGGCAACTTATCGCGCCCCGTCCCCGCCGCGGCATCAGCCCGGCAGGATCGCGACGAACCGGGCTATGCGTCCGAACCGGACTGTGTGTGCGAACCGGTCTGTGCGCAACCGGACTATGTGTCGGGATCGGTGTCGGGTTGTTCGGCCAGGAAGCGCTGGAACTCGGCCGCCAACTCGTCCCCGCTGGGCACCTGCGGTTCAGTGACCTCGTCGTACTGCTCCTCGAGGGCGGCAACAACCTCCTGGGCCTCGGGTGAGTTGCTGAGTTCCTCATCGATCTGGCTGCGATTGAACACCGCGGCATCGGTCAAGCCGGCCAGGGGTATGCCCAGCCCGGTCAGCCCCAGCAGTTTGGTCAGCCCCACCTCGGCGGCCTCCAGATAGGCGGTTTGGGCCAGGTAGTGCGGCACGTGCACGAAGTGCCCGGCGGCGGGAATGTCGTTGCGGCCCAGGGTGTATTGCAGGAAGCCGTTGAAGGAGCCGGGTACCTCGACATTGGCCCAGCGATCGGAGAGATCCTCGGTGGCCAGCAGGTCGGGTTGCGAGGCGTGCGCGGTGACCCCCAGCGGTCGGGTGTGCGGCACCCCCATCGGGGCTCCGGCGACGGTGGCGGCCAGCCGCACGTCGAGGTCGTGGCAAAGCTGGGTCACCGCGGCGGCGGTCCGCTCCCATTGGACGGCCGGTTCGGTGCCGCGCAACAACAGGAACGGTTCGCCGTGGTCGTCGATCAGCCGGTGAATCCGCAGTTTCGGCAAGCTGACCGACTCCCAGGAATTCTGGTGGAAGACCATCGTCGGGCGCCGGGCCCGGTAATCGTGCAGTTGGTCGTGGTCGAACTCGACCAGCACCTCGTGGTCGCACTGCTCCATCAGGTGGGCGTCGATCACCGTGCCCACCTGGCCGCCGTCGATGAATCCCTCCGTCAGATGCACCAACACCGGACGGTGTCCGGCCAGGCCGGCGCGGATGTCCTCGTCAACGGTGAACAGGTCACGGGGATCCAACATGTGATCCAGCCTACTGGCCCAGACGCGTTGCCGGGGGTATTCGGTCTAGGCCCAGCGCGTGGGGGCGGCTTCGATCGCCTTGCGCAGTCGCTTGGCCGAGACCGGCACCCGGGTGCCCAACTGTTGGGCGAACAGGCTGACCCGGTATTCCTCCAGCAACCAGCCGACCTCGGCAACCTCGGTCGGTACCGGGCCGGGTGGGAACCCGTCCAGCAGCTCGGCGTAGCGGTCGTCGGCGGTCAGGAAGAGGTCGAGTTGCTGGGTGTCGCGGGCCTGTCCCCCGTTGCGCCAGGCATTGATCCGGTGCTCGGCGGCGCGCAAGTAGACCGCCAGTCGTTCGAAGTGCACCGCCGGGGTGGCGGTGAGAAAGCCGGGATAGATCAGATCGTCCAGCCAACGGCTCAGGTCGGTGTGCAGATCGCTGCCCTGCGGCACCTCGGCGAGCCCATTGCGCACCGCGGTGGCATGGCGCAGAATCTCGGCGGTTTCGGCCACCACCTCACGCATCCGGGACGGAACATCCGGGCGGATCTGTTCGCGCAACCGTTCGAACTCGGCCCGGGTGCGTACCCGTGCCAGATCGGTGTGAGTCGGATCGGTGTGAGTCTCAGCGCAGTCGGCCACCGCCTTCAACCGGGCATCGGCCAGCAGCGCGGGCACCTCCGGATAGGGATTGTCGGCCAGGGACAACTTGTCGGTGTTGGACAGGTGGGCCACCACCCACATGGTCGGATCGGGGGTGGTCAACGCGAGCAGTCGGCGCACCCCGCCACGGTGGGTGATCGCGGCCCGGCCGCGGTTGTCGCCGACCACCACGTCCACCCCGGTACCCCGGTCGGCCAGGGCCGGATAACCCACCGCTCCCCCGCTGCTGCGGGCCTCGGCGGGCAGGTCGTCGAAGGTCCAGTCGGTGGCACCGGTGACCTGCGCGGTGTGCTGCTTCCTGCCCGGACGGGCCGCGCCGCCCGGCAACAGGGCGGTGAGTGAGGCGCTCACCTTCTCGGCCAACCGGTCGCGCAGTTCCAGCAGGTTCTTGCCGCGAGCGAGCTCCTTGCCGTCAGGATCGGTAACCACGAAACCGACCTGCAGGTGCTCGGGCAACGGATGGGTACCCCACGCCTCGTCCGGGACCTCCACCCCGGTGAGGGTGCGCAGGGCCCCGCCGAGTGCCTCGGGCAGGGTGGTCTCGGTGCGGTCGGGGTTGCGTTCGTGCACCAGGCTGAGCGCCCGGGTCGCGACGTCGGGGGCGGGCACGAAGTTCGTGCGCAGTTGTTTGGGTAGGGATTTGATCAGCGCCACCGCGAGTTCGCCGCGCAGTCCGGGAACCTGCCAGGTGAACGGTTGGGGTGGGATCTGGTTCAGCAGCCGCAGGTCGATGCGCACCGTCACCCCATCGTGGCCCGCCCCCGGTGACCAGACATAGGCCACCGGCAGTTCGTGCTCTCCCACCGGCCAACGGTCGGGAAAGTCGGAGGTGTCGACGTCCTCACCGAGCAGCAGATCCATGGTGAGGTCGAGCAGGCCGTCGTCGCCGTGTTCGCGCCACCAGGTGTCGAAGGTGGCTCCGGAGGTGACCGTGTCGGGCAGCCGGTCGTCGTAGAAGGCGTACAGCACCTCGTCGTCGGCGACCACGCCGCGGCGCCGGGTGCGTTCCTCGACCTCGGCGGCTTCGATGCGCAGGTCTGCGTTGTGGCTGAAGAACCGATGCCGGGTGCGCCACTGTTGTTCGACCAGGCCGGTGCGGATGAACACCTCGCGCGCCACCCGGGGGTTCACCTTGGTGTAGTCGACGCGGCGGTCGGCGACGATCGGCACGCCCAGCAGGGTGACCCGTTCGGCGGCGACGACCTTGCCGGTTTGGGCCGAAAAGTGCGGTTCGCCGTAGGAGCGTTTCACCAGATGGCGGCCGGCCTCCTCCACCCAGCGGGGTTCGATGCCGGTCACGGTGCGCGCCCACAGCCGGGTCGTTTCGACGATCTCGGCGGCCATCACCAACTCCGGGGGCTTCTTGGCCACCGCCGACCCTGGGTTGATCGCGAACTGGGTGCCGCGGGCGCCGGTGTACGTGCGCGGCCCGCGCCGGCGAGGCGCGCCGCGTTGTCCCTTGGCCGGACGGGGTTCGGTGGCTTCGGCCAGGCCGATATTGGACAGCAGGCCGGTGAGCAGGGCCCGGTGGATCCGGTCGGGGTCGTTGCGGGTGCCCGACTTGCGCAGCCCGAGTTCGCGGGTGATCTCGCGCAGTTGGGCGTGCAGGTCCTGCCACTCCCTGATCCGGACGAAGTTGAGGTATTCGGCGCGGCAGCGTTTCCGGAACTGGTTGCCCGAGACCTCGCGGCGCAGGTTCTCCAGGTACTGCCACAGTCGCAACCAGGCGATGAAATCCGAGCCGTCGGTCTCCACGGTCTCGTCGGGTCGGGTCGGCATCGGCGCCCAGAACCGGCGGTGCATCGCCTCGGCGGCCTCACGTTCCTCGGTCGGGCGCTCCCGCGGGTCCTGAATCGCCATCCCGGCGACGATCACCAGCACATCTGCCAGGCAGTCGAGGTGGTCGGCGGCCACCAGCATCCGGGCCAACCGGGGATCGACCGGCATCCGTGAGAGCAGTTGCCCGGTCTTGGTCAGCCGCGGCCCGGACGGTTCGGCTCCACGTTCACTGCGTCCCGCATCGCGGGTGTCATCGTCGCCGGCTCGGCCGTCGCGGCGCCGGCCACGGCCCTTGCGGTCGCGGGGGCCCCGTTTGCCATGGGACAGCGCGCCGAGTTCGTCCAGCAGCCGCAGGCCGTCGGTGATGCGGGCGTGGTCGGGGGCCTCGACGAAGGGGAAATCGGCGATGTCGCCGAGCCGGGCATCAGCCATCCGCAGGATCACCGAGGCCAGGTTGGTGCGCAGGATCTCGGGATCGGTGTACTCCGGACGGGACTCGAAGTCCTCCTCGGAGTAGAGCCGGATACACACCCCCGGCGCCACCCGTCCGCACCGGCCGGCGCGCTGGTTGGCCGAGGCCTGTGAGATCGGTTCGATCGGCAGCCGCTGCACCTTGGTGCGGGCCGAGTAGCGGCTGATTCGGGCGGTGCCGACATCGACCACCGAGCGGATGCCGGGCACGGTCAGGGAGGTTTCGGCGACGTTGGTGGCGACCACGATGCGCTGCCCCGGGTGGGGGGCGAAGATGCGTTGTTGCTCGGCTGCCGACAGGCGGGCGAACAGCGGCACCACTTCGACGTCCCAGGGTTGGGCGTGAATGGCCTCCATCGCGTCACGGATCTCGCGCTCGCCGGAGCAGAACACCAGCACATCGCCGCGTTCGGTGCGGCGCAGTTCGGTCAGGGCTTCGACGATGCCGTCGGTCTGGTCGCGGTCGTCCAGTGGCCGGTAGCGGATCTCGACCGGGTAGCTGCGGCCGGCGACCTCGATCACCGGGGCGTCGTCGAAATGTTCGGCGAATCGGGTGGTGTCGATCGTCGCCGACGTGATCAGCACCTTGAGGTCGGGGCGGCGCGGCAGGAGTTGTTTCAGGTAGCCGAGCAGGAAATCGATGTTGAGGCTGCGTTCGTGGGCCTCGTCGATGATGATCGTGTCGTAGCGGCGCAGGTCACGGTCGTGGCTGATCTCGGCCAGCAGCACCCCGTCGGTCATCACCTTGAGCCGGGTGTCGCGTCCGGTTTGTCGGGTGAACCGCACCTGGTAGCCGACCAGCTCGCCCAGTTCGGTGTCGAGTTCGGCCGCGATCCGGGTGGCCACGCTGCGGGCGGCGATCCGGCGCGGCTGGGTGTGCCCGATCGAGGTACGTCCCAGTTGCAGGCAGATCTTGGGCAGCTGGGTGGTCTTCCCCGATCCGGTTTCGCCGGCCACCACCACCACTTGGTGGTGCCGGATCGCTTCGGCGATGTCGTCGACCCATGCCGTGATCGGCAGGTCGGGGTCGTACTCGATGCGTGTTGTGGCGCTCACTCAGGACTTCTGCGGGCGCACCAGCGCCAGCGGGCAGTTCGAGTGCGCCATCAGCGCGCGCACCACCGCGCCCACCCCGAATCCGGCGATGGTGTGCACCCCGACGTAGAGGAGGTCGAGTTCGGCGCTGCGCGAGGTGAGCTCGGGTACCGGGTGGCCCGGGATCAGCTTCACCTGCAGTCGTACCTGCGGGTACTGCCGACGCAACGGTGCGATCAGTTCTTCGACGCCCTCTTCGACGGCCTTCTGGTGTTCGCCACCCTCGGCCTTGTCGCTCCAGTCGGCGAAGAAGTGGTTCGGCGGCTGCCAGGCGTGGATCACCTCGAGTTCGGACCCGCGCAGGGAGGCTTCCTCGAAAGCGGCCTCCACGGCGGCCTTACCGCGATGGGTGTTGTCGACGCCGACCCCGATCCGGCCGAACTGGCCGGTCTTCTCCGGCATATTGGCCGCCGAGATCATGATCACCGGGCACTTGGAGGTCGCAGCCACGCCCACCGAGGTGGAGCCGACGAAGAGCCGTTCCAGGCCGGAGATCGAACGCCGACCGACCACCATCAGGTCGGCCTTCTCCGACAGCCGGGCCAGCACCCCACCGGGGTTGCCCATCACCACGTCGGAATGCACCCGCTCGTGCGGGAAGCCGCTGCCGATGATCTTCTGGCGGGCCTCCTCCAGCACATTGCGGCCGGCTTCCTGCAGGGCGGTCGGGTCGTAGACCACGCCCCAAGCGCCTGCCAGTACCGCATCGTCGACCGCATGCACGATCCACAGGTCGGAACCACGGTGTTCGGCCGTGCGCTGAGCGTAGGTCAGGGCCCGCATCGAGTCATCGGATCCGTCCACACCGACCAGAACTCTGGGTCGTTCACTCATGATGGGTCCTTCCGTGGTTTTGCATGTCTTCCACCATTGTTCCCGAAGTGCGCGCCCTACCGGGGAGAGACTCTCACTTCTCGACGAGTCGTCCCGATACCTCGGTGATGGTCAGTGCGATCCACAGGTCGCGGTGGTCGTCCACCCACGGTTGGGGGTCGGGGCCGTCATGGGGTTGGGGGACGCCGCTGGCGCCCTGGGCGAGTACCGCCCAACCGGTTTGGGTTTCGGTGTCGATGTCATCGATCTGGAAGGCGACCCGGCGTCCGGAGGCCAACGAGGCGAGGGCGCCGCCGCCGATGGTGCGGAACACCACCCGATCGTCGTCCAGCACATAGTTGACCGGCAGCACCTGCACGCCGTCCTCGCCCGACCAGGCAACCCGTCCCACATTCTGGGTGCGCAACAGTTCCCAGCACTCGGCTTCGGCCAAGGTTTCGAAGGTGCCGTCGAAGACGTCCACCTCGGTTTCCTTCTCGTCCACGGGTAGGATCACGCCTCCTCGAAAGTGGTACGTCCACCCAGCTTACTGGCCAGTTCTTCGTCGATGCCGTCGGCCACCTCGGAAATCAGGTGCACCGCTTGGTGCAAGTGGGCCGGGACGAAGGGGTGGGCGAAGACCGACAGGGTGACGAACACCCGGTCGCGAATGAGATGGAATTTCACCATTCGGGCATCGGCGTTGAGGTCGTTGAGCACCTCGGCGGCCCGGGACCGTCCGGTCACGTCGTGCACCACCGCGGAGAACAGGATGACCTCGCGGTAATCGGCCGAGATGCGCACGAACAGCATCGTGGAGCCGACCCGCAGCGCGAAGTCGCCCTCGTCGTCGCGCACCGGGGAGTGGCCGAACATCTGGGTCAGTTCGGTGTCGATCAGCTCTTCGAGGTGCTGGGAGGTGCGCGGCACCGTGGCCTCGATGTCGTCGGCGTCGAAGGGGGTCTGGGCCACCTCGTCGGCCGGTGCCGGCTGCAGGATCTCGGCAAGTTGGTCGGGGGCCAGGAAGACCGGATGCTGCACCAGAAACACGTCGCGCAGGGTCTGCACCGTCAGCACGGCCAGGTCGTGAGCGCGCTCCTGGGGTTGGACGGTCCAGAAATTGCGGTTCGGGTGCTCGCCCTCGGTGGTCGGGTCCGACCAGCCCAGTTCCGACATCGCGTCCAGTTGTTCGTTGCTGAGCTGCCAGGTCTCGCCCAGGGAGGCGTTGCTCGTGGCGGTGACCAGCAGGGTGTCGCGGTCCAGAGCGTGAAAGCGGACGTAGGGCACCTCGTCGGCCCCCACCGCGACACAACCGATGGTCAGGTCCTCGGTGTCGTCGATCACCGAGATCACGTCGGCCAGCCGTTCGGTGAAGGCCGCCCACGACTGCGCCGTGCTGCGGTCGAGGTCGAAATCGTCGTACTCGGGCATCTGGTCCTCTCCCTTGCTGCCCATGACGCTAGCGCACTTGTCCCAGCCGATGTATCAGTGCAACAGCACCGCGATGATGAACATCGAGGCGATGGAACCGATGGTGGTCAAGAACACGGTGTCGCGGGCCAACACCAGGGCACGGTTGTAGGTGGCCGCCACCACGAAGACATTCTGGGCGGTGGGCAGGCCGGCGATCACGGTGACCGCGAGCACCTCGGCGGGCCCCAGGTGCCAGATGTGGGCGGCGAGAAGGTAGCCGATCAACGGTTGCACGATCAGCTTCAGGGCCACGATGCTGCCGACCTGCACCATCGGCTCACCCCGTCCGGGGCGCGGGCCCAGGCGCAGCGACATGCCGAAGGCCAGAAGGTTCATCGGTACGGCCAAATCACCCAGCAGGCCCAGGGAATCGTTGATCACCACCGGTAGCCGCAAGCCGGTCACCGCGAGCAGCAAACCGACGATCGCGCCGACCGTGATCGGGTTGCGGAAGGGCCGGGTCAGCACACTGAACGGTGTGAGTTTCTCGCGTCGTTCCCGGGCCAGGGTGAGGTCCAGCACGGTGAGGCCGAGGGGTTGCAGGAAGAGCACCTGGGTGAGCAGCATCGGCAGCACCGCGGTGACGTCACCGATCACATAGGCAGCGATCGGCAGGCCGAGGTTCGCGGCGTTGACATAGGACGAGGAGAAGGCGCCGATCACCAGGTCGGGCAGGCTGCGTTTCCACACCAGCCGGCCCAGCAACAGCCAGATGATCGCCACCGCGGCCACCGACCCGATCGAGGCACCGAGTTGGTGGGTGAACAGGGTGCGCAGGTCGGCCTTGGCCAGCATCATCGCGACCAGGGCGGGGGTGGCCACCATGAACGACACTTGGGCGAAGAGCCGCTGGCCCTTGGCGTCGGCGATGCCCACGTGCGCCAGCACCATGCCGACCACGATCACGACACCGACCACTCCGAAGCCGGTCAGGACTCCCTGCACCGGCTCATCGTAAGCCAGCGGACGAGTTGCTCAGTTCTGCTGCACATCGGCGGGCGGCAGGTTCAGCCCGACCCGTTGGGCCACCTCGGGGGCACCGACCACCACCAGGGTGTCGATCGCCCGGGAGCAGCCCACGTAGAACCGTTCGGTGGCCCGGTCGCGGGTCTCGTCCTCATTGATGCACAGCACGACCGTCGGCCGTTCCAGACCCTTGCAGCCCAGCACGTGACCGTGGAAGACATCCTCGGCGGCGAAGAATGCCTCCCAGTAGCCGTCCGGGCCGAGGTGGCGTTGGCGTTCCACCTGCTGCGGATGCCGCGACCCGGTGGTCAGCACCAGGATGTCGCCGGCCGCCACCCCGGAATTGCGCAGCCGTTGCACCTGACGGTCGGTCTCGTCCAGCACGCCGGTGGTGCCGGAGGCGACGAACCGGACGGCCGGACCCTGCTTCTCGGGCAGACCGGCGTCGGCCAACAGCGGTGCGAAGGTGGCGGCGATCTGGCCGGTGTTGCGCAGGTTCTGGTCCAGGCTGATCGGTACCAGGGGCAGCGGTGGCGGGGCGTAGCGGTCGTACAGGTGCCGGTTCGGGTCGCGGTAGACGAAGAATCCGCCATGTACTTCGTCGCGCAGCGCCGCGATCAGTGGCGGCCACCACAGGTCGGCGATGTCGTGGCCGTCGTCGACCACGATCGAGTCGAAGCGGTCCGCCGGTGCCAGGCGCAAGACCCTCGAGCCCACCTGTTCGGGAAACTCCCGTTCCCAGAAGTCGGAGTCGGTGCGGTCCGCGCCCGACACGCCCCAACTGCGGCCGAGTTCTTCGAAGGTGCCGACGAAGGCAGGCCGTTCGGCAGCAGGCGCAGCGGCGACCGCCCGTTTGAGGTGTTCACCGTGGCCGATCGAGTAACACACCAGCGCGACCCGCTGGGCCGGCGTGCCGGGACGTCCGCGGGTCAGTTCCCGGGCCTGGGTGAGGGCCAGGGTGGATTTGCCGGTACCGGCGGTGCCGCGGATCTCGGCCCGCGGAATGTGCCGCAGAGTGCGCAGTACCCGGGCCTGGTCGGCGGTCAGCCGGGTGACCAGGGCCGGTGGCCCCTCGGGGCCGTGCTCGACCGGGCGGGGTTGACGTCCGCTGAGAATCTCGATGATCAGTTCGACCTCGTCGGCCTGCGGGGGCCGTCCGTTGTGGTGGTCGTGCACCAGGATCTCGCGCAGCCGACTGCCCAGGTATTGCTGGTCGCCGGCACCGTGCACACCGGTGCGCGGGCAGTCGGGCATCGCGAAGTCGGAGGAGAACTCGGCATCGGGGGCGATCAGGCAGTGCTGGAAGCGCAATTGGCGACCGTTCCATCGGGGGTCGTCGGCCACATATTTGCGCACGGCGAACTTGTTTCCCAGGGCGTGCCCGATCGGGGTGATCCGGTGGTCGCCGCGATCATCGAGCAGGTACCAATCGTTGCCCTTGACGAAGACCCGACCACCCTGCACTTCGACCACCATGATGCCGACGCCGGGCATCAGCACCACGAAGTCGATCTGGTGGTCCTGTTGCGGGCCGATCAGGTTCACGTCGGTCAGCACCACGTCCTCGGGACGCAGTTGGTGCACCAGACGCTGCCACACCGCCCGCTGGGTTCGCGTGGCGAACGTCGGTTGAGCAGGGACGGACCGGGCTGCCATGCCTCCATCCTGTCCCAGGGACTAGTCGCTGTCACCCATCGCCGCGCCGGTATCCGCGTCCGGGTCGACCATCACCAGCATCATGTGGCTGGGTTCGTCGGCGATCAGGGCGTGCCGCTCCCCCGGGGCCAGGTAGAGCAGGTCACCGGCGACCATCGCATGCTCCTCGCCCGCAGCGGTGAACCGGATCGCCCCGGTCAGCAGTTGCACCACCACCGCCCGCGGTGAGGCGTGCTCGGTCAGTTGCTCACCGGTGTCGAAGGCGAAGGTCACCACCCGCAACAGCGGATTGTTCACCAGCACCCGGCTGGTGATCGACTCCTTGGTGACCGGCAGGTCCGCCAGCACCTTCAGCTGGGCCACAGTCCGATCCAGCGGCGTTGATTGCTTGGCCATCGGGGTGCCTCCTCAAGGTCGGGGACTCGATGCTAGACCTGCGATATCTGTACTTGAACGACGCCACGGCCGGCCCGGATTTCGCCCGGCGGCAACCCTCGGAATCGGCTGGTAACTTCGATGCGTGCCATCCCACGCTGCCACCACCGAGCGACCCCTCACAGCGGGCCTGGTCGTCTGGCACCTGCTCGGCATCACACTCGCTTGGGGCTCGACCTGGGTGTTGGCCCGGGTTGCCCTGGGCAGCAGAACCGGCCAGTGGCTGGACGAACGAGCCCTGCAGGCAGCCCATGCCCTGTGGGGGACGAGCACCTCGCAGGTCGTCGGTTCGTTGCGGTCGGCCCTGGACATGTTGCCGACCGCCGCGTTGGTGGTCGGGGCGATCGCCGTGGTGGTGTTCACCCTGCGCAGCCGCCGGGCACTCCCGGCGTTAGTCGGCATCAGCACCTTCGCCGCCTCCCTGATCTCGGTGCAGATCCTGAAGCGCTGGATCCTGGACAAGCCGGACTTCGCGATTCACGAAGCCGCGCTCAACTCCTTTCCATCCGGGCACACCGCCCTGGCCGCCGCGGCCGGGCTGGTGGTCGTGCTGGCCTCCCCCGCCCGCTACCGTCCGGTGACCGGGCTGCTCGCTGCTGTGGTGTCGGCGCTGACCGGAGCGTCCACGGTGATCAATGCCTGGCACCGGCCCTCCGATGCGATCGCGGCGATCCTGATCACCTGTGGCTGGGGCCTGCTGGGGGGACTGTTCCTGTGCAGCACCACCGGACGGGGTTCCAACGCACCCACCCGCTTCCTCGCCCTGTGGCTGACCGCGCTGGGGGTGGTGGCGATGGCTATCGCCGGCGGCCTGGCCTGGTTGGCCTGGCCCGCCGGTGCCGCGGAGACCGCCCTGCTCGCCGGGATGTTCGCGATCGTTGCTGGGGCGGCCCTCAGTTGGGGCCTGTTGACCCTGATTCTGCAACACCGCTGAGCCGCAACCGCTACGTCCGACCCCGGTGCGGCCGGGTCGCCGGCCAGAACCCGGGCCAGGGCCGGTAATGGTTTCCCGCCCAGCGGGTTGGTTCCTCCCGGGTGGTGAGGTGGCTGCCTACCGTGTGGTCTCATGAACACTGCCGCGGTCCGCTCCACCATCCGGTTCACCTTCGCCCTGCCCGACCCCGATCCGGTGAAACAGTCGGATTACTACCGGGCCGCGCGGGAGATGATCCATTGGGGTGACAAGCGCGGTTTGAGTTTCGTCAGCGTCGATGAGCACCACGCCACCGGCTTCGGCTGGTCACCCAATCCGATCCTGGAAGCCGGGATGATCCTGGCCGGTACCGAGAAGGTACGGGCGATCGCCGCGGCCGCGCTGGCGCCGCTGTGGAACCCGGTGCGGTTCGCCGAGGACGTCGCCGTGGTCGACCAGATGACCCAGGGACGGCTGATCGTCCACTTCGGCCTCGGCTACCGGCCGATCGAGTACGCCGCGATGGGCCAGAACTTCAAGCGCCGCGGCAAACTGATGGACGAGTTCCTCGACGTGGTGCTCAAGGCCTGGAGCGGTGAGCCGTTCGAGCTGAACGGCGAGATGGTGTCGATCAGCCCGCTCCCCTACACCCAGCCCCATCCGCCGATCTTCGTCGGCGGGTCGGTGCCGGCCACCGTCGACCGGGCGATCAAGTATCGGTTGCCGCTGAACCTGCCCGATTACCTGCCCGAGTTGCGTGACGACTACGTGCGGCGGGCTGAGGAAGCCGGCTTCCAGCCGGTGGTCACGATGGTGCCCGAACGCCGCCCGGGCATGGTGTTGCTGCACGAGGATCCCGAGAAGGCCTGGGATGTGCTCGGTGAGCACCTGATGTGGGAGGCGATCAACTACGGCGCCTGGGCCCGCGGGGCCGATGTGCGATCGGTGATGCACGTGGCGGATGCGATGACCATCGACGATGTGAAGGCGTCCGGACGCTATGTGGTGATGACCCCCGACGAGGCGGTGCAGATGCTGACCGCCCCGGATTCGGACCGGATGATCGCGATGCACCCGCTGGTCGGCGGCATGCCGCTGGACGAGGCCTGGAAGTCGGTGCACCTGCTCACCGACGAGGTACTCCCCCGCGTCGCGGCACACCGCAACGACTGAGGGGTCAGTGGGCAGTCGCCTGCGGGTCGGGAATCGCCGACATCATTGCGATCGTCCCGTCGGTGTTGAACTCGAAGATATCGGCCGAGGCGAAGGGCTCACGGCCCTCGACCTGCACCCGCAACATCATGTTCGCGTAGCGGCCGAGCACCGTGATCGGGGTGTGCAGGCTGACCCGGAAGGGTGCGTTCGCGCTCTTGGCGTAGAAGGAGCGAATCTCCTCGTGCCCGCGGTATTCGGCGATTCCCCAGGGTTCGCGCAGCACTGCGTCGGGGGCGAACAGGGCGACGGTCTCGTCCACGGCCTTGCGGTCGACCGCCTCGACATAACGCTCGATCACATCGACGATCACGTCACGGCTGGGGGCGTCACTCATCGGGTTCCTCCTGGTTTGATGGCCTTTCGCCCGACCCTAATCGCAAGGTCACCGCAGCGACCGGATCGTCCCACCCTCCTTTTCGCTCCCGGATTAGGCGGTCGTCGGAGCCTAGTGTTGGGTCCGTGCGTTCCTACGAAGAGCTTGTGGCCGAGGCCAACGATGCCGACGTCACGGGCTGGGGGTTCGACTGGCTGAACGGTCGAGCGACGGAGGAACGACCCCCATGGGGATTCGCCACGCTGCTGGCGGAGCGGCTTTCCGAGGCCGAGAACGCGCTGGATATCGATACCGGCGGTGGCGAGGTCGTCAATGAGGCTCCGCACCTTCCCGCGCGGATGACCGTCACCGAGTCCTGGCCACCCAACGTCGAGCGCGCCCGCCGAATCCTGGAGCCACGCGGTGTGAACGTCGTGCAGACCCGGCAGAACGAGCCCCTACCGTTTCCCGACGCGACCTTCGACCTGGTGACTGCCCGCCACCCGGTCACACCGAACTGGAGTGAGATTCACCGGGTGCTGCAACCGGGCGGACACTATGTCGCCCAACATGTCGGCCCGGCGTCCGCGTTCGAACTCATCGAGTTCTTCCTGGGCCCACTTCTGGCTGAACGGACGGCCCGCGACCCCGAACTGGAAGCCACCGAAGCGCGGGCGGCCGGCCTCACGATCGAGCGGTTGTCGACCGCGCGATGCCGGATGGAGATCTTCGACATCGGGGCCGTCGTCTGGCTCCTGCGCAAGTGCGTGTGGTGGGTCCCCGGCTTCACCGTGGCGAGGTTTGACGACAAGTTGCGCGAACTCGATGCTCGGCTTCGAGCCGGTCACCCATTCGTCGCGCACTCCACCCGGCACCTCATCGACGCCCGCCGTTAAGACCTATCCCGCTCCTGCAACCCGTACTCGTTCCTGCGTCACGTAGTAGGCCACGCAGGAGGGAGTACGGGTTGCATGTGCGAGAAAAGACAGTGGGTCCCCCGTACCGCGAACGGACGGGGGACCCACTGGTCGGATCGGATCAGCTGCAGCCGCTGGTCGAGCCGCAGCCCTCGCAGACGTAGCACGAACCGCTCGGACGCATCTTGGTGCCGCAGGTGAAGCACAGCGGTGCGTCCACGGTGTTACCCGAGATGGTCTCGAGCAACTCGGCGGTGGTGTGCGCCTCGACCGGGGCCGTGCGGGTGGTCGCCGCTTCGGTCACCGGGGCCGGGGTGTCGGCCTTGAGCTCTTCGGCCTCGGTCTTCGCCTCCGGCTCGGCCGGGGCCTGGTACTGGCCGGTTTCGACGTGGCGGGCACGCTCCTCGGCGGAGTAAATGCCGAGTTCGGCACGCTCGTCGAAGGACAGGTAATCCAGCGCCAGGCGACGGAAGATGTAGTCCATGATCGACTGGGCGATCCGGATGTCCGGGTCGTCGGTCATCCCGGCCGGCTCGAACTTCAGGTTGGTGAACTTCTGCACGAAGCTCTCCAACGGCACGCCGTACTGCAGACCGATCGAGACCGCGATCGAGAAGGCGTCCATCACACCCGACAGGGTCGAACCCTGCTTGCCGAGCTTCAGGAAGACCTCACCCAGGCCGTTGTCGGGGTAGGAGCCCGAGGTCATGTAACCCTCGGCGCCACCGACGGTGAACGAGGTGGTCAGGCTCGGCCGCGACTTCGGCAGCCGCTTGCGGATCGGACGGTACTCGATCTGCACCGGGGTTTCGGCGTCCTCGGTCTTGGCCTTGGCATCCGACAGTGGCTGGCCGACCTTGCAGTTGTCGCGGTAGACCGCCAGCGCCTTCAGTCCGAGCTTCCAGCCCTGCATGTAGACGTCGGCGATTTCCTCGACCGTGGCGGTCTCGGGCAGGTTCACCGTCTTCGAGATCGCACCCGACAGGAAGGGCTGCACCGCGGCCATCATCCGCACGTGCCCCATCGGCTTGATCGCCCGCTGGCCCATCGCGCAGTCGAAGACCTCGTAATGCTCCGGCTTGAGCCCGGGCGCATCGATCACGTGACCGTTCTCGGCGATGTACTCGATGATCGCCTCGGCGGTCTCGTCGGCGTAGCCCAGCATCTGCAGGGCACGGCTGACGGTGTTGTTGACGATCTGCAGCGAGCCGCCGCCGACCAGCTTCTTGAACTTGACCAGCGAGAAGTCCGGCTCCACACCGGTGGTGTCGCAGTCCATCATGAACCCGATCGTGCCGGTCGGGGCCAACACCGAGGCCTGGGCGTTGCGGAAGCCGTTCTTGGCACCCAGCTTGATCACCTGGTCCCATTCCTTGGCGGCCAGCTTGTGCACCTCGGAGTCGGTGGAGCCGATCACGCGCAGGGCGTCGTTGGCGGCCTGATGCTTGCGCATCACCCGCTGGTGGGCCTCGGAGTTGCGCTGGTAGCCCTCGTAGGGGCCGACCACGCCGGCCAGTTCGGCCGAGCGACGGTACGAGGTGCCGGTCATCAGCGAGGTGATCGCCGCGGCGACCGCCCGGCCGCCCTCTGAGTCGTAGCCGTGGCCGGTGGCCATCAACAGCGCGCCGAGGTTGGCGTAGCCGATGCCGAGCTGGCGGTAGGCACGGGTGGTCTCACCGATCGACTCGGTCGGGAAGTCGGCGAAGCAGATCGAGATGTCCATCGCGGTGATGATCAGCTCGACGGCCTTGACGAACTTGTCGGCGGCCCAGGTGCCGTCGTCGTTGAGGAACTTCAGCAGGTTCAGGCTGGCCAGGTTGCACGAGGAGTTGTCCAGGCTCATGTACTCCGAGCAGGGGTTGGACGCGGTGATCCGTCCCGACTCGGGGTTGGTGTGCCAGTCGTTGATCGTGTCGTCGTACTGGATGCCGGGGTCGGCGCACTCCCAGGCGGCCTTGGCGATCTTGCCGAACAGGTCGCGGGCGTCGACGGTATCGATCACCTCACCGGTCATTCGGGCGCGCAGGCCGAACTCGGTGCCGTCCTCGACCGCGGTCATGAACTCGTCGGAGACCCGCACCGAGTTGTTGGCGTTCTGGTACTGCACCGAGACGATGTCCTTGCCGCCCAGGTCCATGTCGAAGCCGGCATCGCGCAGAGCGCGGATCTTGTCCTCTTCGCGGGCCTTGGTTTCGACGAACTCCTCGATATCGGGATGGTCGACGTCCAGCACGACCATCTTGGCCGCGCGACGGGTGGCGCCGCCGGACTTGATGGTGCCGGCCGAGGCGTCGGCGCCGCGCATGAACGACACCGGTCCCGAGGCGGTGCCGCCGGAGCTGAGCAGTTCCTTCGACGAACGAATCCGCGAGAGGTTCAGTCCGGCGCCCGAGCCGCCCTTGAAGATGAAGCCCTCTTCCTTGTACCAGTTCAGGATCGAGTCCATCGAGTCGTCGACGGAGAGGATGAAGCAGGCCGACACCTGCTGCGGCGCGGCGGTACCCACGTTGAACCACACCGGGGAGTTGAAGCTGAAGTACTGGTGGGTGAGCATCCACACCAGCTCGTGCTCGAAGATCTCGGCGTCGGCGGCGGTGGCGAAGTAGCCGTTGTCCTCGCCGGCCTTGCGGTAGGTCTTGACCACCCGATCGACCAGTTGCCGCAGGCTCCACTCGCGGGCTTCACTACCCACCGCACCCCGGAAGTACTTGGTGGTGACGATGGTCGAGGCGTTCATCGACCAGAAGTCGGGGAACTCCGCGCCACGCTGCTCGAAGACCGTCTCGCCGGTCTTCCAGTTGGTTTGGACGATGTCACGTCGTTCCCAGGTGATCTCGTCGTAGGGGTGGACACCTTCGGTGGTGAAAACGCGCTCAATGGTCAGCCCGGCGCCCTTGCGGTTGCCGCGCTTGGCCGAACTACGGACGGTTTCGGTCATTTGAGTGCCTCTCTGCGCCCGAATGGCGCCGGTGTGGGTGGTGGGATTACGACGGAATCGATGTGCTGTGCTCTACCCGCAGCAGAGCGATTTCGTTCTCGAAATCTTCGATCGTTTCGAACTGGCGGTACACACTGGCGAACCGCAGATAGGCGATCGGGTCGAGCTGACGCAGCGGGCCCAGAATGGCCAACCCCACCTCATCGGCGGGCACCACGGCCTTACCCAGGGCGCGCAGGTTCGCCTCGACCTGCTCGCCCAGTTTTGCCAGATCCGCGTCACTGACCGGACGGCCCTTGCAGGCCTTGCGGACTCCGGCGATCACTTTGTCGCGGCGGAAGGGCTCGTTGACCCCGCTGCGCTTGCAAATCACCAGTTGGATCTGCTCGGTGGTGGTGAAGCGTTGTCCGCATTCGGGGCACTGCCGTCGGCGCCGGATGCTGGCGCCGTCTTCGGAGGTGCGCGAGTCGAGAACACGCGAGTCGTTGTGCTGGCAATAGGGGCAGAACATGCCTCGCGCGCTCCTTTCTGGGGACAAACTTCGGGATAACCCTGTTGGGACTGTTGTGCACTTCGTGTGGAGAATAACCACAACTTGTGGACAAACCACATTGGTGTAACTACTAGATCTAGATACTAGACCTCCGCTGGGCGGAGTCAAGACCGACCCCGGGGCGGGTGTCGCCAGGCAAGCCACGAATTCGGCGCCGGGATGCGGAACCAAGGCACCCGGGGGCCGGAAAAGAATTCCGGATTCGGCGTGTCGTCAGCCGCCGACCAGGATGCGGCCGATGTTGCGGGAGATCACCCAGACCACCATCACGACCATCGCGAGGGTGAACCACCAGCCGAAGGGTCGGCGTTGCACCAGAGTGCGCCACGGTGGCGCTTTACCGGTTGCCCACTCGGCGACCCACCCCGTGGTGGCGGCACCGAGTACGAGCAGTGCGATGAAAACCGCCGGGTTCCAATAGAACGCACCGGCGAAGTCACCGTCGAGCACCGAGGACGCCATTCGGGTGGCACCACAGAAGGGGCACCACCAGCCGGTCAACGCCAGCATCGGACACGGAACCCCCACCCCCATCTGGTGATAGGCGAGGGTGAAGACCAGACCGCCGGCCGCGAATGCCGATACCCCCAGCACCCGTCGCCGAGCTGCGACGGCTCCCCCCTTCACGGGGCGCCGAGCGGTCACGGTCGAAGAAGTCACCGCCCCAGTGTAGGCACGGTCGGGCTCGGAATCAGCCGGCCGTGATGGCCAGGAACTGGGTGACCAACAGAGCGCTCACCCCGGCGAAGGCCAGCAGCACGCCCAGCACCACCACGGCCCAGCCGCGTTCGGTCAGCTCCCAACCGCGGGCATCCGGCGCGGCGATGGCCGCTTCGGTGATCGTGACCCGCGGGCGCGGACGCTCCAGTCGGCAGGCCCAGCCGTTCGGGTGCACCGGCACCACCACGCGGGCGTGTCGGGCGTCCTGCCCGGCCCGGGTACGCCGTCCGGCCTGCGTGCTACGCCCCGGGGACAGGGCACGGCCCGGCGAAGCAGTGCGCCCCTGGGGAGCAGGGTGCACTTGAGAAGCGGTGCGCACATGAGAAGCAGTGCGCCGCGGACGAACGCGGACGTCGGCTGCGGGGGTGGCCGCGGTCGCGGTGTCGATCAGCAGTGCAGTCATGGTGACCTCCTCGGGGCGAACATGTGTTCGATACCTCTATTTGTACACCAGTTCGAACGGTTTGCCAAGATTCGCACACCTATTCGACTCATTCGGTGAGCCGGATTCGAACTCGTACCTGCAGTGCACCGCGACCCACTGACAGTTTTTCGAACGATTCGGCGACACTCTCGAACAGATGTTTGAATGCTCACCCCGATTCCGCCATTCTTGATCCATGGCAGACAGCGCGCAGGGTCGAGGAGGACGCCGACGGGGCCGTCCGAGCGAAGCCGACATCGACAACCAACTCCAGGACGCCGCCGGCAAACCGGTGGAAATCCCCGAGGAACACCTTCGGGCCTTGGGGCTCACCTCTCGGCAGTATCGGATCTTGGTGGTGATCGGCGACTACATCGCCGAACACGGCTATCCCCCGAGCATGCGCGACCTCGGCGCGGCAGTCGGGTTGGCCAGTTCGTCGAGCGTGTCGTATCAGCTCAAGGAACTCGAAGAACGCGGCTACATCCGACGCGACCCGAAACGCCCCCGGGCGATGGATATCCGGATGCCCGACATTCCCGGCCTGGCCACCCCGCGCACACTGAGTGCGGTCGACGACCACGGCTTCGACGAGACGGGTATCGGCGATGCCCACCCGACACCGGTCAACGTGCCGGTGCTCGGTGAGATCGCCGCCGGCGGGCCGATTCTGGCCGAGGAGCATGTCACCGACGTTTTCCCGCTGCCCAAGGAACTAGCCGGCGACGGCGAGGTGTTCCTGCTGAAGGTGCGCGGCGACTCGATGATCGACGCGGCGATCTGCGACGGCGACTGGGTGGTGGTGCGCCAACAGGCCGACGCCCTCAACGGAGACATCGTGGCGGCCCTGTTGGACGACGAGGCGACGGTCAAGACCTTCCGCCGCACCGGCGATCAGGTGTGGCTGCTCCCCCACAACCCGGCCTACGAGCCGATCGACGGCAACTACGCTCAGATCCTGGGCGTGGTGGTGGCGGTATTGCGCCGCCTCTGAGCCGGTCCCTGGTCGGCCCGAGCTGCGCGTGGCGCCTGAATCTCCGCCGCACGCGACCCGTCTAGCCCCGTCGCGGGGTCAGTCCCCGCGGAGCCGGCTCAGTGCGCCGACGACGGTTTCCCGGTCGGAGGTTTGCCACATCGGCGGCATCGTCGCGCGCAGGAAGGATCCGTATCCGGCGGTGACGATCCGCGGATCCAGCACCGCGACCACCCCGCGGTCGGTGGTGCGGCGAATCAGCCGTCCCGCCCCCTGGGCGAGCAGCAGCGCAGCATGGCTGGCCGCTACGGCCATGAACCCGTTGCCGCCGGCCTTGGCGACCGCTTGCTGACGGGCCATGTGCAACGGGTCGTCGGGACGCGGGAAGGGAATTTTGTCGATCAGTACCAGCCGGCAGACATCCCCGGGCACGTCCAGGCCCTGCCACAGCGACAGGGTGCCGAACAAACTCGAATCCGGCTCGCTGATGAACCGGCGGGTGAGTTCGGGCAACTGGGCATCGCCCTGACACAGCACCGTCATGCTGGGCAGTTCCTGCCGGACATGAATCGCTGCGGCCTCGGCGGCCCGCTGGGAGGCGAACAGGCCCAGGGTCCGGCCTCCCGCGGCCCACACCAGTTCGGCGATCTCGGCGAGGATCTCGTCGGCGGTTCCGTCCCGGCGCGGCGCCGGCAGATTCCGGGCCAAGTACAAGATGCCCTGTTTCGGGTAGTCGAAGGGCGAGCCGACATCGATCCCCCGCCAGCCCATTCGGTCGGGATCGACGTCGTGAACGGTTTCGTCCTCGGGTTCGTCGGCCGCACCTTCGGCAACCGCCGGATCGACGGGGGCCTCGTCCGCAGAAGCAGCCTCGGTGCCTGCGGCAGCGGCTTCGTCGTCGGGAACGGCCGGCAGTTCGTCGGCGGCGCGCAGCCCGATCGAGGTTGCCACCGGGGTGAAGCCGCCACCGAGTTTCAGGGTCGCCGAGGTGAAGACCACCGGGTGTTCGGCCAGGAGCCGTTCGCGGAGCAAACCGGCCACACTGAGGGGTGCGACGTTGAGTTGCCGTCCGAATCGTTCCCGGTCGGAGATCCACACCACGTCGTGTTCGATCGGGGTCGCCATCCGTTCGGCGATGTCGAAGATTTCCTTCACCGCGGCCGCGGATTGGCGCCGTTCGGGCGGTGCGTCATTGCCGCCCCCGGCCAGGGCGCTGACCACCTTGCGGGCGGTGTTGCGGATCTGTCCGCACGTCATCGCGACCGCCGACTCGGGGTCGGTGATCCGGGCGAGTTCGGCATCGTCCAGGGCGTTGCGCAGGGTGTCGCCCAGCTCCAGGAACTCCAGGGCGAGGTCGTCCTCCAACCAGGTCAGCGCACGTTTGGCCTGCCGCTCGATCAACTGCGGGCTGAGTTCGGCCGAGGCCGCCCCGGTCACCCGGGCGACCAACTCATGGGCCTCGTCGACGATCGCGGCCCCGTACTCGGGCAGGGCGGTGCCGCCGTGCATCGCATCGATGGCCAGGAGCGCATGGTTGGTCACCACCAGGTCGGCGTCCCGGGCGAGTTCGCGGGACTTCTCGACGAAACAGACCTCGCCGTACGGACACCGCTGCGCGCCGAGACACTCGCGCACCGGCACCGAGACGTGGGTCCAGGCCCGGTTGGTGTGGGCCGGGGCGTCGTCGCGGTCGGCCAGACCACCGTCGCTGGCCTGCTTCTCGGCCCAGGAACGCAGGGTGACCACTTCGGCGCCGAGGGCCGATTCGGCCGTCACCGTCGGGGTGGGTGCGGCTTCCGGCTCGATGCCGAACAAACTCTCCTGATCGGCGCCCACTCCGTCACGGACCCGCAGCAGGCAGGCGTAGTTCGACCGACCCTTCAGCACTGCGGCGCGGGGGCGGCGTCCGGTGGCTTCTTCCATCGCATCCAGGGCGGCCGGAATGTCGGAGTTGGCCAACTGTGCCTGCAGGGCCAGGGTTGCGGTGGCGATGACCACCCGGTCGTCGGGGTGCTTGTGCAGGTGGGCCAGGGCGGGTGCGAGATAGCCCAGTGATTTACCGGTGCCGGTTCCGGCCTGCACCAGTAGATGGTCGCCCTCGCGCAGGGCTTGGGAAACCGCCGATGCCATCCGCACCTGGCCGGGACGCTCGGTGCCGCCGATGGTGTCGACGACGGTGGTCAGCACCCTGCGGGCCAGTTCTGCACTCACTTGCCCCACCCTAGTTCGGTGCACCGACAGTTCCGTTGACCGACAGGTCCGCTCATCGACGACCTTCGACCGATCCGGCCTGCAGGGGTTCGACGACCTCGGCCCGGAAGCGGTCCGGGTCACCGTCGGGCCACGGCAGGCTGATCTGGTCGGCCCAGGGCCCGTACCACCGGCGCAGCACCTCGGGCAGTTCGGCCCAGGTTGCCTCGGGCAGCAGTGCGTGCAGCGTGTCGTCGTCCAACTCGTTCACCAGCCGCGTCCAGTGTTGGTCACGGGCCGCCGCGGTGAGCCGCTCCCCCACCTCGGCCAACCCGAGAATTCTCAAGGTGTGCTGGTAGTTGGGCGTGGTCAGCAGAAAGGCGAGTTGTTCCTGGGTGCGGCGTCGGGCTTCGGGCAGGTCGTCGGCGTCGGCCGCGGTGATGCACATCGGCACCACGGTCACCGGCGGCACCGGACGGCCCAGTTCCCCGGCACCGGCGGTCAGGGCCGGGGTGATCACCTCTTCGAGGTAGCGGGGATGGGAGTTGGTGGCGTGGGTGACCAGCCGGTCGGCCCGGCGTCCGGCCAGGGTGACCATCTTCGGCCCGACCGCACCGAGGCAGACCTTCGGTGGGTCGCCCAACAGCGGGGCCGGGGTGAAGGCCGGTTGCAGCCTGGTGAAGGTGTAGTGCGGACCGTGATGCTCCAAACCGGTGCCGAGGGCGAAGGCGGTGAAGATCTTGCGCAGCGCCACCAGGTAGTCGTCCAGCCACCCGACCGGCTCCGACCAGGGCACCGAGAAGCGGCCCTCGATATTGCCGCGTACCTGGGAGGCCAGGCCCAACTCGAAGCGGTGCCCGGAGAACCGGGCCAGATCCCAAGCGGCATAGGCGGTGATCATCGGCGACCGGGGAAAGGCCAGCGTCATCGAGGTGCGCACCACCAGCTCGGAGGTGGCGTTGATCGCCAGGGCGGCCACCATCAACGAGTCGTGGGTCATCTCCGGCACATGCAGCACCCGCACTCCGAGGCGTTCGGCCAGCGCCGCCCGCTCGGCCACCTGGGCCAGTTCGGTCTGTGGGGGAAGGGTGAGGGCCACGTCCATGGCAGTCACCTTCTCACGCTTGGCCCTCCAGGTAGGGCTCCAGCGCCCCGGCCAGGTCGGGGTGCACCAGCGCCACGATCCTGGTGCCCTCGGCGGTGTGTTCGGTGGTGATGAACTCCCCGGCCTGGTGGATCCGATTCAGCAGATCACCGCGTTCGTAGGGCACCAGGGCACGCACCTCCACCTCGGGGTGCGGCAGCATCTCATCGATCCGGGAGCGCAGCCCGGCCAGGCCGACACCGGTGCGGGCCGACACCACCACGGCCTCGGGGAACTGGCTGCGCAGCATCGTGACCTGCTCGGGGTCGGCCACATCGACCTTGTTGAACACGATGAGTTCGGGGACGTCACCGGCCTTGATCGATGCCAGCACCTCGCGCACCGCCCGGATCTGCCCGACCGGGTCGGGGTCGGAGGCGTCGACCACATGCACCAGTAGGTCGGCCAGCGCGGTTTCCTCCAGGGTGGAGGCGAAGGCCTCGACCAGGTCGTGGGGCAGGTGTCGGACGAAACCGACGGTGTCGGTGAGGGTGTAGTGGCGTCCGTCCGGGGTTTCGGTGCGCCGGGTGGTGGGGTCGAGGGTGGCGAAGAGCGCATTCTCCACCAGCACCCCGGCGTCGGTGAGCCGGTTCAGCAGGCTGGATTTGCCGGCGTTGGTGTAGCCCACGATCGCCACCGAGGGCACCTGGTTGCGGGTGCGTTCGGCGCGTTTGGTCTGGCGGGTGGAGTCTAGGTCGCGCAGCTTGGCCCGCAACTGCGAGATCCGGGTGTTGATCCGGCGTCGGTCGGTTTCGATCTTGGTCTCACCCGGGCCGCGGCCTCCGATACCGGCACCGCCGGCGGCCCGGCCACCGACCTGACGGGACAAGGACTCGCCCCAACCCCGCAAACGTTGCTTCAGGTACTGCAACTGGGCCAGCTCAACCTGAGCCTTACCCTCAGCACTCTTGGCGTGCTGGGCGAAAATGTCGAGGATCAGGGCGGTGCGGTCGATCAGCTTGACGCCGATCCGGTCCTCCAAGTTGCGCAACTGGGCCGGGCTCAGCTCACCGTCACAGATCACGGTGTCGGCTCCGGTGGCGATCACCACCTGGCGCAGTTCATCGACCTTGCCCCGGCCCACGAAGGTCGCCGGATCGGGCTGGTTGCGACGTTGAATCAGCCCTTCGAGCACCTGGGAGCCGGCCGTTTCGGCCAGCAGCTTCAACTCGTTCATCGAGTTGTCGGCATCATCGGCCGAGCCGGTGGTCCACACCCCGACCAGCACCACCCGCTCCAGCCGGAGTTGGCGGTATTCCACCTCGGTGATGTCGGACAATTCGGTGGACATACCGGCCACCCGCTTGAGGCTGAGGCGCTCCAGCAGGTCGAGTTGATCACCGTCGGGGTCGGCCTCCGGGTCGTCCTCGGCCCAGGGGTCGGACCACAGGGCTTCGTCGTCGGTGCCGGGCTCGTCGAATCCGGGCTCTTCGACGTTTTCGTCGAGACCCTCGAAGGGTTCGTCGGCGGTGGATCGTGGTTCAGCAGTCATCGTGGCGTCAACTGTTTCACAATCGCCCTCGCCCCGACACCGGTTTTCCCCGGCCCAGGCGGTTTCCGGAATCAGGCGGTATCAGGAAGCTGCGCAACTCCGAAGGCAACGATCTCGGCGGGCCCGGTCAGGTAGGCCTGCGGATCATCGGAGGTGGGCAGGTCGACCTCCACGGTGCCACCGGGTACCTCGACCACCCAGTGGGTGGTGTCGGAACCGATCGCTGCCGCGGCTGCCACCGCCACCGTCCCGGTTCCGCAGGAGCGGGTTTCGCCCACGCCGCGTTCGAACACCCGCATCCGCGCCCCGTCCCCGCTGAGTGTGGCGAACTCGACATTCACCCCGTGCGGAAAGCTCTCCGCCGAGTAGCAGGGTGCGGTGCTCAGATCGAAATCGTCGATCCGGTCGGCGAAAACCACCGCATGCGGATTGCCCACGTCGATCGGTACCGCGCTGTAGTGCTGACCGCCGGTTTCGATCACCTCCGGCTGAGCACCAACGGTGACCGCGCCCATCGACACCCGAATTCGGCCGTCGGGCAGTTCGGCGGCAGTGCGCTCCCCGGCCCGGGTGCCGATCCGGTAGTTGCCGGCGGCATCGCGGTCTGACTCTTCCAGTCTCCCCCGGTCGAGCAGATAGCGGACGAACACCCGCAAGCCGTTGCCGCACATTTCGGCGATCGACCCATCGGCATTGCGGTAGTCCATGAACCAGATGTCGGGGTCACCATCCCAATCGGCGATGTGGCCGGCGCGTACTGCGCGCAGCAGCCCGTCACCGCCGATGCCGGCATGTCGGTTGCACAACCAGCGCACCTGAGCGGCGCTGGGCTCGGCGGCACCGTCGCGATCGGACAGGATCACGAAGTCGTTCTCGGTGCCGTGCCCCTTGGCGAACTGCAACTCGGTCATGTCCCCCAGTGTCCCAGTACGGCCAAAGTGTGTTCCACCAGCACCTCGGGCCCCGGGCCGGTATCCCCGACGGTCAGCCAGGTGATTCGGTCGTCGCGGGCGAACCAGCCCTGTTGTTTGCGGGCGAAACGGCGGGTACCGGTGATGGTGGCTTGTTTCGCCTCGTCCTCGGTGCATTCCCCGGCGAGAAACTGCAGCACCTGGCGATAGCCCAGTGCCCGCGAAGCGGTGCGTCCGGCACGCAGCCCTTGGGCTTCCAGTTCGCGCACCTCCCGGACGAATCCGGCCGCCCACATGCGGTCGACCCGTTCGGCGATCCGTCGGTCGAGTTCGGGACGTGGCAGGTCCAGGCCCACCTGCACCACTCCGGGCAGGGCATAACGCCATTCGGGCAGCGTCGGCGTCCACGACCCGGTCAGCTCGATCACCTCCAGGGCCCGCACGATCCGACGCCCGTTTCCGGGCAGGATGTCGGCGGCGGCCTCCGGTGACTTCGCGCCCAGCACCCGATGCAGTTCCTCCGCGCCGACCCGAGCAAGTTCGTCCTCCCAGCGGGCCCGGATCGCGGGCTCGGTGCCGGGAAACTCGAAATGGTCGACGATGGCCCGGACGTAGAGGGCCGAGCCGCCGACCAGAATCGGCAACACACCTCGCCCCCGGCAGTCGGTGATCGCATCCCGGGCGAGGGTTTGGAACTCGGCCACGGTGGCGGTGGCGGTGATGTCCATGATGTCGATCAGGTGGTGCGGCACCCCGCGGCGCTCGGCGAGGGTCGGTTTGGCGGTACCGATGTCCATCCCCCGATATACCAACATCGAATCGGCATTGATCACCTCGGCGGGACGCCCGGCGGCGATCAGACGCTCGGCGACCGCGACGGCCAGATCGGTCTTGCCCGATGCCGTCGGCCCGATGATCACCAAGACTTGGGGAGGGGTCGACATGGCTCCCAGTGTGCCCGCAAGAATGGCACCAGTCATTCCGACGAAAGGAAGCACCCGATGGGAATCTTCGACAAGGCCAAGGATCTCGCCTCCAAGCACCCCGACCAGGTCGATCAGGTCATCGAGCGGGTCGGCGACGAGGTCGACGCCCGCACCGGCAACAAGCACCAGGACAAGGTGGACCGCGCTCAGCAGGCCGCCAAGGACAAGCTCAATCCCAACCCCTGATCATTCGTTTCATCCATGGGCTCGCCCCGACCGGTTCTAGGGTGGGCCCATGGATGACACGGATCGGCTGGCCGAACGGCTGGAGGCACTGGCCCAGCAGCAATCGGCCCTGGCCGACCGGATCGGTGAGTTGCAGGAGCAGGTGACCCGCCTGCAGGCCCGACTGGACGCCGACCACGACACCAACCCCACCCGCCGAGTCGGCCAACCCGGCCCCCACATCGCGCAATCCCTTCCCCACCCAGCGCATTCCCCGCCACACCCGGCGCAGGCCCCGCCGGCCCAGTCCCCGGTGGCTCGGCAGCCGGCCCCGCGCCCCGCGGTATCCGGGCCCGGCGCAGCTCCTCCGCACGGCCATTGGCAACCTCCGCACGGACCACCACCGGCTTCCACGCCCCTGGGTGCGGCCGTGCCGGCTCACTGGCAGGGGTCTGACGTGGCCGCCTATGACCTGCCCACGATGAGCCGGCGTCCACCACGAGCCGACCTCGCGCCGATCCCGTCGGCTGGCGATGACCCCGATGCCACCCGCCCGTCGATCGCCCCGGAACCGGCCAGGCAGAACGTGATCGCAAAGGTGTTGGCCTTCGTCGGCTCGGGGGTGTTGCTGATCGGTATCGGCCTGCTGCTGGTGTTGGCCGCTCAAGCCGGGTTCTTCGGGCCCGTTGCCCAGGTGGTGACCGTCGCTGTCGCCGCGGTCGCTCTGCTCGCGGCCGCGATCTGGCTGCGTCGGCGTTCGCCGGTGGGCGCCATCGCGCTGGCCGCGGTGGCCTTCGCCGCCGGGTACCTGGACATGGCGGCGATCACCGCCCTGCACGGTTGGCTCCCCCGCCCCGCCGGTCTGGTCGCTGCCGGAATCATCGCCCTCGGCGGGTTGGTGCTGGCCCGGTGGTGGCTCAGCGGCGCCCTGGCGACCATCGTGTCGCTGGGAGTCCTGGTGCTGGTGCCGTTGGTCAGCCCTGATCCGACGACCACGCTGGCCTTCGGGCTCGCCTTCGCGCTCGTGTCCCTGCTCGCCACCTGGGGGCTGGGTTGGGTCGGCGCCCAGATCGCCCGCCTGATTCCCCTGACCCTGGTCGCCGCGGCCGCAGCCCTGACCGTCCCGTTGAGCGATCCCGACTTTCCGCTGCTGGTCGCCGCCGGCGTGATTCTGGTCGTCCTGGGGTTGGTGGAGGGCGTCGCGGCCAAGTTCCGGCCCACCCGCGACCCGGACGCCTCGGACGACCCAGTGGCATCGCTGCTTCCGGCCACCGCCGCGGTGTGCTTGGGGCTGTTGGTGGTGCCGTCGCTGATCGTGGGGATCCGGCTGGAGGACCACGGGGGCCCGATACTGCTGATCGCTGTGGCCGTGGGCCTGCTGGTCGTGGCCGGAACCAGGCTGGCCCCCACCGGCACCCGCGCGGTGGCCGCCGGGGTCGGCAGCCTGTGGCTACCCATCGGTGCCACCGCGTGGTTGCCCACGGAGTGGCTGCCCGCCCCCTTCCTGGTCACCTCACTGCTGCTGATCGCGATCGCCTGGCTCACCAAATCGGCTCTGTTCGGCTGGGCGGCGGGGGTTCATGCCACGGTGATGATCGCTGGACAGATGTTGTTCCTGCTCCCCTTGTTCGACCGGAGCGCCGCACTGGAGGCTTTCCCGTTCCAGCCCCTGCAGTCACTGCTGGCGGCGATCACCTTGGTACTGCTGCGCGAGACGGTGTTGCGGTTGCACCGGCGGGCCGCCAAGGTGGCGCACCGCAACCGGCACGTGGTGAACGTGGTGGCCGGAGCCATGGCCCTGGTGCTGTTGTCGCCGGCGGTGGTGTCGGTGAGCACCTGGCTGGGTGATCGGATCGGTGATGCCGAGGCCGGATACCGGGTCGGCCACGGTGTGGTGACCATCGGTTGGTTCCTCGCCGCCGGGGTGGCGCTGCTGTTGGGGTTGCGACGCACCGCGGGTGGTGGCACCCGACGCGGCTTCGGCCTGACCGTCGCCGCTGCGGCGCTGATGAAGTTTCTGTTGTGGGACCTGTCGGTGCTGTCGGGTTTGGTGCGGGTGGTGGTCGCGATCGTCACCGGACTGCTGCTGATCGGCTTGGGTATGTGGTACGCCCGGGCGCTCGATCGGGCGGGCCGGGACGCGACGCCGGAATCGCAGGTCAGTCCTGAGCCGCCTGCGCCACCACCGTCCTGGCACGGGTGAACTCTTCGAGCCGCTCCTGGTGAACCTCGGCATTGTGCAGGTCCTGTTGGTGGGCCTGCCGTTGGGTGCGCTCCACGGCTTGGTCGAGCCGTTCCACGGCTTCCTGCCCGGCGAGCACCATCTGCTGCTCCTGCTGCCAGCGCCAGAATCCGTGAATGCCCACGGCGAGCCCGGCTGCAGCCAACAAGAACCCCGGCACGGTCCACTGCAGAATGAAACACACTGCGGCCAACACCAGCAGCCCGCCACCGATCGAGCCACCGCGAATCAGTGGCCGGTTGGACGGGATGTGCCGCTCGGCGATCTGGCGGCGGGCCCGGTCCAGTTCGGCCGGGTCGGGCCCGGCAGCGCTCACCGTCAGGTCCAGTAGCGGCATTTTGGCCCGCAGGATGGTCGGGGTGGGTTCGGCCGCCGGTGGTATCCGATCCAGCACGGCCAGGAGTTGGGGGGCGATCCAGCTCCGGGCCAACCGGCGGGCTGTGGCCGGCCCGTCCCGGTCGATGGCTGCCCGGCGCAACACCTCGACCACCTCGGTGCCGGTGTCGGTCCCCTCGGCGGTCTCGGGAACAGCCGGTGCCATCGGGTTGCGCACCAGAGCGCGCAGATGCCTGGCGCGCGCGATCAGGGGTTGTTCGGGCGGCGAGCCGGCGGTGACCTCGATCATCGCCACCCCGCGCAGGTCGTCGTGGTGCCGGCCGGTGTCGGTTTCCGATTCGGTGGTTTCGGCGCTGTAGACATTGATCAGCCACCCCAGTGGCACCTCCGAGCCGTCTTCCCGGGCCAGCAGCCATTCCTCCCAGCCGTCCTGCCCCGGTGCGCCCAGGGCCGGTTGCACCGCCCGGTGGAGCTGCGCGATCGCCTGATCGCCGAAAACCCCATCGGCGATCGCCAGCCAGATGAGTTGCTGGGCATCGTCCCACCGTGGGGTCGACAGCGCGGCGATGGCGTGTTGTGCCCCGGCCCGGCCGTGTCCGGCGGCACCGAGTACTCCGGCCAGAAAGCGGTGGGTACTGGCTTCGTCCCGGGCCAGGGCGGTGCCCAGCAGCGCTTCGTCCACGCCACCGCCGAGTTGTAGCGCGTTGACGGCCGGCGGGAGCCAGTAGTCGGCGATGTCGTCGAGGGGTTCGGGCTGTCGGCCGGCGTCCAGGGCCTGCAGAGCTTCGGTGGCGCGGCGGCGGGCCTGGGCCCGGTCGGGGAAGCCGGCCAGTTGTTCGCGCACGTCGTCCAGTGCGACGTAGGACTCGAAGGCTCGCGACAGGGCGGTCAGTCTGGTGTCGAGGTCGCCTCGCAGGGTGCTGATCTGCTGCTGGAACCGTCGGCGCTGCACACTGCGGGCGGCTGCCGCATCGCCCTGGTACTGCTCGAGCCGGTCTCGCAACAACTTGTCGCGTCCGTGCTCGGTGTTGAAGAAAAACTCCCAGTCCATACCCGGATTATTCCGTCGCGGTAGGTCAGCCCCGGCCCGGTACCGGTCGGCGCGGCACGAAAAAGACCAAGGCGCAAGCGGTCAGCGCCGACAATCCGGCGAGCAGGTGCACCGTGGCGAAAGCCCCCGGACTGGGCACCAGCACCCCCGCGATCATCGTGGTACTGGCGGCGAGAATGGCTGCCACCGTGGCGCTGGAGGTGGAGGTGCCGATACTGCGAATCAGGGAGTTGAGGCCGTTGGCGGCGGCGGTTTGGGTCATCGGCACCTCTTGCATGATCAGTACCGGCATGGTCGCCAGCGCGATCGAACTGCCCAGTGACAGACCGGCCGCACCCACGATCACCATCCAGGCGTGTTCCACCAACACGATGCGCATGAGGTAGCCGAACCCGAGCACCGACGCCCCGATCAGCATTGTGGCGCGGGCCCCGATCCGGCCCATCAACCAGGCCGCCAGCGGGGCCAGCACCACCGAGAGCAGGGCCGCGGGCAACATGCCCAGCCCCGCAGTGGCGGCGTTCATGCCGAAGCCTTCGCGCGGCACCTGCAGCATCTGGGTGGTGGTCAGCATGTTCACATACATCGCGAAGCTGATCAGGCACGCGGCGATGTTGGCCAACAACACCGGACGGCGGGTGGCGGTGGCCAGGTCGACCAGGGGGTCACGTCGACGTAGCACCCAGGGAATGAAGATCGCGAACCCGATGACACCGATGACCAGGGCGGTACCGGTGCGGCTGGTCAGCCAGCCCCATTCGCCGCTCTTGGTGATCGCCAGCAGCAAACCGATCAGGCCGATCGAGAGGAATACCGCTCCGGGCCAGTCGAAGCGTCCCCCGGTGCCGCGGGCCAGCGGCGGGATCAGCAGCACGAAACCCAGCATCAGCAAGGCACCGACCCCGCCGAGAACCAGGAAGATCGCGTCCCAGCCCCAGGCGTGGTAAATCAGCCCGGAGGCCGGCAGACCCACCGCCCCGCCGATGCCGAACATGGCGCTCATCATGGCCACCGCGCCGGGCAGGCGCTCGGCCGGCAGCAGGTCGCGCATCACACCCATCGCGATCGGCACCACCGCGATCCCCATCCCCTGCAGGGCTCGGCCCAACACCGCCATCGCGAAGGAGCCGGTGACCACCACGAGGGCACTGCCCAGCACCACCAGCCCCATGCTCACGACCAGCATCCGGCGCTTGCCGAACATGTCGGCCAGCCGGGACAGCGCCGGGGTGGACACCGCACCGGCCACCAGGGTGGCGGTCACCATCCAGGACGCGTCGGCCGGGCTGACCCCCAGAATGGCCGGCAGTTCGGGAATCAACGGCACGATCATGGTTTGCAGGATCGTGACGATCAGCCCGGCCAGAGCGAGCAGACCGATCACCGCGAAGGCGGGTGGTTGTGGGGCGCGTTCGGTGGGCGCACTCACCGCGCAACCGTTCGGGGTGCCCGGTGTGGCCCGGCGGACTCACGATGGGTGGGTCCGGGAGGCCAAACCTGCATGCGGTACTCCTTTCGGCGTACCGCGCACACTAGGGGCGTTCGCCGACGGTGGGTATACCGAGTCCCACAGTGCGCACCGGAGCTTCGCGGCGAGCCTGCCAGGCGTCGCCGCCCCGGGTACGGGTGAGGCTGAGCAGGCCCTGGTCGGCCATCAGGTGGTGCGGGGCGGCCTTGGTGATCAGCACTTCGCCGAGATCACCGGGACGGGGGCGCTCTTCGGCGGCCTCGGGCACCGCGACGTGCACCAGCCGGTTGTCCCGGCCCCGGCCCGACATCCGGCCGGTGGCGGCATCCTTGCGTCCTTCGCCGTCGGCGAACATCACCTCGACCACGGTGTTCTCCAGCTTGCGGTTCTCGGCCCAGGCCAGGTCGTTGACCAGGGTGATCAGCCGGTCGTACCGCTCACGGACCACCTCGGCGGGTACCTGATCGGGCATGGTTGCCGCCGGGGTGCCGGGACGTTTGGAGTATTGGAAGGTGAACGCGGCCGAGAACCGGGCCTGTTCGACCACCCGCATGGTTTCGTCGAAATCCTCGTCGGTCTCACCGGGAAAGCCGACGATGATGTCGGTGGTGATCGCGGCGTGCGGCATGGCTGCCCGTACCCGGTCGATGATGCCCAGGAAACGCTCCGAGCGGTAGGAGCGACGCATCCGTTTCAGCACCGCGTCCGAGCCGGACTGCAGGGGCATGTGCAGTTGCGGCATCACATTGTGGGTCTCGGCCATCGCGGCGATGACGTCGTCGGTGAAGTCCTTCGGGTGGGGGCTGGTGAACCGCACCCGGCGCAACCCGTCGATGTCACCGCAGGCGCGCAGCAACTTGGCGAAGGCGCCGCGGTCGCCGAACTCGACCCCGTAGGCGTTGACGTTCTGGCCCAGCAGCGTCACTTCCTGTACCCCGTCGTCGACCAGGGCGCGAATCTCGGCGAGGATGTCGCCGGGCCGCCGGTCGGTTTCCTTGCCGCGCAGGGCGGGCACGATGCAGAAGGTGCAGGTGTTGTTGCAGCCCACCGAGATCGATACCCAGGCCGAGTAGGCCGAATCGCGCCGGGTCGGCAGCGTGGACGGGAAGGCCTGGAGGTGTTCGGCGATCTCGAGTTGGGCCTCGTTGTTCACCCGGGCGCGCTCCAGCAGCACGGGCAGGGAGCCGAGGTTGTTGGTGCCGAAGACCACGTCCACCCAGGGGGCCCGGTCGAGTACGGTCTGACGGTCTTTCTGGGCCATGCATCCGCCCACCGCGATCTGCATGCCCGGGGTGACCGCCTTCACCGAGGCCAGGTGGCCCAGGTTGCCGTAGAGCCGGTTGTCGGCGTTCTCGCGCACCGCGCAGGTGTTGAAGACCACCAGATCGGGGGTGGCCCCTTCGGGGGCAGGTTGATAGCCGGCGTCGTCCAACAAGCCACTGATTCGTTCCGAATCGTGTTCGTTCATCTGACAGCCGTAGGTGCGCACCTCGTAGGTGCGGGTGGGGTTCGCCATGGTGGCGTCAGTGTAATCCAGCACCCCGTACGGACCGAAGTTCGCGAAGCGGTCGTGGCAGCCGGATGGGCGTGCGGACCCGCCGGGAGGTCGCGGCTCAGCGGGCGACTTCGGTGGCGCGTGACTCGCGTACCACGGTGACCCGGATCTGGCCGGGGTAGGTGAGTTCTTCCTCGACCTGTTTTACGATGTCGCGAGCCAGCACCTGTGCTTCGATGTCGTCGACCTCACCGGGGTCGACCATCACCCGGACTTCGCGGCCGGCCTGCATCGCGAAGACCTTGTCGACCCCGTCGCGGGAGGCGGCGATCGATTCGAGTCGTTCCAGCCGTTTGACGTAGCTCTCCAGGGATTCACGGCGGGCGCCGGGACGGCCGCCGCTGATCTGGTCGGCGATCTGGGTGAGGACGGCCACCACCGTGGTTGGTTCGACCTCGTTGTGGTGGGCCTCGATGGCGTGCACGATTTCGGGGTGCTCACCATGGCGGCGGGCCAGGTCGGCACCGATCAGCGCATGTGACCCTTCCACTTCGTGGGTGAGGGCCTTGCCGATGTCGTGCAGGAAGGCCGCCCGGCGGCATTGTTTGGGTTCCAGCCCCAGTTCCACCGCCATCAGCCCGGCCAGGTGGGAGCACTCGATGAGGTGTTTGAGCACGTTTTGGCCATAGGACGTGCGGTAGCGCAGCATGCCGACCAGTTCGACCAGGTTCGGGTCCAGGTCGGCGATGCCGACCTCGACCAGGGCATCCTCGGCGGCCTGGGCGCAGCGTTCGGCGATGCGGCGTTGGGATCGTTCGTGCACTTCCTCGATCCGGGCGGGGTGGATCCGACCGTCGGCAACCAGGTCTTCGAGGGTGAGTCGGGCGGTTTCGCGGCGCACCGGGTCGAAGCAGCTCAACAGCACTGACCCGGGCGTGTCGTCGATCATCACGTTGACCCCGGTGACCTGTTCGAAGGAGCGGATATTGCGGCCCTCGCGGCCGATGATGCGGCCCTTCATATCGTCGCTGGGCAACTCGACCGTGGCCACGACGCTCTCGGTGGTCTGCTCCGAGGCGACCCGCTGCATGGCGTCGACCAGCAGGGTGCGGGCCCGGGCTTCTCCCTCACGGACGGCCGCTTGTTCCAGATCACGCGAAATCAGCACCGCGCGACGTTTGGCGTCATCGACGATCGATTCGACCAGTTCGTCGCGGGCCTGTTCGCGGGTGAGCCCGGCGATACGTTCCAGTTCGGCGACATGGAGCCCGGTGTCGCGGTCGAGGTCGGCGCGTTCGGAGTCCAGCGTGGCGCGCAGTTCGGCGAGCCGGTCTTCGCGTTCGGCAAGTCTCTGGTCGCGACGTTCCTGGCCCAGGCGCAGTTCGCGCAGCTCGTCACGTTGGTGTTGCGCGGACTGTTCGGCTTCTTGACGGGCACGTTCGGCTTCCTGGCGGGCACGTTCGGCCTCGCGCAGTACCTGGTCGGCGTGGGCACGCACGCTGCGCTGGTACTCATCGGCATCGGCGCGTACTTCGGCGGCATCCTTCTCGGCCGCCGCGCGCAGTGCAGTGAGTGCTTCTGCGTTGCGTTTGCGGGCTTCCTCGGCGGCCTGGGCCCGTTCGGCCTCCTGTTCGGCGACCGCGACCCGGCGGCCCCGCACCACCACCAGGGCGAGGACAACGACGGCGGCCAGAACCAACAGCAGCAGAACCGTCAGTACCCATGCACTCGGTTCCATTGCCGCCCCCTCGCCTAGCTTGCTCGTCGTGCTTCTAAGACCACAGGGACGGTCGACACACCTCGGTACTACTGGTCATATCGACGCCGGAGCGTCGTGCCGAATATCGGTCGTCACATTCACTGCAGAACTTCACCGTAACCCTGGCTTTTCAGGCTAGGCCCCGCCCACCGGTCAAGCAAGCACCGGCTCACCCCTCGGGGTCGGTTGTTGCCTCACCGAGAACTTCTTCCAGCACCCGGGCGGTGATCGAAGCGTCGAAGCCGCGCCGGGCCAGTACTCCGGCCATCCGGCGTCGTCTGACGTGGGGCTCGAGCCGTGCGTAGGAGCGCAGCTTGCTGCGGGCCAGGGAGACCGCGGCGGTGTATTCGTCCTCGTCGTCGACTTCGTTGACAGCCTCCCCGATCACCTCCCGGTCGAGGCCCTTGCGGCCGAGTTCGGCTCGCAGGGCCCGCCGCGACAGGTGGCGGCGTTGCTGCCGGGAGGCGACCCAACTCGCGGCGAAGGCGTCGTCGTCGACCAGGCCGACCTGTTCCATCCGGTTCAGTACGCGTTCGGCGACCTCACCCGGCACATTGCGCTTGGCCAGAGCCTGAGCGAGCTCGGCGCGGCTGTGCGCCCGCATGGTCAACCGCCGCAGCACGATCTCGCGAGCAATGTTCTCCGGGTCGGCGTCCTTATCGAGTTCGGAGGCCGGCCCGGGGCGGGGTTCGCGGCTCAGAACTCCACCTCACCGGTGACCGGGTCAACCCCCTCGGGCACGTCGACCTGGGGGCCGATGCCCATCTTTTCGCGGATCTTCTTCTCCAGTTCGGCGGCCAGATCCGGATTGTTCTTGAGGTGGTTGCGGGCATTCTCCTTGCCCTGGCCGAGTTGCTCGGTCTCGTAGGTGAACCAGGCCCCCGCCTTGCGCACCAGACCGCATTCCACACCGAGATCGATCAGACCGCCTTCGCGACTGATGCCCTCGCCGTAGATGATGTCGAACTCGGCCTGCTTGAACGGCGGGGCGACCTTGTTCTTGACCACCTTCACCCGGGTGCGGTTACCTACCGACTCCGAGCCGTCCTTGAGGGTCTCGATGCGGCGCACGTCGAGGCGCACCGAGGAGTAGAACTTCAGTGCCCGACCACCGGTGGTGGTTTCCGGGGAGCCGAACATCACACCGATCTTCTCGCGCAACTGGTTGATGAAGATCGCGGTGGTGCCCGAACCGGACAGGGCACCGGTCATCTTGCGCAGCGCCTGGCTCATCAACCGGGCCTGCAGACCGACATGGGAGTCGCCCATCTCGCCCTCGATCTCGGCCCGGGGCGTCAACGCGGCCACCGAGTCGATCACGATCAGGTCGAGCGCTCCGGAGCGCACCAGCATGTCGGCGATTTCCAGGGCCTGTTCGCCGTTGTCGGGCTGGCTGACCAACAGGGCGTCGGTGTCCACGCCGAGGCGCTTGGCGTAGTCGGGGTCGAGGGCGTGCTCGGCATCCACGAAGGCGCAGATACCGCCGGCGGCCTGGGCGCTGGCGATCGCGTGCAGGGCGACGGTGGTCTTACCCGAGGACTCCGGACCGTAGACCTCCACCACGCGACCGCGCGGCAGGCCACCAATACCCAGAGCAACATCCAAAGCGATCGAACCGGTGTTGATGACTTCGATCGGAGCACGCGTCTCGTCGCCGAGACGCATCACCGAACCCTTGCCGTGAGTCTTCTCGATCTGGCCCAGGGCAGCTTGCAGAGCCTTCTCGCGATCGGTGGCTGCGGCCATCGTGTTTTCCTTCCATCGGGTGGCCTCGAACGAGACCGCGGGGGTGGTTTGTTCTTACACCCAAAACAGTAGGCAGCGGCTCCGACAGTTTCCCTGCCCCGGGTTCATTTGTGGAGAGATTTCTGTCGGTTACCTCGACCCGGTGGACAACTTATGCGAACACCCGTTCGATCCCAAGTCAACACGCCGGGAATGTCGCCGCCGCTGCGGTTTCACACCTCGTACCGGAGGCGCAGTCGGTGAACTACCCGCTCGAGATCTTCGCGCTTGACCAGTACTTCCCTGGGCGCCGCCTCCCGGGATGGCCCGACCACGGCGTCGGTCTCCAGGATCGTCAGCAATCGTCGGGCCTGGGCGAAGCCGCAACGCAGCTTCCGTTGGAGCACCGTGCTCGACACCGTCTGAGAGGTGATCACCAACTCGGCGGCGGGCACCACCAGTTGTCAACCCTCAGGGTCGGACAACGGCTGCTGCTCGGCTACCTGTTCGAGGTATTCGTCGTATTCTCGGGTGGCGGTGGTCGTTTCGCCCGATTCCCCCTCAGAGGGCGACTCACGACGGATCACGCGAGGCAGCTCTTCGAGCCTGACTACCTTCAGCGGCGGAGCGACCTTGTTCTTGATCACCTCCACCTGAGTCGTGCGAGAAGGGCTGTGCGCCTTCGCATATACGTCCAAACGCACCGAGGCATGGAGCTTGAACACCGGATCCTCACGCATGTGAGCCAAGGACTCGAAGCGACGTGGCTCTGCCTCCCTGTGTTGCAAGAAGACCACGATGGTGCCGGACTCTGCGACTGCGCTACTGAGCTTTCGCAGCGCGCGACTCAGCACCTCGTCCTGCTTCAGCTCGTCGAAGGCCTCGTTCGGATGGTCGGTCTCCCGCAGAGGCAGCGCGTAAATCGAATGCACCACGATCAGAGTCAGGGCACCGGATCTCGCGAGCATGTCGGTGACCCCCAGCGCCTGCTCCATGCTGTTGGGCTGACTGAAAAGCAGCGCACCGGTGTCCACTCCGGTCCGGGCGCAATCAAAGGAATCCAATAAGTGCTCGCCGTCCACGACGGCGCAGGTGCCACCAGCGACCTGAGCGTGAGCGAGCATACCCAGGGTCAGGTAGTTGGCATCCACGAAACGGCCACCCACTATCTGCACGATGTGCCCTCGCGGCAGGCCACCACCCAGTGCAGCGTCCAGCTTGTCAGACCCGGTGCTGATCGCATCGACAATGCCGCGCTCCTCATCACCCAGGCACATCACCGCCCCTTGGCCGTGGGTCTTCTCGATCATGTCCAGGACTACCGACAAGTCCTGGCGCGAGGGGTTCGTAGCCGTCATCGGGCCTGTCCTTTCGTCATGTGGGGGAAGCTGACACCCACGACCTTAGATAGCGGCACCGACATTTCCGGCCACCGATGGGAACACTTGTTCGAGGCGGTCCGATTCAGGGCAGCGGCCAGGTGTGTACCGGCTCGTTGGCGTCCATCCCCTGCCGGTAGGCCGCCAACATCTCGGTCAGTGCCAGCTCGCGCGACAGGCCGCGACTTTCCAACCGCTCCACCGCCCGGGTCTGCCACCAGGCACCGTTGCGTCCGGTACGGGTGCGTTCCTCGATCACATTCAGGTACCGGTCACGCACCGCCGGACGCACTCCCCAGGCGTCCAGGCCCTCCGCGGCCAGGCCCAACAGCTGCTCCAACACCAACTCCGCCACCCCGATCTCGCCGGCCGAGGGCCACAACACGCTTGCCTCCAACCCGCGTTGGGCACAGGAGCGGAAATTCTGCTCCGCGGTGCTGAACGACAGGGTCGACCAGACCGGCCGTTCGGCATCGGCCAGAGCGCGCACCACCCCGTAGTAGAAGGAAGCGTTGGCCAAGGTGTCGATCACGCTGGGGCCGGCCGGCAGCACCCGGTTCTCGACGCGCACGTGGGCCATGTCGTCCACCACGTCGTAGACCGGTCTGTTCCAGCGGTACACGGTGCCGTTGTGCAACCGCAGTTCGCGCAACTGTGGTGCGCGTCCGGCGGCCAGTTCGGCGCGCGGGTCCTCATCGGTCAGTTCCGGCAGCAGCGAGGGAAAGTAGCGGACGTTCTCGTCCAACAGGTCGAAGATCGAGGTGATCCACCGGTCACCGAAGAACACCCGCGGTCGCACCCCCTGGTTGCGCAGCTCCGGGGGCCTGGTATCGATCGCCTGGTGGAACAGCTCCACCCGGGTTTCGGCCCACAGCCGTCGGCCCAGGAAGAACGGGGAGTTCGCCGCCACCGCGACCTGCGGGCCCAGGAAGGCCTGCGCGGCATTCCAGTACCGAGCGAAATCCTCCGGGGCCACCTGGAGATGCAACTGGGCGCTGGTGCACGCGCTCTCGGGCGCGATGTCGGGCCAGGCGGTGCGCAGCCGCTCCCCGCTGACCCCAGGGCCGGTGATGTCGATCTCCATGTCCTCGCCACGAAAGGAGAAGATCGAATCGTTGAGTTCGGCGAACCGCGCCGAGTCGCTCATCCACGCCCCGGTCAGATCGTCGCTGCGCAGGGTCGGCAGGATCCCGATCATCACCAGGTTCATGTCGAGTTCTCGGGCGGCCCGGGAGGCGGCATTCAGCGAGTTGCGCAGGCTGTTCTCCAGCTCGAAGGTTTCTCCGCCGTCGATGGTGCGCGGGGGCACATTGAGTTCGATGTTGTAGCGGCCGAGTTCGGCCACGAAGTCGGCGTCGGCGATCTCGGCCAGGGCATCGGCATTGCGCATTGCGGGGCGGCCGTCGGCATCGACCAGGTTGAGTTCGATCTCCAGCCCGATCGTGTCCGAGGAAGGCATGATCAGGTCGCCGACCAGCATGGATTCGAAGACGTCGAGGCATTCCTGGACCTTGCGGCGATAGGCGCGCCGGTGTTCCCGGCCGCTGTCGGCACCGATTTCCTCACCCATGCCGCCCGCCTCCCTATCGCTCCCGGTCGTCCAGTTCCAGGTAGGCCCAAACGGCCCGCCAGATCTGCTTGGGTGGGACGCCTGCGGCGAGTGCCTCGTCGACGGTGCGTCCCTGTAGTTCTGCGATCACCTGCATCGATGCCCACACCGGCGCATAGGCTGCGCCGAGGTGTCGGGCCATTCTTTCCCGCAATTCTGCCAGTCGCACTCTGTCTCCCATCCACGCACCAGTATGTCGCCTGCACGCCCCGGTGATAACGCTAGGCTGCCGCGCATGGCTGCAAAGACTCCCACCGCTGCTTTTTCGGTGCGCGCACATGTCCGTTTGATCGACCGTCCCGGCACCCTCGGCCGGTTGACCGTGGCGATCGGCGAAGCGGGCGGCAACATCACCGCTCTGGACGGTTTCAAGATCAAGTCGCTCCACATGGAGGACGAGATCGACATCTACTGCAGCTCCGAGGAACACCAGCGGGAGGTACGCCGAGCCATCGAGGCGGTCGAGGGCGTGGAAATCCTCGGCTGGGAGGATCGCACCTTCGACCTGCACGAGGGCGGCAAGATCAGCACCGCGGTCAAGAAGGAAGTCCACACCCTCAACGACCTGGCGATGGTCTACACCCCCGGTGTGGCCCGGGTGTGCACCTCGATCTCCGAGGACGTCAACCTCAGCCATGAGTTCACGATCCGCAAGAACACCGTCGCGATCGTCTCCGACGGCACCGCGGTGCTGGGTCTGGGCGATATCGGCCCCGAAGCCGCGATGCCGGTGATGGAGGGCAAGGCGCAGTTGTTCAAGAACTTCGCCGACGTCGATGCCTTCCCGATCTGCATCGGCACCAAGGATCCGGACGAGATCGTCGATCTGGTGAAGAAGCTCGAGCCGACCTTCGGCGGCATCAACCTCGAGGACATCGCCGCCCCCGGTGCCTTCGAGATCGAGGAGCGGCTCGTCGAGGCCCTCGACATCCCGGTCTTCCACGACGATCAGCACGGCACCGCCATCGTCACGGTGGCCGCGCTGCGCAATGCGCTGAAGATCGTCGGCAAGAACCACGAGGACGTGAAGGTGGTCGTGGCCGGGGTCGGTGCGGCCGGCGTCGCGGTGTCGAAGATGCTGATGGACGCCGGGGTGCGCAACATCATCGGTGTCGACCGCAAGGGCGCGGTGCACGAGGATCGCACCGACCTCAACGATTCCAAGCGTTGGTTCGCCGGCAACACCAACCCCGAGGCGCTGCAGGGCACGATCACCGACGTGATCGCCGGAGCCGATGTCTTCGTCGGCCTGTCCGGCCCCGACATCCTCACCGTGGACGACGTGAAGTCGATGGCGGACGAACCGGTGGTCTTCGCGATGGCCAACCCGAACCCGGAGATCCGCCCCGAGCTGATTCAGGGCATCGCCGCGGTGATCGCCACCGGACGCAGTGACTTCCCGAACCAGATCAACAATGTGTTGGCCTTCCCCGGTGTCTTCCGGGGCGCCCTGGACGCCCGGGCCCGCCGGATCACCGAGAGCATGAAGTTGGCCGCGGCCACCGCGATCGCCGACACCGTCGGTGACGACCTGTGGCCGCAGTACATCGTGCCCTCGGTGTTCGACACCCGGGTGGCTCCGGCCGTGGCCGAGGCGGTCAAGGCCGCGGCGATCGCCGACGGGGTGTGCCGCCCCGATCCGCTCGGTCGCGAATGATGGTCGGTTGCGAATGATCGTGCCGAGATCGTTCGGGCGGTAACCGAACAACGTGAAAGGCGGGCCGACGATGCGTCGGCCCGCCTCTACGTGTCTGTGGGGTCAGGGTGGGGTCAGGCTGCGTTGGCGTTGGCCACCGGCAGGCTGATCACCTCCGCGCCGCCCAACTCGTGGGTGACGCGGCCGAGCAACTCGGCCAGGGTGATGTCCAGGGCCTGACAGATCGCGGCCAGCAGTTCGCTGGAGGCTTCCTTCTGGCCCCGCTCGATCTCCGACAGGTAGCCCAGGCTGACCCGGGCACCGGCGGACACCTCACGCAGGGTGCGGCCCTGTTCGATGCGAACCGCACGCAACGAACTGCCCAGGTGCTCCCGCAGCAGTACCGGCGGTGACGAGTGGCGATTCATGCCTCAGAGCCTATCCCAGCCGGGCCAACAGTGCGTTGATGGCGGCAGAAACGGTCTGTTCGCGGATCCGGTTGCGGTCTCCGGCGAAGTCGAACAACTCGGCGCGCACGACGTCCCCGGGGCCGGCGATGCCCACCCAGACGGTGCCGGCGGGCTGCCCACCCTGCAGGTCGGGGCCGGCCACCCCGGTCACCCCGATCCCCCAGTGGGCCTGACACCGCTGCCGGGCCCCCAGGGCCATCTGCTGGGCGGTTGTCTCGGCGACCGGGCCCTCACTGCGCAGCACCGACGACTCCACCCCGGCCAGGGTGTGTTTCAACTCGGTCGCGTAGGTGATCAGGCCACCGCGATACACCCGGGAGGCACCCGGGATCGAGGTCAGTTCGGCCCCGATCAGGCCACCGGTGAGCGATTCGCAGGTGGCGACCGTTTGGCCCACGGCCATCAGCCGGATGACGAGTTCAGCTGCCCGGTTCATTGTTCGCGGCGAACTTCTTGGCCTCGTGTTCGCGCACCATCCGGATCGCGGCACGCACGTAGTCGACACCGGACACCACCGTCAGCAACAGGGCGACCATCATCAGGATCCAGGAGAGCAACTCCACCAGGTGCAGCGGTTGCAGCGGCACCCCCCACAGCAGTTGCGGCAACGGCAGCAGGAACAGAATCAACGCCACGGTTTGCACCACGGTCTTGATCTTGCCGCCCTTGTTCGCCGCCTGTACTTCACCGAAGCGCAGCAGCGCGAACCGCATCACGGTAATGCCCCATTCGCGCACCAGGATCACGATGGTCACCCACCACCACAGTTCGCCGATGATGCTCAGCCCAACGAGGGCCATGCCGGTCATCAGCTTGTCGGCGATCGGGTCGGCGATCTTGCCGAAGCTGGTGATCAGGTTCGCCCGGCGAGCCCACCACCCGTCCACCAGGTCGGTGAGCATCGCCACGCAGAACACCACGGTGGTCCAGATCCGCATGGTGGGGTCGTCGGCGAATGCGATCAGCATCCACCCCAGCAGCGGCACCATCAGGATGCGCAACGTGGTCAGCACGTTGGGTCCGTTCATGGTGAGAGCCTAACCAGCGCGCAGGTTGTCGAGCACCTCGTCCAGCTCATCGGGCTTGACCAGCACTTCCCTGGGCTTGGATCCCTGACTCGGGCCGACCACGCCGCGGGTCTCCAGGATGTCCATCAACCGGCCGGCCTTGGCGAAGCCGACGCGCAGTTTGCGCTGCAGCATCGAGGTCGAGCCGAGGTCGGTGGTGACCACCAGTTCGGCGGCCTCCAACACCAGGTCGAGGTCGTCGCCGATCTCCTCGGCGACCTTCTTCTCGCCCTGTGGTGCCCCGACATCGTCACGGTACTGGGCCTTCATCTGGGAGGTGACGTGCTTGACCACCTCGCGAATCTCGGCCTCCCCCACCCAGGAGCCCTGCACCCGGATCGGTTTACCGGCGCCCATCGGCAGATACAGCGCATCACCCTGCCCGACCAGTTTCTCGGCCCCGTTCTGGTCGAGAATCACCCGCGAGTCGGTCTGCGACGAGGTGGCGAAGGCCAGCCGGGAGGGCACGTTGGCTTTGATCAGGCCGGTGACCACGTCAGTGGACGGACGCTGGGTGGCCAGCACGAGATGGATGCCCGCGGCACGGGCCAACTGGGTGATCCGGGCCACCGATCCCTCGACGTCGCGGGGCGCGACCATCATCAGGTCGGCCAACTCGTCGACCACCACCAGCAGGTAGGGGTAGGGCTCGAGGATGCGTTCGGAACCTTCCGGGGCGTGTAACGCGCCGGCGCGGATCGCTTCGTTGAAGTCCTTGACATGCTTGAAGCCGTACTGCGCCAGGTCTTCGTAGCGCATGTCCATTTCCTTCACCACCCATTCCAGCGCCTCGGCGGCCTTCTTGGGGTTGGTGATGATCTTGGTGATCAGGTGCGGAATGCCGTCGTAGATGGTCAGCTCGACCCGCTTCGGGTCGATCAGGATCATCCGCACCTCGTCGGGGGTGGCCCGCATCATGATCGAGGTGATCATGGAGTTGATGAAGCTCGACTTACCCGAACCGGTGGCGCCGGCCACCAACAGGTGCGGCATCTTGGCCATATTCGCCAGGACGAAACCGCCGCCGACGTCCTTACCCAGCCCGACCGTCATCGGGTGGTGGTCGTTGGTCGCGGCCTTGGAGCGCAGCACGTCACCGAGGGAGACGATCTCCTTGTCGGTGTTCGGGATTTCGATGCCCATCGCCGACTTGCCCGGAATCACATTCAGGATCCGCACCTCGGGACTTCCCACCGCGTAGGCGATATTGCTTCCGATGCCACTGACCTTCTTGACACTGACGCCGGAGCCGAGAGCGACCTCGTACTGGGTGACCGTCGGGCCGCGGGTGTAGCCGGTGACCTTGGCATCGATGCCGAACTCGTCGAAGACCCGTTGCAGCCGGTCGACCACCGCATCGGAGGCCTCCGACTTCAGCTTCGGGGCGGTACCCGACTTCAACAAAGCGGAGTCGGGCAGCACGTACTGCACATCGCCGGACAGTTGCAGTTGTTCCACCCGTGCCGGGGGCGGGGTGTGTTGCGGCGGGCTCAGTTCGGCATCCGGATCGGGTTCGGGTGGCAGGCCCGCAGTGACCGGCTTCGGGTCGGGCTGCTTGACCGTAGGGGCTTCCTCGGTCTCGTCCGCTTCGTCGACCACCAGCGGGGTGTCGTAGGCACGGTCCTGGCCGTACTCGGGTTCGTCGGACTTCGACGTCCGTTCGGGCAGCCGCTCCCGCAGCGCACGCAGCCGGGCCGGCACCTCGTACAGCGGGATACCGATGATCACGATCAGCCCGAACAGCGACAGCAACACCAACAGCGGTACCGCCACCCAGGCAGTCAGCAGGTCGGTGAGCAGGCTGGAGGACAGGAACCCCAGCACGCCGCCGGCTGCGGCCATCGCCTCGGGGTCGGACGGGCGCGGCACCCCGTGGGCGATGCCTACCAGCCCCAGCACACCGAGCAGCAGGCATCCCCAACCGACCAGTTGGCGGCCCATCGGGCCGTTGGCCTCCGGGTCGCGCAGGGTGCGTACCGCCATCAACAGCAACAACAGCGGCGCGGCGTAGGCGAGTTGGCCGACCAGCCCGGTGCCGACCGAGTGCAGCCAGGGGCCCACCGGTTCGGGCAGGCCGAACCAGAACTCCGCCCCGGCCACGATTGCGCAGCCGAGCAGGAACAAGCCGAAGCCATCGCGACGCAGTTCCGGGTCGACCTCACCGGCGGTGTTGCCGATGGCCCGCACTCCCCCGCCGACCGCTCCGGCCAGGCCGCGCCAGGCCGCCACCAGACCGCCGCCCAGGCGGGCACCCAAGCCCGGCCCGCGGCGGGTGTTTTTGCGGGGTGCGGATTTGCGGGCGGGTTTGCGCGCCGACGAGCCCGACTTCGCCGGGGGTCGCCGGGTCGAGGTACTGGTCTTTTTGCTTCCGGTCGACCGCGATGACGCACCACGAGTGGTACGCGACCGCGGTGGGGAAGACGCGCGGGTCGCCATGCTGGCGATCTTAGGACACCGGTTCTCGACCCCTCGGGGTTACACGCCGGTCAGCGACGGAAGTGATCCCAGCCGGTGGCGCCGTCCCATTCGCCCCCGTCGACGGTGACCCGGGGCCCGTCCTGGTAGGGCAGCACCCGTCCGACGACATTCCACCCGGCCGGTACATCGTGCGGCGCGAAGGTCGCGGCCAGGGCGTGGTCCTCCCCGCCGGTGAGCAGAAATACCAAGGGGGACGTGCCGGTGGCCGAGGCGACCGCCTGCACCGGGTCGGCGATGTCGAAGGCATCGGTGAGCACATCGATGCTGACGTCGGAGGCCGTGGCGATATGACCCAGATCCGACAACAGCCCGTCGGAGACGTCGATCATCGCGCTGGCGCCGGCCTCTGCGGCCACCCGGCCCTGCCCATAGGGCACCGAGGGCACCTTGTGGGCCTTCACCACCGCCCGCGGCGAGCCGAAGCCCCGCCGCAACACCATGTAGCCGGCCGCCGACCATCCCAGGGTGCCGAGCACCGCGACCACATCGCCCGGTCGGGCACCGTCGCGGCGAATCGGTTCGCGCTCGGCCAGATCGCCGATCACCGTCACCGACAGAACGACCTGGTCGGCCCTGGTGACGTCACCGCCGACCGCCCACACCCCGGCGACCGCACATTCCTCGGCGATTCCCTGCACCAGGTAACGCAGCCAGGTCACCGGTAGGCTCCCCGGCGCGCTGAAGCCGAGCACCATGCCGACCGGCCGGGCGCCCATCGCCTCGATATCGGCGACATTCACCGCGACCGCTTTGCGGCCCACTTCGATAGCCGAGGACCAGTCGCGGCGAAAGTGCACTCCCTCGACCAACACATCGGTGCTGACCACCGCTCGATCACCGGCCAGCCGCAGCACCGCGCCGTCGTCCCCGGGCCCGACCAGCACCGATTCGGCACTGGTGACGCCGCCCGGTGCCAAGCCTCGGGCGATGATGTCGATCAACTCGAACTCGCCCAGATCACCCAGCGTCTGTTGCTCTGCCACGACTCTCCCCTCAGCCCCTGCTCTGGTGGGCCATCGGTGCACACGGTAGCCTTTCGACGCACCGGCCGGGCGGTGCGCGGTCGCGTTTCGCCGAGGCGTTGTCGGGCCGAAACCTCAGGAGGTTGCCATGTCTGTGCAGGCTTATGTGCTGGTTCAGACCAGCGTGGGTAGGGCCGCTCATGTCGCGGCCGAGATTCGCCGAACCGACGGGGTGGTTGTGGTGCACGACGTGACCGGGCCCTATGACGTGATCGTGCAGGTCGAGGCGCCCAGCATGGACGACTTGGGCAAGCTCGTGGTCAGCGAGATCCAGGCCGTCGAGGGCATCACCCGTACCGTCACCTGCCCGGTGGTGAACATCTGAGGTGCGTCGCCCTCGGATCGTCGCCGGCCTGCTGCTGACCGCAGCCCTGGCCGGGTGTGCCGCGCCGGTGTCGATCGACGACCCTGCTCCCACCGGCGAGGTGGCAGAGATCTGTACCGCCGTAGTGGCCGAAATGCCCGACGAACTGCTGGGTGCGGTGTCCCGCGAGACCAGTAGTCAGTGGGGGCGGGCCTGGGGTGATCCGCCGATCACCCTGGTGTGCGGGGTGGCGAAACCACCGGAGTTGACCCCGACCAGCCCGTGTCTGGAGATCAACGGGGTGGGCTGGTTCGAACAACAGGGCTCGGGCGGCGGCACGGTGTGGACCACGATCGGACGCCCCGCGGTGATCCGGGTGGGGGTGCCGGCCGAGTACGGCGATCCGATCTCACCCCTGGCGGATCTGTCGGTGCCGATCGGTGCCCACAATCCGGTGCAGCAGCCCTGTGTGGGTTGATCAGCGCAGCCCCAGCGGACGGGCACGGGCCAACTCGATCAGGGTGCTGATCAGTTCGGAATAACTCAGCCCGGCGTCCTGCCACAGCATCGGGTACATCGAGAACTCGGTGAAGCCGGGCATCGTGTTCAGTTCGTTGATGAACAGTTCGTCGCCATCGAGAAAGAAGTCCACCCGCGCCAGACCCTCACCGTCGAAGGCCTCGAAGGCCCGACGGGCCAGCTCCCGGGCCCGGCCGAGCACGTCCTCGGACACCTCGGTGGGCACCTGCAGGGTGACCTGATCCTCGGGGAGGTACTTGGCATCGAAGTCGTAGAAGCCCGATTCGGTGTGCATCACGATCTCGCCGACCCGGGTGGTGCGGGCCGGTCCGCCGTCGAGGTCACCGAGCACCGCGCATTCGATTTCGCGGGCGCCGACGAAACCCTGTTCGACGATCACCTTCGGGTCGAACTCGCGGGCGTGGGCGATCGCATCGTCGAGCTGATCGGGCGCGGTGACCCGGGTGATGCCCATCGAGGAGCCACCGCGGGCCGGCTTGACGAATACCGGCCAGTTCAGCCGTGCCACTTCTTCGCGCACCTTGTCGGGTTCGTTCTGCCAGCGTCGCGGCGGGACGGCGACATAGGGGCCGACGGGAAGATCATGGGCGGTGAGCACCTGCTTCATCAGCACCTTGTCCATCCCGGCGGCCGAGCCGGTGACCCCCGAGCCCACATAGCGCAGGCCGAAGATCTCGAACAGGCCCTGGATCGTGCCGTCCTCACCGAAGGGGCCGTGGATCAGCGCGAAGGCGACGTCGACGGGCTGCCGGTCGATGAGCCGGTCGTCGACCAGGGTGGCGACCTCGCAGCCGTCCCCCACTCGCATCAGCACCGCGGTCGGGTACTCGGCCGAAACCTCGGGCAGGGTGCGATCGACCGTGACCAGACCGGCGATCTGTTCGGCGGTGTACCGGATCAACTGCCCGTCGCGGGTGATGCCGATACCGGAAACCTCATAGCGGTCGGTATCGATGGCAGCCATCACCGAGGCTGCGGTCAGGCAGGACACTCCGTGTTCGGCGGACTCCCCACCGAATACCAGCACAACTCGTACGCGTTCGGTCACCCGCGTCACTGTAGCCGTCCTCAACGCTCACTACGCAACGCTCGCCCCATCGCGAACTCGACCATCGTTGCCGGGGTGACCTGTTCGGTGAGCACGGTGTGCACCCCCTGCACGATCGGCATCTCGACCCCGTAATCCTCGGCCAGTGCCTTGACCGAGCCGCAGGTGCGCACCCCCTCGGCCACCCCGCGGCTCTCGCGGATGGCTTCGTCGACCGAGTGCCCCCGGCCCAGGTGTTCGCCGAAGGTGCGGTTGCGCGACAGCGGTGAGGAGCAGGTGGCGATCAGGTCACCCATCCCGGCCAGACCCGCGAAGGTGAGCGGGTCGGCCCCCATCGCCTCGCCGAGGCGGCTCACCTCGGCCAGGCCCCGGGTGAGCAGCCAGGCGATCGCATTGTGACCGGCCCCCACGCCCTGGCCCATCCCGATCGCCAGGGCGATCACGTTCTTGGTGGCGCCGGCGACCTCGCAGCCGACCACGTCGGTGTTGGTGTAGGGCCGGAACCAGGCGGTGTGGCAGGCACGCTGCATGGCCACTGCGTTGTCGTGACTGCCGGCGGCGATCACCGCGGCGGCCGGCTGGCGTTCGGCGATCTCGCGGGCCAGGTTCGGGCCGGTCAACACCCCGATCCGCGCCGGCGACACGCCGGTCACTTCGGTGATCACCTGGGTCATTCGGGCCCGGGTACCTTCTTCGATTCCCTTGGCCAGGTTCAGGATCAGTGAGTCGCCGAAGTCGAGGCCGTCGGCCAGCCAGGTGGTGAGTTGAGCGCGCAGGGCCTGGGCGGGCACGGCCAGGACGACCATCGAGGTGCCCGCGACAGCTTCGGTGACGTCGGTGGTCGCGGTGATGGTCTCGGGCAGGTCGACGCCGGGAAGGTAGGCCCCGTTTCGGTGGGTGTGGTTGATCTCATCGGCCACATCAGCGCGTCTGGCCCACAGCCGCACCCGGTGGCCGGCGTCGGCGAGTACCAGCGAGAAGGTGGTGCCCCACGAGCCGGCACCCAGCACGGCCACGTCCCCGGCCGCGCCACGGCCGATGTTCTCGGCCCAGGTGGGGGCGGGCCAATTGGCCGGCCAGGCCCCGCTGGTGGGGAACGCCATGTGTGCAACCTCCTCGATCGAAGTCCCAGCCTAGAGCGTGGGCTCTGCCGGTGCTGGTTCGGTGTGGCACCATCACGCACATGAGTCAGCCAGCCACCATCGCCGTCGTCGCGCTCAAGGAGTTGCGGTTCGCGAAATCACGGATGGTGGACCTGCATCCTGCACTGCGTCAGCAGTGGGTGCTGGCGATGGCCACCGACACGGTGATCGCGCTGACCCACCGGCTGCCGGTGGTGGTGGTCAGCGATCAGCCCGCCCTGCAGGCCGAGCTGTCCCGAGCAGTGCACCGGGCCGGCTGCCCCCACCCGGTGACGGTGATCGCCGATGCCCGTCCCGGTCTGAACGAGGCCCTGCGCCATGGTGCGGCATGGGCCACCGAGCACGGGGCCGAAGCGGTACTGGCGGCGGTCGCCGACATTCCGGGGCTGACCCCGGACGATGTCGACGAGTTGTTCGCGGCCACCGGTGATGGGCCCGGGACGTGGTTCGTGGCCGATCTCTCCGGAGTGGGCACCACCATGCTGTTGGCCCGCTCGGTGCCCTTGGCGCCACTGTTCGGGCCGGATTCGGCGGCTCGGCATTTGGCCTCGGGGGCGGAACAGGTTGATCTGCCGCCGCGGGCCCGCTGTGATATCGACACGATCGAGGAACTGCGGCGTTGCCATGGGTTGGGTGAGCACAGCCGCAGGTTGCTCACCGAGGCCGGCCTCCCGGCGGATTACCGACCGATCACCGTCCTCGCCGATGACCGTGCGGTCACCGATGACGGAATCGCCCTGTCCTTGACCGCGGGATCGAAAGGTGAACTCCACCGCATCGCCCCGGGTCAACGCGTCCACGCCGCCGTGGACGGCGATCGGGTTCTCAGCGTGTGGTGGAGTCGACCAGCTCGTTGAAGGCCGATCCGGGACGGAATCGGGGCACCTTGACCGCCGGCACCTGTTTTCGCTCCCCGGTGCGCGGGTTTCGCACCACCCGCTCGGGACGGTCGATCACCTCGAAGACACCGAATCGGGCGATGCCCACGTGACCGTGTTCGGCCGTTTGGGTCATGATTTCGTCCAACACGACATCCAACACACGGGCCGCCCGTGCCTTGTTGCCCTCGAAGTGTTTTGCCAACTCATTGACGAACTCGGCCTTGTTCACGATACCTTCCTCGCTGACTCCCGCAGGGTTATCGTCCGTGAAGGTACTGTATTCGGGCCGGTTGTCGTTCAGTCGACCGGGGCCACCTTCACCGGCAAGGTGGCGGGCTTCCAGGCCGGACGCTTCGCCTCGTAGGCAGCGATCTTGTCCTCGTGCCGCAGGGTCAGCCCGATGTCGTCCAAGCCCTCCAACAGACGCCACTGGGTGTAGTCGTCGATCTGGAATTCGATCACCCGGTCACCGGCGGTGATCGTGCGGGCCTTCAGGTCGACGGTCAGTTCCAGGGCCGGGTCGGCCTCGGTGGCCTGCCAGAGGTTCTCGACCTCGGACTGGTCGATCACCGCGATCAACAGACCGGCCTTGCCGGAGTTGGAGCGGAAGATGTCACCGAAGCGCGAACCGATGATCACCTTGAAGCCGTAGTTCTGCAGCGCCCAGACCGCGTGTTCGCGCGACGACCCGGTACCGAAGTCGGGCCCGGCGATCAGCACCGTGGCACCGGCGCGCTCGGGCTGGTTCAGCACGAAGTCGGGGTCCTGGCGCCAGGCGGAGAACAGACCGTCCTCGAAACCGCTCTTGGTGACCCGCTTGAGGTACACCGCCGGGATGATCTGGTCGGTGTCGACGTTGCTGCGACGCAGCGGAACCGCGGTGCCGGTGTGGGTGGTGAACTTGTCCATGTCAGTAATCCTCAGTTCAGGTCGGCCGGGGCACTCAGGGTGCCGGTGACTGCGGTGGCGGCGGCTACGGCCGGGGACACCAGATGGGTGCGGCCACCCTTACCCTGGCGACCTTCGAAGTTGCGGTTGCTGGTGGAGGCCGAACGCTCACCGGGGGCCAATTGGTCGGGGTTCATGCCCAGGCACATCGAGCAGCCCGCCTCGCGCCATTCGGCACCGGCGGCCAGGAAGATCTTGTCCAGGCCTTCCTCCATGGCCTGTAGGCGCACCCGGGCCGAGCCGGGCACGATCAGCATCCGCACACCGTCGGCGATCTTGCGGCCCTCGACCACCGAGGCGGCCAGGCGCAGGTCTTCGATCCGACCGTTGGTGCAGGAGCCGACGAAGACGGTGTCGACCTTGATCTCGCGCAGCGGCTGACCGACCTTCAGGTCCATGTATTCCAGGGCCCGTTCGGCGGCGGCCCGGTCGACCGGATCGTCGAAGGAGGCGGGGTCGGGCACGACATCGCCCAGCGGTGCGCCCTGACCGGGGTTGGTGCCCCAGGTGACGAAGGGGGTCAGTGTCGCGGCGTCCAGGGTGATCTCTTTGTCGAACACGGCGTCGTCGTCGCTGCGCAGGGACGACCAGTACTCCACCGCGGCGTCCCAGTCGGCGCCGGTCGGAGCGTGCGGGCGACCCTGGAGGTAGTCGAAGGTGGTTTGGTCGGGGGCGACCAAGCCGGCCTTGGCGCCCCATTCGATCGACATATTGCAGATCGTCATCCGGCCTTCCATCGACATCTTCTCGATGGCCGGGCCGCGGTATTCCACGATGTGCCCCTGGCCGCCGCCGGTGCCCTCCTGGGTGATCAGGGCGAGCACCAGGTCCTTGGCGGTGGTGCCCTCGGGCAGTTCGCCGACCACGTTGACCGCCATCGTCTTGGGCTTGGCCTGCGGCAGGGTCTGGGTGGCCAGGACGTGTTCGACCTCGCTGGTGCCGATGCCGAAGGCGATCGCGCCGAAGGCGCCGTGGGTGGCGGTGTGCGAGTCGCCACAGACCACGGTCATCCCGGGCTGGGTGATGCCCAGCTGCGGGCCGATGATGTGCACCACGCCCTGATCGATGTCACCGAGGCTGTGGATGCGCACGCCGAACTCCTCGGCGTTGGCGCGCAGGGTGTCGACCTGCAGTTTCGAGACCGGGTCGGCGATCGGCTTGTTGATGTCGATCGTGGGGGTGTTGTGATCTTCGGTGGCCAGGGTCAGATCGGTGCGGCGCACCTGGCGGCCGGCCGAGCGGAGACCGTCGAAGGCCTGCGGGCTGGTGACCTCGTGCACCAGGTGGAGGTCGATGTACAGCAGGTCAGGTTCCCCTGCCGCGGAGTGCACGACATGGTCGTCCCACACCTTCTCGATCAGCGTCTTGCCCATGGATGACCTTCCGTCCGTTGTCCTGTCGGACAATCTTCGACTGTTTCTGCTCCCCCGACTTGCGTATCACATGCTGGGACGGCAATATCAGCTTATGGACAACTCTAGCGGTGTTGGCGTTTTGGACAAAGCGGCCCTGGTGCTGAGTGCTTTGGAAACCGGTCCGGCCACCCTCGCCGGCCTGGTCAGCTCGACCGGTTTGGCCCGCCCCACGGCGCATCGGCTGGCGGTGGCTCTGGAGCATCATCGCCTGGTATCGCGCGACCTGCAAGGGCGCTTCGTACTCGGCCCCCGGCTGGCCGAACTCGCCGCCGCGGCCGGTGAGGACCGCCTGCTCGCAACCGCCGGCCCGGTTCTGGCCCGGTTGCGCGACATCACCGGCGAATCGGCACAACTGTTCCGCCGCCAGGGCGACATCCGGATCTGCGTGGCGGCCGCCGAACGGATGTCCGGCCTGCGCGACACCGTGCCGGTGGGCAGCCAACTGACGATGGCCGCCGGGTCGGCCGCCCAGGTGCTGCTGGCCTGGGAGGAACCCGACCGAATGCAACGCGGCCTGCGCAACTCCCGCTACTCCGCGGTCGCGCTGGCTGCGGTGCGACGCCGCGGCTGGGCCCAGTCGGTGGGTGAACGCGAGGCCGGCGTGGCCTCGGTGTCGGCCCCGGTGCGCTCCCCCTCGGGCAAGGTGATCGCGGCGGTCAGCGTGTCGGGCCCGATCGAGCGGCTCAGTCGTCAACCCGGACGCCAGCACGCCCCCGCGGTGATCGCCGCTGCCGAGCGGCTCAGCGAGGTACTGCGCCGCAACGCCACCGAACGGTAATCGCGTCGGCCGAGGTTAGCTGGCGGCCTTCTTGGTCGACTTCTTCGCGGCCTCGGCCTCTTCTGCACGGCGCTGTTTGGCCGCCTCCACCGAGGCGCGCAGCGCGGCCACCAGGTCGACCACCTCGGATTCGGCCGGCGCCTCGCCGCTGGGTAGTTCGACCCCGTCGAGTTTCGCCTCGACCAGTTCTTCGACCGCCTCGCGGTAGCTGTCGGTGTAGTTCTCCGGCTCCCACTCCGAGGCCAGTGCCTCGATGAACTGTTCGGCCATCTTCACCTCGGCCTTGGTGGCGGTGACCTCCTCGGGTGGAGCCGCGAAGGACACATCACGCACCTCGTCGGGCCACAACATCGTCTGCAGCACCAGCACCTCGTCGCGAACCCTGATCAGTGCCAGTGACTCGCGGGTGCGGATCGCGATCTTGACCACCGCATCGCGGCCCGAGGAGATCATCGCATCGCGCAACAGGACGTACGGTTTCGCGCCCGGCCCATCGGCCTCCAACACGTAGGTGCGGTCGAAATAGACCGGGTCGATCTGGTCGGAGTCGACGAAGGCCAGCACGTCCACCGATTTGGCGGTCGGCAGCGGCAGTTCATCCAGATCGGACTTGGTCAGCACCGCCATCCGACCGTCGGAGGCCTCGTAGCCCTTGGCGATGTCGGCGTACTCGATCTCTTCGCCACAGACCTCGCAGACCCGCTTGTACCGGATCCGTCCCCCGTCATCCTCGTGAACTTGCCGAAACGAGATGTCCTTGGCCTCGGTGCCGTTGTAGAGCTTGACCGGGATCGTCACCATGCCGAAGGTGATCGCTCCCTTCCACATTGAACGTGGCATCAGTTCATCCCCTCCTCGGCGAGTGCGTCCAACTCCCCCGGTACGTACCAAAGCAGGTCGAACCCGGTGACCAGATCGTCGATGGCCGGTTCCTCCCAGGCGTCGGGCCAGCTTCGTCCGGCCAGCGCATCATGGGCGGCCACCACCGCGTCGGCAGCGGCCGGCTCGTCGGCGAAGATCGCTTTCACCGACCGCCACTCGGCATCGGCCACCTGTACCGCACCGACCTCGACCGCGGTGGTCTGCGACATACCACGCGGGACGGTGGGCCGCGCCTCGCGGCCGATCGCCAGCACCAGGCGACGATCCCCCGGCGCCCACAGCGACAGGGCGGCGGTGGCGGCATAGTTCAGGGCGGTGAAGTCGCCCTCCTCTTCCTCCCCCGGTTCCAAGCCATGAGCCTCCAGCATCGGCACGGTCGCGGCATAGCCGGTCACCGTGGGCGGGATGCCTTCGTCGCGCCAGTTCTGGGCCAGCCGCACGGTGCACGGCACGAAGACGGTCATTGCGACTCCTGGGTGGCGAGCAGCTCGGCCACGGCTTCGGGCACGCAGGCGGCCAGTTGGTCGACATCGCCGAGTTGGTCACGGTCGGCGGTGAAGCCGATGAAGATCCGGCCCTGGTACGAGGTGACGCCGATCGCCAGCAGGTGTCCGGGGCTGAGCGGCTGCACCGGGTAGGAGGCGATCAGGCGGGCGCCGGCGGCATACAGCGCGCGCTGGGGCCCGGGGGCGTTGGAGACCACCACATCGTGCTGGCGGCGCATCACCTCACCGGCCACCCGGCCGGCCAGGGCATGCAGGGTGCCGGGGGCGAAGCCGGCGATGTCGATCAGATCGCGGGCACCCACGGTGCGTCCGGTGTCGGTGTGGGCGCGGGTGCCGTAGGCGACCTGGTGCAGCCGCATCAGCGGGTCGGCCTCCCCCAGCGGCAGGGTCATCAGGTGCGGGGCGACCCGGCTGCCCAGTGAGGTCGGTTGGCCGTCCATGTCGGGCACGCTCATCGGCACCATCGCCACCAGATCACGGCGGCGTTCGTCACCACGGCCGGTCAGCCACAGGCGCAGTGCCCCGGTGAGCACGGTCAAGACGATGTCGTTGACGGTGACCTGATGCGCCTCGTGCAGGGCGCGGACCTGTTCCAGATCGATCTCGGCCACCGCCACCCGGCGCTGCGAACTCACCCACCCCGACAGGGGTGAATCGACCGGGGCACGGCCACCGCGCAGCAGGTTGCCGGCCACCTCCGACAGCACGCTGCCGACCCCACCGACGGCTTCGCCGACGTTGACCGCCAGGCCGATCACCTCGGTGGCCTGCCGTTTCACGGTGTCGACCGCACTGCGCGGGTCGACGAAGGCCTCCACCACCGCGTCAACCAGCAACTGACCCGAGGACGGTTCGGATTCGGGCCGCCATTCCCCGCCGATCAGCGGTTCCACATGTGGTGTGTCGTCGAAAAGGACCTGGCACAGGTCGACATCGTCCACGCCGTTGACCAGGGCCAGGTGGGTCTTGGTGACCAGGGCGAAACGCTGCCGATCGGGATCGGGGCTCTGCAGTCCCTCGACCAGGTAGGCCTCCCACAGCGGACGGTCGTGGTCGAGTTTGCGGGCCACGACCCGTCCGGCGAACTCCAGCAGTTGCTGTTCGGTGCCGGGCCTGGGCAGGGCGGAACGCCGGACGTGGAAGCTGAGGTCGAAGTCCTCGTCGTCGACCCACACCGGGGCCGCGATCGAGGCCGGCACGGTGCGCACCAGTTTTCGGTACCGGGGCACGTAGGCCAGCCGGTCGGAGATCAGGTCCACCACCCGGTCCATCGTGAAATCGTGGGGAGCCTCGAACACATCCAGGGACGCGGCATGAACCGGCGTGTGCTGGGAGTCGGCGGCCAGCAGGGAGATTTCGCGAGCGCTGAGGCGGTCGGGCATGTGAAACAGGTTACCTTGTCCACAGATTTCGGGGTTGTCCACAGGCTGGCGGGTCGCCGAGGACGGTTCCGGGGCCGAGGTGCGTCACGGTCGGTACATGACCTTGGTGACCCGTCCCGCCCCCGAATACCGTCCCGACCCGTTGCCGGTGCCCCGCCTGCCGGCACCGGCGCCACACCATCAGCCGATGCTGGAGTTGTTGCCCGACAGCACTTCCCGGCCCTCGGACCCACCCAGACCCGCCCGGGCCGACCCGGCCTGGCAGTTGGCCCGCGGGGTCAGTCATGCGGTCGTCGAGGTGCTGGCCGGACGGCGGCCGGCCACCCAGTTGGAACGCTGGGCCACCCAGCCGGTGGTCGCCACCCTGCACGTGATCGCCAGACGGCGTCGCCGCCGACCCGTGCGGGTGGCCACGGTGCGTGTTCAGCAACCCTCCCCGGGGGTGATCGAGGTCGGCGTGCGGGTCGAACACGACCGCGACCGATCGGGTGCCATCGCGCTGCAACTGGTGCGGCGCGATCAGCGGTGGCTGTGTTGTGCGGTGGAGATGGGCCCGGAGTTGAGCCTCATCGTCCGTGGCACATCTTGAACTTCTTGCCCGATCCGCACGGGCAGGGCTGGTTGCGGCCCACGCCGGCGTAGGGATCGTCGGCCTTGGACTTCGGCTTCGAGTTGCCGGATCCGGCGGACGGGCCGCCGGTACGGGTTGCGGTGCCGTCCTCGCCGGGGGCCGAGTAGGCCAGCGGCCGTTCCTTGGTCTCCAGGCCCTTGGCCTGCAGGGTCGGCTGGGTCGGGGGTGTTGCGACGGCGGTGCCCGCCTTCGACGCCGAACTGCTGCTCTTCGAGCCGGTACCGCCCGACTTCGACGTGGCCCCGGCGGTTGCCTTGGCCTTCGGTGCGTCCTCGCTCACCGCCCGGGCGCCGGAGGCCACCAGGGCCGCCAGTGCCGCTGCGTCCAGTGGCTTGCCGTCGCCGTCCACCTCGACCTGCACCTGCTCGGCCGGGGTCTGCTGAACCTGCACCTCCAGGTTGAACAGGTAGCCGACGACTTCCTCGCTGAGCGCGGCCATCATCGCGTTGAACATGTCGCCGCCCTCGCGCTGGTACTCCACCAGGGGGTCGCGCTGGGCCATCGCGCGCAGGCCGATGCCCTCGCGCAGGTAGTCCATCTCGTAGAGGTGTTCGCGCCACTTGCGGTCGAGCACGGTCAACAGCACGCGGCGTTCCAGCTCGCGCATGTTCTCCGCGCCCAGTTCGGCCTCGCGGGCGTCGTAGGCGGCGATCGCGTCGGCCTGGAAGTCCTCGATCAGTTCCTCGGGACTGATGTCGGTGTCCTCGTACTCGGCACGCTTGAGGGTGACCGGGTACAAGGTGGCCATCTCGGTCCACAGCGTTTCGAGTTCCCAGTCCTCGCTGAAGCCCTGGGTGTGTTGGCGCACGACGCCGGCGACGGTCGATTCGACCGCCTGGCGCATCTGGGCCTCGACATCGGCACCCTCGAGCACCTTGCGGCGGTCGCTGTAGATCGCATGCCGCTGCCGGTTCATCACATCGTCGTACTTGAGGATGTTCTTGCGGATCTCGAAGTTCTGCGACTCGACCTGCTTCTGAGCGTTCTGGATCGCCTTCGACAGCGACTTGTCCTCCAGCGGCTGGTCGTCGGGCACCCGGAAGGTGCGCAGCGCCCACTCGATCACCTCGGGACGGAAGCGACGCAGCAGGTCATCGCCCAGGGACAGGTAGAAACGGCTCTCGCCGGGGTCACCCTGACGGCCGGATCGACCGCGCAACTGGTTGTCGATCCGTCGTGAATCGTGCCGTTCCGAACCGATCACGTACAGACCGCCGAGTTCGACGACCTCCTCGTGTTCGACAGCGGTCTGTTCCTCGAAGGCGGCGAGGGTGTCGGGCCAGGCCGCCTCGTAGGCCTCCGGATCCTCCAGCGGGTCGAGGCCGGACTCGCGCAGCTTCTGGTGGGCGAGGTGTTCGGCGTTACCGCCGAGGATGATGTCGGTACCACGGCCGGCCATGTTGGTGGCCACCGTGACCGCACCCTTGCGTCCGGCGAGCGCGACGATGTCGGCCTCGGAGGCATGGTGTTTGGCGTTCAACACGTTGTGCGGCACGCCGGCACGCTTCAGCATCGCCGACAGCACCTCGGACTTGGCGACCGAGGCGGTACCCATCAGCACCGGCTGGCCGCGGTCGTGGCGTTCCTTCACGTCGGCCACGATCGCGTCGAACTTGGCCTCCTCGGTGCGGAAGATCAGGTCGCCGAGGTCTTCGCGGATCATCGGCCGGTTGGTCGGAATCTGCACCACCGACAGACCGTAGATCTTCTGGAATTCCGATTCCTCGGTCTTGGCCGTACCGGTCATGCCGCCGAGCTTGTCGTACATCCGGAAGTAGTTCTGCAAGGTGATGGTGGCCAGCGTCTGGTACTCGTCGCGGATCTCGACCTTTTCCTTGGCCTCGATCGCCTGGTGCAGACCCTCGTTGTAGCGGCGCCCGGGCAGGGTGCGTCCGGTGTGCTCGTCGACGATCAGCACCTCGCCCTCACCGGTGACGACATAGTCCTTGTCGTTGGCGAACAGTTCCTTGGCCTTGATCGCGTTGTTCAGGTACGAGATCAGCGGGGTGTTGGCCGACTCGTAGAGATTGTCGATGCCCAGGCGGTCTTCGACCATGTCGATGCCCGGTTCCAGGATCGACACGGTGCGCTTCTTCTCGTCCACCTCGTAGTGGGTGTCGCGCTTCATCCGCTCGGCCATCCGGGCGAACTCGGGATACCAGCGGTGGCTGTCCTCGGCGGGGCCGGAGATGATCAGCGGGGTTCGGGCCTCGTCGACCAGAATCGAGTCGACCTCGTCGACGATCGCGAAGTGGTGGCCCCGCTGCACGCAGTCGGCCAGCGAGTGGGCCATGTTGTCGCGCAGGTAGTCGAAACCGAACTCGTTGTTGGTGCCGTAGGTGATGTCGGCGGCGTAGGCCTTACGGCGTTCGGCCGGGGTCATCCGCGACAGGATCGAGGAGGTTTCCAGGCCGAGAAACTTGTGCACCCGGCCCATCTGCTCGGACTGGTACTCGGCCAGATAGTCGTTGACCGTGACCACGTGCACGCCCTTGCCGGTCAACCCGTTGAGGTAGGACGGCAGGGTGGCGACCAGGGTCTTGCCCTCACCGGTCTTCATCTCGGCGATGTTGCCCAGGTGCAGCGCGGCCCCGCCCATCAACTGGACGTCGAAGTGCCGCTTGCCGAGCACCCGGCGGGAGGCCTCGCGGACGGTGGCGAAGGCCTCGGGCAGCAGGTCTTCGAGCGGTTCGCCGTTTTCGAGGCGCTGCCGGAAGTCGGCGGTCTGACCGCGCAACTCGTCGTCGTCCATCGCAAGAAAGTCCTCTTCGATGGAGTTGACCCGGTTGGCGTATCCCTCGAGGCGGCGCAGAACGCGCCCCTCACCGAAGTTGAGCAGCTTGTCGAGAAAGGCCACGTGCGATCGTGCTCCCTGTGTTGCGTGCGCCGGCGACGGCATTGACCCGACCATCTTAGGCGGTGCGCGGTGAACCTACCGCACCGTCAAAGGTTTCACTGGTCGGGCAAGAGTTCGGTGGGCGTGCCGCTGTAGCTGATCACCAGTTCGTCGCGGGCGCGCGAGGCCGCCACGTAGAGCAGCGACCTTTCGCGCAACTGCGCCTCGGCAAAATCCTGTTCGTCGTAGTCATAGGTGGTCAGTCCCATGGGCATGGAGTCAGCGCTGAGCCCGAACAACAGGACCCGCGCGAACTCGGTGCCCTTGGCCCGGTGCATGGTCAGCGCTACCGGGTGACCGGGTTTGGCCGCTTGCCGATCCAACGCCCGAATCTCCACACCGCGCTCCGCCAGTCCGGAAACCACTCTTTCGCGGGTGGCCTTGTCACGTACGAGCACGGCAATGCTCTCGGCCGGTAGGTCCTCGGTGCTGACCCATCCGGCGATCAACTCTGCGGCATGGTCCAGCTCTTCGGTGATTGTTCGGAAGGACCGCACAGTCGGCTCGGGCCCGGTACGCGCGGAGCGGTATCCGGCCATGGACTCAGCATTACCGTCGGAGTCGACAACTTCTTGTCCGGTGAGCACCCCTACAGCCCAAGCCAGATTCTGCGCTGTAGTGCGGTAGTTGAGGCGCAGACCACGTGACCGTCCCTGAGTCTTGATGCCGTAGTCCGACAACACGAGCCGATGACCGTAGATGCGCTGGTGGGCGTCCTCGGCAATGAAAATGTCATTGGGGCCCTCGGGTGTGAGGGCACGGACCAACTGCCAATGGCAGGGCTTGAAGTCTTGGCCTTCATCCACCAACACGTGGTCCACCGGGCGCTCTCCGGTGCGCTCGAGGTGGGCCGCTGCGATCGACGCAGCTTCGGCATAGTCCAAAGTGCCGGTCTCGCGCGTCGCGCTGCGATAGGCCTCGACCACGGCCCAAACGGCTTTGCGTCCAGATCTTGACAGACGAACTCCGCGGCCAGTGCGAGCCACCTTGAGATACTCACTCACCTGGGTGATCCGGTTCGGCAGGATGACCATCTCGTACTCGGCCCGCAGGAAGGCCGGTTTGCGCAGGTGCTCGGCCAAGTTCTGCCCAGCGCGCAGTACCGCCTGCCGCCATGTGGCATCGGCATCCAAATCATTGCTGCGACCCTTGAGGTCGGTGCGCCCCACCCCGAGTACGTCCGCTACGGCGGCACTGATGTCGGCCCCGGCCGACTGCACGATTGCCCGGGCAAGTGCGTCGATGCCTTTCACGTGAAGGCCTTCTCCGCCCACGTGATCGGTCAGCTTCAGGTCGGGGTCAAGTCGCTCCAGATTCTTGCTGAGTTCGGCGGCAAGGTTGGTCGTGAACGTCGTGACGACAATCGATGCCTGGGGCCTTAGGGTGGCAAGCCGTTTGGCACGGTGCATCAGCACCACGGTCTTGCCGGTGCCGGCACCTCCGGCGATTCGGTAGGGCCCCTTCCAATCCCCTCGTACCCAACGGCGCTGCTGCGGGTGGAGGAAGACGCGCCAGGCGCTGAAATCCGGATCCATGATCACCCGGCGCAATTCCTCGGCCCCACCGATCTTCGCAAACCCCATACGCGCGCTGGGTTGATCGAAGCTGTCGAGTAGTTCCTGGTCACCAGCCGGTTTCGGATCGGCGAATCGGGCAGCCGCTTCCTCATGACTCATGGGCTGCTTCAGCAGTTCCAGTTCCTGTTGGATCTGGGACATCTTCTCCCCGGCTGCCAGCAACAGCAGCGCCAGTCCCTGCCATTCCGGTAGTGGAGCCACGAAAGTGTTCAACGCGTCTTCATTGGTCAGCGCGATCGCTTGTTGCGCGATTGCGGGTGGGATCCCGAGCGAAACTGTCAGGTCCTCTGCACTGCAGGGGATCAGCGGTGGCGGGGTGAAAGATGCCATTTCCCCTGCAGGCTGCTTGTACACCGCCTTGGGTGCTTGGATGTCGACCTCACGGAACTCGGGCAGAAGGTTGACCGGGTTGGTGTCGAGGACGACTTTCTCGGCCACCTTGTAGGCGTCGTCGTGGGGATAAATGCCATGCACCACATAGGCGGTGATGTCCGGCGTCGAAAGCTTGAACAGCAGCGCTCGGTATTGCAGGTCGACCCGGCCGGACATGGCCCTGCGATCGGCGGCGTTCTTGATCTTCTCGAGGTTCAAGCCGGGCATGCTGTCGTCCTGGGCAAGCTTCTCGAGAAAGGTGTACGCCTTCTGCTTGATCGAAGAGTCCAGCAGTCGGTCCTGCTTGGGATAGATGATGGTGCTCTCACCCATGTTTGTGTTCCTTCCAAGCGGCCGCTATCAGAGACGCATCGGGGGCGATGATGTGCCAACCTCCGATGTCGAGACCGGGGGTGGGGTCCATCTGCACGGCAATGCGGCGATCACTCCAGACGAGGTCGAAGGGAATGCCATCGATCTCATACCCGACCTCTTCATTCGGGGGGGTGATACCGGTTCGGCTGAGTTCGACAATAAGGTTGAGAGTCTCGGGGGTTTCGCCTTCGAACTCCTCGGCCACTGGTTGCCATTCAATCGCCACTTCTCGATCCATGACGCGTTCAACGTCCGGGACGGGAGCGGCCCTGAAGGTCGAGATTCGTGAAAGCGCGTCGACCGCCACGGTCGAGTCCGGCAGCAACGCGAGCACGTTGCCCAGTCGCAACCATTCGCGCCATGCTTCCATCGATTCCGGAGCAGCAAGGGCAACGGTGTCATCGAGCAGGGCAACGACGCGGACCGAACCTCGTTTCGGGATGTGCACCGCAACTGCAAGGTTGGCTCGACGCCAAGTACTCACCGCTTCGCCGGACGGTGCTGCCAGCATCGCGCGCGCTCGCGCAGAGACGTCGTCGGCCGTACCGGCTCCGGACTCTGCCGCAGTTGCGAAAACCGATGTCGCGGCTGCACGAGCGAATCGTTCCAAGTTGTCGGGGTCGGGCCGTTGCATCCAAGCGACCAAGAACTCCATGGGACCACGCAACAGGGCGTCCCGCGCGGCAGCGGTGTGTTGCATGGTCGGTTCGCTGTTGAGGCGCTGCGTCATCTGCGGGTTGACCCAAGCCGGAGCGGGTACGGGGGTGCCGGATTCATGAAGATCCAGATCGTGGGCTGTAATAGCGAGCACGATTTTGCCGCTTTGTCGAAGGATGCGTCGTTTAGCGGCGTCGTCGGCGATGTTGTTGTTCTTGGGCGATGCGTGAAACTGCCATCCATCGGTGAAAATAACCACATCGGGCAGGCCTTCGCTGAACAGCACGAAGTCCGGTTTGGAATTCGCCACATGCACTTGGGGCTGCAGGCGGAAGGTTCGGCTCCCCAGCGAGACCGTGATGCTGTTGCCCCCCGAGTAGCTCGGAGTTTGTTTTATGGTGCCGCCCAGCCGTTCGGCGAGTTCGAGGAAAGCAACTCGGAACCTCTCTTCGAGCCAGGATTCGCCCGACGGGTCCGAGGTTGGCGCATCTTCGGTGATGCTCCAGCCGGGATTCTGCGGAGGGTCGCTGTCGGCGATACCCAAAAGGGAGCGTAGGTGCCGTTCGGCGGCGATCCGTGAGGTCACGTCGCGGGCGTGAGGGGCTGCGAACGGGAGCAGACAACGGTGGCAGGACAAACGTCCCTCCTGGGCACAGGGGCAGTCCCGCACCCGTAATAGGGCCGATACGAGAACTTGCCACAACTCGTGTGGGTCGGCGAGTTCGGCCAGATATCCGGTGCCACCGGGAACCAAGTCATGGAGCAGCAGCGCGGCACGATTATCGAGGTGCGGATCGGTGACGAAGGCCACGTCGAGGTGGTCGGGGGCGCCGCCATAGTTCTCGCGCAAACCGAGCAGGATCGCGGCGGTGAGACTCGGGATGGCGAAAACGTCGTCCCCGAAGGCCAGTCGCTGTGGCAAGGTCAGCGTGACTCCCTCGGTGGTGAGGCGGCGAGTGAGCAATACCGAACGCGTGTGCTCCTCGTGACTGTGCCTGTGCTTGCACCAAGGCCGGTGCTCTTCTTTGGCATTGGCCCGACTTGTGCGGTCGAGGTGTCCACAGCCCTCGCAAATGCGGAACAGGGGACCAGAAGCGGTGCCACCGGCGATCGTCATTTGTTGCGAGGTGTGCCGTCGCGGGCCGAGATTGAACCAGCGCACGTCCATGCCCTTGAGGTACGTCACCGCCAGGCCGTCAGTGGTGTACCAGCGACGCTGAATGGCATGCGGGTCGAGGTCGGCGGCCGTGACGATCACGAAACTTGTTCGCAGCCGGTCATCCTCGGCATCGTCGATCCGGGAATCGTCACGGCGGACGAATGCCGACACCCGGTTCAGTTCGATCGTGTCGAAGCATTGCCCGATGTCGTTGATGCCGGGCTTCTTACAGCGAGGACACATGTTGGGTGCGTCATCGCTGGGGTGGCTGTAGCCGCAGTGCGGGCACAGACGCATCCCTCTGATCGACGAGGCGTCGTGGCCGACGTCGACGGCATCGATGCTGATTCGGTAGCCACCGGCATAGAACGATGCTCCCGGGGCGAAATCGCGCAATGCGTTGGCGCTTGCCCGGGAGTAGTCGGCGTTCTCGGAGTGGTATTCACCGGTGTCGGTGTCGATCCAACTCATAGTCACGTTGAGTTCGACCGAATCGTCAACCAGGGAGTAGTTGGGCAACAACCCAATCCGTTCCAAGGCCGAGATCCAGTAATCGGCGTGCGCCTCGGCGAGTTGCCTCTCGACGACCAGTTGTGCGGAACGGGCTTCTTTGAGTGCCCGCGCGTCGTCCTCGCTGTCCTGCTGCCTGGCTTCGAGATCAGGCAGAGTTTCCACCAACTCTTGCAGGCGGTCTTCCAGTTCTTGCTGCTCGGCACGCCAGCGTTGGGCCGCCGAACCGATCGTTGCGACCAGTCCACTGGAACCGTCGGCGGCCGGGGTGGCCCACTCCCGTAGCGCCTTGGCAGCATCGCGGCGGATGGTGTCGTTGGCGTCACCGTCGACGGCGAAGGCGTTCAAAAAGGTGTCGATCACGCGGGGCTTGCGGGATGCTTCGATGATCTGGTCGAGGAAGGTGTCGGTGCCACCCGTGGGTTCGGCCAAGGCCTTGGCAGTGGTTCGCGGATGGATTGCGTCGGCATCCCGGGCCAGGCCGTCGGCGAGATGTGCGATGTATTGGCGGCGCAGGATTTCTTCGGCACTCAGGTAGGTGGCCGGCGGAGTGACTGCACCGTTGATCAGCGACAACGGGTCGCCGAGGCGTGGTAGGAACTCGCCGCGACCCTGCACGAAGGCCAGGTCGAGAGCATTACCGGTGAGCCGGCCTGCGCGACCGACGCGTTGGACGTAGCTGCTGACACTGCGCGGCAGGGAGGCCAGCATGACCGAGGACAGGTCGCCGATGTCTATACCCATTTCCAAGGTGGGGGTGGCGACCAGCACGTTCGGTGCGGTGGGGTCTTCCTGGCTTTGTTTGAAGGCCTTCTCGTAGGCCAGGCGCTGGCCCGTTTCCAGGAGGCTGGTGTGTTCTCGTGCCACGACCCGGCGCACTTCCGCCGAGCCGTACAGGCGGCGGTAGTAGTTGTTCGGGTCGCCGCGATGCAGGGTCAGCGTGCCGAGACACCTGGCGTGCAGACACGGTGCGTCCGACAGCTCCGAACCGGTTTTGACGCTGACGGGGAACTCTGTCTGGCAAGCGGTACATCGCAAAGTGTGGCGACCTGCGGCGAGGTCGTCGTCGTCGGTGGCCAAGACGATGACCCGTGCCGGGTCGATAGCGTAAACGGTGGCGCCGTCCTTGGTTTCGAAGGCCCGCAGGAGGTTGTTTTCGGCCAGCTTCTCGAGCAGCAGTCGAGCCAGCACTCCCCCGGTGTTCCGATCAACTCCGAGGCATCGCACCGCCCACAGGGCGTACCAGGCCTGGCTGCCGGTGACCGGGTCGAGCAACGCCTTCGATGAGTCGATCTTCTTGCCGCCCACCCGTGGAAATGCCGGTGCTGATCGTCCGGGCGGGAAGGCCGGCATGTATTTGGGACGTCCTCGGTTGCTCCACAGCCGCCACCGGCTCCCGTCCTCCTCGATGTACTTGTTCAGCCACTCGTGCCAGATACCGCCCTGATTGCGGATGCGTTCGAGGACACCGCGGACCCACCACAGCGAGGCTCGGTCGTCTCCGCTAACGGGCAGGAGCTGGCGGTCGAGGCTCTCGAGTACTTGGCCTGCAATTGCACACATCTCGGCGCTGTCGGCGTCGATATGCACGCTCATGGCCCCGGTGCGTTCCAACGTACGACCGAAGGTGTTGTTGAGCCCGAACTCCATAGTGGCCGCGAACTGCAGTCGACGCCGGACGTGTTTGGTGAGCTTGGCCGGCGGCTCGTCTCGGGTCCAGAAAGGCCGGAATTCATCCTCGCGGGCAGCGAGGTTTGGGGCCAACAGTCGGTAGCGCTTGAACGGGTCATCACCCGCCTGGTCGATGGCGTTGACGACCAACTCGGGGAGCGTCCGTGGCCTGTCCGCGGCGGCGCGGAGCACCGATCGCAAGGTCAGCGTGTGCGAGCGAGCCGCGACGAACCCCGCTCGATGGGCGGCGTCCTGAACCGAGTCGACGAAAACCAGGGATTTCTTCTCGTTCTCGTCGAGCATGGCCTGCCCGAACATGTTCGAGAGGGTTACCGACATCATGGTCGCGATCGCGCTGCCGGTGAAGCGGATCGCATCACCTTGCCCACAGCTGGGGCAGGTGTCTCGTCTGGATTTCTCGTCCGCGTCGTCACCGGTGTGGGTGAGCACGCGTAGCAGTCGGCCTTCCCGAACGGCGTTGGGATCGATGTCCTCACCGATGATCAGTCGCCTTTCGCGCGGATCGAACCACGCATGGCCGCTGTCGGGTGGGGCCTCGGTATCGGTACGCGTGTTCAGCAAAGCCCGGAAGCGACCTTCTCGGCTTGCGTGATGCCGGCGGACGTTCTCATCATTGGCTGCCAAGTTGTTGCCAACTGCACTCAATTCGATCCCCCAGCCGGACCGACCACAGAACCGGCAGTGCACTGCCGGAAAGGCTGGACCGCCAGCTGTCGTTGCGTCCTCGGCGGCGACCGTTGGGCCATCGTCGGACCATCGAAATCGAGCGGCCGAATCCGCATAACGATCGATGCGGCTCAGTTCGCGCACCCACATGTGGGTCTCGGTCGTCGGCATGCGGCGATCGGGACCGCCGCTGTTACCGCGCGCACGCAGGTGCCCGAGCGCATTGTGCAAAGCGAGCACGAACTGCCGACGCACCTCGAAGGTGTCGGGGTTACCCGGGATGAGACGAGCCACATCATTGACATGCCGGGCTTGGGCTGTTTCGTTCAGAAACGCGTGGACCAAGGGGTGCACCCTGGCCAGCGTTCGCAGGTCGTCGTCACCCACCTGCTCGTACATGCCAGTGAGCACGACTCGGCAGAGGTCGGAGGGCTCGGTGTCCTCACTGAGTCGCGCGAGCACTTCGGCAGCAAGCCCGTCAGTGACCCTCGCGGGAACCGAGTCGCCCGCGGCTGTGGCGCCTTCTCGTTCGAATTCCTCGGTCGTGACGCGCTGTTCTCCGACTACGCAATCGTCGTCGAACCTTTCACCGAAAACCTGGGTGGCGAAGCGCACGATGGAGGAGGTTTCGGCGCGGTTTTCATCCCGCGGCCCCAGCGTGGCCGAAGTTCCCACCGGGGTGATCCTGCCCAGCGCACGGCTCCACTCTTCGGCACTGTGTGTGTCGGCAGCACTGTGCCGCTCGGGCCAATACGATTTGAGCGCCAATCCAAGACGTCGCAACAACATCGCCACATCGGTGCCTTGGGCCCCGTCATAGGTGTGGAACTCGTCGAGCACCAGGTAGGTGAGCGAATCTGCCGACAGCTCCCACAGGAGTTGATCAGGTGCTCGCAGCAGCAGTTGGTCGAGCATCTTGTAGTTGGTCAGCAAGATGTCGGGCGGATCGTCACGAATGATCGCCCGATCGGTGATCAGTCCGTGCTCGGTGACCGTTGTGGTCGGGCCCATGACCTGACCATCAACCACCACGTTGGCTTCGCCGGTGTACAGGGCGGCAGTGATGGAGGCCAGCGGTTGGTGTCCGGTGTCATCGCGCTGGGTGATCATCCGGGCAAGGCGCTGGGCTTGGTCGTTGGCCAAGGCGTTCATCGGGTAGAGGATCAGGGCTTTCATACCCCGGATGCCTTGCCGCTTGGCTCGCAGGCAGTGGTCGATAATCGGCAGCAGAAAGGCCTCGGTCTTGCCTGAGCCGGTGCCGGTGGTGATCAGGGTGGGTTCCGGGCGGCCGTACAGACTGGTCAGCCGTGAGAAGGCCTCGTACTGGTGGGCATAGGGCTCGAACCCGGGCGGCATCCATTCCAGGGGTGAAACGCCGCGACGTGGCGCGGCCTTGAAGGGCAGCCCCGTTCGCAGGTACGGACCCTTGAACATACCTTCGGTTTCATCGTCCAACAGTTCGTGGAGCGCAGCACGAGCGTCAGTATCAGCCAGAGCGAAGGTCGTGGTGAGGTAGTCGAGCAGGCCTTCGCGCAACCGCATGGCTTGCCGGCCGGGCAGCAGCTCACTCACTTGTGCGACTCCTTCTCTCGGACGCCAGCGTCCTTGCCGACCAACTTAGCGAAGAAGGCTGAGCCGACGCGGGACGTGGTGACCTTGAGGTTTCATCCGCGTCGCGAGATTGGGCGAGTTGCCTCGACCGAGAAGATGCGGTTTGAGCATGTCAGTTGACCGTGCGCTCTCCTTCCCAACGACGGGAGCGGTCGATGATAGCTGCGCGCATCTGACGGTCGTCGACAGCGAGGTAGCGCTGCGTGGTCGCAAGGGATGAATGGCCGAGCATCACCTGCACCAGGCGAACATCATGGGTTTGTTCGTGCACCTCGGTGGCGCACAGATGCCTGAGCTGATGCATCGTTGTGCCGTCGGCCAGCGCACGCGAGACCAGCGTGCCGACCCAATGTGGAGTCAGATGTCCGCCCCGCGGGCTCGGGAACAGGTAACCGGGCGGCGCATTTCGAAGGATGCGAGCCAGATCATCGGGAAGCGGCAGCACTCGCTTGCGCGAGCCCTTGCCATGCACCACCAAGGACCACCCGATCAGGTCATGGACCAAGTCATTCTCCGGGTGCACCTGCGCAACCTCGCCACGACGCATCCCGAGTTCATTGGCAAGTCGCAGAATCAGTGACAGGCGATCATCTGCGATTCGTAGGGCTGCAGCCACCGCGGTGGGTGCTGCCGGTCGTGGATGTGGTTGCTCTGCTCGGACGACGGGGAGTACGTCAGCGACATTGTCTGTGGTTCGGCCAGTCGTCACCCCCCACTCCCAGAACTTGCGCAAAGAAGAACGCACAGACCTGGCTGTCTCTCGCCGCCAGTCATGCAGGCCTGCCCATTCCAAGAGGTCGCGTCTCGAAACCAGCCAAGGACTTGTGGAGAGTTCGGCTCGTGCGAGGCGGCGTAGGTGATAGTTCCTGAGAACGATCGTCTGTTCGGAGAGCCGCATGGCCTTCATGGCGAGGGACCAAGGACGTAGTTCGCTTGCCCAACCGGGACTTATGAGTTCATTGTGCATGCAGGCAACGGTGCCTCATGTGCGCGTCACCGCCTGGTTCGGCCGTTGGCCTGATTCATCCCGAGACGCACTTCACCGACGAGAAGGCCGGCCGCCTGCGCGAGGAGACGTACCGCCGGTTACGGCGTC
>NZ_JBPGNY010000004.1:0-454974 GCF_051133435.1 Pseudenemella bisphenolivorans | reverse complement strand
CTCGTGTCCTTCAAGGTTGGATGCTTCGCAACACCCATCCTCAGCAAGGCCACGAGCCGCCTTGCGTTACGACACGACCACGCTCAACTACGAAGAGCCGGTTATGCACTGGCAACCCTGGTTCTGGAGGCGAACTTGTGGATGTTCGCGGTCAGCCTGTTCCTCGCGGGCACAGGAATTGGAGTCCTGATCACAGTGGCTTCCTCCACGATCATTTCCAACGTGTCTGCTGATCGCGCAGGGATGGCTTCCGGCGTCGAGGAAGTGTCATACGAGTTCGGCAGCCTGATCTCCGTCACGTTGCTAGGCAGCATCTACGCGGCGTTCATGGCCCGTGAACCCTCCTGCGGGACTGAGGGGTACCAGGTTTCGCTGGCGCTCGCAGCGGCTGCATGCCTTGTCGGGTTCATGGGCATCGTTCTCCTCTTGCGCAGCGATCGAGCCCTGTCGCGCTAAGCACTCGACCTCCACGCGGATGGGTCTTCGGAGGCTCCCATGAGTCGCAACCGCATGGGGTCTCTACGTCAAGTGGCGGAACCTGACCCTGCTGAGATTGCTGCATCACTACTCAACAACCGGCCGGAAGTGCAATGGACTCTGGAGTCACTGGCAAGAGAGGTGCACATTTCGCCGTCTCAGTTGGGTAGAGTTTTCGCTCGCCGGTACGGGGTCAGCCCGATGAAGTACCTGACGCGGGTTCGCTGCGTCCAGCTCGCGACACTGCTCGCGCGCAGCCGACGTCCTGTCGGTGAACTGATGCACGAGGTGGGATGGCGCAGCCGAGGCAATGCTGCGCGACACTTTCGACGCATCACTGGCCTCCTTCCTACTGAGTACCGTGACCAGTCTCAGCAACGCGCTCGGCCCGTCACACCACTCACTGATGGGCACGCCAAGTGCCCGCACTGTGGTCAAGAAGTCGAGATCGCTTCAGTGTTGATGATTCCAAACGCCGCTTCCTTGTGACGATTCTGCTCATCTTTGGAAGCAACGCATGGCCTGATCTCAGTGCACCTGCTAGGCCGGGTGTGACACGTCGGGTTCGTTGGGTTCCTGGCGGTCACTGTAGGGGTTCCTTGTTGTCCGTCTTCTAGTGCTGGTGGTTCCGGCGTACCTGATGGTCACCGGGTCGGTTCTTCGACCCGGTGGGCAGGTTCGCGGAAGGAGACCGGCATGGCAACCTCGGGCAAGGATGCTCGGGCGGCGCGGGAGGCGAAGCTTGATGCGCTTCATGAGCGGCTGACGGGTGCGGTCGAGCAGCTGGTCTCGGGTGAGGATTGGGCCCGAGCACTGGAGTTCGCGGCCCGGTTTCGGGCGCGGTCGTTCGCGAACACGATTCTGATCTTCACCCAGCATCAGGAGGCCTACGGGCTGGGCCTGGTGCCGGACCCGGTGCCGTCGCATGTCGCCGGGTATAGGCAATGGCAGCAATTGGGCCGTCAGGTCTCGAAGGGGCGGCCGGGGTATCAGATTTTGGCGCCGGTGACGGCACGGTTCGCCTCGGCAACCCCGCAGGATGCTGAGTCTTGGCGACGCCTTGGGAAGGGTGAGAAGCCGCGTGCGGGTGAGACGGTGCGCACGAAGATGGTCGGCGTCCGCCCCGCCTACGTCTGGGACGCCTCCCAGACCACTGGCGAGCCGATTCCTGAGCCGCCGGCTCCGCGGTTGTTGCAGGGGCAGGCTCCTGTCGGGTTGTGGGAGGGACTTGCCGACCAGGTCGCGAAGGCTGGGTTTGAGCTGCGGCTGGTTGCGGATGCGTCGGAGATTTTCGGGGCGAACGGGCTGACCGACTACAACAACCGGGTGGTGTCGGTGCGTGCCGACATGGACCCGGCCGCGCAGGTGAAGACCCTGGCCCACGAACTCGGCCACGTCCTGTTGCATGACCCGGACTCCAGTGAGGCGCGGCAGCATCGTGGGATCGGCGAGGTGGAGGCCGAATCGGTGGCGCTGATGGTGGGTGCCGCGCATGGCATGGATACCTCCGGCTACACCGTCCCGTACGTGTCGACGTGGGCGGCCCGGGTGGAGGGCCAGGACCCGGTCGAGGTGGTCAAAGCCACCGGGGAACGGGTCCGCAAAGCCGCGCTGGGGATTTTGGAGCAGCTCGACACCACTCAGGTCGGCAACGGCACCCCGCCGGGCCTGGAACGCGACACCTCCACTCGCGAACCCGCGACGCGGCAGGCCCCTGCTGCGCCGGCGGTGTCGGAGTCGGCGGGGTGGGTGGTGTCGGGGCCTGAGGCGGTGGCGCTATGAGTCCGAACCTCTACCACTTGGCCCGGCTTCTCGCTCCTGGTGCGGATCGGTCGCTGGGGCGGGTGGCGGGTGATCTTGCTTCGGCGGGTGTGTCGGTGTTTCCGTGCGTGCCCGGGCAGAAGCGCCCCCTCACGGCCCGGGGGTTCCACGACGCTTCCACTGACCTCACCCAGATCGAGCACTGGTGGACGCGGTGGCCGGAGGCGAACCTGGGGCTGCCGACCGGGGCGGCGTCCGGTGTCGTGGTCGTGGATGTTGATGTCCGCGAGCACGTCGATGGCCGGGAGAGCATGCGCCGCGCCCTCAATGCGGGGCGGGTGGGGATGCCGGTGTTCACGGTGGTCTCCCCCTCGGGTGGACGGCATGGCTACTACCCGGCCACGCCGGATGTGGTGCAGCGATCGTGGCAAGCTGCCCGAGCCGGTGTGGATTTCCGCGGCGATGGCGGCTACATCGTCATCCCACCCTCACACACCGACGCCGGCTCATATCGGCTGGTCATGGTCCGGCAAGGGGCGTCGTCCGGGATCGACAGTGACGCGCTGCGGGACTTCCTCGACCCCCGGCCCGCCCCGCAACCCCGCGCTGCTGCTGATCGCGGCATGGCTCAAAGCGAGCCTGGGGTGGTGGTATCGCGGCTGGCTGCGTGGGTGGCGGGTTTGGGTGAGGGCGAGCGGAATCGGGGGTTGTTCTGGGCGGCCTGTCGGGCTGCGGAACACGACATCGCACCTGCCACGGCGGTGGATGTGCTCGGCGCTGCCGCCGCTGAGGCGGGGTTGGGGCCGCGGGAGATCGCCGCCACCGTGCGGTCGGCCTACCGCACCACCCACCCCACCACGTCCACAGCACCCAAGACTGCCGGACCAGCGGCAGCATCGCCGGTGCGGGTGCCGGTGGGCGCGGGTTGGGGGCTGGCGTGAGTGCGCGGCGGTGGGCGGTGCGGACGGCGGTCGCGGGGACGGTGTTCATCGCGATCGGGGCGTTCTGGCTGTCCTTCACCTCTCTGGCTGATCTCGCGGCCCGTTCGGGCATCGGGGCAGGTCAGGCGTGGGCGTGGCCGTTGATCGTCGACGGCATCATCGTGGTCGCCACCGTCGCCGTGGTCGCTCTGGCTGGGCAGAAGGCCGCTTGGTATCCCTGGGCCCTGCTGATCGGCGGTGCCGTCGTCTCGGTCACTGCCAACGCCCTGCACGCCATCGTCGCCGCCGATGCCGACGTCCCGGCCTTGTTGGCAGCAGCGATTGCCGCGGTTCCGCCCGTGGTGTTGCTGGCGATCACCCACCTCACCGTCGTCCTCACCCACACCACCGATTCACAGCCGGTGATCTGGCAGACCGTCACCCAACAGCACGACCGGCCCACACCCGGCCCAGGGCCGGGCATCGAGTCAGGCCGGCCACCGGCGGCACTCCCGGGGACCGTCAGCGCCCATCCCATCGGCGCTGACGACGAACCGGTGACTTCGCCTGCACCAGATCCCGCTGCCGAGCACGCCGAGGAAGCACCCGAGGCCGACCGATCCGCCCCGCCGGATTGTGAAGGGTCAACCGGACCTGACGTTTCCGCGTCGGGGACGGCTGGGGTGGGTCGGCGAGAGCGGGCTGCCGGGCTGCGGAGTGAGGGGTGGTCGAACAAGCAGATTGCCGCCGAGCTGGGCGTGCATCCGTCCACGGTGGGCCGCTGGCTCACCTCCACACCGACGAGAGGTTCTGAACCTGACACCAGTCCATCGATGAAGGAGGAATCATGAGCACCCACGAACACGAGCACCACCCAGTGGAGCCGCCGGTCCACGACGACTACGGCCCACCCGATCCCGAAGAACTCGCCCTGACCAGACCCGACCGCCACATGGAGGACATCAGCCGACCGACGGTGAGTGAGGGCGATCTTGCTCCACGCGAGGCGCCGGTGCAAGAACTCGATGAGCAGCCCACCCCCGACGTCGAAGGACCAGAGGGGGGCTCCCCGGGGGTGGGTGAGGGTGCGGAGGGGGTGCCGGATGCGGTCAAGGCCCGCACCGCCCGGGCAGCAAGCCGGCCTGTGGGTCGACAGGTGGGGCGGGGCGTGGAGTGGGTGCGGCCGACCGACCTGCTGGCCCGACGTGGCGCCACAGTCGCTGGCCGCGGCATCCACTTCCAGACCGCACTGAGCCAGAAGACCCGCCACGGCATCACTGTGAGTACGCGGCGCGTCGGTGATCGAGCTGCACGGTTGGCTCCATTGTCGGCGTTCGGCCACGGGCGGGGCCAGTCGGTGTCGGGTCGGTCCGCGGTGGGGATGAGTTGAGCGTGGTTACCCGCAATGACGAATCTCGCCAACACGACGACACCGCTGCCGCCGATGTCTGGGGTGGGGGTGCGCACCTGCTTGTCAGGAGGCACCACCATGACCCACACCACAACACCAACCACCGGTACCGCTGAGACCGGGAGCTCGTCGACAACGCCGTCGACACCCCGCCCCGACAGTGCTGACTTCCGCACCAGTGAGGGGCTGCGGGCCTTGCTGGAGCATCTGGCCGAGCACGGATGGCGCAACAACCCCCAAGCCAGTGAGCTGTTGGAGTTCGCGGCGGAGCGGTTCGCACCCTTGGCGCGCAAGCACGGCCTGGATGTGTGGGAGGCCGCGTCGGCGGCGTTTGATGTGATGCGAACGCCTGCGGCAAGGAGGGCCGCAGATCCGTGGGCGGTGGTCACGCATGCGGTGCGGATCACCTGCATCTACGAAGAACGCGCCCAAGGGCTCCTGTGTTCGGTCCACCAGGCCCGCCGCGCCCACATCTCCGCCCACCACGACCCCGAACGGTTCTCCGACCGCGAAACACCCCTGTACGAATACCATCCCGCCTTCCAGCTCACCGACCCCCACCACCACGACCAGCAGGAAAACGTGGATGTGGATGCGAGCGTGCACGCAGCAGTGGCGGACGCGACCCGATTGTTCGTGCTCCTGGGCTGGCCGGAACCCTCCGCTCGGGCCGGGGTGGATCACGTCACCAATGCCTTGGCCCGGATCGGGTCGCGGCGGGGCACCTACGAAGCATTGCGGCGCGACAAACACGCTCGCGCCCTGCTCGACCTCCCCGCCCCAGCCTGGACGTGCCTCCTACGTGTCCTGCTGGGCCACCCGGAACCTGCCTACGCCACCACGACGGCCGGGCGCGGGATCCTGCTGCGTCTGCTGCTCGGAGAAACACTGGCAGACCTGTTGGGTGATGACGCCCTGGTCACCGTGATCGTCCGCGCAATACCGGGACGGGAACGGGTGCGGTCATGAGCACGCCGGGGCACATCGAGCTGGACCGCACCGTCGACTCCCTGCATGTCGGCCGACGTCACCGCGCCGACCTGGGTGACATCGATGCGCTGGCGGCCTCGATTGAGCGCGATGGGTTGTTGCAACCGTTGACGGTCAGCCCCGACGGGGTCCTGATCTGCGGGGCACGACGGCTGGCGGCAATCAAGCAGCTCGGCTGGCGCACCGTCAACGTGTGGGTCCGCTCCGGCATCTCCGACCGGCTCGGCCACCTGCTGGCCGAACAAGACGACAACGTCCTACACAAGCCGCTCACCGCGCTGGAAGCCGCCGCCCTCTACCGCGAACTGAAATCCCTCATGGCCGAGGATGCTGCGCGTCGCAAGGCCGCGACCCAGTTCCGCAGCGACAACCAGCCCGGAACCGACGGTCCCGGAAAATTTCCGGAACCGTCGGGAGCCACCGGTGAGGCTCGTGAGCAGGCTGCCGGAATGATTCCCGGTGGGGCCTCGTACAAGACGCTGGACAAGATCGGCTATCTCGAACACGCCGCCACCGACGAGACACTGCCCGAACACGTGAGGGCCGCAGCGCAACGGGGGTTGGAGCAGATCGACGCGGGCAGCCCGGTCCATCCGATCTACGAGACCATCCGCAACCACACCGCCAGCCCCGATGCTGGCGATGAGGCGTTGCATCAGGCCGCGGCCGACGCCCTCGCCCGCATCCAATCCAGTGGCAAACCGAAGCCCGCGTCCATCAAGAAACCCAAGAACGACACCGAGGACGCGCCGGTGCAGTACCCGGTACGGGCGTTCGTGGTGACGTGGACCGAACTGGATCAGTGGTGGACCCACTACGACCCGGCCGTGCTCGCCGTCGAACTCACCGACGAACAGGTCGCCACGTTCCTGCGCGTGATCGAACACACCATCGCGTTCGCCGACGCCCTCCAAGCCGCCCTCACCAACCCCGACAACACCACCACCGCCTCCGGCCCTGTAGACGTCGACGACGAGAGGAACGAGGAGGCTGCGGATGGGCGTCCGCAGTTACGAGCGGTCTAGTTGACCAAGCCGTGGATGTTCGTTGAGCAGCGCAGGACGCGGGACAGCCGTTTGATCTGGACGCACTGGCCGGACGTGTTAGCCGTTTGAGACCCGAACTCGTCCAAAATCAGTGGTGAGCCAGTCCTCGATAGAGGGGCTGGGGAAGTCGGGGACGTCGATGCCGGCGGCAGCCGGCTCGGGAGTGGCGCGTTGAATGCCGTCGAGCCGAAACAGTCGCCAGTCAGTGCGGAGAATGTCGTAGGCGATCAGGTACCAGGCGCCTTGGCGCAGCGCGTGCCGGTAGGGGCGTACGTGGCGTTCGCTCACCTTGCCATGCTGGTCTGTGTAGGTGAAGCGCAGGTCCTGCCCCTGGGCCACGGCCTCTGCCAGCACGCCGAGCAGCCGCCAATCAACCGGCTCGGCGACGGGAGTGATCACTTGGGTCGCCAATGCCGTCGCTGCTGCCTGTTGACGCAGCTTCGGCGGGAGAAGCTGTTCCAGCTTGGTGCGCACCGTCGTCACTGCCTCATCTACGCCACCGGCTTCCAGGAGGAGCAGCCCGGTGACGAGTGAGCAGACCTCGTCTGCGTCTAGCAACAGGGGCGGGATCTTCACGCTCGGCACCAGTCGATATGTTCCGCCAGGTCCGGGCACGGACCGAATGTCGTATCCCAGGTATCGCAACCTGGCGACGTCCCGGCGCACCGTCCGATCTGCTATATCGAGTCGCTGGGCGAGGTCGGCTGCCGTCCAGGCGCGTCCGGTCTGTAACAGTGACAGCAGGAGCAGGGCGCGTGATGAAGGACTGTCCACAAGGCCATTATCAACCAAGATGAGGACCAAGACAGGCCGGATCTGTCGTTAGCGTGCCGTGTAAGACTTCACGAAAGGAGATCACATGCGCATTGCGGTCACGACGCCGATGGGTCACGTCGGGCGGCACGTCACATCCATGCTGATCAGATCAGGAGTGCGCCCACTCCTCCTGGCACGAAAGCCCACGAACGTCGCCCCTGAGCTGTGGGAACACGCTGACATCGTCGAGGCGAACTCCACTGATCCTGCGCAGGTCACCGCGGCGACACAGGGCGTAGACGCAATCTATTGGGTCGATCCCAGTGTGATGTCGTCTGATCCCGTGGCCGACTACACCCTAGCCACGAAAGCTCTGGTGAAGGCGGTTACCGCCAACGGAATCGGCCGTGTCGTGTTCCAAAGCAGCATCGGTGCCGAGAAGCGTCACGGTGTCGGCGAGATTGACGGCCTGGCAGTCACCGAGGTCGCGCTTGATGCCCTCGATGTGGATGTCACCCACCTGCGGTGCGGCTATTTCTTCACCAATTTGCTGCTGGACATTGATGCCGTTCGGCAGGGGCAAGTGACGACAGTGCTGCCACTCGACCAGCCGATGAGCTGGGTAGCCCCACGCGATATCGCCGAGGTCGCCAGCCTCACGCTGCTCAACACGCAGTGGCGCGGCCGCCGAGTCCACGCCGTCCACGGACCACAGGACCTGTCCTGGCGTCAGGTGGCCGAGACCTTGACTGCCCATGTCGGTCACCCGGTCCAGGCGGAGCAAATCACTGACACCGAGATGCTCCAGCGCTACCTCGCCGTAGGGATGCCTCCAATGATGGCCGACGCCGTCCTCGGCATGAGTACCGGACTGCGCGATGGCTTCCGCCCCGAACAGCGGAGAACTCTGGCAACGACCACACCCACAACTCTGACCAGCTGGATCCACGAGGAACTAATCCCGGTGCTCTGATTCCAAAGACTCGTCAACGTCCCTCAGCGGGCGGTCTCCTTCTGGAAATCGCCCGCCGGTGTTTGTGGTGGGTGCACCTCTGGGCATGGACACTTCTGATCGTTCGTCGCGTCGCCGGCTCGTGCTGATCGCTGCCGGCTCAGTCACGGCCCTGGTGTGTGGGGTCGGGATCTACGGCCTGGCCACCGGCCCCTGCACCCCGACCAGCACCCCGGGCACGTCACCGACCATCACCACCAGCCCGTCCCCCTCCGCAACCAGCACCGCCAAGCCTTCGGCCTCGGGGGCGCCGCTGGTGCCACCGGTGGCGAGTAGTGCTGATCCGGAGCAGTTCGCTCGCAATGTCGCGACCACGCTGTTTGCGTGGGACACCACCACCGGGCTGCTGCCGCTGGACTACACCTCGGCGATCCTCGCCGTCGGGGACCCCAGCGGCACCGAACAAGCCGGCCTCGCCACCGACGTCGCCGCCTACCTGCCCTCGCGGACCGCCTGGCAGGACCTGCGTGAGTACGGCACCAGTCAGCATCTGACGATCGCCCGCGCCTACATCCCCGACCAGTGGGGCGAAGCCGTTGCCCAGGCACCTGAGGGGCAACTCGCACCAGGCACGGTCGCCTACACCATCGAGGGCACCCGGCACCGCACCGGAACCTGGAACGGCGAACCAGTCACCTCGGCCCACAAGGTGGAGTTCACCGTGTTCGTAGTCTGCGCGCCGACCTACGACACCTGCCACCTGCTGCGCCTGTCACAGCTCGACAACCCGCTGCGGTGACCCGGCCGTGAAGAAACTCGCCGTCATCGCTGCCGTGCTCGTGCTGTTCAGTCCCGCCCTGCTCCTGCTGGGGGTTGGGATGATCTTCAGCCCCGGCGCCAACGCCTCCTGCACCACCAGCACGACTGGCCCGTCGGTGGTGGGGCCGGTGCCGGACTCGCTGGACGTGACGACCGCTGACGGGCAGACCTTCACGCTGAACACCACCCAGCTCACCCATGCCGCCACCATCATCCAGACCGGATCCCAGATCGAGGGCGTCACGCGTGACGGGCTGCAGATCGCGCTCATGGCCGCGCTCACCGAGTCGAATCTGCGGATGCTGGCCAACACCAGCGTCTACCCCGACTCCGGGAATCACCCCAATGACGGGGACGCCTCCGACCACGACAGCCTCGGCCTGTTCCAGATGCGACCCCAAGCCGGATGGGGCACCGTCCCTGACCTCATGGACCCTGGCTACCAGGCGCGCGCGTTCTTCGGCGGACCCACCGGCCCCAACCACCCCTCACCCCGCGGACTGCTCGACATCCCCGGCTGGCAGACCCTGTCCAAGGGCGAAGCCGCCCAAGCCGTCGAGGTGTCGGCCTACCCCGACCGGTATGCGAACTACGAGCCCGTCGCCGAACAGATCCTCACTACCCTCACCACCCCCACAGCCGACAGCCCCCAGCTGCCCGAGACCGGGCGTGTGGTCTTCCCGCTGCCCGAGGGCACCTGGGTCGCCACCTCGCCATTTGGGATGCGGGTCCATCCCATCACCGGGGAGAACAAGCTCCACACCGGCGCGGACTACTCCGCCCCCGACGGCACCCCCGTCCTCGCCGCCGCCGACGGCATCGTCACCCACGCCTCGATGTCCGGCGGGTACGGCGGGCTGATCATCATCGAACACACCACCGGCGGGCAGAAGATCGCCACCGCCTACGCCCACCTGTGGGAGACCGGCATCCACGTCAATGTCGGCGACCAAGTCACCGCCGGACAACACATCGGCGATGTCGGCTCGGCCGGCTACTCCACCGGCGCACACCTGCACTTCGAACTCCGCCAAGGCGGCAGCGACGGCGAGTTCACCGACCCCCAGCCCTGGCTCGACCAACACACCAGCGGCAACCTTCCAGCCCCCACCACACCGGTCGAGCAGGAAGGCTGCAACCCGGCCGCGACCCAGCCCGCGCCGCCCCAAAGGCCCGATGCCGGAGACCCGGACCGCAAGGTCGATGACCCCACCACCGACGGACAGATCACCGCCCGCATGCTCCACGTCTACACCCAAGCCCTCACCGCCTACCCCGACAGCTCCTGGGCCTGCTACTCACCCCGCCCCGGCACCAAATCCGAACACCCCCTCGGACGAGCCTGTGACGTCACCTTCGGCAACGCCATCGGCTCCCGACCCACACCCCAGCAGCTCGAAGCCGGATGGGCGCTGACGAACTGGCTCCAAGACAACGCCGAAACCCTCGGCGTCGAGTACCTGATCTGGCAAGGCCAGATCTGGTCCCTCGCTCGCGATGCCGAGGGCTGGCGCCCCTACAACGGCGGTGGCATGCACGACCCCACCGACGTCACCGGCGGCCACTACGACCACGTCCACATCACCGTCAAAGAAGGCAGCTGATACCCGTGAACATCTACCCCGACTTCGGCGCCTTCGGCGACAACACCACCCTCCACACCGTGATCGGCGCCCTCTTGACGTTCGTCCTCGTCACCGCCGTCCTCACCATGCTCATCAGCGGCATCACCTGGGCCATCGCCACAGCGAACGGCAACCACACCACCGCCACCAAAGCCCGCACCGGACTCCTCGTCGCCCTCGGCACAGCCACCCTCGCCGGCGCCGGCATCACCTGGCTCAACTGGCTCATCAACCTCGGCGACCAGCTGTGAGCAGCTCGAAGACAGCTGTCAGAACGGTGGTTCGTCGGTCTTCAGCCAAGGGTTGGGTGGCGAGGACGGCTGTGCTTCATCCGGCAACGGGAGGGTGCTGACGACGTACAGGTTCAAGATGTCGTCACGGTCCAAGAACATGATCTGGCTACGTTTGGATGCGTCAAGGGCGTTGCCCAGCCAGTTTCGAGCTGACTTGGTGATTTCGCCGCCAGCCACGATGAACGCGTGATCGACCAGCACTCGACGGTTGACTTCGGGATCGAAGATCTCGTGGGCGAGCATCATGAGGGCCTGGTTATGGATCTCGGCCATATTCGCATTGCCAGCCTTGGTGACGCCCGAGGCATCAAGCTTGCCCTTCTTGGCCTGAAGGCCGAAGTACAAGACGTGTTGCGTAGGCAGCGTGTAACGCATCCACACGTCCTTGCCATACTCCAACGATTTGTCCTTGTGCCCTGCCGCAGTGATGCGGTGGTAGCCGAGTTGTCTGAACATCGGGAGCAGGATCTTCTCGATGAGGTCGTCCTCGCTACACGAGTCCAGATAGGCAGCAAGGAGTTTGCGGCGCTCCTGCTCTGCCTTGCTGAACGGCCGATGCGGGTTGGCGGCCAGCACGGTCACTGACTGGGTACCCATGTGCCGGAGGTAGCAGTGGTTGTCCTCCGCGTAGAACGCGTGAAACCTCTCGCGCTCCAGAACAGCGTTGAGGAGAGCCAGAGCGCGGGGCCGGTCAGGTCCTTCGTTGAGGCGATCAGCGGGACTCATGAGCTGATCGATCAAGCGGCAGAACAACTCCGGAGGATGGCTCGGACCTTCGTGCGGTTGAGCCAAAATGTCGTCGAGAACGTCCGCAACCCACTCCCTGCGCGTCGAGCCGTCGTGTCGATACTCGGTATCAAGGTCCTGAAAGAACTCCGTAATCCGGGAACTCGACCGGTAGGGAAAGTACTTGGCCTCATCCTCGGTCTCGGCATCGTCACGTCCCACGTTACCGACCACCAAGTCAGCCAACGCGACCAGATTCCTGCGCTTGAACTTCACCCTCGAAGTATCGCAGCAGCACCGAGGGCCGTCGATCACAACAGGAGCAGGCTGCACACCTGACAGGCAGACCTCCCCTGGTTGCCTGGCCTCCCGGTCGTCCCGGGGGCGGGTCCCTTTCGTCCTTCTGTCTGTGAGGAGCTTGCTGTGCTTGATCTGATGACGTCTGTCCTGCCCACGCTGCCGATGATGCTGCCGATGGAGGTGGACATCACGCCGAACGATGATGGGCTGCCGGGGATCGCGCAGCTGCGCAACATCGTGGGGGCGGTGATGACGATCGGGCTGATCCTGTCGGTGCTGGCGCTGATCATCTCCGCGATCGTGTGGGGCTTCGGCGCGAACTCCTCCAACCCGCACCTGGCCGGCCGCGGCAAGGTCGGTGTCCTGGTCTCCTGCGGGGCAGCGATCATCTGCGGTGCCGCGGTCACGCTGATCAACTTCTTCTGGAACGTCGGCCAGTCCGTCTAACCCCTACCCAACCGTTCCAACCCCACGTGTGAGGAGTGATTGCGGTGGGTGTGTGCGATCTGCCCGTCATCTCAGGTGTCTGCGAAACCGCTGGCGAAGCAGCCGCCTCACTGGTGTCGGCTCCGTTCGACTGGCTCGCCCAAGCCATGGGCTCAGCCGCGGGCTGGTTGTTCGAGGCCGTGTGGAACGTCTTCGACGCCACCACCCTGGTCGACATCACCAGTGACGGATACCTGTCGGTCTACAACCTGCTGTTCGGCATCGCGGTGTTCGTGATGCTGCTGTTCTTCTGCCTCCAACTCATCACCGGCCTCATCAGACGTGACCCCACGGCCCTCACCCGGGCCGCCCTCGGCCTCGCCAAGAGCGTGTTGGGGTCGTTCGTGGTGATCACCCTGACCGGGCTGCTGTTGGAGGTGGTCGACCAGCTGTGTGTCGGGATCGTCCAAGCCGCCGGCGAGACCACCGAATCGATGGGCGAGAAGATCACGATCCTCGCCGGCGGACTGACCGCGATCAACATCGCCGCCTCCGGGGTCGGGGCGATCATCACGATCTTCCTCGCCGGGCTCGCGATCACCTCCGCGGCGATCGTGTGGCTGTCGCTGCTGGTGCGCAAGGCCCTGCTGCTGGTCGCGATCGTGTTCGCACCCCTGGCCCTGTCAGGCTCCTCGTGGGACGCAACGAGGGGGTGGATCAGCAAGTGGGCGATGTTCGTGGTCGCGCTGATCTGTTCCAAGCTCGTGCTGGTCGTGATGTTCCTCGTCGCGATCACCCAGGTCGCCGCCCCCATCGATGGGGACCTGTCCTCGATCAGTGACCCGCTGGCCGGGGTCGTGCTGATGGCGATGGCCGCGTTCGCCCCGTACCTGACCTACCGGTTCATCAGCTTCGTCGGGTTCGACATGTACCACGCCATCGGCGCCGAACAAGACGCCAAGAACTCCCTCAACCGCCCCATCCCCCTCCCGGACCGCCAGCCCGGCAACCCCCAACAGGTCCTCGACGGCAGTGGCGGTGACAGCGGTGGTGGCGGGAAGCAGCCGCCGAAACCCAGCACCCCGAACCCCTCGGCCTCCCAGGGTGGAGCCGAAGCTGGGGCTGGCGCTGGCGGGGCAGCTGGGTCTGGGGCTTCCGGGTCGGGTGCGGCATCCGGTGGGTCTGCTGCCGCTGCGGGTCCTGCGGCCGCGGCCGTGGTCGGGGTGCAGGTGGCCAAGGATGCCGCCACGGTGGGCCCGAAAGCTGGTGCCGAACTGGGTCAGCAGGCCGAGACCGCGGCAGACGCCGCCGACCACACCCCCACCAACAACGGAGGCGCAGGCAATGGTGGGAATACTCCGCCGGCGCCTGCACCCGGTGGAACGCCGCCACAGCCGAGCACACCACCTGCCAGTACACAACCCACCCCGCCCAGCACCCCAAGCTCACAACCACCGGAGTCGTCCTCACATGGTGGGGGTGAGCAAGTGTCGCCGTCCGCGCCAGTGCCGAACCCGCCGCCCGCTGACAATCCGCCACCGCCGTCGAGTGCAGGGAAGGAGCCGCAGGCATGAGCCGCCGCAAGAAGAACAACAGCCACGAACCGGAGGCGACCGGTTCGGAGCTGGTGCCGGTGAAGTTCTCCCGGCTCACCCGTCGCGGCATCCTGCTTGGCCTGTCCGCGGCCCAGCTGGTCACCGTCGGGATCGCGATCGCCACCATCATCACCGCCCTGTACGCGGGGGGCGGGATGTGGCTGGCCTACACCGCCCCCGTCTGGGCCACCGCCGTCCTCCTCACCTGGGTACCTGTCGCGGGACGCCCGGTCATCGAGTGGGTGCCCGTGGCCGGCTGGTGGGTCTACCGCACCACCATCGGCCAGCTCCTCTACCGGCGCCGCATCGTCACCCCACGCCCCGCCGGAACCCTCGCCCTGCCCGGCGACCAAGCCCGGCTGCGCGAGTACGAGGACCCGACCACGGGGGCGGGAATGATCCACGACCCCCACCAGAACACGCTCACGGTGGTGTGCGAGATCACCCACCCCGCGTTCGTGCTCCTCGACCCCGCCGAACAAGAACGACGCGTCACCGCCTGGGGCCGCGTCCTGGCCACCGTCTGCCGCTCCGGCAGGATCGCCACCCTCCAGATCCTGGAACGCACCCTGCCCGACTCCGGCACCGGACTGGCCGAATGGTGGACCACCCACGGACAGCCCGATGACACCAGCTGGGCTGCCACCACCTACGCCGAACTCATCAACCGCGCCGGCCCCGCCGGCGAACGCCACGCCACCACCCTCTCCCTCTCCCTCGACATGAAGGCAGCGGCGAGGCAGATCCGCACCGCCGGCGGCGGCATCCGCGGCGCCGCCGCCGTCCTCCGCCAAGAAATGAACACCCTCACCGCCGCCCTCCGATCAGCCGACCTCACCCCATCTGGTTGGCTCACCCCCGGCCAGATCGCCGTGATCCTGCGCTCGGCCTACGACCCCGCCATCGCCGCCACCCTGGAACGCCACGGCCAGATCGGCCACGACCTCGCCACCGCCGGACCGGTCGCGGTCAACGAAACCTGGAGTCGTATCCGCACCGACTCCGCCCACCACGCCGTGCTGTGGATCAGCGAATGGCCCCGCTCCATGGTCTACCCAGGCTTCCTCTCACCCATCCTGCTCTCCAGCGGAATCCAACGATCGTTCTCCCTGATCTGCACCCCCATGCGCTCCGACCAAGCCGCCCGCGACATCCGCAAGAAGAAAGTCGAACACATCTCCGACCAAGCCCAACGCGCCAAAATCGGACAGATCGAAGACGCCTCCCAGACCGCCGAATACCACGACGTACTCCAACAAGAAGCCGACCTCACCGCCGGCCACGGCATCCTGCGCTACACCGGCCTCATCACCATCACCGCCACCACGATCGAAGACCTCGACGCCCACGTCGCCGCCCTCGAACAAGCCGCCATCCAAGCCAACTGCGAAACCCGACTGCTCGCCGGACAACAAGCCCAAGCCTTCACCGCCGCAGCCCTACCCCTCTGCCGCCAAGTCTGACGACCAGGAAGGGTGGGGTCATTCAGGCACTGTGACGAGGCAAAAGGGATGGCCTGCGGGGTCAGCGTAGATGCGCCAGGCTTTCGGGCCTGGGTCCAACACGTCAGTGAGTGGGTGGCCACCTGCTGCTTCGACGACGGCACACGCCTCCGAGAGGTCATCGACCAGCAGGTCAAAGTGAACCTGCAGCTCGCCTCTATGTCCCGGCCACTGCGGGGGTTCGTAATCGGAGACACGATGGAAAGAGAGGCGTCCGACAGGCTCCCAGTCCAGCGTCAACCACTGGTCATCACCGGTGGCCGGTGCAAGATCCAGGACCTTCTGCCAGAAGAGTGCTTCCGTAATCGGGTCCTTGCACTCAAAGACGAGTTGCGTGAGGCGTCCGATTGCTGGCATCTCTCTATGCTAGGACGCATCCCCTGACCAGCCGAACGGTTCTATCGGGGTGCAGGGTGCTCACCGCGTGACGCCTGACCGATCGCATGGGCAAAGCGGGAGTTCATCGGGTCGTGCAGGTCGAACCACTCGATCGCTGCGAGTTCGTCGACGTGCGCTCGATACAGCTCGGGCCACGCTTCCCCAAGAACTTCGGTGTTGGTCGGTGTCGCGTATCCCAATGCGTCGCCGGCGACGGGAACCAACCGATCGCCAAAGTGCGTCAACGTGTTCCAGAGACGGTGCCGCCCATTGGTGATGGGCTCGAACCAGGGGTCGACGCACACTGCTTCGGCGGCAGAGAACCATGAGGTCACGATGTGCCGCTCAGTCCTCGTCAGTGGTTCCAGCACCGGGGCCGTCACCATTCCGTAGTACGTGTCGTCATCTTCATCGATGGTCCACCGCCCCGCGGCAAGCTCGTCTCCGACCAGGGCAACGGCATAGGCAATCAGTCCCCAGCGCTGCTCGAAGGTGTCACTCCAACGAGGTTCACGGTGATCCTCCTGATCCGGGTCTTCAAGCACCCATTCTCGAACGTGCTGCGCTGCGCCTCTCCACCAGAACGCGGGCATCCACACAGGAACTGACAACTCCATGAGCACCTCGCATCCCTCGAATCGGCTGTCCACCATCACAGCCATTAGAGGACACCATGGCACACCTCCCTCGTAGGCGTACCGCCGATGCGTAGAGAGGACTGTTGGGATGGCGACGTTTGTTGATCCGGTTGCTGATGCTGCTGAGGCCTATGAGGGGTTGCGGGGGTTGGCGCACGCGACTCGCACGTTTGAGGATCCGGCTGACACGTTTCGGGTGTTGGCGGAGGTGTCGGGGTCGGTGCGGCTGTTGCGGCAGGTGTTGGACCAGCTGTCTCGTGCTCATGCTGATCACCGCGATATCGCGTTCACCGATGACCGTGTGCCAGCGGAGGCGGTGGCGTTGGCAGCGGCGGATGAGTTGCATCAGGCCGCCGACGGGCTGGATGAGGTCGCTGATCGGGTGATGCGCGCACACGAAGCGTCCGGTCGGATCGCCTGGCACACCCACAGCAGCCCTGAGTCCGAGTATTCGCGGCGGTGGGTGAATGTGGTGTTCCTCCAGGGCGCCGAGGCCGATGAGGTGCTGGAGCTGATTGATGTGGAGGGGGTGCAGGCGGGGATTGCGCATCTGGCGCAGTGGGATTTCGGCGACGAAACCACGGCGGCGGCGTTCGTGAACGGTGAGGTGTATGACGAGCTGCCGGGCGGGCAGTGGGATCGTAGCTTCGAGGCCGACGGGTATGTGCTGACTTACAACCCGCAGATGGGGTATGTCGGGCTGGTCCGCGAACGCCCCGACAGCACGCCCTCACCCGACGAGGAGGAGGTCGTCGCTGCGCGGGACGCTTTCAGTGGTGTCACCTCTGAGTCTCCGCGTCGGGCAGTTGCGGGCACGGATTGGTTCACGCCCCCGACGGGCGGAGCAGCAGCAACGTCGTCTTCGGTGGGGCGGTCGCTGTGAGTGGCGAGAAGGAACGGCTGCACGCTGCGGTGTTGGTGTCCCCGGCCGCTGAGCGGCGGAAGGCCCGTAAGGCTCGTCGTCAGGCTGCCGCCCGGTTGCAGGCGGAGCAGGCCAGGGTCGAGCGTGAGGCGGCGAAGGCGAAAGCGGCGGCGGAACGGGAGGAGCGCAAGGCAACGACGTTTCTGCCGGCGGCCGGTGAGGCGGGGCCAGCAGCGTTGCGGTCGCCCGGACGGTTGCGACTGCCGCGGCATCAGGACACCTCGGCCACGTTGGCCGGTGCGTATCCGTTCATGGCCGAAGGCGGTCTCGGGTCGGATGGGGTGTTCGTCGGGCAGGACCTGTATTCGGGTGGCAGTTTCGTCTACGACCCGTGGGTCCTCTATGCCCGCGGGATCATCACCGCCCCGAACCTGGTGCTCGCGGGGATCGTCGGATCAGGCAAATCGTCGCTGGCGAAGTCGCTGTATACGCGGTCGTTGCCGTTCGGGCGCCGCGTCTACGTCCCCGGCGACCCCAAGGGCGAACACACCGCGGTGGCCGAAGCGGTGGGTGGGAAGGCGATCGTGCTCGGCCACGGCCTCCACACCCGCCTGAACCCGCTCGATGAGGGCCACCGCCCCGGCGGGCTCACCGACCAAGAGTGGGCGAGCACCGTCGCTTCCCGGCGCCGTGACCTCATCGGTGCACTGGCCGAAACGGTGCTGGCGCGGGGATTGACGCCGTTGGAGCACACCGCCATCGACCTCGCCCTCACCGCCACCGTGGCGGAGAACGAGGTGCCGATCCTTCCGATGGTCGTCGACCACATCCTCGCCCCCAGCCACGATCCCGACGGGCGCCTGGCCGAGGACGGGCGCCTGGTCGGCCACGCTCTGCGGCGTCTGGTGGCCGGTGATCTCGCCGGTCTGTTCGACGGCCCCTCCACCGTGGCGTTCGACCCGGATCTGCCGATGATCAGCCTGGACCTGTCCCGGGTGACGGAGAACTCCACCCTCATCAGCGTGTTGATGACCTGCAGTTCGGCGTGGATGGAATCCGCGCTATTGGACCCCAACGGTGGGCAGCGGTGGGTGATCTATGACGAGGCCTGGCGACTGATGTCTCACCCGGCGTTGTTGAAGCGGATGGATGCGCATTGGCGCCTGGCCCGGCATTACGGGATCGCGAACATGCTCATCTTCCACAAACTCTCTGACCTCGACAACGTCGGCGACGAAGGCTCCGCCATGCGTTCCCTCGCCAACTCGCTGTTGGCGAATGCGGAGACGCGGATCGTCTACCGCCAAGAGTCCGATCAGCTCGGCCCCACCGCCACCGCGCTCGGGCTGACCGGCACCGAACAAGCCCTGCTGCCGAACCTCGGGGTGGGCCAGGGGCTGTGGCGGATCAAGAACCGCTCGTTCGTGATCCAACACCAGCTCCACCCCGGAGAGCTGGAGCTGTTCGACACCAGCAGCCGCCTCACCGCAGGAGTCAAGTAATGCCCAAACTTCCCACCCTGAGACACCGCCGCAACGACACGAGCGAGTCAGTGCCGGTGGTGCTGCGGCACGTGGTCATCACCGTCGACATCACCGGCACCCTGACCGTGACCGCCGACCAACAGCCATACCTTCCGCCGGCGGGTGAGGTGTGGGGTCGGGGTGACTTCGCGACCATCCTCGATGACCTCACCGAGCACCGCCACGTCCCCGTCCGGGTGGATGTCTATGAGTCCGACGGCAGTCACTTCACCGACATCATCCACGCCCACCGACCACGCCGAAACCCCGAACCCGAGCCGGACGTCCCAGCCCCTACCGACGAGGAAACAGCCGCAGATACTCCAGCTCCCCCTACAGATGATTCGGGCCGGTTGGTGGGGTTCTTGCCCGGTGAGACGGTGCTCGTCGCCCAGGTCACCAAGGAAGTGGCGGCGGATGAGAACGGCACCATCACCCCACCCGACACTGCCTTGGGTCCGGTGGTGGTGGTCGGACGGACGTCCGGAACCCTGGTCGTGCAGGAGGAGTCTTGAGTGCGCAGCAGCGGCAGAGCGGGTCGATGGGCGACGAACTGACCAACGCCGCCCTCATCGGCCTCATAGGCCTGTTCATCCTCACCCTCATCCTCCGAGCGACCGGGTCGGTCGCGGCGTTCCTCACCGGCGCCCCGCAGCCCTCAGCGAACTGGGCGGCAGGTGCCGGGGTGTTGTTCAACCCCGGTAACCCCGCCGAAGCCCTCGGCGCGCCTGGTCTCAGCCCCGTCGCGTACTGGGTCACCACCGTGGTGGTCCTGGCTGTGCTGGGCGCGCTCGGCGGTTGGGGGTGGGTCGTGTGGCGGCGCCGTTCTCATGCTCAGGAGGTGGATCCGCATCGGTTGGCGGGGATCGCGACGCGGCACGAGGTCGCCCAGGTCGCCTCGGAGAAGGTGCTACTGAAACGGGCCTCGACGTTGCGGCCGTCACTGAAGAACCCGACGCCGGGTGAGGTGGGGTATCGGCTCGGGACGTCGAAGGGACATGGGGTGTGGGCGAGTGTGGAGGACTCAATCCTGCTGATCGGCCCGCCCCGCTCCGGCAAAGGCTTACACATCGTCATCCCCGCCATCCTCGACGCCCCCGGCCCCGTCGTCACCACCTCGACCCGGCCCGACAACCTCACCGCCACCCTCCGCGCCCGGCAGCACCGCGGCCCGGTGGCGGTGTTCGACCCCCAGCACCTGGCCGAAGGACTCCCGGCGGGGATGCGCTGGTCACCCGTCCGCGGCTGTGAAGACCCGCTGACAGCGATGATCCGCGCGACCGGGCTGGCCTCTGCCACCGGGTTGTCGGCTGGTGGTGTGGAATCGGGCGGGTTCTGGGAAGGCAAAACCCGCACCGCCCTCCAATCCCTCCTCCACGCCGCCGCGTTGGACTCTCGAAAGCCGGCGGACTTGTTCCGGTGGACCCTCGACCCCGCCGCCGCGGCCGAAGCCGTCGCAATCCTCACCAACCACCCCGACGCGGCAGCCGGGTGGGCTGACTCGCTCGGGGCGATGATCGACGCCGACCCCAAGACCCGCGACTCCATCTGGCAAGGCGTCGCCCTCGCCCTCGGCGCCCTCGCAGACCCCCGCGTCCTCGACGCGGTCACACCCCGCGAGGGCGAGACCCCATTCGACCCCGAGACGTTCCTGCGCGAGTCCGGGACCCTGTACCTGCTCGCCACGGGTGCTGGTGCCGGGGCGTCCGCGGCGTTGGTGGCGGCGTTCATTGAAGACCTCATCGAAACCGCCCGGCGTCTCGCCGCCCGCTCACCCGGCGCACGGCTCGATCCACCCCTCCTGCTGGCCCTGGATGAGATTGGGAACCTCGCGCCGCTGCCGTCCCTGCCGACGTTGATGGCCGAAGGTGGCGGCACCGGGATCACCACCCTGCCCGTCCTGCAATCGCTCGCTCAGGCGCGCGACAAGTGGTCCGATCACCAAGCCGGAGCGATCTGGGACGCCGCCATCGTCAAACTCATCCTCGGTGGCGCCTCGAACAGTCGCGACCTCCAAGACCTCACCACTCTCATCGGCGAACGCGACGAATACACCGACTCCGTCACGCTCGGTGACCACGGGACCAGGTCGAACCAGCGCTCCGTGCGGCGAGTGCCGATCCTGCCACCCGATCGCATCCGCACCCTCCCGTTCGGCACCGGCGTCACCCTGCTCCGCTCCGCGCCACCGATCATCACCGACCTCACCGCCTGGCCCACCCGACCCGACGCCAACACCCTCAAGCGGGATCGTCGTGAACTGGAACAGCTTCTCCAGGTCGGACTTGCAGCGCAGGACGAGTAGCCCGGGGGCGGTCGGTGCACCTGACCGGTACCACCAACCCACACCACCAGCGGGTTGCATCCACGAGTTGAGAGGTACCGCGTCATGGCCATCCGCACCCAGGAATCCCTTTCCGGGTTCATCGCATCCGACCCGCAGCTGACCTACACCGACCGCGGCGATGCCCGCTTCTACGCCCGCTTCGGCCAGGATAATTTCCAGCGCGAAGAGGACGGCACCTTCACAAAACTGGAGCCGTCTTTCGGCAATCTGGTGCTTTACCGCGCCACCGCCGAGCGGGCTTTCGAACGCTTCACCAAGGGCGACCAGTTCGTCGCCGAAGGCTACGCCCACGACTACACCTACGAGCGCGACGGACAGACCATCGCGGGCGAGGAGTTCGTCGCCAAGAAGATCGGGCACGACACCGCCCGCACCTGCTACGACGTCGACCGCACACCCCGCCAGGCACTCGAACGCCAGGCGGCTGGGCAGGCCTTCGAACCACCCCAGCAGCAGCAAACCGCACCTGCTGCCGACAGCCTCAGCATGTGACCCGGGGGAACGATCATGAGCACTCACGGCCCCGAGCCCGACGACCAGTACGAGGACCCCGGCATCTTCGACGACCACCCCCACACCCCCGACACGAGCGCGCTGCCCGAGCCACCGCACCCGATCAACTGGAACCTGCTATCAGCGCAGGATCTGGAAGCAGAACTGCTAGAACTGAACCGGTGGGTCGACTGGCTCCGCCATACCTACGGACTGCCTGCCTCGGTCGTCCCGCCCTACTGGCATCGCCATCCCGAACTGGTCTGGGAACTGTCCGCGCTGCACCTGCACTGGCTGTGCGCCTACGACCCCGAACAAAACGGTTCCGCGCCCCTGGGCTGGCACCGCGACTTCGCCGACGCCCGCCACCGTCTGCGCGACTGGGTCACCGCCTCCGGCACCCGCCTGGACCGAGACCGTCCCACCCGACAGACCACCTGGCCCGGTGAAGAACCCCAACCCAGCCACGACGAGTCCGTCATCACTGACCGGGATGCCGACTTCGTCCAGTTCGTCATTGACCAAGTCAACGAACGCCAGGCTGCTGAGGACGCCTTTTACGCGAGTCTGGATGACCGGATCGGCCCGGCGACCGGTGAGGTTCGTGACGACGTTCTCGGCTCGGAAGGCGGCTGAAGATGGTGCGCCGGTATCGCCGCGCCACGGCCCGAGTCGAGGCGGATCGGCCCCTGCGCGTCCGGTATGAGCCGCGTGAAGAAGTCGATGCCGCGAAGGTTGCGGAGGTGTTGATCCGGATCGCGCTGCGCACCGCTGGCGACCAGCCCGTCGGGCAGTCCGGTGCCCATCTTCGTCGCCCGCTCGTAGCCGGTCGCTAGACTGGGCTCACATCAAGTTTCGGCGCTGTTGGCACCTGCCTTGCTAAGCCCCGTTCGCGGGGTGTTCTTTTCGACTCTGACGTGACCGCCTCCGGCGCCCCACCCGCCCCCAGTCATGTGGGGGCTTGTGAAAGGCGGTCACCATGACACTCGATCAGCTCTCCGGCCTCGACATCTCAGGCCTTCGACGCCTCGCCCGCACCACACCACGCCCAGACGCCACAGCAACCGAGGGAGAGGGGCAGGTGGCGGCGATCAGCTACCTGCGGGTGTCCACCAAGGATCAGGCCACCCGCAACGGGCTGGAAGAGGGTCTGTCGATCCCGGCCCAGCGCGAAGCCGCGCAGCGCAAGGCCGAACAGCTCGGTGCGGTCATCATCAAGGAGTTCATCGAGCCCGGCGAGTCCGCCAAGACCGCCCAACGACGCGCGCTCCAAGAGATGCTCGACTACGCCACCACGCACCCGGTGCGGTACTGCATCATCAACAAGGTCGACCGCCTCGCCCGCAACCGGCTCGATGACGCCAAGATCCACGCCGCGCTGCGGGATGCGAACATCAGCCTGGTCTCGGTCACCGAGAACATCGACGAGACCCCCTCAGGGATGCTCATGCACGGCATCCTGGCCTCCATGGCCGAGTTCTACTCGCTGAACCTGGCCCAAGAAGTCCTCAAAGGCATGACCCAGAAAGCGGCCATCGGCGGCACCCCCACCAAAGCGCCACTGGGCTACCTCAACGTCCGCACCACCGACGCCCGAGGACGCGAGTCCCGCGAGATCGAGATCGACCCCGAACGCGCCGACCTCGTCCGTTTCGCCTTCACCGCCTACGCCACCGGCAACTGGTCCCTGTCGCGCCTGGCCAAAGAACTCACAGCCCGCGGCCTGACCACCCGGCCCACCCCCTCACAGCCAGCCAAACCAGTCACCACCACCGGGCTGCACAAGATCCTGACCAACCCCTACTACCAGGGCACCGTCACCTTCCGCGGCGTCACCTACGACGGCACCCACCAGCCCCTCGTCGACGCCGAGACCTGGCTGCGGGTCCAAACCAACCTCGACGCCAACAACGCCCGCGGCGAACGACCCCAGAAGTACGACCACTACCTCAAAGGCACCCTGTACTGCTCCTGCGGAGCCAAGCTCATGATCGAACGCCCCCGCGACAAGACCGGGGACCGCTACGAGTACTTCACCTGCTCCGGACGACGCCGCAAAACCACCAACTGCACCCGCTCCGCGATCCTTGCCGAACGCGCCGAAGCCGAGATCGAACGCACCTACCAGCGCAACTCCCTGAGCCCGGCCCAGGCCGAGCACGTCCGGAAGGTCCTCAACGACGTGTTCGACCAGCTCGAAGGATCCAGCGAGGACGAACGCAAGCTCCTGACCGCCCAGCGCGACAAGCTCGAAGCCGAACGCCTCAAACTCGTCCAAGCTCACTACGCCGACGCGATCCCCCTCGACCTCCTCAAAAGCGAACAAGACCGCATCCGCGCCAGCCTCGATCAGATCACCACCCGGCTCGACAACCTCACCGACACCTACGCCGACGCCCGAACAGGCTTGGACCAGCTCACCGAACTCCTCGTCGACCTCGACGACCTCTACAACAAGTGCGAACCAGCCGAAAGACGCATCCTCAACCGCGCCCTGTTCACCCGCATCACCATCGACGACGAAGAGAACGCCACCTACACACCCGACGAGACCACCGCCAGCGTCCTCGCCCACACCAGCATCGACGCCCCGGCGGACGTCACCGCAGAAACAAAACTGCCCCGCCATCAGGCGGGGCAAGTTTCGATTTTCTCATCTTACGTGGAGCTAAGGGGATTCGAACCCCTGACCTCTTCCATGCCATGGAAGCGCGCTACCAACTGCGCCATAGCCCCGTGCTGTCACCAGCGACTCATGATGTTAGCGCACGAACCGAGCAAAGAAAAAATCGAGAACGCTCACAGCCGCAGCAACCGCCGGAAGCGGCGTCCGGAGTGGTGTCCGAAGGCCGACCGGGCCCGCCACAGGGCGCGGGCGACCGGCATGTCGGGCGGTTCGGTGATCTTCATCGACAGGCGTGATCCGGGTACCAGGGTGACGGGGTAGCCGGCCCGCTCGGCGCAGGAGACATCGTCGGTGAACTCGGCCGGCTTCGATGCCATCTGCTGGTGGCTCTCCCAGATCACCGGCAGCCGGAAACCCTGCGGCGTCTGAATCGCGCGCAGGGTCGAGCGGTCGATCACCCGGGTGGTGCCGTCCTCGTCCATCACCCGCATGCTGTCGCTGACCGACACCGCCGGGGCCACCGCATCGGCACCCTCGCGAACCGCGGTGATCACCGATTCGGCGACATGGGCCGGCACCATCGGACGCACCGCGTCGTGGATCAGCACCACCTCGGCCTTGCTCAGGGTGGGGTGATCGTGGACGACCCGCAGTCCGTTGAACACCGACTCCTGGCGGCTGTTGCCGCCGAGGGTTTGATGTACCGGAATGGGGGAGGCCGACAGGGAAGCGCCGAGCTTCTCGGCCACCTTCGGGTTGAGTACGACCACCGCGTGGGTGCAGCCGGCCGCCGCCATCGCCTCCACCGACATCGCCAGGACGGCCTTGCCCGACAGTCGCAGGGCCGGTTTGGGGGTTCGTCCGCCGAACCTCAAACCGAGGCCGGCTCCGACAATGACGGCAACGACGGGGTCGAACATGGTGGGAATTGTTGCATAACCGACCCGGTGCTCCGTCCGGTGCTCAGAGCAAACGATTGCCGCAAAAAGTTGCGAAAAGCCGAAAACATGCTCGCCAACTATTGCGAGTAGTGGAGCGAAGTGCGATGATGACTCAAACGCACAAACGTGTGCGTAAATGCAAAAATGTGCAGTTTGGAGGGTGTAGTGGTCCAACGCAATGAGGGGTTCCGAGCCCCATTCCTGATCGTGAATCCCAAGGCGTATCTGGGTGGCGCCGACACCCTCAAGCTCGCGAAGCTGACCGACGAGCTGGCCGGCGAGTTCGGCGTGGACGTCATCTTCACCGCCCAGCACGTCGACCTGCGGATGGTCGCCGAGGCCACCACGCATCTGACCGTCACCGCCCAGCACATGGACCCGATCACCCCGGGCCGGGGGATGGGGCACATCCTGCCCGACTCCCTGGTCGAGGCCGGCGCGAAGGCCGTGGTGCTGAACCACGCCGAGCATCCGCTCGAACTGGCCACCCTCGACGCCACCTTGGAACGTGCCCGTGAGGTCGGGTTGATGACCATCGTCTGCGCCGATTCCGACGCCCAGTGCAAGGCGGTCGCCCACCTGGGCCCGGACGTGATGATCTGCGAGCCCACCGCCAACATCGGCACCGGCGAAATGGATTCGGGCGACTACATCGAGCGCACCACCCGCATCGTCAAGGACGTCGACCCCAACATCCTGGTCATCCAGGCCGCCGGGGTCAGCCGCGGCGACGACGTCGCCCGAGTGCTGCAACAGGGAGCCGACGGCTCCGGCGGCACCAGCGGCATCATCAAGCACCCCGACTGGCGCGAGATTCTCACCGAGATGTTCACCGCCATCAAGAATTCCACCCCCACCGCCTGAGGAGGCGCCACATGATCATCGGGCTCAGCGAAGCTCTCGACTACGCCGAAAAGAACCAGTGCGGCCTGGCCGCGGTGAACACCCCGTTCTTCGCCGCGGTACTGGGCACCATCGAGGTGGGTGAGGCCACCGGGGTGCCGATCATCCTGCAGTACGCCCAGGTGCACGAACCGCTGGCCGGTATCGAGAACATGGGGCCGGCCATGGTCGCCCTGGCCGAACGCTCCGAGGCACCCTTCGTGCTGCACGTCGACCACGGCGAAGACATCGACTACATCCGCAAGGGCCTCGATCTGGGATTCAACTCCTGCATGATCGACGGCTCCCACCACGACTTCGACGAGAACGTGCGGATCACCCGCGAGGTGGTCGAGATGGCCCACGAACGCGGCGCCGGCGTCGAGGGCGAGATCGGCATCCTGACCGGCAACGAGAACGGCGACCCCTCCCAGGGGATCGCCGACGAGACCCTCTACACCGACCCCGAACAGGCCGCCGCCTTCGTCGAGGCCACCGGCGTCGACTGTCTGGCCGCCTCCTTCGGCACCGTGCACGGCGTGTACCACCAGGAACCGAACCTGAACTTCGAGCTGATCTCCGAACTGCGCGAGCGCACCGGCGTGCCGGTGGTGATGCACGGCGGGTCGGGCCTCAGCGACGACGACTACCGCGAGTCGACCCGGCGCGGGGTGCGCAAGATCAACTACTACACCTACGCGGCCAAGGCGGCCCTGGACGCCGCCCGTCCGCTGGTCGCCGACCCGGACGTGGTGCTGTGGCCCAGCCTGGATCTGGCCGCCCGCGAGGCGGTGCGCGACGACGTCATGCGGTTCGTCAAGACCCTGGCCAACAAGAACTGAGGAGGCACCCGATGACCGTCCATCAGCGCACGTTCTCGCTCACCTCACACGGGGGCACCCCGAGCTTCATCGACGTCACCCCGCAGGTTCGCGAGGCGATCACCGAGTCGAAGATCACCAATGGCATCGTCGCGGTGATCTCACCGCACACCACCTGCTCGGTGTACTTCGACGAATTCGCCCACGACACGGTCGAGGACGGGTCGGACTACCTGCAGGCCGACCTGAACGACATCCTCGGCAAGATCGTCCCCGATCAGACCGACTTCCCGCCGGCCCACGGCTACCGCTACCCCGGTGAGGAGCACTTCCGCGAGGTCGAGTCGTGGCCCGACGCCGACAGCTACCTGCCCGGCGGCGACCGCACCCAACTGTTCAACGCCGACGCCCACCAGAAGGCCAGCCTGCTCGGCTCCAGCCAGGTCTTCGCCGTCACCGACGGGGAACTGGCCCTCGGGGTCACCGGCTACATCTTCTTCGTCGACTTCGACCGCGCCCGGGAACGCAAACGCCGTTGCCAGGTCGTGGTGATCGGCGAATAGTCCGCACAACAAACCGCTACCCACCCCGGAAACAATCACCACCAGAACCGGCCGATAGGAGGCCCCACCAGATGTCCACCCGAGACGCCACGATCGCCGCCCCCGAAGGTCTGCACGCCCGTCCCGCCGCCGAGTTCGTCAAGGCGGTCAAGGACTCCGGGGTGCAGGTGACGATCGCCACCGAGGGCAAGGACCCGGTGCCCGCCGACTCGATCCTGGCCGTTCTCGGCCTGGGCGTGAAGCAGGGGCAGGTGGTGACCCTGACCGCGGACGGGGACGGGGCCGAGGCCGCTTTGGACGCACTCGTGACCCAACTCGAATCCGACCACTGAACCGACAACGAAGCACCCCATGCGCGGCCGCACCGCCGGATGCGGGCGGCCGACACGAAAGAGGAAGAGAGGAGTATCCGGCGAAGAGGGCATCGCCGCTGCGAATCCCACCCCTCCCCAACGTGAGGCGTGACCTGGCAACGAGGCCACCTCACCCACGCAAGGAGTCCCCATGGATCAAAACCCTGTGATGCGCGGCATCACCTGGTTCGCCGAACATTTCATCGGCTTGTTCCAGGCCGCCGCCGAAACATTCACCGGTCTGGTGACCGGCATCCTTCCCCTGTTGATGGTCATGTTGACCTTCATGTACGCGATCACCACCTGGATCGGTGAGGAACGCGTCACCCGGGCCGTCCGCTGGGCCGGCCGCTGGGCCATCACCCGCTACACCCTGATGCCCTTCCTGGCCGTGCTGATGCTGACCAACCCGATGGCCTACACCTTCGGGCGCTTCCTGCCCGAACGCTACAAGCCGGCCTTCTACGACTCCGCGGTGTCGTTCGTACACCCGATCACGTCGTTGTTCCCGCACGCCAACGCCGGTGAGATCTTCGTCTGGGCGGGCGTCTCGGCCGGTGTGATGACCGCCGCCCCGGACAAGTACCCGACCCTGGCGATTCTGTACCTGCTGACCGGTCTGGTCGTCATCCTGATCCGTGGCATGGCCACCCAGTGGATGACCGCCTACCTGATCGTGCGCGGCGGCCACTCCGCCACCTTCAAGAAGTTCGACGCCGACTACGCGGCCGGACACATCCAGGGAGGTGTCTCGGCATGAGCTTCAAGTCCGTACGCGTCACCAAGGGCCCCGGCGGCTGGGGCTCCGGGCTGACCATCACCCCGACCGAGAAGAAGCACATCATCCTCTCGGTCACCGGCGGCGGAATCCACCCGGTCGCCCAGAAGATGGCCGAGATCACCGGTGCCGAAGCCGTCGACGGGTTCACCAACCACATCGCCGACGAAGAAGTGGCCGCGGTGGTGATCAACTGCGGTGGCACCGCGCGGATCGGGGTCTACCCGAAGAAGCGCATCCCCACCGTCGATGTCTACCCGGGTGAGCCGTCCGGCCCCCTGGCGCAGTTCATCACCGACGACATCTTCGTCTCCGACGTCAGCGTCAAGAACGTCGCCGCGGCCGATGCCCCGGCCACCACCGAGGAAACCGCCGGCGACCCCGACAACGCGGTCGACCCGGACGCCGCCGAGCCCGCGACCACCGACCCCGCTGCGAAGCCGGAACGCGCCGTGGGCGGTTCCAAGGGCTTCATGGGCCTGGTGGTGAAGTTCGGCAACTTCATCGGCTACGTGATCAACACCCTGCTCGCCTCGGGACGTCAGGCACTGCAGTTGATCCTGCAGACCGTGCTGCCGTTCATGGCCTACGTGGCCCTGCTGATCGGTGTGGTGAACTACACCGGCGTCTCGCAGGTACTGGCCAACTGGGTCAGCCCGCTGGCCAGCAACCCGCTGGGCCTGCTCCTGCTGGGCTTCATCACCGGTCTGCCCTTCCTGTCACCGATTCTCGGCCCCGGTGCGGCGATCGCCCAGGTGGTCGGCGTGCTGATGGGCACCCAGATCGGGATGGGGGCACTGCCGGTGCAGTACGCCCTGCCCACCCTGTTCGCGATCAACGGTCAGGTGGGTTGTGACTTCGTCCCGGTCGGTCTCTCCCTGGGTGAGGCCAAGCCCGAGACGGTCTCGGTGGGTGTGCCCGCCGTGCTGTTCACCCGCCTGCTGACCGCACCGGTGGCGGTCGCCATCGCCTACGCGGTGTCCTTCCTGCTGGTCTGAGCTGTGGGGTGCGTCCGGTGCGAGCCGGACGCACCCACGAAAGGAACTCCCATGACAACCATCTGGTCCACCACCGTCACCCGCGTCGGCAACGAGGCCGGCGACATGATCGACGCCGGTCTGTACATCCTGTTCGGCGAACCGGTTCCCGATGCCCTGGCCGACGTTTCGGTCGTGCACAGCGATGCGAGCGAGATCGCCCGCGAGGTCAAGGCCGGCGACACCTTCGTGATCGGCGATCTGCGCTATGTCGTGGACGAGATCGGCGACCGCGCCAACACCAACCTCGCCGACCTCGGACACATCGTGCTGTACATCAACCAGCCCGACCAGGACCTGCTGCCCGGCGCGGTCAAGGCCTCCGGCCCCGATCCGGTGGCCCCCGCGGTCGGCGCAACGATCACCATCGAGGGCTGACCAATGGGCGGAAACTGGGTCTTTCCCGCGATTCTGGGCGCTGCGCTGCTGATCGGGGTGGCGATGACCTTCCTGCAGCAATGCGCGTACAACAAGCACCTCAACGAGGCGATGGCCCAGTCAAGGGGAGCCCACGATGTGCTGGCCTCGGGCCAGGGACGATCCCCGCTGGGAGGTGCGGTCGTCATCCTGATCGTCGACGCCGCCACCCGTGAGATCACCTGGGCCACCGCGATGGTCGGCGCCACCGTGTTCTCCCGTTTCCGCCCCCGTCCCCAACTGCTCGGACCGGTCGACACCGCGGCCGACCGTGTCAACGGCAAGCAGTTCAAACACGCCGTGGAAATGGCGGTGGCCCAGGTGAAGCCGGCTGTCGCCCGAGCCGACACCCCACGCCGGACGAAGACGTCCGTGCGCGCGGAGCAGTCGTCCTGAATCCCACCCACCCGTGGGCCAGCGCCCACATGCAATGAAGGGAAGTATCCCATGGGCTACTCCAAGGGTCTGTTGCAACGTCAGGCCGAACTCGGCCGTCCGGTCTATGTCGGCGTGGTCGGCGCCGGGCAGATGGGCTCGGGCCTGATCGCCCAGATCTGCCGCGCCCCCGGGCTGACGGTCGCCGCCGTCGCCGACATCGTGATCGAAAAGGCCGAACAGGCACTGCGCAATGCCGGACGCGACGACATCGTCGTCGCCGGTGACGACCTGGACGCCGCCGCGGCAGCGGTGCGCGAAGGCAAGGCCGTGGCCATCACCGACGGTCTCAAGATGCCCGACCTGCCGGTCGACATCGTGGTGGAGGTCTCCGGCGTGCCCGAGATCGCCGCCCAGATCGCCTACACCTGCATCACCCACCAGAAGGACGTCGCGCTGATGACGGTCGAGGCCGACATCACCGTCGGGGTGCTGCTGTCGAGCATGGCCAACGCCGGCAACTCGATCTACACGGTCTGCCGCGGTGACGAGCCGGTCGAGGCCCTGAAGCTGGTCGAATACGCCGAAGACCTCGGCCTCACCGTGGTGTGCGCCGGCAAGGGCAAGAACAACCCGAACCGGCCCACCGACGTCCCGGAGGATGTCGAGGAGGAAGCCAAGGCCAAGAACATGAACCCGCGGATGCTCTGCGAGTTCACCGACGGCACCAAGACCCAGCTCGAAATGGCTGCGCTGTCGAATGCCACCGGGTTCCCGGTCGAGGTCGGCGGCATGCACGGGGTGGAGTGCGATATCGACGAACTCGCCACCAAGCTGATCCCGAAGGCCGACGGCGGCATCCTCGACGGCGACAAGGGCCCGGTGGTCGAATACGTCACCGGCAACGTCGCCCCCGGGGTGTTCGCGATCGTGAAGTCGGAGTCGGACGTGGTCACCCACGAACTCGACTACCTCAAGCTCGGCAAGGGCCCCTACTACGCCCTCTACCGGCCCTACCACCTGGCCTCTATCGAGGCTCAACTGTCGATCGGTGAGGCGATCCTGGAACGCCGTGCCGACTTCCAGTCGGTGTACGTGCGCTCCGAGGTGGCCAGCCGGGCCAAGTTCGACCTGAAGGCCGGCATCACCCTCGAAGGCATGGGCGGGCACCACGTGCACGGCTGGACGATCGACGCCGACGAGGCCCGCGCCAAGAACGCGCTGCCGATCGGTCTGATCGCCGGGTGCAAGCTCGTGCGGGACATCGCCGCCGGTGAACTGGTCACCTACGACGACGTCGAGATCGACGAAACCCGTCCCCTGGTGGCGATGCGCCGCCTGCAGGACGCGTTGGTCGCCAACGGCGTCCTGGGCTGAATCATGAACACCGGGGCTCGGAGTTCGGCTGGACTCCGAGCCCCGGTGCTTCTTTCTGAGACACTGGGGGATATCCCTGCCCGTGAGGAAAGAAATGCCCGCGAAGCGTGACCAACAGGTGCTGATCGACGCCGCCAGGATGTACTACCTGGAAGACCTCGATCAGGGCCAGATCGCGCGCCGGCTCGGCATGTCACGCTCCAGCGTCTCGCGGATCCTGACCAAGGCCCGACAGGCCGGCATCGTCGAGGTGCGCATCGTGGGCGATACCACCCTCACCCGACACCACGAACTCGAAACCGCGATGCGCCGCACCTTCGGGTTGAACGAGGTCCTGGTGGCCGATGTCGGCTCCGGGGACAGCCACCTCGGTGTGGTCGCCGAACTCGGCGCCCAGGTGTTCACCCGGATGGCCGCCTCGGCCCAGGTGATCGGCTTCAGTTGGGGACACACCATCAGCCAACTGATCGAATCCCTGCCGCACCAGGCGCTGCGTCCCGGTGCGGTGGTGGTGCAACTGGTCGGCGGCATGCCGCAACTCGACACCGGACGCTCCGGCAACAGCAACCTGCAGATCGTCGCCGAACGCTGCCGGATCACCGCCGAACGTTTCGACGCCCCCGCGGTGGTCGAATCAGCGATCACCGCGCAGGCGATGATGGCCGAATCGACCGTGCGCGCCGCCCTGATTCGCGCGGCTTCGGCCGACCTGGCCTTCGTCGGCATCGGCAGCTTCGGGGTGCAGAGTTCGAAGAAACTGCTGGACGCGATGAAGCTCGACGAGGACGAACTGGCCCGGGTGCTGGCCGCCGAACCCGTCGGCGACATCAACGGCCGCTTCTACGACCTCGACGGCACCCCGCTGGGCCCGCCCACCTCCGAGCGGGTGATCGGGCTGACCATCGACGAACTCCGCGGGATCGGCACCGTGGTGGGAATCGCCGCCGGCCAGGAGAAAGCCGGGGGAGTGCTGGGCGGGATCCGCACCGGCATTTTCGACACGCTGGTGGTCGACAGCGATCTGGCCGCCGCCGTCCTGGCTCTGGCCGGTCCCGGTGCGGTGGACGACGACGCGGACGATTCCCAGCCCTGACATACAGTGCCGATATGAGCACGACGATCCCCGGAATGCGCCGGGCCCTGGCCCGAGCCCGCGACGGCAAAGCCCTGGACCGGGCCGAGGCCGAGATCCTGCTGGCCGCCCGCGGGGACGACTTGGTGACGCTGTGCGAATCGGCCACCCGGGTGCGCGATGCCGCGATGGTCGCCGCCGGACGCGCCGGACAGGTCACCTACTCGCGCAAGGTCTTCATTCCGCTGACCCGGCTCTGCCGCGATCGCTGCCACTACTGCACCTTCGCCACCGCCCCGCACAAACTCCCGGCACCCTTCCTGTCGCCCGACGAGGTGCTGCAGATCGCCCGGGACGGGGCCGCGGCCGGTTGCAAGGAGGCCCTGTTCACCCTCGGTGACCGCCCCGAGGACCGCTGGCCCGCCGCCCGGGAATGGCTGGACGCACACGGCTACGACGACACCTTGAGCTACGTCCGGGCGATGGCGATCCGGGTGTTGGAGGAAACCGGGTTGTTGCCGCACCTCAACCCCGGGGTGATGAGTTGGAGTGACCTGCAGCGGCTCCGTCCGGTGGCGCCGTCGATGGGCATGATGCTGGAGACCACCTCGATGGAGGTCTTCGAGAACGGCGCCCACAAGGGTTCGCCCGACAAGGACCCGGCCGTGCGGCTGCGGGTGCTCGAGGACGCCGGACGGGTCGGCGTCCCGTTCACCACCGGCATCCTGGTCGGGATCGGCGAAACCCCGGCCGACCGGGTCGATTCGATCCTGGCGATCCGCAAGGTCGCCCGCGAATACGGTCACGTGCAGGAATGCATCGTGCAGAACTTCCGCGCCAAGGACGACACCGCGATGCGTGCCGCCGACGACCTGGGTGCTGAGGAGTACCTGGCCACCATCGCCGTGGCCCGACTGCTGCTCGGCCCTTCGGTGACCATTCAGGCGCCGCCGAATCTCTCCGATCCCGACGAGATCTCCCGGCTGCTCGCCGCCGGGGTGGACGACTGGGGTGGGGTGTCCCCGGTCACCCTCGACCACGTCAACCCCGAACGGCCCTGGCCCAATATCGACGACCTGGCCGCCGCCACCGCCGCCTCCGGCCTGGAACTGGTGGAGCGGCTCACCGCCCACCCGCGTTACGTCCTCGGTGCCCTGCACCGCGACGAGGCCTGGATCGACCCGCGCCTGCACCCCCATGTGCGCGCCCTGGTCGACCCCGAGACCGGCCTGGCCGCGGTCGGGGCCCGACCGTCCGGCATCTCCTGGCAGGAACCCGACGGCGGCCTGGACGCCAATACCGGACGCACCGACCTGAACACCGACATCGATCACGCCGGACGCACCGATGACCGGCGCTCCGACTTCGCCGAGGTCTACGGCGACTGGGATGCGGTGGCCGAGCGGCTCGACCCGGCCCGAGCGGCCCAGGTGGTGTTGCCCAACGAGGCGCGGGCAGCGCTGCGCCGCGCCGAAGCCGACCCGGCCGGCCTGTCCGATGCCGACTACCTGGCCCTGGTCACCAGTGACGGTGGCGACTTGGACGCCTTCGCGGCCCTGGCCGACGGGCTGCGCCGCGAGGTGGTCGGCGACCCGGTCAGCTATGTGGTGAACCGCAACATCAATTTCACCAACGTCTGTTACGTCGGCTGCCGGTTCTGCGCCTTCGCCCAACGCAAGACCGACGCCGACGCCTTCACCCTGTCGGTGGACGAGGTTGCTGAGCGGGCCGCCGAGGCGCAACGGCTCGGCGCCACCGAGGTGTGCATGCAGGGTGGTATCTCACCCGACCTGCGCGCCGGTGACCTGGCCCGGATCGTCCGGGCGGTGAAACAGGCCGCCCCCGGCATGCACGTGCACGCCTTCTCGCCGATGGAAGTGGCCTCCGCCGCGGCCAAGGAGGGTGTGACGATCGAGGCCTGGCTGACCGAACTGCGCGAGGCCGGCCTGGACTCGATTCCCGGCACCGCCGCCGAGATCCTCGACGACGACGTCCGCTGGGTGCTGACCAAGGGCAAATTGCCCACCAGCCAGTGGATCGAGGTGGTCGAGACCGCCCACCGCCTCGGCCTGCCGTCCAGTTCGACGATGATGTACGGCCATGTCGACCGGCCCGACCACTGGGTCGCCCACCTGCGCACCCTGATCGGGGTACAGGACCGCACCGGCGGCTTCACCGAGTTCGTGCCACTGCCGTTCGTGCACACCAACGCCCCGGTCTACCTCGCCGGCCTGTCGCGTCCGGGCCCCACCCTGCGCGACAACCGGGGGGTGCACGCCCTGGCCCGGGTGATGCTGCACGGCCGGATCGCCAACATTCAGACCTCGTGGGTCAAACTCGGCATCGAGGGCACCCGGATGATGCTCACCGGTGGCGCCAACGACCTGGGCGGCACCCTGATGGAGGAGACCATCTCCCGGATGGCCGGTTCGGAACACGGCTCGGCCAAGACGGTGGCCGAGTTGGCCGAGATCGGTGCCGGCATCGGACGTCCGGTGGTGCAGCGCACCACCCTGTACGAACTCCTCGCCGAGGCCGCCTGAACCGCCGTCTCAGGGCAGCATGCGGTGGCCGCCGCCCTGGCCCAACTCACGGATCTGGCGGGAGCGACGCTCCACCGCCCGCTGGTGATGACGGGTCAGGGTCAGCGTGAAAGCCGCGCCGCCGATGGCTCCGAGCACGCCGACCACCATCGCGGCGAAGACGCTCCCGAAACCGTAGAAGGACAACAGGATCGGCCCGGCCATCAGCATGGTCAGGAAGATCACCACCACCGCGGCCGTGTCGATGCCGCCCCACCTGCGTTCGGGGGTCTGCATCACCGTGGTCGGTTTCGGCGACAGCCGCAGGGTCGGCAGATCCGACAGTTGTCGCCACAGATCCTCGGTGGTTCGGGCCGCCATCACCTTGGACAGACGGTGGTCGAATTCCTCGTTGGTGATGCGGCCGGCCGCGAAGTGGGTCGACAACTGTTCGGCCGCGACATTGCGCTCGGCATCGCCGATGCGCTGCTGCAGCCGAACCCGGGCATCTGGAACCGGACGACGAGGATTCATACCTGCCATTGTCCCCGATGGTGGTGCACGTCGGCGTCCGACTGCCGTTGGATTCGAGGATCCGCCGCCCGGATGAGTCGATGACTTCTCGTGTGGCACCGGTAGTTGGCAGACTGTGCGGCGACCAGTGACACAAGCGAGGCTCACCATGACCCACCCCTACGGAGTACCGGCGCAGCAACCTCCGCGACCGCCGGCACCTCGGCCCGCCCGGTGGCCGCTGGCGGTCATCGCCGCGGTCGTGGTGTTGGCGCTGGTGATCGGGGCGGTCCTGATGATCGGCCGCAGTGGGGGAGCCGATACCGCCGAACCGGTGTCGACTCCCGAGCCGACCGAAGCTTCGCCGGCCAGCCAGGCCCCGCCGCCACCGGAGCCGACGGCCGAGGCGACCACCACCGAGCCGTCCCCGACCCCGAGTGAACCCACCGAGACCAAGCCGAGTGCGCCGGAGGGTACCGACGGCAAGCCCGAGACCGGCTATTCCGGCAACGGGATGACCGACACCCGGCTGTACAACGTGATGTGGGCCAACGGGTCGCAGGCCTGCAGCCCCACCAAGCTGCCCGAACCACCCCTGCCGGACGAGCAACTGGCCGGCCACCTGCAAGACGTGATGGACTGCATCACCGAGGTGCACAAGCCCGCCCTGGCCGAACAGGGCATCACGATCACATCCCCCAAGGTCGTCGCCTACGCCGACACCCAGAGCACCCCGTGCGGCACGATCAGCAATCAGAACCCGGCGTTCTACTGCTCCGGTGACCAGACCCTCTACGTGCGCTACGACTCCGATGAGAATCCCAACGGATACGCCCGCTCGAACATGGGGTACTGGATTCTGGCCACCCACGAGTTCGGCCACCACCTGCAAGCAGTGACCGGCATCTTCGACGAATACAGCCAGGCCCTGTCGGGGGCAAACGCCGAGGAGAAGGATGCACTCTCCCGCCGCCTGGAGGCGCAGGCGACCTGCTTCTCCGGCGTTTTCCTCGGTGCCACCCGGGTCAGCCTGAAGTATGACGACAACGTCAACGCGACCCGCAACTTCTACCGGTTCAACGGTGGGCGCGGCTACGCCTCGGGCGAGAACATGGTGGCCTGGTTCGAACGCGGCTATGACGTGGAATGGAATGCCTTCGCCCGGTGCAATACCTGGAGTGCCCCCGACGACCAAGTGAGCTAGTGACCCGCTTTCCCGGCCACCCCGAGATCGAGGAGCGAACCCGGGCCGAGTCCCGGCCGGTTCGCTCCCGTCGACCCCTGCTGCCGCGGCTGGCCCTGACGCTCGCGATCGCGCTCGGGGTGCTGGGGCTGATGGTCGGCATCGGGACGCTGACCGGCACCGGTGACGGGCCGCGCGACACCGACACCGCCGCCGATCCGGGTTCGACGCCGACCCCCACCCCGAGCCCGACCCCCGACGGTCAGGAGGCGGGGGACCGACGCGGCCCGGCGCGCAGCACCAGCCCGATCTACCGGATCACCTGGGACCCCGGCGCGGTCGATTGCCCCGATACCCCCAGGCCCGCCCCGCCGCTGCCCAACCCCGACCTGGCCGGCCACCTGCGCGAGATCGTCGACTGTTTGGTGCGCACCCACCGACCGATGATGGAGCAGGCCGACCTGACCCTGACCGTCCCCGGGGTCGCCACCTTCAGCACCGACGTGGAAACCCCCTGCGGGGTGATCTCGGCCCGCAACTTTCCCGCCTTCTACTGTTCCAGTGACGAAACGATCTACGTGCGGCTCGATTCGGATGAGGATCCGAACGGCTACGCCCGCTCGCCGATGGGGTACTGGATCGTGATGAGCCACGAGTTCGGTCACCATCTGCAGCAACGGGCCGGCATCTTCGACGAATACGTCGAGCTGCGCGCGGCCGCCTCCGGGCCCGAGTTGGCCGCTCTGAGCCGACGGTTGGAACTGCAGGCCAACTGTTTCTCGGGCGTTTTCCTCGGGGCCGGCGGCGACAACCTCGGGTTCGGGCCGCACCACGGCGAAGCCGTCGACTTCTACCGCTACATCGCCTCCCGGGAGACGGTGGCTGCGACCCACGGAAGTCCCCATAGTCTGGTCTCGTGGTTCGACACCGGATACCGGTCGCGCTCCTTCGCGCAATGTGTGACCTGGGATGCCCCGGGGGATCGCGTTGCATGATGAGTGCCCGTCCGGGGTCGAATCGGGGTCGACTCAGCGTGCTCCCCGATTACCGAGGCCCCTTCCCCGTGGTTGAGTTGCCGTGATGTTGATGTTCGGGCAGGCCACATGTTGACCGCGGTGGCGGTCACCGTCGCGGTGATCGCGGCGGTGTGTTTCGCATGGGCCGCCACCTTGCAACATCGAGCCATCGGGCAGTCGCTGGATCGCGCCCAACCCGACGAAGGACGCCTGCTCAACCCGCGTCGACTCTGGTTGTTGATCAACAGCCGCGGCTGGCTGGTCGGCACCGCCCTGGTGGGTGCCGGTGCCGCCCTGCACATCGTGGGCCTGACCCTGGCGCCGGTGTCGATCATCCAACCCGTCGGCGTGCTGGCCGTGCCGCTCGCGGTGCTGTTCGCAGCCCGACTCAACCGGCGCCGCCCCTCGCGCCGGTTGCTCGGATTCGCGCTGATCACCGTTGCGGGCATCACCACCTTCGTTTTCCTGTCGGTCACCCACGATTCGGCCAAACACGCGGTGAACAGCGCCCGGGCCCCCTGGGGTCTGGGGGTGCTCTCCGTGCTGATGATCGGCTGCGTGGTGATCGCCCTGGTGCGACCCGCCCGCGATCAATGCCTGGCCTGGGCGGCTGCGGCGGCCGCCGGCTTCGGTCTCGGCTCGGCCCTGCTGCGGATGCTCACCCTGCTGTGGCACCGCGAGGCCGGCTGGGGCCCACTGGTTCTCTACGCGGTACTGATGCTGCTGTCGTGGACCGCCGGGGCCTGGTTCCACCAACAGGCCTACGCGGCCGGACCCGCCGAGGTGGTGCTCGGCGTGTTGAACGTGATCGACCCCCTGGTGGCGGTCGTGTTCGGCGTCCTGATTCTCGGCGAGGGCGGTTTGTTGACCGTCCCCGTCACCATCACGATGGCGGTGGTCGGCCTGGTGGCTGCTGCCGGGGTCGTGTTGTTGTCCCGTCATCACCCCGAAGCTCGTCGGATGCGTTCGGCAAGACCCGGCACCGTGCCGGTTGTGTGAAAGGAAAACCAGTGAAAATCCTGCTCGGTAGCGACACCTACCCCCCTGACGTCAACGGCGCCGCCCAGTTCACCCAGCGGCTCGCCGGCGGGCTTCAGGGTCGCGGCCACCAGGTACACATCGTGTGCCCCTCCCACACCGGCCCGATGGGCGTCGAGACCCAGGAAGACGGGGTCACGGTGCATCGGGTGAAGTCGGTGCCGTGGCCGCTGCACGAGAACTTCCGGATCTGCATGCCCTGGCACGCCCGTCCCGAGATCGCCGCTCTGCTGCGTGCCCTGCAGCCCGATGTGGTGCACCCGCAGGCCCACTTCCTGGTCGGCCGTTTCCTCACCATCGAGGCCCACAAACAGGGCTTCCCGCTGGTGGCGACCAACCACTTCATGCCCGAGAACCTGGTCGACCAGGTGCGGGTGCCGCGCCGCGCCCAGCAGTGGGCCGCCAAGCTGGCCTGGCGCGACCTGGCGCGGGTGTTCGGCCGGGCCCAGATCATCACCGCCCCCACCCCTCGCGCGGTGGAACTGTTGCGCACCCAGGCCGGCATCACCCGGGCCCTGCCGATCTCGTGCGGGATCGACGCCGAGAAGTACTCGCGAGCCAGCAGTGGCACCGACTCCGATGACACCCTGAACGTGCTCTTCGTCGGCCGACTCGACCAGGAGAAGCGGGTCAACGAACTCATCGACGCCTTCGCCGATCTGCCCCCCGGCATCAACGCCCGGCTGGAGATCGTCGGCGACGGCACCCTGCGCGAACGCTGGAAGACCCAGGCCGCCGGGCTGGGGGATCGGGTGATCTTCCACGGTTTCGTCGACGAGAAGGAACTGCTCGCCGCCTACGCCCGCTGCGACGTTTTCGTGATGCCGGGGGTCGCCGAACTGCAGTCGCTGGTCACCCTGGAGGCGATGTCGGCCGGCAAGCCGGTGATCGCCGCCAACGCGATGGCGCTGCCGCACCTGGTGCACAACGGCCGCAACGGCTGGCTGTACACCCCCGGTGACGTCGCCGAACTGACCGACCGGCTCGCCACGCTGCTGCAGGATGCGACCCTGCGCCGCCGGATGGGGAGCCAGAGCGCCGAGATCGTGCGGGCCCACGACATCGACAACACCCTCGACGCCTTCGAAGGGCTCTACCTCGACGCGGTCAAGGGCAACCGCCGACTGCGGGTCGCCTGACCGAGTGGCTGAAACCTCACCCGAAAGCGCGGTTTCTTGCCCTTGAGCGCAATGTCACCGTTGGTGGGGTGAGGTTTCAGCCATCTGTGGTCGCCACCGGGCTCAGTGGCCGGCTTCGATGGCGGCGCGCTGGTCGCTGTAGCGGTCTTCGACCTTGCTGAACAGGTACGACGCGATGGCACCGACCACCAGCAGGGCCAGGGCGAACCCGACCGCGGCCGGCAGGCTCAGCCCACTGTTGGCCAGGCCCGTGGAGGTGAAGGCCGGGAAGACGTGGGTGGGGAAGATCGCCAGCGACGAGCCGACCACCATGCCGAGAATGAAGTGGTACATGCCGGCGTAGTACTTGTCGAACAGCCAGTTGGCCAGTTTGGCGAAGACCAGGATGCACGCCACCAGGCCGAGGAACAGCGGGATGATCACCGTCAGATTACCGCTGGTGATGCCGGCGGCCATCTTGTCGTAGAGGCCGAAGTAGATCAGGAAGTTCGACGGGCTCATCCCCGGCACGATCACGCCCAGCCCGATCAGCGCACCCGACATCAACCAGGCGGGGATGCTCGGCGGCAGGTCGACCAGCACCTGGCTGCCCAACTGCATCACCGCGAAGATCGCCACCGCGGCGATGCCCAGAATCACCATGTGCACCGGACGGCGGCCCTGTTCCCCGGCCTGCCGGTACAGCGACGGGAAGGTGCCGATCACGAAGCCGATGAACAAACAGACGAACTGGGCGGCGTATTTGCCGAAGGCCGCCTCCACCACATAGGAGAACAGCACCACGCCGATCAGGCCGCCGATGCCGACGGGGATGAAGAACAGCACGTTTTTCACGAACTTGTGGCGCACGTTGGCCAGGAACCGGATCATCGGGTCGTAGATCTTGAAGATCACCGCCAACACACCGCCGGACAGTCCCGGCAGGATGAAGCCGATGCCCACCGCGATGCCCTTCAGCAGCCGGGTCAGCCAGTAGCGAGGGTTGTCCTTGCGGTCGACCGGGTCGTAATGGGCCGGACGGTCCGGATCCGGGTTGATCGCGTTCTCGTCGATCTCGTCGTTGATCGCGTTGTCATCGGGGTGAGAGGGACTCAAGGCACAACCTTCGGTCGGGGACAGCGCGGCCCATCGTAACCCCCTGCGCGCCGAACCTCATGTCCCGGTAAGGGCAGCCCCCGGAGCCCAAGCCCAGGCGAGGTATCCCGGTGTCGGTGGGCAGGGTTGGCCACCCGATCCGCGGTGCGGGACACCGCTACTCAGCGGTGCGATTCCTATGCGGCGGCAAAGGTTGACTAAAGTGGCGATGTGTCAGTGAATCTGAAAGCTGTTGCCGAACGTGCCGGGGTGTCCTTGGCCACCGCCTCCCGCGTGATTTCGCGAAGCGACTATCCGGTCCGCGAGGAGTTGCGCGAACGCGTGCTGGCCGCCGCGGCCGAACTCGATTACGTGCCCAATGCCCAGGCCCGGGGCCTGTTGCAGGGCAATCCGATGACCGTCGGGGTATTGGTGCCCTACCTGGGCCCCCTGGTGAACACCTTTTTGGAGCACCTGCACAAGCTGCTCGACCCCTACGGCTACCTGCTGACCACGATCACCACCGGCACCGACGTCGAGCAAACCATCCGTGGGGTGACCACCCTGCAGGGGCATCGCACCGGCACGGTGATCTTCGCCGACGGTGGTGCCCCGATGAGCACCGACAACGAGCGCCTGCACCAGCGGGTCAAGTCGATGGTTGCCAGCGGTCACTACGTGGTGCTGATCGCCGAGGAGAGCCAGCTCGACCTGCCCCTGGTGAGGATCCCGTACAGCCGGATCGGTGCGATGGTCGGCGAATGGCTGGTCGACAACGGGCACACCGAGGTCGGCCTGATCGAGGTCGGCACCGATGTGGTGGCCACCAACCAGCAATCCAAGGGATTCAACGAAGCCACCTCGGGCATCACCGTGCACCGGGTGGGTGCCCAAGCGCCGACCCGTGAGGTGGGCCGCGAACTGGCGGCCGAATTGCTCGACCAGCATCCGAACATCACCGCGATCGTCGGCGAGATCGACGCGCTGGCGATCGGTGCAGTGCAGGAGGCCCGGGCCCGCGGCATCGACATCCCGGGAGAGTTGAGCATCATCGGGGCCTACGACGCCGGCGGTTCGGAGGACTACGACCTGACCACCGTGCACGTGCCGCAGGACGATATCGCCCGGTTGGCGCTGCGGGCGGTGAAGATGGTGCGCGAGGATTCGCTGCCCAAGGACAGGGTCGCCGCCGAGGTGGAGATCAGTTGGCAGGAGCGCGGCACCACCGCGCCGGTCGGCAAGAAGGCCAAGAAGGCGTCGAAGAAGACCTCGGGCAAGAAGAAGTAGGTATCCACAACCCGCCGGCAGCCGAGTGAGCGTTCTCCACAAGGCGCCGGTGTCGGGGGAAGAACGGTCGGCGGCGGCCCACCGTAAGGGGTATGCCCACTTCTTCGAATGCCCACCCGCCCGTCCGAATCACCTCCTACCCCGACTTCTGTCGGGTGATCCCGCTGATGTTGGGGTTCAGACCCCACGATTCCCTCGTCCTGGTTGTGATCAGCGACCGCACGATGGCGATGGCCGCCCGCTTCGACCTGCCCCACACCGGGGAGGTGGCGATCGAGGTGGCCCGGCAATGCGCCGATCTGGCCGACCGTCACGATGCCGACGAGGTCGTGTTGATCGGGTACACCGACACCCCCGGTGACCTGTGGGGTCTGCTCGATCAGGTCGACACCGGCCTGGGTGAGGTGCCGGTGCACCTGCTGGTCACCGACCACCGGCACTACTGGCAGGGCCCGGACGACCCGGGCACGGCCCTTCCCGAGAACGATGTCCCCGGGGCCGGGGCGCTGGCCGGACGCCCGATCCTGGACAGCCGTGACGAACTGGCCGACACCGTGGCCGGCCCGAACCGGGTCACCGACGAGATCTGTTCGGTGATGGCCAGCACCGAACAGTTCAACGCCCACCTGACCGTTCCCGAGCAGATGAGTCTGCTGCACGAACTGATCCGGGAATATCTCGGAACCCCGGTCGAAGTATCCCTGCAGTCGCGGCTGCTGGCGGCCGCCCTGGTCGACGACCCCTTCGTGCGCGAACACGCCAGGCTCTCGATCAACCGCCGCAATGCCGCAGGCCATGTGCCGCTGTGGCAGCAGGTGGTCGATGTCACCCCCGACGAGATCGCCACCGGGCCGTTGTGCCTGCTGGCGATGGCGGCCTGGATGTCGGGGCACGGGGCGTTGATGCAGGTGTGTCTGGAACGCGCCGAATGGTTGTCACCCGATGACGAGATGGTGACCTACCTGACCATGTTGGCGCGCAGCGCGGCCGACCCCCGAACCTGGGAGGGGTGGCCGGACGTCCACGAGTCCTGGCGGGATGATGCGGTGAGCTAAAGTCAGCCGTTGGGAATCCAAGGAAAGAAGGAACCGTGACCGAGACGAGCGAGCGCCGTTACGATGCCGTGGCCGCCCAGGAACGCTGGCAGGCGTTCTGGGCCGAGCAGCACACGTTTGCGCCGCTCGACGACGGGTCCAAGGAACGCCGCTACGTCCTGGACATGTTCCCCTACCCGTCGGGTGACCTGCACATGGGCCATGCCGAGGCCTTCGTGATGGGCGATGTGGTGGCCCGCTATTGGCGGCAGTTGGGCTATGACGTGCTGCACCCGATCGGTTGGGACTCCTTCGGGCTGCCGGCCGAGAACGCCGCGATCAAGCGCGATGCCCACCCGGCCGATTGGACCTACGCCAACATCGAGACTCAGGCCACCTCGTTCAAGCGTTACGGCCTGAGCCTGGACTGGTCGACCCGGCTGCACACCTCCGACCCGGAGTACTACCGCTGGACCCAGTGGTTGTTCCTGCGGTTCGCCGAACGCGGGCTGGCCTACCGCAAGGCCAGCTTCGTCAACTGGTGCCCCAACGACCAGACCGTGTTGGCCAACGAACAGGTCGTCCAGGGTGCCTGTGAGCGTTGTGGCGCGGCGGTGACCAAGCGACAGCTCACCCAGTGGTACTTCCGAATCACCGAGTACGCCCAGCGGCTGTTGGACGACATGGCCGAGTTGGAGGGGAATTGGCCCGACCGGGTGCTGGCCATGCAGCGCAACTGGATCGGCCGCTCCGAGGGCGCCCACGTCGATTTCGAGATCGAGGGACGCGGCGAGCCGGTGCGGGTGTTCACCACCCGTCCCGACACCCTGTACGGGGCCACCTTCTTCGTGGTGGCACCCGAGTCGGCACTGGCCGATGAACTGTGCGCCGACGAGCAGCGGGCCGAGTTCGAGGCCTACGTGGAGAAGACCAAGCAGGCCACCGAGATCGAACGCCAGTCCACCGAACGCCCCAAGACCGGGGTCTTCCTGGGCAGGTACGCGATCAACCCGGTCAACGGCGAGAAGCTGCCGATCTGGGCGGCCGACTATGTGCTGGCCGATTACGGCACCGGTGCGGTGATGGCGGTACCGGCCCATGATCAGCGCGACCTGGAATTCGCTCGGGCACACGACCTGCCGGTGCGGGTGGTGGTCGATACCGGTGAGGCCGACCCGAACGAGACCGGGGTGGCCACTCCCGGCGACGGCACCTACGTCAACTCCGGCCCGCTGAATGGGCTGACCGACACCGCCGAGGGTGTTCGGGTGATCACCGAGAAGCTGGCCGGTGAGGGGCTGGCCGAGGCGGCGGTGAGCTTCCGACTGCGGGACTGGCTGCTGAGCCGGCAGCGGTTCTGGGGCTGCCCGATTCCGATCGTGCACTGCGCCGACTGTGGTGAGGTGCCGGTGCCGGATGACCAGTTGCCGGTGGAACTGCCCGACCTGCGCGGTGCCGCGCTGTCGCCGAAGGGCACCTCGCCGTTGGCCTCGGCCACCGACTGGGTGAACACCACCTGCCCGGCCTGTGGCGGCCCGGGCATGCGCGACACCGACACGATGGACACCTTCGTCGATTCGTCCTGGTATTTCTTCCGCTACTGCTCGCCGAACCACACCGAGGGGCCCTTCGACCCCGAGGCGGTGGCCCGGTGGATGCCGGTGGCCCAATACGTCGGCGGTGTGGAGCACGCGATTCTGCACCTGCTGTACATGCGGTTCTTCACCAAGGTGCTGCATGACATGGGTCTGGTGTCATTCACCGAGCCGATGCGTGCCCTGCTGAACCAGGGCCAGGTGATCAACGAGGGCAAGGCGATGAGCAAATCGCTGGGCAACGGGGTCGACCTGGGTGAGCAGATCGACAACTACGGGGTGGATGCGATCCGGCTGACGATGGTCTTCGCCGGGCCTCCCGAGGAGGACATCGACTGGGCCGACCTGTCCCCGGCGAGCTCCCTGCGGTTCCTGCAGCGGGCCTTCCGGTTGGCCGCCGATGTCACCAGCGAACCCGGCACCGACCCCAGCGGCGGTTCGAAGGCACTGCGCCAGGTCACCCACCGGACCTTGCACGAGTCGAAGCAACTGCTGGATTCACAACGCTTCAACGTGGTGATCGCCCGAGCAATGGAGTTGGCCAATGCCGCCCGCAAGGCGATCGACGGTGAGCCCGGCCCGGCCGACCCGGCGGTGCGCGAGGCGGTGGAGGCCCTGGCGATCGTGCTGAGCCTGGCCGCCCCCTACGTCGCCGAGGACATGTGGGAGCTGCTGGGGCATCAGCCCTCGGTGGCCGATGCCGGCTGGCCCGCGGTGGACGAAGCCCTGTTGGTGGCCGACGAGGTCACCTGCGTGGTGCAGGTGCAGGGCAAGGTGCGCGCCAAGTTGCAGGTGCCCCCCGACATCGCCGATGCCGAGCTGGAGGCGCTCGCGCTGGCCGACGAGGGTGTGCAGCGGACTCTGGCCGGCCGTGAGGTCGTCAAGGTGATCGTCCGGGCTCCCAAGCTGGTCAGCATCGTCCCCGGCAAGTAACCGGTTCGTCGCGACGGGCCGGACGGTGGGGTTCAGCGCCGTTCGGCCAGCTCCATGCCGTGGGCCTCGGCCACGCCGGGGGAGTACAGCTTGCCGCCCGAGGTGGTCAATCCCGGCAGAGTGAGCAGATCGGGATTCGGCTCGCAGAGAGCCTCGGCGACCTTCAACACGTACGGTCCGGTGGCGTGGGTGAGGGCTTCGGTGGAGGTGCGCGGTACCGCGGCGGGCATATTGGACACGCAATAGAACAGTGATGAACCGACCCGGTAGACCGGATCGTCCAGGGTGGTCGGACGGGTGTCGGCGAAGCAGCCCCCCTGGTCGACCGCGATGTCGACCAGCACCGAACCGGTCGGCATCGTCTCGACCATCTCGCTGGTCACCACGATCGGTGCCCGGGCGCCACGCACCAGCACCGCGCCGATCACCAGTTCGGCGTTGAGCAGTGCCTCGGCAACCGCCTCGGGGGTCGACAGCACCATCCGGCCGCGACCGCCCAAGCGCTCCGACAGCCGGTCCAGGGCGGCCTGGGATTTGTCGAAGACGGTTACATCGGCGCCCAGTCCGACGGCGACCTCGGCGGCCTCCGAGCCGCTCATGCCGGCACCGAAGACCACCACATGGGAGGCGCCGGAGCCGGGCACCGCGCCCAGCAGGACGCCGCGTCCGCCGTGCGGTGCCAGCAGGGTTTCGGCGCCGACCTGGGTGGCCAAACGACCGGCGATGCGGCTCATCGGCGCGAGCAGGGGCAGACCGCCGTCGGCGTCGACCACCTCTTCGTAGGCCAGCGACGTGGTGCCGGCGGCCAACAGGGCCTCGGTGCAGGGGCGGTCGGCGGCCAGGTGCAGGTAGGTGAAGAGCACCTGATCGGGGCGCAGGAAGTGATACTCCTCGGGTTGGGGTTCCTTGACCTTCATCACCAGGTCGGCACCCCAGGCTTCGGCGGCGGTGACGATCTCGGCACCGGCCTCGCGGTACTCGTCGTCGAAGAGGTGGGAGTCGGTTCCGGCATCCGATTCGACCAGCACCCGGTGGCCCTGAGCACACAACGTGCCGACCAGATCCGGTTGGACGGCCACGCGGCCCTCGTAACTCTTGACTTCGCGGGGAACACCGACAACGACCATCCGTATATCCCATCACAAGCCGCCGGATTTACTCCACAAGGTCCCGACGAGAGTTCTCCACAGAAACTCGCGGGGAGGGAACTTCGCCGATCGGCGGACCACCGTGTTGGGTATGGGACCACACCCTCGCTCGATGAGCCCACAGGTTCGGGACCGGTTGCAACGCATCGTCGCCGAAAGACGCGCCGAACTCGGCACACCGGACCCGCGCGTCAGCCTGCCCGACAACCCGCGCGGCAGCCCGCCCGAAAACTCTCGGGAGAACCTGCCCGAACCCACACCGGACGGCTACCCTCACGAGTCGCGCCTGGACGAGTACTCCGAGCCTGCCCCGGCCCGGGCTCTGGGCGGGCGCTTCGAGCGGCGGCACGTGTTGGTGGTTGCGGCGGTGCTGCTGGTCGGGTTGTTGATCACCGGCGCCTGGCTGATCCGAGCCCGTGAGGTGGCCTCGGTGCCGGTCGAGACCATCGCCCCCGAACCCGTCGCCACCCCCGAACCCCCGGCCACGCCCACACCCGAACCGGTCGTGATCCGGGTTCATGTCCTGGGGGCGGTGGGTGCGCCCGGAGTGGTCACCCTGGCCGAGGGTGCCCGGGTGGCCGACGCGGTCGAGGCCGCGGGTGGTCTCACCGACGATGCCCACCCGGGGGACCTCAACTTCGCCGCACCGGTGCCGGACGGGGCCCAGATCATGGTGGGCGGTTCGGCCAATCCCGGCGGTGAAATCCGTCCGGCCGGCCCGGCTGCAGCACCCGACACCAGCCCGGGCGACCCGGGTGCCGCCGACGGGTTGGTGAATCTGAACACCGCGACACCCGAACAGTTGGAAACCCTCCCGGGAGTGGGCCCGGTGACCGCCACCAGCATTGTTGCCTGGCGCACCGAGAACGGTCCCTTCACCGAGGTCGACCAACTTCGGGAGGTCTCGGGAATCGGCCCGAAGACCTTCGAAAAACTGGCCCCACTGGTGACGGTGTGAACCCCGACGCGCCGACCGCAGCCGTCGACACTGCAGCCGCAAATACGGGGGGCGACTATCGGTTGGCTCCGATCGCCGCCGCGGCCTGGCTGGCGATGTGGGTCGCCACCAGCGGCATCGGGTGGTGGGCGATCGCGGTGGTTGCGCTGGCGGCGGTGATCGCGGTGGTGGCGTGGGTGCGACGCAGTTGGCTGTTGCTGGCGGTGGCGGTGGTACTGGCGGCCGCCCTGGCCTTCGGGGTGGCCCGGCACAGCGACCGACACAGTGGTCTGGTCGCCCAGGTGGCCGACCGCGGCGGTGGGGCCCTGGTGCAGGCCGAGATCACCGGCGATCCGAGACCCGGGCGCGGGCAGGCCGCCTACGCCCATGCCCGGGCCACCGTGGTGCGGATGACCGTCGGCGAGGAACACCGGCGGCTGCGCAGCCCCGTGGTGTTGGTGGTCACCGGCCGAGGCAGTCGTGAGCTGGTCGGTCTGCCGGTCGGCACCGTGGTGCAGGCCAGGGTGCAGGTCGAGGCCGCCGATCGCGGTGATGACGTGGCCGCGGTGCTGCGCACCACCGAGGTACAGGTTGTGGCCGGGCCGGACGCGGGCCTGCGACTGGTGGAACGGGTCCGCGGTGGGCTGCGTGATGCGGTCGCGGATGCTCCGCCGGCCCAACGCGCTCTTGTGCCGGCTCTGGTGCTGGGCGACATCAGTGCGATGCCGGATGAACTGCGCGAGGACTTCGTGCGCACCGGGTTGACCCACCTGACCGCTGTGTCGGGGGCCAACCTGACCTACCTGCTGGTGTTCCTCACCGTCGGCGCCCGGGCGATCGGGGTGCGGGGGCGCTGGCTGCAGGTCGTCGGGGTGCTGGCGGTGGCGATCTTCGTGGCCCTGTGCCGCACCGAACCGAGCGTGCTGCGGGCCGCTGCCATGGGACTGGTTACCGTCGCAGCGCTCAGCGTGGTCGGCGCACCCCGACGCGGCGCACCGCGCAGGGGAGTGCGGCACCTGTCGGTGGCGGTACTGACCCTGGTGTTGATCGACCCCTGGTTGTCGCGGTCGATCGGTTTCGTGCTGTCGGTGACAGCCAGCGCCGGAATCATCGTCTGGGCGCGGGGGTGGACCGATGCGCTGGCCGGGTGGTTGCCCCGACCCGTGGCCGAGGCGATCGCGGTACCGCTGGCCGCCCAGTTGGCCACCCAGCCGGTGGTGACCGCGATCTCGGGTGAGATCAGCCTGGTCGCCCTGCTGGCCAACGCCCTGGCCGGGCCCGCGGTCGGGCCGGCGACCGTGCTGGGGTTCGGTGCGGCCGGGGCGAGCCTGTTGCACCCGGCCCCGGCCGGGGTGCTCGGCTTCGCGGCCGGGTGGTGTGCCCAAGTGGTGATCTGGGTCGCCGAGGTCGGGGCCGGCTTCCCCGGCTCGGCGATCACCTTCCAGGGCACGACCTCTGCACTGGTCTGGCTGGTGGCGGTGGTCACGCTGTCCGCGCCCCTGATCACGACCCTGCTGCGGCGGCGCTGGGTGATGCTCGCGATGGCGGTGGTACTGGTGATCGCGGTACTGCGCGGCCCGACCCCACCCGGGTGGCCACCACCGAATTGGCTCGTGGTCGCCTGCGATGTCGGGCAGGGTGACGCACTGGCGATCCGGGCCGCGCCGGGTCAGGTCGTGGTCGTCGACACCGGGGAAGAACCCCTGTTGTTGCAACAGTGCTTGTCCGAACTCGGTGCCCGCCGGGTGCCACTGCTGATGCTCAGCCACTTCCACAGCGATCACGTCGGCGCCACCGAGGTGGTGAACCGGATGCCGGTCGACCTGGTGCTGGTCTCGCCACTGCCCTCACCACGCGACGAGGCGGTACGGGTGGACGCCCAGTTCGGTGAGCGCATCCTCGTCGGCAGACCGGGGCAGCGGTTCGAGATCGGCCAGGTGCGTGTCGAGGTGCTCGGCCCCACCCGGGTACCGAAAGCCGCAGCCACCTCGGACGGGGAATCCTCCACCGAGAACGACGCCTCGATCGGCGCACTGATCGAGGTGGATGGGGTGCGGGTGCTGTTGACCGGCGATCTGACCGCCGAGGGCCAACGCCGGCTGGCCCGCGACCTCGGTACCCGCGAGGTGGACGTCCTGAAGGTCGCCCACCACGGCTCCGCAGATTTCGACCCCGCCCTGATCAGGGCCGCCGACGCGCCGATCGCGGTGATCAGCGTCGGCGCCGACAACTCCTACGGCCACCCTGCCCCCAGCCTGCTGCGAGCCCTGACCGAACACCGCATGACCATCGCCCGCACCGACCAACACGGAGCCGTGGCCATCGTCCGCGACGGCGACCGGGTGCGGGTGATCGGACGCAACCCCTGACCCCCGCCCGGCAAATCCCCATGCCACCCCCAACCCGAAAGGACCCCCGATGAACCTCCCTCGATGGCTGGCAGCGCTGCTGTGTGCTGCGGCGCTGATCATGCTGCCCACCCACCTGGCCCATGCTCGCCCCGACGACGGTTTCGGCCCCGCCGGACACCGGATCCCGACCCCGCGCGGTACCGCGGAGATGGGCCAGTATCACCTCGGATCCACGGTCGTGTACTGCATCGACCTCAACTCCCGAGGGCCCCGCAACGCCTCCGGCTGGGTGTCGAGCATCGCAGCCAAGGTGCCGAAACAGGTCGGCTATGGCGGAACCCAGGGCGACCCGCGCGCACTGCGTGGCCCGGTGATCACCGACCGGGCCTGGGCCGAGATCGCCTGGCTGCTCGACCACTCCCGGAACAAGAAGGACAGTGACTGGGTTGCTGCGATGGATCACGTGATCCGCACCCGCACCGCCGGGGGCCGTGCCCAACACGACCGGGTTGCCGAACGCTATGCCGCAACGGTTCGGGCGCGCCCGGCGGTGGCACGACATGTGGCGACGATGGAGCGGTTGATGACCGAACGCTCCGGGCCGTACCGGTTGGAGGTGATGTGGGTAACGAAACCGGGCCTCGAAGAGCGGGGCATCGCGCGGATTCGGGTGTTGGCCGCTTCCGGACAACCGATCCAGGCACCGGTGAAGGTGCAGGTCAACGGTCGCGGCGTCACCCCGCAGTACGCGGGAGGTGAGTACCGGGTGCAGGTTCCGGCCGGGGCCGGCAAGCACACGGTCGAGGTGCGTGCCCACGTGCCGGCGAGTCGGCCACTGCTGTATCGGGCCCGACACCATGCCAATCCCAACCACATCGATGGCCGGGTGCAACGGATGACCGGAATGGCGCCGCGCGCCGAGCTGACCGGTGCGATCACCACCACCGTGGCACTGCGACAGCCGAAGGTGTCGACCACGACCTCGGCCGCGGAGATCGAAGCAGGGGCAGAACTCAGCGACGTCGTCACCCTGACCGGCATCGACCCCGGAACCCAGCAGGCCACTGCAATCCTGTACGGCCCCTACGACGAACCGCCGACCGCACAACACTGCCGGGCCGATGAGGAGCACGGTCGGGTCACCTTCGCGGTATCCGGGGCAACCAGCACGGCGGTGACCACCCCGAGCCTGAAACCCACCGAGCCGGGCCACTACACGTGGGTGATCGAGCTCGGCCGGACACCCACCCAGCAAGCACACCGGACCGCCTGCGGTATCGCGTCCGAAACCACGCTCGTCACAGAGCCGCCACCCGAACCATCCGCCGAACCCAGCCCGGAGCCGGAACCTCCCGCCCCGTCACCGGAAGCCACGCCCACCCCGCAACCGACTCCCGCGCCGGAGGCGACCCCGACGCCTAACCCCGTCCCGTCCCCGCATCCGACCGGTCCGGCAGCGATGGCATCGGCCCCGGAGCAACCGGAGGCGTCCCGGCGACTGCGGATCCGCGCGGGTGGCCTACCACCGATGATCACCGGGCAGATCGTTGCCGTGGGGGCGGGGATTGTGTTCGCCGGTGCCCTGGCCGGTGAAATCCGCCACCGGCGGCGCCGATGACCCGGCCCCGTCGCGCAGTGGAGAGCCCTCGACGTCGGGACCGGGCTGCGCCGGCAGGGCCACGAAGGTCCGCCGCCGAGGCACGCGCACCTCGTAGAGGCTCCGCGCCGAGGTGCAGGGGTGGGCTGGGAGTGACCATTGCCGCGGTATTGATCACCGTGTTGCTGGTCGGAATCGGGCTCGGTCAACTCGGCAGGGTGCTGGCGCCCCCATCCGCACCGGCGGCAGCACCCTGGCGGGCACCGGACACGGCGGCGTCACCGACATCGGCTGAGAGCGACTCCGAGCCCAACACACAGATGCCAACGCCTTCGACATCGGCACTGCGGACCGCAAGCCCGCATCCGCACCCTCGCACCACCGAGCCGAGCGTCCAGTCGGCACCATCGCAGGTGCAAGCCGAACGCTTGGTGATCGAACAGTTGGACGTCTCTGCTCCGATCGACCCGGTCGGCTCGGCGGCCGGCGAGTTGTTGCTGCCCGACCACCTCGAACGCATCGGACGGTGGAGTGGCGGTGCCGAGCTCGGCGACGCCCATGGCACGGTGCTGTTGGCCGGCCACGTCGCCCTCGGCGCCCGCCCCGGAGTGGGGCACCAATGGCACCGACTGCAACCGGGCGCCACGATCCGCACCGTCGACACCGCCGGGCGCACCCACCTGTGGCGAGCTGTGGAACTGAACGTCTACCGAGCCCACGATCTGCCGCTGGACCTGTTCGACACCGGGGGTCCGCATCGGCTGGCACTGGTCACCTGTGCGGGACCGGTGATCACCGTCAACGGCCGCAACGAGTACCGCGACAACCTGGTGATCATCGCCGAACCTGTCGCGAAGCCGTGATGACCGCCCCCGGGTTGGCGCCGACACCACCCACGGCGAACAATGGCTGATGCAGACACCGCACAACCACAGGAGCAGCCGTGAAGATCGCCTTGGGCAATGACCACGCCGCCGTCGAACTCAAGAAGTACTTGGTCGAGAAGATCACCGCAGCCGGCCACGAGGTGATCGACGTCGGTGTGAACAGCACCGAGAGCGTCGACTACCCGGTGTACGGCGCTGCCGGTGCCCACGAGGTCGCCCAGGGCCGAGCCGATCGCGCACTGCTGATCTGCGGCACCGGGGTCGGCATCGGTATCTCGGCCAACAAGGTTCCCGGCATCCGGTGTGCGATCTGCTCCGAGCCGTACTCGGCCGAGATGTCGCGGCGGCACAACGACGCCAATGCATTGGCGATCGGTGCCCGGGTGGTCGGGCCCGACCTGGCCTGGATGATCGTCGAGACCTGGCTGGCGGCTGAGTACGAGGGCGGACGCCACGACCGTCGGGTGGAACTGATCAACGACCTGGACGGCGACACCCCGGACACCACCGAAGTTCCGCGCTGCCCCGCCTGACCCCGAAGCGGCCCGAAAAGAGACGGTGACCGGTCTGTGCGCAGAACCGGTCACCGTCTCTTTGTGCTCTTGTGCTTGTGGAGGATCAGCTCTTGCCCAGGGGCAGCAGTTCACGCCCGAAGGTGCTCGACAGCACCGAGGCGGCACTGAGGTACCACGCACAGAAGGCGGTGATCAGACCGGTGAAGCCACCGATCCGGGTCAGCACGGTGGTGGCGGTCAACGCCCCGGAGGTGAGCATGATGAAGGTGATCAGCAGCAGCACGAAGGTGATCAGCATCATCTTGTGCACCTTCGAGGCAGCCACGGTGAGATACACCGTGAACAGGGTCCAGGCGAGCAGGAAAATGCCGGTCGCCAGATGAGCCGATTCCTTCGGCAGCCCCGGTGACACGAAGGTGGCGTAGTACCAGAACGCCAGCCAGAAGCCACCGTAGGAGCAGAACACGATGGCACCGAAGGTGGAGTTCTTGAAGAACTCGATGATGCCGGCGATCACCTGAATGATCCCGCCGTAGAACAGTGCCAGGCCGAAGACCACGGGCTCGAGTTCGAGGGGCAGCAGGCCCGCGTTGAACGTGCTCAGCACAAAGGTGGTGACCGCAAAAGCGGCGGTGCCGAGAGCACCGGGGTCGGCGATCGCAATGCCGGGCGAGGGGGAGACGGAAACGGTCTGGGTCATCGTTGGCCTTCTTACCGTGGGTGAATGTGACTCGCCGGGAAGTACTGCCACTCACCCGGCGATATGTCCCGATGTGACGCATGCCACCGGACTCCGGTGAGCCTACTCACAGCGCCCCTGCATGCAGGGGCCATCTCGTCAACTATCTTCCCGCTGAGTGGGTGTTGTTAATCACATCAGAAGTGTGGCTGCGATCACACCGAGCCCCGGCCGGGCCTGCTAGGGCGGGGTCGAAACGGCCGGCTCAGCCGAACAGGGCGGGAACGTTCGCCACCGCCATGTACGTGGCCACCGTCAACAGCATCACGATGAAGGCCTTGGTCAAGGTGGTCGGCGAAATGCGCTGGGACACCCGGGCCCCGAACAGTGACCCGATCACCGCGAACAGTGCGAAGCCGCCGATCGCCACCCAGTCGAGTTCAACCCCGCTGCCCAGTCGGAAGAACAGGGCGGTGGCACTGTTGATCGCGATCACCAGCAGGGAGGTGCCGACCGCCACCGGCATGGACAGGCCCAGCACCAGCACCAGGGCCGGCACCACCGCGAAGCCACCGCCGACCCCGAAGAAGCCGGTCAGCACCCCGACCCCGGTGGCCACCAGCACCAACCGGACGGGCCGGACCTTGGTCTCGGTCGTCTCCCGGCCGCCACCGGCTCGGGCGGCGCGCCGGACCTTGGCGATCATCAGCGCGCCCACCACGAACATCAACCCTGCGAAGGCCGACATCAGCACCTGCGGGGCCACTCCGGCCGCCAGCCGGGCCCCGAGGAAGGAGCCGGCGATGCCCAACAGGCCGAACACCACGCCCTGACGGGTGCGCAGGTTGCCCTTGCGTCGATGCGGCAGGGTGCCGGCCAGTGCGGTGAGGCCGACGATGATCAGCGACCCGGTGGTGGCGGCTTGTGGTGATTGTCCCAACAGGTACACCAGAGCGGGCACCGTCAGGATCGCGCCGCCGCCGCCCAGGCTGCCGAGCGCGAGCCCGACGATCAGCCCGAGCGGGGCGACCCACAGCAATGCCATCCAGTAGCCCCTCAGGCCGACACGGTCGCGATGGCGTTGTACCCGCCGAGCACGTCGGACACGTCGTCGAAGCCATGGTTGCGCAACCAGCTCGCGCCCACGCTCGAGCGGTAGCCGCCGGCGCAGTGCAGCACGATCGGCTTGGCGGGGTCCAACTCGTCGCGGCGCTTCGGCAACTGGGCCAACGGAATGTGCTTGGCCCCCTCGACCTGACCGTTGGCCAGTTCGCCGTCATTGCGGATGTCGACCAGTTGCACCTCGCTGTCGGCGTTCAGAATCTCGAACATCCGCGCCGGGGTCATCCGGCTGGCCCGGCGGGCCCGATCCTGGTGCTCGACCAGGTACTGCTCGATCCGGGGCACGTATCCGATCGCCTTGTCGAAGCCGATCCGGGCCATCCGCACGGCGGTCTGCTGCTCGTGCCCGTCCTCGGCCACGATCACGAACTTCTGGTCGGGCTCGATCACCATACCGGCGGTCTCGGCCATCCGGCCGTCGAAGCCGACATTGATCGAACCGGCCAGGTGGCCGGCGGCGAAGTCCATCGGGTCACGGGAGTCCAGCACGATCACGCCCTCGGCCAGCACCGCGTCCAACTGGGTGGCATTCAGTGCCGGAATCTCGGCGTCGACCTCGCGCACCTGACGGTCTTGGCGGTTGGCCATCGCATCGTGGGCGAAGTAGGCCGGGGCGGGGGGCTGCCCCTCGGTGACCAGGTCGACGAACTTCTCCTCGCTCATCGGCGCGCAGGCGTAGTTGCTCATCCGCTGGGCGCCGATCGTGGAGACCTTCTCCGTCGACAGGTTCTTGCCGCAGGCCGAACCGGCGCCGTGGGCCGGGTACACCTTCACCTCGTCGGGCAGTGCCATCAGTTTGTGCTGCACCGAGTGGTACAGCTGCGAGGCCAGTTCGGCCTGGGTGACCCCGATCGAGGCCAACAGGTCGGGACGGCCCACATCGCCGATGAACAGCGCGTCGCCGGTCAGCACCCCGTACGGCACCTCGTCGTCGGCGTGCTCGTAGACCAGCACGCTGATCGACTCGGGGGTGTGGCCCGGAGTGGTCATGATCTGCAACTGCACGTCACCGAGCGAAATCCGTTCCCCGTCGGACAGGGCGCGGAAGTCGAATTCGGGCTCGGCCCGGTCGCCGAAACCGATCCAGGCGCCGGTCTGTTCGGCCAGCTCCAGGTGTCCGGAGACGAAGTCGGCGTGGAAGTGGGTCAGAATCACGCCCTCGATGGTCAGGCCGGCGTCGCGGGCGTCGGTCAGGTACTCCTCGATGTCGCGACGGGGATCCACCACGACGGCACGGCCGGTGCTGGGATCGCCGATCAGGTAGGACGCCTGCGAAAGGCAGTCCAGGTAGTACTGCGTGAAATGCATGGGTGCTCCTCGGCTGCGGGTAGCGGTCTCGTCCGATCACTAGATTACATACCCCCAGGGGTATATGCAAGATCTCCCCGGGGGTATTGATCTCCAACTCCGGGACGGAAGGATTCGGTACCGGTGAACCCCCATCCCCACATCGTCCGGTGATGCATGTCACAGTGGAGGATAAGTCGCGAGCGGTGGGGAGGGACAGGGGATGGCCGATCAGTTCGTGCACCTGCACGTCCACACCGAGATCGCCGCCGGGGACGCCAACGCCAAGGTCGGCGACCTGTGCGAACGGGCCCGGCGGCTCGGTATGCCGGCGCTGGCGATCACCGACCACGGCTACCTGCACGGCGTACCGGAGTTCGTCCGGGCCGCCGAGGCCGCCGGTATTCGACCGATCATCGGCCTCGAGCCCTATCTGGCGATGCGGCCCGACGACACCGGTAGCTTCGGCCATCTCACCGTCTGGGCCGCCGACGACACCGGATTGCGCAACCTGTTCCGGCTCGCCTCCGCGCCCCAGCGGCCCGATCCGGAGGCCGAGCTGCCGATCACCGACGTGGAAATGCTCGCCGAGCACGCCGAGGGCCTGATCGGCACCACCGGGTGCGCCGAGGGGGACGTGCAGCGGCTGCTGCGCCGGGGCGAATACGACGAGGCCCTGGCCACCGCCGCGGTACTGCGCGACATCTTCGGCGCCGACAACCTGTACGTGGAGGTAGTCGCCCCGCAGTTGCTCAGCAGCCGGGTGCGTGACGGGCTGCTGCGGATCTCGACGGACCTGAACCTGCCCCTGGTCGCCACCAACGACGTCCACTACGTGCTGGAATCGGACGCGGCGAACAACGAGGTGCTGTTGCGGCTGCCCGGCCGCGGGCACACCCATGCCCCCGGTGAGCTGAGCCCCGGCGATACGAACCGTTCGCTGTTGTCCCCGGCCCGGATGCGAACCCTGTTCGCCGACCTGCCCGGAGCCTGCGAGGCCACCCTGGAGATTGCCGAACGCTGCACCGCGCGGTATCCGCGGCCCGGCGTGCAGGCACCCGAAGCGGTGGTTCCGGACGGGCACAGCGCACACGGCTGGTTGACCCGACTGGTCGAGCGGGGCCTGGTCGAGCGCTACCCCGACGGAGTGCCCGAACCGGTGCGCGAACGGGCCGGTGAAGAACTGCGGGTGATCGGCGAATGTCACCGCAGTACGCACTTTCTGCTCGTGGCCGAACAGGTCGCCCGGGCGCGTGCCCGGGGGATCGTGGTCGGGCCCGGGCGGGCCGCCAACGCCGGTTCGGTGTGCTGCTATGCCCTGCACATCACCGACCTCGACCCGCTGGAACACGGCCTGCTCTTCGAACGGCTGCTCAACCCCGAGACCGATGACTTCCCCGGGCTGCCGGTCGACTACGAGGCCGACCGGGTCGATGAGGTCATCGACCACACCATCGGCCATCACGGCGCCGACCGGGTCGCCCGCACCCTGCGCTCGGCCGTCTTCGGCCCCGGAGCGGCGATGCACGAGGCGATCCGGCTGAGCGGTTGCTCCGAGGAGCTGGCCGGGCGGGTGCGGCGGGCGATCCCACCCCGGCTGCCCCTGTCGGAGCTGCAGAACACCACCCACCAGCTGCACGGCACCGGGGAGCAACTGCGCCGGTTACTGCAACTGGACGAACGGGTGCACCCGATCGTGCAGACCGCGCGGGCCCTGGAGGGGCTGACCCGTCGGCATTACCCGCGGCATCGGGCGCTGGCGATCTCCGCGGGGCCGATGGAGGACAACGTCGCCACCACCCGCGACCCCGACGGGGTTCGGGTCACCCAGTTCACCGATCCGGCGAACCTCACCGAATGCGTCGAATCCCTGGGGCTGGCACCGCTGTCCACGATCGCCGACGCACTGCGCCGGTTGCGCTCCATCGGGGTGGAGGTGGATCTGTCGGAGCTGTCGCGCACCCCGTCCGATCGCACCACCTTCCGGATGCTGAACCGGGGCAACACCGCGGGGGTGTTCCAGTTCGAACAGCGCAGCCGCACCGACCTGCTGCGCCAGATCCGGCCCGACCGCTTCGCCGACCTGGTCGCCTTCTCCGCGCTGCTCCGGGGCTCGACACCGGACGCGGGGATGGCCGGTGCCTATGCCCGCCGCAAACACGGGCTCGAGGAAGTCGGCTACCCGCATCCCGAGCTGGCCGAAGTGCTTCCCTCGGTGCTGTCGGAGACCTACGGACTGGCCCTGTACGAGGAACAGGTGATGCGCGCGATCCACGTCCTGGCCGGCTACCGCCCGACCGAGGCCGACCGGCTGCGCCGCAATCTGGCCCGGCAGCACTACCCGATGCTGGACGAGGAGTTCATGCGCTTCCAGGCGGCGATGGCCGGACGCGCCCACAGCCTGGACGCCGCCGAAGCCGCCTGGAACTGGTTGTGGGAGGTCACCGGCAACACGGTGTTGAAATCACACATGGCCGGGTACGCGATGATCACCTACTGGATGGCCTGGCTGAAGGCGCGCTACCCGAGCGAGTTCACCGTGGCGGTGGCCGCCACCTCGTCGACCCGGGACACCGCTGACCACTGAGTGTCGGTGGCAACTGGCATGCTGGGCACGTGGAGGCAACACCGTTCGGCACCGTCACCCTGATCACCGGGGGCGAGGACCTGCTCGTCGACCGCGCCGTAGCGCGCCTGGTGCGGGCCTGCCGCGAGGCCGACCCCCAGGTCGAGGTGCACGATGTCGCCGCCGGTGAGGTGACCGGCGGCTCACTGACCGAGATGACCGGCGGATCGTTGTTCGCGACCAGTTCGGTGACGGTGATCCGGGATCTGGGCGATGCCGCCGACGACGTGGCCGAGCAGATCCTGGCGATGGCCGCCCAACCCCATCCCGACGCCGCGCTGGTGCTGGTGCCCTCAGCGGGCAACAAGGGACGCGGCGTGCTCACCAAGCTCAAGAAGGCCAAGGTCAAGGAGATCGCCTGCCCGAAACCGAAGCACTACGAGGTGCCGAAGTTCGTTCAGCAGGAGGTGCGCTCGGCCGGCGGACGCATCGACTCCGAGGCCGCGGTGGCCTTGGTGGACGCGGCCGGCACCGACCTGCGCACCCTGGCCAGTGCGGTCAGCCAACTCGTGGCCGACGCGGACGGGAACGTCATCAGCGAGCACTTCGTGCACCGGTATTTCGCCGGGCGGGCCGAGGTGACCAGCTTCGCGATCGCCGATGCCGCGATCAACGGACGCCCCCAGCAGGCGCTGGGTCAGTTGCGCTGGGCGTTGGCCACCGGGGTGGCGCCGGTGCTGGTGACCAGCGCCTGTGCGTCCGGACTGCGCGGGTTGGCCAAACTTGCCGGGGCACGCCGCGGCGGCCGCGATGCCGATGTCGCCGCCGAGGTCGGGGTGCCCCCGTGGAAGCTGAAGACGATGCGCCAGCAACTGCGCGGCTGGCAACCCGACACCCTGGCCAAGGCACTGCTGATCACCGCCAGTGCCGATGCCGACATCAAGGGTGCCGCCAACGACCCCGAGTACGCCCTGGAACGAATGGTGTTGCAGATCAGCGGCCTGGTGCGGCGCTGACCTTCGCCCCGGGTGCCGGCGCCTGGCGCTTGTGCAGCAGCCAAGCCGCCAGGACGCCACCGAGTGCCCCACCCAGGTGTGCCTGCCAGGACACCCCGGCGGTGGTCGGCAGCACGCCCAGCAGCACCGAGCCGTAGGCGATGAAGACCACTACGGCGACCAGTATCTGACCGATGTCGCGGCTGAAGATGCCGCGGGCCAGTAGGTAGGTGAGATATCCGAAGATCACCCCGCTGGCGCCGGCCACGATCGTGTACAGCGGGGAGAGCAGCCAGGCCGTCAATCCCGAGACCACCGCGGTGATCACGGTGGTGATCAGCCACCGCCCGAAGGAGGTGGTCACCCGAATCAGGAAACCCAGCACCGCGAACGGAATCGTGTTCGCCAGCAGGTGGGACCAGCCGAAATGCAGCCACGGCGCGACCAGGATCATCGGCAGCGAGGAGGGCTGCCAGGAGCGAATGCCGAACTGGTCGAGGAAGCCGAAGGTGACGGTGTCGATCAGTTCGAGGGCATACATAGCCAGCACCAAGCCGCCGATCAGCAGGGCGGCCCGCTTGGGCTGTTCCCAGCGTGAGGGGGTGGTGACGGGGGAGTGGCTCATATCGTCCATTGTCCCCGCCGGCAGGTCAGGCACAAGTCGTGCGCGGGGCCGGGGTACGGGCCGCTGCGGGTGGACGCCAAAAACCGGCGTCCCCGAAGGGAACGCCGGTCAACCCGAAGTAGGTTCGTGGGCGGCGGAGGTCGCCGATCAGATCAGAGCGCGGCGGCCTTGCTGGCGATGGTCGACTTGCGGTTCGCGGCCTGGTTGCGGTGGATGACACCCTTGCTCGCGGCACGATCCAGCGCACGGGTGGCGACGCGGGCCAGCTCCTGGGCCTTCTCGGTCTCGCCGGCCTCGACGGCCTCGTTGAACCGACGGGCGTGGGTACGCAGGGCCGACTTCACGGCCTTGTTGCGCAGCCGCGCCTTCTCGTTGGTCTTGTTGCGCTTGATCTGGGACTTGATATTCGCCACGGGGCAAGCCTCTGCTTCGTTGGTTTCTTCGGGTCTGGTGCGTCCTGGAGGCAAGCACGCGGGCTCGCCGTCTCGCGACGCGACGACCTACTTTAACAACCCGCCCCCGGATGCGCCAATCGGATGTGACAGCCTGACAACCATGAGCGAGCAAGCCATCGTGGTGCGGCGCCGGGGGGCATTTCCTCGGGGAGGCGTGACGCTGCGGGGTTTCGCCGTGTTGTTCACCCTCACCGCCCCGGACGGAACCGTACTGGCCGAGGCCGATGAGGTTGCCCGACCCGGCAGTGACGATGTGATCTTCCGCGACCGTTCCGGTGCCGAACTCCTGGCCGTGCGATGGGCGCCGGATGAGCAGCGCATCAGTATCGGCGGCGAGGAGCGGGCGGTCTTCACCCGCAACGGCCGGGCGATGCAGGTGCATCTTGCGGGTGAGCCGGACGACATCGTCCTGCGCGGTGGGCCGGTGCGCCCGCCGTGGTGGAGTCTGCGCCGGCAGATGCGGGTGCCGGGCGACACCCGGTGGAAACTCGACGATCCCACCGGTCGGGCCGCGCTCGGCATCGAACTGCGCCGCAACAACTTCCACGCCCGGTTCAGCGGGATGGACCACCTCATGGCCGCGGGCCTCACCGTTGCGGTGACCCGCAGCCGCTGAACGAGTCGGACACGCCCGCTGACCGGGTCGGACACACCCGCTGCCTGCGAGGGCCCAGCGGCCCGGCCCCGTCCCCTCCCATCCCGCAGATGCAACCCGGACTCGTTCCTGCACCACGTAGTAGGCCACGCAGGAACGAGTCCGGGTTGCATGTCGGAGATTGTGGGTTTCGGGGACAGCGCTTTCAGGCTTCAGCGCATCCGAGCTACCGCCGGGGTTTGGTGCGGGCGGTGGCCGGTGCCGACCAGGGGTCCTCCGGCCAGGGGTGTTTGGGGTAGCGGCCGCGCATTTCGGCGCGCACCTGGGCATAGGGCCCGGCCCAGAAGGACGCCAGATCATCGGTGATCGCCAGGGGCCTGCCCGCCGGTGAGAGCAGGTGGAACAGCACCCGCACCCGACCGTCGACCAGGGTCGGTGAGGACGCCAGCCCGAAGCACTCCTGCAACTTCACCGCACACACCACTGCGGCATCGTCGCCGACCGGGGGATAGTCCAGTCGGATCTTCGACCCACTCGGCACCTCCAGCCTCTCGGGGACGAGATCGTCGAGCCGGTGTGCCTGCTGCCAGGGCACCAGCCGGCGCAGTGGCCCGGCCAGATCGATACCCGCCAGGCGTCCGGTGCGGGCTGCCTCGGCCAGTTCCGGGGCCAGCCAATCGTCCAGCCGACCCAGCAGCGACGCATCGTCGACCGCCGGCCAGGGCTCACCGAGTTCACTGTTTTTGCCGAGCACGCGGTGGAGCAGGGCGAGTCGGCGCCGGAGCCCCTCGGCGGCGGGCGACCAACCGATCACCGACAGGCCGCGGTCTTGCAGCACCGCACGGACGGCATCGGCGCCGAGCTGCTCGGCCGGCACCGGCGTGGAAGTCAGTTCGATCGCACCCAGAGCGGTGACCCGTCGCGCCCGCAGCCTGCCCTCGGTCAGTTCGGCGCGCACCTCGTCGGTCAGCAGGTGACCGGCAGCGGCCCGGGCTGTGGCTTCGTCGATGGCCATCGCCGACCTGATCACCGCGCCGGTTCCGGCCGCGGCGGCGCCGGACGCCCTGGACACATCAGCCACCGCCAGCCACTCCGAACCGGCCAGCCCCGCCGGTGCCGCGGCCCGGGTGCCGGAGGCGAGCAGGTGGGAGTCGCCGACCTTGCGGGCGATCCGTTCCGGATGGGCCAGCGCCACCACGGTGCCGGGTTCGGCGCCGTCGCCTCCTCGCCCGGCCCCGACGAGCCGCTCCAACCGGTCGGCCTCGGCAGCCCAACGCCGTGACTCCGCGGTGCCCCGACGCAGCGCGGGCAGCACCGCGGCCAAGTCACCGTCGATATCCAGTTCCGCGGCAGCGACGATCTCGGCGGCGAGTCGGCCACCCACCTGTTCGGCGCCGTCCAGCAATGCTCGGGCCCAGCGTGGGGCGGCCGGGATCTCGACCAGTCGGCGTCCCTGGGCGGTGATCCGGCCGTCGGCATCGACCGCATCCAGCATCCGCAGCACCTCTTCGTCCTCACGCACCGCCGCGGTCGGCAGTGGGCCGGGCAGGCGCAGGCCCGCACCCCGTGGGGCACCCCAGGCCGCCAGGGTGAGCAGGGCGCCGGTGAGATCGGCCGACTGGGCCTCCGGAGTCGCCTGGGCGCGAAGACCGGAAAAAGTGGTCTCGTCGTAGCACCGCCACACCGTGCCGGGCCCCTGGCGGGCGGCACGTCCGGCCCGCTGCTCGGCCGACGACTTGGAGCAGCGCACCGTCACCAGCCCGGCCATCCCGCGTCCGGAATCGCGGCGGGGTTCGCGGGCCAGCCCGGCATCGACCACCACCCGCACGCCGTCGATGGTCAGCGACGACTCTGCGATATTGGTCGCCACCACCACCCGGGGCGGGTCGCCCGCCTCTCGACCCGACACGGCGCGGTCCTGCTCGCGGGCCCCGATGCGGCCGTGCAACTCCAGCACCTCGGCCGACAACCGACCACGCAGCGCCTCGGCAACGACCCGTACCTCCCGCATTCCGGGCAGGAAGACCAACACATCACCACCGTCGCGACGTTCGTCGACAGCGCGCACAGTGGTGGCTGCGACATGGTCGAGAAAGTCGCGCGCGGTACCTCGGGCATCCAGCGGCGCGGGCCCCGGGGCCCACCGCACCTCCAGGGGATGCAACACCGCCGGTACCCCGACCACCGGTGCCGGGGCATCGCCACCGAGCAGCCCGGCGAATCCGGCGGCATCGAGTGAGGCCGACATCGCGACCACCACCAGGTCATCGCGCAGCGAACGCACTTCGGTCAGCAGACCGCTCAACAGGTCGGTGTCCAGGCTGCGTTCGTGCACCTCGTCCAAAATCACCGCGCCCACCCCGTCCAGGGCCGGGTCACGCAACAGTCTGCGCAGCAGCACCCCGGGGGTGACCATCTCGACCCGCGCGCCGGCTTCGACGACCCGCTCCCCGCGCACGGTGAAACCGGCCACCTCGCCGACCCGGGTGCCGGTCAGCGAGGCGAGTCGACGGGCGGCAGCCCTGGCGGCAACCCGGCGGGGTTGGGTGACCACCACCCGTCCGCTCACCTGCTCGGCCACCACCGCCGGGGCCAGGGTTGTCTTGCCGGTGCCCGGTGGGGCCTCCACCACCGCCACCCCGGCGTCGATCACCGCCGCGCGCAACGCATCGGTCGCCGCGGCGAACGGCAGCCCACAACCGTCGGCGACCACCTGGGCGAGAGAGGGCATTGCTCCACGCTACTGGACCGGCCGCTGCCGACCGCCGAGCCGCGGTGATCGGGCGATACGCGCTTTTCGGTGCAACATGCGAGAATGTGCATTCCGCACCCAATCGACCCGATGGATCCGCATGAGTTCACCGCTTCCCGGTCATACCGACCCGGCGATCATCCGCAACTTCTGCATCATTGCCCACATCGACCACGGCAAATCGACCCTGGCCGACCGGATGTTGCAACTGACCGAACTCGTCGACGACCGGACGATGCGTGCCCAGTACCTCGACCGGATGGACATCGAGCGCGAACGCGGTATCACCATCAAATCCCAGGCCGTCCGGATGCCGTGGACGGTCGACGGCAGCACCCACGTGCTGAACATGATCGACACCCCCGGTCACGTCGACTTCACCTATGAGGTGTCCCGGTCGCTGGCCGCCTGCGAGGGCGCGATCCTGCTGGTGGACGCCGCTCAGGGCATCGAGGCGCAGACCCTGGCGAACCTGTATCTGGCGATCGACGCCGACCTGAGCATCATTCCGGTGCTGAACAAGATCGACCTGCCCAGCGCCCAGCCGGAGAAGTTCGCCGAGGAACTCGCCGGCATCATCGGCTGCGACCCCGACGACGTGCTGCGGGTGTCGGCCAAGACCGGTGTCGGCGTGCCCGAACTGCTGGACGCGATCGTGGAGCAGATCCCCGCCCCGGTCGGCGATCCGCAGGCCCCGGCGCGGGCGATGATCTTCGACTCGGTCTACGACACCTACCGGGGTGTGGTCACCTACGTGCGGGTGGTGGACGGTGAGCTGTCGCACCGCGAGAAGGTGCTGATGATGTCCACCGGCGCCACCCACGAAACCCTCGAGGTCGGGGTGATCGCCCCCGAACCGACGAAGAGTTCGGCTCTCGGGGTCGGTGAGGTGGGATACCTGATCACCGGGGTGAAGGAGGTGCGCCAGTCGCGGGTCGGTGACACCGTGACCAGCGCCGCCCACCCGGCCGAGAAGGATCTGGGCGGCTACCAGCCGCCGAACCCGATGGTCTACGCCGGGCTGTACCCGATCGACGGGGACGACTTTTCGCTCTTGCGCGAGGCACTCGACAAACTGCAGCTCAACGACGCCGCGCTGACCTATGAACCGGAGACCTCCGGTGCGTTGGGCTTCGGATTTCGGATCGGCTTCCTCGGTCTGTTGCACATGGAGATCGTCCGGGAGCGGTTGGAGCGGGAGTTCAATCTCGACCTGATCTCGACCGCCCCGAACGTGGTGTACCGGGTGGTGCTCGAGGACGGTACGGAGCACACCGTGACCAATCCCTCGGAGTACCCGACCAGCGGCAAGATCGCCGAGGTCTACGAGCCGATGGTGAAGGCCACGATCCTGGCCCCGGCGGAGTACATCGGCACCATCCTCGAGCTGTGTCAGACCCGGCGCGGGGTGCAGTTGGGCCTCGACTACCTGTCGGAGGACCGGGTCGAGATCCGCTACAGCCTGCCGCTGGCCGAGATCGTGTTCGACTTCTTCGACCAGTTGAAGTCGCGGACGAAGGGCTATGCCTCCCTCGACTACGACGAGGCCGGTGAGGAGGCCTCCGATCTGGTGAAGGTCGACATCCTGCTGCACGGCGATGCGGTGGATGCCTTCTCCGCGATCGTGCACCGCGACAACGCGTACTCCTACGGGCTGATGATGGCCGGCAAGTTGAAGGACCTGATTCCGCGCCAGCAGTTCGAGGTGCCGATCCAGGCCGCCATCGGGTCGCGGGTGATCGCCCGCGAAACCATTCGGGCGCTGCGCAAGGATGTGTTGAGCAAGTGCTACGGCGGTGACATTTCGCGTAAGCGCAAGCTGCTGGAGAAGCAGAAGGAAGGCAAGAAGCGGATGAAGATGGTCGGCCGGGTCGAGGTGCCCCAGGAGGCCTTCGTCGCCGCCCTGTCGACAACCGAGGTCAAGAAGCGCGACTGAACGGGCGGAGCGTCCGCGTCCGACTCGGTACCTCCGAGCGACTCAATACTTCCGAAACAACTCAGGGCCGCACGGTATTCGCGCGGCCCTGAGTTGTTCGTTCGCGCGACCTCAGCCCTTCATCGCCTCGTTGGCGGCCGACTGGGCGCTGGCCAGACCCTGCTCGACCGGGGTGCGACCCAGGAAGATCTCGTCGAAGACCGGCTTGAAAGCCTCCACCGCGGCGCCGTAGTTCTCACCGGACGGGGCGCCGATCGACTCCTCGTTGCCCTGCTTGACGAACTGGCTCGGATCGACCTTCTGCTCTTCCCAGTACTTGTTGTAAGCGTCCTGGGCGCTGATCACAGCGGGCAATGCCGCCCCGGATTCACCCAGGTACTTCGCGCCGTCGCTACCCAACCAGCGCAGCACCCGCTTGGTTTCCTCGGGGGAGTCGCTGCCGGCGTTACCGGCCACCACCACGGTGTTGACCACCGACACCCGGCCCTTGGGTCCGGCCGGGATCGGGGCGATACCCCACGTGAAGTCGGCGCCGTCGGCGACGTTCTTCAGGTTGTAGATGCCCGACTGGAAGAGCACGATCTTGCCCTGCAGGAACTGGTCGCGGGTGAAGTCACCGTTGTTGTTGGTGTTGGACGCGGCCGGGGCGACCTTGTGCTTGTTGATCAGGTCGACCAGGTACTGGAAGGCACCGGCGGCCTCGGGGGAGTCGAAGACGAAGTTGCCGTCGTCGTCCTGGAACTTGCCGCCGTTGGAGCCGACGAAGTTGTAGTAGATGCCCTGCAGGTCCTGGGCGGCGGAGTATCCCCACACCCCGGGCTTCGAACCGTCGAAGCCGGACTCGTCCCCGCGCTTGCCGGAAGCATCCTTGGTGAGCTTCTGGGCCACCGGCAGGAAGGTGTCACCCTGGCCGTCGGGGTTCCAGGTGAGATCGGCCAGATCCTCGGGGGTGAGCCCGGCCTCGGTGAGCAGGTCTTCGTTGTAGTAGACCGCGATCCCACCGTCGGTGAGCGCCGGCACCCCCCACAACTTGTCGTCGTGGGTGTACTGCTCGACTGCGGCCGGTACCCAGTCTTCCTTCAGGTCGTCGAAATCGGAGCCGATCTCGACCAGGTTGTTGTTCTTGATATACGGCTGGATGTACGAGCTGTTGATCATGAACAGGTCGTCGGCATTGTTGCCCGACATGTCGGTGCGCAGCTTGGTGAAGTAGTCCGCCCACGGCACCAACACGGTGCGCACGTCGATGTCGTCGTTCTGCTTCTCGAATTCCTCGAAGCTCTTGTCGTAGGCCTTCTTGATCTGCTCGTCCCACAGTCGAACCGTGACCACGGTCTTCTCACCGTCGGAGCCGCCGCCTCCGTTGTTGCCCGAGGGTGAGCACGCGCTCAGGGCCAGCCCGGTGGCGATCGCCACCGCAGCCAGTGCCTTGGGTCGAATCATGGGTATTCTCCTTGTTGGATGGGCTTCTACTTGAAGCCGGTGAGGGAAATCGAGTTGATGATGTGGCGCTGGAAAATCGCGTAGAGCACCAGCAACGGAGCCATCGCCACGGTGGTCGCGGCCATCACCAGCGTCCAGTTCGCGTTGTGCTGGGTCTGCAGGGAGGCGGTCGCGACGGTGATCACCTGCCAGGTATCACCGGTGGTGATGATCAGCGGCCACATGAAGTTGTTCCAGTGGGTGACGATCGTGATGATCACCAGCGTCGAAATGATCGGACGCGACATCGGCACCACGATCTGCCACAGGATGCGCCAGGTACCGGCGCCGTCGATCCGGGCGGCGGCGATCAGGTCGTCGGGGATGCCCTTGAAGTACTGGCGCAGCAGGAATACCGCATAGGGCGAGGCGAACATCCACGGCAGCACCAGGGCCCAGAAGGTGTTGCGCAGATCCATCTGGGTGAACATCGTGAACAGCGGGACGACCAGCACCACCTGGGGCACCATCAAGGTGGCCAGATACAGCCAGAACAGGGTGTCGCGCAGCGGGAACTGCAGCTTCGCGAAGGCGAAGGCCGCCATGATCGAGAACACCATCTGCCCGATCAGCACCACCAACACGACCTGGGCGGTGACCGCCACCGGGGTGATGAAGTTGTGGTCGGTGACCAGCCGGGTGAAGTTCTCGAAGGTCACCGGGTTGGGGGCGGCCAGAGCCGGTTCGTTCGCCATCTGCCGTGGGGTCTTGAAGGCGGTCATGAAGCTGAGTGCGAACGGGGCCAGGGTCAGCGCGGCCGCACCGAGCAGCAGCAGGTAGGTGGCCACGATGCCGGCGGTGCGGCGCAACCGGTGGCTTCCGGCATGACGCAGCGTGGCCGAGCCGGTCAGGGTCGGGGCGCTGATCGAGGTATCGAGCGAGGTGTCAAGAAAGGTCATAGGTCACCCGCTTGTTGAAGAACCGCTGCTGCAGCAGGGTGATCACGATCAGGATCGCGAACAACACCAGAGCCATCACCGAGGCCCGTCCGATCTGGTAGCTGCCGCCGAAGGCCTCCAGGTAGATGCGGGTGGCGATCACGTCGGTGGCGAACTGGGGGCCACCGTTGGGGGTGAGGGCGTAGATGTGGTCGAAGGCCTGGAAGCTGGCGATCACCCCGGTGACCAGGACGAAGAACATCGTCGGGCCCAGCAGCGGAACCTTGATCCGCCAGAAGATCTGCCAGGCGTTCGCACCGTCGATCTCGGCGGCCTCGACCACCTCCTGGGGAATGCCGCTGAGGCCGGCGATGAAGAACAAGGTGGTGTAGCCCACCTGTGACCAGATGCTGACGAAGGCCACCGCGGGCAGGGCCAGATTCGGGTTGGTGAGCCACTCGACGTTGGTACCCAGCAGGGTGTTCAGGGCGCCGTTGTGGGGGGCCAGGATCCACTTCCAGACCACACCCAGCGCCAGCGGTGCGGCCACCCATGGGATCACGAAGATCACCCGGAACAGGGTGGAGCCGGGCAGGCCTCGGGTCAGCAGGGTGGCCAGTAGCAGCCCCAGCGCGGTCTGCAGCGGGATCACCATCGCGACGAAGAGCAGAGTCACCAGCAGGGAATGACCCATCCGTCCGTCGGTCAGCACGCGGGTCCAGTTGTCCAGGCCCACGAACCGCATCGGACCCAACATGTCCCAGTGATGGAAGGACAGGAAGATCACGACCAGGGTCGGCACCACCAGGAATACCAACAGCCCGAGCAGGCTCGGGGCCAGATAAGCCCAGCCCACGGCGGCTGTTCGCAGTTTCCTGCCAGATGACATGTCGGCAGCATAGTTGAAATTTCTACACTCACCGCAAGGGTTCGGGTCACAATTCCGCCACGGCAGGGATGTGGCCGGTACGGCCCGCCGGGGACGGGGCCGGTCACCCGAACCGCGTCCCGTTCCACGGGATCAGAAGCCGGGGAAGGGCATCTCCGGGGCGCGGGCGATCATCATCGCCTCCGGCGGGGCGGCCCGGCTGTCGGAGCTGACCTCCAACTCGGTACGAATCACATCGCCATCGACCTCGGGCGTGGCGGCCTGCACGTCCGGGCTGTTCGGCTTGATCGTCGCTGCCAGCTCTTCGGCCTGTCCGGGGGCGTGGATGCACGACCAGGCCTCGGCCGTGCCGTCGGAATCGACCTTGACCGCCAGAGCGGTTGTGAAGTCGCGGTTCGGCGTCGACACCAAGACCATCATGTGCGGGTTGTCGAGGCACTTCAGCAGTGCCTGCACCCGCGAGTCGTCCAGCGCCGAACGCTCGGCGTCGGGCTCGACGGTGATCGATCCGTCCTTCGGCAGCACCTGGATGTCGGTGTCGGTGATTCGCATACCGAACTTCTGCCAGCCGGGATGCTCGTCGGTGTGCCACAGGTCGCCGTCGGCCGACCAGCCGGCTTCGGTGAGGGCGTCCTCGGCCGTCTTCGCATCGGGGGTGTCGTGCACGATCGCGGCCCGTCCGAAGTAGTCGAGCGACCACGCCATCGTGGGGCCGTTCAGTACCGGCGGCAGGTTGGGCCGGTTCAACGACATCGGCACCGCTTGGCGGGTGGCGGCCAGACCCCAGGCCACGCTCGGGTCGGTGTTGCCCGGTTCGCTCTTCTCGGTGCCGTCGCCCTCGTAGCCGACGGTCTCCCGGATTCCGGCCACGTCGTGGAAGGTGATCGCGAAGCGCTCCTCGTCCTGAACCCCGCCCAGTGATCCCAGGGCGGTCTCGAAGGGTGAATCGTTCTGGTTCGAACAGGCGGCCAGACCGAGACCGAGGGACAGGACGGAGATGACGGTGAACAGGCGCTTCATGGGGCGCAGGGTAACCGACCTGAGTTTCGGCAATCGGTACCGACGGTTACCTCGACCGGCCGTGCGGGTGGGGCATCTACGATCGGGGCATGCCATCTCTGCCGCCACCAGGTGAACCCGTGCCCGATGACGGGGCACTGCCCGAGATGGCACTGGCCGAGGCGCCCGACCGGGACTTCGGGATCTACCTGCACGTACCGTTCTGCGCCTCCCGGTGCGGGTACTGCGACTTCAACACCTACACCTCCGACGAACTCGGGCCCGGGGCCGACCGGGGTTCCTATCCCGCAACGGTGTTGGCCGAGATCGCCCTGGCCCGGCGCGTGGTGGCAGACCGGGTGCCTGCGGTGTCGACGGTTTTCGTCGGTGGCGGCACCCCCACCCTGCTGCCGTCCGCGGCGCTGGTCGAGATGCTCGCTGCGATCGACGACACCTTCGGGCTCGCCCCCGACGCCGAGGTGACCACCGAGGCCAATCCCGAATCGGTCACCGAGGAATCCATGGCCGAACTGGTGGCAGGCGGTTTCACCCGGATCTCCTTCGGCATGCAGTCGGCCCGGTCACACGTGCTGCGGGTGCTCGATCGCGAACACACCCCCGGCCGGGCGGTGGCCGCAGTGGCCGAGGCCCGGGCCGCCGGATTCGGTCAGGTCAGCCTCGATCTGATCCATGGCACTCCCGGGGAAACCCTCGACGACTGGCGGGCCAGCCTGGAGGTGGCGATCGAGGCCCGGCCCGATCACATCTCGGCCTATTCGCTGATCGTGGAGGAGGGCACCCGGCTCGGAGCTCTGGTGCGCCGGGGTGAGCTGCCCGCCCCCGATGAGGACGAACAGGCCGACAAGTACCTGCTGGCCGAAGAACTGCTCACCGCCGGGGGCTACCACGCCTACGAGATCAGCAACTGGGCGTCCGGCCCCGACACCCGGTGCCGGCACAATCTGGCCTACTGGCGGGGTGAGCACTGGTGGGGTTTCGGCCCCGGCGCGCACAGCCACATCGGGGGAGTGCGCTGGTGGAATGTGCGTCACCCGGCCCGCTATGCCGAACGTCTGGCCGAGGGGCTGTCCCCGGCCGAAGGACGGGAGTTGCTGGACACCGAAACCCGCCGGATCGAACGGGTGCTGTTGGAACTGCGCCTCGACACCGGTTTGCCCCTGGCAGTGCTCACCGCGACCGAACGGGCCCGGGTGCCCGAACTGGTGCGCGAAGGCCTGGCCACCGTCGCCGAGGAGCGGCTGCGGCTGACCCTGCGCGGCAGGCTGCTGGCCGATGCGATCATCCGCGATCTGCTCGATTGACCGACTCACCCGACGACCTTCGGTGCGGCCTGCCGAGCGACGGCCGCCGGACCCGCCATGACCCCGGCGTGCCGTCGGGGCGGACGGGACAGTGTCGCCTACAGTCTGGGCCCATGCGTTACGACCGTGACCCGCTCGCCCCGGGCTGGCAACAAGCCGGCCGCCCGAAATCGGCTCCGGTCACCATCGAGAAGGGTCTGGTCGTTGAGGACCCGACCACCGGATTCGTCGGCGCGGTCACCAGTTGGGAACATGGCGCCTTCGTGCTGGAGGACCGCCGCGGCAAGATCCGATCCTTTCCCTTCGGGCCGGGCTTCTGGATCGACGGCAAGCCGGTGGCCATCACCCCGGCGAACAAGGCCGCCCCCAGGAAACCCACCCACACCCGCTCGGGATCGCGGGTCGGGCCGAGCACCCCGGCCCGGGTGGCGCTACCCAGCCGCATCTACGTCGAGGGCCGCCACGACGCCGAACTGATCGAGAAGGTGTGGGGCGACGACCTGCGCCATGTCGGCGTGGTGGTGGAGTTTCTCGGCGGCATCGACGACCTCGACCAGATCATCAACGACTTCCGCCCCGGCCCCGGCCGCCGGCTGGGAGTGCTGGTCGATCACCTGGTGCCCGGCAGCAAGGAGTCCCGGATCATCGCCGAAGCCGGGCGCGGCTACACCGAGTACCTGATGGTGACCGGGCACGAATACATCGATATCTGGCAGGCGGTGGACCCCAGCCGGATCGGGATCAAGGCCTGGCCACAGATCCCCAAGGGGCAGGACTGGAAGACCGGCACCTGCCGGGCATTGGGCTGGCCGCACGGCTCCCAGGCGGATATCGCCCGGGCCTGGCAGCACATCCTGTCGCGGGTCGACTCCTGGACCGACCTCGACCGGCGGCTGTGCACCGAGGTGGAGAAGCTGATCGACTTCGTCACCGCCGACCACCCGATGCCCTGAGGCCGATCGAATACCTCAAGATCGTGTGACATCCTGCTCGCCTGCCGGACAAGAAATCACACGATCTTAAGGGGCTCACAGCGAGCTTTTGCGTACCCGAGGTCGAGGTCTTCGGTCCCTGCTGCTGCAACCAGCCTGATTTCGGGCCACCACGCTGCATACGTCGATGCCGGCCCACGATCAGGCCGGTTGCAGCAGGGATGGTGACCAACCCCCGGGGATCAGGGGCGGGATGGGGCCGAAGGCCACTGGGCGCAGCGACCCGGGAACTCCCAGCGACCCGGGCACTCTCAGTGCCCGGCGAGCTTGGCCTTCGCCCGTTCTTCGAAGGCCACCCGGCCGTAATCGGTGCCCAACCGGAAGCGGATCCGGCTGATCGCCCCGGTGAAGGCATTGCCCGGGCCCTCGACGTAATCGCGACTCACCGCGGTGCCGCGATCGGCACCGAAATCCATCGTTTCGTCGATCGAGAAGGTGAACTTCAAGGTCTTCGGTAGTCGACCGGAGGCGACCTCGGCCCCGTCGACCAGCAGGGTCACATCGGCCCCCAACCCCAGATCACCACCGTCGTAGTCGAAGCGCAGCTCCGCCTCGTGGCGGCCGGCACCGATCGGTTGCTCGGCGGCGACCGTGTAATGCTCCAGGTCGACGTAGTTGTAGGCATACCGCAGGCAGCCATCGACCAGGTACAACGACCAACCCCCGAAGCGGCCACCCTGGGCGACCAGCACCCCGTTCGCGCTCTCGCCGGCCTCGAAGTCCACCGTCATGGTGAAGCTGCGGTTCTTCACATTCGGCGCGACATCCTCGGTCAGCGCACCGATATTGGGGGTGAAGGACACATCGGTGCGATCACCCAGCAGGGTGTGCCGGTTCGCCAGCGAGGGCACGAAACGCTCATTGAGCCGGTCGTCCAGCGGAAAGACGTGGTACTTCTCGGCCTCGGTGCGGAACAGCTCCTGCAACTCCGCGAGTTTGTCGGGGTACTCCTGCGACAGGTCGCGCAACTGTGCCCAGTCCTCCTCGACGTTGTACAACTCCCACTGATCCTGGTCGAAGGGCGGCAACTCCACCCCACGGATCCACGGGATCTTGTGCACCGTGACCGCTGTCCAGCCCCGGTGGTAGACACCCCGGTTGCCGAAGATCTCGAAGTACTGGGTGGTGTGCTGGTCGGGGGCATCGGCCTCGTTGAAGGAGTAGTTCATCGCGGTGCCCTCGATCGGATCCTGCGGGTGGCCGTCGACCACCTCGGGGGCGGGCAGTCCCGCGGCCTGCAGAATCGTGGGCACCACGTCGATCACGTGATGCCATTGGTGGCGCAACTCCCCGCCGGCGCTGATGCCGGCCGGCCAATGCACGATCAACCCGTTGCGCGTACCGCCGTAATGGGACGCGACCTGTTTGGCGAAGCGGTACGGGGTGTTCAACGCCAGGGCCCAACCGGTGGGGTAGTGGCAGTAGGAATCCGGGCCGCCGATCTCGTCCAGCCGTTGATGAATGCGCTCAGCATTGTCGGTGAGGTGGTTCATGTGGATCACCTGGTTCAAGGTGCCCTCCAGGCCACCCTCGGCCGAGGCCCCGTTGTCGCCGAGCACGTAGAAGATCAGGGTGTTGTCTAGCTGTCCGAGTCGTTCCAGGGTGTCGATCAGGCGCCCGGTCTGCACATCGGAGTGCTCGGCCATCGCCGCATAGGTCTCCATCAACCGCTCGGCGACCACCCGCTGGGTCTCGTCCAGGTCATCCCAGTGCGGAACCCCGTCGTACCAGTCGCTCAGCGTGGTGTGCTCCGGCACCAGACCGAGTTCCTTCTGCCGGGCCAGGATCCGTTCCCGCTGCACATCCCAGCCCTCGGCGAACCGGCCCTGGTACTTCTCCCGCCACCCCGGCGGCACCTGCAGGGGGTCGTGCACCGCACCGTAGGAGACATAGGCGAACCACGGACGACCCGGCTCCAAGGTGTGCAGCGACTCGATCCAGTCGTTCGCACGTTCCACGATGTCCTCGGAGAAGTGGTAGCCCTCCTCGGGAGTCTTCGGCGGTTCGATCCGGGTGGTGCCGTCGATCAGATTCGGACGGAACTGGTTCGTCTCCGCGCCCAGGAAGCCGTAGAACCGGTCGAAGCCCTCACCGGTCGGCCACCGGTGGAAGGGGCCCTGGGCCGAGGTCTCCCAGGCCGGGGTCTGATGCATCTTGCCGAAGGCACCGGTGGCATACCCATTGGCCTGCAGGGTGCGCGCGATCGTGGCCATCGAATCGGGACGAATCGAGTGGTACCCCCGGTCGGAGGTCGCCAACTCCGGAATCGCCCCCATGCCGACACTGTGGTGGTTGCGTCCGGTCATCAAAGCCGCCCGGGTGGGGGCACACAGGGCGGCGGTGTGGAAACGCGTGTACCGCAACCCACCGGCGGCCAGCCGGTCGGCGGCCGGCATCTCACACGGCCCACCGAAGGCCGAGGACGCCGAGTAGCCCATGTCGTCGAACAACACGATGAGCACATTCGGCGCACCTTCGGGCGTGGCGGCCGCGCTCGGTGAGGTGAAGCGGCCATCGGCGGTACCGGGGCTGGGAGGCAGCGTCGTGCGGTCCATGGATCCTCCTGGGTCGAGACCAGCGCATCAACCGGCGCATTCCCCAGTGATACGGGCCACTCCTGCGCAGGTGGCGGGAGCTTCCGGTGAGTGGGCTGCGACCCCCACCGGAGGCACCCGTCGGTCCGCTGACCGCAAACCCCAACCCCGCTTCGAATTCCGAGGCCTAGACTGGGCACATGGATTCGGCTGACGTGCTCGGCATGCTGCAGGAAGTTGCGGCGCAAATCATCACCCCCCACTTCCGTTCCCTCGCCGACGACGAGGTGTTCGAGAAGGCCCCCGGCGACCTGGTCACGGTCGCCGACCGGCAGGCCGAACAGGAGCTGACGCGCAAACTGCGCGAGGCCTTCCCACGGGCGGTGATCGTCGGTGAGGAGGCAAGCGCTGCCGACCCCTCGTTGTTGGAAGGGCTCACCGAACCCGAACAACTCTTCCTGATCGACCCGATCGACGGCACCCGCAACTACGTCCAGGGTCATGACGATCATGCGGTGATGGTCGCCGAGGTACACCGGGGCGAAACGGTGCGCTCCTGGATCTGGCAGCCGATGCACAAGCTGGGCTACGTCGCCGAACGCGGCGCGGGCCTGTGGTGCAACGGGGAACGGGTCACCCGTCCCGAATCCGGTACCGATCCGGCCGACTGGGCCGGGGTGGCCCCGCACAGCGACACCCTCAACGAGGTGAACCACGGCCTGGCGCCGGTGCGCCGCGCGGCCTGGTGCTGCGGGGTCGACTACCCGCGGCTGGCCACCGGTGAGACCGACTACCTGATTTACCGCGGCTCCAAGCCCTGGGATCACCTGCCCGGCGTGCTGATGGTCACCGAAACCGGTGGGGTCGCCCGACGCATCGACGGCGCCCCGTACTCGATCGATACCCGGGGTGGGGGACTGCTCGCGGCCGCCAATGCCGACATCTGGCAGCGGGTGCACGACGGATTGTTCGCCGACTCCGGCATCGGTCCGAAGGATCTCTGAGCTAAATTCTGTCGACATGACGAATGTGCCGCTCACCTCCGGCTGGCAGGTCAACGAGGCGTACGGCCTCGAGGACGAAGCCTTCGGCCCGTTGTTGGTGGCATCGGATGTCACCGTGAGCGAGGTGAACCGCCGCGCCGCCCTCGACGATGCGATCGACGCGGTGAACACCGGGGAGACCACCGACCCGGCGATCCTGTGGGCCGCGGTGCAGGTCGTGGCGCTGATGCGCACCGGACTGGAACCGCTGGACGAGAACGCAGCCGCCGCGGTCGAGAACTGGCTGGTCGAGGGCGAGATCGGCCCACCGCTGACGATGAGCGCACGCACCTTCGGCGAGATCAGCGACCCGGAGGAACGCGCCGGGGTGCTCGCGGCCGTGATCGCTTTCGGGGCCGACGACCCCGCCATCGAGGCCTGGGTGCAGGAGCACGTCTTCGGTGCGGCGCAGTTGGATGTCGCCGCGGCCTGCCTGTGGCTGGAACACGCACAGGACGAGGGCATCGCCGAACGGCTCGATCAACTCGCCCCGATCCTGGGTGGCCTGCTGGACGACTGGGCCCGCTGGTCGGTGGCCCACCGGTTGTACGACGTGGACTTCCCGATCGACCGGGTGCTGGATCAACTGCGCCTGGCCGAGCATCCCGACTACCCGGCCGCGGTCGCGCTGTGCATCACCCACCCTTACGGTCAGCAGGCCGCCGCCCTCTCGTTGACCGAGGATTCCTCCCCGCAGGCGCCGGCCACCCTGCGTGAACTCGTCTTCGCCGGGGTACCGGCCGCCCCGATCGGGCTGGTCGCCAATATCGCCGACCGCTATGACATCAGCCTCGCCCGGGCGATCGTTCCGGCCGCCGAGGGGGCCGACCGGGCCTTCGTGTACGTGCTGGCCGAGGCGGTGCTGGAACAGGAGATGCTCAACGACGCGGCCGTGGACGAGGAAGCCGGTGAGGAGACCCTGATCGACGTGGCCGAGGACGAGTCGGTCGATCCGATGATCCGGGGTGTGATCGCCGGTCTGCTGGTGTCGAACCTGATGGACCTCACCCAGGCCCACGAACTGTCCGACTCGGTGGCCGGCGTGTCGGCCCAGGTCGAGAACATCCTGGACAAACTCGGTGTCGACCGCTCCCAGATTCCGGGTCTACCCGGCCTGCCCGGTATCCCCGATGTCGCTGCCCAGCAGGCCCGGTTGAACAAACTGGCCACCGAGGTGACCGCCTTCATGCCCGGGGCGGTGCCGGATTGGTTCACCGGACGCTGGGACGATCTCTACCCACCGGAAGCCCTGGCCGTGGAGGTCGGGGAGGCCCAATCCGTCCTGGCCGCTGCGGAGGACGACCGGGTGGGCGAGCCGAGCACCGAGATGTTGACCCCCGAGGTGCTGAACGCCGAGAACCCCGAGGGCACCGATCAGACCGGGCCCAGCGGAAGCTGACGGCGCCGGCGCAGGGTCGGCAACTCCCGCTCGACATAGGCCCGCACCCGCTCGTAATCCCAGGGCCAGTGCCCGGCCTCGGCCGCCTCGTCCACGCCGACACCCTCGCGGCCCAACCGGTGGGTCTCACCGTGCACCACCGCATGCAGGCCGCGCTGCCAGGAGACCTCCTCCTTGTCGAGCAGCGGGCCGTGACCCGGTACCGCGCGCCAACCCGGCTTGGTCATTGCGCTGACCACCGCATCGACCGCCAGCGACCAGGGTTCGGCCTGCGAATCCGGCCCGTATTCGGGTGCCGGACGATTCTGTGAGTCCGGCGTGCCCTCCACGACATCGCCGGCGAAGACCAACTGCTCGGCGCCGACCACCACGATCACATCGTGCGGTGAATGCCCGGGCCCGACATGCAATGCCTCGATCCACTGATTGCCCAGGTCGATCCCGGCGACCAGCGACAGCGGCCGGGAGGGGACGCGCAACTCCTCGGCCGCGACTCCGAGGTCGGCGGCGTCGGCGAGCAGAGCGGCATCCTCGCGGGCCTCGGCCAGACCTTCGTGACCCCAACTGTCCAGGTCGTCGAAGGCCGCCAGCCCGAACCAGTGATCGCGGTGGGCGTGGGTGACGATCACCCCACGCAGCGGCCGGTCGGTGACCTCGGCGACAGCTTGGCGGATCTGGCGGCCTTGGGCCGGGGTGGAGCCGCAATCGATCAACACACAGCCCTCATCGCCGGCCACCAATCCGATGTTGACGCTGTCCGGCTCGGCCACCGCCAGCCAGGTACGGTCGCTCAGTTGTTGCCAGGGGCTCAGGCTGAACTGGGTCATGATCACCAAGGGTAGCGGCTACACTGGCACTCGGGTGTTGTGAGTGCCAACGGGGCGAGAAGGGGAGGGACCGTCCATGGATGACCGCAAGATGCAGGTGCTCCGGGCGATCGTCACCGACTACGTCTCCAGCCAGGAGCCCGTCGGGTCGAAGGCGCTGGTGGAGCGCCACCGCCTCGGGGTCTCGCCGGCGACCGTGCGCAATGACATGGCCGTGCTGGAGGAAGAGGGCTACATCACCCAGCCGCACACCAGTGCCGGACGCATCCCCACCGACAAGGGCTACCGACTCTTCGTCGACCGGATCGCCCAGGTCAAACCCCTCTCGGTGGCCGAACGCCGCGCGATCGGCACCTTCTTGTCCGGCGCGGCCGATCTCGACGACGTCGTGGCGCGCACCGTCCGGCTGCTGGCGCAGGTCACCCACCAGGTCGCGATCGTGCAGTATCCGATCGTGTCCTCGGAATCGCTGCGCCACGTCGAACTGGTGGAGTTGCATCCCGAGCGGTTGATGGTGATCGCGGTGAGTTCCTCCGGACGGGTCGATCAGCGCAGCATCGAGGTGCCCCGGGCCACCGAGGACGACGTGGCCGAGGTCAAGAACCGGATCAACGCCGCGGCGGTCGACCGTCCCGTCCAGGAGGTCGCCGGCCTGCTCGCACCCCTGGTCGACGAGCTGCCCGCGCACCTGACCGCGCTGGGTAGTGCGGTGATCACCGCCCTGCTGCAACTGGTCAGCGCGGAACAGGAAACCCGCGTCGTGGTCGGCGGGGTCACCAACCTGGCCCGCTTCGGCGCCGACTTCGAATCGACCATCGCCCCGGTGCTGGAGGCCCTCGAGGAACAGGTGGTGTTGTTGCGGTTGCTCGGTGAGGCCGCCACGGGTGGTGAGTTGACGGTTCGGATCGGTCAGGAGAATCCTTACGAACAACTGCAGGCCACCTCGTTGATCGCCACCTCCTACGGCTCGCCCGACGACGTGTGGGCCTCGCTGGGAATCGTCGGACCGACCCGGATGGACTACCCGTCCACGATGGCCTCGGTGCGTGCGGTTGCCCGCTACGTCAGTCGTTTTCTAGCCCAAGGATGAGAACCACAACCAGATGAGCAACTACTACGACATTTTGGGTGTCTCCCGCGATGCGTCGGCCGACGAGATCAAGAAGGCCTACCGCAAGATGGCGATGAAGGTGCATCCCGACGTGGCCCCCGGCGAGGACGCAGCCGCCAAGTTCAAGGAGATCAACGAGGCCTACGAGGTACTCAAGGATCCGCACAAGCGCGACATCTACGACCGCGGTGGCGACCCGATGAACGCCGGCGGCATGGGTGGCGGCTTCGGCGGCGGGTTCGGCGGGGCGGCCGGTTTCGACCTGGGCGACCTGATGGGCGCGATGTTCGGTCAGGCCGCCGGGGGCGGGCGTGGCCCCCGCTCCCGGGTGCGCCGCGGCCAGGACGCCCTGGTGCGCACCACCCTGACCCTCGCCCAGGCGGCCTTCGGTGCCACCGTGCCGATCCGGGTCGATACCGCGGTGCTGTGCTCGCACTGCTCGGGCTCCGGTGCCGCCGACGGGGCGACCCCGGTGCGCTGTGCCACTTGTGCCGGCCGCGGTGAGGTGCAGCAGGTGCAACGGTCCTTCCTCGGTGACATCCGTACCCTGTCGACCTGCCCGGCCTGTCGCGGCTACGGCTCGACCATCGCCCACCCCTGCGGTGAATGTGCCGGCGAGGGCCGGGTGCGTTCGGCACGCACCCTGAACGTCAAGATCCCCGCCGGGGTTTCCACCGGCAACCGGATTCATCTGGCCTCCCAGGGCGAGGTCGGCCCCGGCGGCGGCCCGGCCGGAGACATCTACGTCGAACTGGCGGTGGCCGAGCACGACGTCTTCCGCCGCGACGGCGACAATCTCGAGATGGTGGTCAAGGTGCCGATGACCCAGGCGGCGCTGGGCACCGAGGTACGGGTGCCGACCCTGGAGGCCGATCTGGAGGACGCCGACCCCGAGGACACCTCGGTGCTGATCGAGGTGCCCTCCGGCACCCAGTCGGGCACCCGGATCGCGGTCGACGACCGCGGCGTTCCCCGGCTGCGGGGCCGCGGCCGCGGCCAGTTGGGTGTCACCCTGCTGGTGCAGACCCCGACCAAGCTGGACGACGAGCAGCGGGAACTGCTTCGTCAGCTCGCCGATCTGCGTGCTGAGGAGGGGGCCGAGAAGGAGCAGCACAGCCGCGGGTTCTGGGACCGGCTCAAGGGCGCCTTCCACGATCGCTGAGCGTTCGGGACGGGCCGGGGCACGGGATCCGGGGGCGCCGTCTCACTGGGCAAGGAGATGGTTGCACGGACCGCTCGTTGGGATTAGGTTACCCTTACCTTACTTCACCCGAGGAGTTCTTTGATGACGTTCGCCACGTCCCGGCGCCCGCTCGCCGCCCTGAGCGCGCTGCTGCTCGGCCTGTCGCTGGCCGCCTGCAGTAATAACGACACCACCACCGACACCCCTGAGGGGGAAAGCGACAAGAAGCTCACGATCTACAGTGGCCGCGACGAAAAGTTGGTCCAGCCGCTGATCGACGAGTTCAGCGAGAAGTCCGGCATCACCGTCGAGGTGCGTTACGGCAAGACCGCCGAGATGGCCGCCCAACTGATCGAGGAGGGCGACCGTTCCCCGGCCGACCTCTTCCTGGCCCAGGACGCCGGCGCTCTGGCGGCCACCAGCAAGGAGGGCATCCTGACCGCCCTGCCGTCGGAGACCCTCGACCTGGTCGACGAGACCTACCGCGCCAAGGACGGCACCTGGGTGGGGGTCACCGGCCGTGCCCGGGTGCTGGTCTACAACCGCGACAAGGTCTCCGAGGGCGATCTGCCGAAGTCGGTGATGGAGTTGACCGAACCGAAGTGGAAGGGACGGGTCGGGGTGGCCCCCACCAACGCCTCCTTCCAGGCCTTCGTCACCGCGATGCGGGTCGAAATGGGCGATGACCGCACCCGTGAGTGGCTCAAGGCCTTGGCCGCCAACGAGCCGCAGATCCGTGAGAAGAACGGCGCCATCGTCTCCGAGGTGGCCGACGGCACCCTCGACGTGGGCCTGGTGAATCACTACTACGTGGTCGAATCGGCCAAGGAGGCCGGGAAGAGCATCGACGAGTTCCCCGCCGCCCTGCACTTCTTCCCCGACGGTGACGTCGGCGGCCTGATCAACGTCTCCGGTGTCGCCCTGGTCGGCGAGCAGAAGGACGGCGACGCCCAGGAGTTCATCGATCACGTTTTGAGCAAATCGGGTCAGGAGTACTTCCGTGAGCAAACCGGCGAGTACCCTCTGGCCGGTGGGGTCGACGGGCCCGAAGGGGTTCCGCCGCTGAAGGACCTGCAGGCACCCGACGTCGACCTCAACGACCTGGAAGGTCTGCAGGAGACCGTCCAGATGATCAGTGAGGCAGGGTTGAGCTGACTCGAGCACACCGCTTACCACCGGCGCTGACCGCCGCGGCATTGCTCGCCGCGGCGGTTGCGCTGTTGCCCATCGGCTACCTGATCATTCGCACGATCGGTACCGGGCCGGGCGAATGGTGGGAGTTGGTGTGGACGCCGCGGGTCGGCCGGTTGACCGCCACCACCTTGTTGCTGGCTGCGGTGGTGGGCTTCGCCGCGACCCTGCTGGCCGGGGTGTGTGCCTTCCTGGTCACCCGCACCGATCTGCCGTTCCGGCGCTTCTTCGCGGTGCTGATGGCCCTGCCGCTGGCGATCCCGAGCTATGTGGCCGCCTTCAACTGGCTCACCGTGGGCAACCTGTGGGGGTCACCGGCACAGTTCGACGGTTTCTGGTCGGCGGTGGTGGTGCTCACCCTCTACAGCACGCCCTATGTCTTCCTGCCGGTGGCCGCGGCGATGGCCCAGGCCGACGTCTCCCAGGAAGAAGTCGCCCGCAGCCTCGGCCATTCCCCGGTCTCGGTGCTGCTGCGCGTGACCCTGCCGCAGGTCAGTCCCGCGGTGGCCGGGGGACTGTTGCTGGTGGTGCTGTACGTGCTGTCCGACTTCGGCGCGGTGGCGATTCTGCGGGTCGACACCTTCACCCGCGCCATCTTCACCGCCTTCAGCGCCGGCTTCGACCGGCAGAGCGCCTTCGGCCTGTCGACGGTGTTGTTGCTGATCACGGTGCTGTTCCTGCTGATCGAAGCCATCGTGCGCCGCCGCGGGGCCCGGCTGGACACCATCTACCTGAGCCATCCGCGCACCACCCTGCGCCTGGGCAAGGCCCGCTGGGCGGTCTTCGCGGTGATCCTCGCCGGTGGGGTGCTCACCCTGGGGGTGCCGATCGCCAGCACCATCGACTGGTTCCTCGAGGGCACCTCCCGTCCCGATTCGGCCGCCCGATTGATCAGTGCCGCGCTAGGTTCGGTCGGGGTGTCGGCGGCCGGGGCGTTGACCACGGTGGTGTTGGCCCTGCCGCTGGGTGTGCTCGCGGCCCACGCACCCGGCCGGATCGCCCGGTGGACCGAACGCGCCGCCTACCTCGGCCACAGCCTGCCCGGGGTGGTGGTCGGCCTGTCGCTGGTGTACCTGGGCATCAACCTGGTGCGTCCGCTGTACCAAACCACCTGGCTGCTGGCCTTCGCCTACGCCACCTTGTTCATTCCGCTCGCCCTGGCTTCGATCGCCACCGCCGCGGCGAAGGCCTCCCCGGGCCTGTTGGAGGCCGCCGCCAGCCTCGGCGTGGGGCCCCTGGCCCGGTTCCGGCGGATCACCGTGCCCCTGCTGACCCCCGGCCTGGGGGCGGGGGCGGCGCTGGCCTTCCTGGCCTGCATGAAAGAACTCCCCGCCACGTTGATGCTGCGTCCCACCGGTTTGCACACCCTGGCCACCGAGTTGTGGGGTGCCACGACCTATCAGCGCTACGCTGAAGCGGCACCCTATGCGGTGTTGCTGATCCTGTTGGCGGCGGTGCCGATGTGGGTTCTGGTGCACCGCGCCGGCATCGTCGGGAAGGCGGCTACGTGAGCAACGTGCAGATTCGAGGCGTCGACAAGTCCTTCGGCGCCAACCCCGTGCTGCGCGATGTCTCCCTGGAACTGGCCGCCGGCGGGTTCATGGCGGTGCTGGGCCCCTCGGGCTGCGGCAAAACCACCCTGCTGCGTTGCATGGCCGGTTTCGAACGTATCGACGCCGGTGAGATCCGCATCGGCGACCGGCTGGTGGCCGGTACCGGCACCCACCTGCCGGCACACCGCCGCCAGGTCGCGATCGTGCCCCAGGAAGGGGCCCTGTTTCCGCACCTGAGCGTGGGCGAGAACGTCGGCTTCGGACTGACCTCGATGAGCGGCACCGCCCGACGGGCCCGGGTGGAGGAGTGCCTGGAACTGGTCGGCCTGCCCGGTTTCGCCGACCGCCGCCCCGAGGAACTCTCCGGCGGCATGCGTCAACGTGTCGCGGTGGGCCGTGCCCTGGCCCCGCGTCCGCCCCTGGTCCTGCTGGACGAACCCTTCAGCGCCCTGGACGCCGCCCTGCGCGTCGGGCTGCGCAAGGACGTCCGGGCCGCCCTGGACGCCGACGGCGCCACCGGCATTCTGGTCACCCACGATCAGGGTGAGGCCCTGTCGATGGCCGACACCGTGGCGGTGATGAACGCCGGACAGATCCGTCAGTGCGGCACCCCCTCGGAGATCTACCGGCAACCGGCCGACGAATGGGTGGCCCGCTTCGTCGGTGAGGCGAATGTGCTCGAGGTGCTCGACCGGCCGAACCCCCGACAGGTGCACACCGTGTTGGGCACGCTGGCCACCGAACGCTCCGGCGCCCATGTGGTGATCCGTCCCGAACAGGTGCGGCTCACCGAAGAACGTGCCGAGATCAACGGCGAGGTCGATGAACTCGAATACCACGGCCACGACACCACCGTCCGCGTCCTGGTGGGTGACCGGCTGATCGCCGCCCGGGTGATGGCCGGAGCCGGACTGATTCCCGAACCCGGCCAGCGGGTCGGCCTGGAAATCACCGGACCCGCCGTGGGGCTGGACCCCCTGCCCGAGGGCGTCCTCCCCGATGCTGCGACAGCGGCGGACGAAGTCGGCGCCGAATCGCTCGACCTGCCGGCCGACGCATGACCGAGGCCCTCTTCCTGGCCGATTTCGACGGCCGACCACCCCGGGTGGGGGACAGTTGGACCCTGACCGGCCCCGAGGCCCGGCATGCCGCGACCGTACGCCGGATCGGCCCCGGCGAACGGGTCGTGATCGGCGACGGCGACGGATTCGCGGTGGCCGGCACCGTCACCGCCGCCGGCAAAGACACCCTCACCATCGAGGTCGACGAGCACCGCCGGCGTCCACCCGCCGCCCACCGCTGGGTGGCGGTACAGGCCATCGCCAAGGGTGATCGCTCGGAGTTGGCCGTCGAAATGCTCACCGAACAGGGCATCGACGAGGTGATCGCCTGGCAGGCGTCCCGCTCGATCGCCCGCTGGTCGGCCGAGAAGGCACCCAAAGCACTGGCCCGGTGGCGCAACACCGCCCGCGAATCGACGAAACAATCCCGCCGGCTGCGGATTCCCGAGGTCACCGGCCCGATGACCACCAAACAGCTCCTGCCGCGGGTGGCGGCGGCCGACCTGGCGCTGATCTGGCACGAGACCGCCACCGCCCCCCTGGCCGAGCTGCCATTGCCCGAACAGGGCGAGGTGCTGTTCATCACCGGCCCCGAAGGTGGCATCAGTGATGAGGAACTGGAGTTGCTGATCTCGGCCGGGGCCCGGCCCGTCCTGCTGTCGGACGGGGTGCTGCGCACCTCCACCGCCGGCGTGGTCGGCTTGGCCCAACTACAGGTGCTGACCACCCGCTGAAGGGGCCGAAAAGCCCCGAATTGCCCCGATCCGGGCCAAAAAACCCGGCAACACGCCCGATCAGGCCCCGAAATCCTTGGTGTGATGCGGAAATTCAACTACTGTCGCCAACGATCGGGCACACGTCCGATGGAACGTTGAGCCCCTACCTGTCTCAGGAGGAAAGTATGCAGCGCAAGGACCTCGTCGAAGCGATTGCCAAGAAGACCGGTCTGACCCAGAAGGACACCGCCTCGGTGATCGACGCCTTCGGCGAAACCCTCGAGTCGGCCGCCAAGGCCGGCGAGAAGGTGCAGATCCCGGGTCTGTTGACCATGGAGGTCGTCGACCGCGCCGCCCGCAAGGGACGCAACCCGCAGACCGGTGCCGAGATGGAAATCCCGGCCGGCAAGTCGGTGAAGCTCTCGGCCGGCACCACCCTCAAGCGCGCCGTCAAGGGCTGACAGCGCTGAACACCAGCTTCGATTTCGAGACCCGCTCGGCTTTGCCGGGCGGGCTCGGTCGTAGTGGGGTGATTTCCACCCCGCACGGGCAGATCCACACCCCCGCCTTCATTCCGGTCGGCACCAAGGCCACCGTCAAGGCGGTACTGCCCGAAGCGGTGGCCGCGGTCGGTGCCCAGGCGGTACTGGCCAACGCCTACCACCTCTACCTGCAACCCGGCTCCGACATCGTCGACGAAGCCGGGGGCCTGGGCCGGTTCATGAACTGGCCGGGCCCGACCTTCACCGACTCCGGCGGCTTCCAGGTGATGAGCCTCGGGGTCGGGTTCAAGAAGGTCCTGGCGATGGACCACGACGGGGTCGCCGACGACGATGTGATCGCCGAGGGCAAAACCCGGCTGGCCCACGTCGACGACGACGGGGTCACCTTCACCTCGCACATCAACGGTGACCCGCACCGGTTCACCCCCGAGATCTCGATGCGCATCCAGCACGAACTGGGCGCCGACATCATCTTCGCCTTCGACGAACTGACCACCTTGCGCAACACCCGCGGGTATCAGGAACGTTCGGTGGCCCGCACCCACGCCTGGGCCGAACGCTGCCTGCGCGCCCACCGCGAACTCACCGAGCAGCGCACCGGCAAGCCCTACCAGGCCTTGTTCGGGGTGGTGCAGGGCGCCCAACACGAAGACCTGCGCCGGCAAGCCGCCCGCGGCCTGGCCGAGTTGGACGTCGACGGCACCCGATTCGACGGCTTCGGTATCGGCGGTGCGCTGGAGAAGGAGAACCTCGGCACGATCGTCGGGTGGTGCAGCGAGGAACTGCCCGAGAACAAACCCCGGCACCTGCTCGGGATCTCCGAACCCGACGACCTGTTCGCCGCGATCGCGGCCGGGGCCGACACCTTCGACTGTGTGCAGCCCTCCCGGGTGGCCCGCAATGCCGCGGTCTACACCCCCGACGGCCGGTTCAACGTCAACACCTCGGCGCACCGACGGTCGTTCGCTCCGATCGATGCCGATTGCGACTGTTACACCTGCCGCAACTACACCCGCGCCTACCTGCATCATCTGTTCAAGGCCAAGGAGATGCTTGCCGCGACACTGTGCACCATCCACAATGAGCGGTTCGTGATCCGGCTGGTCGACACCATCCGCGAATCGATCGACAACGGCGACTTCGACGCCCTGCGCGAAGACTTCTTGGGCCGGTACTACGCCCGCTGAACCGGCGGCACTGCCTCGGCCAGCACATCGTCCGGTTCATGGGCCCGCACCAGGGCGACCACCCGATAGGTGATCGGCAACAACAGCGCTTCCACCAGCACCTTGTAGAAGTACCCGACCGCGATGTAGTTCAGCAGCGTCGCCCCCGACACCTCCCCGGCGAAGGCGATCGTGCAGAACAGCACGGTATCGGCCGCCTCACCAACCAGGGTGGAACCGATCAGTCGGGCCCAGAGGCTCCGCTCGCCGGTGCGTTGTTTGATCTTCACCAGCACCCAGGCATTCAGCAACTGGCCCGCCAGATAGCCGACCAGCGAGGCCGCGACGATCCGCGGGACGAAGCCCAGCACCGCCTCCCAGGCTTCCTGCTTGGGCCAATCGGCCGCCGGTGGAGAGATCAACACCAGCAGGAAGGTCAGCGAGGCGATGATCGACAACGCGAAACCGAGCACGATCGCCCGCCGAGCCCGCCGCAGTCCGTACACCTCGGCGAGCACATCACCCAGGATGTAGGTGAGCGGAAACAGGAACGCCCCACCGTCGGTGATGATCGGCCCGAACTCGATCAATTTCGTGGCCCCGATGTTCGAGATCAACAGCAGGGCACAGAATCCCGCCACGACGATGTCGTAGTTTCCGCGGCGTACTCGGGTCGGTGGTGGGGTCACGAACCGCGACTGTACCGGGCCGGACGTTTTTGTGGGGTGTCCACAGTCGCGGCTCGAGGTGAAACCAGCTCCTTGGGTGGCATAGGGTATGACCGCACCCCGGATCAAGGAGGGATATGTCCCAGGACACAGCCACGCTGAATCACGGTGACCACACCGTCGAGCTCCCGGTAGTGAAGGCTACTGAAGGCAACGACGGCTACCAGATCAATCAGCTGCTGAAGACTACCGGCAATGTGACGCTCGATCCCGGTTTCACCAACACCGCCAGCTGCCGGTCGGCGATCACCTTCATCGACGGTGACGAGGGCATCCTCCGTTACCGCGGCTACCCGATCGAGCAACTCGCGGAGAAGTCCACATTCACCGAGGTGATGTACCTGGTGATCTATGGCGAACTCCCCACCGGGGAACAACTGACCCACTTCGAAGAGGGCTTGGGCGGTCGCCGGGCGATGATCGACGAGCGGATGCGCGACCTGTTCCGCTGCTTCCCGCGTCGCTCGCACCCGATGCCGGTGCTGTCGGCCGGCCTGATGGCCCTGTCGACCTTCTCCACCGATGTGCTCTCGGTCAGCGACGACGAGCAGATCGAAAAGGCCACCAGCCGCCTGCTGGCCCAGATGCCGACCCTGGCCGCGTACGCGTACAAGAACTCCGTGGGTGAGCCCTTCCTGTACCCGAAGACGCAGCTGTCCTACGTCGAGAACTTCCTGCGCCTGTCCTTCGGTTCGCCGACCGAGGACTACGAACTCGACCCGGCCATCGTCCGCGGTCTCGATGTGCTGCTGATTCTGCACGCCGACCACGAGCAGAACTGCTCCACCTCGACGGTGCGGATGGTCGGTTCCTCCGACGCGAACATCTACAGCTCGATCGCCGCCGGCGTGAACGCCCTGAGCGGCCCGAAGCACGGTGGCGCCAACCAGGCCGTGCTGGAGATGTTGTCGGACATCGACAAGTCCGGCATGGACGTCAAGGAGTTCGTCAAGAAGGTCAAGAACCGTGAGTCCGGCGTGAAGCTGATGGGCTTCGGACACCGGATCTACAAGAACTACGACCCGCGTGCGGCGATCATCAAGAAGCACGCCGACGAGATCCTCAAGTCGCGTGGCACCGACAACAAGCTCCTCGACCTGGCTCTGCAGCTCGAGGAAGCCGCGCTCAACGACGACTACTTCATCGAGCGCAAGCTGTACCCGAACGTCGACTTCTACACCGGTCTGATCTACGAGGCGATGGGCTTCCCGGAGAACTACTTCACCGTGCTCTTCGCCCTCGGCCGGCTGCCGGGCTGGATCGCCCAGTGGCGCGAAATGGTCAAGGACCCGGACAACAAGATCAACCGTCCGCGTCAGGTCTACACCGGTGAGGCCGCCCGGGATTACCCCGGCTGATTCTTCTCCGTACCGTCCACAGCGGTCTTCCCTTCGGGGGAGGCCGCTGTCGGCGTTTCAGGTCGGATCAGAACTCCGAGCGCTGAACGTCCACCCGGAAGTACCGCAGCTTGCTCTGATCGAACAGATTCAGCTCGTCCTCGTGGATCGCCTTGCGGCCCTCGGGGGACTGCTGTTTGGCCAGGGCGGCCTGATAGGCCTCCTCGTTGGGGTAGTCGATGATCGTCACCACGTCGAAGTCCAGCTCGGGGGCGTCCGAGCCGCGGATCACGTCGGTGTGCACCACGAAGTTGCGTTCGTACCCGCAGATCTCGTCGGCGATCTGCTTGATCAACACCGCGTGCTGGGTGCGGTAGTACTCCATGAACTCCTCCCGGCTGATGTCGGGATGCTTGGCCAACAGGGCCATCACGCGAACGGTCATCGAAAGAACCCTCCCCTTGTCGTGTGGCCCAGCCTGACACCGCTGTCGGCCGTTGCCGCTGGTGATTCCCGGTCAGGGGTACCGGCGCACGGGTACCAAAACCGGTCACTCAGCAGGCGTTTTGGCGGAATTCACCGGTGTGTCGGGTTCTGAGTTGCCGGTTTTGGTCCGCCCACCCACCCCGAACCGAGGCGGACGGGGCCGGAAATCAGCAAAAGGGCGGGTGCCGGGGCGCCCGGAGTAGCTAGACTGGCGCTCAACACCCGTCACGTGGAGGAATCCTGACCAGTCCAGAACTCACCCGGATCGGAAGCGACAGCCGGTCGATCACCGTGCCCGCGTCCATCAACATGGTCAACGTCCTCGGCCCGCGGGACGCATTCCTGCGCACCCTGGAACGGGAACTGGCCGCCGATATTCACGTCCGGGGCAACGAAATCACCCTCTCGGGCCCGGACGCCGATCAGGCCCGGGCCGCCGAGGTGATCACCGAGATGATCACCATCCTGCGCACCGGCCAGGGGCTCTCGGTCGACACCGTCGAGCGCCTGGTGTCGATGATGGACAGCACCACCGAGGACGAACGCCCCGCCGAGGTGCTCACCCAGAACATCCTGTCCAACCGGGGCCGCACGATCCGGCCCAAGACCTTGAACCAGAAGCGCTACGTCGACGCGATCGACAAGCACACCGTGGTCTTCGGTATCGGCCCGGCCGGTACCGGCAAGACCTACTTGGCGGTGGCCAAGGCCGTTCAGGCCCTGCAGCGCAAAGAGGTCAACCGGATCATCCTGACCCGTCCGGCGGTCGAGGCCGGGGAAAGTCTCGGGTACCTGCCCGGAACCCTGAGCGACAAGATCGACCCCTATGTGCGTCCGCTCTACGACGCCCTGCACGACATGATCGACCCCGATTCGATTCCCAAGCTGCTCACCTCGGGCACCATCGAGGTCGCCCCGCTGGCCTACATGCGCGGCCGCACCCTGAACGATGCGTTCATCATCCTCGACGAGGCACAGAACACCTCGATGGAGCAGATGAAGATGTTCCTCACCCGCCTGGGCTTCGGTTCCAAGATGGTGGTCACCGGCGACGTCACCCAGGTCGATCTGCCGCGCGGCACCCGCTCGGGATTGCGGATGGTGCAAACCATCCTGGACGAGGTGGACGACATCACCTTCTGCCAACTGACCAACCGCGATGTGGTGCGCAACAAGCTCGTGGGACGGATCGTGGCCGCCTACGACCAATTCGAGGCCACCGACGACAAGCAGGCCCGCCGATGACTGTTGAACTGACCAACGAATCGGGGGCGGAGATCTCCGAGAAGCACCTCGTCGCCCTGGCCGAGTTCGTGCTCACCGAATTGCGGGTGCACCCCCAGGCGGTGCTGTCTCTGCTGCTGGTCGACGAAGCGGCGATGACCTCCTACCACGAACAGTGGATGGGCGAATCCGGCCCGACCGATGTGCTGAGCTTCCCGATGGACGAACTGCGTCCCGGCTACGACCCCGACGACGAGACCGACGACCTCGAGGTGGTGCTCGGCGATGTCGTGCTGTGCCCCCAGGTCACTGACCGGCAGGCCGCCGAGAACGGCCGACGTCCGGAGCAGGAGATGGAGTACCTGATGGTGCACGGCATCCTGCACCTGCTCGGCTTCGATCACGACACCGAGGCCCAACACGCCGAGATGTTCGGGCTGAAGGACCGCCTCCTGGCCGCCTGGGACAAACATCGACCATGAGCACCACCCACATCGTGTTGCTGGCGGTCGCCGGCGTACTCGCGATACTGGCCGGGGTGCTGGCCGCGATCGAATCGGCCCTGCACAATCTCACTCGCTCCCGGGCCAAGGCCCTGGTCGAGGAGGAACGCCGCGGCGCCCAACGGCTGGTCGACATGGCCGAAGACCTGCACCCCTATGTGAACTCGGTGTTGCTGGTGCGTACCGCCTTCGAGGTGGTGTGCGTGGTGATCTTCGCCCTGGTGATCTTCGAATACGTCGACCGAACCTGGCTGCAACTACTGGTGGCCGGCGGGGTGATGGTGCTGGTGTCCTTCCTGGCCTGGGAGGTCGCGCCGCGCACCCTCGGCCGGCAACACGCCCTGAGGGTGGCACTGCTGACCTCGGGTGTGGTCAGCGTGATGGCGACCGTCCTCGGCCCGATCAGCCAGCTGCTGATCTGGGTGGGCAATGCACTCACCCCCGGCAAGGGCTTCGACTACGGGCCGTTCGCCTCCGAGGCAGAACTGCGCGAGATGGTCGACTTCGCCGAGGCCAGCGAACTGATCGAAGACCGCGAACGGCAGATGATCCACTCGGTCTTCGAACTCGACAACACCATCGTCAAGGAAGTGATGGTGCCGCGCACCGAAGTGGTCTTCATCGAGGCACACAAGACGCTGCGGCAGGCCACCTCCCTGGCACTGCGCTCGGGCTTCTCCCGGATTCCGGTGGTCGGTGAGGGCGGTCTGGACGAGGTGGTCGGGATCTGCTTCCTGAAAGACCTGATGAAGCGGATGTACGACAATCCCCAGGCCCAGTCGTCGGAGCGGGTCGAGTCGCTGATGCGTCCGGCCACCTTCTGCCCCGACTCGAAAGCCGCCGACACCTTGTTGAAGGAGATGCAGACCAACCACTCCCACCTGGTGATCGTGGTCGACGAGTTCGGCGGCATGTCCGGGGTGGTCACCATCGAGGATCTGCTCGAGGAGATCGTCGGCGAGATCGTCGACGAGTACGACGAGGAAATCGCCCCCTGGCAGGAACTCAGCGACGAGCGGTACCGGGTGTCGGCCCGGCTGCCGCTGGACGAACTCGGCGTGCTGTTCGGGATGGAACTCGACGACGAGGACGTCGACTCGGTGATCGGCATGATGGCCAAGGAACTCAACAAGGTGCCGATCCCCGGCTCGGTGGTGCACTACCAGGGCCTGGAACTGGTCGCCGAACGCGGCACCGGCCGACGCAACCGGATCGCGACGGTCCTGGCCAGCCGGATGGCCGATGACGCCGACGACATCGGGGCGGAGGCGGCGGCCCGCCTGGCCACCGAATCGGCCCAACGCCGAACCTGACGAAACGAACCTGACAAGGAGACCGATGTCCGAATTCCGTTCCGGGTTCGCCTGCTTCGTGGGCCGGCCCAATGCCGGCAAATCCACCCTGACCAATGCCCTGGTGGGGCAGAAGATCGCGATCTCGTCGTCGAAACCGCAAACCACCCGCCATGCGATTCGCGGCATCGTGCACCGCGAGGACGCCCAACTCGTCCTGATCGACACCCCGGGGCTGCATCGTCCGCGCACCCTGCTGGGGGAACGGCTCAACGACATCGTCTACGACACCTGGGCCGAGGTGGACGTGATCGGGGTGTGCTTCCCGGCCTCGCAACGCATCGGCCCCGGTGACACCTACCTGGTGCAACAGATCGCCGAACTGCCCAAACGTCCCAAGCTGGTGGCGATCGCCACCAAGGCCGACCTGGTCGGCGGGGAGCGGATGCGGCGGCACCTGATGGCGATTCAGGGCCTGGAGGAAGAACTCGGCATCGAGTGGGAGCACATCGTGCCCTGTTCGGCGGTGTCGGGGGAGCAGGTCGAGGTGGTCGCCGATGTGATCATCTCGCTGCTGCCCGAGGGACCGGCCTACTACCCCGACGGCGAGATCACCGATGAACCGACCGAAACCCTGGTTGCCGAACTGATCCGCGAAGCGGTGCTGGACGAGGTGCGCGAAGAACTGCCGCACTCGATCACCGTGGTGGTCGACGAGATGCTGCCCCGCGAGGGTCGCCCCGAGGACAAACCACTACTGGACGTCTTCGCGACGATGGTGGTGGAACGCGATTCCCAGAAGGGCATCGTGATCGGTCATCAGGGTTCGCGGCTGCGCGAGGTCGGCACCCGGGCCCGCAAACAGATCAACGCCCTGCTCGGCACCCCGGTGCACCTGTCGCTGAAGGTCAAGGTGATGAAGGACTGGCAGACCGACGCCAAACACCTCAACCGGCTGGGTTTTTGATGCGGCCGGTCGAACCCGTCGTCCTGGCCGGGCGGGGAGTGCTGATCGAGCCCTTGACGCTCGACCACGTCGAGGCCCTGACCAAGGTCGCCCGCGACGGCGAACTGTGGAACCTGCGGATCACCTCGGTGCCCGAACCCGATGCCGTCGAGGCCTACGTGCGCGGCGCGGTGGAACAGTCGGACCGGCTGCCCTTCGTGGTCACCGACACCAACACCGACCGAGTGGTCGGGTGCACCAGCTACTACGCGATCGACGTGCCCCTGAGCCGGATCGGCATCGGTTACACCTGGTACGGCGCCTCGGTGCAACGCACCCACGTGAACACCGCGACGAAGCTGGCGCTGATGACGCATGCCTTCGAGACCCTCGAAGCGGCGGTGATGGTGTGGCACACCGACAACTTCAACTACGCCAGCCAACGGGCGATCGAACGACTCGGCGCCAAACTGGACGGGGTACTGCGCCGCGACAAGCTCCGCCGCGACGGCACCGTCCGGGATACCTACTGGTACTCGATGCTGGCCGGCGAATGGCCCGAATCGAAGGCGCAACTGGAATACCTGCTCCGACGCCGTCCGACGCCTCAGCACTAGCCGGCACGCGCCCGGGACCGCCGGGATCCGTCCCCTCATCCGTAGATGCAACCCGTACTCACTCCTGCGTGGCCAACTAAGTGGCGCAGGAACGAGTACGGGTTGCATGTGCGGAACGGGAGGCGGGGGTGGCTCCCACTCTGGTGTGGTCAGGACGCGAGGCGATGGATGCCGCGGGCGGCGAACCAGCGCGGCACCTCGGCCGAATCGGTGTCGAACTCGACGGTGACGACGCTGACCGGGAAGATCTCCATCTGGGTGATGCGCTGGGCGACCAGCCGGAAGCCGACACCGACTTCGGCGGTGAACTGGGCGAGGGTGGCCTGGGTGGCGTTGGCGCCGACGAAAGCAAGGTTGAGAGTCATGACGGGGCTCCGGGAAAGATGTTGTTGGGAGGGGGACGAGGTCCAACTCCCGGGAGCGCCCGAGTCTCAGCAGGGCGTCAGGTCAGGAGTTGGTGCGGTGACAACACCGACAACAGCCGACCGAAAAAGCCGACGACAGGAACAGCACGGGGCGCGCGGTCGTCAACATGGCAGAGAAGCTAACCCAGTGCCGCACCGGTCGGCAAGCGCGTCCGTCTGCTGAGCGGGCCGCGGGGGTGACCAAACCGAGCCACGCACGGGATTGGATGCTCGGTAATGGTGTTCCTGCCCGGGGGTGGTGCGTCATGATGAAGCCATGAAACTGCCTACGCCAGTCGAACTGATGCGAGTCGCCCAGCTGGGTACCGAGCAGGCCAAGGAGCTTGTCGACCTCGTCCCGCGGGTGATCAAGGCGGTGGGTCGGATGGAGAAACTCCTCGACGACGCCGAAGCCTTGGTGGCGCGCACCGAAGTGATCATCGACGGGGCCGACCGGGCTCGGGCCGACGCCGAGCAGGTGGCGATCCGGGCCGAGGCGATCGTGACCAAGGCCGAGGACATGGTGAACCGCACCGAGACCATGGTGCAGCCGCTGGAAGAGATCGCCCCCAAGGCCCTGCCGATCATCAAGCAGGTGGTCGACAGCGTGGAATACGAAGAGGTGCAGGCGATGAAGAGCCTGGTCGACCGGCTGCCCGGGGTGGCCGATCAGGTCGAACAGATCGGCCCCGACGTGACCCGGATTCTCGAGGCGGTCACCGATCTGGCCCACGCCGTTCAGGGCATGCCCGGCATGAAGCTGTTCGTGCGCCGCGGGGAGCGCAAGGACGAGGAGGAGGACGACTGACCCACCAGTGTGTCCTACATCTCGTAGTTTTACGGGCTGGGGGCTGGACGACCCGACCGGTTCGGCAGTAACCTGATCGGCGAGCAGAAGTGCTCACACAGGGTTGTTACCCGCAAGGGGCAAGACCTGAGATGCGAATCCGCGTCTCGGGTCTTTTTTATTGCCCGAGCGGGTTCGAACGAAGGGATTTCACCGTGGAACCCAGCACCAAGACCGACGCCCAAGCAATCGTGGACGGCGTCGGCGGGGCCGACAACATCGCCGCCCTCAGCCACTGCGCCACCCGGCTCCGCTTCGAGTTGAAGGATGCCGGCAAGGTCGATGCCGAAGCACTCGATTCCGTCCCGGCCGTGATGGGCTCGCTGCCCCAGGCCGGCGACCGCTACCAGGTCGTCATCGGCGGGGCCGTCCAGTCGGTCTACACCGACATCATGAATCTGCCGGAGATGAAGTCACGCGGCACGATGTCTGATGCCGACGTGAAGGCCGCCGCCCGGTCGAAGGCCCGCGGCAAGGTCGCCTGGCTCGACGCCTTCTTCGAATACCTCTCCGACTCCTTCCGTCCGGTGCTGGGCGTGTTGCTCGGTGCCTCGCTGATCATCGCCGGCGCCGCGGTGCTGGACGCCCTCGGCGTGGTCGACTTCCGGGCCGATGACAAGGCCGCCGGCTGGGTCTTCATCGACGCGATGTGGCGGGCGGTGTTCTACTTCCTGCCGATCATGGTCGCCTACAACGCCGCCAAGAAACTCAACATCGACCCCTGGGTCGGGGCGACCATCATGGGCGCTCTGATGACACCGGAGTTCATCAGCCTCTCCGACACCACCCGGTTCGCCGACACCGTCTGCACCCCGAGCCCGATCCCCGGCGCCGACCCGACCTGTGTGGCCAACATCTTCGGCCTGCCGATGCAGCTCAACGGCTACGGCGGACAAGTGTTCGTGCCGTTGATCATGGTCGCGGTGCTCGCGCTGGTCTACAAACTGCTGCAGAAGATCTTCCCCGAGAACGTGCAGATGGTGTTCGTGCCCTTCTTCTCGATGCTGGTGATGATCCCGGTCACCGCCTTCCTACTCGGCCCGCTGGGGATTTGGCTGGGTACCGGCCTGGGGACCGGATTGGCCTGGTTGAACGGCAACGCCCCCTTCGTCTTCGCCATCCTGATCCCGCTGGTCTACCCCTTCCTGGTGCCGCTGGGCCTGCACTGGCCGCTGAACGCGCTGATGCTCGCCAACATCCAGACCCTGGGCTACGACTTCATTCAGGGCCCGATGGGTGCTTGGAACTTCGCCTGCTTCGGCGCCACCGCCGGTGTGCTGTTCCTGTCGATGCGCGACAAGGACAAGGTGATGCGCCAGACCGCCACCGGTGCCCTCGCCGCAGGTCTGTTCGGCGGTATCTCCGAGCCGTCCCTCTACGGTATTCACCTGCGCTTCAAGCGGATCTACCCGCGGATGCTGATCGGCTGTCTGGCCGGTGGCCTGACGATCGCCATCCTGGGCACCCCCTTCGGTGGCGTGAAAACCAACGCCTTCGCCTTCACCTCGCTGCTGACCATCCCGGTCTTCGACCCGATGTGGGTCTACATGATCGCGATCGCGGTGGCCTTCACCGTGGCGATGCTGCTGATCATCTTCACCGGCTACAAGGACAAGGAAGTGGCCGTGGCCGGTGACGCCGCCCTGACCGCTGATGGGTCCGCCGATGACAACACCGCGCTGGCCGCCGCCCCGGCCGGGGCCGCTGCCGGGGGTGGTACCGCCACAGCACTGGCCACCGCCACCACGGTGCTCGGCTCCCCGGTCGCCGGAACCGCGATCTCGCTGGACGAGGTGAACGACAAGGCCTTCGCCTCCCGCGCCCTGGGTGAGGGCGTGGGCGTGCAACCCAGCGGCAACCGCTTCGTCTCCCCGGTCGACGGTGAACTGGTCACCGTGCCCGGCAGCGGCCACGCCTTCGGCATCAAGACCGATGACGGCGTGGAGGTGCTGGTGCACATCGGCATCGACACGGTGCAGATGAACGGCACCGGGTTCACCGTCGCGGTCGAGAAGGGCCAGCGGGTGAGCAAGGGCGACCTGCTCGTCACCGTCGATCTGGACGAGGTGACCAAGGCCGGTTACGAAACCACCACCCTGGTGACCGTCACCAACACTAAGTCGATCACCGACGGGGGCGGCGAGGTCTCGACCCACGTCGGTGCGGTCTCCGCCGGGGACGCGGTCGTGGAGGTGAATCGCTGACCACCGCCCGGAGGTGGGGCGGGTCGTGATGGCCCGTCCCACCCCTTAGGGTGATCGCATCATGGAGATTTTGCGCGTCTTCAACAACAACCTCGTCCTGGCGCGGGACGAGTCGGGTACCGAGGTGATCCTCACCGGACGGGGGCTGGGCTTCAACGCCAAGCCCGGCCAGATCGCCGACCCGTCCCGGATCGTGCGCACCTTCGTGCCCAGCGACGGCCGCGACCCCGACCACCTGGCCGAATTGCTGGCCGGTATCCCGCCGGAGCAGATCCTGTTGGTCACCCAGGCGATGGTGGCCGCCGGGGCGGGAGAGAACCTCACCGAGAGCGCCACCACCGTGATCGCCCTGGCCGACCACGTCAACTTCGCCCGGCAGCGCCAACAGGCCGGCCTGGAGGTCACCTACCCGCTGCAGGCCGAGGTCTCCCACCTGTACCCCGAGGAATACGACCGCGCCGAGCGCATTCTCACCGAACTGAACTCCCGCCTGGGTGATCCGTTGCCCGACACCGAGGCGGTCGCGATCGCCCTGCACCTGGTGAATGCCGGCTTCACCACCGGCGACCTGTCGTTCACCTACCAGATGACCGGTGTGATTCAGCAGTTGGTGACCGTGATCGAGGAAACCTTCGGGATGAACCTGGAGACCAACTCGGTCGGGGTGGGCCGGTTGATCACCCACCTGCGCTACCTGTTCGTGCGGATCAAACAACACGAACAACTCTCCGGCAACGGGTCGATCATCGGTGACGCGATTCGCGACGCCTACCCGATGGCGGTCGACTGTGCCAAGCGCGTGGCGAACCTGATCGAACTGCGGATGGGCAGCGGGCTGAGCGAGGACGAGGTCTCCTACCTGACCCTGCACATCGCCAACGTCACCCGCAAGGGCGAGCCGGTCTGAGCTCTCAGTCGGCCCGAGCCGAGGGTACCTGCCGGGCCTCGGCGATCTCGGGGGTCAGCAGCGCCCAGCCCAGCACCGCGGTGGCCGTACGGCCCAGCCCGTGCGCCAGCGTCCAGACCGGTGTCGGTGCCCGGAAATCCAACATGTCCCGGGCCCAGCGGGGTAGCAGCCAGATACCGCCGGCGGCGATCATCCAGTAGCCGGGCAGCGCGGGCGCGGGCAGCGGCGCCTCACGCAGCAGAAAGCGGGCGGTGTCGGCAGCGGCCGGGGTCAACGCCAACTCCGGGACGAAACCCTCCAGTTGGTCGCGCAGTTCCCGTACCGAGGTGGGCACCCCCTCGGCTCCCAGCTTCCCGGCGGCGAGCCCGGCCTGGGCGACATACCGATCGGCCTCGGCCGGGGTGAGTCGGGGACGCATCCAGGTCTGGTGGGCGGTCAGGAAGGAATAGATCTCGGCGACGTGCACCCAACGCAACAGGTGTGGATCACCGGCGGCATAGGCCACCCCGTCGGCCCGGGTGCCGGTGATGAAGGTGTGGATCCGCCGAACCTGGGCGATCATCGCCTCGGCGTCGTCGATCACCCCGTAGGTGGTGGTGGCGATGTAATCGCTGATCCGCTGCAACCGGCCCCACGGGTCGCCGCGATACCCGCTGTGATCGGCCACCCCGGCCATCGCCGAGGGATGCAAGGACTGCAACAGCAGTGCGCAGATCCCCGCGGGGTACATCGTCGGCGCCCGATTCACCGTCCAGATCGGATCACCCGGGGCGAACCAGCGTGGCCCGCTGGTGCCCCAGATGCGGTCGGCCCGTTCGGCGTGGTCGGGGCCGGCGACCTTGTCGCGCAGCACCTCGCCCAGCCTTCGGCGCAGGTTCATGGCCGCAGCATCACCTTGGTGGCGCGCCGCTGATCCATGTCGGCGTAGGCATCGGCCACCTCACTGAGCGGACGGACGCGGTCGAAGACCTTGCCCGGGGCGGTCCACCCGTCCCGTACCCGAGCCACCAACTCGGGCAGGTAATGGCGCACCGGGGCCATCCCGCCGGCCAGGCCGACATTGTGGGTGAACATCAACCCCAAAGGCGGCTTGGCATCGTGCGGAATCCCCACGAAGCCGACCTTCGAGCCGGGCCGGGTCATCGCCAGCGCGGAGTTCAGCGATTCGCTGGTGCCGACACATTCCAGCACCGCATCGGCGCCGATGCCGTCGGTCAGATCGAGAATCTCGGCCACCGCCTGGTCACCGCGGCTCTCCAGCACCTCGGTGGCCCCCAGTTCCCGGGCCAGGGCCTGCCGGTCGGGGTACTTCGACATCGCGATCACCCGTTCGGCGCCCTGGGCCACCGCCGAAGCGACCGCCGACTGGCCGACCGCACCGTCGCCGACCACCACCACGGTGTCACCAGGGGCGACCCCGGCGCTGACCGCGGCATGCCAGCCGGTGGTGGTGACATCGGACAGGCCGAGCATCGAGGCGAGCATCGCGTCGTCCTCGGGATGTGGCGCCGCCACCAGAGTGCCGTCGGCCAGCGGGATGCGGATGAACTCGCCCTGACAGCCGTCCACCGGGTGCCCGTGGCGGTCGGGTACGCCGAAGGCGCCACCGTTGGCACACGAGGAGGTGATGCCGGCCGCGCAGTGGGCGCAGGTGTTGTCCGACCACAGGAAAGGGGTGATCACGAAATCGCCCGGACGCACCGTCCGTACCTCGGAGCCGACCTCCCGCACCACCCCGACCGCCTCATGGCCGATGATCCGGGGCTTGTCGGCCCGGTGCACCCCACGGAACCACCACATATCCGAACCGCATACGCAGGTGGCCAGCACCTCGATGATCGCGTCGGTGGGGGCGTGGATGCTCGGGTCGGGACGCTCGTCGAGCCGGATATCACCCGGACCGTGCAGAACCGTGCCTCGCATGGCTCCACCATACGACCGGGCGCCGTGCGAGCCGGACGGGGGAGAAGCCCGGGGCGCTGGGCGATAGGATCGCGAACATGTCCAAGGTTCTGACTTCACTTCCTGTCGGCGAGCGCGTCGGCATCGCCTTCTCCGGTGGCCTCGACACCTCCGTGGCGGTCGCCTGGATGCGTGAGAAGGGTGCGATCCCGTGCACCTATACCGCCGACATCGGCCAGTACGACGAACCCGATATCGAGTCGGTACCGGGCCGGGCCTTGGAGTACGGCGCCGAGATCTCCCGGATGGTCGACTGCACCGAAGCGCTGGTCGAGGAGGGCCTGGTCGCGCTGCAGTGCGGCGCCTTCCACATCCGCAGCGCCGGCCGTACCTACTACAACACCACCCCATTGGGACGTGCGGTCACCGGCACCCTGCTGGTGCGGGCGATGAAGGACGACGGCGTCGACATCTGGGGTGACGGGTCGACCTACAAGGGCAACGACATCGAGCGGTTCTACCGCTACGGGCTGATGGCCAACCCGAACCTGCGCATCTACAAGCCCTGGCTGGACGCCGACTTCGTCCGCGAACTCGGTGGCCGCCAGGAGATGAGCGAGTGGCTCGGGGCCCGTGACCTGCCATACCGCGACTCGGCCGAGAAGGCCTACAGCACCGACGCGAACATCTGGGGCGCCACCCACGAGGCGAAGAACCTCGAAGACCTGGACGTCGGGGTCGACATCGTCGAACCGATCATGGGCATCAAGACCTGGGACGAATCGGTCGAGGTGACCACCGAAGAGGTCAGCATCCGCTTCGAGCAGGGCCGTCCGGTGGAGATCAACGGGCAGACCTTCGCCAACGGCGTCGCCCTGGTGCACGAGGCCAATGCGATCGGCGGCCGGCACGGGCTGGGGGTGTCGGACCAGATCGAGAACCGGATCATCGAGGCCAAGTCGCGCGGTATCTACGAGGCGCCGGGCATGGCGCTGCTGCACATCGCCTACGAGCGCCTGCTGAACGCGATCCACAACGAGGACACGATCGCCAACTACCACTCCGAGGGACGCCGGCTGGGCCGGTTGATGTACGAGGGTCGCTGGCTCGACCCGCAGTCGCTGATGCTGCGCGAATCGCTGCAGCGTTGGGTCGGCTCGGCGATCACCGGTGAGGTCGTGCTGCGGCTGCGTCGCGGTGACGACTACACGATCGTGTCGACCGACGGTCCGGCGCTGAGCTACCACCCCGACAAGCTGTCGATGGAGCGGGTGGGCGATGCCGCTTTCGGCCCCGAGGACCGGATCGGCCAGCTCACGATGCGCAATCTGGATATCGCCGACTCCCGCTCGCGGCTGGAGTTGTACGCCCAGCAGGGCATCGTCGGCGGAGCCACCGCCGAACTCGTCGGCGGCCTCGAAGCCGGTGGCGCACGCGCGATCGCCGGAGGCGTGGGGCCCGACGACGATCAGGAACTACTGGACCGGGCGGCGATGGAGTCGGGCACCGACTGACATTTTCCGACCGCACGCATACCGAGAGGGATCAGCATGGGCAAGTCGGCGAAACGAATCGGCATCCTCACCGCGGGGGGTGACGCACCGGGCCTGAATGCCGCTATCCGAGGCTTCGGTAAGGCGGCGATCAGTGAATACGGCATGGAGCTGGTCGGCTTCCGGGACGGCATTCGCGGGCTGGTCGAGAACCGCACCGTGGAGCTGGATTCGGACGGTCTGGCCAACATCCTGACCGTGGGCGGCACGATCCTGGGCACCTCGCGCGACAAGCCGCACAAGATGGTCGTCGACGGCGAAACCCGCGACATGATCCCGACGATCGTGGAGAACGTCGAGAAGAACAAGCTGGACGGGTTGGTGATGCTCGGTGGCGGCGGCACCGCGAAGAACGCGCTGCGGTTGTCGCAGGCGGGCATCGACGTGATAACCCTGCCGAAGACGATCGACAACGACATCGCCAAGACCGACTCGTCCTTCGGTTTCGCCACTGCCCTGGAGATCGCGACCGAGGCGGTCGACCGGCTGCACTCCACCGCGCATTCCCACCACCGGATCATCCTGGCCGAGATCATGGGTCACAAGGCCGGTTGGTTGGCACTGGGTGCCGGCATTGCGGGCGGGGCCGATGTGATCCTGCTGCCGGAGATTCCGTATTCGGTGGAGTCGGTCGCGTCCAAGATCAAGCGGCGGATGTCGCACGGCCGCGGGTTCTCGGTGGTCGCCCTGGCCGAGGGCGCGATGGAGCAGTCCGACTACACCCGGTACTCCGCCGCCCAACAACTGGTCAAGGACGCCAACACCCCCGAGGCGAAGGCCCAGGCCAAACAGCATCTGGCCGCGGTCGAGGAGGGGCATCGGGAGAACCCGATGAAGCTCGCCCACCAATTGGAGGAGGCCACCGGCCTGGAAACCCGGGTGTCGATCCTGGGCTACATGCAGCGCGGTGGCACCCCTTGTGCGGTCGACCGGGTGCTGGCCACCCGGCTGGGGACGGCCGGGGCGAAGCTGGTTGCCGAGGGCAAGTTCGGAAACATGGTGGCGGCCCGCGGCGAGGGCACCGAGCCGGTGCCGCTGACCGAGGTGGCCGGCAAACTGAAACTGGTACCGGCCGACCACCCGTGGGTCACCGCCGCGCGTGAGGTCGGCACCGCGCTGGGTGACTGAGGTTTCCCCGGGTGGTGTTCGCCCTGTGAGCCCTTCCTTGACAGTGCTGAGGCAGCGACTACGCTTGCAAACGTGTCATGGGTGAACCTCCTGCTTCCCTGCCGCAGCGAGTCCCGCTGAGAATCGGGCCGGCTACCTCGCTGCGGAGTCGCGTCGTGCCATTGGCCCACACCCCTTAGACCAGCGAGGAAGACACCCGAACCATGAGTAATCGTTTCGGCACCAAGCCGCAATCCGTCCCGGTGCAGCAACCGTCCCCGATGCCGTACAGCCGGTACAAGCCCTTCCAGCCGATCGACCTGCCCGATCGCACCTGGCCCACCAAGCGCATCGAGAAGGCTCCCCGGTGGCTGTCCACCGACCTGCGTGACGGCAACCAGGCCCTGATCGACCCGATGACCCCGGCCCGCAAGCGCCGGATGTTCGACATGCTGGTGCGGATGGGTTACAAGGAGATCGAGGTCGGTTTCCCCTCGGCCTCCCAGACCGACTTCGACTTCGTCCGGCAGTTGATCACCGACGACGCCATTCCCGACGATGTCACCATCTCGGTGCTGACCCAGGCCCGCGAAGACCTGATCGAGCGCACCGCGGAATCGCTGAAGGGCGCCGACAACGCGACCATCCACATGTACAACGCCACCGCGCCGATGTTCCGTCGCGTGGTCTTCGGGATGGACGAGGCCGAGTGCATCGCCCTGGCCACCCGCGGCACCGAACTGGTGATGAAGTTCGCCGAGCAACACCTGGGCGATGTGCACTTCGGCTACCAGTACTCGCCCGAGATCTTCACCCAGACCCCGACCGACTACGCCGTCGAGGTGTGCAATGCGGTGATGGATGTCTGGCAGCCCGAGGACGGTCGCGAGATCATCCTGAACCTGCCGGCCACCGTCGAGGGTTCCACCCCGAACGTCTACGCCGACCAGATCGAGTACTTCGGCCGTCACGTGCGCAACCGCGACAATGTGGCGATCTCGCTGCACCCGCACAACGACCGGGGCACCGCGGTGGCCGCCACCGAACTGGCCCTGATGGCCGGCGCCGACCGGGTCGAGGGCTGCCTGTTCGGGCACGGGGAACGCACCGGAAACGTGTGCCTGGTGACCCTGGGCCTGAACCTGTTCAGCCAGGGCATCGATCCGCAGATCGACTTCTCCGACATCGACGAGATCCGTCGCACCGTCGAGTACTGCACCAACCTGCCGGTTCACCCGCGCCACCCATACGCCGGTGATCTGGTCTACACCGCCTTCTCGGGCTCCCACCAGGACGCCATCAAGAAGGGACTGGAAGCCCTGGACCGTCAGGCCGAGGCCGAGGGCCGTCCGGTGTCGGACATCGACTGGGAAGCCCCCTACCTGCCGATCGACCCGCACGATGTCGGCCGCACCTACGAGGCCGTGATCCGGGTCAACTCGCAGTCGGGCAAGGGTGGGGTTTCCTACATCATGAAGGCCGACCACAGCCTGAACCTGCCGCGCCGGCTGCAGATCGAGTTCTCCCGGGTGGTGCAACAGCACACCGACACCTCGGGTGAGGAGATCAGCTCCGAGAGCCTGTACCGGATCTTCATGGACGAGTACGTCGAGACCACCGGCCCGATGTCGGTGCACGGGGTTCGTACCGCCAACAACGGGGTGGACACCGTAGACGTCGACATCGAGATGAACGGTGAACAGTTCACCGTGCACGGCGAGGGCAACGGCCCGGTGTCGGCCTACGTCGATGCGCTGTCGAGTTTCGGCCACCGCGCGGTACGGGTGCTGGACTTCTCCGAACACGCCCTGAGTGCCGGCGGTGATGCGACCGCTGCGGCTTATGTGGAGTGCGAGGTCGGTTCCGGTGATGACGCCCGGATCGTGTGGGGTGTCGGCATCCACGAGAACATCATCACCGCCTCCCTGCAGGCCGTGACCCACGCGGTGAACCGCGCCATCCGCTGAACCTGTCGCGGCAACAGCCACCGACCTCCTGCAGGCCCGTGCTCAACGGCGAGATCCGCCGAGCGTCGGGATCCACGCAACCAGCGCTCTCCTGCAGGCCCTCGGTGAACCGTGGCTCAGTGTCGGTCGGGTCGCCCCGGAGATCCCGGAGCAGCCGTACTGGGTTCAGTCGGTCGGGTCGGGTGTGTGTCCCACGAGGTCGCCGAGCGGGTCGGCGTGACCATATTGGCTGCGCCACCTCGCTCAGCGTCCTGGTAGGACACCCCCGCCGATCGGGGCCACAAGCCCGAACCCACTTCTGAACCGCTTGCGGTCGCGGCACCAAAACCCCCAACTCACTGTCGGGATCTGGCCGGTTCCGGCTCTTTCGCCGGGATGAGTTGGGGTTTTTGGTACCGCATAGCAGCGGCCGGAGCCTGTGCGTACTCTCCTGGTGGCCCTGCGGTCCGACCAGTGCCGGTTACCCGCGCAGGTGTGCAGCCCTCCCCGACTCATCTTCTGGCCGGCCCCCGAACGCCTGAGCGGTACGTAAACCTCCAACTCACCGTCCGGATCTGGCCGATCTCGGCTCTTTCGCGGGGTGAGTTGGGGGTTTTGGTACCCCTGTCGGGGTTTGGGGACGGGATAAATGGTTCCGATTCCCGATCTTGGCGACCCCGGGCCGGGCGAAGCCCAGCGAGTTCAGGTGCTGCCGCCAGTGCGGGGGGCTGTCCGGGAGGATCACCGGTGCTTGCAGTGCCTGGTGGGGGTACGTAAATCTCCAACTCAGAACCCGAACTGGGCTGGTCTGGACACTCCTGCCGGGGTGAGTTGGGGGTTTTGGTACCGCGTGTCAGCGGCCCGACCGCCAGAGGTGGTCACCTCGGGCGATGACCTTACCGATCAGCTCGGCGGTCTCGGGCCAGTCGTAGATCACTTGGTGGTAGGTCAGCCGGATCACCCGGTAACCCAGCGCGGCGAGCCGCAGATCGCGCCAGCGGTCATTGCGGTAGTTCTCGAGCGTGGTGTGATGCTCGATCGAATCAACCTCGATCACCAAGCGCTCACCGACCAGAAGGTCGACCCGCCCGATCCGTCCGATCGGCACCTGCGGCGTGACCTGCAGGCCCAGCGCCGCCAAGCGCAGCCGCACCATGGTTTCGGTGCCGGATTCGGCACTCGGATCGATCGCGGTGTTTGCCGTGCAACTGCTTGATGACCGCGATCAGGTCCGAGACGGGCAATAGGTCGCGATGCAGAATCGAGTCGAGCACCACCACACTGTGCTCGAAGGACAAACACCGCAGGGCGGCCTCCAGCGCAAACGGCAGCGGATCAACCGCGAGCTTGGGGGCCGGCTGGTGCGTGAATCCACGGCAGAGTCGCACGCCGGGCGGCAGCACCGCCGGGGCGGCGTCACTCGGACGGATGTGCAGTTCCGAGGTGTGCGGTACCCAGACCCACTGTTTTTGCAGGGCCGAGGCGCAACTGAGCGCACCACCGCAGCGCACCGCCCGGGCCACGTGGGGGTCGGCATGGGGCAGCGCGAACCACCCTCGTCGCAGCCGGGTGAGCTGCCCGTTGTCGACGGCACGGCGGATCTGCTTCCTGGACCAGTCCTGCTCCAGGAGCTGTGCGGTGGAGGCGACGCCGAACTCCATGACACAAGCACAGCGGATCGCGCTCGCAAACGCCTACTCGGCGACCAAACCGCATCCCCGGTCACCGGCCACACCTTTCCGGGTGCCAAAACCGCCAACTCACCCCGGCATATCCCCCGGAACCGCCGCGAAACCGGGGCTGAGTTGGGGATTTTGGTACCAGCCACCCTGATAGGGGGCGACTGAATGCGGGGGAAGGCACCAGGGCGACCCGGTGGCCCGGGTGTCGGTGGGCTGGGCACGGCCAGGGCGGGCCTGCGGGGGAGTCGTCGGCAGGAGCAGGTGCAGAGATCCGGGGCGGGCGGACCTAGCCGGAGCTGGGCTCGTTCGGGATCGCGCCGCCGTAACGGCGATCCCGGTGCACGTAATGCTCGATCGCCCGCCACAGGTCGCGGCGGTCGGCATCGGGCCACAGCACATTGCTGAACACCATCTCGGCGTAGGCCGACTGCCACAGCAGATAGTTCGAGAACCGCTGCTCGCCGCTGGTGCGCCAGAACAGGTCGACATCGGGAATGTCGGGCTCGTCCAAGTAACTCCGGAAGGACTTCTCGGTGATCCGGGACGGATCGAGTTTGCCCTCCGCGGCCAGTTGGGCGATCCGGCGGGTGGCGTCGACGATCTCGGCCCGTCCGCCGTAGTTGACGCAGAACTGCAGGGTCAGCACGTCGTTGTGGCGGCTCTGCTCCTCGGCCGATTCCAGTTCGTTGATCACCGATCGCCACAGTCGGGGACGGCGTCCGGCCCACCGGATCCGCACCCCCATCGCGTGCAGTTCGTCGCGGCGCCGGTGGATCACATCGCGGTTGAAGTTCATCAGCCAGCGCACCTCGTCGGGGGAGCGCTTCCAGTTCTCGGTCGAGAAGGCATAGGCCGACAGGTACTTGACCCCGATCTCGATCGCACCCTCGATGATGTCCATCAGCACGGCCTCGCCGCGGGCATGGCCCTCGGTGCGCTTCAGGCCGCGCTGTTTGGCCCAGCGGCCGTTGCCGTCCATCACGATGGCGACGTGTTTGGGCAGCAGATTGGGGGTGATCTGCGGTGGACGCGCACCGCTGGGGTGCGGACGGGGCGGTACGGGGTCAGGACGTCGGGCCACCCGGCAAACTTACCGCGCGACGTGACCACACCGGCACGGGCACGCGAAAAAGCCTGCCCTCCACAGGGGAGAACAGGCTCGCCGCGGCGGCAGGATCAGGCGTTGACCTTGCCGGCCTTCAGGCACGAGGTGCAGACGTTCATTGCCTTACCACGGCCGGACACCTTGGCGCTGACCCGCTGGATGTTCGGGTTCCAGCGACGCTTGGTCTTCTTCTTCGACCAGGGCACGTTGTGGCCGAAGCCGGGGCCCTTGGCGCACACGTCACATACGGCAGCCACTGCAGTACTCCTTGGTTTCGATCAGGGTTCCACGACGGGAACCGGTCGATCATAGCCGACCGATTCCCGGGTTGGCGAATCGAGCGTCGGGTCACAGGTCCCGGCACGGGGTGCTCGGGAATCCGTCGACCTGTCGGAGGCACACACTAGGGTAGTCGACGTGAGCCAACCCCCCAGCCGCTGGCAGTCCGACGCCTACCGGGTGCTGGCCACCAAGGTGGATCACGTCGTCGGTGGCCCCACCGCGAAGGCGCTCGGCGCCCTCGGCGTGGAGACGCTCGGTGATCTGCTGCGCCACCTGCCGCGCCGCTACCTGTCGAGCACCGATACCTCCGATCTGTCCCGCCTGCGGATCGGCAACGAGGTGGCGGTGCTGGCCCGGGTGACCCACTCCGCGGTGCGGGGTGCACCGGGAAAGCAGCGGCTCGAGGTGACCCTGAGCGACGGCTCCGCCGAACTACCCCTGACCTTCTTCGGCGGCAAGCGCCGCAAACTGGTCGAGCACTGGCACTCGGAGTTGCGCACCGGGGCCCTGGTGATCGCCACCGGCAAGGTCAGCGAGTTCAAGAACCAGCCCCAGATGACCCACCCCGACTTCGTGGTGATCGATTCCGGAGGCCAAATCATCGGCGGGGCAGTCCGCAATCGGACGATGGGGCGGGTCACCCAATCGGGTGGCCTGATCGGCATCTATCCCGCCTCGGCCAAGATCACCACGTGGGAGATCGCCGAATCGGCCAGGCTGGCCCTCGACCACGTCCGCAACCTGCCCGACCCCTGGCCGGACTGGGTGGCCGACGAAGCCGGCTACCCGAGCCTGAGCGAGGCCTTCACCGCCGTGCACCAGCCCAGCGACCGGGAACAGGCCAAGCTGGGGCAGGACCGGCTGCGCTTCGACGAGGCCTTCGCAGTACAACTGACCATGGCCCACCGCCGCGCATCGGCCGCGGACGGAGTGGCCGTGCCCCGCCCCGCGGTCTCGGGGGAATTACTCGACACCTTCGACGCCCGGATGCCGTTCACCCTGACCGACGGCCAGCAGCAGGTGTCCGAGGAGATCTTCGACGACCTGGCCCTTCCGCACCCGATGCAACGGCTACTGCAAGGTGATGTCGGCTCGGGCAAGACGATCGTGGCGCTGCGGGCGATGTTGCGCACCGTCGATGCCGGCGGCCAGGCGGTGCTGCTCGCCCCGACCGAGGTGCTCGCGGCCCAACACCACCGCACGATCACCGGGCTGCTCGGCGACCTGGCCGAGGGCGGCACCCTGGCCGCACCCGAACACGCCACCGAAGTGGTGTTGCTCACCGGCTCGATGCCGGCAGCGGAGAGGAAACGCGTGCTGCTGGCGATGGCCTCGGGTACTGCGGGCATCGTGATCGGCACCCATGCGGTGTTGAGCGAGCAGGTGCAGTTCGCCGATCTCGGCCTGGTGGTGGTGGACGAGCAGCACCGCTTCGGGGTGGAGCAACGGGCCGCGTTGAACGCCAAGGCAGAGCATCGTCCGCACCTGCTGGTGATGACCGCCACCCCGATTCCGCAATCGGTGGCGATCACGCTGTTCGGTGACCTGACCGTGTCCACCCTGCGCGAACTGCCCGCCGGACGCGCCGAGATCACCACGGTGGCGATCGACGTCACCGCCCAACCGGCCTGGGTAGAACGCGCCTGGGAACGGATCACCGAAGAGGTCGCGGCCGGCCGGCAGGCCTATGTGGTGTGCCCCCGGATCCACGACAAGGACAACAGCTCCGAAGGCCTCGGCGGGGGAGCGACGGTGCTCGACACCTACGCCGAACTCACCTCAGGGCCGTTGAAAGACCTGCGGGTCGGGCTCCTGCACGGCCAACTGCCCACCGAGGAGAAGGACGCCACCATGCGCGCCTTCGCCGCCGGGGAACTCGACGTGCTGGTCGCCACCACCGTGATCGAGGTCGGAGTCGACGTGCCCAATGCCACGATGATGGTGATCCGCGACGCCGACCGCTTCGGCATCTCGCAGTTGCACCAGTTGCGCGGCCGGATCGGACGTGGTGGACATGCCGGGCTGTGTCTGCTGATGACCGCGGCCGAAACCCGTCAACTGGGTCGCCACGGATGGGAGGAAACCCCGGTCTGGCAGCGCCTGTCGGCGGTTCAGGCCACCCGGGACGGGTTCGAGTTGGCCGAGGCCGACCTGGCCCAACGCCGCGAGGGCGACATCCTGGGTACCACGCAGGCCGGTCGGCGCTCCAGCCTGCGGTTGTTGAGCGTGGTCGAACACGCCGACCTGGTGGTCATGGCCCGCGATCTGGCCGAACGAGCCCTGGCCGAGGATCCGGAATTGACCACCCCGGGGTTCGCCGATGCGGTGGCCACGATCGAAGAGCTCATGCAGGACGCCCACTGACGGGCATGAATCGTCCGCGGCCGAGCCCTCGATGCAGCCAACCCGGACCGGCTCACCTCACCAGTTGGGCGGCTCCTCGCCGAAGCGGAAGCGGCGCCCGCTGATCGCGATCGGACGGATCCGCACATAGGTCTTCTTGATCGTCGGCACCCACGGCTTCAGCGGCAGTTTCTCGGCCTCGTCGATCTCGTCGGTGTGCTCCAGCACCTCGCACTGACCGCGCACCAACACGCTCCAGCCGCTCACGCCGTCCCACCCGTCGACCTCGAAGGCCACCTTGTTGTTGACGGTCAACCCGAGAAGTTTGCTGCCCTCGGCGGTGCGAAACACGATGGTCTTGTCGTCCACCACGAAGTTGACGGGGTAGATCTCGGGTTCGTTCACCACCGCGGTCGCCAGCCGGCCGAGTTCCTCGGCCGACAGCAACTCCCACGACTCCTGCTCGCTCAAGTTGGTCACTGCACCGGATTCGTCGAAGGCCATGTGCACATTGTCTCCCATGCCCGGCTGGCTAACCTTGCGGGGTGTCCAGAATCATCGCCGGTAGCCGCAAGGGACGACGCCTGCAGACCCCCGAGGGTGACCCGACCCGTCCCACCACCGATCGGGTGCGTGAAGCGGTGTTCTCGGCCCTGGCCTCCTGGGCGGGCACGGTGGACGAACCCACCGAGTCCGCACTGGCCGGCATCGGCTTCGTCGACCTCTTCGCCGGCTCGGGTGCGATGGCACTGGAGGCCGCCAGCCGGGGCGCCCACCCGGTGCTCGCGGTGGAGGCCGACCGGGCGACCGCCGAGTTGATCCGGCGCAACGCCGAAACCGTCGATCTGCCGATCCGGGTGCTGAACCGCCGGGTCGAACACCTCACCGCGCCGGCCACCGCGGCCGATGTGATCTGGGCCGATCCGCCCTATGACATGTCCACCGACGAACTCGGCGAGCTGACCGACCGTCTGGTCGCCGACGGTTGGCTGGTGCACAACGGGCTGCTGGTCATCGAGCGCGGGGCCCGCGAGGAGCCCTGGCATCCACCGGCGGGATGGGATTCGTGGAACCGCAGATACGGTGAGACGATCATTTATTACGCGCAACCCAGTGATGAGGAGTAAACCCGATGGGTAAGGCGATCTGCCCAGGTTCGTTCGATCCGGTCACCCACGGCCACCTGGACATCATCGAACGCGCATCGAAGCTCTTCGACGAGGTCATCGTCGGGGTCGGCACGAACACCTCCAAGAACACCCTGTTCAACGCCGAGGAACGCGTCGAGATGATCACCGCGGCCACCGCCCACCTGCCCAATATCGTGGTCAGGCGGATCTCGGGGTTGCTGGTGACCTACTGCGAGGAAAACGGCATCGGGTCGATCGTGAAGGGCCTGCGCTTCGCCGGCGACTTCGAGTACGAACTGCAGATGGCCCAGATGAACGCCCGGATGTCGCAGGTGGAGACGATCCTGTTGCCCACCTCCTCGGAGTGGTCGTTCATCTCCTCCACCCTGGTGCGCGAGATCGCCAAGGTGGACGGCGACATCTCCGAGTTCGTTCCCGATGTGGTCGCCCAGCGGTTGGCCGAACGCAAGAACGCCTGAGGAGACGGTCGTCGCTTTTGCGAGCCCGGCCCGCCACAGGTATGGTTGTGCGTCGGTCGTGTCGCTGTCGTGCCATCACGCCCGAGGAGGAATGCCATGACGTCCGGTCTGGTCATCGATACCCGCGATCTCGGTCGCCGGTCCGGTGCCGCGAAGACGGTTCGGCTCACCACTTCGGCACCCGAGGGCATCGGCACCGAGATGATCGGAGTACCACCCGAATCCCCGATCGATCTGGACGTTCACGTCGAGTCGGTGGGGGAGGGAATCCTGGTGAGCGGAGACGCCACGGTGCAGATTCGGGGGGAGTGCGCTCGCTGTCTGGGTGAGGTCACCGACGAGGTGACCGTCGACCTGCAGGAGCTGTTCCTCCACCCCGGTGTCGAGCCCGATGACGAAGAAGCCCACCGCGTGCAGAACGAACTCGTCGACGTCGAGCCGGTACTGCGTGATGTGGTGGTGCTCGACCTACCGTTCACACCGCTGTGCCGTCCGGACTGCGCCGGGTTGTGCCCCACTTGTGGGGTCGACCGGAATGCCGACCCGGGCCACCAACACGGCGATGCGATCGATGCCCGTTGGGCCCAGTTGACCGAATGGTCGGCCGAGTCCGACTGACCAGCTTTCAGTTAGATAGTTTCCGAGGAGAAGACGTGGCTGTTCCGAAGCGGAAGATGTCCCGCAGCAACACGCGGCACCGCCGTAGCCAGTGGAAGGCCGCTCTGCCGTCCCTGGTGACCTGCGCCAACCCCGCCTGCCGGGCCAAGCACCTGCCGCACACCGCGTGCCCCGAGTGCGGCCAGTACGGCGCTCGCAACGCGCGTCGCCAGGTTCTCGACAACTGACCCTGCACGAACTCTTCGACGAGCTGGGCGTCCAACCGGACGTCCAGCTTTTCGAGCTTGCCCTGGTGCACCGGTCGTGGGCCTACGAGAACGGCCAGGTGCCCACCAACGAGCGGCTCGAATTCCTGGGTGACTCGGTACTGCAACTGATCGTCACCGACCACCTCTACCGGGCCCACCCCGACCTGCCCGAGGGCAAACTGTCCAAACTGCGCATTGCGGTGGTCAATACCCATGCCCTGGCCCGGGTCGCCCGCAGCCTCGAACTCGGCCCGCTGATCAAGCTGGGACGCGGTGAGGTCGCCACCGGCGGCCACGACAAGGATTCGATCCTCGCCGACACCACCGAAGCGGTGATCGGCGCGGTGTATCTCTCCGGCGGCTATGCGGCGGCCGAGAAACTCATCCGGCACCTGTTCGTGCCGATGCTGGACGCCGCCCTGGCCCAGGGGGCCGGACTGGATCACAAGACCGCCCTGCAGGAGATGGCCGCCGAACAGGGATTCACCGTGACCTACGAGGTCACCGGCACCGGCCCCGACCATGCCCGCGAGTTCACCGCCCACGTGCTGATCGACGAGCAACGCTTCGGGCCCGGCACCGGCACCACCAAACGGCAGGCCGAACAGATCGCCGCCCGGTTCGCGGTGACCGAACTGACCGGCGCGGCCGGCGCGCCCACTACTGCCGGTAGCCCCGACACCGCGACCGACAACGCCGAGCCCGCCGACGGCGCCGCGGCCAACGATCCCGGCGAGACGGTCGCGGCCGCCGAGAGTGCCGAACCCGCGGACCTCTGATGCCCGAACTTCCCGAGGTCGAGGTCGTCCGCCGCGGCTTGGCCACCCACCTCACCGGCCGCACCATCGCCGACGTGGACGTGCTCCACCCCCGTCCGGTACGTCGCCACCTCGCCGGCGCCGAGGACTTCGCCGCCCGCCTGCGCGGTCTGACCGTGGCCGAACCCCGACGCCGCGGCAAGTACCTGTGGTGGCCGCTGTCGAACGACGACGCCCTGATCGCCCACCTCGGCATGAGCGGCCAGTTCCGGGTCGACGGGGCCGGTGCGCCCGACCAACGACACCTGCGGGTGCGGTTCCGCTTCGACGACGGCGGCCCCGAGGTGCGGTTCATCGACCAGCGCATGTTCGGGGGCCTGGCGATCTCGGTCGACGGAGCCGAACTGCCCGGCGAGATCTCCCACATCGGCCCCGACCCCTTCGAAGCCGCCTACGACCAGGCCGCCATCATTCGCCGGCTGCGCACCCGCCGCAGCGGCATCAAACGAGCCCTGCTCGACCAAACCCTGGTCTCGGGCATCGGCAATATCTATGCCGACGAGGCCCTGTGGCGGGCCCGGGTGCACCCCGAAACACCCACCAACACGATGTCACCGGCCCGCATCCGGCGGGTTCTGGACGCCGCCTTCGAGGTGATGAACGAGGCCCTGGCCCAGGGCGGCACCTCCTTCGACGCGCTGTACGTCAACATCAACGGCGAATCGGGATACTTCGCCCGCTCCCTGGATGCCTACGGGCGGGTCGATCAGGCCTGTCGCCGGTGCGGCCGGCCGATCGTGCGCGAGCAGTTCATGAATCGCTCCTCCTTCCGATGCCCGACCTGCCAGCCCCGGCCGCGGGTTGGCACTAGGCTGGCCGAATCGTGACCACCCAGCCCACCGCACCGCGCAACCGTTTGTGGAAGCGCTACCGACGCAGCCTGATCCAGTTCGTGAAGTTCGGCACCGTCGGCGGCTCCGGCGTGCTGGTGAACATGATCGTGGCGATCATCTGCAACAAGGTGGGCCCGTTGGAGACCGATCCGGCACTGCCGATCGTGTTCACCGACTTCAACGTCCGCTGGTATCACGTCTACGCGATGGTCGCGTTCGTGGTGGCGAACCTGTGGAACTTCCAACTGAACCGCTGGTGGACCTTCCAATCCCACCGTTCGGCCGGCTGGTTCAAGGAGTACTTCCCCTTCGTCGTGGTGGGCCTGATGGGCCAGTTCGTCAGCTTCATCGTGCTCACCCTGCTGATGCACACCGGCTCACCGGTGCACCTGCCGCGGTCGTTCTTCGACGGCTCGACCGGCTTCCGCACCCCCTTCTACTGGGCCCAGTTGATCTCGGTGTTGGTCGCGGTGCCGGTCACCTTCCTGGTGAACAAGGTGTGGACCTTCAAGGCGGTGCGCGGCGGCCCCGTCCAGCCCGACCGGAAAGCCACCGACCCCGACGAGCCGTGGGTGGTCGACAACACGTCGGTGCCCGAGGAGCCGTTCGAAACGGCACCGGAGGGTTCCGACCGGGGTGAGGCCTGATGTACCTCAAACGGCTCACCCTGCGCGGCTTCAAGTCCTTCGCCTCGGCCACCACCCTGGATTTCGAGCCGGGCATCACCTGCGTGGTCGGGCCCAACGGCTCGGGAAAATCCAATGTGGTCGATGCGCTCAGTTGGGTGATGGGCGAGCAGGGCGCGAAATCCCTGCGCGGCGGCAAGATGGAGGACGTCATCTTCGCCGGCACCTCCGGACGTGCGCCCCTGGGCCGCGCCGAGGTGGTACTGACCATCGACAACTCCGACGGTGCCCTGCCGATCGAATACTCCGAGGTGACCATCGCCCGCACGATGTTCCGCAACGGGGGCTCCGAATACGCGATCAACGGTGCCACCGCCCGGCTGCTGGACGTCCAGGAACTGCTCAGCGATTCGGGTATCGGTCGCGAGATGCACGTGATCGTCGGCCAGGGACGGCTCGACTCGATCCTGCAGGCGACCCCCGAAGACCGCCGCGGCTTCGTCGAGGAAGCCGCCGGGGTGCTGAAACACCGCAAACGCAAAGAACGCGCCCTGCGCAAACTCGAATCCACCGAGGGCAATCTGCAACGGCTCAACGACCTGCTCGGTGAGATCCGCCGCCAGCTCAAACCCCTGGGCCGGCAGGCCGAGGTGGCCCGCAAGGCCGCGGTGATTCAGGCCGAGGCCCGCGACGCCCGCGCCCGGCTGCTCGCCGACGACCTGGTGCAGGCCACCCTCGCCCTGGAATCGGATCTGGCCGATGAGGCCGCCCGCCAGGCGCACCGCGAAGCCCTCGAGGTGCGGCTGAACGAGGCGCGCCGCACCGAATCCGATGTCGAGGTCGATCTGGCCGCGGTGACGCCCAGGCTGGCCGCCGCCCAGGAGCACTGGTATGCGCTGGCGGGGTTGCGGGAACGGGTCGCGTCCACTTCCTCGATCGCCGCCGAACGGGTGCGTCATGCCGCCGAGGCCCAGGCCGCCGAGGAAGGCCGCCGACCCGGCCGCGAACCCGAAGACCTGGAACGTGAGGCCGCCGAGGTGCGCAAGGTGCGCGACGGGCTGCAGGCCGCGGTCGAGGAGGCCGAAGCCGGTCTGGCCTCGGCCACCGAGGCCCGCATCCGGGCCGAACAGGATCATGCCGCCGAGGACGAGCGGGTGCGCAAGCTGCTGCGCGCCGCCGCCGACCGCCGCGAGGGCCTCGCCACCCTGGCCGGACGGGTGGACGCGATGCGCAGCCGGATCGCCGCCGCCGATGATGAGATCGAACGGCTGAACCGCGCCCGCGAGGCCGCGAACACCCGGCAGAGCGAGGCCAATACCGAGTTCACCAGCATCGAATCCACCGTCGCCGGCCTGGATGCCGGTGAAGAAGGCCTCGACGACGAACTCGAACGCGCCGAAGCGGCGCTGGCCGGCTTCGACCAGAAACTGACCGAGCTGCGTCGGGCCGAGGCCGAAGCAGAACGTGAGGTGGCCACCTGGCAGGCTCGCGCCGATGCCCTGGCGATGGGCCTGGAACGCAAGGACGGCGCCGCCGAGATCGCCAACCGGGGGTTGAGCGGTATCGGGGCCCAACTCGCCTCGCAGTTGCAGGTCGAATCCGGCTGGGAGGCCGCGATCGCCACAGCTCTCGGCCAAGTCGCCGACGCCCTGGTGGCCGATGACCTGACCTCAGCCGAACAGGCCTTCGAAGTACTCGCCGCCGACGATCTGGGCCGGGCCGGATTCCTGATCTCCACGGCCACCGCGACGACACGCGAGCAACCCGCCCTGCCGACCGGGGCCCGCTGGGCCACCGACACCGTCACCGCCCCCGACCCGCTGCGGGCAGCGGTCGATGCGGCCCTGGCCGGGGTGGTGCTGGTCGACCGGGCAGCGGCAGTTCGTGAGGTGCTCGACCGGCACCCCGAGGTGAAGGTCGTCACCGCCACCGGGGAACTGTTCACCACCTGGTTCGCCGCCGGTGGATCCGGGGCGAAACCCAGCCTGCTCGAAGTGCAGGCGGCGGTCGATGAGGCCGAGCAGAAGCGCGAGGCGGCCGAACACGAACTGCAACGTCTACGCTTCGCCGCGGCCGAGGTGGATCACGAGCAACAGGCCGCGACCGAACGGGTCGAGGCGGTACTGACCCAGTTGCACGAATCCGACGCCCGGATGTCGGCGATCGCCGAACAACTCGGCAGGTTGCGTTCCCAGGCCACCGCAGCGGGGGAGGAGGCCGAACGCCTCGCCCAGAACCTCACCGCCGCCGAGGCCGCCCGCAACGCCGACACCGAGACCCTGGCAGAACTCAGCGAGCGACTCGCGGCCGCCGAGGCCGATGCCGAATCCTCCGATGCCGAACCCGAGGCCGACCACCGCGACGAGTTGGCCGCGGCCGCCCGCGACGCCCGCTCTGCCGAGATGGACGCCCGGCTGGCCCTACGCACCGCCGAGGAACGCCTGCGCGGCACCGAGGGCCGCGCCGAGGCCCTCGACCGGGCCGCGGCCACCGAACGCAAGGCCCGCGCCGACGCCGCCCGGCGCAAGGAACGCCGCGCCCGCGAGCAGGCCGCCGCCCAAGCCGTCCGGGCCGGTGCCCAATGGTTGCTGGGCCGGGTCGATATCGCCCGGGAACGTGCCACCCGGGAACGTGCCGCGGCCGAGGCCGCCCGGGCCAAGGCCGATCAGGTACTCGCCGAGGCCCGCGCCGAGGTGCGGCGGGTGCAGCAGGATCTGGCCGAGGTGCAACTGGCCGACCACCGCGACGAACTGGCCCGCACCGAACAGCGGGTGCGGCTGGAGGGCCTGGCCGAGAAGGCCCGCGAAGAACTCGGCATGGAGCCCGACGACCTGATGTCGGAGTTCGGCCCCGAACAGCCGGTACCGGTGCTGACCCGCGAGGACGGGTCGGCCCTCACCGAGGACGACGAGGTGCCCGAACCGGTGGCCTACGTGCGCGCCGAGCAGGAGAAACGGCTGCGCTCGGCCGAGAAGTCCCTGGGGGTGCTCGGGCGGGTCAACCCGCTCGCCCTCGAGGAATACGACGCGATGCAGGAACGGCACGCCTTCCTGTCGGAGCAGTTGGCCGATGTACAACGCACCCGCGAGGACCTCCTGGAGATCGTCGCCGACGTGGACGAACGGGTGAAGGTGGTCTTCGCCGAGGCCTACGCCGACGTCGCCGAGGCCTTCGAACGGGTCTTCGCCCGGCTCTTCCCCGGCGGTGAGGGACGCCTCGTGCTCACCGAACCCGATGCCTGGCTGACCACCGGCATCGAGGTGGAGGCCCGTCCGGCCGGTAAGAAGGTCAAGCGACTGTCACTGCTGTCGGGTGGGGAACGGTCGCTGGTCGCGGTGGCCTTCCTGGTGGCGCTGTTCATCGCCCGTCCGAGCCCGTTCTACATCCTCGACGAGGTCGAGGCCGCCCTCGACGACACCAACCTCGGCCGGCTGCTGGAGATCTACGAGGAACTCCGCGAGAACTCCCAGTTGCTGGTGATCACCCACCAGAAGCGCACCATGGAGATCGCCGACGCCCTCTACGGCGTCACCATGCGCGGGGACGGGGTCTCGACGGTGATCAGCCAGCGCATCCGCGACTGAGCACAGCCGGTTCGGGCCGGGAGCGTCATACCTGGGTCTGATATCGCCCCGAAACGGTCGAACCACAGGGCGATTCCGGGTGTTTCCGGGCTACGAAGCCGCCGGCGAGGTCTAGCGTGTATGCAATCGACCGTGCCCACGGTTGTGACCTGCCGGCCCGCGAAGGAGACGACCGTGACCCCGGACGCCGCAACCCTGCCCACGGGCGGACCGGCGCGCGCCGAAAGGTCGAGCGAGGCCGGACGGTTGCCCGCAGCGGGTGAACCCCTGGTGCACACCCGCGAACTGAGCAAGATCTACCGGGTCGGTGATTCCCGGATCGCGGCCCTGAACCGGGTGAACCTGACGATCGAACGCGGCACCTTCACCGCGGTGGTCGGGACGTCCGGTTCGGGCAAATCGACCCTGCTGAACATGCTCGCCGGGCTGGAACGGCCCACCGCGGGCGAGATCCACGTCGCCGGGCAACCCCTGCACACCTACAACGAATCGCAACTGGTCACCTACCGCCGCGAACAGGTCGGATTCATCTTCCAGTCGTTCAACCTGATTCCGTCCTTGACCGCGATCGAGAATGTCGCCCTGCCACTGTCATTCCGGGGCATCCCCAAGGCGGCACGGGAACGACAGGCCCGGGCGATCCTGGTACAACTCGGCCTGGCCAAGCACCTGTCACACCGACCCGGCCAACTCTCCGGGGGCCAGCAGCAACGGGTCGGCATCGCCCGGGCGATGGCCGTGCGGCCGACCCTGGTCTTCGCCGACGAACCCACCGGCAACCTCGACTCACGCACCGCCGAAGCCACGCTGAACCTGTTCCGCACCGTGATCCGTCGATTCGGGCAGACCTGGGTCATGGTCACCCACGACGCCCACCTGGCGTCCTTCGCCGACACCATCGTTTCGATCGGCGATGGCCGGATCACCGGCATCACCGAAACCGAGCACCATCCACGAAACCAACGCACCCCGGAGTGCCCGGACAAGAAGGTCGACCGATGAAGCTGAAGCGTGTGCTGTGGCTGGCAATCCTGCTGCTGGGCCTGGTGATCGCACCGGCGGGGGTCGCGGTCGCCGATCCGGCCGATGACCCGGACGCGCCCGGTTCCACCGACACCGGCTCCGGCCCGTCGGATTCCGACCCCGCCACGGGAACGCCCGGCAATGACCCCGGCAGCGGTCAGGACGCCCCGCCGCCACCGCCGGGGGTATCGACCCCGCGGGTGATGTTGAAGGCCTTCAGTACCGACCCGGCCACGCTCGTGGCGGGCCAGGACTTCACGGTGAACTTCACCCTGCACAACACGTCCCAGCGCACCTATGTGCGCAATGTGAAGGTCACCCTGATCGCCGAGGAGGGTGCCTTCCTGCCCGCCAACGGCTCCTCGGCGCTCTATCTCCCGCAGATCAACCAGGGTGATGTCGAGACCGGCACGATGACCTTCCGCTCCCTGCCGTCCCTGGAGGAGAAGCCGTACCAGTTCACCTTGAACCTCGAGTACGAAGACCGCGAGAACAACCCGTTCTCGTCCACCGAAACGGTGTCGGTGATGGTGACCCAGAAAGCCCGCGCCGACGCCTCGGCACCCCAGTTGGTGCCCAGCCCGCTGACCGTCGGCCAGGACGCCTCGCTGACCTTCAGCGTGCACAATCAGGGCAAAACCAAGCTCTACAACGTGAAGGCGGCGATCGCCGAGGGGCAGCCGCTGACTGGCGCCGAGGTCTTCGTCGGCACGATCGAGCCGGGCAGTTCGGGTGCGGTGGACCTGACGGTGCAGGCCGAGGCCGAGGAATCCGGCCCCGCGACGATCAACATCACCTATGAGGACGTCAACGGCAAACCGACCACGATCACCCGGGAGGTCGAGGTGACGGTCGAGCCGCCGCTGGAGGACACGCCCGCCCAGATGCAGGACTACCCGGAGGAGCAGCCGGGCGCCGGATTGGGTGTGCTGATGCTGTTGATGATCGTCGGGGGGCTGGCTTTGGTGGGCCTGGCCATCGGGTTGCTGGTGCGCCGTTCCCGGCGCCGCCGGGCCGAGCAGGAGGAGCTGGAATCGCTGGCCCTGCTCGAGGGTGAACCGCTGGTGCCCACCGACGAGCACTGAGGCCGGGTTCATGCTCTGGGGTGATCTGCTGGCGATGAGCCTCGCCAGCCTGAAACAACGGGCCTTCCGCACCTCGTTGACCATGCTCGGGGTGGTGATCGGCACCACCGCGGTGGTGGTGATGGTGTCACTGGGGGTGGGCATGTCGGCGACCTACGACAACTCACTGGACACCACCAACCTGCGCCAGGTGACGGTTTCCGGCCCACCCCAGAACGCCACAGCCTCGGGCCTGCCCGACAAGCTCAACGACGCGATGGTCACCCACCTGCAGTCCTACCCCGGGGTGGAGTTGGTCTGGCCCACCTACTCGGTCGACGCGAACTTCCGGGTGAACACCGTGGAGGCGCACATTCAGATCACCGGGATGCCCCGCGACGCCATGGATTCGCTCGATCTGCCCCTGGCCTGGGGACGGTTGCCCGCGGCGGGTGAACCCCTGGCCCTGATCGTGGGGGAACAGGTGTCGACGATGTTCTGGGACGAGCGCACCCAGGACACCGCCGACGTCGACTTCGCCCGCGACTCGGTCTTCGTCACCTTCGGTACCGAGATGTTCGATCCGAACGGCCAACAGATACCCGATGGGGAACCGGCCCCGCCCGGAGGGGAAGCGCCCGGCAACCCCGGCCCGGCACCGAAACGGGTGCTCGTCCCGGTGGTTGCTCAGATCAGTGATGAGGGCAAACCGTGGAGTGCCAACTCCACGATGGTTTATACCGACCTGGACGCCCTGGTACGGGCACTGGAGAAGCAGATGCCGGGGAAGGCCCTGCCGAACCAGCCCGCCAGCGCCAGCGGGGCCCCCGTGAAGGGGTTCGTCTACACCGACATTCGGCTCTACGCGGAGAGCCCGGAGGCGGCCGAACGGTTGATGGTGGACCTGCGGGAACAGGGCTACGACGTCTCGGCCCAGGTCGAATGGATCCGTCAGGCCCAACAACAGGGTGTGCTGATTCAGGCGGTGTTCGGAGGGATCGGGTTCATCTCCCTGCTGGTGGCCGCGATCGGGATCGCGAACACAATGCTCATGAGTGTGTATGAACGCACCCGAGAGATCGGCATCATGAAGGTGCTCGGCGCCTCCTTGTCCGACATTCGCAAGCTGTTCCTGATCGAGTCGGCCTCGATCGGTTTCTTCGGGGGCCTGGCGGGGCTGCTGGTGAGCTTGGTGATCTCGATGCTGATCAACGCCACCCTGGGTGCCTCAATGACGGCCGAAATGGGTGTCGGAAAGATCTCGATCATCCCGTTCTGGCTGGCGCTGGGCTCGGTCGCCTTCTCCACCCTGATCGGCACGGTGGCGGGTCTGGCACCGGCCCAGCGGGCGACGAAACTGAGCCCTCTGGCGGCCATCCGCAATGAGTGAACCGGGCCCGCTGTGGGCCGAGCACGCAGGCCGTGGAGCGTTGCTGATAACGATTCACACAACTCTTTAGAGTTTCTTCACCATTCTGTCCGGATCACGACATGTCGGCGCGGAGAATAGAGGCATGTGGGTTTTCGTCGTGACATTCGTGCTGATCCTGGGGATCGTGGCGTTGATCGCCGGCGTGGTCCTGCTGGGAATGGAAGGGCAGTACCGAGACCGGGCGCCCGTGCTGGCCAAGCGGCTTGCTCAGATCGCCCAACACTTCAACGGTGACGGTGAACTGCCGCCGGAAGTGACCGCTCGGATCGAGAAGCGTCTCAGCTCCCGCTCCTCGGGCGAGACCAAGCACCCTTTCCGGGTGGGCGCCCCCTGACCAACCCCCTCCTTCGGTCGGCGGGCCCGCACGGGGCACGTCGAGGTTCAGCCGGCGGCCGCTCGTCCCGCCCGGCGTCCGAAGTAGGTGCCATCTCCCAACGACGTACCCGACACATACCCCCAGCCGTGCAACCCCGAGCTCGCCCGTCCGGCGGCGTAGAGCCCCGGGATCGGCTCGCCGCTCAGGTCGCACACCTCGCCGTCGACGGTGGTGTGCAAACCACCGATGGTGAACACGCCCGCGGCACTGCCCTTGGGACCCGACTGGTCATTGCGTGACTTCTCGGGGGATTCGGCCAGGCTGTTGCGCACGTTCATCGCCCCGAAGGGCGCGGTCAACGGACGCAGCCAGCGCGGGTCCTTGCCGAACAAGGGGTCCTCACCCTGGGCGGCGTGCTCGTTGTAGTACGCGACCGTGTCCTGCAGGCTGCCGGTGGGGAAGCCGCACAATTCCTCGAGTTCGGCGACGGTCTCGGCCACGTGGTGCGGACGAGCACCCCAGGACAGGTCGTCGGACACCTCCTCGAAGCCCTGCTCGTCCAGAATCACCCAGACCTCGAGGTCATGGCCGTAGAGGGCGGTCTGCCCGACCCGGCCGGGGTACACGTCCTCGTTGATGATGCGTTGGCCCTGCCAGTTCACCACGATGCCGCGCACCATGAACGCCGGTACGAAGGCGATGCCGATCTGGCCGGCCGACATCCGGCGCACCGCGCCACCGACCGACTGACCGAGCAGAATGCCCGAGCCGTTGTCGTTGCCATCGGAGTTGGTGCCGATGCCGATCAACTGCGGGGCGTGGTGCTCGACCATCCGCGGGTTGTCGATGAAGCCACCGGTGGTGATGATCACCCCCTTGTCGGCCCGGATCGCGCGGTCCACACCGAAGGAACGTGCCACGACCCCGGCGACCCGATCCCCGTCCAGAATCAGCCGGGTGGCCCGCGAGTCGTTCTGCACCCGAATGTCGGTCGCATCGACCGCGGCCATCAGGTGTCGCATCAACACCTTGCCGCCGAAGCCGTCCGACTGCACCCGGTGGCCGCGCGGTGCCATCGGGGAAATCTTGTTGAACGGGGCGGCGTTCTCACCCAGCCACATCAGCCCGTCGTCGGTGGGCGGCACCCAGCTCGGCTGGTCGAAGAACGACTCCTTGAACGGCACCCCGTGGCCGGTCAACCACGCGTAGTGCTCCAGCGAATCCCGGGCATAGAGCCGGATCTTGTCCTCGGGGGCGTTCGGTCCCAAAGCGGCCATCAAATACTCGGCCATCGCCTCGGCGGTGTCGTCGAAGCCGCAGGCCTGCTGGATCGGGGTACCTCCGCCCAGGTACATCTCGCCGCCCGACATCGCCGAGGAGCCACCACCGCCGCTGAGCATTTCCAGCACGATCACCGAGGCGTCCTGTTCGTGGGCGGTCAACGCCGCCGAAGCTCCCGCGCAGCCGTAGCCGAGAATCACCACATCGGCCGAATCGGCCCAGTCGGTGACCTCGTCGATCGACAGCGGACGGAGAGTGTCGGGGGCCATGGGTACTCCTTCGGCATCGGGGTTTGCCCGATCCTCACCACCCGTTCGGCCGGGCGGGGAAGCGTTTTCCGGTCAGCAGGACCTCAGCCGGAGATCCCGCCCATGATCAGCGAGATGACCATCGCCAGAATCACCGTGTTGAAGGCAAAGGCCACCAGGGTGTGGTTCATCGACAGCTTGCGCATCTCGGTGGTGGTGATCTGCACATCGGTGGCGCCGAAGGTGGTCTGGACGGCCAGGGCCAGGTAGAGGTAGTCGCTGAACGAGCGCGTCTGCGACCCGGGAAACTCGAAGCCGGGGGAGGAGAGATGGGTGCGGGCGTACTGCACCGTGAACATGATCCACACGTTCACCCACGACGACACCACCAGCAGGCCGGCACTGAGCATCAACGGGCCGGTGCGCAGTGAGGAGTTGAGCAGCAACACCCCCACACCGAGCAGCGCCATCGCCGACACCTGTACCGACCAGGACGGGGCACTGGAGGTGCCGGTCAGCCAGCGCACGAAGGCCGACCGCCTCGACTTGCGGCCCTCACGGCGCTTCTCGGCACCGAAACGGGCAAGCAGTTGGTCATCGGTACGACCCCGATAGGCGAGCCAGGTGAACAGGGAATGGAACAGCGTGAACGTCGACCAGGTCCACAACACGGACATCCAGCGCACCATGTCGGGGTCCAGATCGGTCAGGATCAGGGCCAGCGTCGCTCCACCCACGCTGACAATGACACTGGGCACCATGGCCAGCCACGATCGTCGGGCGTCGGTCATCGGCCGGCGGGTAGGGGCATCGGAGTTCACGGTGGTCATGGTAGGCGCGTACGGCGCCTAGGATGTGGACCGTGGACAACTATCTGGTGTGGATCATCATCGGTGCCGCAGTTCTGGTCTCGGTGGCCGTGGTCGGCATGGTCGTGGCGACCCGGCGTCGCCGGGAATTGCCCAAGGGGGAGGATCGCCCCGCAGTGGGCGCCGGCTCCTCGGTGGCGGTCGAGGAGCGGCCGAGTGATGACGCCGGGGTCGACCTGCTGCCGAGCGATGTCGATGTCACCACCGAACCGGCCGAGCCAGTCACCCCGGCCCTGGACACTCCCGAACCACCCCGGTCCCGTTTGGCCCGGCTGCGCCGTCGGTTGGCCGGGCAGCAGAACGCCCTGTCACGTGGTCTGTTGGCACTGCTCTCGCGCGACCGGATCGATGAGGACACCTGGGAGGACTTCGAGGACACCCTGCTCACCTCCGACCTCGGGGTGGGCCCGACCACCGAGCTGGTGGAGCGGCTGCGGCAGCGGTTGTCGATCGACGGGGTCGCCGATACCGACGAGGCCCGCCGGGTACTGCGGGAGGAAATGATCGCCCTGGTCGACCCGACCATGGACCGCAGCCTCAACCTCGAACGCAGCGGCGAGGCGCCCGCGGTGGTGATGGTGGTCGGGGTGAACGGCACCGGTAAGACGACCACGGTCGGCAAGCTCGCCCGCGTGTTGGTGGCCGAGGACAAGGACGTGATCCTCGCTGCGGCCGACACCTTCCGGGCCGCCGCGGCCGAACAGTTGGCGACCTGGGGTTCCCGGGTCGGTGTGCCCACCGTGCGCGGCGAGGAGGGCGCCGACCCCGGCAGCGTGGCCTTCAACGGGGTCAGTGCCGGTATCGAACAGGAGGTCGACGTGGTGCTGGTCGACACCGCCGGACGGCTGCACACCAAGACCGGCCTGATGGACGAGCTGGGCAAGGTGAAACGGGTGATCGAGAAGAAGGCCCCGGTCACCGAGGTGCTGCTGGTGCTCGATGCCACCACCGGGCAGAACGGCCTCACCCAGGCCCGGATCTTCCGGGAGGTCGTCGATGTCACCGGCATCGTGCTGACCAAGCTGGACGGGTCGGCCAAGGGCGGCATCGTGATTCAGGTGCAGCGTGAACTCGGCGTACCGGTGAAGCTGATCGGCCTCGGTGAGGGCGTGGACGATCTGGCACCCTTCGACACCGAGCAGTTCGTCGACGCGCTGTTGCTGGACGAAAGTGGGTAGTCTGGACCGATAACCGACCACCGGCGAAACGACACCTTAGGAACGACCTTTGTTCGACACACTCTCCGACCGCTTGGCAGCCACGTTCAAGGGCCTGCGTGGCAAGGGCCGGTTGAGCGACGCCGATATCGATGCGACCGCTCGCGAGATCCGTATCGCGCTGCTCGAGGCCGACGTCAACCTGACCGTGGTCAAGGACTTCGTGGCCGCGGTCAAGGAACGGGCCAAGGGCGCCGAGATCAATCAGGCGCTCAACCCGTCGCAGCAGGTCATCAAGATCGTCAACGAAGAGCTGATCGAGATCCTCGGCGGCGACACCCGCACGATCCGGTTCGCCAAGCACCCGCCGACGGTGATCATGCTCGCCGGTCTGCAGGGTGCCGGTAAGACCACCCTGGCCGGCAAGCTCGCCAAGTGGCTGAAGGACGACGGACATTCCCCGCTGTTGGTCGCCGCCGACCTGCAGCGTCCCAACGCGGTCACCCAGTTGCAGGTGGTCGGGGAACGGGCCGGGGTGCAGGTGTTCGCCCCCGAGCCCGGCAACGGGGTGGGTGACCCGGTGCAGGTGGCCCGCGACGCGATCGGTGAGGCCCGACGCCGACTCTTCGATGTGGTGATCGTCGACACCGCCGGCCGGCTGGGTGTGGACGCCGAGCTGATGCAGCAGGCGGCCAACATCCGCGACGCGGTGACTCCCGACGAGGTGCTCTTCGTCGTCGACGCGATGATCGGTCAGGATGCGGTGAACACCGCCAAGGCCTTCGCCGACGGGGTCGGATTCGACGGCGTGGTGCTGACCAAACTCGACGGTGACGCCCGCGGTGGTGCGGCACTGTCGATCGCGCGGGTGGCCGGCAAACCGATCATGTTCGCCTCCAACGGTGAAGGGCTGAAGGACTTCGACGTCTTCCACCCCGACCGGATGGCCAGTCGGATCCTGGGCATGGGTGACATGCTCACCCTGATCGAACAGGCCGAACGCACTTTCGACGCCGAACGGTCGGCGAAGGCCGCGGCGAAGATCACCAGCAAGGGTGGTTCGGAGTTCGGCCTGGGTGACTTCCTCGACCAGATGAAGCAGGTCCGCAAGATGGGGCCGCTGTCGAAGGTCTTCGGGATGATCCCCGGCATGGGCGACCTCAAGGGCGCGATCGAGGACATCGACGAACGCGAGATCGACCGGATCGAGGCGATCATTCTGTCGATGACCCCCGCCGAGCGCGACAACCCCAAGATTCTGGACGGCTCGCGCCGGGCCCGGATCGCGAAGGGCTCGGGCACCCAGGTCTCGGATGTGAACAGCCTGGTGAACCGTTTCTTCGACGCCCGCAAGATGATGAACCAATTCGCCACCGGCGGGGGCCTGCCCGGCATGCCCGGGATGCCCGGCCTGCCCGGGGGCGGCGGTGGCGGGGGCCGCAAACAGGCCCGCAAGCAGAAGAAGAGTGGACGCAAGGTCTCCGGCAACCCGGCCAAGCGCAACCGCCCCGCGGCACCGGCACCCGAACCGGTGAATCCGGCAGCCGCCTTCGGCCAGGCCCCGCCCAGTGAGAAGGACATGCAGCAGGCGATGGCGAACTTCGAGTTGCCGCCCGAACTGCGCGGCATGTTCGGGGACAAGTGAGGCCATGACGGCACCAGTACTGCACCTTCGCGGGACCGTGTTGCCCTCCGGGGAACCGACCGAGCTGTGGCTGGCCGATGGTGTGGTGCACACCGAACCGGTCTCCGGCGCCGAAACCGTGCACACCGGTGGCTGGATCGTGCCGGGGCTGGTCGATGCCCACTGCCACTTCGGGCTGGGCTCGGGTGGCGCGGTGGATGACGACACCACCCTCACCCAGGCGATCACCGACCGCAATGCCGGCACCCTGTTGGTGCGCGATGCCGGTTCACCCAGCGATACCCGATGGGTGCAGGACCGCGACGACCTGCCCCGGCTGATTCGGGCCGGACGACACATCGCCCGCACCCGTCGCTACATCCGTAACTTCGCCGATGAGGTCGAACCCGAAGACCTGGTGGCAACGGTCGAGAAGCAGGCCCTGGCCGGTGATGGCTGGGTGAAACTGGTCGGCGATTGGATCGACCGCGAGGTCGGAGACCTGGCCCCGTCCTGGCCGTCCGAGGTGACCGCCGAGGCCATCGCCCGGGCCCACGAACTGGGCGCCAAGGTGACCGCACACTGTTTCGCCGAGCAGTCGGTGGCCGAACTCGTCCGCGCCGGTATCGACGGCATCGAACACGGCACCGGCTTGGACGACGACACCATCGCGTTGATGGCCGAGCGTCAGGTCGCGTTGGTGCCGACGATGATCAACCTGGACACCTTCCCCGAGATCGCCGCGGCGGGGGAGGAGAAGTTCCCGACCTACGCCGCCCACATGCGTGACCTGCACCGTCGTCGCCACGCCACCCTACGGGCCGCGGTGGACGCCGGGGTGCCGGTCTATGCCGGCACGGATGCCGGAGGCACGATCGAACACGGCCGAATCGCCGACGAGATTGTCGCCCTGGCCGAACTGGCGGGGGCCGAGTTCGCCCTGGGTGCGGCCTCCTGGCGGGCCCGGGAATGGCTCGGGATGCCCGGGATCGAGCCGGGGGAGTCGGCCGACCTGATCTGCTACGACGCCGACCCGCGGATCGACCCGGCGGTTACCGCCCACCCGGCCCGCGTGATCCTGCGCGGACGCGTCGTCGCCTGAGCGACCCAGGGGCGGCAAGCCACCCGCGCCCCCAGGTGCGCTTGTGCTTCAGGCGGCCCGGCGCTCCTCGGTGCTGGGGCCGGCGGCCCGGTGCCAGACCACGCCGGCGCCGATGAGGAGCAGGGCGACGATCCAGTAGGGCCAGACGCCGTCGCCACCCGACATCGGCAGATCCCCGGTGGTGGTGTCGACCACCTCGATGGTGAAGGTGTCGCCGTCCTTGAGGCGGATGCCGTCGCTGGTGCCGTCGGTGAGGGTGATACCGGCCGGGGTGAGCGTGAAGGCGATCGGTTCGGCCAGTAGTTCGTGTCCGGTCGGGGACTTGGTTTCGACCAGCCAGTAGTCGCCGAGGTCGAGGTCGGCGGCGGTGTGGCGCCAGCCCTGGTTGGGGTCGACGGTCAGGGTGGCGATCGGTGTAGCTCCGGCCTGGCTGGGGTCGGTGTCGTACAGGTCGAAGGCGGCGCCTTCGATGGGGCAGGTGTCCTGGCCGACGTCACAGCTTTGTCCGCCGAGCTTTTCGACCGCGATCGCCTCGGTGGGTGGGTCGACCGGTACGCACGCGTCGTTGTTGGCGACGCCGTCGGAGTCGGGGTCCATCTGGACCTGGTTGAAGAAGCCACCGTCGGCCGGCGTGCCGGCGCCCTCGGTGTTACAGGTTCCGGCCTTTTCCCAGTCGATCGCGGCCCAGTCACCCGGTGCGCTGCGCCCGATGACCCGCACCTGGTAGGTCGTGGCGGCTTGGGGGCCCATCGGCACCGTGCCCGGCGGAATGGTGAAGTGCCCGTTCGTCAACTGGACGGCGACCCCGTCCACGGTCACCTGTTCGACGGTGAACCCCGGGGGCAGGGTGACGAGATCATCGATCTGCGGGTGCGGGGCGGCTACCTCACCGGTATTGCTGACGGTCACGGTGTAGTCGGCGGTCACCGAGAAGGTCTGGGTGTCCGCGTCCCATACCGCATCCACCCGGGCACCCGCGCCACCCGCTTCGCCACCCTCGGCGGCCTTGCGGATCGCGAAGTCCGGATCCTGGGCGGTGGGGTCGTCGGTGCTGTCCTCGATCGGCGGCGTCTCATCGGTGGAGGCCACCGCGGTGTTGACGATCCGTGCGGGGTGCTCCTCGTTGACCTTCACCCGGAAGGTGACCACGGCCGATTCGCCCGGTTCGAGGGAGATGCCTTCCTCGGCCCGGATGAAGTTCGGCGGCTGGCCGAGAGTGTCCGACACCTGTGACCTGCGGTTCGCGGTGACCTGATACTGGTAGTCCAGCACCACCTCGGTAGCGGCGGTGTTGTCCGAGTCATTCCTGAAGCGCCAGAGTTGGCGCGAAGCGTCCGACCAGGTCAGCGTGTAGGTGCCGACCGCCGATCCGGTGGCAGTGGTGGATCCGCGGGTCACGGTGTTCCAGTTACCGTAACCGGTGCCGAACTCCCCGGCACCCACGCCGAACCAGGACCCACCACCGGGCAGGGTGGCAGTCACCGACACGTCCTGTGCTTGGGCCGGCTGACAGCGGCGGTGCAAGAACCCGTCGCAGCCGCCGAGGATTTGCCCGCGCGCCGGGTCGTCGTAACTGATGCCGTTCATGGTCACCGTGTAACCGGTCAACTGGGCATTATCGGGGATCTTGCCGGCGGTGCTGAAGGTCTGTTGCGCGCTGCCACTGGCGCCCTCGCGGGTTCCGAAGATGAAGTCGAGCGGGCCCAACCCACCGCTTCGATAGGTGCCGGTTTTGGTCTCGGTATCGGTGACGGTCTCCCAGTACAACCGCTTGGTCGAGTTGGGCACGTACGTGGTGCCTTCGGGCAACGCATCGTTGAGCACCAGGTTGTTGAGGGTCACATCCCCGGAGGTGTTGGTGACCGTGATGGTGTAGAGAATCTCCTCGCCCACCCGCAGCGGGTTCTCGTCGGTGATCGGCGTGCCGTCGGGGCGAGTGGAGGTCTTCTCGATGGTCTTCATCGGCGGCCGCACCGTCCAGTCGTCCTGTGCGGTGACCCGGCGTTTGGAAACCGCCCCATCCCCTCGGGTGGTGGCGACGTTGACGTGTGGCCAGGTGCCTTCGTCGAGTCGCAGGGTGCTGGTGCAGGTGAACGTCCACGCCTCGTCGAGATCCAACATCTGGTTGTTGTTGGTGTCGCCGGAGACATAAGTGAGTGGCGTGGTGCCGGGAGTGCCACCGGCCGGGGCGCACTTGTCGTCGGTGACCTGCACATTGGCCAGTGGTTCCTCCGAGCCGGTCGGCTTCACCACATAGGTATAGGTGACGTCCTGTGGCGACCGCGCCAGCACATCGGTGCTACCGGTCTTCTCCAACGAGATCTTCGGCGTCGGCAGGGTGATCGTCCACGGGTCGGTGTCGTTGACCCGGGTGCCGGACCTCACGCCGATGCCGGTGGCAGTGGCGGTGTTGATGTGCTGACCGTTGGTGAAGGAGGCTTCGGTCAGCGTTGCCACGCAGGTGTACTTCCACGTTTCGGCGGGACGGTCCGGATTCGTACCGTCGCCCGGACGAGCAACGTTGAGCAGATTGTCCTGATTGACGTCGCCGACATTGAACTGCGTCCCGGGAGTGAGCACCGGGGCCACAGCGGTGCACTTGTCGTCGGTGAGGGTGACGTCGCGCAGGTCATCGGTTCCGGTGGTGGTGATGGCGTACTCGAAAGTCACCGCCTGCGGGTTCTCGGTGAGCTTGGTGACCGGGCTGGATTTGTCCACTTCGATCACGGGCTGAACCACGTCCACGCAGGTCGTGTCATCGTTGCCGGGCAGGGTCGGGTCGTCGGTCACGATGCCGCCATTGGGCCCACCGACGTACACGATGTTGCCCTGGTTGCAGACGCGGTCCTGACCGGGTTCGACCCGTACTTGGAAGGTGATCGTGGCCGTGGTCTTCGCCTCGATCAGGCCGTTGAGCCGCTCCGGCACGCCCGGGCCACGGATCAGCCTGGCCGAGGCATAGGGGAAGCCGCTGCCTCCGAAGGTGTCACCGACCAGCGACCCGTTCAGCCTGGTTGTACGCCGCACGTAGGTCACCCCGTCGGGCAGCCTGTCCTGCAGGGTCACCCCGGTCGCTGCGCCGGTGCCGATGTTCTCCACCTTGATCGTGTAGGTGAGCACCTGGCCGGCAGTCACCGTGCCGGTCGGCTCGACCTCCTTGGTGACCCGCAGCTCCGGGGTCGGCAGGGCACAGGAGCCCAGGTCCTCGAACCGCTTGCCCGTGATGGTTTCCTGCAGCGTGGTCGAGCCGTCGGTTTTGTTCACCAGGTACAGCCTGCCGGTGGCCGGCGCGGTCATGGCGGTGGCCCACAGACGACCGTCCTCGGTGAAGGCAATGCCGTTGAACTCACCGGTGCCCATGGTGCCGACCTCATTGGCCCGGGCGCCGCCGCCATTGATCAGGTCACGCCAATCCAGGGTGTACAGGTGTGCCTCGCCGGTGCTGCGGTTCGAGCCGATGATCCACATCGTGCCCGAGCCGTCGAAGGCGAGGTCACCGGAGGACAAACCTCCGCTTCCGAAGTCCGCGCCGGTGACCGATCCTTGGTTGACCCAGGTGCCTCCGGTCGGGTTCGTGGGGCTGTTCGGCGTGAACTGGAGGATCTGGCCGCCGAGGGTGACCGCCCAGAGACTGCCGTCCGGGGCGACGCCCAGCCGGTTCGACTCCACCGTCATGTTGGAAAGCTTGCGTCTTTCACCGGTGACGTTGTTGTACGCCCACAGCCTTCCGTACGTGACGTTGCCGTAGTTGGCCGTGGCGTCATCGCGTGGAATGAAATAGACCCAGTCGGGATTGGTGGTCGAGACCGCCGAGGCCGCCGAACCACGCCAATATGGGTATGGAGTAGCAGGGTCCTGATAGTTGATCGTGTGCCGGCGGGTGACCGTGGTGCCCGGACCCGGGTTGTTGAAGTATCCCAGTTCGCCGAGGATCGGGTTGGAGGAGCTCAGTGAGGTGTTACCGGTGCTGTACCACAAGGTGTTGCACTTGCTGTTGCCGCCGCCACTGCCCTCGACGGTCACTGTCTCGCTGGCCTTGGCCACCGGTGTGACACCCCAGTTGGAGCCCGAGTACTGGCTGAACGTTGCAGTAGCGGTGTTGAGTGTGGTCTGCCGGACATCCTGAGTGCACCGGAAGGTGGCGGTGGCCCCGGGCTGCAGGCGGATCTGTCGGCGATCGAAGAAGCTGACGTTCTGGAGCCCGCTCACGTACTCGATGTTGCCGCACCGGTCGTCGCTCAATCCGCGGAAGAACAGGGGGTCCCGGGTCAAATTGCTCTTCACCGTGTAGGTGTAGGTGACCGTTCCACCGCCGGCGGGGAGGGCAGTACGGCTCGCGGTTTTGGTGAGCGTGATTTCCCCATTGGCACTGGAGCCACTGCCGGCATGAGCCCGGGGGAGAGTGGAATCGGACGCGCCGGGGAGGCCGATCAGGGTGAAAGCGAGCACCATGGCCAAGGCAAGCCGGACATACCAACCAGCTCCGTGTCGTCCTCGCTGGGAGCCGGGATCTCGCCGGGAGGCCTCAACGCTGCCGACCATCACACCTCCCTGTCCTTGGGTTGTGCCGTAGCCAGTGGGTACGCGCATTCGCGAGTGATTCAATCCACTACTGCTTATTTAGTCAACTGTTGGAAATTGAGTCTCCCGTCACAATTGGTGTCCAGGAATTGCTAGGGATGGCTGAATGCCTCTGCTGACAGGAATCCCCGGATGTGTGCAACCCTCACTGAAGTTGAGAAATCTCAGTACTACTTGCTCACAGGACGATACAAAATGCCTGTCCTTGGTCACGTGATAGCAAAAAGCGGTGACTGAGCTTCGGGCGACGACGGTCGGCGGGCAGCATGCAGATCGGTTGGTGCCCGAGCCGCTTCGACGCACACGGGAGATTGCTCCCGTCCTGCTTCGGGTGGGTCAGCGGTTCTCGGTGGTGGGGGTGGTGGCCCGGTGCCAGACCACGCCGGCGCCGATGAGGAGCAGGGCGACGATCCAGTAGGGCCAGACGCCATCGCCACCCGACATCGGCAGGTCCCCGGTCGTGGTGTCGACCACCTCGACCGTGAAGGTGTCGCCGTCCTTCAATCGGACCCCCTCGCTGGTGCCCCCGTTGAGGGTGACGCCGGCGGGTGTCAGGCTGAAGGCGATCGGCTCGGCCAACAACTCGTGACCGGTCGGCGACTTGGTCTCGACCAGCCAGTACTCGCCCAGGTCCAGGTCGGCCGCGTTGTGGCGCCAGCCCTGGTTGGGGTCGACGGTCAGGGTGGCGATCGGGGTGGCTCCGGCCTGGTTGGGGTCGGTGTCGTACAGGTCGAAGGAAGCACCCTCCACCGGGCACGCATCCTGGCCGACATCACAGCCCTGTCCACCGAGCTTCTCGACCGCCATCGAGAAGGTGGGTGGGTCGACCGGCACACAGGCGTCGTTGTTGTCGATGCCGTCGGAATCGGAATCGATCTGCACCTGGTTGAAGAAGCCGCCCTCGGTCGGAGCGCCCGCACCCGCGGTGTTACAGGTTCCGGCCTGCTGCCAATCGATCGCCGCCCATTGTTCGGGGGTGCTGCGCCCGATGACGCTCACCTGATAGCTGGTGGTGCCACCGACCGCCACGGGTGCGGTGCCGGCCGGGATGGTGAAGCGTCCGTCGGTGACGTCGACGGGGGTGCCATTGAGGGTCACCCGATCGATGGTGAAGCCCTCGGGCAGGGTGACGAAGTCGTTGATGGCGGGATGTGGGCCGACGACCTCGCCGGTATTGGTGACGTTGACGGTGTAGTTGGCGATCGCCGTGAAAGTCTCGGTGTCCGCATCCCACACCGCCTCCACCCGGGCACCGGTGCCGCCGGCTTCGCCGCCTGCGGCCGACTTGGCCACGGCGAACTCGGGCTCCCGGTAGGTGGGGTCGTTGGTGCTGTCCTGAATCGGGGACGTTTGATCGGTGTCGGCCACGGCCGTGTTGACGATTCGCAGGGGATGGTCGTCGTTGACCGTGACCCGGAAGGTCACCACCGCCGATTCGCCCGGCTCCAGAGAGATGCCTTCGGCAGCGCGAATGAAGTTCGCCGGCTGTCCGAGCTTGTCGGAGACCTGCCGGCGGACGCCCTCGACCTCTCGGTAGGTGTAGTTCAAGACCACCCGGGTGTAGGCGGTGTTGTCCGGAAAGACGGGCTCATCCCGCGCGTCGTACCAAGACAGCGTGTAGACCCCGACGGCCGACCCGGAGGCAGCACCTTCTCTGATCACGGTGTTCCAAACACCGGGCCCGGTGCCGAAGGAGTTGTTGTCGACGCTGCGGTCGACTTCGAACCAGGCTCGCCCCCCGGGCAAGCTGGCTGCGACCGATACGTCTTCGCGCAAGGCCGGGAAACACGGGTTCAGGAATCCTCCGCAGAGTCCCAGCCTGCGCCGAGGGTCATCCCGGGTGAGGCCGTTCAGAGTTGCCCGGTAACCGGTCAACTGCGCGTCGGCGGGAATGCGGCCGACAGTGGTGAAGGTCTGTCGTCCGACCGCGAACCACTCGAAGTCGAAGTCGGGGAGATCACCGGTGTCAAAGGTGCCGTTCTTGGTGACGGTCTCCTGCGAGGTCCGCCAGTACAGTCGTGTGGTCGAGTTGGGCACGTAGCTGGTGCCGGTCGGAAGCTGGTCGGTGAGGACCAGGTTCTCCAAGGGGGCATCACCGTTGTTGGTCACCGTGATGGTGTACAGGATCTCCTCTCCCACCATCAGCGGGGTGTCCTCGGTGATCGGCGTGCCGTCGGTGCGACTGGAGACCTTGTCGATGGTTTTCATCGGCGCTTGGACGGTGAACGCGTCCTCGGCGGTCACTGCCTGCTTGGAGCCGGCGCCACGGGCCTGGGTGGTGGCGACCCCGGTTTGCGACTCTGTCGCCTCGGCACGGTTCACGGTGCGGGTGCAGGTGAACTCCCACTTCTCGTCCAGATCGAGGACGTCGTCGTTGTTGGTGTCACCCGAGACATAGGACACCGGGGTGCTGCCGGGGGTGCCACCGGGCGGGGCGCAGTGCTCATCGGTCACCGTCACCTCGTCGAGCGGCTCCTCCGACCCGGTGGGCTCCACCAGATAGGTGTAAGTGACGTCCAGGCGCGAGTCGCTGCGCGCGACGGCGTCCCCGGTCTTCTCCAGAGAGATCTCCGGGGTGGGAAGGGTGATCGTCCACGGGGCGGTGTCGGTGATGGTCGCCCCGGAAACCACCCCGACCGCGGACGCTGTGGCGGTACTGACGTGCTTGCCGTCGGTGAACGACGCCTCGGTCAACGTCGCGGCACAGGAGTACTTCCAGATCTCGGCCTGCCCGGTGTCGTCGCCGGTCGCCTCGGCGTTCAGCAGGCCGTCCTGGTTGCTGTCGCCGACAATGAACTCGGTTCCGGGGGTCAGCTCCGGGGTGATATTGCTGCACTTGCCGTCGCTCAGGGCGAGGTCGCGCAGATCCTCTTCACCCGGGTTGGTGACCCGGTACCGGAACTTCGCCGATTGCGGGTTCTCGGTGAGTTCGGTGACCTCACTGTGGATGTCGACCTCGAGTTGCGGCTCGATCAACCTGAGGCAGGTCGGATTCTGTGGACCGTCCACGTCCGGGTCATCGCTCTTCAGACCTTCGCCGGGCCCACCCAGGTAGGCGGCCCGGCCCTGGGCACAGACCTCCGCCTGATCCGGGGATACCTCCACCCGGAAGGTGATGGTGGCTGCCTGCTTGGGTGCGATGATGCCGTTGCTGCTCTGCGGCAAACCCGCACTGCGGACCAACTCCGCGGTGGCATAGGCGAACCCCGGTGATCGGTCGGTATCGGGCACCGGCGCACCGTTCAACCGGGTCGAACCCGGCACATAGGTGACGCCCCGGGGCAGTTCATGTTGCAGGGTGACGCCGGTGGCAGCCACGGTGCCGGTGTTCTCCACCACGACTGTGTAGCCCAGTTGCTGCGCCGAGGGTTCCTGCGCGTCCGGCCCCGGGTCGACCCTCTCGACACTGTTGGTGACCTGCACCTTCGCAGCAGGCCGAGCGCAAGAACCCATGCCCTCGAGGCTCATGCCGGGAAAGGTCCGCTGCGGGCTGGCAGTGCCGTCCGAGGTGTCCACCAGATAGAGGGTGCCGGTCGCGGACGTGGTGCCGGTGGCCCACAACCGGCCGTCGGCGGTGAAGGCGATTCCGGTGAATTCACCCTGGCCCAAGGCGCCGATCATGGTCGTTTCGGCGCCGCCGCCATCGGTGAGGTCGGCCCAGCCCAGGGTGTACAGGGACGCGGCACGGTCGTGGTTCGCACCGATGAGCCACATCGTGCCGGAACCGTCGAAGGCCAGGTCCCCCGAGGTGGCGTCCAGGCTCGCTCCGCGCACCGGACCCCGGGCGGTCCACGAGCCACCGGTCGGATTCGTCGTGCTGTCGGGGGTGAACTGATGCAACCCACCGTCCAGGTTGACCGTCCAGACCGATCCATCGGGTGCCACGCCCATCCGGTGGGAGCGCGTCGCGGGACTGTCGCCGATCAGCTCGCGGACTTCACCGGTTGACCTGTGGTACGCCCACAGGCCGCCGTACACCATCCCCGATCCGGTCGAACCGCTGTCGGTCTGCGGAATGAAGTAGACCCACTCGGAGTTGGTGGTGGAGACCGCTGAGGCCGCCGATCCACGCCACCGCTGATCTGGGGTCACTGTCTCCTGCGGCGGATCGGTCTGCTGCGAAGGGGTGGGGCTCTCCTGTTCCGGGGAGACGGTTTCCTGCGCCGACCCGGCTTCCGGTTGCGCTGCCACGTGTTGCGAACCAATCGTGTGGCGCGCCGTGGTGGTGGCGGCCGGGCCCGGGTTCTCGATCGTCCCCAACTCTCCGGCCAGATGATCGCCGGAGGAGCCCGGGGTCAAACCCCCGGTGCTGTACCACAGGGTGTTGCAGGCGTTCCCGGGGTTACCTTCGGCATGCGCCCGAGGGGTGGGAGTCTCGGCAGTACCCGGCCAGCCGATCAAGGTGAAGGCCAAGGTGATGACCACCGCCAGCCGGAGGTAGCGGGTCGCGCCGCGTCGGCCGGGTTGGGGCCGTGGGCGCCGGTACCCAGCACCGCTGCCCATCATCGCACCCTCTCTGGCACCGACTTTTTCCTCGCCGAGTACTCACCTACGCACCTTTCGATCGATTCAATCGATTACGGCTGGTCAAGTCAATCGATGCGGAACCGGGGCGTGGACGGCTATTCGGTGCACCACCGCAGGGCAAGCGTTGAGAGCCTTCGGGTGACGGGAATTGAGGTGTCGAGCTTCAGTGCCGGGCGCCTCGACCGGACGTCCAGACTTGTTCAGGGGGCGGCACGTAGATTCAGGGCGCGGCGCGCAGGCCGGTCGGGAACTCCGCCTCCAGGCGGCTCACGAAGATGCCGGTGATCCCGCGCGCCGGGGAGCGCAGCAGGCCCGCTTCGGCATGGTCGGTGTGCCACTCGTGCAACCGGGTGCCGTCGCCGGGGTCGGTGCTCTCATCACCGGGAGGGCCGAGATGGACGGTGATCTCCCGCAACGTCCGGCGGGCCAACTCGTCCAGCCAGTCGGGTTCGCCATGGGCGGTCAGATAAACCTCATCGGGCACCCCGGCACCCGTCCAGTGCCCGCCGAGCCGACGGGTGGTGCGCACCAGAAGCCCCTGGCCCGGTTCGGACTCGACCCCGAAAACCCCGGCCGCCCCGAACCACTCCGGTAGGCCACGAGGGTCATCGGGCAGGGGAGCGTTGGCGAAGACCTGTACCGCATTGGCCATCGCGCGGGCCGCCGCACCCAGTTCTGTGATGTCCTCGTCACGACACAGTTGGAGGGTCGCCCGCGGTGCGGGGTCGGAGCGCCATTCCAGAACGACATTGGCCCCGTTCACCCGCCAGCGCCGACTCCGCGGCAACTGGCCGCCGGAGTCGAAGGGGCGACCGAACTTGGTGCTGAACCACTCGGTGATCACCTCGGCCAACTGCAGTTGCTCCGGACGAAGCCGGTCGAACTCGAAGGTCACCGCCGACAGATGCGACCCCGACACCGCACAGGTGCCCAACAATCCGTCGGAGGTCGCGATGTGGCCACCATCGGGTTCGACCGAGGTGATGGACAGATCCGCCAGTCGCAGGAACCCGGTGATATCGCCGTCCGGCGGGGGCCACGGGGCGCTGAGCAGGGCCTCGGCGACCGACAACAGAGCGTCGGCTGTCCGGACCATTCGGGCGTCCAGTACGCGGGCGGGCTGGTTGGGCACGCCTGTACGATAACGGGTTCCGGCTCCGGTTAGCCCGATCGGGCCCGATCTGGCACAATATAGGCCGCATCTGATGCGGGGTGCCCTCTCAACGCCACGCATCGAGGTTCCCCGAGGCCGATCGCAACGCCCCACCGTTGACGAGAAGGCCCACCCGCATGCCCAACCGGGCACACCAACAGGAGTAACCACCCACGTGGCTGTCAAAATTCGTCTGAAGCGACTCGGCAAGATCCGTTCGCCCCACTACCGCATCGTTGTGATGGACTCCCGCGCCAAGCGGGACGGCCGGGCGATCGAGGAGATCGGTAAGTACCACCCGAAGAACGAACCGTCGTTCATCGAGGTCAACTCGGAGCGCGCGCAGTACTGGCTGTCGGTCGGCGCCCAGCCGACCGAGGCCGTCGTGGCGCTGTTCAAGCGTTCCGGTGACTGGCAGAAGTTCACCGGTGACGACTCCGCCTCGGGCATCGACCCGCAGGCCGAGAAGGAAGACAAGACCGCGATCTTCAACGCGGCCCTGGCCGACACCAAGGACATCCCGCTGGCCTCGGCGATCTCGTCCAAGAAGAAGGACGAGGACACCGATGAGGCTCCGGCCGAGGCCGCCGAAGAGGCGCCCGCCGAGGAAGCGGCCGAGACCGACGGCGAGTCCTGATGCTGGCCGACGCGCTCGAACATCTGGTCCGCGGTCTGGTGCTGAACCCCGACGATGTCCGGGTCACCGACCGGGACATGCGCCGTGGCCGGATGCTCGAGGTTCGCGTGCACCCCGATGACGTCGGCAAGGTGATCGGCCGTCAGGGCCGTACCGCCGGCGCCCTGCGCACCGTGATCGGTGCGCTGTCGGGCCGCGAACAGGTCCGGATCGACTTCGTGGACGTCGACCGGCGTCCGCGTGGTCGGCGCCGCTGACCTTGGCCGAGATCGAGGTCATCGTCGGACGAGTGGGTCGCCCCCACGGAGTCCGCGGTGACATCAGCGTGGAGCCCCGCACCGATGAACCGGATCGCCGGTTCGCGGTCGGGGCTCGACTGCGTGATGAGGCGAGTGGCCGAGCCTTCACCGTCTCGGCCATGCGCTGGCATCAGGGCCGGCTGCTGTTGCGGCTGGCCGAAATCACCGACCGTGACGCGGCCGAGGAGTTGCGCGGGACGATTCTGGTAGCCGATGTGGCGGCCGAAGAAGCCGCCGGTGATGCCGAGGACTTCTGGGACCGCGACCTGGTCGGGTTGAGGGTGCGCGACCACACCGGGGCCGAGGTCGGACGGGTGATCGCGGTACAACACCCACCCGCCCAGGACCTTCTCGAAATCCGCACCGACCACGGGGTGCGGCTGGTGCCCTTCGTCGAAGCCCTGGTGCCGACCGTGGACTTGGCCGAGGGCTACTGCCAACTCGCCGAGGTCACCGGCCTGCTCGACCCGGAGGCGGCCGAATGAGGATCGACATCGTGTCGATCTTCGTCGACTACTTCGCACCCCTGCGGTTGTCCCTGGTCGGCAAGGCGATCGAGAAGGGCATCATCGACCTCGACGTGCACGACCTGCGCACCTGGACCCACGACCGGCACCGCACCGTCGACGACACCCCTTACGGCGGTGGCGCCGGCATGGTGATGAAGCCCGAACCCTGGGGTGAGGCCCTCGACGCGCTGGCCGGCGAGGAAACCCTGCTGGTGGTGCCCACCCCGTCCGGGGAGCGGTTCAGTCAGCACCTCGCCGCCCGTTGGGCGGCCGAATCCCGTCTGCTGTTCGCCTGCGGCCGCTACGAAGGCATCGACGCCCGGGTGGTCGAACACGCCCGCACCCGGATGCGGGTGGTCGAGGTCAGTCTCGGCGACTACGTGCTCAACGGGGGAGAGGTCGCCACCTTGGCGATGGTCGAGGCCGTGGTGCGCCTGCTGCCCGGAGTGGTGGGTAACCCCGAGTCCCTGGTCGAGGAATCCCACTCCCTGGACGGTGGCCTGCTCGAATACCCCGTCTACACCAAACCCCCGAGTTGGCGCGGCCTGGACGTCCCCGACATCCTGCTGTCGGGCAACCACGCCAAGATCGCCGCATGGCGGCACGAACAATCCCTCGACCGCACCCGGCAGCGCCGTCCCGATCTGTTGGATCGGCCCGGTTCGGAATAGCCCTGCCAAGCGGTCGGGCACCCGGCCCGATGGCTCCCGGCGACCCGCCGGCTGTCTACCATTTACCAATGGAATCCAGCTACACCGCGGCCCCATCCCCGAGACCGCGCCGCAGTCGGTCGAGACGAATAGTGCCGATCGTCCTCGCAGCCCTCGGTGGGGTGATCGTTCTGGCTCTGGTGTGGTTCTTGGCCGTACCGGCGCTGTTCCCGAGCATGGGACGCGACCCTCTGGTCGAGGAGGCCGAGAAACTGGCCGCCGCCCTCGGCGACTCCGAGGTGCGCGTGGCAGACGATGAGTACGGTTACCGCGTGATCGTGCTGGTCGAGTTCACGCCGGGCCCCGACTACACGGCCCGCACGGAGCAGATCAACGACGAACTCTTCGGCCGCGGCTGGCTGCCACGCCCGGGACGTCCCGAACTGATCGATGCCGATCTGAATACCTACCGCTACAAGGTCGTGGGTGGCCGCGTCGCTTACGCCACTGCGATCACCGGCGTGCATCCGGTGGAAAAGGACGAGCTGCCCGAGACCGGCCACATCGCGGTCAAGTTCAGCCATGACTCCGGCGACTGAGGCCACCCCATAGCACGAATTCGCCGGCGCGGCGCCCACACAGCAAGTGAGGGCAGCCTTACTTCACCTGTCCGACAGGGCGTAATAGGCTGTGGGGCGTGGCGACAGCAACTATGACACCCAGAAAACAGGGCGGCCGGTCAACGGTCGTGGCCAAGGCTGTGATGGCGGTTACCGGTCTGATCATGATCGGCTTCCTGCTCATTCACATGTACGGCAACCTCAAGATCTTCAGCGGCGCGGAAGCCTTCAACAGCTACTCCGCCTGGCTGCGTGAGGCGTTCTACCCGATCCTCCCGCACCAGGGTCTGCTGTGGATCCTCCGCGTGGTACTCGTGCTTTCGGTACTGCTGCACATGTGGTCGGCGTTCAGCTTGTGGAGCCGGGACAACAAGGCAACCGGCGGTGGCCGCCGGTACGCGTCCAGCCGGGCGGGCAAGGGGCTGCAGCGCAGCTTCGCCTCGCGCACCCTGCGCTGGGGCGGCGTGATCATCGCCTTGTTCGTGGTCTTCCACATCCTGCACTTCACCGCGTACATCATCCGTCCGGGCGGCATGCCCACCGACACCCCCTACGACCGGGTGATGATCGGGTACTCGCCGCAGAACTGGTGGATCACCCTGATCTACGTGGTGGCCCTGGTCATGCTGTTGTTCCATCTGCGACACGGCATCTGGAGTGCGTTGACGACCTTGGGCGCCAACACCAGCGTGAAGGCCCGCAAGACGCTGGACATCATCGCGTGGGTGGTGGCCATCGTGATCATCGGTGGCTTCCTGTTGACCCCGATCGCCGTTCTGACTGGGATTGTGAGCTAGTTCAATGACCGATATCACTGAGAACCAGGTCAGCCCCGACGCTGACTCGCTGTGGGACGTCGGCAACGACATCCATGACACCAAGGCCCCGGCCGGGCCGATCGAGAAGAAGTGGGCCGAGCGCAAGTTCAACGCCCGACTGGTGAACCCGGCCAACCGCCGCAAGATGACCGTGATCGTGGTCGGCACCGGCCTGGCCGGTGGCGCCGCCGCCGCGACCCTCGGTGAGATGGGCTACCACGTCGAGAACTTCTGCTACCAGGACAGCCCCCGCCGCGCGCACTCGATCGCCGCCCAGGGTGGCATCAACGCCGCGAAGAACTACCGCAACGACGGCGACTCGGTACACCGGCTGTTCTACGACACGGTCAAGGGCGGCGACTACCGCGCCCGGGAAACCAACGTCCACCGCCTCGCCGAGGTGTCGGTGAACATCATCGACCAGTGCGTCGCCCAGGGCGTGCCCTTCGCCCGCGAATACGGCGGCCTGCTCGACAACCGCTCCTTCGGCGGTGTGCAGGTCTCGCGTACCTTCTACGCCCGCGGCCAGACCGGCCAGCAGCTGCTGATCGGTGCCTACCAGGCCCTCGAGCGTCAGGTCGCCGCCGGCACCGTGCACATGCACACCCGCCACGAAATGCTCGAGCTGATCGTCGCCGACGGCCGTGCCCGCGGCATCGTGGTGCGCGACATGGTCACCGGTGAGGTCAAGAACTACTACGCCGACGCCGTCGTACTCGCCACCGGTGGCTACGGCAACGTGTTCTTCCTCTCCACCAACGCGATGGGCTGCAACGTCACCGCCAACTGGCGGGCCCACCGCAAGGGCGCCTACTTCGGCAACCCCTGCTACACCCAGATTCACCCCACCTGCATCCCGCAGTCCGGCGATACCCAGTCGAAGCTGACCCTGATGTCGGAGTCGCTGCGTAACGACGGACGGATCTGGGTACCGAAGAACGGTGAGGACTGCACCAAGGACCCCCGCCAGATTCCCGAGGAGGACCGCGACTACTACCTGGAGCGGATCTACCCGGCCTTCGGCAACCTGGTGCCCCGCGACATCGCCTCGCGCCAGGCCAAGAACATGTGCGACGAGGGACGCGGTGTGGGCCCCGAGGTGGACGGTGTCCGCCGCGGTGTCTACCTCGACTTCGCCGACGCGATCGAGCGGTTGGGCCGCGGGGCCGTCGAGGCCAAGTACGGCAACCTGTTCGACATGTACCAACAGATCACCGGCGAGAATCCGTACGAAACCCCGATGCGGATCTACCCGGCGGTGCACTACACGATGGGCGGCCTGTGGGTCGACTACGACCTGCAATCGTCCATCCCCGGCCTGTACGTCACCGGTGAGGCGAACTTCTCCGACCACGGCGCGAACCGCCTGGGCGCCTCGGCGCTGATGCAGGGTCTGTCCGACGGCTACTTCGTGCTGCCGAACACCATCAACGACTACCTGGCCGATGCGCCCTTCGACAAGATCGACGACTCGCACCCGGCCGCCAAGGAAGCGTTGGACTCGGTCAACGAGCAGATCAACACCCTGCTGTCGATCAACGGCTCGCGCACCGTCGACTCCTTCCACAAGGAACTCGGCCACATCATGTGGGAGTACTGCGGAATGGAGCGCACCGAGGAGGGCCTGCGCAAGGCGATCGGACTGATCCGTGAGCTGCGCAAGAACTTCTGGGCCGACGTCAAGGTGACCGGCGAGGCGATGGAACTGAACCAGGCTCTCGAGCGGGCCGGCCGGGTGGCCGACTTCATCGAGCTCGGCGAGCTGATGTGCATCGACGCCCTGCACCGCCGCGAATCCTGTGGTGGTCACTTCCGGGCCGAATCCCAGACCGAGGACGGGGAGGCGCTGCGTCACGACGACGAGTACGCCTACGTCGCGGCGTGGGAGTGGGCCGGTGTCGGCAACAAGCCGATCCTGCACAAGGAACCGCTGGAGTACGAGTTCATCGAGATGAAGCAACGGAGTTACAAGTGAACGTCACCCTGCGCGTATGGCGCCAAGCCGGGCCCAAGGCCAAGGGCAAGATGGTCGAGTACAAGCTCGAGGGCATTCACGATCACATGTCCTTCCTCGAGATGCTCGACGCCCTCAACGAGAAGATCACCCTCGAGGGCGGCGACCCGATCGCCTTCGACTCCGACTGCCGTGAAGGTATCTGCGGTATGTGCGGCATCGTGATCAACGGCATCCCGCACGGTCGTGGTGAGACCACCTACCCGACCACGACCTGCCAGTTGCACATGCGGGAGTTCAAGGACGGCGATGTCATCGACATCGAGCCGTGGCAGGCCGAGCCGTTCCCGATTCTGAAGGACCTGGTCGTCGACCGGGGCGCCTTCGACCGGATTATCCAGGCCGGCGGCTACATCTCGGCCCCGACTGGCACCGCCCCCGACGCCCACGCCGTCCCGGTGCCGAAGAAGGACGCCGACGCGGCCTTCGACGCGGCCACCTGCATCGGCTGCGGCGCCTGTGTGGCGGCCTGCCCGAACGGGTCGGCGATGCTGTTCACCGCTGCCAAGGTGACCCACCTGGGCCTGCTGCCGCAGGGCCAACCCGAGCGCAAGTCGCGGGTGCAGAACATGGTCGCCCAGCACGATGCCGAGGGCTTCGGCAACTGCACCAACATCGGTGAGTGCACCGCCGCCTGCCCCAAGGAGATTCCGCTGGCCACGATCAGCCGCCTGAACCGGGATCTGCTCTGGCTCTGATGCGAATCGCCGTCGCGCAAATCACCAGCAGCCGCGACCTCGACGACAACCTGAACCTGGTTGGCCGTCAGGTCGCGGCTGCTGCCGCATCCGGGGCCGAGTTGGTGGTCTTCCCCGAGGCCGCGATGCGGGCCTTCGGGCATCGCCTCACCGACATCGCCGAACCCCTGGACGGCCCCTGGGCCACCGGGGTGCGCGAGTACGCCCGTCGCCACGGGGTGGTCGTGGCGGCCGGCATGTTCACCCCCGGCACCCCCAACGACCGGGGCGAGCCGCGGGTGATCAACACCCTGCTGGTCACCGGCCGCGACCGCGACGGCCGGGAGATCGAGGAGCACTACGACAAGCTCAATCTCTTCGACGCCTTCGGTTTCCGCGAATCCGATACCGTCCAGCCCGGCGACCGCGAAGTGATCGTCGACATCGGCGGGGTGAAGGTCGGGCTGACGATCTGCTTCGACGTCCGCTTTCCGGAGTTGTTCCGTAACTTGGCCCGCGCCGGCGCCCAAGCGATCATCTGCTGCGCGTCCTGGCATTCGGGGCCCGGCAAGGTCGAACAATGGGATCTGCTGGTGCGCGCCCGCGCGCTCGACTCGACCAGTTGGCTGATCGCTGCCGGCCAGGCCGACCCGGCCATCAGCGGGATCGAATCCAAACGGGGTGCGCCGACCGGGGTCGGGCACTCGGCGGTGATCTCACCGCGCGGCGAGGTCGTCGGCCGGCTCGGGGCTGGGCCCGGACTGCTGCTGCACGACCTGGACCTGTCCGGGCTGGACGAGGTGCGCCAGGAGATCCCGGTACTGGGTTGATTCCGGTTTTTGGTTGATGGCTCGGGACTGAGCGCCTGGGTTGACCCCTGTGATCTCAGCTTGCACAGGCCGCGAACCACCGTCTTATCTGCTGCGGCGCCGACCCCACCAACCTGCGACCCGCAGCTGCCAGCCCACCGGGGCTTCGGCCCCGGTCTGCTGCAAAGCGCCTGATTTCGGGTAGCAAAGCGATATAGAGTGTTCCCGGCCCGAGATCGGGCCAGTTGCAGCAGCGACGAGGGCTCAGACCGTGCGCGACAGCCCGCGATTCCCGTGCGGGCAGCCCACGATTTCCGTCCCGGCAGCACTCTGTGGCAAACTTGCGTGCTGTTGTCCGTGCGACGCGGCTCCTGCCACGGGGGGATCGACCGCACCACGGGCCCAACCAGACCCACCAGCTCAGGTGACCTGTGGCACCGGCAAGGAACAGTTCCATGAACCAGCTCATCGCAGCCATCGACGCCCAGTCCGTCCGGGACGACATCCCCGAGTTCCGGGCCGGCGACTCGGTCAAGGTGCACGTGCGAGTCATCGAAGGTACCCGCTCCCGTGTCCAGGTTTTCGCCGGTGTGGTGATCGCCCGCAGCGGGTCGGGCCTGCAGGAGACCTTCACCGTCCGCAAGATCAGCTTCGGTGTCGGCGTGGAACGAACCTTCCCGGTGCACACCCCGATCATCGAGAAGATCGAGGTCGAGCGTCGCGGTGATGTGCGTCGCGCCAAGCTGTACTACCTGCGCGATCGTCGCGGTAAGGCCGCCAAGATCAAGGAGAAGCGCGAGAACTGATCGCGCTGTCGAAAAACGCCCTCCGCTGAATCGCGGGGGGCGTTTCATATGTCAGGAAGTATTGGCCAACCGGTCTACGCTTGGCTGTGGTCACCACCGGTAGGAGGCAAGGGCGTTGAGCGAGAACGTGCAGGCCGACGAGGATCATCCCGTCGGTATCGGCACCAAGATGTGGCGCCTTGCTCGCGAGATCGGGCTGGTGCTGATCTTCGGCTTGATCCTGTCGGTACTGATCCGCACCTTCGTCGCCCAGGTCTTCTCGATTCCGTCCGGGTCGATGGAGAACACCCTGAAGATCGGCGACCGGGTGGTGGTGCAGAAGATCAGCAAGTTCCAGCGCGGTGATGTGGTGGTCTTTTCCGACCACGCCCACTGGCTGTCCGATCAACCCCAAGCACAGGACCGGGGCCCGCTCGGCAAGGCACTGGAGTTCGTCGGGGTGCTGCCCGACACCGGCACCAACCACCTGATCAAGCGGGTGATCGGGCTGCCCGGTGACACCGTGGAATGCTGCAGCACCGAGGGCCGGCTGTCGGTCAACGGGGTCGAGATTCCCGAGTCGGAGTACCTCTACACCGACGCCGAAGGCAACATGGTCGCCGCCGCCGACGTGCCCTTCAAGGTTGTGGTGCCCCGCGGCACGATGTTCGTGATGGGCGACCACCGCAATGCCTCCCGTGACTCCCGCTGCTATCTCAGCGATGTGTCCAACACCAGCTACACCGGCGCGACCGCCTTCGTCCCGACCGAGAATGTGGTTGGAACGGCCTGGGTGATCATCTACCCCTTCGAGCACGGACGCTTCTTCAGCACCCCCGACGCCTTCGCCAACGTGCCCGATCCACCGCCGGCACCCGACCGGGCGGTGATCGAACCCGAAGGAGTGGGCTGCTGATGGCCACCTTCCGGGTGCGCCGTGACTCCGGCCTGTACGGCTACGAACGCGCCCTGTACCGGGCCGGTCTCGGACCGGTGGCCGGCACCGATGAGGCCGGACGCGGCGCCTGCGCCGGCCCCCTGGTGGCGGCCGCGGTGATCCTCGAACCGAACCGTCCGATCACCGGCCTGCGCGACTCCAAACTGCTCACCGCCGCCGCCCGGGAACGGGCCTACGACGAGATCGTGGCCAAGGCCGCGGCCTGGTCGGTGGTCAGCGTCCCGGCCACCGAATGTGACCGGATGGGCCTGCACGTGGCCAACCTGGCCGCCCTGCGCCGGGCTGTCTGGCGGTTGGACGTGGCCCCGTCCTACGTGCTCAGTGACGGCTTCGCCGTCGACGGCCTGGGGGTGCCGGCATTGGCGATGTGGAAGGGCGACCGCGTCGCCGCCTGTGTTGCCGCCGCCTCGGTGATCGCCAAGGTGACCCGCGACCGGATCATGGTCGACATCGCCCAACAATGGCCCGACTACGGCTTCGAGATCCACAAGGGATACTCCACCGCCGCACACCAGCAGAGCCTCGACACCCACGGGCCGTGCCCCGAGCACCGGATGCGTTACGGGAATGTCCGACGAGCGGTAGAGTCGTCCGCGACATGAGCACTGATGATCTCGAGCAGTACGAAAGCGACCTCGAACTGCAGCTGTACCGGGAATACAAGGACGTCGTGAGCATCTTCACCTACGCGGTGGAGACCGAGCGCCGCTTTTACCTCTGCAATGCGGTCGACCTGAAGGTGCGCACCGAGGGCGGCGATGTGTACTACGAGGTTTCGATGGGCGACGCCTGGGTGTGGGACATGTATCGTCCGGCCCGTTTCGTCAAGAGTGCGAAGGTGCTGACCTTCCGCGACGTCTCGATCGAGGAAATCGTCCACAGCGATCTACAGGTTCCCGACACCCGCGACTGACAGTTATCCACAGATTTCGCTTCGCCGGGGAACTTCGGTATCCCGCTGCCCACCGTTACGGGTATGAACCGCAACGAATTGGGCAAACACGGCGAACAACTGGCCGCGTCCTTTCTCGAGGCCTCCGGATGGACGGTGATCGACCGCAACTGGCACTGCGCCGAGGGCGAACTCGACATCGTCGCCATCAGTGAGGACGCCGGGGAGAGCACGCTGGCCTTCTGCGAGGTGAAAACCCGCACCGGTTTGGGCTACGGCTCGCCTCTGGAATCCATCACCGATCTGAAAGTGCGTCGGCTGCGGCACCTCACCGCCCGCTGGCTGCTCGAGCACCCGATCACCGCCACCCACATCCGGCTGGACGCGATCGGGGTGCTGCTCGTGCCGGGCCGCGAACCCCAGATCCACCACCTGTCCGGGATCGGTCGATGAGCACCGGCACGGCCTGGTCGGTGGCCCTGACCGGCCTGGTCGGGCAGATGGTCGAGGTCGAAGCGGCGATCGGCGGGGGCCTGCCGCGCACGGTGCTGGTCGGGCTGCCCGACACCGCCCTGTACGAGGCCCGCGACCGGTGCAAGGTGGCGGTGGCCTCCTCGGGGCTGTCCTGGCCGGCGCAACTGGTGACGATCAACCTGTCACCGGCCTCGGTACCCAAGCACGGTTCCCACCACGATCTGGGCATCGCGATGGCCGTGCTGTCCGCGGCGGAAGCGGTGCCGGCCTCGGCGGGCGCCCGCACGGTGTGCTTCGGTGAACTCGGCCTGGACGGGCGGGTGCGCAGCGTCCCGGGCATCCTGCCGGCCATGATCGCGGCCCACGACGCCGGATTCCGGCGGGTGATCGTGCCGTGGGAGCAGGTGCGCGAAGCCTGCCTGATCGACGACCTGGCGGTGATCGGGGTGAGCACCCTGGCCGAACTGGTCGCCGTCCTGAACGGCAAGGGCACGCCGCGCGCGTTGTCGCAGGCCAGGGAGGCCGTCGTGGAGGAACCCGATGCGCCGCAGGATCTGGCTGATGTTGCCGGTCAGGCCGCGGCGCGGTTCGCCCTGGAGGTCGCCGCGGCCGGACGGCACCACCTGTATCTGCACGGCCCGCCGGGGGTCGGCAAGACCATGCTCGCCGAACGCTTGCCGGGGTTGTTGCCGCCGTTGAGCCGGGCCGAATCCCTGGAGGTCTCGGCCCTGCATTCCTTGTCGGGACGGGCGCTGACCGGTCTGATCGAACGTCCGCCGTATGCCGACCCCCATCATTCGTCCTCACCGGTGAGCATCATCGGTGGCGGCACCCGGGTGTTGCGTCCGGGGTCGATGTCATTGGCCCATCGTGGGGTGCTCTTTCTCGACGAGGCACCCGAGTTCAACCCGCGGGTCCTGGAATCGTTGCGGGTACCGCTGGAGTCCGGTGCGCTGACGGTGGGCCGGGCCCTCGGGCAGGCCCAGTTCCCAGCCCGTTTCCAACTGGTGATGGCCGCCAACCCCTGCCCCTGTGGTCGCAAGGATTCCCGGGGTGCGGCCTGTACCTGCACCCCGAACGCGATCCGGCGCTATCAGCAGCGCATCTCGGGCCCGATCCTGGATCGGATCGATATCCAACAGCGGCTGACGCCGCTCAGCCGAGCAGTACTGCGCCAAGCCGGTACCGGGCAGGCCGGGGCAGCCGAATCGACCGCCACCGTGGCCGAGCGGGTGGCCGAGGCCAGGCAGCGGCAACGCCACCGGCTGGCCGGATCGGGTTGGCTCACCAACGGTGAGGTGCCCGGCCCCTACCTGCGCACCCATCTGCCCCTGCCGGCCGGCCTGGAGATACTCGACACCGCGGTCGGTCGTGGACTGCTCAGCCCACGTGGGGTCGACAAGGTGCTGCGGGTTGCCTGGTCGATCGGCGATCTGGCCGGTGCCGACGTGCCCGGCCGCGACCATGTCGCGACGGCCCTGGCGATGCGACACGGCGAGGTGGCGGCATGAGCGTGGACGAGGCCGAACGCCGGGCCCGGCTGGCGTTGAGCTGTGTGGTGGAGGCCGGTGACCTGGAGATCGGCGGCCGCGTGTCGCGGGAGGGTGCCGAGCAGGTGTGGTCGCAGTTGCGGGAGGGCAGTACCGACTCGCGCTGGAATCGGCGGGCCGCGCTGTTCGATCCCGAGCCGGTACTGGAACTGGCCGAGCAGGCTCGGGTGCGCTTCGTGGTGCCCGGGGATCGCGAGTGGCCCGAACCCCTGGCCGATCTGGCCACGGCCTCGCCGGTACAGAACCAGGGCGGTGTGCCGATCGGGCTGTGGCTGCGCGGCGGCGGGAACCTGGTCGAGATCAGCCGCCGCTCGGTGGCGATCGTCGGGTCGCGGGCGGCCAGCCCCTATGGCGTCGAGGTCGCGGCCCATCTGGCTGCCGAACTCCAGGACGACCGGTGGCGGGTGATCTCCGGCGGGGCCTACGGCATCGACGCGGCCGCCCACCGGGGTGCGCTGGCGATGGACGCCCCGACCGTGGCGGTATTGGCCTGTGGCCCCGACCAGCCGTACCCGACCGGCAATCAGGGATTGTTCAACCAGATCCTGGATCACGGGGTGCTGGTGTCGGAACAGCCGCCGGGGGAGCGGCCCACCAAACCCCGGTTCCTGATCCGCAACCGGCTGATCGCCGCCCTGTCCACCGGGGTGGTGGTGGTCGAAGGCGCGCTGCGGTCGGGCAGCCGCAGCACCGCCACCTGGGCCACCCGCTGCGGTCGACCCCTGATGGCGGTTCCCGGGTCGGTGCTGACGAGCGAATCGGTCACCCCGCACGCCTTGATCCGCGACCAGGAAGCCGTCCTGGTCACCGGCGCCGCGCACGTGCGTGAGGTGGTCGGTTCCTATGGCGATGACTGCCTGCCCCATGAGCGCAGCCCTGATCGTCCGCTGGATCGGCTCTCGACCCACGAGCTGATGGTGTACGAGGCACTGCCGGCGCGTGGGGCGCGCACCGCCGACGAGCTGTCCATTCGGGCCGGGCTCCCCGTGACCCAGTGCCTGACCGCGTTGGCGACCCTGCAGGTGTCGGGTCTGGTCGCGCAAACGGCCGACGGCAGGTGGTGTCTGGGCTGATCGGCGGGTGAAATGACGAAGCGGCGGACCCGGTTGGGCCCGCCGCTCACAGGGGATTCGTTGGCCGGGTGCCGGTGGGCTACCGCGGCGGGCGGCGATCAGATGACGTCGGTGTATTCCGGGTGATCGCGCAAGAAGCGCTGAGTGTAGGCACACTGCGGTACCGCGCTGAGGCCGCGCAACCGCACATCGTCGAGCGCGAAGCGCGTCAGGGCACGGGCAATGCCGGTGTGGTGGACATGTTCAGCGGTTTCGGTATGGGTGATGACGACCTTGCGGCCGTTCATCCGGTAGTTGATTCGGCCGACGATCTCGCCATTGAGTTCGGCCTGGTACTGCGATTCATCAGCCAGGTGAACGAGATTGGGCACTGTGGTGTTCCTTGATTCTTGTTCCATACGTGGAGTTCCTCTCCACATCTTCAGTCTGCCCGTCACCATACGTTCGCGCCACGGCGACAGGCGGTGGCACGGGACGTTCATCGGCCCGTCATGTGGACCCCATTGGGTACCACACAGCAACAAGCTTAGCTTGCGCCTATGAATAACGACGCCTTCGGCACACGCGCCGTGCACGCCGGTCTCGAACCCGACCCGGCCACCGGTGCGGTGGTGCAGCCGATCTACTGGACGTCGACCTACCAGCAGGACGCTCCGGGGCAGTTGCGATCGGCCTACGAGTACGGCCGGGCCGCTCATCCCAACCGCACCGCCCTGCAAACCCAACTGGCCTCCCTCGAAGGCGGCGAACACGCCTTCGCGTTCACCTCCGGACTGGCTGCCGAGGACGTCCTGCTGCGCGGCCTGCTGGGCCCCGGTGGTCGACTGATCGTCGGCCGCGATGCCTACGGCGGCACCCTGCGGCTGTTCCGCCGCGTGCACGCCGACTGGCAGGTCGACGTCCGGGTGGTCGACCTGAGCGACCACGATGCGGTGGTGGCCGCCCTGGCCGGTTCGTCCGGTGCGGTGTTGTGGGTGGAAACCCCGTCCAACCCGTGGATGACCGTGCATGACATCGCCGCCCTGGCCGAGATTGCCCGCACCCATCACGCCCGGCTGGTGGTGGACAACACCTTCGCCTCCCCGGCCCTGCAGCAGCCCCTGGCCCTGGGTGCCGATGTCGTGGTGCATTCGACCACGAAGTATCTCGGCGGTCACTCCGATGTGGTGGGTGGGGCGTTGATCCTCAACGATGCCGAACTCGCCGAGAAGCTCGGGTTTCTGCACAACGCGACCGGTGCCGGGGCAGCACCGATGGATTGCTGGTTGACCAGCCGGGGCATCAAAACCCTGCACCTGCGGATGGAGCGACACTGCCACAATGCCCGCGCGGTGGCCGAGTACCTGGCCGAACATCCCGCGGTGTCGGCGGTGCATTACCCGGGCCTGCCCGGGCATCCCGGACACGAGATCGCCGCCAAGCAGATGAGCGACTTCGGGGGCATGGTGTCGGTGCAATTCGCCGGCGGTGAGGCGGCCGCCCGCACCGTCGGCGCGGCGATGCGGTTGTTCGTGCTGGCCGAATCGCTGGGTGGGGTGGAGTCCCTGGTCTGCCACCCGACGACGATGACCCACGCCTCGCTGTCCGGCACCGCCGAGGAGATCCCCGCCGACATGCTGCGGTTGTCGGTCGGTATCGAGGACGCCGACGATCTGATCGCCGATGTGGCTCAGGGGTTGGATCGCCTCACGTAACCTGAGGGCATGCGCCGGTTATTTGCGATCCTGTTGACCGCCCTCGTCTGTCTGGGGTGGGCTCAACAAGCCGCCCGAGCCGACTCGAACTGGCAGATCACCCGCTACGACATGCAGATGGTGGCCGAACGCGACGGTGCCATCAACGTCACCTTGGAGTTCGACTTCGACTTCGGCAACGAACGCGGTCACGGCCCCGTACTGGCGCTGCCGAACCGGATGGAGGTCGCCGACGATCCCGACCGCTGGCGGGTGCTCGAGATCAGCAATATCCAGGCCAGCAGCCCCAGCGGGGCACCGGCACAGGTGGCTCGCAGCGGTTCCGGTGGTGTGATCGAAGTGCGCATCGGCGACGAGAACCGTTATGTCCGAGGTGTGCAGACCTATGTCGTGACCTTCACCGTTGAGGGCGTGGTGAACCCCGATGTGAACGGACGCGATGAGATCGCCTGGGATGCGATCGGCGGTTTCGAGCTGCCGATCAGTAACGCCACGGTCAGCCTCGAAGGCCCCGACGAAGTGGTCGAGTCCGAATGCGTGGCGGGGGAGCGGGGCACATCGACCCCCTGCACCGATGAGCAGGTCACCGACAACCGGGTGGTCTGGAGCCAGGATCGTGTGGAGACCGGCGACGGCATGACGGTGGTGGCCGCCTTCCCCGGCGGCACCTTCCCCGGTGCCGAACCGAGGTTCACCAAGCGCTACCACCTCGGCAACACGCTCGTGGTCAACGAGGTCACCGGCGGCGTCTCCGGTGCGGTCGCGTTGCTGGGTGTGGGTGGGGTCGCCTTGCTGGCCCGGCGGCGCGGCCGCGACCGGGCCTGGGCGAACCTGCCCCCGGGGCTCACCCCCGACGACCCGCGCAGTGCCCAAGTGGTGACCCGCGACAAGCGCGCGCCGGTGGCCGTCCAGTTCACGCCACCGAAGGGCTTGCGACCCGCCGAGGTGGGCACCCTGATGGCAGAGCGGGCCGAGATGAAGGAGGTCAGCGCCACCCTGATCGACCTGGCGGTGCGCGGCTACCTGCAGATCCAGGAGGAGCCGAACGACCGCAAACGGCTGATCAAACTGCGCAACTCCGACGGGCTGGCACCGTTCGAGAAGGCGGTCTTCCACGGGGTCTTCGCCCGCAAGGACCAGCCGCTGCTGCACAAGATCAAGACGATGCCCGACATCGTGTCCAAGACGAAGTTCCAACTGGACCGGGCCGTCACCGACGCCGGCTGGTTCCGTGGCAATCCCACCCTGGTGCGCACCCTGTGGTACGTGCTGGGTGTCGCCGTCACGATCGGCGGGGTCGGGCTCGGACTGCTGCTGGGGCTGGCGGCCGGCTGGGGCTTGTTCGGTGTGGCGATTGCCCTGATCGGCCTGGCCATCATCGGCACCGCGCACGTGATGCCCGCCCGTACCCCGCAGGGCAGTGCGATGCTCGCTCAGGCCAAGGGCTTCGAGTTGTATCTGACCACCGCCGAGGCCGATCAGTTGCGCTTCGAGGAGGGCGAGGACATCTTCTCCAAGTACCTGCCCTACGCGATCGTGTTCGGCGTCGCCGAGCGGTGGACCAGGGTGTGTACCGCACTGGCCGCCGAGGGCCGGATGAATATCGACACCGGTTGGTATGTGGGCCCGTACGTGATGTTCAGCCACCCGGCGGCCTTCGCCGGCAGCATGGCCGGCTTGTCCGACTCGATGACGTCCGCCATGACCTCAGCGGTGGCCTCCTCGGCGGCTTCGGCCGGCGGGTCGGGCTTCGGCGGCGGAGTCGGTGGCGGTATCGGTGGGGTCGGCGGCGGCGGCTGGTAAACGCGATGATGAGCGGCCCCTCACGCACCGGCGAAGGGGCCGCTCATTACGCACAGCTCAGGGCATCACCGGCTGGGGCGGCGGCTGATGGCCACCCTGGCCGTAGGGGTCGGGCCCCGGGCCACCCTGCGGCCCCGGACCACCTTGCGGCGCGCCGCCCTGCTGGGACGCGCGCTGCCGCGCGATGGCGATGGACTGCGGGGTGGCGCCCGGCTCGTCCTCACCGAGCGGTACCGCCACAACCGCGGTGCCGTATGCGCACACTTCGGTGAAGGCCTGGCCCATGTCGCCGGTGTCGAACCGCATGCCGATGATCGCGTTGGCGCCGCGTTCCATCGCCTGCTGCCACATCCGGTTCATCACCTCGTTGCGGGATTCGTACACGATCTTGGTGTACTCGGTGACCTCACCGCCGCTGATCGAGCGGAAGCTGGCGGTGAAGTTCGCGCCGAAGTTGGCCGACCGTACGGTCATGCCCATCACTTCACCGAAAACCGCTTCGATGCGGTAACCGGGGATTTCGTTGGTGGTGACGATAATCATGGGCCAAGTATGCCCCCGGGCCGGTGAACTTCGCGCGGCTACAGCGCCAACAAGGGCCGACCGGCTGAGCGGTGGATTGACTTTGGTGCCACCGACCCCGACCGATCGTCAGCACGCGGCGGGCGGAGGGTGATCTCGCGGTCAGGGAGCGGGGACGGTGGCCCGGGCCCGGACGATCTTGCGGCGAATCCAGACCTCGCGGCTGCCATCGCGATAGCGTCGCAGCCGCTGCAGTTCCCAACCGCCGTACTCGGCGTGTTCGGTCAGCAGCTGTCGTACGGCATTGCGAGACAGGGTGCGGTCCAAACGCACTCTGTGAACCTCGTACTCGACCGATCGGCGCATTCGCTCATGATGCCATGTCACTGCTATAGTCGGTCGGCGTCGCCGACGAGTATCGGGTGGCGGCACAGCCTGGTCCGGGTGGCGGAATTGGTAGACGCGCCAGCTTGAGGTGCTGGTGCCCCGTTTGGGGCATGGAGGTTCAAGTCCTCTCTCGGACACGCTTCGGGTAAACCCGGCGTCATGCGAAAAACCGCGTGATGCCGGGTTTCTTGGTCTCCGGCGCCGAGGGTTGCCACGGCCCCTAGAATGTGAACATGGAGCCGAATATGCCCGAGCGACGCATGCGCGCCGGGGACGCCGACCGGGATGCCGTCCTGGAGGTGCTCCAGACCGCCTACGCCGAGGGGCGCCTGACGATCGAGGAATACTCCGAACGCCAGGACGCGGTACTGCAAACCAGCTACTTGGACGAGTTGACCACGCTGATCGATGACCTGCCCGAGCAGGAGTCGTTCACCGCACAGTCCTTGGCGCCGCGTGAGGCTCCGGTACCGGTGGTACCCGACGAGCCTGCCCGTTGGCATGCCGCGGTGATGAGCGGCAGCACCGTCGAACTCGAACGGGGCAGCGAGGGCATGAACAGCGTCGCCTTCTGGGGCGGCGACGACATCTACCTCACCGACGCGATGGGGCCGGGGGTCACGATCACGCTCAACCTGCACACGGTGATGGCCGGCAACGACATCTACGTCCCCGAAGGTGTGCGGGTGATCGACAAGCCGATCGCCATCATGGGCGGCAACAGCATCAAGAAGGACGCCCGGGGCGACGGCTCCAACGGCACCCTGATCCTGCGTGGCCTGGCCTTCTGGGGCGGCAACGAAGTGCACCTCGACAAGCGTCAGGACAAGTCCCGCAAACAGATCGAAGGCTGAGACCGCTCCGGTCGGGGAGGGTCCGATCAGGCAGGCAGCATCCGCGGGACGGTGACCGGCGTCCGGTTCAACATGCGTCGGGCCAGACGGTGCAGCGTCGCGCGCCGCTCGCCACGATTCGGCAGGGCATAACGGAAGACCTGGCGCCAGGCCGAGGCGGCCTGCTTGTGCAGCGGTCCGCTGACGTAGTGCAGCCCGTGTCGCTCCATCAGTTCCTGCACCTTGGGTGCCACCTCCGCATACCGGTTGCTCGGCAAATCGGGGAACACATGGTGTTCGATCTGGTACGAGAGGTTTCCGGTCATCAGGTGCATCAGTGGTCCACCGGAGATGTTGGCCGAGCCGAGCATTTGGCGGACGTACCATTCGCCGCGGGTCTCGTCCTCGATCGCTTCGGTCTCGAAGGTGGACACTCCCGAGGGAAGGTGACCGCAGAAAATCACGGTGTGGGCCCACAGATTGCGCACCAGATTCGCCGTCGCATTGGCCAGCAGGGTGGGTACCGCCGAGGGGCCGCTCAGGGCCGGGTGCAGCACGTAATCGCGGAACCCGTGCTTGGCCACCTTCTTCAGCATCGCGCGCAGATCGGCCAGGTAGGTGGTCCGATCGCGTTCGCCACGTTTCATGGCCGGGGTGCCCAGGTCGTGGATCGCCACCCCGTACTGGAAGAACACCGCGTTGAGCAGGTTCGTCATCGGCTGCAGCAAATGCCCGGGTTGCCACTTCTGGTCGGGGTCGACGCGCAGGATGTTGAAGCCCAGGTCGTCGTCCTTGCCCAGCACATTGGTGTAGGTGTGGTGCCGCACATTGTGTGCCTGCTGCCACTGCGAGCTGGGGGAGGCCATGTCCCACTGCCAACTGGTCGAGTGGATCTTCGGGTCCCGCATCCAGTCCCACTGGCCGTGCAGCACGTTGTGGCCGATCTCCATGTTCTCCAGGATTTTCGACACGCTCAGCCCGGCCGTTCCGACGATCCAGGCCGGCCAGAACTTGCTGAACAACAGCACCACGCGACTGAGCAGCTCCAGCGATCGCTGCATCCGGATCAGCCGGCGGATGTAGCCGGCGTCCTTCTCGCCCCGGGAATCGAGCACCTCCTGGCGGATGGCATCCAACTCGGTGCCGATCTGTTCGATGTCCTCGGCACTCAGTTGAGCCATCGGGTTGGCTTTGCCCGAGGCATAGGTCGCGGTCGGGGTCTTGGGACGGGTGGACGACAGCCGGTGACCGCCGCGTCCGGAGCGCAGTTTCGCTAGAGAATTCTTGAGGGTGTTGGGAATGGCCATGATGTTCCTACAGATCGATCGAGCAAGAGCCGGCGGCAGCGCTGACACAGGTTTGGATCATCACGGCCTCTCCGGGGGTTGCGGTGACGATGTCGCCGGTGCGCAGGTCGCGCACCGCACCTTCGGTGAGTGGGGCAACACAGCCGAAGCAGATGCCCATCCGGCAGCCCGAGGGCATCAGCACCCCGGCGTCCTCCCCGGCATCCAACAGCGGTTCGGCCGCATCGCCGTGGGCACGCACATCGGAGCGGGTGAAGTGGGCTTCGCCGCCCTCACCCTCGACGACCAACTCGACGTGGAAACGCTCCACGTGCAGGTTGTCCGTCAGGCCCTGATCGGCCCAGTGCTGTTCGGCGTCGTTCAACAGGGGAGCCGGGCCACAGGCCCAGGCCTCGCGCTGTCGCCAGTCGGGGACGACGGTGTCGAGGTCGCCGACCGGGAGTTTGCCCTCGGCCTCGGTGAACCGTTCCACCAGGGTCAGCCGGCCGTCGGCGACCATCCGGTGCAGTTCCTCGCGGAACATCATCCGTTCGGGGGTGGGGGCCGAATGCACCAGCACCGCGTTGGGGAAGCGGTAGCTGCGCAGCATGCCCATCACCGGGGTGAGGCCGCTGCCGGCGGTCAGGAACAGTACCTTGGCCGGCAGGGGGTCGGGCTGGGTGAAGAAGCCGACGGCCTGATCCAGCATCAGCATCGTGCCCGGGGTGAGCGCGCGCAGGATGTGGTTGCTGACCACGCCGTCCGGAATCGCGCGCACGGTGATGCTGACCAGCCGGTCGTGCCAGGTGGGTGGGCTGGTGATCGAGTACGAACGCCACAGTCGCACCCCGTCGACGTCGACTCCGATGCGCAGATACTGCCCGGGCAGGTGCCCGCGCCAGCCGCGGCCGGTGAGGATCGTCACGGTGGTGGCGTCGGCGGTTTCGGGGCGCACCGAGATCACCCGACCCCGGAGCGGAGCTCCCGCACGCAGTGGCAGGAACAGATCGAGGTAGTCGCCGGGGGACAGGGGGGTGGTGATCAACCGGGCCAGCGAGCGGGCGCTGTTGCGGATGGATCGTTGCAGGGTCGGTCGGACTTCACGCTGGGTGAGTGACACACTTCTAACTTACCCAACCGTAGGTTGTTTTCCCAAAAGCTCAGCGACCCGGATTCGGGCCACCGGACACATCGTCCAGCGCAGCGGCGATCTCGGCCGGCAACTCACGGTCCTCGACCGCGAGCAGCTCGCGCAGTTGCTCGGAATTGCGCGGCCCGACCAGGGGAGCGGTGACCCCGGGAGCATCGCGGATCCACAGCAGCGCCACCTGGGCCGGGGTCAGGTCGAGGCCCTCGGCCGCCTTGGCCACCGCTTCGACCACCGCCCGGCTGCGGGTCTCCAGATAGGGCTCCACGAACCATTCGAGGTGCTCATCGGCGCCCCGGGAATCCCTGGGGGTTCCGGTGCGGTACTTGCCCGACAGCACTCCGCGACCCAGCGGTGACCAGGGCAACACCCCCAGTCCCATCGCACGGGCTGCCGGGATCACCTCGATCTCGGCGCGTCGGGCGAGCAGGGAGTACTCGATCTGGGTGGTGGCCAGCGGGGTGCGATTCGCGTCGGCCTTCTGCCAGGTGGCGGCCTGGGCGGTTTGCCAGCCGACGAAGTTGGACAGCCCGACATAACGGGCCTTGCCCTGGGACACCGCCAGGTCGAAGGCGGCCAGGGTTTCCTCCAGGGGTGCCTCGCCCCAGGCATGCACCTGCCACAGATCGACGTGGTCGGTGCGCAGCCGGCGCAGCGAATCCTCCAACTCGCGCAGCATGGTGGAGCGGGAGGTGTCCATCATCCGCTCGCCGCCCTCGTTGACGAAGCCCGATTTGGTGGCGATCACCAGGTCTTCGCGGGAGAGGTCGCGCATCACGATCTCGCCGATCATCTTCTCGGTGTCGCCGGCCCCGTAGGCCGCAGCGGTGTCGATCAGGTTGCCGCCGGCCTCGACGAAGGTGCGCAGCAGCTCGCGTGCGGCCGGGCGGGTCACCGATCGGCCCCAGGTCAGGGTGCCCAGGCCCAACCGGGAGACCCGCAACCCGGTGGTGCCAGCGATCCGCCGTTTCATGGTGAGCGACATTACCGGTCGGCCTGCTGCCATGTGTTGCTACGCCCGGTGTCACGTGATGGATGTAAACGCACCCCACAGCCACCCATGTGGTGCGTTCGGGCACTAGCGGGCCGGTTGGGGTGCGTTTGTGTCCACGTGCATCCAGACGAAGCACCCGAGGTGGGCTCAGGGCAGCGGGTGCAGCACCCCGGTGAGCAGCAGCACCGCAACCACCGCGGCCAGAATCAGCCGGTACACCACGAAGATGGTGAAGTTGTTGCGGCTGACGTAGCGCAGCAGCCAGTGGATGACGCCCAGCCCGACCGCGAAGGACACCACGGTGGCCACGCCGATGCCCAGCCAATTCGGCGGAGTCGGGTCGGCACTGATCTCGGTGAGCTTGTAGAACCCCGACCCCAGCACGGCCGGAATCGCGAGCAGGAAGGAATACCGTGCGGCCGCCTCACGGGTGTAGCCCATCGCCAGACCGGCCGAGATCGTGGCGCCCGAACGGGAAACCCCCGGGATCAGGGCCAGCGACTGCGCCAGGCCGTAGAAGATGCCGTCGCGCCAGGACAGCTTCTCCAGCGGCTTGACGTGGCGGGCGAACCGGTCGGCCAGGAACAGCAGCACAGCCACCCCACCCAGCATCGCCACGGTCACCCACAGGTTGCGCAGGGCGTGATCGATGTAGTCCTGGAACAGCAGCCCGAGCACCACGATCGGTACCGACCCGATGATCACCAGCCACCCCATCCGCACATCGGGGTCGGATTGCGGCACCTTGCCGAACAGGGCCAGCACCCACCGTTTGATGATCCGGCCGATGTCCTTGGCGAAGTACAGAATCACCGCCGCCTCGGTGCCGATCTGCACGATCGCGGTGAAGGCCGAGCCGGGGTCATCGCGGCCCAGCAACTGGCCGACGATCGACAAGTGGGCGCTGGAGGAGATCGGCAAGAACTCGGTCAGTCCTTGGACCACCCCCAAAATCAGGGCTTCCCACCACGTCATCTGACACTCCTGAACTGTTCGGCTCCTGCGATCCGAGAGGCAACTGTAGACCGCGATGCAACCCGGCTGGGTACGGTCGGGGTGTGACCATTCATTCCGAGCATCCGTTCGCCACCCCCGAGCCCGACCGTGACCCGGTGCGCCGGTTCCGGGGCCGGATGCCGGCGCCGGTCACGGTGTGGACCACCGGGGCGGGCCGCGAGCGACAGGGGTGGACGATCGCCTCGATGCTGCTCGCCGAGGGGCCGGTGGCCGAGGTGCTCGGGCTGCTGGACGCCGATTCCGACCTGGCCGATGACCTCACCGCCGGCGCCGACCGGCTGGTGGTGAACCTCCTGGGGCCGGATCAGGCCCCGGTGGCCGATGCCTTCGCCCGGGTCGCGCCGGCCCCCGGCGGGCCCTTCACCCTGGGGCAGTGGCAGGACTCCGAATGGGGGCCGGTACTGGCCGACACCGCGGGCTGGCTCGGGGTGCGGGTCACCGCCCACGAAGACCGCCTGGGCTGGACCACGATGGTGCGCGGCGAGGTGGAACACGTGGAGTTGTCCGACCACGCTGCGCTGGGGTACCTGCGCGGACGCTATCTGGTGCCCTAACCTTTGCGAACATGACGACCCTGGTCCTGGTGCGGCACGGCCGCACCACCGCGAATGCCAATCACGTGCTGGCCGGACGCAGCCCCGGGGTGCACCTGGACGAGGTCGGTGTCGAACAGGCCCGGACGGTGGGCCGGCGGCTGGCCGGGGTGCCGGTGAGCGCGGTGTTCTCCTCCCCGATGGAACGCTGCCTGCAGACCGCAGCAGTGATCGGCGAGCAGGTCGACCTGCCCCCGGCGACCGCGGTCGAGGCGCTCACCGAATGTGACTACGGGGCCTGGACCGGCTCCACGCTGAAGGACCTGGCCGCCGAGGCGCTGTGGCAGGTGGTGCAACAGAACCCGTCCGAGGCGGCCTTCCCCGACGGGGAATCGCTCAGCGAGATGTCCACCCGCGCGGTGAACTGGGTGCGCGCCACGAACCGGCACCTGGCCACCGCCCAGGGTGCCGACGCGGTGTGGCTGGCGGTCAGCCACGGTGATGTGATCAAGGCGATCGTCGCCGACGCCCTCGGGATTCACCTCGATCAGTTCCAGCGCATCATGGTCGACCCCGGCTCGGTCACCGTGATTCGCTACACCCCCGCGCGTCCGTTCGTGGTCTGTGTGAACACCACCTCGGGTGAACTGGCCCCGGTCTGCGCCGGCGGTGCCGCGGCAGCGCAGGTCGGTGGCGGCCTCGGCAGCGGCGACTGACGTAGGCTGGTGCCATGGCTTCGGTGGTTTATCACTACGACGAACCCGATCGTTTCGTGGCCGGTACGGTCGGGGAACCCGGCGCACGCACCTTCTTCCTGCAGGCGCGTCAGGCGAACCGGATCACGTCGGTGGTGTGCGAGAAGGAACAGGTCGTGGTGCTCGCCGAGCACATCGAGAAGGTGCTCAACGAGATCCAGCGCCGCACCGGCCAGCCGGACCTCACCCTCGCCCCGCCGCAGGTCGACAACGCGCCACTGGACGTGCCCATCGACGAGGAGTTCCGGGTGGGCACGATGACCATCGCCTACGACGCCGACGAAGACCGGCTGATCATCGAAATGTTCTCCACCGAGCACGTCGACGAGGCCGCCGAGGAGCCGGACTTCTTCGCCGACGAGACCGAGATCGCCAAGCACGAGGCGGAACAGGCCGCCGAGGCCTTCGTGGTGCGCATCACCAAGGATCGGGCCCGCGACTTCGTGGCCCGAGCCCAGGCCGTGGTCTCGGCCGGTCGTCCGCCCTGCCCCTTCTGCGCCCAACCGTTGGAACCGGCCGGACACGTCTGCCCGCGCGCCAACGGGTACCGCCGAGCGTTGTTCTGAGAGCGGTTCGTCAGCCAGCATGCGCCATCCGTGTTTCGACGCCGATTTGAGCGGTACCCCGACCATCGTCGGCCGCTTGATGCAGGCCTCCAACGCCACCTTTCTGGTCGAACTGGACGACGACCGGCAGGCGATTCACAAACCGGTCGCAGGGGAGAAGCCCTTGTGGGACTTTCCCGACGCCACCCTGGGCCACCGCGAACTCGCCGCCCACGACCTGTCGGTGGCCTCCGGGTTCGATGTCGTGCCGCGCACCGTCTGGATCGACGAGGGCCCCCTCGGCCCGGGCATGTTGCAGGCCTGGGTGGACACCGAGGACGAGGACGAACTGGTCGACCTGCTGCCGGTGGCCGAGGCCGATCAACCCGGTTGGTTGAAGATCTTCACCGGCCTGGATGCCCACGAACAACCCGTCGCGGTGGTGCACGCCGATGACCCCCGGTTGCGTCGGCTGGCACTGTTCGACGTGGTGATCAACAACGCCGACCGCAAGGGCGGCCACGTCCTGCTGTCACAGGGAACGGTGTTCGGGGTCGACCACGGCCTGACCTTTCATGTCGAACCCAAACTGCGCACCGTGTTGTGGGGCTGGGCCGGCCGGTCGTTCAGCACCGATGAGGTGACCCTGCTGGAAAACACCGACCGGGTCGCGCAGGAGTGCTTGCAACCGTGGCTCACCGAGGCCGAGATCGCCGCCACCCGAGAACGAATCGCCGACCTGCTCGCGGCCGGGCATTTCCCGGCCCCCGGACGGGACTGGCCGACGATTCCGTGGCCACCGTTCTGACCCCGGCAAAGTAATTGAAAGTTCTCGCAACTGGTTCGGGTCGGGTACTGTCGCCCCCATGGATTCCTGGCAGGTGCCCAGCCCACCCCGCATTCCCGGAGACGGCTCCGCGCCGCTGGTGGCCCACGACAGTGCCACCGGCACGAAACAGCCGATCGGCCCCGAGTCCGGGACGGCGAAGATCTACGTCTGCGGGATCACCCCCTATGACGCCACCCACATCGGGCACGCCAACACCTACCTGACCTTCGATCTGCTGAACCGGGTCTGGCTCGACCGGGGACTGACCGTGGAATACGTCCAGAACGTCACCGACGTGGACGACCCCCTGTTGGAGCGCGCCCACCGCGACGGGGTCGACTGGCGAGTCCTGGCCCGGGAACAGATCGCGCTGTTCCGTGAGGACATGACCGCGCTGAATGTGCTGCCCCCGCAGCAGTTCATCGGCGCCACCGAAGCCATCGACGAGGTTGTGCACCTGATCGAGCGGCTGCGCGAACTCGGCACGGTGTACCGGGTCGACGACCCCGAATACCCCGACTACTACTTCACCACCACCGACGCCCCCGGCTATGTCGGGCTTTCCGGGCTTTCCCGCGAGCAGGCCCTGGCCACCTTCGCCGAACGCGGCGGCGACCCCGACCGGCCCGGCAAACGCGACCCCCTCGACGCCCTGCTCTGGCGGCTGGCCCGCCCGGGCGAACCGTCCTGGCCGTCGGCCCTGGGGGAGGGTCGGCCCGGCTGGCACATCGAATGCGCCGCGATCGCCCTGGAGAATCTGGGCCCCGCCTTCGACGTCCAGGGTGGCGGCTCTGACCTGGTCTTCCCCCATCACGAGATGAGCGCGGCACACGCCCACACCGCCTCGGGTCGTCCCTTCGCCCAGCACTGGCTGCACTCGGGCATGGTCGGCCTGGACGGGGAGAAGATGTCGAAGTCCAAGGGCAACCTGGTGTTCGTCTCGCGGCTGCGGCACGAGGGTGTCGACCCGAGAGCGATCCGGCTGGCCCTGCTGGCCCAGCACTACCGCGACGACTGGATGTGGACCTACCCGGGACTGTGCGAGGCCACCGACCGGCTGGCCCGCTGGCGCGAGGCCGTCCACAACGACACCGGGCTGAACGCAGCGGCCACCATCGCCGAGGTGCGCGCCGCCCTGCGCGACGACCTGGACGCCCCCCGGGCGCTGGCCGCGATCGACGCCTGGGCCGGGGGATCGCTGGCGATCGACTCCGACGACACCGAGGCCCCGGGGGAGATCATCGACGCGGTCGATGCCCTGCTGGGCGTCAACCTGCGTGGCTGAGCCCCGGACGATAGATTGACCCGCGTGAAAACCTTCGAGGAACTCTTCGCCGAACTGCAGGACAAGGCCCGCACCCGTCCGGCCGGTTCGGGCACGGTCGCCCAGTTGGACGCCGGGGTGCATGCGATCGGCAAGAAGGTCGTCGAGGAGGCCGCCGAGGTCTGGATGGCCGCCGAATACCAGTCGAAGGCGGAGGCCGCCGAGGAGATCAGCCAGCTGATCTACCACCTCCAGGTGATGATGGTGGCCCTCGATCTCGACCTGCGCGACGTGTACGAGTACCTGTGAGCAGTGGGTAGGGTCGGGGTCGTGATTCACCAAGGCCCGAAGCTCAAGATCGCCGTCCCGAACAAGGGCGCCCTGTCGGAGGCCTCCGCGCAGATGCTGCGCGAAGCCGGCTACCGGCAGCGCACCGACTCCAAGGATCTGGTTCTGGTCGACGAGGACGCCCATGTGGAGTTCTACTACCTGCGGCCCCGTGACATCGCCATCTATGTCGGTGAGGGCACCCTCGACGTCGGGCTGACCGGACGCGACATGCTGCTCGATTCGGGTGCCGACGCGGACGAAATCCTGCAGTTGGGCTTCGGCCGCAGCCGCTTCCGCTTCGCCTCACCCCAGGGCGAGAACCGCGACCTGGCCTCCCTGGAAGGGGCCCGGATCGCCACCTCCTACCCGGGGCTGTTGGAGACCTATCTGGCCGAGAAGAACATCACCGCCCGCCTGATCAAACTGGACGGCGCGGTCGAGAGCGCGATCCGTCTCGGGGTGGCCGATGTGGTCGCAGATGTGGTCGAGACCGGTAGCACCCTGAAGCGGGCGGGGCTGGAACTCTTCGGTGACCCGATCCTGGAATCGGAAGGGATCGTGATCCGGCGCGCCGACGCCGATCCCGAGCAGGTGAACCGGTTGCTCCAGCGGCTCAGGGGCGTCCTGGTTGCGCGCAACTACGTGATGATGGATTACGACGTGCCCGAGGCCTTGCTGGACGAGGCCGCCGAGCTCACCCCGGGCCTGGAATCGCCGACCGTGTCCCCGCTGGCCAAGGACGGTTGGGTCGCGGTGCGCTCGATGGTGCGTCGCCAGGATGCCCACGCCATCATGGACGACCTGTGGCAGGTCGGCGCCCGGGCGATTCTGGTCACCGACATCGCCGCCTGTCGCCTGTGAGCGCCGAACCCGCCCCGCTGACCGTCTGGCCGCGGGTGTCGCTGATCACCGCGATCATTCTGTCGCTGGTGTTGGTCGCCGCCGCGCTGTTCGGCTGGTACCGGTTGCCGTCCGACATCCAGGGAGAGTTCAACGTTTGGCAGATCGCCACGTTGATCGTGTTCATCCTGGTGATGATGGCGATGATGCTCGGCCTGGGGCTGTGCCGGGTGCGCGCCGATGCCAAGGGTGTGTTCGTGCGCAACGGACTGCTGTCGGAGACCTACCGGTGGGACGAGATCCGCGGCGTGCGATACCGCCAGGGAGACCCGTGGGCCTACCTGCTGCTCGACCCCACCGTCGGCCAGAAGGTGCACGGCGGGGACAAATTCCGGCGCCGACAGATGATCGCGATCCAGAACCCGGACGGGCAACGCGCCCGCGATGCCGCCGACCGGCTGGTGCAGATGGCCCGCTACTACGCCTCGGACGCGGGGGGCTCGGCGTCGGACTGACCCCGGGGGTTGGCCTGCCACCAGCCGTAGCCGCCGTCGGTGGTCTTCACCAGCCGGCGGCTCTGCGCGAGTTGTTGGTTGATCTCGTCGGCGATCACGAACGGGAACGGGCCCTGCAGGTCGATCAACACCGTATTGGCGCCCGACTGCACCGCCGCCTCGCAGACCTTGTCCAGGGTCGCCGGAATCGGCCGGGCGTCGGGTTGCCAGGCCGACATCGAATCGACCCCGGTGAACGCCACCATCGCCTTCTCCCCGTCCGGGCGCTGCAGCAGTACCGCGGCCATCTCGGCGTGCCGATCGGGTTCGGGGCCGGTGGCGTCCAGGTGGTCGCCGCTGGCCATGATCGGCACCAGTAGGCGCGACCCACACAGCTCCACCACCGCGTCGAGATAGGCGCGGGTGTCACCGCCCTCGGCGGCCGACAGGACTTGACGCACGGCCGGATCGGCCGTCCCGTCGTCATCGCTGAAAGTGCGGTCGGTGTCGCCGAGGGTCCGTCCGTGGGGCAGGTCTTGTCCAGTCATAGCAATCGCCAGCCTATCCAGGGACCGATGAGGGTGAATCCCGAGGCGTCAACGGTGGCCGTGTGAGAAAGTAATTGCATGACCTCCGACCAGTTCATGCTCCTGCTGTGCATCGCCATCGCCTTCGTCGGTGTCCTCTGGGCGCTGTTCTCGTGGCGACTGCGATCCGGCTACGGCCGCATCCTGCAGGGTGTCGCGATCATCCTGGCCGCGGTCGGTCTGTACCTGTCGGGGTTGCTGCCGCTGCTGTGGTCGGGCGTGAAGGCCGTGGTCGAGTGGATTCGCTCGGTGGTGCCCGACACCATGATCTGGACCGGGGTGAGCTTTCTCGGGGCAGCGCTGCTGGCCTGGCTGATCGGGGTCGTGTTGAACAGCCGCAATGTCGGCCGGGCCACCGCCGAACAGCGGGCCGAGGCCAAGGCGGCCAGGCGGGCGGCCAAGGAGTCGGCCAAGTCGGGGGAGGGCCGTCCGGCGGTCACCCCCGGACGCGCGCCGGCCGGCGCAGCCCCGGCGAACCGGGCTCCGGCGAACAAGGCTGCCGGAGACGACCTGGACGACATGGCCGAGATCGAGGCCATCTTGAAGGGCCGCGGCATCGAGTAGGCCCGACGAGTTGGGGCCCGGGCCGGATTTCGGCTAAGATGAACGACGGTCCGGCGCCTCGGTGCCGGCCCGGCATAAGCAGAGACCTGATCTCTCACCCGATCAACGGTGGACGTCGACGGGTTTTCGGCCATCATGGCGCCGACCGCACTCGCGTGGTCGGCCGCTCCCGGCTGACACCTTCAGGTCTGTGCATCACGCAAGATCACTGAACACTGGAGGAAGTATCAGCACAGAGCAGCGCATCAATGAGCGCATCCGGGTACCGGAGGTCCGTTTGGTCGGGCCCGCCGGTGAGCAGGTCGGCATCGTGCCGATCGAAGCAGCCCGCCAGCTTGCCCGTGAATCCGAACTCGACCTGGTCGAGGTGGCTCCCGACGCCCGCCCGCCGGTCGTCAAGTTGATGGACTACGGCAAGTTCAAGTACGAGAGTGCCCAGCGCGAACGGGAGAACCGGCGCAACCAGTCGAACACCGGCCTGAAGGAAATGAAGCTCCGGCCCAAGATCGACAGCAACGACTACGAGACCAAGAAGTCGCACGTGGTGCGCTTTCTCAAGGGCGGCGACAAGGTGAAGATCACCATCATGTTCCGTGGCCGCGAACAGAGTCGTCCGGAACTGGGTATCAACCTGCTCAAGCGCCTCGCTGAAGATGTTGAAGAGTACGGCTTCGTGGAGTCGGCCCCCAAGCACGAGGGCCGCAACATGCTGATGGTGCTCGGCCCGACCCGCAAGAAGGGGCAGGCCCGCGCCGATGCCGACGCCGAACGCAGCCGCAAGGCCGAGCGTCGTCGTGAAGCCCAGGAAGCCGAACGCACGATGCTGGCCGAACACCGCCAGCAGCACCAGTCCAAGCCCAAGAAGAAGGGCCCCGCCGACAACATGGATCCCGACATCGATCTGTGAGCCGGCCGCAAGCCACGCGAAACCCCCAGCCCGCCAGTCGGGTATGAAACAAAGGAGCAGATATGCCCAAAATGAAGACCCACTCGGGTGCGAAGAAGCGCTTCAAGATCACCGGTTCGGGCAAGGTCATGCACCGCAAGGCGGGCAAGATGCACCTCAACGATCACAAGGGCAACCGTCGCCTGCGCCGCTTGGACGGCGATGCGGTGATGGCCCCCGGCGACGCCAAGAAGGCCAAGAAGCTGCTCGGCAAGTGATCCCCTGACCGTTTTCCACCCCGCCCGGCCCTGCCGGGCACCCAAGCTGTAAGGAGAAAGTCCATGGCACGCGTCAAGCGTTCTGTGAATGCGCAGAAGAAGCGCCGCGAGATTCTCGACCAGGCCTCCGGCTACCGCGGGCAGCGCTCGCGGCTGTACCGCAAGGCCAAGGAGCAGGTGCAGCACTCCGGTGTTTACGCCTTCCGTGACCGTCGTGCTCGCAAGGGTGACTTCCGCAAGCTCTGGATTCAGCGGATCAACGCCGCCGCCCGCGCCGAGGGCATGACCTACAACCGGTTCATCTCGGGTCTGAAGAACGGTGGTGTCGAGGTCGACCGCAAGATGCTGGCCGAGCTGGCCGTGTCCGACCCGACCGCGTTCGCCGCGCTCGTCGAGGTGGCCAAGGCCAACCAGACGACCGTCGCCGCCTGAGGTTGAGCAGTACTCCCGAACCGACCGCAGCCGCAGCCCGGCACGTCCCCCGTGCCAGTGCCGCCGCGCTGCGGTCGGTTCGTCGTTTGACCAGACGCAAGGACCGCAGGGCCACCGGCGAGTGCCTGGTCGAGGGACGCCAGGCGGTGCGTGAAGCGCTCCGGTACGGCACCTGCCACCGGCTCTGGGTGGCCGAGGATCAGGTCGAGGCGATGGCCGACCTGATCGACCTGGCCACCGAACACGGGGTCGACTCGTGCACGGTGTCGGCCGCCGACCTGGCCGGGTTGTGTGATGCGGTCACCGCCCAAGGGGTGGTGGCCCACGCCGATTCCCCCGAGGTCGCCCTGCCCGAGCACTGGCCGCAGCCACCCTCGTTGGTGGTGATCTGCGCCCAGGTGCGCGACCCGGGCAATGCCGGCACCATCATCCGCTGCGCCGATGCTTTCGGTGCCGATGCGGTGATTCTGACCGGAGGTTCGGTCGAGCTGACCAATGCCAAGACCATCCGGGCCTCGGTCGGCAGCATCTTCCACCTACCGGTGATCACCGGCCCCGACCTGCCCGAGGCGATCGCCGCCTGTCGTGAGGCCGGCCTGCAGGTGCTGGCCGCCGACGGCTCGTCCGGCCCGACCCTGGACGATCTGACGCGTGCGGAACTTGCCGCCCCCACCGCGTGGGTGCTGGGCAACGAGGCCTGGGGGCTGCCCGCCGACGACGTCGCCCTGGCCGACCGCAGTATCGGCGTGCCGATGTACGGCCTGGCCGAAAGCCTCAATGTGTCCACCGCGGCGGCGATCTGCCTGTTCAGTACCGCCCGCGCACAACGAGGCTGACCACCACGTCCCGTCCGAAGTGCGCCGCCGCTGATCGGTAACGAGCGGGCCCGCGGGGACTGACGCAGCTAGGGTCGGAGGTGAACCCGACCGCCACGAATGGCGGCCACGACCGAGAGGACCCGACTGGTGGCAGTGACGATTGTGACCGGCGGTGCGCTGGGTATCGGCGGCGCCACCTCGCGACGGCTGGCCCGGCGCGGTGACTTGGTGCTGCTGAACGACATCAATGCCGAAGCCGCCGAGGCGACCCGGGCCGAGATCCTCGCCGAGGGGGGCCGCTGCGAGGTGGTCGTCGGCGACATCACCGAACCCGAGGTGATTACCGCGGTCGCCGACCGGGCCCGGGAACTGGGCGGTGGCGGCATCGGGGTGCTGGTGAACAATGTGGGCGATTTCAAACCCTTCGCCCGCAGTTTCGAGCAGTCCGAACCCGAGCACTGGCAGCAGTTGTACGAGATCAACCTCTGGCATGTCTTCGCGATGACCCATGCGGTGTTGGACACCATGAAGGCCCAAGGTGGCGGTGCAATCGTCAACGTGGCCACCGTCGAAGCCTTCCGGGGGATTCCGGGGCATGCGGTGTACTCGGCCTTCAACGCCGGCATCGTCGCTTTCACCCGATCGCTGGCGGTCGCGGTGGGGCAGTACGGCATCCGGGTCAATGCCATCGCCCCCGATCTGATCAACACGCCCGCCACCCCGGCCGAGATGATGTTGCGCGGGCGCGATCCCGACAACATGCGCTCGTGGGCGCCGCTGGCCCGCCTCGGCGAGGCCGACGATTGCGCCAAGGTGATCGAGTTCCTGTCCGGGGACGGGGCCTCGTACATGACCGGGCAGACCCTTCCGGTCGACGGCGGCACGCTGGAAGCCGGCGGCTGGTTCACCCGCTTCGACGGCAAGGGCTGGACGAACTTCCCCAAGGAGGTCTGAGGGCTCGCCTTTCACCGAGTCGTCACCGGGTCGATGCGCACTGCGCACGGCCCGGTTTTTGCTGCCCGGAGCTCCTGACCCGACCGACCGATGAAAAAGGTTTAAGGAAATGTCCTCACATACTGAGATGACCGTAGACGGATTTCGGGTCGCGGGTTAGCGTTTTCTTCATACCACCTAACGAGCGCTTGGTTGAGGAGTGAGATGGCCGTCACAGTTGAAGAGAAGCGCGAGCTGCCCCCGTCGATGGTTGAGCGGATGACGTTGATCCTGGACGCCTTCAGCGCCCCGGGTACCTGCCTGACCTTGGAGGGGATCTCGCGGCGAACCGGTCTGCCGCGGTCGACCGCGCATCGGATTCTCGAACAACTGGTGCGGGTGGAGTGGCTCGCCCACAGTCCCGACGGTTACGTGCTGGGTCCGCGGTCGCTGCGGCTGGGCTCCGGAATCCGCGACGAAACGATGATCCGGGAAGCTGCCTCGGCCCGGCTGCAGCAACTGCACTTGCGCACCGGTCTGGTCGTACACCTCGGTGTTCTGCAGGGCGGCGAGGTCTACTGCCTCGACAAGATCGGTTTCCGGGCGAACCTCGACGTGCCGACCAGGGTCGGGGTGCGCCTGCCCGCCCACCGCACCGCGTTGGGCAAGGCGATGCTCGCCTGGGTCGAGCCCGAGGTCGTCGAAGGTATGTACGGCATCGCGGTCTGCCGCAGTACCTCCGGGCGTCAGGGCAACCTGCACAAGGAGCTCTCCCGCATCCGGGCAGCGGGTGGACTGGCTTTCTCCACCGGTGCGCCCTTCGAGCACCTGGCCTGTGTCGGCTCGGCCATCCGCGGCCCCCGCGGCCAGGTCGGCGCGGTGTCCCTGACCGGTGAATCCGGGCTGCCGTTGGAGCGGGTGGCCGATCTGGTGGCCCACGCCACCCGCCGGATCTCGGAGGAACTCTGGCCCGACCATCAGGTGTCGACACGATCGCGCCGGCTGTCGGTGGTGCGCTGATTCAACGACAACGGCGGCGGGTGGGTTCGATCCCATCCGCCGCCGTTGTGCTGTCTGCGGGGCCGGCAGCAGTTGCCGCCGTGCTGCCGAGAATCAGCCGCGGGCCGGCTCGGCCTGCTCCGCCTCCCGGAGATTCTGTTCCACCTCGGCCCGCCAGGCTTCGTTCGGGCGGGTGGTGTCGATCTCGAACTCGAAGCGGTCGGTCATCTCCGGGGTGATGTCGGCGACGTCGGTGTAGAACTGCTGGTACCAACGACGCAACTGGTAGACCGGCCCGTCCTCCTCACACAGCAGCGGGTTGTCGATCTGGGTCTTGTTGTTCCAGATCTGGACGTCCTGCTCGAAGCCGATCTTGATGTACTGCGCCATCTGCTGGGCGGTCTCTTCGGCCGTGGCGGGGTCGGGGAAGTCGGTTTTCTTCACCTTGATCGCGTAGTTCAGCACGAAGTTGTTGTGATCGACCGGGTAGTGGCAGTTGATCAGCATCGAGTTGATGCTGAAATCGGCGAATTTGGTCTCCATCGGGTTCAACATGAAGGACGGACCGTAGTAGGTGCCGATCGACTCCATCCCCTGACGCTCCGAGGGCATCGTGCGCTTGCGCTCCACGTCGGCCCGTCCCTGGCCGTTCATGAACTGGGTGGCGATGTGACCCTCGAAGACGTTCTTGAAGTATGTGGGCAGGGAGCCGTGCACATAGAAGAAGTGGGCCATGTCGACGACGTTGTCGATGATCTCGCGGCAGTTGGAGCCCTTGATCTCGAACTTGTACCAGTACCAGTCGGTCCAGTCCGGGTCGTCGGCCATCGGAATGTCGGGGATCATCTGCTCCGGAATCGGCGGATTGCCCTCCGGGTCGTTCCACACGAACAGGATGCCGTCGTGCACCATGGTCGGCCAGGTTTGAGTGCGGGCGCGCAGGGGGACGCGGCGGGAGTAGGGGATCGAGGTGCATTTGCCCTCGCCCGACCAGCGCCAGTCGTGGAAGGGGCAGGCGACTTCGTCGCCCTTGACCTCGCCCTGGGAGAGGTCGCCGCCCATGTGGCGGCAGTAGGCGTCGAGGACGTTGATGTTGCCCTTGGTGTCGGCCCAGATCACCAGTTTTTGGCCGAAGGCGTGCAGGGTGTGGGGCTTGCCGTCGGAGAACTCCTTGGCCTGGCCCAAGCAATGCCAACCACGGGCATAACGATCCGGGTTGCCGGTGTTGTCGATCATCCGGACTTCGGTGTCCGTCATCAGTAGCTCCTCTCGAGGCTCCTGTCGATGCCACTCAGCGGAAGACGCAGGAGGGAGTCCGCCGGGCTTTGGGTCAAGCTAGCTCCGAGGCCGTCGCAGGTCCACAGATTCCCGCTCAATGGCCCGGGGTGCTTTCCGGCCAGCGGGAGGTTGAGCGAGGTCCCTTTACCCACATGCCAGGCTTCGAGCAAATGCTTGGTTGGCCTCATGGAGGAAGAATGGAACGAATTCAGTACGCCCGTGCCACCCACGGTGAAGAAGAGATCGAAGCGGTCGTCAAGGTGCTGCGCAGCGGTTCGCAGGGCTTGCGGATCGGGGCCAACGTCAAGGAGATGGAGACCCGCGTCGCCGAGTTGAGCGGCAAGAAGTACGGCGTGATGGTGAACTCCGGTTCCTCCGGCCTGTACCTCGCGGTCGATCTGCTGGGCCTGGAGCCGGGCAGCGAGATCATCACCTCGCCGCTCACCTTCTCCACCGATATCGCCCCGATCGTACGGGCCGGCCTGGTGCCGGTATTCGTCGATGTCGAACCCGACACCTATCAGGCCGATGTCAACCAGATCGAGTCGATGATCACCGAGCGCACCGGAGCCATCCTGTTGCCCAACCTGGTGGGCAACGCCCCCGATTGGGATCGCTTGCGCGAGATCGCCGACAAGCACAACCTGAAGCTCATCGAGGACAACTGTGACTCCCTGGGGGCCACCCTGCACGGCACCCCGACCGGCGCCCGCGCCGACTACTCGGTGACCAGCTTCGCGATGGCCCACATCATCACCTGCGCCGGCAACGGCGGCATGATCTCGGTCGACACCGAGGAAGACCGCGACCAGGCCCTGCTGCTGCGTCGCTGGGGCCGCCGCTCCGAGCCGAACCTGTTCGGCGGCGGTGCTGGACGGGTCTTCCGCGAAGATCTCGACGGTGTTCCCTACGACAACGACTTCATCTTCGACACCCTCTCGTGGAACTTCGAGCCCTCCGAACTGGGCGCGGCCTACGGCATCGTCCAGCTCAACAAGCTCGATCAGAATTACGCCCGTCGGCAGAAGACCTACGACGCCTACACCGCTGCTTACGCCGCCTTCCCCGACTTCTTCCGAACCCCGAAGTTGCTGGACGGCCTGCACACCGCCCTGCTGTGCTACCCGGTGTTGGTGCGCGAGGACGCGCCCTTCAAGCGCGCCGATCTGCAGGAGGCCATCGAGGCCGCCGGCATCGACACCCGCACCATCTGGACCGGCAACGCGGCCCGGCACCCGTTCCTGGACGGGGTTGAGTGGCGCCAGCCCGAAGGCGGCATGCCCGAGGCCGACAATGTCTTCGCCAACGGCATGTCCCTGGGTATGAGCCACGGCCTGAGCGATCAGGACGTCCAGCGGGTCTGCGACGCGATCACCAGCTTCGCCGAGAAGTGGTGAGCCGAGAATGACCCATGTGGTCGTTACCGGGTCGGCCAGTGGCATCGGCCGGGCGGTGGTTGATGACCTGCTCTCCCGTGGGTGTTCGGTCACCGGCATCGACCTGGCCGAGGGCCCGTCGCTGTCCCAGGTCGTCAACACCATCGCCGACGTCACCGACGAGGAGTCGATGCGCGCCGCCTTCGCCACCGGCGTCCGGCAGTGGGGGGTTGCCGACGGATTGGTCGCCTGCCACGGCATCCGCGGCCAGTTCGTGCCCACGATGGAGATGGACCTGGCCGCGGCCCGCAAGCTGATCGACGTACACCTGATCGGCACCCTGGTCGCGGCCCGCTGTTTCGCCGAACAGTTGCCCGACTACGCATCGGGATCGATCGTCGGCGTCTCGTCGACCACCGCTTACGGTGGCTGGGTGAATCAAGCCGACTACGGCCCGGCCAAGGCCGCGGTACAGCAACTGCTGCGCAACCTCGCCATCGAATGGGCGCCGCGAATCAGGGTGAACGCGGTGGCCCCCGGGCACACCCGCACCCCGATGGTGCAGTCGATGCTCGACAACGGCTACGACATCGATCCGGTGCTGCAGCGCAACCCGCTGGGACGACTGGCCGAACCTGCCGAGATCGCGACGGTGATCAACCAGCTCCTGCTGGAGGACACCTTCGTCACCGGCGTGTGCCTGCCGGTGGACGGTGGTTGGACGGCGGTCGGGAAATGACCGTGCGGCCGCGTCGGATCGGCGATGTCGAGGTGGGCGCCGTCGGCATGGGGGCGATGACCATCACCCAGGTGGACGGCTGGACCACCGAAGCGGCCGAACGCACGATCCACGCTGCCCTCGACGCCGGCGTCCGCTATTTCGACACCGCCGACACCTACGGCCCACCCGGGGCCCCCGGAGTGAACGAAACGGTGTTGGCCGCCTGTCTGGCCGACTACCCCGGCTCCACCGAGGACGTCCTGATCGGCACCAAGGGCGGGCACCTGCGGTACGGCCCGCCCGACAGTTGGTGGCTGGACGGACGCCCCGAACACCTGCGCAAGGCCGCGATCGGTTCCCTACAACGACTCGGCCTGGATGTGCTGCCCTTCTATCAATTGCACCGCCCCGACCCGGCAGTACCCCTGGCTGAATCCCTCGGCGGACTGGCCGCCCTGCACAGCGAAGGGCTGGTGCGCCGGATCGGGGTGTCCAACGTCAACGCCGACCAACTCTCCCTGGCCCGCCACATCCTGGGCGAGCGCCTGGTGGCGGTGCAGAACCCGCTCGCCCCCGACCTCGCCGACCCCGGCAGCCTCCGGGTGCTCGCTCATGCCGCCAAACTGGGGCTGGCCTTCCTGGCCTACAGCCCCTTCGGCGGACGACTGATGGCCAAGGCCGCCGGAGCCAACATCACCTCGCTGACCACCGTGGCCGAACGTCACGGGGTCAGCCGGCACCGGGTGGTGCTGGCCTGGCTGTTGGCTCTCTCTCCGGCCCTGATCCCGATCCCGGGGGCCAGCCGGCCGGAATCGGTGCGCGACAACATGGCAGCCGCCCGGCTCGACCTCGGCAAGGACGAGTTGCAGATGATCCACGACGAAATCACCAACGCAAACGCCCATCAGGAGAGCGAATGATCAACCACACCGGATTGACCGTCTCCGATCTGGAACGGTCCATCGACTTCTACGCCGCCCTCACCGGCGGCCGGGTCGACGGCCCCTACGAGAACTCCGGTCCGGCGGTGGACGCGGTCACCGGTTATCCGGGAGTGACCGTCCGGCAAGCCTTCGTGAACCCGCCCGAGGGACATGCCGTGATCGAACTACTGCAATACGTCGGCGGTTCCGACGTGGTGCTCGATCCCGACAACGGCTCGGTCGGTGCGGTGCACGTGGCCATCGAGGTTGCCGATCTGGACGCCGAACTCGAACGCCTCGCCGCCGCCGGCACCGCGGCGATGTCGGATCCGATCGTCGCCGGCCGCGGTGCGGTCGCCGGCTGCCGCGTCGTCTATGTGCTGGATCCGGACCGGATCCGGGTCGAACTCGTCGAGAAGCCCTAGGAGAGGAATCATGACCGAACCCCTGGTCGATCTGACCGACAAAGTGATCCTGGTGACCGGTGCCGGCGGCGGCATGGGCCGCAGCCACGTCGAACTGCTCACCGGCCTCGGCGCCCGGGTGATCGCCACCGACGTCTTCGTCCCCGAGGGCCCGGCCGATTGGAACACCGAACTGAATGTCACCGACCGGGCCGCCTGGGACCGGGTGATGGACGGCATCCGGGAGCGCTACGGACGGCTCGACGTGCTGGTCAACAATGCCGCGATCTACAAGCTCGACGAGATCGACACGATGACCGAGGACGATCTGCGGCTGACTCTCGACATCAACCTGATCGGGCCGATCCTGGGCATTCAAAGCGCTCTGCCGCTGCTCGGCGACGGCGCCTCGGTGATCAACCTGTCGTCCCTGGCCGGGATCAAGGGCCACGCCGCTGCGATCGCCTACAGCACCTCCAAGTTCGGCATCCTCGGCGCCACCCGCTCACTGGCCCACCAGCTCGGGCCGCGCGGAATCCGGGTGAACGCGATCTGCCCCGGCGGCATCGACACCCCGATGATCAGCGAGGAGGCCCGCCAAGGTGGGGGCTGGGTGCTGAAGAACCCGATCCGGCGGGTCGGTCGGCCGAGCGAGATCTCGAACATGGTGGCCTTCCTGGCCAGCGATGCCAGCTCGTACTGCACCGGCCACGAATTCGTGGTCGACGGGGGACAGATCGCCTGACCGTCCACCCCTGATCCGGAAACCCGCTCGCTGACCGCGGCGGGTTCCGGCAATTCTGCGCTCACTGGTACCGAATCGCTGTGTGGGAAAAGGGTTTTCGTGCATCCGGACGAGCCCCTAGCATGACCCTTCCAAGCAAGTGCTTGGGAGCTTGGCAAGGGGGACCAATGAAACGCTTCATGAAACTGACGGCCGCTGCGGCCGCGGCGATGCTGCTCGCCGCCTGCGGCACCGGACAAACCGGTGGTGGCGGCGGTGGAGACGGTGACAACACCGACAAGCCCTATCGGATCGTGGTCAGCGGCGGCGTGAGTGCTCCCGGCGTGATGGCCGATCTGTCGGGCACCTCGATCAACGCCACCAAGGCTGCCGTCGAGGACGTGAACGACAACGGCGGTATCGCCGGGCGGAAGATCGAACTGGTCGTCGTCGATGACGCCGGAGATCCCACCACCGCGGTGACCAAGCTCCGTGAGGAGATCAACGGCAAGGGTGTGGACGCCTACCTGAACTCGGGCCCGTCCACCATCGCCAACGCGACGCTGCCGATCCTGACCCAGAACAAGATCCTGTCGTTCAACATCGGCCCCACCGCCGAATCGTCCGACCCCTCGGCTCACCCGATGAACTTCGACCTGTCCCCGGGCCCGGCCGAATACCTGGCCGGCTTCATGGTCGAACTGGAGAAGACCGGCTACAAGAAGGTCGGCATCATTCACGGCAGCACCGCCTACGGTCAGACCTTCGGCAAGATGGCCGCCGACATGCTGCCCAAGGAGGGCTACGAGGTCGTCGGCAAGCAGGAGTACGACTCCGCCGCCCTGGACATGACCCCGCAACTGCAGTCCTTGCAGTCGTCCAAGCCCGAGGTACTGATCTTCGACGGCTATGGCGCCCCGGTGGGCTACGTGCTGCAGAGCAAGGAAAAGCTCGGCTGGGATGTGCCGATGCTGGCCAACAACTCGGTCGCCTCCACCTCGATCGTCAGCCAACCCCCGCCGGACGGCGTGCTGGGCACCAATCAGGTCAAGGGCCTGAAGATGCAGGTGGCCAAGAGCATCAAGCATGACCCGAACGCCGAGAACGTCAACCACGCCGTGGAACTGATGAAGAAGCAGGGCCCGATCAAGACCACCTTGGTGCAGGCCTACAACTGGGATGCCCCGCACCTGATCGCCGCCGCCGCGGACAAGGTCGGCAATGCCGACAACGCCGAGGAGCTCGCCAAGGCGCTGGAGGATCCCGAGGTTCAGGAGAAGGCCGAGTCGGCGATGATCTCCCGGTACAACTTCACGGCCGAGAGCCACGGCCCGAACGTGTCGGGCGAGGAGTTCATCTTCGTCGAACCGTCCGAGGTCAAGGACGGTCAGTTCCAGTAACCATCGGTCGTGGTTCCCGGCGCGGTTGTGGCCGGGAACCACGGGCCCGTCCGGTTCGGGGAATCAGGAGAAGCGCGTGACCCTCGTGTGGGGAGCCCTGTCACTGGGAGCCGTCTATGCCCTGGTGGCAATCGGCTACAACATCGTCTATATCGCCAGTAAGTCGTTCAACTTCGCGCACGCGCAGTTGATGATGATCGGCACCTTCATCGCCTACACCGGACTGATGGTGTGGGGATGGAACCCGCTGATCGTGGCCGTGCTGGCCGCGGTGCTGGTGGCCGCAGTGGCCCTGGTCGAGGAGCGGCTCGCGGTGCGCCCGGTCGACGACCACCACATGCTGCTGGTGACCACCCTGGGTGCGGCCACCCTGCTCAACGGGGCCACCCAACTGGTGTGGGGTGCCCAGGCGCTGCGGGTGCCGTTCTTCGCCGGGGGAGAGGTGTTGACCGTACTCGGTGGCCGGGTGGCGCCGGTGGAGATCGCGCTGATTCTGGTGGCCATTCTCTTCGTGGTGGCCTTCGCCCTGGTCACCAAGCGCACCAAACTGGGTCTGGCCCTGCTCGGTATGGCCGAGGACAACGAAGCCGCCCGGCTGCGCGGCGTACACGTGCGCCGGTTGGCGATGGCCGCCTTCGTCTTCTCCGGAATGGTGGCCGGCCTGACCGGCATGGTCGTCGGCCCGAAGACCTTCGCGGTCGCCACCCTCGGTTCGGCGCTGGCCCTGAAGGGCTTCGTGGTGCTGGCCATCGGTGGCTTCGGATCGATGCCCGGGGTGCTCGTCGGGGGCGCCCTGGTCGGGCTGGTGGAGTCCTTCGCCGCCCGCTACCTGGGCAGCGAGTTCGCCACCCTGTCGGTCTTCGTGATGCTGATCGCGATCCTGATGATCAGGCCCACCGGCCTGTTCGTCCGATCCGTGGAACGGACGGTGTGACGTGATTGCCGTCTGGAAATTGATTCGCCGCGTCCCCAGCTTCGTCTGGCCGCTGCTGGCGGCCCTGCTGCTGGTCGCGGTGCCCTACATCGGGCTCGACTACTCCACCACCCGACAACTTCAGCTCGCGCTGATCCTGTCCCTGGTGGTCGGTGGGCTGAACCTCAGCCACGGATATGCCGGCGAGCTCGCGCTGGGTCAGGCCGCGATGTACGCCGCGGGGGCCTACACCGCCGGATTGGCGTCGAAGGCCGGGGTCACCGACCTGTTCCTGCAACTGCTGATCGGTGGCGCCGCGGCGATGCTGGTCGGGTTGATGACCGGTATCCCGGGTCTGCGCCTGGGCGGCTGGTCGCTGGCGATGACGTCGTTCTTCCTGGTGTTGGTGTTGCCCGATGTGATCGCGATCTTCAACGAGGAGACCGGTGGACGCGAAGGGCTGAGCGGAATCGCCCCGCCCACCCTGGCCGGGGTTCTGCTGGACAACACCGGCTTCTACCTGATGATCGTGCTCGTGGTGGTGTTGTGGTTCGCCTTCATGCGCAACATCGTCACCTCGCGGCGAGGGGTGGCGCTGCGGGTGCTGCGGCAGAGCCCGGTTCTGGCCAGCTCGTTGGGGATCTCGGTCTTCGGCACCAAGCTGTCGGCCTATGCACTGGGGGCGATCCCGGCCGGCCTGGCCGGGGTGTTGTTCGCCAACCTCGACCTGTACATCTCACCGGAGGCCTTCGGCTTCCTGCTGGCCACCACCGTGCTGGCCGCGTCGATGCTGGGTGGTTCGACCAGCATCTACGGTGCCGTGGTGGGTGCGGCCATTCTGCAGTCGATCGCCTCCCGATCCACCGAGTTCCAATCCTTCGCCCTGGTCTTCACCGGTGCGCTGCTGATCCTCGGTGGGGTGCTGCTGCGTGGCGGTATCGCCCGGCTGGCCCGGACGATGGTGCGCCGCCTCGACCGGGCCGCAGGCCTGGGCGTGACCCCCGTGCAGACCGGCGGCGGACTGCCGGACACCCCGGGCCGGGAACTGGTCGTCGACAACGTCTCGAAGGCCTTCGGCGGCAACCGGGCCCTGCAATCGGTCTCGTTCACCGCACCCCCGGGCAAGGTCACCGCGCTGATCGGCCCGAACGGTTCGGGCAAAACCACCCTGCTGAACGTGGTCTGCGGCTTCTACCGCAATGACGACGGCACCATCACCCTGGACCAGCAGCGCATCGACCGGATGCGCTCCCACCAGGTGGCCCGCGCCGGAATCGCCCGCACCTTCCAGACCCCGAACATTCCCGAGGGCATCACCGTCACCGAGGCGGTCGCCGCGGGCCGGTTCATTCCGCACCGGGTCGGCCTGCTCGCCACCGCCCTGCGGCTGCCACAGTTCCTGAGGGCCCGCCGCGATGATCTGCGGATCACCCACGCGGTGCTCGACATGGTCGGGCTACTCGGCCTGCGCGATCAGGAAGCGGTGTCGCTGCCGCTGGGTCGCCGCCGCCTGCTGGAGGTGGCCCGGGCCCTGATCGCCGAACCGGGCGTCCTGCTGTTGGACGAATGTGCCTCGGGCCTGGACGAGCACGAGATCGAACGGCTCGCCGAACTGATCCGGCGGATCCGCGATGCCGGCGGCACCGTGCTGTTGGTGGAGCACAACTTCCGGCTGGTGCTCGACTTGGCCGACGACATCGTCGTGCTGGCCCAGGGCAAGGTTATCGCCCAGGGCCCGCCGGAACAGATCGAACACGACCCGGAGGTGGCCCGCCAATACCTGGGCCTCGACCCGGCCGAACAGGGGGCAGCCGAATGAGCGAACGCAGCCCGATTCTGGAGGTCAAGAACCTCGCCACCGGCTACGGCGACCTGAAAGCGGTGTGGGACGTCTCCTTCGAGGTCTGGCCCGGTGAACTCACCGTGCTGCTCGGCCGCAACGGAGCCGGCAAGACCACCACGATGCGCGCGATCGCCGGACTGAACCCGGTACAGGGCGGTTCGGTGCACTACCTCGGACGCGATATCTCCCGGGTCGGCGCGCACTCCCGGGTACGCAACGGGGTGGCCTACGCCCAGGAGGGCAAACGGGTCTTCCACAAGCTCACCGTCGAGGACAATCTGGTGCTCGGCGGCTACACCCGCAAGGAAAGCCGCTCGGCACTGCGCCGCGATGCGCAGCGGATGTACGAGCTCTTCCCGATCCTGGGCGACAAGCGCAATATGGTCGCCGGCTCGATGTCGGGTGGGCAGCAGCAGATGCTCGCGATCGCCCAGGCCCTGATGAGCAACCCCAAGCTGTTGTTGTTGGACGAACCCTCCGGCGGCCTGGCCCCGGTGATCGTCAACGAGGTGATGGAACAGGTCGGCCGGCTCACCGAGACCGGCATCGGCGTGCTGCTGGTGGAACAGGCCGTCGAGGCGTCGGTGCGGGTGGCCGACCACATCACCGTGCTCGACATGGGACGGGTGGTGATGGCCACCCGGGCCGAGGACCTGACCGACCTGTCGGTGCTGCAGGACGCCTACTTCGGCAAGACCCCGGAAGGCTTCTCCACCCATGAATGACGGACCCCTGTATGACACTGAACTGCGCCGGCTGCTGGCCGAACGTGAGATCTCGCGGGTGCTGGCCCGCTACGTCCGGGGTGTCGATCGGGTCGACCTGCCGCTGGTGGCGAGCTGCTACCACGTCGATGCCACCGACCTGCACGGCACCTTCGAGGGCAATGTCGAGGAGTTCATCACCTGGCTGGGCAAGCTGCTTCGGCGCTACACCATGACCATGCACCACCTCGGCCATTCCCTGGTCGACTGGGGTGATGCCGAGGACGAGGCCCGGGTGGAGACCTACGGCGTCTCGGTGCATCGCAGCCCGGGCGACGACCCGTCCGGCAGTTTGCTGATCGGGTTCCGCTATCTCGACCTGTTCCGCCGCAAACCGGTCGACGGGGTGCCGCAATGGCGGATTCAGCGTCGGGTGTGCACCACAGAGTGGATCAGAACCGACGACGCGGACGGGCGATTCCCGATCGGGGAGCGTTTCCTGCAGGGCTCCCGGGACGGCACCGACCTGGTGCAACAGCCCTGGGAAGCCCTGTTCGACGAACACGCCCGCTGAGGGGCTGATTCTCCGAAGCTCACCAGTCCTGGAAGGGAATGATCGTCTTCACCGGGGTGGACAACAACACCTCACCGGCATCGCCACAGTCGGCATTGCGGGCCAACTGCTCCTCCGCCGCGGCGATCCGTTCGGTGGTCGCCAGCGGATCGCCGTCCAAGTAGAGCAACCGCACCCGCATCGAACTGGCGGCGTCCTCGTCGGGGGTGTTGAAGTTCATCGTCGAGTGTTTCTGGAAGTGGCTGAAGCTGAAGGTGTAGCCGCCGGCCACCCCGTCCACCTCCATCAAACCCGGCATCAGCACCCGGTCGGTCCAGGTGTAATGGGTGTGGGTGTCCAGGCTGTGATGCTTCTGGTGCCGGGTGAGCAAGAAATGAATGCCCTGGTTCGGTCGGTACTTCAGCACCTCCGGGCTGACCAGCGAGGATGCGGCCGCATATCCCTTGACGATGCGGAAGAAGGCCAGCATGCGGCGCTCCACGCCCGGAATCAGGGGGCCGCGGCCCCACTGGAAAGAGGTCTCACCGAGGTCGTTCCACTGCCGGTACGACTCGTCGAAGGGTTCGTGGTACCAGTACATCGTCACGTAGTCGGTGTCGCCGAGGGTGTCGTTGCCCGTTCCGGCCGCCTTGAACTCCGCCGGACGACCCCACCGGTCGCCGTACTCCACGCCTGGCAGGTTCAGGTTCTCCGGACGGTGGTCGAGCTGATGCCACTTGTTGTACTCCCGGTGTTCCTCCGGCCCGGCGTCGGGCAGTGTCGCCAGCGAGAAGAAAACGAACCCCATTGCGAACCCTCCTTGGTCGGTATGTCCGGAACCTAGCAGCGGCACCGGGGTGCGTGGCCGATTCGTCAACTCACCGGACACGGACCCGGACGGCGGGGTGTCCGGGGCGGATTATCGGTTCGCACCGGGCCCGGGCGACTCCCTAGACTGTCGCCTTGGTGCCGCTTCGAAGGCGTGCGCCGGAGGAGAGGGAAATGTCGGGACCGAACAAGTCCTATGACCCGGTCGAGGTCGCCACGCTGCAACCGGAGCATCTGGCCGAGCTGGTTGCTCAGGCCAAGCAGGCCTTCGCCGAGGCCACCAGTACCGCCGAACTGAAGGCGGCCCGGATCGCCCACACCGGTGATCGTTCGCCGCTGGCGCTGGCCAACCGCGAGATCGGTGCACTGCCCCCGCAGGCCCGCAAGGACGCCGGCAAGCGGATCGGCGCCGCCCGCGGTGAGGTCAACCAGGCCCTGGCGGCCCGCACCGAGGAGATCTCGGTCGCCGAGTTGCAGGCCCGGCTGGTCGCCGAACAGGTGGACGTCACCATGCCGGTCGAACTGCAACCCCAGGGCGCCCCGCACCCGATCACCGCGCTGATGGACATGGTCTCGGAGATCTTCGTCGCGATGGGCTGGGAGGTCGCCGAGGGCCCCGAGGCCGAGGCCGAGTGGTTGAACTTCGACGCCCTCAACATGCACCCCGATCACCCGGCGCGCACCCTGCAGGACACCCTCTTCCTGGACCCCAGCGACAACGCGATGCTGCTGCGCACCCACACCTCTCCGGTGCAGGCCCGCACGATGCTGACGCAGGAGCCACCGATCTACGTGGTCTGCCCCGGCAAGGTGTACCGGGCCGATGAGTTCGACGCCACGCATGTGCCGGTCTTCCACCAGGTCGAGGGCCTGTGCATCGACAAGGGCATCTCGATGGCCGATCTGCGCGGCACCCTGGACCACTTCGCCAAGGCGATGTTCGGCGATGTGCGCACCCGGATGCGTCCGAACTACTTCCCCTTCACCGAGCCGTCGGCCGAGGTCGACCTCGAATGCTTCGTGTGCAAGGGCGCATCGGTCGGCAACCCGGACGCCCCCTGCCGCACCTGCGGTTCGGAGGGCTGGATCGAATGGGGCGGCTGCGGGGTGGTCAACCCCCGGGTGCTGATCGCCTGCGGTATCGACCCCGAGGAGTACTCGGGATTCGCTTTCGGGATGGGCATCGAACGAACCCTGATGTTCCGTAACAACGCCGCTGATATGCGCGACATGGTCGAGGGCGACGTGCGGTTCAGCCGCTCGCTGCTGGGAGGTGCACGATGAGGGCTCCGGTGAGCTGGCTGCGCGAACTGGTCGCGCTGGACGAGACGGTCACCCCCTTCGAGATCGGTCAATCGCTGATCCGGGCCGGCCTGGAGGTCGAGCAGGTCGAATCGGCCGGCGCCGATGTCACCGGCCCGGTGGTGCTGGGCCGGGTGATCGACTACGTCGACGAGCCGCAGAAGAACGGCAAGGTGATTCGCTGGTGCCACGTCGATGTCGGCGAGCACAACGATCCCGAAACCGGCAACCGTGGCGTGGTGTGCGGTGCGCACAATTTCAACACCGGCGACACCGTGGTGGTCGCCCTGCCCGGCGCCGTGCTGCCGGGTGACTTCGCGATCTCTGCGCGCAAGACCTACGGACATATCTCCGACGGGATGATCTGCTCGGCCTCCGAACTGGGTCTGGGCGACGACCATTCCGGCATCATGGTGCTGGCCGAAGCCGGCTCCGAGGTGCTCGACGATGCCGGTGATCCGGTACCGCTGGGAACCGACGCGGCCGGGGTGCTGCACCTGCGCGACGAGGTGCTCGACATCGCGGTTACCCCCGACCTCGGCTACTGCTTCTCGATTCGCGGCCTGGCCCGGGAAACCGCCCAGGCCTATCGCGCCGGGTTCACCGACCCGGTCGACCGCGATGTGCCGACCGCCACCGACGCCGGCTTCCCGGTGCGCTCCGAGAGCGAGGGCTGCTCGCTCTTCGTCGCCCTCACCGTGGACGGGGTCGACCCGAACCGGCCCAGCCCGCGCTGGATGCAGCGCCGCCTGCAACTGGCCGGGATGCGGCCGATCTCGCTGGCGGTCGACATCACCAACTACGTGATGTTGGAGACCGGTCAGCCGTTGCACGCCTACGATGCCGACCGGTTGGCCGGGGGCATCGTGGTGCGCAATGCCCGGGCGGGGGAGACCCTGGTGACCCTGGACGACCAGACCCGCACCCTGGCCGAACACGACCTGGTGATCACCGATGACTCGGGCCCGATCGGTCTGGCCGGGGTGATGGGTGGCGAGTCGACCGAACTGCGCGAGGACACCACCCGGATCGTGATCGAGGCCGCGCACTTCGATCCGCTGACCATCGCCCGCACCTCGCGTCGGCTGAAGCTGTCCTCGGAGGCCTCCCGGCGCTTCGAACGCGGGGTCGATCCGAACGCGACCTACGCCGCGGCCCACCGGGTCGCGCAGCTCTTGGTCGAACTGGCCGGTGGCACCCTGTCGGCGGACGAAACGGTCTTCGGCGCGGTACCGCCGATGCCCACCCAGACCATCGACGGCCAACTCCCGGCCGCGGTGCTGGGTACCGAGGTGGCCACCGACACGGTCGCCGAGATCCTCACCGACTCCGGGGTCCGCGTCGACCGGGACGGTGACCGACTCACCCTGACACCCCCGACCTGGCGTTTCGACCTGGTCGATCCCTACGACTATGTCGAGGAGATCGGCTGCAAGATCGGCCTGGACACGATCGAGCCGACGCTGCCCACCCCGCCGGCCGGGCGGGGCTTCACCCCGGGCCAGCGGGCCCGCCGCGCGATCAATCAGGCGCTGCCGGTGGCCGGTTTCGTCGAGGTGCTCACCTTCCCCTTCGGCTCCGATGACGAACTCGACAAGCTGGGGGTGGCCGCCGACGACCCGCGCCGGGCGCTGGTGCCGATCGCCAACCCGCTGTCGGACGTTCAGCCCGCCCTGCGCACCACCTTGTTGCCGGGACTCTTCGCCGCGGTGAACCGCAATACCTCCCGCAGCCTGGACGATGTCGCGATCTACGAGTCCGGCTCGGTCTTCCTGGCCCGCGGACGGGCCGCGGCCCCGCGTCCCTCGGTCGCAGCCCGGCCGTCCGACGAGGAGGTCGACGCCCTGAACACCGCCCTGCCCGAACAACCCCGGCACCTGGCCGCGGTGCTGGCCGGGCAATGGCGCCGCGACGGCTGGACCGGCGAGGGAGAACCGGTGACCTGGGCCCATGCGGTGGCCTTCGCCGAAACCGCTGCCGCCGCGATCGGGGTCACCCTGGGCCGCCGGGCGACCCAGTACGCCCCCTGGCATCCGGGCCGGTGTGCCGAATTGCTCGTCGGTGAAACCTCGATCGGACATGCCGGCGAAGTGCACCCGACCGTCTGCGAGGCGTTCGGTCTGCCCGAACGTACCTGTGCGGTCGAGCTGAACCTGGATCTGTTGATCGACCACGTCCCCGAGCCCGGTTCGATCCCGGAACTGTCCTCCTTCCCCCAGGCCAAGGAGGATGTTGCCCTGGTCGTCGACCGCGACATCCCGGTCGCCGCGGTTCAGGAGTCGTTGCGCGCCGGTGCCGGTGAGCTGCTCGAGGCGATCCGGTTGTTCGATGTCTACGAGGGCGAACAGGTGCCGCCCGGGCAGCGCTCGCTGGCCTTCGCGCTGCGGTTCCGCGCCTTCGGGCGCACCCTCACCGATGCCGAGGCCAGCACCGCCCGGGACGCCGCGGTGGCCCGGGCCGGCGCCGATCACGGAGCCGTCCTGCGGAGCTGAACGTTGGGCTTTGCAGCCGACTGCCATCCCGGCTGACTAGACATCTATAGCCAAGTACCGCACCCCCGGTGGAACACGCCGGGGGTGCTGCCGGTTACCACGCCCCGTCGTAGTAATGTTTTCTGCATCGGAACCAACGACCCATGGTCGATTCAACGGCGAGGTGACTGAATGGGAAGCACGCTGACCCTGGAACGCATAGACATTACCGACGAGGTGATGGATTGGAAGCAGGCGATCGCGCGCTGTGCCGAGCCACTGCTGGCGGATGGCTCGATCGAGGACCGATATGTCGAGGCCGTCTATACGACCGCTGAGAAAATGGGTCCCTTCTTCGACTTCGGCAAGGGTGTCGCCGTCCCGCACGCACGTCCCGAAGAGGGAACCAATGCGGTCGCGCTGTCGCTGTTGCGCACCCGAACCCCGGTGTTGTTGCTGGACCGTGAGGACCACCCGATCGAGGTGTGGATCCTCTTGGCGGCCACCGACGCCGAATCCCACGTCGATGTGCTGCGTTCACTCGCCACGGTTCTCACCGACGACGAGAAAGTGGCGGCACTGAAGAACGCCGAAACCCCCGAAGAGATCCTGGCCGTCTTCGACGACTGATCATCCACCAGCGCCGCTGCGTGGTTTCACGACTGGCAGATTCACCGAAAGGAATCGCTGATGAAATTCATGGCTGTTTGTGGCTCCGGACTCGGATCCAGCTTCATGGTCGAGATGAACATCCAAAAGGTGCTCGACGAACTGGGGGTCTCCGGGGTCGAAGTGGAACACTCCGACGTCGCCAGCGCACATTCGGGCGCCGCGGACGTGTTCTTCCTGGCCAAGGACGTCGCCGACGGGTTGAACCTGGACGCGAAGGTCGTGGTGCTGGACTCGATCATCGACATGGACGAGTTGCGCACCAAGGTCACCGAAGTGGTCGACGAACTCGGCCTCAAGTGAGCCCGCGCCCACTCCCTTATTCATCGACTTGATCCCACCCGCCCCCGCTTCCTCACCTTCCTCTAGCAGTTGGGAATGACATGAATGGCGTCATCGATGTACTCGTGAGCATCGCGAGTACGCCTGCGTTCCTGGTGGCCCTGATCGCCCTGATCGGCCTCCTGGCGCAGCGCAAAACCGCATCCGACACCGTCAAGGGTGTCGTCAAAACCTTCGTCGGCTTCCTCGTGTTGGGTGCTGGTGCCGACTTCCTCGTGGGTGCGCTGAACCCCTTCGGCAGCATGTTCGAGGCCGCCTTCAACGTGAAGGGTGTGGTGCCCAACAACGAGGCGATCATCTCGCAAGCACTCGTCGAGTACGGCACCACCACCGCCCTGATCATGTTCTTCGGCATGATCGTGAACATCCTGATCGCGGCCTTCACCCGGTTCAAGCACATCTTCCTGACCGGTCACCACACGCTCTACATGGCGGCCATGTTGGCCGTGGTGTTCACCGTGGCCGGCCTGCGCGGCCCGCTGCTGATCGGCCTGGCCGCTCTGGCGCTGGGTGCGGTGATGAGCCTCTCGCCGTGGCTGTTGCAGCGGTACATGAACCGCTTGACCGGCCAGCAGAACAAGGTCGGCCTGGGTCACTTCGCCGGTGTCAGCTACTTCCTCGGCGGCCTGCTGGGTGACCTGCTCAAGCCCAAGAGTGGCAAGGTGAAGAGCACCGAGGATGTGAACTTCCCCAAGGGGCTGGCCTTCCTGCGCGACAGCACCGTCGCCATCGCGCTGACCATGATGATCGTCTACGTCGTGGTGGCCCTGGCCGCCGGGCCGACGGTGATCACCGAGCAGCAGACCGCCGACGGTGGTGCCGCGACGAACTACGTCGTGTACGCGCTGACCCTGGGCGGCAAGTTCGCCGCCGGTGTGTTCATCATCCTGGCCGGCGTCCGGTTGATCCTGAACGAGATCGTCCCGGCCTTCAAGGGCATCTCGGAGAAGATCGTGCCGAACGCCATTCCCGCCCTGGACTGCCCGATCGTGTTCCCCTACGCCCCCAACGCGGTGCTGATCGGCTTCCTGGTCAGCTTCGCCGCCGGTGTGGTGTCGATGTTCATCATGGGCGCCGCCGGAATGACCGTGGTCATCCCGGGCGTGGTGCCGCACTTCTTCCTGGGTGCGACCACCGGTGTGATGGGCAACGCGACCGGCGGTATCCGCGGTGCGATCGCCGGTGCGGCACTCAACGGTGTGATCATCAGCTTCCTGCCGCTGTTCCTGCTGCCGGTGCTGGGTGATCTGGGCTTCGCAGCCACCACCTTCTCCGACACCGACTTCATCCTCACCGGCATGTTCTTCGGCAACCTGGCCAAGATCGGCACCATCGGCGTTGTCATCGGTCTGGTTGTTGTCTACGCACTGATGATCGGCTGGACGATCTTCGCCAAGGTGCGTAAGCCCAAGGATGCCGAAACGGTGTCCGCGTCCTGAAAGGAAAGCTATTGACCACCGATCTCAAGCTCCTCGCGGACGAGATCCGCTATTGGACGCTTCGAGAGCTCCTCAACCTCGGCTACGGACACTTCGGCGGAAGCCTGTCGATCGTGGAAGCCCTGGCGGTGCTCTACGGAGATGCCATGACATACGATCCGGCAAACCCGGACTCGGAGGACAGGGATTGGTTCATCCTGTCGAAGGGGCACGCAGGGCCGGCGTGGTACGCCACGCTCGCCCTGCGGGGCTTCTTCGACACCGATCGGCTGATGACGCTGAATGCGAACGGCACCGACCTGCCCTCGCACCCGGACCGGTTGAAGGTTCCGGGCGTCGAGATGACCACCGGCTCGATGGGCCAGGGCATCTCGGCGGCCAGCGGCGTCGCCTATCGATTGCTGACGACGGGTAAACCCAACCGGGTTTACTGCATCGTCGGCGATGGTGAACTGAATGAAGGACAGCCCTGGGAGGCTGCCCAGTTCATCGCCCACCAGAATCTGCACAATCTGACCGTGCTGGTGGACGACAACAAACGTCAGCTCGACGGCTTCACCGAGGACATCTCGCGAACCTTCGACTTCGTCGAGAAGTTCAACGCCTTCGGCTTCCACGCCGTTCGTGTCGACGGTCAGAGCGTCGACGAGATCAAGGCGGCGATCGACCAGGCCAAGGGCCGCACCGACCGTCCGACCTGCATCGTGCTGGACACCACGAAGGGTGCCGGTGTTCCGTGCGTGGCCGAAACCAAGGACAACCACCACATGCGCCTCGACGACGAGGCAACGGCGGCGATCCGGGCCACGATGGAAGAACTCGGCGCACGAGTGGGGGTGCAGGCATGAACTACAGCGGAATGGAAATGCGCAAGGCCTACGCGGCCGTGCTCGAAGAACTCGGCACTGCCGACAAGGACGTCTACGTCCTCGAGGCCGACCTGTCGAGCTCGATGTCGACCGCGGGGTTGAAGGACAAACTCGGCCCCAACTACATCAACGTGGGCATCATGGAAGCTCACATGATGGGGGTCGCGGCCGGTCTCGGCCTGGCCGGGGGATACGCCTTCGTGCACTCCTTCGGACAGTTCGTCACCCGGCGGGCCTTCGATCAGTTGTTCGTGTCGCTGGCCTATTCCAAGGTGCCGGCCTGCATCGTCGGATCGGACGCCGGGGTCACCGCCGAACACAACGGCGGCACCCACATGACCTTCGAGGACATGGGACTGGTGCGGGTGATCCCCGACGTCCAGCTCTACGACGTCTGTGATCCGGTGCAGTTCGCCGCGATCCTGAAGAAGGCCCGCGAGTCCGGCAAGCTCACCTACATCCGCACCATCCGCAAGGCGCCGAAGACCACCATCTATCCCGATGGGGAAACCTTCGGTGACGAGGGTGGCCGGGTGTTGCGCGAGGGCACCGACGTGACCCTGGTGGCCTGCGGTATCGAGGTGGGTGAAGCCCTCGCGGCCGCCGACCTGTTGGCCGAAGAGGGCATCAGTGCCGAGGTGATCGACATGTTCCGGATCAAGCCGCTCGACTCGGAGCTGTTGCTGCGGTCGGCCGGCAAGACCGGACGGGTGGTCACCGCCGAGAACCACAGCGTGATCAACGGTCTCGGATCGGCGGTCGCCGAAACGCTCGCCGAACACCTGCCCACGCCGATGGAACGGATCGGGGTGATCGAGCACTTCGGCCAGGTCGGTCTGACCGATTACCTGATGGAGTTCTACCAACTGACGGCCTCCGATATTGCGGTGGCCGCCCGCAAGGTGCTGAAGCGCTGAATCACCGAAGGAGGAGTCGCACACCCGGTCTCGGGGGTGCGACTCCTTCCTATTTCGCTCCGGTTGCATCTGCGGGCGGACGAGAGGGTGCGCGGGCGGCCGAGGAGTCGGGGAATCGTCGCGATAGGTTGAGGTCTCCGGTGAAAAGCTCTCGAATACCTATGCGGAGTGTGCAATAGTTATGCCCATGGAGAAGATGCGGGTCGCCGTTGCCGGATGTACGGGGTACGTCGGTGGTGAAGTGTTGCGCCTGCTGTTGGTGCATCCCGGGGTCGAAATCGGGGCACTGACCGCCGGGGCCAGCGCCGGAGGACGACTGGGGGAGCACCAGCCACACCTGGTGCCGCTGGCCGACCGAACGATCCTGGACACCACCGTGGACAACCTGGCCGGCCATGACGTGGTCTTCCTCGGGCTGCCGCACGGCACCTCCGGTCCGATCGCCACCGAACTGCAGGCCGCCGACCCGAACGTGGTCGTGATCGACTGCGGTGCCGACTTCCGGCTGGAGAGCGCCGAGATGTGGCGGCAGTTCTACGGCACCGACCACGCCGGTACCTGGCCCTACGGGCTGCCCGAGTTGCCCGGCCAGCGCGACACCCTCAGCACCGCCAAGCAGATCGCGGTTCCGGGCTGTTACCCGACCACCGGCACCCTGGCGCTGCTGCCGGCGCTGACCGCCGGACTGGTCACCGGCACCGATGTGGTGATCGTCGCCGCCAGCGGCACCTCCGGGGCCGGCAAAGCGGCCAAGACCAACCTGCTCGGCAGCGAGGTGATGGGCTCGGTCAGCGCCTACGGCGTCGGCGGGGTACACCGGCACACCCCCGAACTGCTGCAGAACTACGCCCGCCTCGGAGCCACCAACCCGACGGTTTCGTTCACCCCGGTGCTCGCCCCGATGTCGCGCGGCATTCTGGCCACCTGCACCGCACCACTGGCCGACCCGGCCACCACCGCCGAGCAGGCCCGCGCCGCCTATGCCGAGGCCTACGGCGACGAACCCTTCGTCCACCTGCTGCCCGAAGCGCAATGGCCGGCCACCGCCTCGGTGCTGGGCTCCAACGCCGTGCACGTGCAAGTCACCGTCGATGCCGCCGCCGGACGGCTGGTGGCCGTGGCAGCCCTGGACAACCTGACCAAGGGCACCGCCGGGGGAGCGATCCAGTCGATGAACCTGGCCTGCGGGCTGCCCGAAACCACCGGCCTGCACACGATCGGAGTGGCCCCATGAGCACCGGAGTGACCGCCGCGAGCGGCTTCGAAGCAGTCGGTATCGCGGCCGGCATCAAGGCCTCCGGCGCCCCCGACCTGGCCCTGGTGCGCAATCTCGGCCCCCAGCAGACCGCCGCAGTGGTGCTGACCAGCAACCGGATCCAGGCCGCCCCCGTGCAGTGGACCCGGCAGGCGCTGGCCGACGGGGTGTGCACCGCGGTGGTGCTGAACTCCGGGGGCGCCAATGCCTGCACCGGTGCCGAGGGCTTCGCCGACACCCACCACACCGCCGAGAAGGTCGCCGAGGTGCTCGACACCAGCCCCGGTGACGTCGCGGTCTGCTCCACCGGGCTGATCGGCATCCGGCTGCCGATGGAGCCCCTGCTGGCCGGTATCGAGACCGCCGCGACCCGGTTGTCGGCCACCGGCGGCGCCGATGCCGCGGCCGCGATCATGACCACCGACACCGTGGCCAAACAGGCCGTGGTCACCCGCGACGGCTGGACCGTCGGCGGCATGGCCAAGGGCGCCGGCATGCTCGCCCCCGGGCTGGCCACGATGCTCGTGGTGCTCACCACCGATGCGGACCTGAGTGCCGAACAGCTCGACACCGCCCTGCGCGCCGCCACCCGGGTCAGCTTCGACCGGGTGGATTCCGACGGGTGCATGTCGACCAACGACACCGTGTTGTTGTTGGCCAGCGGCGCCAGTGGTATCAGCCCCGACCCGTCCGACTTCACCGCGGCCCTCACCGAACTGTGCCTTGATCTGGGCATGCAACTGCTGGCCGATGCCGAGGGTGCCGCCCACGACATCGCCGTCGAGGTCACCGGCGCCGCCACCGAGGACGAGGCCGTCGACGTGGCCCGGACGATCACCCGGTCGAACCTGTTCAAGACCGCCGTGTTCGGCAACGACCCGAACTGGGGCCGGGTGCTGTCGGCGATCGGCACCACCGACGCCGCCTTCGAACCCGACCGGGTCGACGTCAGCTTCAACGGCGTGATGGTCTGCCGGGGCGGCGGTATCGGGGAACCGCGCGAACTCGTCGACCTGAAACCCCGGCAGGTACACGTCCTGGTCGACCTGCACGCCGGGGACGCGAGCGCCACGGTGTGGACCAACGACCTCACCTACGACTATGTGAAAGAGAACGCCGAGTACTCCTCATGACCGAACCGACCCTCACCGAGGCCGACAAGGCCCACATCCTGATCGAGGCGCTGCCCTGGCTGAACCGCTATGCCGGCAGCACGATCATCGTGAAATACGGCGGCAATGCGATGGTCGACGACACCCTGAAACAGGCCTTCGCCGAGGACATCGTCTTTCTGCGCCGCTGCGGATTGCGCCCGGTCGTGGTGCACGGCGGCGGCCCGCAGATCTCGTCCATGCTCGACCGGCTCGGCATCCATTCGGAGTTCAAGGGCGGCCTGCGGGTCACCACCCCCGAGGCAATGGACGTCGTCCGGATGGTGCTGGTCGGCCAGGTGGGTCGCGAACTGGTCAACCTGATCAACGCCCACGGCCCCCTGGCGGTCGGCCTGTCGGGTGAGGACGGGCAACTGTTCCGGGCCCAGCGCCGCGGCACCACCGTCGACGGTGAGGACGTCGACCTCGGCCTGGTCGGCGAGGTCGCCGAAGTGCGCCCCGAGGGGGTGCGCGACCTGATCGACGCCGGCCGGATTCCGGTGGTGGCGACCGTCGCCCCCGACGACCACGGCCAAGTGCACAACGTCAACGCCGACACCGCCGCGGCCGCGCTGGCCGTAGCCCTGGAGGCCGACAAACTGGTGGTGCTCACCGACGTCGAGGGGCTCTACCGCGACTGGCCGGCATCCACCGAGGTGATTCACGAGATCACCGCCTCCGAACTGCGCGAGCTGATCCCGCTGCTGGCCTCGGGCATGGTGCCGAAGATGGAGGCCTGCCTGGCCGCGGTCGACGGCGGCCTGTCGCGGGCCTCGGTGATCGACGGCCGGGTCAAACACAGCCTGCTGCTGGAGATTTTCACCAACGCCGGAATCGGCACCCAGGTGGTGGCCGACGAAACGGAGCATGACGATGTCTGACCCCAAGCTCAGCGAGCTGATCGGCCCCGGAACGGCCGACGAGTTCACCGACCGGTACGAAGAGGCGATGATGAAGACCTTCGCCCGCCCGCCGCGGATCCTGGCCCGCGGCCAAGGAGCCCGGGTCTGGGACGTCGACGGCAACGAGTACCTCGACCTGCTGGCCGGGATCGCGGTGAACTCCCTGGGCCATGCCCATCCCTTCGTCACCGCGGCGATCAGCGAACAACTCGCCACCCTCGGACACATCTCCAACCTGTTCGCCTCCCCGGCCCAGATCGCCCTGGGGGAGAAACTGGACGCCCTGGTCACCGCGAACGACCCCGAACGTGGTGCGCGGGTGTTCTTCACCAATTCCGGTACCGAGGCCAACGAGGCCGCCTTCAAGGTGACCCGGCGCACCGGTCGCACCCGGATCGTGGCGATGGAGGGCTCCTTCCACGGCCGCACGATGGGCGCCCTGGCGGTCACCGCCAACCCGTCCTACCGTCAGCCCTTCGAACCGCTGCCCGGTGAGGTCACCTTCGTCCCCTACGGCGATCTGGACGCGCTGCGGGCCGCGGTGGACGAAACCGTCGCCGCGGTGGTGATCGAACCGATTCAGGGTGAGAACGGTGTGGTCACCCTGCCCGAGGGCTATCTGGTCCAGGCCCGGGAACTGACCACCGCGCATGGGGCTCTGCTGTGGCTGGACGAGATCCAGACCGGCATCGGCCGCTGCGGCCACTGGCTGGCCAGCGAACCCACCGGCGTTACCGCCGATCTGGTCACCGTGGCCAAGGGTCTGGGCGCCGGTTTCCCGATCGGAGCCTGTGTGGCCACCGGGGCCACCGCCGAACTCCTCACCGCCGGCCACCACGGCACGACCTTCGGGGGCAACCCGGCGGCCGCGATCGCCGGGCTGTCGGTGCTGTCGGTGATCGAACGTGAGGGCCTGCTGGAACGCACCCGCGAACTCGGCGACAACCTGGCCGCGGCGATCACCGCACTGGAACACCCATTGATCGACCACGTCCGCGGCGCCGGCCTGCTGCGCGGCGTGGTGCTCACCGAACAGATCGGCCCCAAAGTGGTCACCGCCGCCCTCGAGGCCGGCTACATCCTCAACGCCCCGCGTCCCGGGGTGCTGCGACTGGCCCCACCGCTGATCATCGAACAGGCCGACCTCGACCGGTTCGTCCACGACCTGCCCACCATCCTCGAAAGCGCCCGCGCATGACCATTCGCCACTTCCTCGCCGACGACGACCTCACCCCCGAGGAACAAGCCCGCGTACTGGCCCTGGCAGCCGAACTCAAGACGGCACCGACCGCACGCCAACCGCTGGACGGGCGCACGGTCGCGGTGCTGTTCGACAAGGCCTCCACCCGCACCCGGATCAGCTTCGAGGTCGGAGTCACCGAACTCGGCGGCCACCCGATGATCATCGATGCGAGTACCTCCCAGATGGGGCGCGGCGAACCGATCGCCGACACCGCCCGGATTCTGGACCGGCACGTCGCCGCGGTGGTCTGGCGCACCGGTGCCCACGACCGGATCACCGAGCTGGCCGAGCATTCGGCCGTCCCGGTGGTCAACGCGCTCACCGACGACTACCACCCCTGCCAGATTCTGGCCGACCTGCAAACGATCATCGAGCACAAGGGCAACCCGTCCGGGCTGACCATCGCCTACCTGGGCGACGGGGCCAACAACATGGCCAACTCTTACCTGCTCGGCTGCGCGACCGCCGGTATGCATGTGCGGATCGGCGCCCCGGCGGGCTACCAGCCGGCCGCCGAGGTGGTGGCGCGGGCCGAACGGATCGCCGCCGAGACCGGGGGATCGGTGCTTGTCACCGACGACCCCGTGGCCGCGGTGGACGGGGCCGATGTGGTGACCACCGACACCTGGGTCTCGATGGGGCAGGACGACGAGAGCGCTGCCCGCGAGGCGGTCTTCCCGCCCTACCGGGTGACTGCCGAACTGATGGGCTCGGCCGCCGCCGACGCGATCGTGATGCACTGCCTGCCGGCCTACCGCGGCAAGGAGATCGACTCCGAGGTGCTGGACGGCCCGCAGTCGGTGATCTGGGACGAGGCGGAGAACCGCCGGCACGCCCAGAAGGCTCTGCTGTGCTTCGTCCTGGGTGCGGTCTGAACCGATCATGAGCGACCCCGCCCGCCGTGATCGGCCCGACGTCCGCGTCGAGGCCGGCCGCGCGGTGCCCTCGTCCAAGAACGCCCGGCAGCGCCGGATCGCGGAGTTGATCGGTGAGGCACAGGTGGCTTCGCAGACCCAACTCGCCGACCTGCTCGAGGCCGAGGGCCTCGCGGTCACCCAGGGCACCCTGTCGCGTGATTTGCACGAGATCGGCGCGGTGCGGGTGCGCACCCCTCAGGGAGTGGTCTACCGGTTGACCGACGACGAGGACGGTTGGCGGGCCGAAGCCGGGCTGTTCGAGAGCAAGCTCGAACGGTTGTCGGCCGAGGTGTTGTTGTCGGCGGAGGCCTCGGCGAACCTGGTGGTGCTGCGTACGCCGCCCGGGGCGGCCCAGTACTACGCCTCGGCGATCGACCGGGTGGCCTGGCCCGAGGTGCTGGGCACCATCGCCGGTGACGACACCATCATGGTGATCTCCCGTGACCCCGAAGGCGGCCGGGAGTTGGCCGACCGTTTCCTCGACCCCAAATCCGACTCGTCCCGAAAGGCCGATCAATGACCAGCAACGAGCCCGAGAACATCCTTCCGGATGACAGTGGGCAGGACGCCAACGCACAGGACGAGGGCGCGGCCGGCCGACTGTGGGGCGGCCGGTTCGCCGGGGGGCCGGACGAGGCGATGTTCGCGCTGAGCCAATCCACCCAGTTCGACTGGCGGCTGGCGCCCTACGACCTGCTGGGCTCGCTGGCCCACGCCACCGCCCTGCATGCCGCCGAGCTGCTGACCGACGACGAGTACTCCCAGTTGATCACCGGGCTGAGCGACATGCTGGCCGATCTGTGGCTCCCCGACCGCGAGGGGGCCCGTCCGATCGCCCCGGCCGACACCGATGAGGATGTGCACGGCGCCCTGGAGCGGATTCTGATCGAACGCGTCGGTGCCGAACTCGGCGGCCGGCTGCGGGCCGGACGCTCCCGCAACGACCAGATCGCGACCCTGGTGCGGATGTACTTGCGCGCCGAACTGCGCAATGTGGCCCATGACCTGACCGATGTGATCGAAGCACTCGGGCAGCAGGCCGGCAAACATCTCGGTGCGGCGATGCCGGGACGCACCCACCTGCAGCACGCCCAGCCACTGCTGCTGTCCCATCACCTGCTGGCCCATGCCTGGCCGCTGCTGCGCGATATCGACCGGATCCGCGACCTGGACCGCCGGCTGGCGATCAGCCCTTACGGTTCGGCCGCCCTGGCCGGCACCTCACTGGGCCTCGACCCGCACCTGGTGGCCGAACACCTCGGTTTCGACTCCTCGGTCGCCAACTCGATCGACGGCACCGCCGCCCGCGACCTGGTGGCCGAAGCCGCCTTCGTACTGGCCCAGATCGGGGTGGACCTCTCGCGGATCAGCGAAGAGGTGATCTTGTGGTGCACCCACGAATTCGGTTTCGCCACCCTGGCCGACGCCTGGTCGACCGGATCGTCGATCATGCCGCAGAAGAAGAACCCCGATGTCGCCGAACTGGCCCGGGGCAAGGCCGGCCGCTTCATCGGCAACCTGTCCGGCCTGCTCGCCACCCTGAAGGGTCTGCCGCTGGCCTACAACCGCGACCTGCAGGAGGACAAGGAGCCGGTCTTCGACTCCATCGACCAGCTCAAGGTGCTGGTACCGGCGATGGCCGGCATGCTCGGCACGCTGACCTTCCACGAGGAGCGGATGGCGGCCCTGGCCCCGATGGGCTTCTCGCTGGCCACCGACGTGGCCGACTGGCTGGTGCGCCAACGGGTGCCCTTCGCCCGCGCCCACCACATCGCCGGCGCCGCTGTGCGCTACTGCGAGGAGCGCGGCATCGACCTGCCCGAACTGACCGCCGACGACCTGCCCCGGATCGCCCCCGAACTCGGTGCCGGCGTACTCGAGGTGCTGAGTGTTTCTGGGTCGATCGATGCCCGGGACGGACGCGGCGGCACCGCCACCGTCCGGGTGCGTGATCAGTTCGACGAACTCGACGCGGCCCTGATCGCCGCCCGGGAATGGGCCGACACCCCGGTGGGGTGGCGAACCCCCTTCGAATGGACCGCCGAGAACCCCGAACAGAACTGAACCGGGCGGTCCACCCTGGATATCGACGCGCGCGAATCACGGTGCGGCGATAGGCTCGGGAACTGTGAACGCACTGCTCGAAGAACTCCAATGGCGTGGCCTGGTGGCCGACTCGACCGACCTGGATGCGCTCAGCGCCCATCTGGACGAGGGTCCGATCACGTCCTATGTGGGCTTCGACCCGACCGCGGCCAGCCTGCACATCGGACACCTGGTGCAGTTGATGGTGGTACGCCGGTTGCAGGCCGCCGGACACCATCCACTGCTGCTGGTCGGCGGATCGACCGGCCTGATCGGTGACCCGAAACAGACCGGCGAGCGGGTGATGAACCCCGCCGAGGTGGTGGCCGACTGGGTCGAGCGGCTCCGGGAACAGATGAGCGCCTATGTCGATCTGGACGGGCCGAATCCGGTGCGCTTCGTGAACAACTACGACTGGACCGCCAACCTGTCCACCCTCGAGTTCCTGCGCGATGTCGGCAAGCATTTCTCGTTGAACCGGATGCTGGCCCGCGATGTGGTGGCCCGCCGGCTGGAGAGCGGGATCTCCTACACCGAGTTCAGCTACGTGCTGCTGCAATCCCTGGATTACCGCGAATTGTACCGACGCCACGGGGTCACCCTGCAGACCGGGGCCCAGGACCAGTGGGGCAACATCACCGCCGGCATCGATTTCGTCCGCCGCACCGAGGGTGCCACCGTGCACGGGCTGGTCACACCACTGTTGACCAAGGCCGACGGCACGAAGTTCGGCAAGACCGAGAGCGGGACGGTGTGGATCGACGGCGAGCTGACCTCGCCCTACGCCTTCCACCAGTTCTTCCTCAACTCCGAGGACGCCAAGGTGATCGACTACCTGAAGGTGTTCAGCTCCCGCGACCGCGACGAGATCGACCACCTGGCCCACCTCACCGAAACCGAACCGTTCCGCCGGGCGGCGCAGCGGGCCCTGGCCGACGACATCACCGACCTGGTGCACGGGGTTTCCGAACGCGAGGCCGCGGTGGCCGCTGCGGCCGCCCTGTTCGGACGCGGTGAGCTGAGCGAACTGCCGGCCCACACCCTCAGCTTGGTGGCCACGGAAGTGGGGGCCGGCACCCTGGCCCGCGATGCCGAGATGCCGACGGTGCTCGATGCCCTGGTGGCCTCCGGTGTGGTCGAGTCGAAGGGTGCGGCCCGTCGGGCGGTCAACGAGGGTGGCGCCTACCTGAACAACCAGAAGGTGACCGACCCCGAGATGCGCCTGACCGAGCAGGATCTGTTGGCCGACCGTTTCGTCGTCGTTCGCCGCGGAAAGCGCACCGTCGGGATGGTCGATCTGGGCGCTTGAGGGCCGTCGTGGCGGGGCCCGTCGAGGGCCCCACAGGCCCGGAACGACGCGGATTTGACTTCCTGGAATCACCTGCGTAATGTTCTCTGAGCCTTGACGGTGCAAGCGCGACCAGGCCGAGGAGCGAAAGCCCCTCCAAGCCCCGCCCAACTGCCCGAAAGGTCACCCTTCGAGACAAGCTCGGTACGGTGTGCGTTCAAGACGGAACCCACCTAGGCCGTGACTCGTCATGGAGAGTGGTAAGACCCCGAAACGGTCGATTTGACTCCGGTCAAACGGCCCGGGTAAAGTAAGTCGAGTTGCCCCAAGCGGCGGTGAGAGCCAAAGCGAGGTGCGCACCCGAAACTTGAGAACTCAACAGTGTGCTTAAAAGTCAATGCCAAGCAATGCACAAAAAATCCCGTGCTCAGGCATTGTGAAGGTCGATTCTTCGACCAGATCAATACTTGAGTCGGATTCCTTTGATGAATGACACCCAAACAATAAATGGGTATGTCAGGAATCGAACTAGTTGACGGTAACCGGGCTCAGCCCGACACCGATATTTTTCAACGGAGAGTTTGATCCTGGCTCAGGACGAACGCTGGCGGCGTGCTTAACACATGCAAGTCGAACGGTAAGGCCCTTCGGGGTACACGAGTGGCGAACGGGTGAGTAACACGTGAGCAACCTACCCTTGACTCCGGGATAACAGCTAGAAATAGCCGCTAATACCGGATATCACCCCTCCAGGCATCTGGTGGGGTTGAAAGCTCCGGCGGTCAGGGATGGGCTCGCGGCCTATCAGCTTGTTGGTGAGGTAACGGCTCACCAAGGCTTCGACGGGTAGCCGGCCTGAGAGGGCGACCGGCCACACTGGGACTGAGATACGGCCCAGACTCCTACGGGAGGCAGCAGTGGGGAATATTGCACAATGGGCGCAAGCCTGATGCAGCAACGCCGCGTGCGGGATGACGGCCTTCGGGTTGTAAACCGCTTTCAGCAGGGACGAAGCGCAAGTGACGGTACCTGCAGAAGAAGGACCGGCCAACTACGTGCCAGCAGCCGCGGTGATACGTAGGGTCCGAGCGTTGTCCGGAATTATTGGGCGTAAAGAGCTTGTAGGCGGCCTATCACGTCGGAAGTGAAAACTCAGGGCTTAACCCTGAGCCTGCTTCCGATACGGGTAGGCTAGAGGAAGGTAGGGGAGAATGGAATTCCTGGTGGAGCGGTGGAATGCGCAGATATCAGGAGGAACACCAGTGGCGAAGGCGGTTCTCTGGACCTTTCCTGACGCTGAGAAGCGAAAGCGTGGGGAGCAAACAGGCTTAGATACCCTGGTAGTCCACGCCGTAAACGGTGGGCACTAGGTGTGGGGGACATTCCACGTTCTCCGTGCCGTAGCTAACGCATTAAGTGCCCCGCCTGGGGAGTACGGCCGCAAGGCTAAAACTCAAAGGAATTGACGGGGGCCCGCACAAGCGGCGGAGCATGCGGATTAATTCGATGCAACGCGAAGAACCTTACCTGGGTTTGACATATACCGGAAACACCTAGAGATAGGTGCCCCGCAAGGTCGGTATACAGGTGGTGCATGGCTGTCGTCAGCTCGTGTCGTGAGATGTTGGGTTAAGTCCCGCAACGAGCGCAACCCTCGTCCTATGTTGCCAGCGGATAATGCCGGGGACTCGTAGGAGACTGCCGGGGTCAACTCGGAGGAAGGTGGGGACGACGTCAAGTCATCATGCCCCTTATGTCCAGGGCTTCACGCATGCTACAATGGCTGGTACAAAGGGCTGCGAAATCGCAAGATGGAGCGAATCCCAAAAAGCCAGTCTCAGTTCGGATTGGGGTCTGCAACTCGACCCCATGAAGTCGGAGTCGCTAGTAATCGCAGATCAGCAACGCTGCGGTGAATACGTTCCCGGGCCTTGTACACACCGCCCGTCAAGTCATGAAAGTCGGCAACACCCGAAGCCGGTGGCCCAACCTTTTGGAGGGAGCCGTCGAAGGTGGGGCTGGTAATTAGGACTAAGTCGTAACAAGGTAGCCGTACCGGAAGGTGCGGCTGGATCACCTCCTTTCTAAGGAGCCATATGGCAGGCATGACCTGTCCATGCGATCTGATCTCAGTCGTACGTACTGAGCAGATCAGGCACCGGAATGTGGAACATTGACCATTAAGCCCCGATGAAGACATTCGTCAGTACAACCTCTGGTTCGCCAGGGGAGTGGAACCTCGAATGCCGGCACCGGGGCCCGAGCACACTGTTGGGTCCTGAAGGGTCGGTTGCGATTGCAACGAACCTTCTGCGGACCACAACCTCGAGAGGAATCTCGAGGCTGGTTACCGCCCGTATTTTGAGAACTACACAGTGGACGCGAGCATCTTTGTAGTAACAACAAGCTACTAAGGGCAATCGGTGGATGCCTAGGCACCAAGAGCCGATGAAGGACGTTGTAACCTGCGATAAGCCCCGGGGAGCTGGTAAACAAGCCGATCCGGGGATCTCCGAATAGGGAAACCTCGAAACACCGGAATTAAATGTCCGGCGACCTCTGCCTGAACACATAGGGCAGTTGGAGGGAACGTGGGGAAGTGAAACATCTCAGTACCCACAGGAAAAGAAAACAACCGTGATTCCGTAAGTAGTGGCGAGCGAACGCGGAAGAGGCCAAACCACAGGTGTGTGATAGCTACCAGGCGTTGCACTTGTGGTGTTGAGGGGCCGTTCCGATCAGGCTGGTAACTGATCAAGGAGTCATAAACGATCTCGAAAGTCGAATCATACTGGGAAGATGAAGCACAGAAGGTAATACTCCTGTAGACGTAACGTGATCACTCCTGAGCGTCACCCCAAGTAACACGGAACCCCTGAAATTCCGTGTGAATCCGGCGGGACCACCCGCTAAGCCTAAATACTCCTTGGTGACCGATAGCGGACAAGTACCGTGAGGGAAAGGTGAAAAGTACCCCGGGAGGGGAGTGAAATAGTACCTGAAACCGATTGCCTACAATCCGTCGGAGCCCTTCGGGGTGACGGCGTGCCTTTTGAAGAATGAGCCTGCGAGTTAGTGGTATGTGGCGAGGTTAACCCGTGTGGGGAAGCCGTAGCGAAAGCAAGTCCGAACAGGGCGTTGAGTCGCATGCTCTAGACCCGAAGCGAAGTGATCTATCCATGGCCAGGTTGAAGCGACGGTAAGACGTCGTGGAGGACCGAACCCACCTAGGTTGAAAACTGGGGGGATGAGCTGTGGATAGGGGTGAAAGGCCAATCAAACTTCGTGATAGCTGGTTCTCCCCGAAATGCATATAGGTGCAGCGTCACGCGTTTCTTTCCGGAGGTAGAGCACTGGATGGTCTAGGGGGCCCACAAGCTTACCGAAATCAACCAAACTCCGAATGCCGGAAAGTTAGAGCGTGGCAGTGAGACTGTGGGGGATAAGCTTCATAGTCGAGAGGGAAACAGCCCAGATCACCAGCTAAGGCCCCTAAGCGATTGCTAAGTGGAAAAGGATGTGGAGTTGCGCAGACAACCAGGAGGTTGGCTTGGAAGCAGCCACCCTTGAAAGAGTGCGTAATAGCTCACTGGTCAAGTGATTCCGCGCCGACAATTTAGCGGGGCTCAAGCAATCCGCCGAAGCTGTGGCATTCATGCATTAGCCCGGTACCTAGTACCCAGGCGCATGGATGGGTAGGGGAGCGTCGTGTGCGCGAAGAAGCGGCGGGGTGACCCAGCCGTGGAGAGCACACGAGTGAGAATGCAGGCATGAGTAGCGAAAGACGGGTGAGAAACCCGTCCGCCGAATATCCAAGGGTTCCAGGGTCAAGCTAATCTGCCCTGGGTAAGTCGGGACCTAAGGCGAGGCCGACAGGCGTAGTCGATGGACAACGGGTTGATATTCCCGTACCGGCGTATGTTCGATCCTGCCGAGGCGAATAATGCTAAGCACGGAAGGTTCCGGATGTCTTCGGACTGAAAAGAACCGACTCTGCGACCCAAGTTCGTATTAGGCAAGCTGCGGAGGGACGCAGGAAGGTAGCCCAACCCGGGCGATGGTAAGCGCAAGCTGATCCCGGGCTAAGTGTGTAGGGTTGGATGTAGGCAAATCCGCATCCTCGGTACCTGAGACATGACGGCTGGTTGGCATTCGTGCCAACGAGTGGGTGATCCTATGCTGCCTAGAAAATCTTCGTGAGCGAGAACATGAGCCGCCCGTACCCCAAACCAACTCAGGTGGATAGGTAGAGAATACCAAGGCGATCGAGATAATCATGGTTAAGGAACTCGGCAAAATACCCCCGTAACTTCGGAATAAGGGGGGCCGGATGTGTGATGAGATTTACTTTCTAAGCACTGAAGGCCGCAGAGACCAGGCCCAAGCGACTGTTTACCAAAAACACAGGTCCGTGCCAAGTCGCAAGACGATGTATACGGACTGACTCCTGCCCGGTGCTGGAAGGTTAAGGGGAAGTGTTAACTTCGGTGAAGCACTGAACTTAAGCCCCAGTAAACGGCGGTGGTAACTATAACCATCCTAAGGTAGCGAAATTCCTTGTCGGGTAAGTTCCGACCTGCACGAATGGAGTAACGACTCGGGCGCTGTCTCAACCATGAACTCGGCGAAATTGCACTACGAGTAAAGATGCTCGTTACGCGCAGCAGGACGGAAAGACCCCGGGACCTTTACTATAGTTTGGTATTGGTGATTGGGACAGCTTGTGTAGGATAGGTGGGAGACTTTGAAGCGGCCACGCCAGTGGTTGTGGAGTCAACGTTGAAATACCACTCTGGTTGTTCTAATTATCTAACCTAGGTCCGTTATCCGGATCAGGGACAGTGCCTGATGGGTAGTTTGACTGGGGCGGTCGCCTCCCAAAAGGTAACGGAGGCGCCCAAAGGTTCCCTCAGCCTGGTTGGCAATCAGGTTTCGAGTGTAAGTGCACAAGGGAGCTTGACTGTGAGAGAGACATCTCGAGCAGGGACGAAAGTCGGGACTAGTGATCTGACGGTGGCATGTGGAAGCGCCGTCACTCAACGGATAAAAGGTACCCCGGGGATAACAGGCTGATCTTGCCCGAGCGTCCATAGCGACGGCATGGTTTGGCACCTCGATGTCGGCTCGTCGCATCCTGGGGCTGGAGTCGGTCCCAAGGGTTGGGCTGTTCGCCCATTAAAGCGGCACGCGAGCTGGGTTCAGAACGTCGTGAGACAGTTCGGTCCCTATCCGCTGCGCGCGTAGGAGTCTTGAGAAGAGCTGTCCTTAGTACGAGAGGACCGGGACGGACGAACCTCTGGTGTGCCAGTTGTCCTGCCAAGGGCACGGCTGGTTAGCTACGTTCGGAAGTGATAACCGCTGAAAGCATCTAAGCGGGAAGCACACTTCAAGATGAGGGCTCCCACAGATTAATCTGGTAAGGCCCCCAGCAGAACACTGGGTTGATAGGTCGGATGTGGAAGTGCAGCAATGCATGGAGCTGACCGATACTAATAGGCCGAGGGCTTGTTCCTACAAAGATGCTACGCGTCCACTGTGTGGTTCCCGAGATATGGTCGGGAACCTCGTCACCGCAAGGTGACTCGAAGGTCCGATATCTCAATAGAGTTTCGGTGACCATGGCGAGAGGGAAACACCCGGCTCCATTCCGAACCCGGAAGTTAAGCCTCTCAGCGCCGATGGTACTGCGTGGGGGACTGCGTGGGAGACTAGGCCGTCGCCGGACATACAAAACACCTCAGCGGTGGTTCTTCGGAACCACCGCTGAGGTGTTTTTGCGTGCCCTTTTGTTTTCGCACGCCCGGGTTCGGGCGCGCCTGGCTCTCCGGGGCGCACCGGGATCGTGTGACTTTGTGCCCGAGGGGTGCACAAGATGTCACACGATGACGCGTAGTCCTGCCGACGATTGGCATTGTGTCGCCCGACCTAGAAGAATCGGGGGGTGAACGAATCCCACGATGACCAGGCGCCACGCGATCGCGGCCGGCGCCCCGGGCCCGGTAGGGGCCCACGCGACAACCGGCGCGGTGGCGGGCCGCCTCGGTCGAGATGGCAACGGTCCGGGGAACCGTCCCGGGACGAGGGTCGACGGGAATCGGGTCGGGACTCCGACCGACGCGGCTGGACCGGACGTTCCCCGTCACGACGTACCGCCGAACCGGGTGCCGACTCCTCCCGTGGCGGCCGTGGCTCCAGCAGTTGGAATCGCGAGAGTGGGCGAGGAACGGGCCGTGACCGCCGAGAAGGTACTCGGCGAGATCGCGACGACTCGCGGGGTTACCGCAGCGATCGTGACGACCGTGGCTTCGACCGCGGTCGTGGCGGAGCCGGTGAGGAAGAGCGCCGCGGTCGGTGGAACAGAACCGAGCGCTCCGATGGGCGAGACCCCCGCGGGCGTGGTGACCGGCCGGCCGGTCGTGGTCCCCGGGGCGACGGAGCACGCGGATCCGAGGGACGATGGAACTCCGGGCGGGGTTCGGATCGGTCGCGTTCGGACAGACCGCGTCGCGACGACCGAGGCCGCGACGAGCGAGGCCGCGACAATCGAGGTCGGGATGACCGGTGGCGCGACGATCGTCGCCGCGAGGATCGGGGTGGCCGCGGTCGCTACGACGACCGAGCCCCACGCCGGTTCTCCGACCGGGACAGCCGCGATGACCGTCGACCGTGGAGTCGGGACGATTCGGGGCGAGCTGGTCGCGATGGGCGTGGTCCCGATGAGCGTGGTCGCGATGACGCCCGTCGGGGTGGTCCCGAGCGTGGTCGACCTCAGCGTGGCCGACCCGGAGTTCGACGTGGCCCGGGCGACCGTGGCTTCGAGAGCCGTGGTTTCGAGAAGCGTGGCTTCGATGACCGTGGCCCGGGCGCCCGCCGGGACAATCGTGGCGGTGGCCGTTACCCGGGGCGGGACGACCGAGGCGGAAAGTTCGAGCGACGCGATGACCGCGGCGGTCGGTTCGACCGCCGGGATGATCGCCGCGACGAGGAACGGCAGATTCCGCCCGGACTGGAACGGCACCCCGATGAGCCGGCGGTACCCGAGGTCGATCCGAAACTGTTGCCGCGTGCGGTGCGTGCGGAACTGCGCGGGTTGTCGCCGGAGGCCGCCGAAACCGTGGGGGCCCATTTGGTCGCTGCCGGCCAGCTGATCGACATCGATCCGGAGCTGGCCTTCCGGCACGCCGAGGCCGCCCGGCGACGCGGCGCCCGGCTGCCGGTGGTGCGGGAGGCCTCGGCCGAAACCGCCTATGCCGCCGGCGAATACGCCCACGCCCTGCAGGAATACCGGGCGCTGCGCCGGATGACCGGCGAGCAGATCTACCTACCGGTGATTGCCGACTGTGAACGTGCCCTGGGCCGGCCGCAGGAGGCTCTCAGCGTGATTCGCGAGGCTCGGGGCTTGGAACTGCCGGGCGATACCCGGGTGGAACTGTTGCTGGTCGAGGCCGGCGCCCGCGGGGATCTCGGGCAGGTACCGGAATCCCACCGGCTACTGCGCGATGCCCTGCGCAACGGCATTCCCGGCGCGTCCTCACTGGCCCAGGCGCGATTGGCGTATGCCTTCGCCGAAGCCTTGTTGAGCCGCGGTAGGGAGGCCCAGGCGCGCACCTGGTTCGACCGGGCGGCCGATTGGGACGCCGAGCATCAGACCGACGCCGCCGACCGTCGCGACGAACTGGACGGACTGTTGGTCGAGTTCGACGACGCTGAGGACTTCGACGACGCTGAGGACTTCGACGACGCCGAGCAGTTGGACGATGCCGAGCAGTTGGACGACGCTGCCCGGTTGGAGGACGGTGACCAGTTGGACGAGGGTGACGAGTTCGAGGACATCGTGGGCCACGACGGCGAGGAGGCCGAGGACGACCCGGGGGAGCAGCCATGATCGAGGCCTTCGACGCGGTGCTGTTCGATCTCGACGGTGTCATCTACCTGGGACCCCAACCGGTAGCCGGTGCCGCCGAGGGCGTCCGGGGATTGCGGGATCGCAAGATCGCGATCGGCTTCGTCACCAACAACGCCGCCCGGTCGCCGCGCGAGGTGGCCGAACACCTCACCGCCCTGGGTGTGGCGGCGACCGAAACCGACGTGGTGACTTCCTCCCAGGCCGGGGCCCGGCTGCTCGCCGAGCAGGTTCCGGCCGGATCGAAGGTGCTGATCATCGGCACCGAGGCCCTGGCCGAGCAGGTCGCCCTGGTGGGCCTGGAACCGGTGCACGACCTGACCGAGATGCCGGCCGCGGTGATTCAGGGATACCACCCGAACTTGTATTGGCCCCTGCTGGAGGAGGCCTGCGTGGCGATCCAGCACGGTGCGGTGTGGGTGGCCACCAATACCGACTCGACCCGGCCCACCGAGCGCGGCATCGTGCCCGGTAACGGAGCCGCGGTGGCCGCGGTGCGCACGGCGGTCGATGTCGACCCCCTGGTGGCCGGTAAGCCCCACCGACCCCTGATCGACGAGGCGGTCCGCCGCACGGGGGCGAGCAATGCCCTGTTCGTGGGCGATCGGCTGGACACCGATATCGAGGGCGCCCACGCGGTGGGTCTGGCCTCGGCGATGGTGCTCACCGGGGCGCACGGGGTGCGCGATCTGCTGGCCGCCCACCCGGGAGCCCGGCCGACGATGCTGCTGGTCGACCTGCCGGAGATGTTCGAGCCGGCCCGGGTCGCCGAACCGATCGAGGGCGGATTCCGCTGCCGCGCCGCCGAGGCCCGGGTGCTGGAGGGCACGCTGCGCGTCGTCGGACCCGAGGACACCCCGGCGCGGGCGGCCGACGCGGCCTGGGCAGCAGCCAACGCCTGCTGGGCCGCGGCCGATGCCGGGATCGCGGTGGACCGGAACGGCTGGGGGGCAGACCGATGACCGAGAGCCATGTACCCGAGAGCCCTGCTCCCGAGAACCGTGCTCCCGAGAACCGTGCACCCGAGGGCCATGTCACCGAGGAGCACGTCACCGAGGGTGGCACCGGCACCGACAGCCCTCCGCAGACCGGCCACGAGGCCATCGATGCGGCTCTGGCCCACGTTGCCGAATCCGGTGACCCCGAAGCAATCACCCGCGCCCTGGACGTCCTGCAGAGCGTCCTGGACGCCGACCCCGACGAACTACCGCCCCGGTGAGACTCGATCTGGCCCTGGTCGAGGCCGGTTTGGCCCGCTCCCGCACCCAGGCCGCCCGCCTGATCGCCGCCGGACGCGTCCGGGTCAACGGCCGCACGGCCGACAAACCCGCCCAGCCGGTCACCGGCGAGGACGAGCTCCACCTCAGCGAACCCGACCCCTGGGTGTCGCGGGCCGCCCACAAACTCCTCGGCGCCCTGGCCGACCTCGAGCTGCATCCGGCCGGCCGGGCCCTCGACGCCGGGGTGTCCACCGGTGGGTTCACCCAGGTACTGCGCCACCTGGGCTGCGCACCGGTCTACGCCGTCGACGTCGGCCACGGCCAACTCGCCGACCCGGTACGTCACGATCCGGGCGTGATCGTGCACGAAGGGCTGAATCTGCGCGATCTGCAACCGGCCCACCTCGATCACCGGCCGGTCGATTGGGTGGTGGCCGATGTCTCCTTCATCTCGCTCACCCTGCTGCTGGAACCCCTGTTCGGGGTCCTCGACGACCGGGGCACCGCACTGCTGATGGTCAAACCCCAGTTCGAGGTGGGCCGCGCCAAGCTCGGCAAACACGGCGTGGTCACCGACCCCGAAGCCCGCGAAGCAGCGGTCGACACAGTCTGTGCAGCCGCCGCCGAGCTCGGCTGGTTCGAGCACGGCCGGGTACCGAGCCGCGTCCCCGGCCCGGCCGGCAATGTGGAGTACTTCGTCCGGCTGCGCCGAGAAAGCAAAGACACCGACCAGCCCGAGACGTCGTAGGGTGGACCCCGTGACAAGCCCGTCCCCAGTTCCTGTCGTCCGGCGCCGTGTCGCCGTGCTCACGCACAGCCACCGCGAACAAGCCATCAGTGCCGCGAAGCAATTCATCGCCGGGATGGCCGACCACAACATCATCTGTGTCCTGCCCGCCAAGGACTTGGAGATCATGGGCGACCTGGGTGGCGCCCCGGTGGAGCAACTCGCCGACGAACACAACGGAGCCAGTTGTGAACTGGTGGTCATCTTCGGCGGCGACGGCACGATCCTGCGCGGCGCCGAATGGGCGCTGCTGGCCGACATCCCGCTCCTGGGGGTCAACCTCGGCCACGTCGGCTTCCTGGCCGAGGCCGAAGCCACCGAGATCGACGAAACGGTCAAACACGTGGTGGCCCGCGAATACCGGGTCGAGGAACGTCTCACCGTCGACGTGGAGATTCTCGACGAGGACGGACAGGTGGTCTGGTCGACCTTCGCGGTCAACGAGGTGTCGGTCGAGAAGGGCGCCCGGGAACGGATGATCGAGGTCGTGGTCAAGGTCAACGACCGGTCGCTGTCGCGATGGGCCTGCGACGGGGTGCTGGTGGCCACCCCGACCGGATCCACCGCCTACAGCTTCTCCGCCGGCGGCCCCGTGGTGTGGCCCGGGGTGGAAGCCATGCTGATGGTGCCGCTGAGTGCCCACGCCCTGTTCAACCGCCCGATGGTCTTTCCACCCAAAACCACGCTGGAGGTCGAGTTGTTGCCGACCGTGCCGAAGACCGAGGGCATCATCTGGTGCGACGGGAGGCGCTCCAGCCCGGTGTGGGGCGGGCAGACGGTGCGCGCCACCGCCGGACAACACCGGCTGCTGCTGGCCCGACTGGGCCACTCGTCGTTCACCGACCGCTTGGTGCGCAAGTTCGGCTTGCAGGTCGAGGGCTTGCGCGGGGTGGGTGAGAAGCGGCTGGCCCAGCCGGACGGGGACGCGCAGTGATCGGCGAACTGCGAATCCGCAATCTCGGCGTGATCGCCGACGCCACCATCGAGCCCGGTCCCGGGCTGACCGTGGTGACGGGGGAGACCGGCGCCGGTAAAACCATGGTGGTCACCGGCTTGGGTCTGCTGCTCGGCGGCAAGGGCTCGGCCGGCCAGGTGCGCAACGGCACCGAACGACTGCAGGTCACCGGACGGTTCAGTCAGGTCGGTGCGGAGGCCGTCGAACGGGTCACCGACGCCGGCGGCGAACTCGACGAGGACGAACTGCTGGTGGTGCGCCAGGTGACCGCCGCCGGACGCTCCCGTGCCCACCTCGGGGGAGTCGCGGTACCAATGGCGGTGGCCGGCGACCTTGTCGCCGAGATGCTGGTGATCCACGGCCAAACCGAGCAGGTGCGCCTGGCCCGCTCCGACCGGCAACGCGAGGTACTCGACCGTTTCGGCGGTGCCGAACTGGCCGCCGAACGCGACACCTATCACCGCGCCTGGCAGGACCGCCGCGCTGCGGTCACCGAACGCGACGAACTTCACGCCGCGAGCCGGGAACGAGCCCGCGAGCTCGACCTGCTGCGCTTCGGAGCCGACGAGATCGCCGCCGTCGACCCACAACCCGGCGAGGACGAGCAACTCCGGGTCGAGGCCAACCGGCTGCAATCGGTCGACGACCTGCGGATGGCGGCCCACACCGCCCTGGTGGCGATCAACTCCGACCCCGACGACCCGACCGATCAGCCCTACGCGGTGGGCCTGCTGGACACCGCCCGCACTGCGCTGGACCGGGCCGACACCGACCCCGAAGCAGCCGACCTGGCTCGTCGGGTCGCCGACCTCGGTTATCAACTCGCCGACCTCGGCGCCGACCTGTCGAGCTTCCTGGCCGGTCTGGAGGCCGACCCGAACCGGCTGGAATGGGTCACCGGCCGGCTCGCGGAGCTGTCCGGCCTGACCCGCAAGTACGGCGAGAGCATCGACGAAGTGCTCGCCTGGGCCGCTTCGGCCGCCGAACGGATCGCCGAACTCGACGGCACCGACGACCGGATCGCCGCCCTGGACCACCGGATCGAGGCCCTGGACACCGAACTGCTCGCCACAGCCGCCCGGCTGACCGCCCTGCGCCGCACCGCCGCCGACGAACTCGCTGCCGCGGTCGACACCGAACTGGCCGCCCTGGCGATGCCGAATGCCACCTTGAGTTTCGAGCTCACCAGCACCGGCGACGATGTCGCAGCGTTGGGGCCGACCGGGGCCGATCAGGTGGAGATCATGTTCCGGGCCAACCCCGGACAACGACCCGGCCCGCTGGGCGCGGTCGCCTCCGGTGGCGAACTCTCCCGGATCCGACTCGCTCTGGAAGTTTCCCTGGCCGACCGGTTGGTCGCCGAAACCGGCACCGGCCCCACCACGATGGTCTTCGACGAGGTCGACGCCGGTATCGGTGGACGGGTCGCCAGCGAGGTGGGGCGCCGCCTCGCCCGGCTGGCCGAACACGCCCAGGTGATCGTGGTGACCCACCTGGCCCAGGTGGCGGCCTTCGCCGGGCGACACTATTGCGTGGCCAAGACCGATGACGGGCAGGTCACCGTCAGCGATGTCGCCGAGGTCACCGGTGACGACCGGCTGGCCGAACTGGCCAGGATGCTCGGCGGTGCCGACTCCGACGCGGCCCGGGCCCACGCCGCCGAACTGCTGGCACAAGCAACCGTGTCGGACCCGGTCACTACACTGATGCAGAACTGATCTGGAGGGGGACGGCAGTGAACTCGATGAGGATCGCCCTGGTACTCACCTCCGGGCCCGGCGCACTGGGCCGCCACGTCGGTCGGATGGCGAAACGGTTCGCCGCCGAGGGGCACGAGGTGGAGCTGTACTGCCTGCCCGCAACCGCTCGCGGGCACCAATACGCAGACCTTCCCGGGGTGCGGGTGCGCACCCTGATGGAGATGCACAACCTGCGCCATGCCGATGTGGTGCACGCCCACGGCTACCAGGCCACCCTGCAGGCCGTCACCGCCACCCTCGGCCGGGTGCCGTTGATCTCGAGCTGGCACCAGTCGGCCTCGGCTCCCGAGGCCGGTCCGGCCGTCCGGCTGGGCCAAACCGGCGCGGCCAAGGCCGCCGACCTGGTGCTCGGCGCCAGCCAGGACGTGGTGGCCGAGGCCCGCGCGCTGGGGGCCGAGGCCGAGTTCGGCCCGATCGGAGCACCCCCACCGGCACGTCCGAGCCGCACCCGCGAAGAAGTCCGCGCCGATATGGCGCTGGCCGAGAACGAGAAACTCATCGTCTCGGTGGGCCGGCTCACCCGGGGCAAGAACTTCGACCTGGTGGTCGACATGGCCACCGAACTGGCCGACCGGCGCGACCTGCGGTTCGTGATCCTCGGCGGTGGGCCCGAACGCACCCGGCTGCTGCGCCGGATCGTCGAACCGGCCCTGCCGGTCGCCCTGCCCGGCACCCGCGGCAAGGTCGCCGATCTGCTGGCCGCCGCCGACGTGGTGCTGATCACCTCCCGCTGGGAGGCCCGTCCGATCCTGGCCCAGATGGCGCTCCAGGCCGGGGTGCCGCTGGTCGCCACCCGGGTCGGCGGCATCCCCGACCTGGTCGGTGACGGGGCGGTGCTGATCGACCCCGACGCCCCGGCCTCGGCTGCCTTCGCTCTCGCCGGGCTGCTGGACGACCCCGAACGCGGCGCCGAACTCGCCGCCGCCGGACGCGCCCAAGCCGCCACCTGGCCCACCGAGGACGATGTGGCCGACCAACTGCTCGGCGTTTACCGCCGGGTGATCGACCAGCGCGCCTCGAGCGAGCGAACCGACGAGAAACCCGAACTCGAAACCCCCGGCCGGGATGCGACAGAACCTGGCCCCAGACGCTAGGTTGGAGATCCGTGGGGACTGCACCGAAAACCAAGCACATCTTCGTTACCGGAGGCGTGGTTTCCTCCCTCGGTAAGGGACTGACCGCCTCCAGCCTGGGCAGCCTGCTGGTGGCCCGCGGACTGCGGGTCACGATGCAGAAGCTTGACCCGTACCTCAACGTCGACCCCGGCACGATGAACCCGTTCCAACACGGCGAGGTGTTCGTCACCGAGGACGGCGCCGAAACCGACCTGGACATCGGCCACTACGAGCGCTTCCTCGATGTCGACCTGAATGCGGCGGCCAACGTGACCACCGGCAAGGTCTACTCGGCCGTGATCGCCAAGGAACGCCGCGGCGACTACTTGGGCGACACGGTGCAGGTGATTCCGCACATCACCAACCAGATCAAGGACGAAATGATGTCCATGGTCAGCGACGACATCGACGTGGTGATCCACGAGATCGGCGGCACCGTCGGTGACATCGAATCGCTGCCCTTCCTGGAGGCCGCGCGTCAGGTCCGCCGCGACATCGGCCGCGACCGGTGCTTCTTCCTGCACGTCTCCCTGGTGCCCTACATCGGGCCCAGCGGTGAGATGAAGACCAAGCCGACCCAGCACTCGGTGGCCGCCCTGCGCCAGGTCGGTATCCAGCCCGACGCCCTGGTCTGCCGGTCGGACCGCGAGATCCCCGAGTCGGTCAAGCGCAAGATCGCCAACGCCTGCGACGTCGACGAAGAGGCCGTGGTGGGTTGCGCGGACGCCCCGAGCATCTACCACATTCCCAAGGTGCTGTACGCCGAAGGCCTCGACGTCTACGTCATCCGCCGGCTCAACCTGCCCTTCCGTGATGTCGACTGGAAGTCCTGGCACGACCTGCTGGAGCGGGTGTACCACCCCAAGGACGAGGTCACCATCGCCCTGGTCGGCAAATACATCGACCTGCCCGATGCCTACCTCTCGGTGGGCGAGGCATTGCGCGCCGGTGGTTTCGCGAACTGGACGAAGGTCAACGTGCGCTGGGTGCAGTCCGATGACTGCGACACCCCCGAAGGTGCGGCCCGGCTGCTCGGCGATGTGGACGGGATCTGCATTCCGGGTGGCTTCGGCATCCGGGGTGTCGAGGGCAAGATCGGGGCCCTGCGCTATGCCCGCGAGAACAAGGTGCCGCTGCTCGGCCTGTGCCTGGGCCTGCAGATGATGGTGATCGAGGTCGCCCGCAATCTGGCCGGGCTGCCGGAGGCCAACTCCAGTGAGTTCGACCCCGATGCCGCCGACCCGGTGGTGGCCACGATGGCCGAACAGGTCGACATCGTCGAGGGCCAGGGCGACCTGGGCGGTTCGATGCGCCTCGGCTCCTACCCGGCGGTGCTCGATCGTGACTCCCAGGTGGCCTGGTTGTACGGTCAGAATCAGGTCACCGAACGGCACCGGCACCGCTACGAGGTGAACAACGCCTACCGTGACCGGCTCATCGAGGCCGGCCTGGTGATCTCGGGCACCTCCCCGGACGGGTCGTTGGTGGAGTTCGTCGAACTTCCCCGCGAAACCCACCCCTTCTTCATCGCCACCCAGGCCCACCCCGAGTACAAGTCCCGGCCCACCCGGCCCCATCCGCTCTTCCGCGGCCTGATCGAGGCAGCCCTGGTGCGGCAGAAGGGCCGGCGGCTGCCGGGCCTGGAGATGGCCGACCTCACCGAGGACGATGATGCGTGAGGTTCCGCGGCTGAGCGGTGACGAACTGATCGACAGCCCCGAACAGTGGGAGCTCGTGTCGCGCACCGAGATCATGCGCAACCGCGTGTTCTCGATGCAATCCGACACCATCCGCACCCCCGACGGCGAAGAACTGGTGCGCGAGTTCGTGCAACACCCCGGCGCGGTGGGCATCATCGCGGTCGATGCCGACGATCACGTGATCCTGGTGCGCCAATACCGGCACCCGGCCGGCTATCGGCTGATCGAACCTCCCGCCGGCCTGCTCGACATCGATGACGAACAACCTCTGGCCGCCGCCCAACGGGAACTGGCCGAGGAGGCCCAGATGGCCGCCGCCGACTGGCGGGTACTGGTCGACCTGTTCACCACCCCCGGTGGGGTACAGGAATCGGCACGGGTGTTCCTGGCCCGCGACCTCAGCGACGCCCCGCGTCCCGAAGGATTCGTGGTGGAACACGAAGAGGCCCACATGGACGTGGTACGGGCACCGTTCGACGAGGTGGTGGCCGGGGTGCTCGGTGGCCGGCTGCAATCCCCGTTGTTGGTGTCCGGAATCCTGGCCCTGGCCACCGTCCGGGCCGGGGCGGGGGAGGACTCCCTGCGCGCCCCCGAGGCCCCCTGGCCGGCCCGTGGCCAGAAGCGCAAGGTGGACGCGGCCGGTTGAACCCCGGCGAGCCCTCGGCCCGGCTGACCGGATGGGTGCAGACCTTCCTGGATCATCTGGCCGTCGAACGCGGACTCAGTGGCAACACCACCGAGGCCTACCGGCGTGACCTCACCCGCTACCTGGACCACCTGACCCGGCAGGGCATCACCGAACCGGCTGCGATCACCGCCGAGCATGTCGCCGGTTTCGCCGGCTACGCCGCCGACCTCGGCCTGGCCGACAGCAGTATCGCCCGGGCGGTGGTGGCCGTCCGCGGCCTGCACCGCTTCGCCCTCGAGGAGGGCACCTGTCCGGCCGACCCGGCCGCCGACGTCCGCCCCCCGCAACAGCGCCAACGACTGCCCAAGGCACTGAGCATCGCCGAGGTCGGTGAGCTGCTGGCCACCCCCGACACCAGCACCATCACCGGCTTGCGTGACGCCGCCCTGCTCGAACTGCTCTACGGCACCGGGGCCCGGATCAGCGAGATCGTCGACCTCGATGTCGACGACCTCACCCGGGTGCTGACCGACCCCAGCCCGGAGGTCGGCCTGCGCCTGCGCGGTAAGGGCGACAAGGAACGGGTCGTTCCACTGGGCCGCTACGCCCGCGAGGCGGTGGACGCCTGGCTGGTGCGCGGACGTCCGGGCTTGGCCGAACGCGCGGCGAGGTTCGACCCGGCACTGCTGCTGAATGCCCGGGGCGGGCGGCTGAGCCGACAAAGCGCCTGGGCGGTGCTGCAGCGGGCCGCCAAAGCCGCCGGGATGGACGACCGGGTGTCGCCGCACACCCTGCGCCACTCCTATGCCACCCACCTGATCGACGGCGGTGCCGATGTGCGCGTGGTCCAGGAACTCCTGGGTCACGCTTCGGTAACGACCACCCAGATCTATACGCTGGTCACCATCGATCATTTGCGTGAGGTGTACGCGACGGCCCATCCGAGGGCACGACGTGACACTTAATAACCTCTTATCGATATTTCGTTTACCGTTTGTGTCGGAGACGCACCTCACCCGCTAGGGTGTGTCGATATGTTCGCCGCGAGGCGATGAAGGGAGTGACCAGGTGACCAACACCACGAACTCGGGGCCCGCCCTGTTCGAGGAACCGACCGCTGAAGGCCCCGAGTTGGGTCCCACCGGTCGACCCTGGCCGACCATTCCCGAAATGCACCCTCCATCGGCACCGCCGTCACGGGCGCAGATCATCGCCATGTGCAACCAGAAGGGTGGGGTCGGTAAGACGACCACCACCATCAATCTGGGCGCATCCCTGGCCGAAGCCGGCTACCGCGTCCTGCTGGTCGATTTCGACCCGCAGGGCTCGCTGTCGGTGGGCCTGGGTGTGGATCCGCACTCGATGGAACTCAGCATCTACAACGCGTTGATGGACGACGCGTCGGTGGACGAGGTCATCTTGCCCACCGGGGTCGACGGGATGGACCTGATCGGTTCGAACATCGACCTGTCCGCGGCCGAACTGCAATTGGTATCGGAAGTGGCTCGCGAACAAGCACTCAGCCGGGTGCTGACTCCCTTGCGGAATCGCTACCACTTCATCCTGATCGACTGTGCCCCGTCCTTGGGGCTGCTCACGATCAACGCGATGACCGCAGCCGACCGGGTACTGATCCCGCTCGAATGCGAATACTTCGCGTTGCGCGGGGTGGCGCTGCTGCAGCGCACGATCGACATGGTGCAACGCCGGATCAACCCCGAACTGAAGATTCTCGGCGTGGTTGGCACCATGTTCGACGGCCGCACCCTGCACGGTCGTGAGGTGATGGAGCGGGTCGTCGAAGCTTTCGGCGACAAGGTCTTCCACACCGTGATCCGCCGAACCGTGAAATTCCCCGAGACCACGGTGGCGGGCGAACCGATCACCACCTATGCCTCCGCCTCGCCGGGTGCCGGGGCATATCGCGTACTTGCCAGAGAGGTGTTGTCCCGATGCCAAGACGAGTAGCGCTGCCGGGAGAGAACAAATTGCTGCATGCCACCGACGAAACAGCCACCGAATCGGGCGCCCCGCCCGAGACCGCGGCCGAGCGCCGGGTTCGCCGCGGAAGCGGCCGGGTGAGGCATGACGAGAAGATCACGGTTTACATCAGTAAGGACGAGCTGCTCGCCCTGGAGACCGCGCGGCTCACCCTGCGCGGACACGGCTTGGCAGTGGACCGTGGCCGGATCGTACGCGAAGCCGTGGCCATGGCTCTGGAGGACCTCGACGAGCGAGCCGACGACTCCGAGATCGTCCAACGGCTGCAACGGTGAGCGCCCCGGCGTTCGTTGTACGCCTGGACAATTTCGAGGGCCCCTTCGATCTACTGCTGCAGCTGATCTCGCGGCGCCGACTCGATGTCACCGAGGTCGCCCTCTCGCAGGTGACCGACGAGTTCATCGCCTATGCCCGAGCCGGCGGCAAGGTGTGGCCCCTGGAACAGACCAGCCAGTTCCTGCTGGTGGCAGCCACCCTGCTCGACCTCAAGGCCGCCCGACTGCTGCCGGCCGGTGAGGTCGAGGACGACGAGGACCTCGCCCTGCTGGAGGCCCGCGACCTGCTGTTCGCCCGTCTGCTGCAGTACCGCGCCTTCCAACAGGTGGCGGCCTGGATCGCCGATGTGCTGGACACCCAGCAGTCCTGGCACCCGCGCCCCGGCGGGCTGGAACCGCACTTCGCCGCGCTGCTGCCCGAAGTCGAGCTCGACCTCGAACCCGAGGAGCTGGCCCAACTGGCTGCTGCGGCGATGACCCCCAAGGCCCTGCCGGTGGTGTCGCTGGAACACCTGCACGCCCCCGCGGTGAGCGTGCGCGACGAGGCCCAGGTGATCGTCAACCGGTTGCGCGTGGTGCGCAGCCTGTCCTTCCGCTCCCTGGGGTCCGATGTCGACGTGCCGGTCGTGGTGGCCCGCTTCCTGGCCCTGCTGGAGTTGTTCCGCGAGGGCGCGGTTGCCTTCGAACAGGTCAGCCCACTGGCAGAGTTGACCATTCGCTGGACCGGCACGGAAGCTGGTGAGGTCGAGATCAACGACGAATACGTGCGTGAGGAGAACGGGACCGCAGATGAGTGACGAGGTGGCACCGCTGATCGAAGCGTTGCTGTTGATGGCCACCGAGCCGGTCTCGGAGCTCGAGCTCGCCGAAGCCTGCGAGCGCCCGGTGGACGAGGTGCGCACCGTACTGGCCGAACTGCAGGAGTTCTACGACAGCACCGGCCGGGGTTTCGCACTGCGCAATGTGGGCGGGGGGTGGCGCTACTGGACCCGTCCCGAATATGCCGAGGCGATCGGCCGGCACCTGCTGGAGGGCCAACACGCCAAGCTGTCCAAGCCCGCCCTGGAAACCCTGTCGGTGATCGCCTACCTGCAGCCGGTCTCACGCAGCCGCATCGCCGCGGTGCGCGGGGTGAACGTGGACGGGGTGGTGCGCACCCTGATCAGCCGCGGCCTGGTCGACGATTCGGGCCGCGACGAGGACACCGGTGCCGGCCAACTGGTCACCACCCCCCTGTTCCTGGAGCGGATGGGTCTCGGCTCGCTGGACGAACTACCCCCGCTGGCCCCGCACCTGCCCGAGGTGGCCGACCTCGAGGCCGAACTGAGCCAACTGGCCGACCTGGACACCGACGGCGGCGAAGCCCCGGCAACCGACGGGTCGCCGCAGCCCGAACTCTCGCCGGCCGCCGAGCCGGAATCACGACAGGAGATGTGATGGAGCAGGCCGAAGGAGTGCGGCTGCAGAAAGTGCTCGCCGCCGCCGGAATCGCCTCCCGCCGCGCCGCCGAGGAGATGATCGCCGAGGGCCGGGTTGAGGTGAACGGCCGCCTGGTGCTGGAACAGGGCCTGCGGGTCGACCCCGACACCGACGAGATCCGGGTCGACGGTTCCCGCATCCCGCCGCCGCGCCGGCATGCCTACCTGGTGCTCAACAAGCCCCGTGGGGTGGTGTCCACCCTGTCCGACCCCGAGGGGCGTCCGACCCTGGCCGACTACCTGGAGGACCGCCGGGAACGCCTCTTCCACGTCGGACGCCTGGACACCGACACCGAGGGCCTGATCATTCTCACCAACCACGGGGAGTTCGCCCACCGGCTCGCCCACCCGTCCTACGAGGTACCGAAGACCTACCTGGCGGTGGTCGAGGGCCGGGTCAGCCCCTCGGAGATCCGCCGACTGCAGAAAGGCGTCACCCTCGAGGACGGCCCGGTGCGTCCCGACCGGGTCACCCTCAAGAACGCCCACGGCGACCGGTCAATGGTCGAGGTGGTGCTGCACGAGGGCCGCAACCGGATCGTGCGACGGATGTTCGATGCGATCGCCCACCCGGTGCGCGAACTGGCCCGCACCCGGATCGGCCCGGTTCGCCTGGGCCGACTGCCCAGCGGCGAATCCCGCGACCTGACCCGGGAGGAACTGGGCGCGGTACTGGACCTCATCGGGCTGTGATGGGGTTCCTGGGGCGTCGGATCTACGGTCTGGAGACCGAGTTCGGCGTGCTCGGATTGGACAACAAACTCAGCCCCGAACAGATCGCCCGCTACCTCTTCCGCAGCGTCGTGGCCTGGGGACGCACCAGCAATGTCTTCCTGGAGAACGGCTCCCGGGTCTACCTGGACGTCGGCTCGCACCCCGAATACGCCACCGGCGAATGCGATTCGGTGCCCCAGGTGGTGGTCCATGACCGGGCCGGGGAACTGATCCTGCACGACCTGGCCCTCGGGGCGGAACAACAGTTGGCCGCCGAACAGATCACCAGCCGGATCCACCTGTTCAAGAACAACGTGGATTCCTACGGACACTCCTACGGCTGCCACGAGAACTACCTGGTGCGGCGCACCGGCGACTTCTCCCGCTACGCCGACCTGCTGGTGCCCTTCCTGGTCTCGCGCACCCTGCTGTGCGGGGCCGGGCTGCTGGCCCCCGATGACCGCGGCCGCAGCGTTTATCAGCTCAGCCAGCGCGCCGATCACATGTGGGAGGCGGTGTCCTCGGCCACCACCCGGTCGCGTCCGATGATCAACACCCGCGATGAACCCCACGCCGACCCGGAACGGTACCGCCGGCTGCACGTCATCGTCGGGGACTCCACGATGGCCGAACCCACCACCGCCCTGAAGCTCGGCTCCTGCGAGTACGTGCTGCGGGTGATCGAATCCGGCCGGGCGATGCGCGACCTGCGCCTGGAACACCCGGTGCGGGCGATGCGCCGGATCAGCGCCGACCCGACCGGACGCACCCCGGTGCGCCTGGCCAGTGGCCGCACGATCACCGCCCTGGAACTGCAGGCCGAATACCTCACCGCGGCCCAACAGATCGCCGAGGAGGATCCACACCCGACCGACCCCTGGCTGGGCCGGGTAATGGAGTTGTGGCAACGTGGCCTGACCGCGATCGAATCCGACAACCTCTCCCTGGTCGACACCGAACTCGACTGGGTGATCAAGCAACGGCTGCTGCAGCGCTATGCCGACCGGGACGGACTCGCCCTGGATGATCCGCGCCTGGCCCAGATCTCGCTGGCCTACCACGACATCGCCCCCGACCGGGGGCTGCATCGGCTGCTGGAGACCGCCGGGGCGGCCGCCCGCTGGACCACCCCCGAGGAGGTCACCGAGGCGAGGACCCTGGCCCCGCAGACCACCCGGGCCGCGCTGCGTGGACGGTTCATCGCGGCGGCCCGGGAGGCCGGGGTGGCCTACGCCGTCGACTGGACGAATCTGCGCGTCACCGAAGGAGCCGGCGCCCGTACCGTGATGTGCAAGGACCCCTTCGCCGCGACCGACGAGCGGGTCGATCGACTGATCGAAGGAATCGGTGCCTCCGGGCAGGTCGGGTAGGCTACGCGCGTGCAGTACATCTCCCGACGCGTGGGCGCGGCCCTGGTGGCCCTCACGCTCACCGCGACCCTGGCAGCTTGCTCCGGCGACGATCCCGAGACCTCGGAGACGACCGAACCGAGTGTGGCCGGCCCCACCGACGGGACCCCTGCCCCGACGGAGCAGCCGACGCCCACTCCGACGCCGGAACCCACGCCGCAGCCCGAACCGACCACGCTGCAGAACCTGGACGCGATCAAGGTCTCGGGTGAGTTGAACCAGAAGGTGCAGGTCACGGTTCCGGCGCCGATGAAGGTCGACCAGACCCAGGCGAAGGTGCTCGTCCAGGGCAAGGGTTCCAAGGTTCCCGAGGGCGGGCAGGTGCTGGTGCACTACACCGGCGTCAACGGACGCAGCGGTGAGGAATTCGACTCGAGCTGGTCGCGCGGCGAGGAACCCACTCCTTTCCCGCTGGATCAGGTCGTCCCGGGCTTCGCCAAGGGGCTGGCCGGTAAACAGGTCGGCAGCCGGGTACTGATCGCGATGACCGGCAAGGACGGGTACGACTCGATGGGTGGCAACCCGCCGACGATCCAGGTGGGCGACACCCTGGTCTTCGTGGTCGACATCGTCGGCACCCAGTTGGCCGGCCCCGAGGGTGACCAGGTGCAACCCAAGGCCGGACTGCCCACCGTGAGCGGGGAACTCAATGCCCCGAAGGTGACCATCCCCAAGAGCGAACCGCCGACCGACCTGGTCGTGCAGCCGCTGATCAAGGGCAAGGGTGCCGAGGTGGCTCCCACCGACACGATCGTGGCCGACTACCAGATGGTGTCCTGGAAAACCGGCGAGGTGATCGACCAGTCGTACGGCCGCAAGCCGGCTTCGGGCGAGGTGTCGCGACTGATCAAGGGTTGGGTCGAGGGCCTCCCGGGCCAGACCGTGGGTAGCCGGGTGTTGCTCGTGGTTCCGCCCAACCTGGCTTACGGCGACTCCGGCTACGACGACCCGAAGGTCGAGGGTGGCGACACGCTGGTGTTCGTGGTCGACATTTTGATGAGCACTCCTGCCGAGTAAAGTAGGAGTTTCTGCGGGTGGGGTCTGGTGGTCAGACGCCGCACTTCCGGTGTGGAGATCGGGGTTCGAATCCTCGCGCCCGCTCCAACTTTGCCCCGATGTGCCCCGAAGACTCTCAAGCAGGGTCGATCACGGCCAACCGGGGTAGTACCCACGGCTGATCCGGCATCACCGCCGGGTCGAACCGGCGCAACAACTCATCGGTGCCGACCTGTTCGCCGGGATGCACCCCATCCGGCCCGTCCGGCCCGGGTTCGGCCAGCCCGAGCGAAGCTGCCAGCAGTGACCGCACCCGTCCGGGTGTCCAACCCCGTTCGGCCACCTCGGCCAGGGTGATCGCGCCGTCGCGCTTGGCCAGCCGCTTGCCCTCGTCGTTGACCACCAGCGGGACGTGGGCGAACTCCGGCACCGGGCCACCCAACCGGTCGGCCAACCAGCCATGCCGCGGTGCCGAGGACAACAGGTCGTCGCCGCGACACACCTGGTCGATGCCCATCGCCAGGTCGTCCACCACCACCGCCAGGTGATAGCCGAAGGCGCCGTCACTGCGCCGCACCACGAAATCGTCCACCACCGCACCGACCCGACCGTGCCACCGATCGGTGATCGTGAACCGGGCACCCTCGGCCCGCACCCGCAGCGCCGGGGGACGTTCCCTGCGACGCCGCCGCCGTTCGGCCTCGTCCAGATTGCGGCAGGTGCCGGGGTAGGGGCGCAAACCATCGGCCGCATGGGGGGCGGTGCTGGCCAGGGCGATGTCCTTGCGGGTGCAGAAACACTCGAAGACATCCAGCCGTTCCAGGGCCTGCTCGTAGACCGCCAACCGTTCGGTCTGCACCACCGTCGGCGGGTCGAAGTCCAGGCCGATGGCGGCCAGATCCTCGACCTGTTGGGCGGCCACCGCGGGCGCCCCGGCCACCCGCTGTTGATCCAGGTCCTCGATCCGCAGGCGGAAGGCCCGTCCGGTGCTGCGGGCCAGCAACCATGCCACCAGGGCGGTGCGCAGATTGCCCAGATGCAGCGGTGAGGTCGGGCTCGGCGCATAGCGTCCGGCCCCGGCGGTGGTGCTGTTGGTCGGTGAGGTCATCTCGAAGCCCGATCGTAATCGTCCACGGCGGGATCGTGGTTCCCGATGTGAGGTGGAGCGGTAACCTCTGCGGGAAGGATCGGGAGGTGGCATGGCGGCACGCAAAACCGAACGACAGATGAACCTGACGATCGTGCTGCTGGAGGCACGCGGATTTCTGACCAAGCACCAGATCCGGGAACGGGTCGAGGGCTATGCCGGGTTGAGCGACGGTGCCTTCGAACGCACCTTCGAACGCGACAAGGACGACGTGCGGCGCTACGGGATGGAGATCAGCACCGGCCAGAACGCCGAATGGGCCGGCGACGAGATCGGCTACCGCATTCTGCGCTCGGAATTCGAACTGCCCCCGGTGGCGCTGACCGCGGAGGAAGCCGCCGTCGTGGCCCTGGCCTCCCGGGCCTGGGACCAGAACACCCTGGCCGGTTCCACCGCCACCGCGGTGCGCAAACTGTCGTTGGACGCCGAAACGGGTTCGGCCGAGCTGCACCTGGATCCGATGGTCACCGTGCCGGAGGACGTCTTCAACCCGTTCGTCGACGCGCTGAACAACCGCACCCAGGTGCGTTTCGACTACCGAAACTCCAGGGGCGAGGTGGCCGAGCGCACCCTGGAACCCTGGGGCCTGAACCAGGTCAAGGGCTCCTGGTACATCATCGGCCGTGATCTGGATCGCGATGAGCGCCGCACCTTCAAACTCGACCGGGTGCTGGGCACCCCGAAGATCAAACGTCCGGTACGGCGCTTCACCCTGCCCGACGACCTCGACCTGACCGCGATCTGGGCCGAGTTGGCCCGACAACCGACCCGTACCGCCGTGGTGGCGCTGCGACCCGACACCGAGGCGAGCCTGCACCGTCGCGGCCGGCCCACCGACCATCCGCGTCCCGAGGGGGTGCCACCGGACTGGACACTGGTGGAGGTGCCCTACTCCTACGAACCCGGCCTGATCGGGGAACTGGCCGCGGCCGCCGGCAATGTGGTGGTGCTCGATCCCGCCGACCTGCGCGAGCGGGTACTGGAACGACTCGCGGGGGTGGCCCGATGAGCAGCCTGCAGCAAGTACCCCGCCTGTTGGCCCTGGTGCCCTATCTGTTGCGCCATCCCGGGGCGCGGGTGAGCGATGTGGCTCGCGAGTTCGGAATCACCCGACAACAACTGCTGCGCGACCTGCAGGTGCTGTGGTTCTGTGGGGTCTCGAACATGCCCGACGACCTGATCGACATCAACATGGACCAGGTGGAGCACGAGGGCGTGATCCACATCAGCAATGCCGATTTCCTGAGCACCCCGCTGGTGTTGTCACCCACCGAGGCGCTGACCCTGGTGGTCGGATTGCAATCGCTGCGGCCGGTGGCCGGCCCCGATGAGGTGGCGGTGATCGATGGGGCGCTGAACAAGGTGCGGGCGGCGCTGGGCCCGCGCAGCGAGTTGGCCGACCAGGTGGTGATCGATGTGCGATCGGCCGCCGATCGGGTCCGGGCGAACCTGGACGATGCGCTGGCCGAGCGGTGGCGGGTGAATATGCACTACCAGCCCGACCATCTGATCGAGCCACAACGGCGGATGGTCGATCCGCATTCGATCGCGGTGCGCAACGGATTCGCCTACCTGGAGGCCTTCGACATCGATCGACAGGACTGGCGGTCGTTCCGACTCGACCGGATCGTCGATGCGGTGTCCACCTCGATCCGGGCCGAGGATCACGGCAGCCCACCGAGCGGCGACTGGCTGTCGCGCGCCGAGGACGCCGAACAGGTGGAATTGTGGTTGGCCGTTGACGCCCTGTGGGCCACCGAGCACTACCCGGTGGAGGCGGTGCGACCGGCCACCGCCGAGGAATCCGCCCGGGTGGGCAGGGAGCATCGGGGCAACGAGCAGATCGTCACGATGTTGATCACCGACCCCGAATGGTTGGTCCGGTTGCTGCTGCGGCTGGGGCCCGCGGCCCGGGTTCTGGACGCCCGGGGCTGGGAGGATCGGATCGCCGAGGCCGGGGAGCGGGCCCGTCTGGCGATGGCGATGCACCACGAGGTCACGGACCGATCGGGTAGGGTCGAACCGTGATGTGGGTGCTGATCTTCGCAGGTATTGCCGTGGCCGGGCTGATCATGACGATCAGCTACGCCATCTGGCTGTACCACAAGGCATCGGACCTGTGGTCGGAAATCGAGATGCTCGGCACTCGGGCGGACGAGTTGGGTGCCCTGTTGGAACAACTGGCACCCATGCCGGAGATCGGTGACACCGAATCCTCGGCGGGGGAGAAGGTAGGTACGTAATGGTCCCCATGTTCATCGGCACCACCGAGTTGCTGATCCTGTTGGCCCTGGCGCTGTTGATTTTCGGTGGCGCGAAGCTGGCCGGTCTCGGACGCGGTGCCGGACGGGCGATCCGGGAGTTCAAGGAAGAAACCAAGGGGATCGGTTCCGATCCCTCGACCGACACCGATCCCACAACCGAGCCCAAGACCGAGATCGAGCCCGACCGTCCGGCCGATGGGGCCGGCGATGACGTCGGGCGCAACCGCGACGGTTAAGCATCGTGGCCCGGATGCGAACGGCGGGTCGGCGCTCGCCCGAGGGCACCATGTCGCTGGCCGACCATTTCCGCGAGCTGCGGTTGCGGCTGATGTTGTCGCTGATCGGCATCGGCGTGATGACCGTGGTGGCCGCGATCTTCTACCAGCCGCTGTACCGGCTGTTGCTGCGTCCGGTGAACCAGGCGATGCAGAACCTGGCCGCCAGCCATCCCGAACTCGACGCCTCGCTGGTGAACATCGGCATCCCGGCGCCGATGATGTTGGCGATCAAGCTGTGTCTGGTGGCCGGACTGGTTGCCAGCTCGCCCTGGTGGATCTACCAGATCTGGGCCTTCATCGCCCCCGGCCTGCTGCGACACGAGAAAAAGTGGACCCTGGCCGTGGTCGGTATCTGCGCCCCGCTGTTCATCGGCGGGGTTTTCATCGGCTATTGGGTGATGCCGACCGCGATCACCTTCATGCTGTCGTTCATCCCCGACTCGGCCGGGGTGAACAGCATCGTCGACCTGCCCTTCTACCTCGACTTCCTGGTGCGGTTGATGCTGGTCTTCGGCATCGCGATGGTGATTCCGGTCTTCGTCGTGCTGCTGAACTTCGTCGGCATCATCCCGGCCGCCGCCCTGTCGAAGTGGCGCAGCCTGGTGGTCTTCGGATGCTTCGTCTTCGCCGCGGTGGCCACCCCCAGCGGTGACCCGCTGTCGATGTTGGCCTTGGCCCTGCCGATGGCGCTACTGTTCCTGATCGCCGAAATGATCGCCCATGTCCATGACCGACGCGCACGCAGTGAGGCCAGTGATGTCTGACGGACCCGTTCTCACCCTGGTGTGCAACCCCAACGCCGGGCTGGGTAAGGCCAACAAGCTCCTGCCCCGGGTGACCGCCGCGATCGAGAAGGCGATCCCCGACGCCACCGTGCGGGTGCATCGTGCGGTCAGCGTGCGCGAGGCCCGGCTGCTCACCATCGCCGCCGCCGCGGCCGCCCGTCCGGCCACCGAGAACCGACGCGCCGACGCGGTACTGGTGATGGGTGGCGACGGGATGATGCACCTCGGGGTGCAGGCCTGCGCCAATACCGGGGTGCCGATCGGCCTGATTCCGGCCGGCACCGGCAACGACATCTGCCGCGGCTTCGGCCTGCCGGTCAACGACGCCCTGGCCGCCCTGGACGTGATCGTGCGCGGCAACACCCGCAAGGTCGACCTGATCAAGGTGAGCGGCCACCTGGTCGACGGCACCCGCGAACGCTATGTCGCCTCGGTGGTCGCCTCCGGCTACGACGCCAAGGTGAACCGAAGGGCCAACCAAACCTCCTGGCCGCGCGGCTCGGCCCGCTATGCGGTGGCGGTCTTCCGGGAACTGCGGGTCTTCGAACCGCTGCGCTACCGGGTGACCATCGACGGAGAAACCGCCCACCTGCCCGCGATGGTGATCTCGGTGGCCAACTCCCGCTACTTCGGCGGCGGCATCATGATCGCCCCACGGGCCAACCCGGCCGACGGCTGGCTCGACATCACCCTGGTGCACCCGGTCAGCCGACTGACCCTGATCCGGCTCTTCGCGAAACTCTTCAGCGGCAAGTTCGTCTCCGACCCCGCCGTGGAACAGTTGCGCGCCCGCGAGATCGTGATCGACGGCGACGATCTGATCGCGATGGGCGACGGCGAAGAACTCGGCCCCGTCCCGGTCACCCTGACCAACACCCCCGACGCCCTGACGATTTTTGCCCCGAACTGATGGATGATCTGACACCTGCCGAAGCGATGGCGGCTGCCCGCCGGCGCAACCGCTACCCCGAACTGACCGATTTCGGGCACGGCTACTCGTTCGAGTTCGACGAGTACCAGGTCGAAGCCTGCCAGTACGTCGAGGACGGCTCCGGGGTGCTGGTGGCCGCCCCAACCGGTGCCGGCAAAACGATCGTGGGGGAGTTCGCGGTGCACCTGGCCCTGAGCCGGGGACGCAAGGCCTTCTACACCACCCCGATCAAGGCCCTGTCGAACCAGAAGTACCACGACCTGGTCGAGCGTCACGGCGCCGAACACGTCGGCCTGCTCACCGGCGACACCTCGATCAACTCCGAGGCCTCGGTGGTGGTGATGACCACCGAGGTGCTGCGCAATATGATCTACGCCTCCTCACCGACCCTGAACAACCTGGGCTTCGTGGTGATGGACGAGGTGCACTACCTCGCCGACCGGTTCCGCGGCGCGGTCTGGGAGGAAGTGATCATCGGACTGCCCGAGTCGGTGCAGATGATCTGCCTGTCGGCCACGGTCAGCAATGCCGAGGAGTTCGGGGAATGGCTCGGCGAGGTACGCGGCGATATGCAGATCGTGGTTTCGGAGAAGCGGCCCGTCCCGCTGTACCAGCACGTGATGGTGGGCCGCAAACTGTACGACCTGTTCGCCGAGATCGCCCCGACCGCGGTGGTGGACGACGATGCCTCGGCCCCCACCCGCTGGTCGGTGAACCCGCAACTGGTCAACGTCGCCAAAACCGAATCCCGCACCGTCCGCGACGATTCCCGCCGGCCCAGGGGCCGCAAAGGTCGGGGCAAGAAATCCGGCTATGGGTCGGGCGCCTACGGGGGAGCCGCCCACGGCCGGCACCAGGACCGCAGCCAACAGCGCCGCCGCACCGTGCCGACCCGTCCGGAAATGGTCGAGGCCCTGGACCGGGCCAACCTGCTGCCGGCCATCGTGTTCATCTTCTCCCGCGCCGGCTGTGACGCCGCGGTACGGCAGTTGCAGACCGCCCGGGTGCGGTTGACCACCGCCGAGGAAGAACTGGCGATCCTGCAGATCGTCGACAAGCACATCACCGGGCTGTCGGAGGCCGACCTGCGCGCCCTGCGCTGGGACGACTTCCTGGACGCCCTGCTGCGTGGGGTCGCCTCGCACCACGCCGGGCTGCTGCCCGCCTTCAAGGAATTGGTCGAGGAATGCTTCGTCTCCGGCCTGATCAAGGTGGTCTTCGCCACCGAAACCCTCGCCCTGGGCATCAACATGCCGGCCCGCAGCGTGGTGTTGGAGAAGCTGGTCAAGTTCAACGGCGAAACCCACGCCGACATCACCCCCGGTGAATACACCCAACTCACCGGACGCGCCGGTCGGCGCGGGATCGACGTCGAGGGGCACGCGGTGGTGCTGTGGCAGCCGGGCCTCGACCCGCGGGCGGTGGCCGGACTGGCTTCCCGGCGTACCTACCCGCTGCGCTCGTCCTTCGCACCGACCTACAACATGGCGGTCAACATGGTCGGCCGGGTGGGCCGCGACCAGGCCCGCACCCTGTTGGAACAGTCCTTCGCCCAGTTCCAGACCGACGGTTCGGTGGTCGGCCTGGCCCGGCAGGTGGCCCGCAATCAGCAGGCGATCGGCGATCATCTGGCCGCCCTGGAATGCGACCGTGGCGACTTCATGAGCTACGCCCGGTTGCGCGAAGCGATCTCCGAGGCCGAGACCGAGGCGGCCCGGGCCCGCCGCAGTGACTCCCGCGCGGTGGCCCTGGACACCCTCGCCGGCCTGCAGGTCGGCGACATCATCGGGGTGCCGTCGGGCAAACACGCCGGCTGGGCGCTGGTGGTCGACACCTCCGCCGACAACCGCGAGGGCCCCCGACCCCAGGTGCTCACCGCCGCCCATCACATCCGCCGGCTGTCCCCGGCCGACTTCCCGACCGCGCCGGTGATCCTGGGCCGGATGAAGGTGCCGAAGCGGTTCAACCCCCGCGAGCGCACCAGTCGCCGGGCGATGGCCGCGGCCTTCGACGCCAAGCTCAAGGATCTGGACACCGCCAAGCCGATTCGTCGTCGGGCCGGTGAGATGGACGAGGAGACCCGGCAGCGGATTGCCGAACTGCGCGCCGAACTGGCCAGCCACCCGTGCCACACCTGCCCCGACCGGGAGGCCCATGCCCGCCGGGCCGAGAAGGTGCTGCGCCTGGAGTCGGAGAACGCCGCCATCGAACAGAAGGTGAAACGGCGCACCAGCACGATCGCGGCTCAGTTCGATCGGATCTGCCTGGTGCTGCAATCGCTCGGCTACCTGGCCGAGGGCGAGACCGAGCAGGAACTCGTGGTCACCGATGCCGGCCGGCTGCTGTCGCGGATCTATGCCGAACTCGACCTGGTCGCCGCCGAGGCGATCCGGGACGGGATCTTCGACGGCCTGAGCCACCCGCAACTGGCTGCGGTGTTGTCGACGCTGATCTTCGAATCCCGCCGCGACGACGGTGACCGCTATGCCCGCATGCCCGACCGGGAAACCAACCGGGTGGTCGACGATCTGCGCCGGATCCGGCACCGGATCGACCTGCTGGAACGTGATGCCCGGATCGAACGCGGCCGAGATCTCGACATCGGCTTCGCCGCCACGGTGTTCGCCTGGGCCGCCGGTGAATCCCTGGCCCAGGTGCTGGTGGAATCGAAGATGACCGCCGGCGACTTCGTCCGGTGGGTGCGGCAGGTGATCGACTTCGCCGACCAGGTCGCCGATGCCGCCGGCCCCGGCGACCTGCGCCGCACCGCCCGCGAAGCGGTACATGCGATGCGACGCGGCATCGTCGACCTGGAACAGGACCCCGGCGCCTGAATACACAGCTCGGCCACGGTCGAGCGCCCAAATCCACAGCTCGGCCATGACCGAGCGACCGAGAACACAGCGCGGCTAAGGTCGAGCCGCACGAGAATGTCTCCCAAGCGAGGACGAGTTTGTCGCAGCTTCGACGCGCCCGGTGGGCGGTGGCCGCCACCTTCTTCACCAATGGTTTCGCGATCGCGAACCTGGTGCCGCGCTACCCCGAGATCAAGGCCGCCCTGGAACTGACCAACACCGGCTTCGGTACCGCGATCGCTTTTCTGCCGATCGGGTCGATCGTCGCCGGACTGGCCGCGGGGCATCTGGTGGCCCGCTTCACCTCCGCCCGGGTGGCCACCATCGGGATGGTGCTGCTCAGTGCCGCCGTGTTGGGTGCCGGGATCGCCGGCCACGGCGTGTTGTTGGCCGCGATGTTGTTTCTGGTCGGGGCCTGCGATGCGATCGCCGATGTCGCCCAGAACGCCCACGGGCTGCGGGTGGAACGGGCGATGGGCCGGGCGATCCTGAACTCCCTGCACGCTTCCTGGAGTGCCGGGGCGGTGACCGGTGGGCTGTTCGGTGCGGCCGCGGCCGGGTTCGCGATTCCGCTGCCGGTGCATCTGGTGGCGGCGACCGTGCTCGTCGCGGTGGCGATGTTCTGGGCGCTGCGGTTCATGCTCGCCGGGGCCGACACCAAGCCCGAGGAGGCCGGTGCCGGCGGACGCGAGCGGCCGGGTAGGGGCGGCACGATGCGGTTGGTGGTGGCCCTCGGGCTGGTGGCCGGTGCCTCGCTGTTGATCGAGGACGTCTCGGCGGCCTGGAGCACGATCTGGCTGGCCGACTGGCTCGGTGCGGCTCCGGGTCTGGCCGGGATGGGCTTCGTGGCCGGGGCCGGGATGCAGTTCGTCGGCCGCTTGGTGGCCGACCGGGCGGTGGACCGTTTCGGTGACCGCGCCGTGGCCCGGGCCGGGGGCGCGCTGGTGCTGGCCGGCGGTGTGTTGGTGCTGGGGGTGGCCACGGTTCCGGCGAGCATCATCGGGTTCGGGCTGGCCGGCTTCGGAGTTGCCTCCCTGGTGCCGGCGGCCTACCGGGAGGCCGACCTGATCCCCGGACTGCCTCCCGGTCGGGGCCTGACCATGGTCAGTTGGTTGCTGCGTTTCGCCTCGATGGTTGCCCCACCGGTGATCGGGATGGTCGCCGACCTGTGGAGCCTGCGGGCCGGTCTGCTGGTGATCGTGCTGGCCGGGGTGCTGGCGGTGCTGTTCTCCCGGGCGTTGCCCGGCCGCGCCGGCGCTGCCGGACCAACGGGCACCGCCGGGTGATCGTGGCCCGTCCGATGCCCGGTGCCGACTACAGTGATGCCCATGACTCTTGCTGTCCGGGTGATTCCCTGCCTCGACGTCCACGACGGACGCGTGGTCAAGGGAGTCAACTTCACCAACCTGCGCGACGCCGGTGATCCGGTCGAACTGGCTGCGGCCTACGGTGCCGCGGGGGCCGACGAACTCACCTTCCTGGACATCTCGGCCTCCAAGGACGGCCGGGCCACGACCCGCGACATGGTCAGCCGCACCGCCGAGACGGTCTTCATTCCGTTGACCGTGGGCGGGGGAGTGAGCAGCGTCGAGGACGTGGACGCGCTGTTGCGCTGCGGCGCCGACAAGGTCGGGGTGAACACCGCGGCGCTGCGCCGTCCGGAACTGATCAGCGAGATCACCCAACGCTTCGGCAGCCAGGTACTGGTGCTGTCGGTGGACGCCCGCCGCGAGGAATCGATGCCCTCGGGGTATGGCGTCACCACCCACGGTGGCACCACCTCGGCCGGGGTGGACGCGGTCGAATGGGCCCGCCGGGCGGCCGAACTCGGGGTCGGGGAGATTCTGTTGAACTCGATGGACGCCGACGGCACCACCAACGGTTTCGACCTGGAGATGCTCCGTGACGTCCGGGCCGCGGTCAATGTGCCGCTGATCGCCTCCGGTGGGGCCGGTACCGTCCAGCACTTCGTCGAGGCCGTCGAAGCCGGTGCCGACGCGGTACTGGCCGCCAGCGTGTTCCACTACGGCACCCTGAGCATCGAGCAGGTCAAGGACGGGTTGCGGGCCGCCGGCCACCCGGTTCGCTCCGCATGAGTGACCAGATGACCGAGGAGTCCGGCCCGAGCCCCGGCTCGAACGCACAGTCCGGTACCCGCAGCCTGCCGGTGCGCCTGGGCCTGTGGACCCTCGAAGTACTGCCGGCCACGATCCTGGCCTGCCTGTTGCTGCCCTGGATCATCTCCGGCGGCACCACCGACCCGTGGAACCCGGCCACCACCGACCTGGAGGTCTACCGGCTGGCCGCCCAAGACCTGTTGGCCGGCAAGGACTTCTACGCCACCCGCACCCCCTTCTGGGGCCTGTACTACATCTACCCACCGATCGCCCTGCTGCTGATGCTCCCGGTGGCCTTCGGGCCGTATGCGATGTGGCAGGTGCTGTGGACCTTCGGGCTGGTCGTCGCCCAACAATCGGTGCTGCGCCGGGTCGGCGTGCCACGCGGTTGGCGGCTGGCCCTGGTCGGGCTGCTGATCGTGGTGGCGGTCGAACCGATCCGCACCACCCTGGGCTACGGCCAGGTGAACACCTTCCTGATGGCCTTCGTGGTGTTCGCGCTGCTGCCCGACCCACCCGGCTCGGTACCGCGCTGGCTGCGGCCTCGCGGCCTGCTGATCGGCCTGGCCACCGCGATCAAACTGACCCCCGCCTATCTGGCGGTGCTGGCCTTCTTCAGCCGCCGGATGGCCGTGGCCTGGTGGGCCTTCGCCGGATTCCTGTTCTGCACCGGCATCGGCTTCGCCCTGCAACCCGGCCAGAGCATGCGCTTTTGGCGCAACGACCTGCCGGCCGAAACCTCCGGGGCGATGTACGTCGGCAACCAGGCGATCAGCGGCATGGTCACCCGCTGGTTGCCGATGTCGGTCTGGACCATCACCGGCGTGATCATCGCCGGGATCGTGGCGGTCGCCGGCCTCTACGCCGCCCGGCACTGGTGGCTGCGCGGCCAGGCCGGGTTCGCGATCGGCCTGGCCGGTCTGGTCACCTGCCTGGTCAGCCCACTGTCGTGGACCCACCATTACGTCTGGGTGCTGCCCTTCGGTGCCGCCCTGGCCCTCGGCAGTGCGCTGCCGCTGTGGATCCGGGCCGCCGGCGGTGCCTGGGCACTGTGGATCGCGGTGCAGGCCCCACTGGCGGTGCTGCCCTACCGCCACAACGCCGCCGGTACCTACACCTTCGCCCAAGACCTGGTCGCGAACCTCGGGCCGCTGCTCGGCACCCTGTTCGTGCTGGCCCTGGCCGGGTTCGCTGTCCGCGAGCGACGCCGCGTCCCGGCAACCCGGGCCCGGGGGTTAGATTTGCCCCATGGCCGAGCAGAATCCTGATATCAAGCCCCGCTCCCGCGCCGTCACCGACGGCCTCGAAGCCAGTGCCGCGCGCGGCATGCTGCGGGCGGTCGGGATGGGCGACGACGACTTCGCCAAACCGCAGATCGGCGTAGCGTCCAGTTGGAACGAGATCACGCCCTGCAACCTGAGCCTGGACCGGCTTGCCAAGGCCGCGAAGAACGGCGTCCACGCCGGTGGTGGCTACCCGCTGGAGTTCGGCACCATCTCGGTCTCCGACGGCATCTCGATGGGCCACGAGGGCATGCACTACTCGCTGGTGTCGCGCGAGGTGATCGCCGACTCGGTCGAGGTCGTGATGAGCGCCGAACGTCTGGACGGTGCGGTGCTGCTGGCCGGCTGTGACAAGTCGCTGCCCGGCATGCTGATGGCCGCCGCCCGACTCGATCTGGCCTCGGTCTTCCTCTACGCCGGCTCGACCATGCCCGGCTCGGTCGACGGCCGCAATGTCACCATCATCGACGCCTTCGAAGCGGTCGGCGCCTGCGCCCGCGGCCTGATGTCGGAGGCCGAGGTGAAGGAGATCGAGCGCAATATCTGCCCCGGTGAGGGCGCCTGCGGTGGCATGTACACCGCCAACACGATGGCCTCGATCGCCGAAGCTCTCGGCCTGTCCCTGCCCGGCTCGGCCGCCCCGCCCGCGGTCGACAGCCGCCGCGACGGCTTCGCCCGACGCAGCGGTGAGGCCGTGGTGACCATGCTGAAGCAGGGCATCACCGCCCGGCAGATCCTCACCAAGACCGCCTTCGAGAACGCCATCGCCCTGCTGATGTCGCTCGGCGGCTCCACCAACGCGGTACTGCACCTGCTCGCGATCGCCCACGAGGCCGAGGTCGACCTGACCCTGGGCGACTTCGAGCGGATCGGCCGCAAGGTGCCGCACCTGGCCGATGTGAAGCCCTTCGGCCGCTACGTGATGACCGACGTCGACAAGGTCGGCGGTATCCCGGTGGTGATGCGCGCCCTGTTGGAGGCCGGCTTCATCGACCCCGACGCGATGACCGTCACCGGACGCACCATGGGCGAGAACCTGCAGGACCTCGCCCCGAAGGATCTCGACGGCGACGTCCTGCGCGCCCTCAGCGCACCGCTGCACCCCACCGGTGGGCTCACCATCCTGAGCGGCTCGCTCGCCCCCGACGGCGCGGTGGTCAAGTCGGCCGGTTTCGAGAAGGCCGTCTACGAGGGCACCGCCCGGGTCTTCGACGGCGAACGCGCCGCGATGGACGCCCTGGAGGACGGGACGATCACCTCGGGTGATGTCGTGGTGATCCGCTACGAGGGCCCCCGCGGTGGACCCGGGATGCGCGAGATGCTCGCGATCACCGGCGCGATCAAGGGCGCCGGACTGGGCAAGGACGTCATGCTGATCACCGACGGACGATTCTCCGGTGGCACCACCGGTCTGTGTGTCGGCCACATCGCCCCAGAGGCCACCGAGGGTGGCCCGATCGCCCTGGTGCGCGATGGGGACCCGATCACCCTGAACGTCTCCGAGGGCACCCTCGACCTGGGCGTGGACGAGGCCGAACTGGAACGTCGCCGTGCCGAATGGACCAAGCCGGCCCCGCCGGAACGGGCCACCCGAGGGGTGCTGAAGAAGTACGCCGCTCTGGTCGGCTCGGCCAGCAAGGGAGCGATTCTCGACGCATGATCTCGCGATCCGATACCCCGGGCGGTCCGGTTGACACGCCCGGGGTGGGGGAGAGAAGGTGAGCAGGTGTTCCGCAGCGTCGTAGTAATCACACAGCGTGTCGCCTGAGTCGAAAACTCACCGACACGCTCCCTCGCCTGCCGCCGGCAGCGGGGGTTTTTCGTTTCAGCGGCAAGCCGTGTAACACCGCCACACACAACAGGAGGAATGGCGATGAGCGACACCGACGCGTCGACGACCATGACGGGGGCCCAGGCCCTGGTCACGTCCTTGGAGAAGTTGGGCGTTGAGGTCGTATTCGGCATTCCCGGTGGCGCGGTCCTTCCGGCCTACGATCCGCTCTACGACTCCGAGGTGCGCCACATCCTGGTGCGCCACGAGCAGGGCGCCGGCCACGCCGCCGAAGGCTATGCGATGGCCACCGGCAAGGTCGGGGTGTGCATGGCCACCTCCGGCCCCGGCGCCACCAACCTGGTCACCCCGATCATGGACGCCTACATGGACTCCGTCCCGATCGTGGCGATCACCGGCCAGGTCGGCAGCTCCTCGATCGGTACCGACGCCTTCCAGGAAGCCGACATCTCCGGCATCACGATGCCGATCACCAAGCACAACTTCCTGATCAAGCGTGCCGAGGACATCCCCGGTGCGATCAAGGAGGCCTTCCACATCGCCGCCACGGGGCGTCCCGGCCCGGTGCTGGTCGACATCACCAAGGATGCGCTGCAGTCCAGCGTCCCCTTCGAATGGCCCAAGAAGCTGAACCTGCCCGGCTACAACCCGGTCACCCGTCCGCATCTGAAGCAGATCCGCGAAGCCGCCCGCCTGATCGGTGAGGCGATCCGTCCGGTGCTGTACGTCGGCGGTGGCGTGATCAAGGCCCGGGCCTGGGACAAACTGCGCGAGTTGGTCGACCTGACCGGCATCCCGGTGGTCACCACCTTGATGGCCCGCGGCGCGATCCCCGACTCCCACCCGCTGAACTACGGAATGCCGGGCATGCACGGCACCGTCGCCGCGGTCGGCGCCCTGCAGCGCTCCGACCTGCTGATCTCGCTCGGCGCCCGCTTCGACGACCGGGTCACCGGCCAGCTCGACAGCTTCGCCCCCGACGCCAAGATCGTCCACGCCGACATCGACCCGGCCGAGATCTCGAAGAACCGGCTCGCCGATGTGCCGATCGTCGGTGACCTGGCCGAAGTGCTCAACGAACTCACCGAGGTGCTGCGCGGTCAGGAGGTGAACCCGCCGACGGCCTGGATCACCTATCTGGACACCCTGCAGGAGCGGTACCCGACCGACCGGGGTGAACCGCTCAGCGAGGAGGGGCTGCTGTCGCCGTCCTATGTGATCCGCCGACTCGGTGAGGTCGCCGGACCCGACGCGATCTACGCCGCCGGTGTCGGCCAGCACCAGATGTGGGCCGCCCACCTGCTGCCCTTCGAGACCCCGGCCACCTGGCTGAACTCCGGTGGCGCCGGCACGATGGGCTACTGCGTTCCCGCGGCGATGGGTGCCAAGGTCGCCCAGCCCGACACCGTGGTCTGGGGCATCGATGGTGACGGCTGCTTCCAGATGACCAACCAGGAACTGGTCACCTGCGCCCTGGAGGGCATCCCGGTCAAGATCGCGGTGATCAACAACGAGTCCCTGGGCATGGTGCGTCAGTGGCAGACCCTGTTCTACGACCAGCGTTACTCCAACACCGATCTGCGCTCCACCTCGTGGCCCGATGTGCCGAAACTGGCTGAGGCGATGGGCTGTGTCGGCCTGCGCGCCACCACCCCCGAGGACGTCGACCGGGTGCTGGCCGAGGCGATGGCGATCAACGACCGGCCGGTCGTGGTCGAGTTCCGGGTGTCGAAGGACGCCATGGTGTTCCCGATGGTGCCGGCCGGCACCAGCAACGACGCGATCCAAGTCGCGCGTGACCTCGCACCGGACTGGACAGACGAGGAGACCCTGTGATGACGACCCTGCGAGCCACCTCCAACGAGCGCACCCTGAGCGTGCTGGTGAACGACAAGCCGGGCGTCCTGACCCGGGTAGCCGCACTGTTCTCGCGGCGAGGATTCAACATCAGGTCCCTGGCCGTCGGGCCCACCGAACACCGGGGCATCTCCCGGATCACCCTGGTCGCCGATGTCGACGACGGGGTGCTGGAGCAGTTGACCAAGCAGCTCAACAAGCTGCTCGACGTGCTCAAGATCGTCGAGTTGGAATCCCACGCCGTGCGCCGAGAACTGATCCTGGTCAAGGTGCGCGCCGATCAGAGCACCCGCGGACAGCTCACCGAGATCGTCGAACTGTTCCGGGCCAAGGCCGTCGATGTCACCCCCGACTCGATGACCATCGAGGCCACCGGCAGCGAATCCAAACTGGATGCGCTGCTGACCATGCTCGAACCGTATGGTGTTCGAGAACTCGTCCAGTCGGGCCTGGTCGCGCTGGGGCGCGGCTCGCGCTCGCTCACGGACCGCCCAGGACGCGAGCGCTCCCGCTCGAGCCGTTGAACCGCCACCACAACAACAAGGAGTTACCCGCCGTGGCAGCACAGATGTTTTACGACGACGACGCAGACCTGTCGATCATCCAGGGTCGCAATGTGGCCATCATCGGCTACGGCAGCCAGGGGCACGCCCATGCCCTGTCGCTGCGCGATTCCGGTGTCGACGTGCGCGTCGGCCTGCAAGAGGGCAGCTCCTCGCGAGCCAAGGCCGAGGCCGAGGGCCTGCGGGTCGTCACCCCGGCGGAGGCCTGTGAGGAAGCCGACCTGATCATGGTGCTGGTTCCCGACCAGCACCAGCGCAAGCTGTACAAGGAAGAGATCGAGCCGAACCTGGTGCCCGGCGATGCGCTGTTCTTCGCCCACGGCTTCAACATCCGCTTCGGCTACATCACCCCGCCCGAGGGCGTCGATGTGGCCATGGTCGCCCCGAAGGGCCCCGGCCACCTGGTGCGTCGTGAGTACGCCGAGGGCCGTGGCGTCCCGGTGCTGGTCGCGGTGGAGAAGGACGCCAGCGGCAACGCCTGGCCGTTGGCCCTGTCGTACGCCAAGGCGATCGGTGGCCTGCGCGCCGGTGGCATCAAGACCACCTTCCCCGAAGAGACCGAGACCGACCTGTTCGGTGAGCAGGCCGTGCTCTGCGGCGGCATGAGCGCCCTGGTGATGGCCGGCTTCGAAACCCTCACCGAGGCCGGATACCAGCCCGAGGTCGCCTACTTCGAGTGCCTGCACGAGCTGAAGCTGATCGTCGACCTGATGTACGAGGGCGGCATCGCCAAGCAGCGCTGGAGCGTCTCGGACACCGCCGAGTACGGCGACTACGTTTCCGGCCCCCGGGTGGTCAACGATGCGGTGAAGACCGAGATGAAGGCCATTCTGGACGACATCACCTCCGGTGCCTTCGCCAAGCGCTTCGTCGACGACCAGGACGCCGGCCGTCCGGAGTTCCTCGAGCTGCGCAAGCAGGGTGAACAGCACCCGATCGAGGAGACCGGCCGCCAGTTGCGCGGGCTGATGGCCTGGGTCAAGGGCCACGACGACGACTACGTCGAGGGCACCGCGGCTCGCTGAGCGCGCTGACCTGAGTCGAGGGCGGCATCTCCCGGGTGGAGGTGCCGCCCTCGGTGTATTACCGGGCCGGTTGTTCCGCGGCCGAATCGAGCGCGGCACGCAGGATCATGGCCATCGTGCCCGGGTGGGTGTTGGGAAGCAGGTGGGTGGCTCCGGGCACGGTCACCACCTGCACGTCATGGGCCGCGGCGGCGAACCGGCCGACATGGGCCCGCATCTGATCGAACCGACCGTTGACCAGCACCACCGGGCAGGTCACCGCACGCAGCGTTTCGGGGCCGACCTCGTCGAGTACGTACTGCCAGGCGGCCGGCAGGGCGGCATAGCCGGTACTGTCCGGGAGCGGCCCGCGGGCGCCGAGCCACCGCATCAACCGGCTCGTCCACAGGGCCAACCGTTCGGGGTCGGCACCGGTGCTGAATCGTTCGAAGGCCCGGTAGGTCCACGCGAGGCGGCTGCCCGGGTCACCGGTCGCACTGATCGGCACCAGCCCCGACAACGCGTGCGGGTGTCGGGCGGCCCAAGCCATCGCCAGGTAGCCACCCAGGCTGTGTCCGGCCAGTACCGGCCGCGGGCCGGCTTCGGCCACCGCCTCGGAGATCACCGCCAGGGCGGCCTCGCCGGTGAAGGGCTCCCCGGCGCGCCGGCCATGGCCGGGCAGATCGGGGGTGATGATGCGGACGCCGGGCAACAGTGCGTGGTAGGCGTCCCATTGGGAGGCAGCCCAACGGGTGCCGGGCAGCAGCACCAGGGCCGGGTAGAACTCGGGAGGGGCGCTCATCGGGTCAGCGCCACAGGAAATCCATCCCCAGGACGGGATCCTGCTCACCCTCCCGAACCCCGAGCACCAGGACATACCGGATGCTCATCGACTCGGAAGCGAACCGATCGTTGCCCATCACGCAGGGCTTCTGCATACCCTCGGCCATTGCCGGGGGAGGGAGGTCGTTGCGGCAGTGACCGTACTTCTCGGCCAGGGCGGCCTGGAACTTGCCGGCATCGGCCTGGGGGAACCGGATCTTGGCCCGCAAGGTGGTGTTGGAACCCTCCTCCAGCGTGCTTTCGAGCACTTCGGTCTGCTCGGGGAAGGGCACCTCCAACCGGGCGCCGAGTTCCTCGCGGGTCAGTTCGGTGCAGGTGTTGGTGACGAACCCGTTCTCACAGGTGCTGCCGTATTCATTGGTGTAGGTGAAGCCCGGCACACCCCATTCCCCGGCCTTGGACAGCACGAACCACAACGCGGCCCCGGTGATCAGGATCATCAGGGTGAGTCCGATCAGCACTTCGCGCAGCTTGCGTCGGGCGCGCTGCTTGCTGTGAGTGGTCGTGGTGGCCATGGCCTCAAGAATGCCATGCCGCAGGAAGAGTCGACATCGTTCACCGGTAGCCGGTGGGGTCATCCTCCGGGTGGATATTGGCTGCCCCCGTCCACCGGCGTCAACGCCGGGAGCGTCCGAAGGTCAACTGCGCACGCAGATGAGTACGGCCGCGTCGTCGGCCACCCGCACCTCGGTACTGGTCAGGCGGTCATCGCCCAGCCAGGCCTGTCGCAGGGTGTCGACCCGGCCGTCCACCATCGGCGGCCAGGACCCGGCCGGCACGAAGTCGTCCAGCACGATGATGCCGCCCCGGTCGACCAGGGCCAGCACATCGTCGATGCCGACCTCGGCGGCGATCTCGCCGTCCATGAACACCAGCGAGAAGGGGCCGTGGGTGCCCAGTCTCGCCCAGTCGGCATTGATCACGTCGATCGCGTCGTCGGCGAAGAGTTCCTGCACGCCCTGGGCCAGGTCGGGGTTCTCCTCGGCGGTGACCACCTTGGTGCTGTCCGGAGCGCCGGTGCGCAACCACGCCGCACCCACCCCGCAACCGGATCCGCACTCGGCGATGGTGCCGGCGCTGGCCGCGGCCAGGGTCGCCAACAGTCGCCCGGTCTCACTGCGGGTGACCTGCAGGTAGCCCTGTTTCAGCGAGTGCTTCAGTGCCCGGGTGACGATCTCGGGCGTGTCCAGCGGGGTGGTCATGGCGGTCAGTCTGGCAGCCGGGCGTGCCGTTCGAGCGCTTGTCCACAGGTCGGCCCGAGCAGGTGGGTGGCTCAGATGCTGGGACAGCCCGTATCACTATTTACTCGGGCGCCCTACTATTTCGTTAGGACATCCTAGTAATTCGGAAGGCGCCATGTACGACATGTACCCGCGAGTGTGGATCGAACGCATCGCCGAGCGCGAGGCCATCGCGCCGAAGCGTCGCGCCCGCAAGCCGCGCGACCTGACCCCGCCGTCGCTGCGCCGGGCCAAGGCCGCCGCGGTGGCCCACGATGCTGCCTGAACTGCGCCGCCCGAAACAACGCCGCCTGAACAAGGCCGACTGAGCGCAGTACCACCGAGCCCGCCCTCCGGGGCGGGTTTTTTGGTGCCCCCGTCTTTGGTGCCTCTCGTGGATACAAACGCACCCGAACCGGCCCGAATCGGCCGTTTCGTGCCGGATGCCCCCCGTAAGGGTGCGTTTTCAGCCACGCCCAACGGCAACGGCCCCCGCATCCGGTTCCCGAGGAAGCCGGATGCGGGGGCCGCAGGTGGTGCTGTCAGCCAGGTGGTCAGCTCAGCGCGGAGGCAATCGCGTCGCCGATCTCGCCGGTACGACGCTCGCCTTGACGCCGGGCGAGGTCTTCCTCGACCACGGTGTTGATCCGCTCGGCATCCTCGCTGCGGCCCAGGTGGTCCAGCAGCAGGCCCATCGACAGGATCGCCGCGGTCGGGTCGGCCTTCTGCTGACCGGCGATATCGGGCGCCGAGCCGTGTACCGGCTCGAACATCGACGGGAAGGCACCCGAGGGGTTGATATTGCCCGAGGCGGCCAGGCCGATGCCACCGGTGACCGCGGCAGCCAGGTCCGTGATGATGTCGCCGAACAGGTTGTCGGTGACGATCACGTCGAAGCGGTCGGGGTTGGTGGCGAAGAAGATCGTCGCCGCGTCGATGTGCAGGTAGTCGGTCTCGACCTGCGGGTACTCCTCGGCGACGGCCTCGAAGATCCGGCGCCACAGGCCACCGGCGTTCACCAACACATTGTGTTTGTGCACCAGGGTGAGGTGGTTGCGGCGGCGGGTGGCCCGCTCGAAGGCATCACGCACCACCCGCTCGACACCGAAGGCGGTGTTCACGCTGACCTCGGTGGCCACCTCGTGCTCGGTTCCGGCGCGCAGCACGCCACCGTTGCCGGCGTACAGGCCCTCGGTGCCCTCACGCACCACCACGAAGTCGATGTTCTTGCCCTCGGTGACGTGCGGGGCGAGCGGGGTGGGCACCCCGGGGAACAACTTGCCCGGGCGCAGGTTGACGTGGTGGTCGAACAGGAACCGCAGCTTCAGCAACAACCCGCGCTCCAGGATGCCCGACGGCACCCGGGTGTCACCGGGGGCGGCGCCGACCGCGCCCAGCACGATCGCGTCGGCCTTGGCGAGTTCGTCGGTGACCGACTCCGGCAACAGCTCGCCGGTGCGCAACCAGCGCTCGGCGCCCAGGTCGTAATGCACCAGCTCGAAAGCGTTCGGGGCGACCGCATCGAGAACCTTGAGGCCCTCGGCGACCACCTCGGGGCCGATGCCGTCGCCACCGATGATGGCGAGGGTCTTGCGTTCGTTGGCAGAAGTATCAGTGCTCACCCGGCCGACTGTAGTCAGCACCGACCGCTACCGGGATCCGATCTCACCAATGCGGCGGCCGACACCGACGTTCGCAGGGTGTTCGACTGCCGCGACGAGGTGTCGGCACGCTAATCTGCGCGCATGAGTTTGCACTTCGACGTGATCCCCACCGCTACGCCGGTGACTGCCGAGGATCGGGCGAAGATGCTGGCCGACCCCGGGTTCGGGCAGTACTTCACCGACCACATGGCCCGGGCAACCTGGACGGTTGCCGACGGGTGGCATGACGGGGCCGTCGTAGGGCTGGAGCCGGTGAAGATGCACCCGGCCACGGCCGTCCTGCACTACGGACAGGAGATCTTCGAGGGCCTCAAGGCCTACCGTCACGCCGACGGTTCGGTCTGGTTGTTCCGTCCGGAGATCAATGCCGCCCGCTTCGCCCAGTCGGCGCACCGGTTGTCGCTGCCCGAAATGTCGGTGGACGACTTCATCACCAGCCTGGAGCAACTCATCGAGGCCGACCGCGACTGGGTTCCCGAACCCAGCGGTGAGGGGGGAGAGGAGTCGCTCTACCTGCGGCCGTTCATGTTCGCCGACGAGGTCTTCCTCGGGGTGCGGGCCGCCCAGCGGGTGACCTATCTCTGTCTGGCCAGCCCGGCCGGCTCCTACTTCGCCTCCGGCCTGGAGCCGGTGTCGATCTGGATCAGCCGCACCTACGCCCGGTCTGGCCCGGGTGGTACCGGTGACGCCAAGTGCGGCGGCAACTATGCCGCCAGCCTGCTGGCCCAGACCGAGGCCGGTCAACGGGGTTGCTCGCAGGTGTTGTTCCTGGACGCCGCCGAGCACGCCTACATCGAAGAACTCGGCGGCATGAACGTCTTCTTCGTGACCTCCGACGGCGAACTGCTCACCCCACCGCTGACCGGCACGATCCTGGAAGGGGTCACCCGCTCGTCGCTGCTGCAACTGGCCGAAGACCACGGGCTGACCGCCGTGGAACGTCAGTTGCCCCTGGTCGAGATCCTCGAGGGTATCGCCGCCGGCACCATCGTCGAGGGCTTCGCCTGTGGCACCGCCGCGGTGATCACCCCGATCAAGTCGCTCGCCGACGAAACCGGTACCTGGACGATCGGTGACGGCGGGCCGGGCCGGCTGACCGGCGAATTGCGCCAGCAGATCCTGGACATCCAGTTCGGCCGGGCCGAGGACGTGCACGGCTGGCTGCGTCGCGCCGGCTGATCCCGACCACCCACGCGACCGTCGCCACCACGGTTACGGTCGCGTAGGTATTTTTTGTTTGAACAGTGAGACGGGGTAGCCAAATGGCGGTCGGTCGGGGCACGATGGTTTTCATGCACGCTGTGGAGATTATTCGCTAGCGCGCCGACCAGATATCGGCGCGCTGACCTCTCGTCCCCGACGGGAGGTTTTTTCGTTGCCGATACCCCCAACCGGAAGAGTTCACGATGTTGCCTGTGGCACCCGAACAGATGCACCTGTACGACACCACGCTGCGTGATGGATCGCAGCAGGAAGGCCTGCGCCTGACCGTCGCCGACAAGCTGCGGATTGCCGGGTACCTGGACGACCTGGGGATGACCCACATCGAGGGCGGCTGGCCGGGGGCCAACCCGAACGACACCACTTTCTTCGCCCGAGCGGCGAAGGAACTCAACCTGCGTAACGCCCAGCTGGTGGCCTTCGGGGCCACCCGCAAGGCGGACAAGAAGGTTGAGGACGATCCGCAGGTACGGGGGCTGCTCGACGCCGGAACATCGGTCGTCACCCTGGTGGCCAAAAGCCACGATGCCCACGTACAGCACGCCCTGCGCACCTCGCTGACCGAGAATCTGGACATGGTGCGTGACACCGTCCGGTTCCTGGTCGCCGAGGGACGCGAGGTGATCCTGGACTGCGAGCACTTCTTCGACGGATATCGGGCCAACCCCGGTTATTCCCTCGAGGTGGTGCACACCGCCGCCGAAGCCGGCGCGTCGGTGGTGGTGTTGTGTGACACCAACGGCGGCATGTTGCCCAGTTGGATGGGTGAGGTGGTCAGCGCTGCCGGCGAGATCGGGGTGAATCTCGGGATTCACTGCCACAACGACTCCGGCTGCGCGGTGGCGAACTCCATCGCCGCGGTGGAGGCCGGAGCGATGCATGTGCAGGGAACGGTGAACGGCTACGGTGAGCGAACCGGCAATGCCGACCTGCTCACCGTGGCCGCCAACCTGCAACTCAAGTTCGGCTGGGACCTGGTCAGCCCCGAGTCGATGGCCGAATACACCCGCCTCAGCCACGCGATCGCCGAGGTCACCAATGTCGGTGCCGGGCCGCGCCAGCCCTACGTCGGGGTCTCGGCCTTCGCCCACAAGGCCGGCCTGCACGCCAGCGCGATCAAGGTCGACCCGAACCTGTACCAACACATCGACCCGGCCCTGGTCGGCAATGACATGCGGATCCTGGTCTCCGACATGGCCGGACGCGCCAGCATCCAGATCAAGGGCGAGCAGATGGGCTTCGACCTGTCGGACATGGAACTGGCCGGACGGGTGATGGACCGGGTCAAACAGCGCGAGGCCGAGGGCTACACCTACGAGGCCGCCGATGCGAGCTTCGAACTGTTGCTGCGCGACGAACTCGGCGCGCTCACCAACGACCCCTTCACCGTCATCCAGTGGCGCACCGGCAGCACCGGTGACACCAACGGCAACAGCATTGCCGAGGCCACCGTGAAGCTGGTCGCCGACGATCAACAGCAGTACGAGGTCGGTGACGGCAACGGCCCGGTGAACGCCCTGGACCACGCCCTGCGCCGGGCACTCACCCCGGTCTACCCGGTGGTGGCCGATTACCGGTTGACCGACTACCGGGTGCGCATCCTGGATCAGGGCCGCGGCACCGACGCGGTGGTGCGGGTGTTGATCGACACCTCCGACGGTGAGCGGCAGTGGACCACCGTCGGGGTCGGTACCGACGTGATCGAGGCCTCCTGGGAGGCCCTCACCGACGCCTACCGCTACGGCCTGCTGCACGCCCTGACCCCGGTCGAACCGGTGCCGACCGTCGAGGCCGCGCTGAGCTGAAAACTACTCGGCGCCGAGAATCAACCGGCGCCGACGAAGTCCAACTGCCGCCAGGCCTCGTACAACACGATCGCGGTGGCATTGGACAGATTCAACGACCGCCGATCGGCCAGCATCGGAATCCGCACCCGGTCGTTGAGCCGCTCGTCGGCCAACACGGCCGGGTCCAGCCCGGTCGGTTCGGGGCCGAACAACAGGACGTCGCCGGCCCGGTAGTCGATCTCGGTGTGGATGGTGGTGGCCTGGGCGGTGAACGCGAACACCCGGGCCGGCAGGAGTGCGGCGAAGGCGGCGTCCAGATCGTCGTGGACGTAGCACTTGGCCATGTCGTGGTAATCCAGCCCGGCCCGTTTCAGCTTGGTGTCCGACATGTCGAAACCCAGCGGCCCGGCCAGATGCAACTCGGCCCCGGTGACCGCCGACAGGCGCATGGTGGCGCCGGTGTTGTGCGGGATGCGGGGGGTGTGAAACAGAATTCGGACCGGGCAGGACATGGGAATCAGTGTCGCACGGGTTCGCCGAATGCCCGGGCTCGGGAAGGCCCGGGCCGGTGCGACTCGGGCCGGAGTAACTCAGGTTGGCAGCGACTCCGGCCACTGCAAATCGCGCCGACTGACGAACCTGTGTGCGGTGCCGTCCACAGGGTCGATGAAGGTGAGCTCGCGGGCCACCAACTGCAGCGGCTCGTCGGGTTGTTCCCCGTCGGCAAGCACCTCGGGATAGAGCGGGTCATGCAGAATCGGTGCCCCCAGCCGGTTGAGGTGAACCCGCAACTGGTGGGTGCGTCCGGTGGTCGGGGTGAGCCGGTAGCGAGCCAGCTCACCTCGTACCTCGAGGATCTCGATGCGGGTTTCGGCATTCGGGTCGCGACCCGGTAGCTCCCGGGCCTGCAGGCTGCCGCGTTCCTTGACCATGTGGCTGCGCACGGTGAGCGGAAACTCGGCGCCGGGCAGTGCCCGGGCCAGGGCCTCGTAGACCCGACTCACCTGCCTGGAGGCGAAGAGCTCCTGGTAGAGCTTTCGCCACCGCGCCTCGACGGTGAACACCAGCACCCCGGCGGTGAGCCGGTCGAGCCGGTGCGCCGGCGCGACATCGGGCCACCCGGCGGTGCGCAACTGCACCAGGGTGGTGTTGCGGGCGTGCGTGCCTTGCGGGGTGGTGGCCTGAAAATGGGGCTTGTCGACCACCACGATCCGGTCATCGGCGTGCAGCACCCGGACGGGCTCGTCCGGTTTGGGGTCGCGAGGTTCGGGCCCGGGGAACCAGAGCAGGGTGTTGGGCCGGTACGCGGCCCCGGGTTCGACCGGCTCACCGCGCTCGTCGACCACCTCGCCGCGGGCGAAGATGCCCGACACATCGACGTGAGCCGGTAACCGGTGGCGCAGAAACCCACCCATCGTCGTCCACCCGGCCGGACGGTCGGCGTCGGGGGTGCGCACCCAGCGCCAGTCCAACCCGGCACGGCGGGGCATCGGACTGGTGGGGGACACCGATTCAGAGTAGCGGGCGAGCCTCGACCGACGGGCTCAGTCGCGTTTGGGGTGATCGGTGGTGGCGTGCCGGGCCACCGGGGCCGTCCACCCCCGCCGCAGGGCCAGCAGCCGCCAGGTGATCGCCACCATCAGACCGAGAGCAGCAGATGCGAAGGTGTCGAGGCCGGTCTGCACCCCGACCCCGGTCACCACCGCACCGGCCAGCGCCGGAATCGCGTACAACTCGCCGCGGAACACGATCGGCACCCGGTGCGCCAGCAGGTCGCGCACCATGCCGCCGCCGGCTGCGGTGACCACCCCCATCAACACCGCGGGCAACAGGGCCAGGTCATGACCCAATGCCTTGATCGTGCCGACAGCACAGAACAACCCCAGGCCGAGGGCGTCGAAGAACAGCACCCACGGTTCCAACCGATCCACGATCCGATGGAAAACGAAGGTGATCAGCCCCGCGATGATCGGCACCAGCAGGTACCACCAGTCGCTCAGCGCGGCCGGCGGCACCGCACCGATCATCACGTCGCGCAGGATGCCGCCGCCCAGACCGGTCGCCCCGGCCAGGACCAACACCCCGAAGATGTCGAACTCCTTGCGCACCCCCACCAGCGCGCCCGACAGGGCGAACGCGAACACACCCAACAGGTCCAGAATCAGCACCACCAGCTGTGCCTGCGAGCCAAACATGGCCGTCAGGCTACCGCTGCGCTTAGGGTGACCTCATGGCGAAGGCCAATCTGCTGGAGATCTCCGGGCCGGACGGTACGCGTCAGGTCAAGCTCAGCAACCCCGACAAAGAGCTGTGGCCGGGTATCACCAAGGGTGATCTGGTCGATTATCTGTTGGCGGTGGCCGAACCTTTCCTGGCGATCAACGGCGATCGTCCGATGACCCTGCAGCGCTTTCCCGAGGGCATCGACGGGGAGGAGTTCTTCGCCAAACGTCCCCCGGCCGGGGCCCCGGAGTGGATGCGCCGGGTGATGTGCACCTACCCGTCCCGGCGCCGGCACGAACAACTCACCTTCGACGAACCGGCCGCCCTGGCCTGGGCCGCGCAAATGGCCACGATCACCTTCCACCCCTGGCCGGTGCGCACCGCGAACCCCGACCATCCCGACGAACTGCGCATCGACCTCGACCCCCAGCCGGGCCGCGATTTCGCCGACGCGGTCACCGCGGCGGTGGCGCTGCGCGAGTTGATGGCCGAGGTCGGGCTCACCGGATACGCCAAAACCTCCGGCAACCGTGGGGTGCACGTCTATGCCCCGATTCACCCCGACCACGAGTTCCAGGACGTGCGCCACGGCGTGATCGGCCTGGCCCGCGAACTGGAACGCCGGATGCCCGAGCTGGTCACCTCCTCGTGGTGGAAGGAAGAACGCGGGGAGCGGGTCTTCGTCGACTTCAACCAGGCCAACCGCGACCGCACCATCGCCGCGGCCTACAGCCCGCGCCCGCTGCCGGGTGCGCCGGTGTCCACCCCACTCACCTGGGACGAACTGCTCGAGGCCGACCCCGAGAAGCTGACCATCGCCACGGTGCCCGACCTGCTCGCGCAGCGGGAATGCCCCTGGGCCGACCGGGCCGCCCACGTCGCCGACATCAGCGGCGCCCTGGACCTGTGGCAGGCCGACCTGGACCGGGGGCTGGGCGAACTGAACTTTCCACCCGACTACCCGAAGATGCCGGGCGAACCACCGCGGGTGCCGCCGTCCAAGCGTCGCGCCGACCGCGAGGACGAGGACTATCTGGCCCCGAAGGCCGAGCGGGACGCGGTCTGGGGCACCGCGATCGTGCCCCCGTTCGGGCCGATGCTGGCCAAACCGGTGAAGAAGTTCCCCACCGGTGAGGTGCTCTTCGAGCCGAAGTGGGACGGGTTCCGCTCCATCATCTGGCGCAGCGGCGACGAGGTCGAGATCGGCAGCCGCAACAGTCGGCCGATGACCCGCTACTTTCCCGAACTGGTCGAAGCGGTGCGGAAGTGCTTTCCTGATCCGATCGTGATCGACGGCGAGATCATCATGATCGACCCCGAACACGGCGACCGGTTGAACTTCGACCTGCTGCAACAACGCATCCACCCAGCGGCCTCCCGGATCACCAAGCTCGCCGCCGAAACCCCGGCGAGCTTCGTCGCCTTCGATCTGCTCGCCGACGGGAAGACCAACTGGACCGAGCGTCCCTTCGCCGAACGCCGCGAGGCCCTGGTGCAGGCTTTGGCCGACGCCGTCCCGCCGATCTTCCTGACTCCTGCGACCACCGACCGTGAGCTGGCCGCCGAATGGTTCACCAGCTTCGAGGGTGCCGGACTGGACGGGGTGATGGCCAAGCGGCTCGACGAGCCGTATCAGGAGGACAAGCGCGTCCAGTACAAGATCAAGCACGAACGCACCGCCGACGTGGTGGTGGCCGGCTACCGGCTGTACAAGAACACCGACGACGCGATCGGCTCGCTACTGCTCGGGCTCTATACCGATCAGGGTGTGCTGAACAGTGTCGGGGTGGTCGGCGCCCTGCCGATGGAACGCCGCCGGGAGCTGTTCACCGAACTACAGGAGCTCGTCATCGATCTCGACGACCACCCCTGGGCCGGCGCCGATGAGGCCGGTCGCACGCCGACGTCGGGGGCGCATTCGCGCTGGAACGCGAACAAGGACCTGTCGTTCACCCCGCTGCGTCCCGAACGGGTGCTCGAGGTGCGCTACGACCACATGGAGGGGGACAGGTTTCGCCACACCGCCCAGTTCGGCAGGTGGCGACCCGACCGTGATCCGCGGAGCTGTACCTACGAGCAATTGGACGAGCCGGTCAGCTACGACCTGGCCGAGGTTCTCGGGCTCGACGCCACCGGGGCCGGACGGCAACCGACCCGGTGAGCCGGGTCACCGGCGGGTGACCCCGCCACCGTCGGGGCTGAAGATCCAGGCGATCCCGGCCTCGGTCAACTCCTCGGGAGTCCGGCCCAGATCGAGTTGGACGCCCCGCTCGTGGGGCCCCAACGGCTCGAGGGTGGCCAGTTGGCTCTGCAGCAGCTCGGGTGGCATGAAATGCGACCGGGCGGCCATCCGCTGAGCGATCAGGGACGCTTCCCCGTGCAGATGGAGGTACAGGCAGCCGCCCTCGACGCCGGAGTTCAACACCTCGCGGTACGAACGCTTGAGTGCCGAACACGCCAGTACGGTCGACTGTCCGGCGGCTGCCCGGCTGCGCATCCACTCGGCGAGGTCGGCCAGCCAGGGCCAGCGGTCGTCGTCGGTGAGCGGATGTCCGGCGGCCATCTTGTCCACGTTGGCCTGCGGGTGAAAGGTGTCCGCTTCGCCGAAGGTGTAGCCCAGCCGGGTGGCCAACATCGCGGCCACGGTGGTCTTGCCGCTGCCGGACACCCCCATCGCGACGATGTGGACGGTCATCTCAGGCCACCAGGCTCAGGGCCAGGGTGAGGATGAAGCCGATCCCGCCGAGCAGGGTCTCCATCACCGTCCAGGTCTTCAGCGTGGTTTTCACGTCCATGCCGAGGAAGCGGCCGACCAGCCAGAAGCCCGAGTCGTTGACATGCGAGAGCACCGTCGAACCGCAGGCGATCGCGATCACGATCAGCGCCAGGTGCAACTGTGACAGGTCACCGGTGGCGGCCACGGTCGGGGCGATCAGACCCGCGGTGGTGGTGAGGGCGACGGTGGCCGACCCCTGCGCGACCCGCAGTGCGGTCGCGACCACGAAGGCGGCGACGATGATCGGCAGGCCGGTGGCCTCGAGCGAGGAAGCCAGTGCGGTGCCGATTCCGGAAGCCCGCAGCACCCCACCGAACATGCCGCCGGCACCGGTGATCAGGATGATCGCGGCGACCGGGCCGATGGCGTCGTTGGCGATCTTCTCGACATCGGCTGCCGACCGGCGTCCGGTGCCCAGCACGATCATCGCGACGATGGTGGTGATCAGCAGCGCGATCGGGGTCTGGCCGATCAGGATCAGCGCGGTGACCCAGCCCGCCTCCTTGTCCACGGTGCCGGCCGTGGCAAGGGTGTTCAGGCCGGTGTTGAGGAAGATCAGCACCAGCGGTAGCAGCAGGATGCCGACCACGGTGACGAACTTCGGCGGGTTGTCGACCTTCTCGGCCTCACCGAGCAGGTTCGGCACCGGCAGGTCGAAGCGCTTGCCGATGAACTTCGAGTACAGGTACGCGCCGATGAACCAGGTGGGCAGGGCGAGCGCCAGGCCGACGATGGTCACCAGGCCGAGGTCGGCGCCGAGCAGAGCACCGGCCGCGACCGGGCCGGGGTGCGGTGGCACGAAGGCATGCATCACGGCGAAGGCGCCGGCGGCGGGGAAGGCGTAGAGCAGCACCGAGCCGCCGAGGCGGCGGGCAACCGAGAAGATGATCGGCAACATCACCATCAGGCCGGCATCGAAGAAGATCGGAAAGCCGAACAGCAGCGAGGCGACACCGAGCGCGAGGGGTGCGCGTTTCTCGCCGAACCACCCGATCAGGGTGTCGGCCAGGGTCTGGGCGCCGCCGGTGACCTCCAGCAATCTGCCGATCATCGCGCCGAGGCCGACCAGCAGGGCGACGCTGGCCAGCGTGGCCCCGAAGCCGTCGGTCATCGTTTCGACCACATCGCCCAGGGGGACGCGGGTCGCGATGGCGGTGAGGAAACTGACCAGGATCAGCGCGACGAAGGCGTGCAACTTCACCTTCATGATCAGGAAAAGAAGCAGCAGAACCGCGCCGAGCGCGATCAGCAGCAGGGGAACCGTCCCCAGGGCCGGTGTGGGCATGACCTGTCTCCTTTGACATTGGAGCTCACATAACGTTCCGAGTTCACCATAAAGACTCCTATTGGTCAATGGTTTCATTACAAGGAATCTGAATGGCTGGCTTGATCCCCGCCACAACCACGGTCGGTGATAAATTCAGTGCCGAGTGAGGAGGCGCACACATGAACGCAGGTCTGCACGGCCGCGTCCTCAACCAGATCGGGGCGGAGCTGACCGGCGGTGAGTTGACCCCGGGCGCGGTGTTTTCCACCGAGTGGTTGATGCAGCGCTACGGCGTCTCGCGCACGATCGCGCGCGGAGTGATCAAGGTGCTCGAACAACACGGTGTGTTGACCTCGCGCCGCCGCGTCGGGTTGACCGTGCAACCTTCGAGCAATTGGGACGCGCTCAGCCCGCTGATCGTCGGATGGCGGCTGGACAGTGCGGAGATCTCGGTGCAGATCCGGGAACTGTCCGAACTGCGCTCGGGAATCGAGCCGGTCGCCGCGCGGCTCGCCGCCACCCGGGCCACCCCCGAGCAGCGCGCCCGACTGCTGTCCGCCGTGGGAGGCATGGCCGCCACCGGACGCGAGGGTGACCTCGAGGCCTACCTCGACCACGACATCACCTTCCACACCACCCTGCTCGAATCGTCGGGCAACGCGGCGCTGGCCTCTCTGGCGCCACTGGTCTCGACCGTGCTCGACTTCCGCACGCACCGCTATCTGATGCCGGCCACCCCCGATCCGGACGCCGTGCGCTGGCATTTCGCGGTTGCCGAGGCCATTTCCATCGGTGACGGCGAGGCGGCGGCCGAGAACATGCAACTCATCGTGCAGGAGGCCCAGCACGCCATGCAGGAGGCCGTCGAGGGCACCCGGGCCGACTGACCCGGCGACCGGGTGGGTTTCAGCCGACCCGGTCGATCAGCACCGACCTCGGTGTGGGCGCGGGCAAGCCGTCCGGTGCGGCATCGATCGTCCAGCCATCGGCGAGGGCCTCCAGCGCCGACTCGAAGCGTTCCGGGGTGTCGGTGTGCAGGGTCAGCATCGGCTCCCCGGCTTGCACCTGCTCGCCGAGTGTCCGGTGCAGTTCGATACCGGCCCCGGCCTGGACGCTGTCGCCGTGCCGGGTGCGTCCGGCTCCCAAACGCCAGGACGCCACCCCCACCGCGCGGGCGTCCAATCGGGTCAGGGTTCCGGTCTGCGGCGCGGACACCACGTGCTGTTCGCTCGCCCGGGGGAGCGGGGCGTCCGGATCACCTCCCTGGGCGGTGATCATCCGTCGCCAACGATCCATCGCCCGACCATCGGCCAGGGCATCGGCGGGGTCGATGTCGTCGCGCCCCACCGCGGCCAGCATCTCGCGGGCCAGGGTGAGGGTCAGCTCCACCAGGTCGGCCGGGCCACCGCCGGCGAGCACCTCGACCGATTCGGTCACCTCCAAGCCGTTGCCGACCATCCGGCCCAGGGGAGTGCTCATGTCGGTCAGCAGAGCCGTGGTCGCAACCCCGGCCTCGGCACCGAGGCGCACCATCGTCTCGGCCAACTCCCGGGCCCGTTCGGGGGTGGCCATGAACGCCCCCGAACCGACCTTGACATCCAGGACCAGCGCCGAAGTGCCCTCGGCGATCTTCTTGCTCATGATCGACGAGGCGATCAGCGGAATCGACTCCACCGTGCCGGTGACATCGCGCAGGGCGTAAAGCCTCTTGTCGGCCGGGGCGAGTCCGGCCCCGGCAGCGCAGACCACCGCGCCGACATCGCGGAGCTGGGCGAACAGCGCATCGTTGTCCACCTCGGCCCGCCAGCCGGGAATCGCCTCCAGCTTGTCCAGAGTGCCGCCGGTGTGGCCGAGTCCGCGTCCGGAAAGCTGGGGCACGGCCACGCCGCAGGCGGCCACCAAGGGGGCCAACGGCAGGGTGACCTTGTCACCGACCCCGCCGGTGGAGTGTTTGTCCACCGTCGGGATCGGCCGGCCGTCCGGGGTGCGCAGGGTGCCGAAGTCGAGCCGCTCACCCGAAGCGATCATCGCGGTGGTCCACCGGCTCAACTCGGCGGAGTCCAAACCCCGGAAGTAGATCGCCATGGCCATCGCGGCCATCTGCTCCTCGGGCAGGTCACCGCGGGCGAAGTGGTCGATCAGCCAGTCGATCTGGGCATCGGACAGCCGCTGCCCATCGCGTTTGGCGGTGATCAGTTCGACCGCATGAAAACCCATGGGTGAGCCCGGTCGTCACCAGCCGCGTTCGGCCAGCCGGTGCGGCTGGGGCAACTCGTCGACGTTGATGCCGACCATCGCCTCGCCGAGCTTGCGCGAGACATCGGCGATCACGTCCGGATTGTCGTAGTTGCGGGTGGCCTTGACGATCGCGGCGGCCCGCTGGGCCGGGTTGCCCGACTTGAAGATGCCCGAGCCGACGAAAACCCCCTCGGCGCCCAGTTGCATCATCATCGCAGCGTCGGCCGGGGTGGCGATACCGCCGGCGGTGAACAGGGTGACCGGCAGCTTGCCGGTCCCGGCCACCTCGCGCACCAACTCGTACGGCGCCTGCAGTTCCTTGGCCGCGACATACAACTCGTCGGGCGCCATCGAGCGCAGCACGTTGATCTCGGCGCGGATCGTGCGCATGTGGGTGACCGCGTTGGAGACGTCGCCGGTACCGGCCTCACCCTTGGAGCGGATCATCGCCGCGCCCTCGTTGATCCGGCGCAGGGCCTCACCGAGATTGGTCGCACCACACACGAAGGGCGTGTCGAAATCCCACTTGTCGATGTGGTTGGCGTAATCGGCCGGGGTCAGCACCTCCGACTCGTCGATGAAATCCACCCCGAGGCTCTGCAACACCTGGGCCTCGACGAAGTGGCCGATCCGGGCCTTGGCCATCACCGGCACCGACACCGCTGCGATGATCCCGTCGATCATGTCGGGGTCACTCATCCGCGACACCCCACCCTCGGCGCGGATATCGGCCGGCACCCGCTCCAGGGCCATCACCGCCACGGCCCCGGCGTCCTCGGCGATCCTGGCCTGCTCGGGAGTGACGACGTCCATGATGACGCCGCCCTTCATCGAGTCGGCCAGGCCGCGCTTCACCCGGGCGGCGGACGATGGGGTGGGGGAGGTGTTCTCGGTGCTGGTCACGTGGCTTCCTTGTGCTCGGAGCGGCCGTGGGATCGGCGCGCAACGCACCGAGTCTAGGCTCCCGTCCCCGGGCATCGCCATCGCCTTCCGCTGGTTCGGCACGCCGGCTCGAGCATCGGTGGACGGGGCCGGGTTGTCGAGCCATCCCGGCGGGCCGGTGGCCGGTGCGATTCGCGATAGGCTGCGGTAATGCGCATCGCTCGTTTCAGTGCCGGCTCGGACCCGCAATACGGTGTGGTGGAACTACCCGAGGACGGCCAGGACCATCCGAACACGATCGCCGTGCTGACCGGCGATCCACTGTCCATGCCGGTGCAGTTGACCGGTGAACGCCACGACCTCGAGGCGGTGCGGCTGCTGGCGCCGGTGCTGCCCCGGTCGAAGGTGATCGCGGTGGGCCGCAACTATGTCGCCCACGCCGAGGAGATGGGCAGCGACATCCCCGAGGTGCCGCTGACCTTCTTCAAGCCGAATACCGCGATCATCGGCCCCGGTGACCCGGTGATCTTCCCGCCCGGCTGCACCGAACTGAGCTACGAGGGTGAACTGGCCGTGGTGATCGGACGGATCTGCAAGGACGTCCCGATCGAGCGGGTGCCCGAGGTGATCTTCGGCTACACCATCGCCAACGACATGACCGCACGCGACTTCCAGCGCTCGGACGGCCAATGGGCCCGGGCGAAGGGCTTCGACACCTCGTTGCCGCTCGGCCCCTGGATCATCACCCACCTGAGCCTGGAAGAGGCCGGGGACGTGTACATCCGCACCACCGTCGACGGTGAGGAGCGGCAGAGCGACTCGACCAAGCTGATGGTGCGCTCGATCTCCGACCTGGTCTCGTGGATCTCGGAATGGACCACCCTGCTGCCCGGTGACCTGATTCTGACCGGCACCCCGGCCGGTGTGGGCCCGGTGGAGGCGGGGCAGGAAGTGAGCGTGACGATCGAGGGGATGGGGACCCTCACCAATCCTGTGCTGGCCGACGACCAAGAAGGAAAGCAGTGACCGAAGCGATTGTTGACGACGTTCTGGGTGATGTGGCCCCCGCCGATGTGCGGGTGCGGTTTCCACCGTCCCCGACCGGCAACCTGCACGTGGGCAATGTGCGCAGTGCGCTGTTCAACTACGCCTTCGCCCGTCACTACGGGGGCACCTTCGTGCTGCGGATCGAGGACACCGACGCCACCCGCAGCACCGAGGAGTCGATGCGTGGGGTGATCGAATCGCTGGACTGGCTCGGCCTGCACTGGGACGAGGGCCCGCAGCTCGACGGCAGCCAGGTCGGTGACCACGGCCCCTACATCCAGTCCCAGCGCTCGGAGATCTACGCCAAGGTCGTCGCCGAGTTGTTGGCCGGTGGATTCGCCTACCGCTGCTACTGCACCCGCGAGGAACAGGAGGAGCGGCAGGCCGCCCGCCCGAAGGGCGCCCCGTCCGGCTATGACGGTTTCTGCCGCGACCTGAGCGAGGAGCAACTCGCCGAGTTCGCCGGCCGGCCCGCGGTGATCCGGATGCGGATGCCCGACGGAGAGATCACCTTCACCGACCTGGTGCGCGGTGAGGTCGCCTTCGACACCGCCAATGTGCCCGACTACGTGATCGTGCGCGCCAACGGCGACCCGCTCTACACCCTGGTGAACCCGGTCGACGACGCCTTGATGAACATCACCCATGTGTTGCGCGGTGAAGACCTGCTGTCGTCCACCCCGCGTCAGATCGTGCTCTACGAGGCGCTGCGCGAACTCGGCATCGGCTCGGGCCGGGTGCCCCGGTTCGGCCACCTGCCGATCGTGATGGGGGAGGGCAACCGCCGCCTGTCCAAGCGCGATGCCGGCTCGGGGCTGGCCGAATACCGCGAGAACGGATACCTGCCCGAGGGGTTGCTGAACTACCTGGCACTGCTGGGCTGGGCGATCGCCGAAGACCGCGATGTCTTCACCCTCGCCGAGATGGTCGAGGCCTTCGACATTCGCCGGGTGAACGCCAACCCCGCCCGCTTCGACCCCAAGAAGTGCGCCGCGATCAACGGCTCGCACATCCGGCTGCTGAGCGTCGACGAACTCGTCGAGGCGATCATTCCCTTCCTGGCCGAGGCCGGGCTGGTCGACAACCCGCCCTTCCCCGAACAGCGCGCGCTGATCGAGGGCTTCGCCCCGCTGGTGCACGAACGGATCGGCAACCTGTCCGAGGTCGTCGACCTCACCCGTTTCCTGTTCCTGACCGACGAACAGATCGAGATCGAGGACGGGGCCGCGCTGAAGAGCGGTGACGGGCCCACCCTGGCCGCGGCCCGTGACGCCCTGGCCGGGCTGGAGGAGTGGAACCATGCCGAGATCGAGGCCACTTTGCGCGCGGCGCTGATCGACGGGCTGGGCCTGAAACCCCGGCACGCCTTCGGCCCGGTGCGCACCGCGATCACCGGACGACGGGTCTCCCCGCCGCTGTTCGAATCGATGGAGCTGCTGGGCAAGGAATCCTCCCTGACCCGGATCCATCGGGCGATCGCCGGCCTGCCGGTCGACTGATGGCCGCCAAGGGCCGCAAGCGCACCGGAAACCCCGCCCGCCGGAACCGTCCCGCAGCGAACCAGCCCGCGACGCCCCGTCCGGCGGGGAACAAACCAGCGGCGAAGAAGAAGCCCGCGGCATCGGTGCGTGCCCCCGGAAGGACGAGCCGGTGGAGCGACCGGTTGCGCGATCCCGAGGTGGGCACCGGCTACCCCTTGCTGCTGCGAGTACTGCCCACCGCGGCCGAGCCCGCCGCCTGGTTGCGCGGGGTGCTCGGGGTGTTCGGTGCCTTGCTGGGCTATGCCATGTTGGTTCCTTCGGTGGGCATGTTGATCTGGGTGCTGGGCTGGTCCATCTCCGGGCGGGGGGACGGGACCACCCTGGCGGAGTTCTTGGAACTGGCGAGGGCCTACGAAACACCGTGGGGGCCGGCCGGGGGTCACGTGGGCATCGCGATGTTGATTCCGGTGAGCCTGGCTGTGGTGGCCATGGTGCACCGGACGAAACCGGGCTGGCTGTGGTCGGTGGTGCGCGGTATCCGGTGGCGGTTGCTGGGTTGGTCGCTGTTGGTCTCGGCGGTGATCGTGGCAGCCGTACTGGCGGTGACCACCTGGCTGGAGAAGCTCGATTACTCCTGGCAACCACAGGACGGGTTCTGGGGCTTCCTGATCGTGATCGTGCTGGTCACGCCCTTTCAGGCCGCTGCCGAAGAGGTGTTCTTCCGCGGTTATCTGATGCAGGCCCTGGGATCCTTCGCACGCAGCCCGTGGGTGGGCGTGGTGCTGTCGGCGCTGGTCTTCGCCGCCTTCCACGGGGTGCAGAACCCGGCCCTGTTCGCCGACCGGTTGGCCTTCGGACTGTTGGCCGGAGTACTGGTCTGGCGCACCGGGGGGCTGGAGACAGCCATCGCCGCGCACGTGATCAACAACGTCTTCGCCTTCGGGCTGGCCACGCTGACCAGCTCGGTGGCCGCGGCGCGGGCACTGCAGGAGATCACCTGGGCTGCTGCGGCGGCCGATATCGCCGGCTGGACGGTGCTGGCCCTCGGCCTGTGGTTGCTGGCAAAGCGACGCGGCGAGCACACCGAGGTGCCCGCCGCGTCCTGAGTCGTTACCGGACTGCCCGGCTCAGTACCACTTGTTGCGCTGCCAGAAGGCGTGGGCGGCGCGGTAGCTGCCGTAGCGACCCTTCACGTAGCTGTGCTGCCAGCGCAGCGACACCACCGGGTCGGCCCACTGCGAGCCCACCTTCGAGCAGGGGTTGGCCTGGGCCAGACCGCACGCTCCCGACCACGGATTGACCGCGTAGCGGTTCCAGCCCGATTCGCGCTGCACGATCGAGTCGACGTAAGCCCAATCGGAGGTCGGAATGCCTGCCGCGCGCATCCAGTCCTGCTTGGTGCCGGTGGTGCGGGTCAGGGTGAACGGAGCACTGGTGGTGATGGTGCCGTCGGCGTGGCGGCCGCGCACCCGGAAGACATGGTTGCCCGGAACAGTGGCGCCGTAGGTCAACGGAATGACGTAGTTGCCCGACTTGGCCGTGGTCACCTTCTGGGAGGTGCGCCACTTACCGTTCACCCGAACTTCGGTCCAGGCGGTGATCGGACGCCGGGTGTCGAAGCGTCCCCAGGTGCTGGTGGGGGTGTTGACCAGCTTGCGGCCGGCCGACTTCGCCGTGGGCTTGCCGATCCGGGTCAGGGTGAAGCTCTTGCCGGTGACGATGGTGCCGTCGGGGTAGCGCCCGCGCACCCGGAAGGTGTGCTTGCCCGGGGTGGTGGCGCCGTAGGTCAGCGGGATCGTGAAGTTGCCGGCCGAGGTGGTGGTCACCATCTGGGAGGTGCGCCACTGGCCGTTGACCAGAACCTCGGTCCACGCGGTGATCGGACGGTTGGTGACGAAGCGGCCCCAGGTGGAGGTCCGTTGGCCGACAACCTTGGTGCCGGCGGATTTCACGATCGGCGCCGGCTTCGTGGTGTCGGTTCGGGGGGACACCGGCCCCTGAGGCATCGGCTCCGCTCCCGCCGGAACTGCGGCGAGCATCGTGGCCAGACTGATGCTGGCGACTGCCAGCACTGAGGTGGCAACGGACCCGAAGAGTCGCTTGGAGGTGGGCAAGAGGTCTCCGATCAGTAGGGAATGCGTCCACAGATTAAGAAAATCTCAGGGAAGGAGCAACTTGCGGTATGAACCGGCCGTCGAAAACCGGGCAAACGCAGGGTCATGAAGCGGCCTCGTCCGGTTTGCTCGCGGGCGCGATGGTGGCGTAGAGTATCTCCTCGTTGCCCAGCCGAGCGGCCGGGCGCGACCTGATGGGGTATGGGGTAATTGGCAGCCCGACTGATTCTGGTTCAGTTAGTCTAGGTTCGAGTCCTAGTACCCCAGCGACGAAGATCGATTCGCTGGAGCGCAGACTTCCTGCTAATCTTCTTCGGTCCCCAGACCTCTGGAGACGCTAGGGCCCCGTTGTGTAGCGGCCTAGCACGCCGCCCTCTCAAGGCGGTAGCGCGGGTTCGAATCCCGTCGGGGCTACCACGCCGGAATCCTCGTATTCGTACGGATTCCGGCATTTTGCGTTTTCCGGCCGGAAGATTCGGCGGGTAGAAGCGCCACGGCGATCTCCGTCAGGGCCGAGCACCTTGACCGTCGGCGGCAGTACCACCTGCGACACTGAAGCCATGACGATTCGACGAGCAGTTCCCGCGGTCGTGTTGATGCTGGTGCTGGGCTTGGCCGCCTGTGGTCCGAACGATCCGGGCCGGGCGCCGAGCACCGATGCGACCTCCGAACGGGCGACGGAACCAAGTTCCGAGAGGCCCACGGAATCGGCCGGTGAGCCCGGCCGGGAGGACAGCCCCCCGCCGGGGCGGGAAACCTCGTCCGAGCCGCGCGGTGACGAATCGTCCGAACCCTCCGGCCGCGACCCGGGCCAGGGCTTCAGCAACGAGAAGAAACAGACCAAGGACTTCCCCGATCTGCCGGACACGACCCTGCTTCCCGTCGCGGTACGGGTTGCCCACCAGGAGGGGTTCGACCGGGTGGTGGTCGAGTTCTCCGGTGAGGGGCAGCCGGGGTATCGCGTCCAGTACGTCGAACAGGCCGCCGCACCCGGGTCGGGCGAACCGGTCGACCTGCCCGGCAGCGACACCCTCGAGGTGATCATCACCGGCACCCGTTACCCCGAGGAGGGCGAGAAGTTCGCCGGCCGGGACGACGAATACCCGGTCAACGACGCGAAGCTCGTGCGCGGCGTCGAGTTCTTCCCGCCCTACGAGGGGCAGTCGCAACTGGTGATCGGGGTGAGTGGTCAGGCGCCCTTCCGGGTGCAGGTGTTGGACGGCCCGCCCCGATTGGTGATCGACATCGATGTGAACTGACCGAAACCCGGTCGAGCCGGGCTCGCGAGGGCGGTCAGGCCCGTTCGCCGGTGAGCCAGCGGATGCCGACGTCCTGCTGCACCTTGATGCCGTCGTAGATGGCCGGTGCGGCCGACTTCTCCAGCTTCTTGCCCACCAACGGGATGCTCACCTTCAGATCACCGTTGACCGTGATCGTGCTGCCGCCACCGTTCGGGGCCAGCGTCACCGTCCCGGTCATCCTGGCCGGCTGACCGTCCACGGTCAGCACCAGGTCGCCCACCCGTCCACCGTCGGCCTTGGCCTCGCCCCAGGTGATGTCCTCGGTGATCGAGATGGTCGGCCCGGTGAAGGTCTTGGCCATGTCGGGGGCCGGCAGGGTGCGTTGGCTGATGGTGCGCTGTCCCTCGACACGTACGTCGTGGGCGGTGGCACCCCCGGCCCGGCACACATCGATCAAGAAGTCGCGGTTCACCAACAGGGCGAACACATCGGCGGGGGCGGCGGGGAACTCCAAGCGGGAGGTGATGTCCATGAGCCCCATCATGCCCGATTCCACGGGTTGACCGAGCGCTAAGGTCGAAGGTGTGCGGATCGACCTACACAGCCACAGCACCTGCTCCGACGGCACCGACACCCCGACCGAGGTGGTGCGACGTGCCGCGCGATTGAAGCTGGACGTGTTGGCGCTGACCGATCACGACACCACCATCGGCTGGGCGGAAGCCGCCATCGCCGCCGACGAGGTGGGCGTGGAGTTCGTGCCGGGTCTGGAGATCTCCACCAGTCATCGCGGCAACAGTGTGCACCTGCTGGCCTACGGGGTCGATCCGGAACACCCCGAGCTCGAGGCGATGCTGCAGCGGATCCGCAGTGGCCGGGCGGGCCGGCTCGAAGCAACCCTGGCCAAGTTGGATGACATCGGCGTGCACATCACCGCCGAGAGTGTCCGCCGGATGCAGGGCGGGGCCCCGTCGCTGGGACGTCCGCATGTGGCCGACGCCCTGGTCGAGGCCGGTTATGTCGCGACCCGTCAGGAAGCCTTCGACCGGTACCTGTCCGATCAGGGCCCGGCCTACGTGAGGCGCTGGGCACCGGCGGTCGCCGAGGCGATCGCGGTGGTGCGTGATGCCGGCGGGCTGTCGTTGATCGCCCATCCCTGGGGACGGGGCTCGCGCGAGGTTCTGGACTCCGAAACCCTCACCGATTTCGTCGCCGCCGGTCTGGCCGGGTGGGAGGTCGACCACAATGACCACGACGAGGCCCAGCGCTCCCGGCTGCGTGGGTTGGCCGCCGAGGCCGGGGTGCTCGCCACCGGGGCGAGTGACTACCACGGTCTGGGCAAGTACGACCACGAACTCGGCTGCAACCTCACCCATCCGGCGGTGTGGGAGGAGATTCGCGACCGGATCGGCTGAGATCGGGGTAGTTTTCAGCCGGCCTTGATCCGTTCCAGCACCCGCAGCGACCCGGTCGCGTCGGTTTCGGTGAACTCGCCCGATTCCAGGGCTGCTCGGTAGATCCGGTGCGGGGCCTGGCCGCCCTCGGCCTCGGTGAGGTAGACATCGTGGATGATCAGCGCGCCACCGACCCGCACCCAGGGTGCCCAACCGGCGTAATCGGTGCGGGCCGCCTCGTCGGTGTGACTGCCGTCGATGAAGACCAGGTCGAGTTCGGTATTCCACCATCGCGCGACACTGGCCGAGCGGGCGATGATCGGTGTCACCACGTCCTCCAACCCGGCGTCGGCCAGGGTGCGGCGCAGTTCACCGACGGTGTCGAAACGTCCGTCGGCACCGACCAGGGACGGGTCGTGGTATTCCCAACCCACCTGATGCTCCTCCGACCCGCGGTGGTGGTCGATGGTGATCAGGGTCGAGGACCGCAGCCGGGCCGCATGACCCAGGTATACCGATGACTTGCCACAGTAGGTGCCGATCTCGACGCCCAGCCCGCCGGTGAAGTAAGACTGTGCGGCCCGGTGCAGGGCGGCTCCCTCGGACTCGGGCATGAAGCCCTTCACCCGGGCGACCAGGTCGGCCAACCCCTCGGGCAGGGTCACGATGCTTGACATTCACATGCTCCTTCGAAGGTGCCCGCGGGCAGTCCGGCACCCCGGAACATCTCCGAGGCGGCTGTGGTTCGGGTGATCGCATCGGCGGCCAGCAGCACGGTGGCCGAGGTCCAGGTGGAGACCTCGACCGGCCACCGTTTGCCGTCGCTGAACACCAGACCGGTCCAGTAATGCCCGGTGTCGGCATCGCGCAGATGCTGCATATCGGCGAACAACTGCCGGGCCGCATCGGGACGGTCGAGCACGGTCAGGGCCAGTACCAGTTCGCAGGTCTCGGCGCCGGTCACCCAGGGGTGGTCGTCGACGCACCGGATTCCCAAATCGGGTACCACGAAATCGTCCCACCGGGCATCGATCCGGGCAGCGGCCTCGTCGTGGGGCAGTGACCCACCCAACACCGGGTAGTACCAGTCCATCGAGTAGCGGGATTTGTGGGTGTACAGCTCGGGGTGGTCGTCCAGGGCATGTCGCAGCCGGGCGGCCGCGTCCAACCAGTGGCCGGCATCCACCCCCTGGGCGGCGGCCAATGCGGCGGCCGACCGCAGACTCAGGTGAATGCTGGCATTGCCGGTCACCAGGTAATCGTCGGCGATATTGCCGGCCGTGTCGCGGGCCCAGGCGATCGGTCCCTGGTCCGATTGCAGTGCCAACACCGCCTCGATGGCGCGGCGCACCACCGGCCACATGCGGACGCGGAAGCGGTCATCGCCGGTGATCGTCCAGTGATGCCACACCCCGGTGGCCAGGTAGGCGCAGAAGTTGGCATCGGTGTGGTGTTCCACCGGCCGGTTGCCGACGTACTTCGCCGGCCAGGTGCCATCGGGACGCTGCTGCAACCGCAACCACTCGTAGGCCAGCGCGGCTTCGGCGTAGCGTCCGGCCACCGACAGGCCCATCGCGGCCTGGACGTGATCCCACGGATCGACGTGCCCACCGGGAAACCAGGGAATCGCCCCCGAGGGCAACTGGGAACGCACGATCGAGTTCGCGGTGCGGCGCAGTTGCTCGGCGGAGATGATCCCCGGCACCACCGGAAGGTGGTTGGCAACCATCACAGGGGCTTTCGCAGGTACAACACCACCGACTTGCCGATCAGCGGGTTCAACACCTTTTCGGCCGTGCGGGTCAGGGCCGGAGCCTCCAGCATGTCCCACACCAACAGCCGGTGATACTGCTTCACCCAGGGATGATCCTCGTCGCGCACCCCGACCGCACACTTCAACCACCAGTACGGCGAATGCAGGGCATGGGCGTGGGTGGTTCCGGTGTGCACCAGCCCGGCCGCCTCCAGCTTGGCCCGAAGTTCGCCGGGTTTGTAGATCCGGATGTGCCCGCCCTCGTTGCTGTGATACTCCTCCGACAGCGCCCAGCAGATCCGTTCCGGCAGCCAGGTCGGCACCGTCACCGCCACGGTGGCACCGGGTGCGGCCACCCGCACGATCTCGGCGATCGCGCCGTCGTCGTCCGGCACGTGCTCGAGCATCTCGGCGGCGAGCACCACCTCGAAGGAGCCGTCATCGAAGGGCATCTGCAAGGCATCGCCCTGCTGCACCCGGGCACTGCTGCCCTCGGGTGCCTCACCGGCCTCGGTCATCGCGGTGAACATCTCGTCGATCCCGGCGAGGTCGTCACCGTTGAGGTCGAAGGACACCACTTGGGCGCCCCGGCGCAGGGCCTCGAAGGAGTGTCGGCCCTGACCGGCGCCGACATCGAGGAACGTGGTGCCGGGACGTACCCCGAGCCGGTCGAAATCAACGGTCAGCATGGGCACCCTTCCGGTGGTTGTCGGCGGCTCGCAGAGCAGAGCGGTGACGTGCGGCGGCTTCCTGGGCGTCGGCGTAGGCCTCCACGGTGCGGGCGGCCACGGCGGTCCAACTGAAGGTCCGCACCGCTCGCTCCCGGGCCGCGGCACCCATCCGGGCGCGGCGCTGGGGGTCGTCCAGCAGGGCTCCGATGCCCTGGACCAGGGCCTCGGCATCGCCGGGGGGTACCAGCAGTCCCTGGGTGCCGTCGGTGCCGAGCACCTCGGGCAGGGCGCCGGCGTTGCTGGCCACCACCGGGGTGCCGCAGGCCAGGGCTTCGACCGTCGGCAGCGAAAAGCCTTCGTACAGCGACGGGACGGCGACCACCTCGGCCGAGGCCAACAAGGAGGCGAGTTCGGCATCGCTCAGCCCGTTGCTGGCGTGCACGATGTCGGCGATGCCGAGTTCGTCGATTCGGCGTTGGGTGGCGCCCTGGGGGTTCAGCTTGCAAACCAGTTGCAGCTCCACGTCACGCTCGACGCGCAGTTTCGCCACCGCGTCCAGCAGGTGATCGACACCCTTGAGCGGGTTGTCGGCGCTGGCCACGCAGACGATCCGTCCCGACACGCGGCGCGGTGCGGCATCGGGGTGGAAGACCGAGATGTCCGCGCCCAGCGGTACCACCCGGAACTGTTCGGGGCGCAACCCGAAGTCGTTGATCGTGTCATCGACCGACACCCGGGACACCCCGATCAGGATCGGGATCCGGCGGGCCACCTTGGCCTGCATCGACACGAAGGAATACCAGCGCGCCACCGACGGCTTCTTCCACCAGGGAGCTGCAGCCAGCTCGACCCGGCGGTCGCGGGTGATCGGGTGATGAATCGTTGCTGCCAGCGGCACCCCGTGGTCGACCAACTCCAGCAGCCCGGTACCCAGGCTCTGGTTGTCGTGCACGATGTCGAACTCCGAGGCCCGGCGACGCATGATCCGCGCGATGCGCTTGGAGAAGGTCAGGGGCTCGGCGAAGGCCCCGGTGAGCCCGGTCAGGGCGTATTCCTGAACGTCGATCAGGTCGCGGTATTCGCTGAGCTTCGGGATCCGGAAGGGGTCGGGTTCGCGGTAGAGGTCGAGGCTGGGCACCCGGGTGACGGTGACCCGTTCATCGAGATTCTCCGGATAGGGCTGACCCGAGAAGACCTCCACCCGGTGACCGAGTTCCACCAGCCCGGTGCTGAGCTGGCGAATGTAGACGCCCTGCCCACCGCTGTGTTCCTTCGTTCGATAGGACAACAGGGCTATCCGCATGCCTCGTTCCTTGTTCCTCGGTCCGGTCATTTCTGCACACAGTGAAGCATGCCGGGGCGACACTGTAAGCACCCGATCTTACCGGCAAGTAATTTCGAGGTGATCCCTTTCGGACGAAGTGGGTGCCGTCGGTCGAAAGCTGCCCTCAGTCCAGATAGCCACAGTGTCGGACGATGGCCTTGGCCGTGGCTTTGGGCTGGTCAACCCCCGGTTGGTGTCCGGCCTCGCGAATCACCACCGGTTCGGTGCCGAAGGCCTCGGCGGCGGCGCGCTGCACCTCCAGCGGCCACATGTCGTCGTCCTCGCCGAAAACCACGAAGCACTGGACGTCGCTGTCGACCAACTGCTGGGTGCGGTCGGGGGCATTCAGCAGGATCCGGGCCATCTCGTCGAGGGCTTCGGGGTCGCTGGCCAAGAACCGCTGCCGCAACAACTCGGCCCGGTCCTCGGGCAGGGGAGTGGGGTCGGCGGCCCGCCGGGCCCGGAAGATTTCCGCCATCGACTTGCCCTCGGCGACCAGGGCACGCAGGCCCTCCACCCAGGGGTTGCCGGGCAAACCGACCGGCCCCGAACACAGCAGGGTCATCGTGGTCCAGGTGTGCGGGTCGGCCAGTACGGCCTCGGTGGCCACCACGCCGCCGAAGCTGTGCCCCACCAGATGCACGATCGCGTCCAGATCGGTGGTGAAGGCCTGAGCGACAGTGGTCGCGTCCTGGGCCAGTTGGGGCAGCGAGAACCCACCCTCGGCCTGGGTCTCGTGGTGGCCGCGCTGGTCGTAGGCCACCGCGGTGTATCCGGCCTCGGCCAGATGGGGCAGCACCCGGGTGAAGTCTTCCTTGCTGCCGGTCAATCCGTGGATCAACACCACCAAGCCGCGCGGGTCGTCCGGTGCTGACACGAGCATGGCCAACGTGGTGCCGTCCTCGAGGTCCAACTCCATCGGCGTTGGTTGCAGAGCGGTCATGGGATCACAGTAAACCCGGGTGTGGTCCGGACTGGCAATCAGTCCGTATCGCCGCTGCTGCGCCGGCCGCCGTCCGAGCCGGAACCGCTGCGGCTGCGGCGGCGCCGCCGACGACGCGGGGCGTCACCTTCGGCCCGGGTCGCGGAGCCGGATTCGTCCCCGGCCTTCTCGCCCGCCTTGTCGGCCGACGCAGTGCGCGGTTCGTCGCCGACCACGCCGTGCCGGGTGCGGCGCCGGGAGCGGTTCGACTTCGGACGCGGGGTGCGGGGCCGCTCGCGGCCCTCCTCACGGGCGGGCTGCTTGGCGCTGACCAGCCGGCTGCGGGCATCGGTGGGAATGTTCAGGTCGCTGAACAGGTGCGGCGAGGTGGAGTAGGTCTCCACCGGCTCGTCGAAGTCCAGATGCAGGGTCTTGTTGATCACCTTCCACCGGGTGGTGTCGGCCCAGTCGACGAAGGTGATCGCCACCCCGGTTTTCCCGGCGCGACCGGTACGGCCGATCCGGTGTACGTAGGTCTTGTCGTCGTCGGGGCATTCGTAGTTGATCACGTGGGTCACCCCGCCGACGTCGATACCGCGGGCGGCGACATCGGTGGCGACCAGACAGTCGACCGAGCCCTCGCGGAACTTCTTCAGCGCCCGCTCCCGGGCGGCCTGGTTCAGATCGCCGTGAATCGCGGCCGCGGCGAAACCGCGATCGGCCAGGTCGTCGGCGAGCCGTTGGGCCGACCGCTTGGTGCGGCAGAAGATCATCATCCGGTCGCGGCCCTCGGCCTGCAGCACCCGGGCGACGATCTCGGGCTTGTCCAGGTCATGGGCCTGGTACACGAACTGCGTGGTCAGCGGGACGGTGGTCTGCTCGCCCTGGGACTCGGCGCGGATGTTCACCGGCTGGGTCAGATGCGCCCGGGCCAGCGCGACGATCTGGCTCGGCATGGTGGCCGAGAACAACAGGGTCTGCCGGCCGGCCGGAGTGGCCGCCAGCAGCCGTTCGACATCGGGCAGGAAGCCCAGGTCGAGCATCTCGTCGGCCTCGTCGAGCACCACCACCCGGCAGTGCTTGAGGTTCAGGGCGCGGCGCTGCAGCAGGTCGAGCAGCCGGCCCGGGGTGCCGACGACGATTTCGACGCCACGTTCCAGGGCTTCGAGTTGGGGTTCGTAGGCCACCCCGCCGTAGACGGTGATCAGCCGGGCTTCCCGCTTGTTCGAGGCCACCGCCAGATCTCGGCTGACCTGGCTGGCGAGTTCCCGGGTGGGGGTCACCACCAGGGCCTGCGGGGCGCCGGCGTGTTCGAGATCGGCGAACTCCTCGTCCTGAGGGGTGACCAGACTCTGGATGATCGGGATCCCGAACGCGAGGGTTTTACCCGTGCCGGTGCGCGCCTGACCGATCATGTCGGTGCCGCGCAGGGCGATCGGAATCGCCATCGACTGGATCGGGAAGGGGCTGACGATGCCGACCTCGGTGAGGGCTTCGACGATCCGGGGATCGACCCCCAGATCGGTGAAGGTGCTGACGGCTTCGGTCTGGGTGTTGTGTTGTTCGGACAGGATTTCGCCTTCGACTCTGGGCGGCGGGGTGTGCCGCACGGATTCCCGCGCGCGGCCGGCACATCACAGATGTGGTGCCAGGGACGGCGCAGCAGTACGCGCAGCAGTCTAGCCCACCGAGCGCACTTCTCCCGCCCACCGGCCCGAGCCGGGGGAACTCAGGCCATGCCGAAGCCGACCCGGCGGGCGTGCTCCTGACCGATTTCCAGGTAGCCGATCGCCTCGGCCGGAACCAGCACCACGCGTCCGTGAGTGTCGGTGAGGGTGAGTACCCCGGAATCGCTGACCGCCTTGGCGAAGGCGGACTGAACGGTCTCGGAGCTCTCGTCGGTCTCCAAAACGACCTCACGAGCGACCTGACGAATGCCGACCTTGATCTCCACCGGGGTAACTCCCTTGTTGTTGGAATCTGTTGGAGGCACCAGTGTGCCAGCTTCGGCCCAATCGGCACTCGCTGGTGAGGGTGCGGGTACCAAAACCGGCAACTCAGGAAGCCGAAACCACCGAAATCGTCCCGATGCGGGCAGTGAGTTGGGGATTTTTGGTACACCCGAGACCGACCCGCGGTCGTGGACGGGACGCGATCGGAACTCAGGCCGGGCTGGCGGCCGAGTGCTCGGATTCGGGGTTGATCAGTTCACCGAGCCGGGCCACCGCCACGGTGATGTTGTCCTCGCCACCCTGCCGGTTCGCCCAGGCGACCAGTTCTCGGGCCACGTCCACCGGCAGCCGCATGTCGGGGGCATCGACGAACAGCCCGCGCAGCACCTCACCGAGGGCTTCGGGTTCGGAGGCGTAATTCCACAACCCGTCCGAGCAGACCACCACCCAACCCCGGGTGTCGACCTCGTGCACCACGGTGTGGGCCGGGTCGGTGGGGGCATCGCGGCCCAGCCACCGGGTGATCGTGTGGGCACCGGGGCCCTGTTCGGCCTGTTCGCGCTCCACACCCCATTCGATCCGCAACTGGGCCATCGAATCGTCGGTGGTCAGCAGCACGCCGTCGCCCTCGTCGGGGAACCAATACACCCGTGAGTCACCGGCCCAGCCGGCCACGATCGCCTGGTTTGACACGACCGCTGCGGCCACCGTGCAACTGGGGGCGTGCTCATGGCCCTCACCCAGATCGACCACCGTCCGGTTGGCGTCGGCGATCGCTTCGATCAGCCGCTCGGCGTACTTCCGGGAACGGACGGCCGGATCCGGGTCGTCCTCGGCCAGAGTCAAGGCATCGGACACCTGCTGGCTGGCCGCGGCGGCGGCCTCGGCCGAGTTCGGGGCGCTCGACACCCCGTCACAGACCACGAGCACCGCATGCACCCCGGGTTCGGGGGTCGCCACCACCACGGAGGCGTCCTCGTTGCCCGCATGTCGTTGGCCACGATCGCAGACCACGCCGACCCAGCTTGCCGGCATCTGTTCGAGGTGCTCGGCGCCGGCGAGCTCGTCCGGATCGTTCACTTGTTCTCCTGTACCGGGAAGCCACTGATGCCACGCCAGGCCAGGGTCGACATCACCTGTTCGGCCCGTTGCCGGTCCAGGTCGGTCGCGCGCCAGGCGCGGGCACTGGATTCTGCCATGCCGACCAGACTGCTCGCGGCCAAGGTGGCATCGGGCAGGGACATCCCGGTTTGGTCCATGAACAGGGCGGCCACCGCGGAGGCCAGTTCGGTGTGCAGCTTGGCCGAACGCTCGGCCACCCGCGGGTCACCGATCAGGTCGGATTCGAAGACGAACCGGAAGCCGGGGTCGTCGCTCTCGACGAACCCGTAGAAGGCCTCGAAGGTGGCCAGTACCCGGCCCTCGTTCTCGGTGGTGCTGCGCAGGGCCTGCATGATCACGTTGACGATGCGTTCGGAGTGCACATCGAAAAGACCCAGATACAACTCCAGTTTGGAATCGAAGTGCTGGTACAGCACGGGTTTGGACACCCCTCCGGCCTCGGCGATGTCGTCCATCGAGGCCGCGTGGTACCCCTTGGCCGCAAAGACTTGGCTGGCGGCTTCGAGCAACTGGGCGCGCCGCTCACGCCGCGGCAATCGGGACCGCACCACGGGTTCTTCCATTGCCTCAGGCTATCGAATGGTTGGTAAGGATCGAGAACAAGTTCTACTGTCCAGCCACAATTTCTTCCTTCGGTGCTGGGGCACCCCGGGGGTGAGTCCTACACTCGGGCCCATGGCCCACCAACCGCTGGTACCGCTCGGTCCCGCCCTGACACCGGAGGAACAGCGCCGTTATGCCCGTCATTTGACCCTTCCCGAGGTCGGCAGCGACGGGCAACGTCGGTTGCGTGGAGCTTCGGTACTGGTACTGGGTGCCGGGGGGCTGGGCAGCCCGGTGCTGACCTATCTGGCGGCGGCCGGGGTCGGCCGTGTCGCGGTGGTCGACGACGACGTGGTGAGTGAATCGAATCTGCAGCGCCAGGTGGTGCATCGCAGTGCCGACCTGGGCCGTCCCAAGGTTGAATCCGCGGCCGAAACCCTCACCGCGCTGAACCCGGGAGTGCAGATCGTCACCCATCGGGTTCCGCTGAGTTCGGCCAATGCCGACTCCCTGCTGGCCGGTCACCATCTGGTGATCGACGGTTCGGACAACTTCACCGCTCGCTACGACCTCGCCGACGCGGCGGTGCGCGCCGGGATTCCGCACATCTGGGCGTCGGTGAACCGTTTCGAGGGCCAGGTGAGCGTGCTGTGGGCCGGACGGGGCCCGTGTTATCGATGCCTGTTTCCGCAGCCGCCGGCTCCGGGGGCGGTGCCCAGTTGCGCCGAGGCGGGGGTGCTCGGGGCGGTACCCGGCGTGCTCGGGTCGATCCAGGCGGTCGAGGCGGTGAAGCTGGTCTGCGGGGTGGGGGAGCCACTGGTGGGCCGGATCCAGTTGTTGGATCTGCTGCGCGGCACCGTGTCGCAGATTCGGGTGGCGCCCGACCCGACCTGCGTGTCCTGCGGCGAGGGCGCGTCCCGGGTTCCGGCTGCCGAGGGCTGGACGCCCACGGCGCTGCGGCAACGGCTGGAACGTGGTGACGTGGTGGTGGTCGATGTGCGCGAGGCCGAGGAACGAGCCGTCGGTGAGATCGCCGGCTCAATCTGGATGCCGAAGGATGATCTGTTGGCCGGCCGCTGGCAGGAGTTGCCCACCGACCGCGATGTGGTGCTGTACTGCCGCAGCGGCGTCCGGTCGGGGGAGTGCCTGGCCAAGCTGCGCGCCGAGGGTTACCCCCGGGCCGACCATCTGGCCGGGGGAATCCGGGCATGGATCGTCGAGATCGATCCGACGTTGCGGGCCTGAAGCACCAACAAACCCTGAAACGCCAACGGACGCGGTGGGTGCAATACCCGGACCGCGTCCGTTGGGGTGAAACCACCGATCAGAAAGCCGTGGGCACCTGGTCGGCGGGGTGATGAAAACTCAGATGGGGCGAACCTGGTCGGCCTGGGGGCCCTTCGGTCCTTCGGTGGTGTCGAATTCGACCCGCTGACCCTCTTCGAGGGTCCGGAAACCGGACGAGTCGATCGCACTGTAATGAACGAAAACATCCGGGCCGCCGCCGTCAACGGCGATGAACCCGTAACCCTTTTCGGCATTGAACCACTTGACGGTTCCCTGCGCCATGTACTTCTCCTAGCTTTGCTGGGTGCCGCAACTCACGACAACCCTGCTGTTGGGTCTTGACCCTCACCTTCGACCGGACGCAGCCTTTCCACGCCGACCGCCTGTGACAGCGCCTCAACCTTTGCACACCCGAAGGGTCAGACACCACCGGATCCCGGAAAGAGTCGACTTTAGGGCAGGTTTCACCCCTTGGGGTGTGCGTAATACCCTGGGGGGTACGACTAGATGAGGGTGGTGTGAGATGCAGTTGACGAGCGAGCAGATGATTCCGGTGCTCAATCGGCTCAAGCGGGCCCGTGGTCAGCTCACCGGAGTGATCACGATGATCGAGGAAGGCCGCGAGTGCGAGGATATCGTCACGCAACTCGCTGCTGTGGGCAAGGCCCTGGACCGGGCCGGCTATTCCATCATCGCCGAGGGGCTGCGCACCTGCTTGGCCGAATCCGACGGGGAGACCGACTCGCTGGATGCGAAGAAGTTGGAACGGGTCTTTTTGAGCATGGCCTGACGGACGGACGAACCCCCGCACCTGCCATCGGGCAAGGGCGGGGGTTCGACGGTTGCCGGCTCAGCGGCAGCCTGCCGCCCAGGTCTTGTAGCCGCCGTCGAGGTTGCGTGCGGGGCGTCCGAGCCCTTCCAGCAGCCGGGCCGCGGTATGCCCGCGCAGGCCCACCTGGCAGTGCACGATCAGCTCGCCGGACGGGATCTCGTCGAAACGCTCCCGCAGGGCGTCCACCTCGATGTTGATCGCGCCGGGAATCGCGCCCCGGGCGAACTCGCCGGGAGTGCGCACGTCGATCACGACTGCGCCGGCCTGCTGGGCCTCGGCCAACTCGTGCCACTGAATCGAGTCGGCATATCCATGAGCAAGGTTGTCGGCAATCATGCCCAGCATGTTGATCGGATCCTTGGCCGACCCGAAGGGTGGGGCATAGGCCAACTCGAGGTCGGCCAAGCCCGAGGCGGTGATGCCGCCCCGGATCGCGGTGGCGATCACATCGATGCGCTTGTCGACCCCGGACGGGCCGACGCCCTGGGCGCCCAGGATCAGGTCGGTGTCGGCACCGATCAGCAATTTCAGCGACATCTGTTGGGCGCCGGGGTAGTACCCGGCGTGATCGCTCGGATGGGTGTGGATCGCCCGGTAGTTGCGGCCGGCCTCGCGGAGTCGTTTCTCGTTCCAGCCGGTGCTGGCCGCGGTCAGGTCGAAGACCTTCACGATCGCGGTACCCAGTACCGGCATGCTCGCGGTGTCGCGGCCGGTGAGCACATCGGCAACGAGCCGTCCGTGCCGGTTCGCCGTCTGCGCCAGCGGCACCAGCACCTGGGAATCGTCGATCGCGTCGCGCTTGGTCGCGGCATCGCCGACCGCGAAGATCAGCGGGTCGCTGGTGCGCTGCTGCTCGTCGACGATGATGCCGCCGCGATCATTGAGTTCGAGGCCGGCCTCGGCGGCCAGGTGGCTGTCCGGGCGCACCCCGATCGATGCGACGACCAGTTCGGCCGGCAGGCGCCGGCCATCGTCCAGGACCACTTCGGTGTCGGTGATCTCACTCACGCCGGCACCGGTGAGAACCTCGATGCCGTGGCGGCGCAGTTCATCGGCCACCGGGGCGGCCATCTCGGGGTCGAGTGGGGTGAGCACTTGGTCGGCCATCTCGACCACCGTGGTCGGGATGTCGCGGAAGGACAGGTTCTCGGCGACCTCCAGGCCGATGAAGCCGGCCCCGATCACCACCGCCGAGGACGGCACGGCATTCGCGGCAGCGGCCATCTTGTCGACATCGGCGATGTCGCGAAGTCGAAGGGCACGTTCGATGCCCGGAATCGGCGGTGTCACCGGGGCCGCTCCGGTGGACAGCACCAGAGCGTCGTAGGACTCGTCGAACTCCTCGCCGGTGGCCAACTCGCGCACCCGCACCGATTGGGCGGCCCGGTCGATGGCAACCACCTCGTGGCCCACCCGCACATCGAGTCCGAACCGGCGATTCAGGCTCTCGGGAGTCTGCAGCAGCAGGGCGTCCCGTTCGGTGATCACGCCGCCGACGTAATAAGGCAACCCGCAGTTGGCGAACGAGACGTAGTCGGTGCGCTCGAAAACGATGATGTTGGCCTGCTCGTCCAGCCGGCGCAGCCGGGTGGCGGCGGACATGCCACCGGCCACCCCGCCGACGATCACATAGTTCTTCATGTGCCCCAGAATCTCAGGTGGATCCGGCGGGCGGTCAGCGGCCCATCAGTCTGGCGAAGAAGCCTCCCTCGCTGCCCGCATTGCGATCGCAGGTGCAGCGGTTGGACGCAGGCACGCCGCGCATCACCTGATCGACATGCTGGCCGCAACCGGCCCAGGTGGTCTTACCGCACTTCTTGCAGGAAACAGCTCGGCACATGGGGGTTCCTTTCGTAGGGGATAACGGAAATATACCCCCAGGGGTATAGGCCTGGCAAGTTTTGTCGGAGGCGTCTGCTTGCATGGACGTGTGGCACTTCCAACGTTGACTCTCGGCCCCCCACCGGCACCCCCGGCGCCGGTGGAACTCGACGCCGACCAGCAGCGCGTGCTGGCGCACCCCGGGGGGCCGTTACTGGTGCTCGGGGCCGCCGGCAGCGGCCGCACCACCACCATGATCGAAACCGCGGTGGCCCGGATCCGGGCCGGAGCGCCGGCCGATTCGGTCTTGGTGTTGACGTTCTCGCGTCGATCGGCCAACGAGGTGCGCAATCGCATCGCCACCCGCCTGGGGGAGGTCGCGGTGCCTCCGCCGGTGATGACGGTGCACGGCCTGAGTCACAGCTTGGTGCGGCGTTTCACCGACCCCGAAGATCCGCGCGAACTGCGCCTGCTGACCGCCCCGGAACAGGAGTTTCGGCTCCGCGAGGTGCTGGCCGGGATGCGTCCCGAAGTGGCCCGCTGGCCCGAGGAACTCACCGCTGCGGTGGGTACCCGCGGTTTCGCCGCAGAGCTGCGCGCGGTCTTCGCCCGGGCCCGGCAGTTGGCGATGGACCCCGAGGATCTGATCGAGGCCGGACGCCGGGCCGAACGGCCCGAATGGGTGACCGCCGGCGAGTTCTTCGCCGAATACCTCGACGTGCTCGACGGCGAGGGAGTGCTCGACTACGACGAACTGGTACACCGCACCCGGCTGCTGTTGGCCGATCCGGTGATCGGGGAGCAGGTGCGCGCAGAGATCGGCTGTGTCCTGATCGACGACCTGCACGACCTCGACCCGGCCCAGATCGCGCTGTTGCGGTCGCTGTCCAAACCCGGTGCCAGTCGGCTCGCCGGGGCCGAGGTCATCGCCTTCGCCGACCCCGACCAATCCGTCTACGCCTTCCGGGGGGCGAATGCCCGTGCGGCGCTCGACTTTCCCGACACCTTCACCGACGTGCACGGACAACCCGCTCCGGTGGTGGTGCTCGGCACGAACCACCGTCAGGCCGAACGCTTGGTGAGTGTTCAGCGGCTCACCGGCAGCCGGATTCCGCTGCCGCGGCCACTGCCCCAGGAGATCGTGGCCGGCTGGCGAAACCCCGCCATCGGTCGCAGCGGGGTGAACGGCAAGGTCGAAGTACTCACCTTCGACTCACCCGGTGCCGAGGCCGATCACATCGCCGACCTGCTGCGGCACGCTCACCTGCAGGAGGGGCTGGGTTGGTCGCAGATGGCGGTACTGGTGCGCAACGGACGGGCCGCCCTGCCCGGCTTGGCACGTGCCCTGGTCGCGGCCGGGGTGCCGGTGGAGATCGCCGGGGACGAGATCCCCCTGGCCCAGGAACCGGCCGTCCAACCGCTGCTGTTGGGGTTGACGGTGGCCGCCGGACAAGGTGGGCCCGACCCGGATCAGGCGCGGCGACTGCTCACCTCCCCCCTGGGTGGGTTGGACGCCATGGGTGTGCGCCGGCTGGGCCGGATGTTGCGCGAGGCCGAACGGATCGAGCTCGCCGGTGCGCGCTTGCCCCGGCCGTCGGACGAGCTGCTGGCCGAGTGTCTGGTCGACACGACCTTGTTGCAGTCCTGCCCGGATGGCCAGGATCGTCGCCGAGCACTGGCCCTGGCGGCGTTGCTGGGCAAGGCTCGGGAGCGGATCGCGGCCGGAGCCGGGGCCGAGGAAGTGCTGTGGTTGCTGTGGAACGGCACCGCGTGGCCCAAACGACTGGCCGAGGCAGCGCTGCGCCGGGACGACCCCGCCCGCGCCGCCGACAGGGATCTGGATGCGGTGGTGGCGCTGTTCGACCTGGCCCGACGGTCCCAGGAACGATCCGGTGACCGGGGGGTGGCGAACTTCGAGGAGGAGGTCGCCGGGCAACAGATTCCGGCCGACACACAACGCGAGGGTGACCTGCGCGGCGGGGCAGTGCGGCTGTTGACCGCCCACCGGGCCAAGGGCTGGCAATGGCCACTGGTGGTGGTGGCCGGGGTGCAGGAAGGGGTGTGGCCCAACCTGCGTCGGCGCGGAACGCTGCTGGAAGCCGACCGGCTGAGTCCCGAAGGGCTCGGCCCGGGCACCGATCCGGTTTCCCTGCTGTCGGAGGAACGAAGGCTCTTCCACCTCGCTTGCTCACGGGCCGAAGACCGGTTGGTTGTCACCGCGGTCACCGGCACCGAGGGGGAAGGTGATCAGCCCTCCCGGTTCCTGACCGATCTGCGAACCGGTCCGGAACACCGCGGCGGTCGGCCCCGCCGTCCGCTGAACCTCACCGGGATGGTCGGCGAGTTGCGCCGGGCGGTGCTCGACCCCGGCCTCTCGCCGGGGCTGCGCAGTGCCGCCGCGGCCCGACTTGCCACCCTGACCGATCACGTTCCTGCCGCCGACCCGAGCCGCTGGTGGGGCATGGCCCCGCGTACCGAAGCCGACGATCCGATCACCGCCCCCGACGCCGAGGTGCGGCTGTCGGGCAGCGCCCTGGAAATGCTGCTCAGTTGTCCCCGGCGATGGTTCCTGGCACGCAAGGCCCGTGGCGACAAGCCGGTGGGGTCGGCGGCCACGATCGGGTCGGTGGTGCACGCGGTGCTGGACGAAGCCGCGCACAGCGATCTTGCTCTCGACGACCTGGCCGGTTTGATCGAACGGGTCTGGCAACAGATTCCGATGCAGGCGATCTGGTTCGGTCGGGCCGAACTGGAACGGATTCACGAGGCTCTCGAGCGCTATGTCAACTGGCATCCGTCCCGTGGTCGCGAGGTCGTCGGCACCGAGGTGGCCTTCGACGTCGTGGTGCCGGTGAGTGATGACCGGGTCAGGCTCACCGGATCGATCGACCGGATCGAACGCGATGGTGACGGAAACCTGTACGTGATCGACTTCAAGACCGGCAAGAAGGCGCCCAAAAAGGAAGCGATGCTCGAACACAGCCAACTGGGGGTGTATCAGCTCGCCCTGCTGTCGGGTGCCGCTGCCGACCTGGTCGGACCCGATCCGGTGCTGGCGGGGGCCGAACTGGTCTATCTGCGTGATGCGAAGGGTAGGAGAGATCCGCTGAGCCCGAAGGTGATGTGGCAGGCCTCGATCACCGAGGTGCCCTGGCCCAATGAGCACAGCGCTGAGACAGCCACCGAACAGACCTGGATCCACCAGCAACTCACCGAGGCCGCCCGCCGGCTGAGGTCGGAGGAGTTTCCGGCGATTCGCAACGGTGCCTGCCGAATCTGCGCCTTCCTCGCCGATTGCCCGGCACAGAGCACCCGGACGGCGGTGGTGAAATGACGACCCGACAGTTGCTCACCGACCCGGAACAGTTGTGCCGGGCCCTGGAGATCCCGTTCTCCGACCAGCAATTGGAAGCGATCACCGCACCCATCGAACCGGGGGTGATCATCGCCGGGGCCGGTTCGGGCAAGACCACGGTGATGGCCGCCCGGGTGGTGTGGTTGGTCGGTACCGGCCAAGTCCGGCCCGAAGATGTGCTCGGTCTGACCTTCACCCGCAAGGCCGCCGCGGAACTGGCGCACCGGGTGCGCACCGCGCTGCTCAAGGCCGGGGTGATCGACCCGGACGGCATCGACGATGCCGGCGAACAGGTGGTGATGACCTATGACGCCTTCGCCGGGCGGTTGGTGGCCGAACACGGGGTGCGACTCGGGGTGGATTCCGACCCGGTGATCGTGACCGGGGCCACCCGGTACCGGCTGGCCGAACAGGTGGTCTCCAAGGCGGCGGGCCCCTTCGAACAGTTGTCCCGGCTGACCCCCGGCACGGTGGTCGAGCGTGTGTTGAGCCTCGACGGGGCGTTGACCTCGCACCTGGTCACCACCGAGCAACTGCGCGAGGACTCCATCGCATGGATCCGGGAGTTGGATGCGGTGCCGCTGCGCCAGGGCAAGGTCAAGAACGCCGTGGCCGAAGCGCGGGCACGAGCGATGGAACGGCTGGAACTGGCCGGCCTGGTCGATCAATACCAGGAGCTCAAACAGCGACTGGGATTTGTGGAGTTCAGCGATCAACTGGTGATTGCCGCTCGGCTTGCAGAGGAAGTTCCGGCGGTGTCCGCAGCGGTACGGGAGCAATGGCCGGTGGTGCTGCTCGACGAATACCAAGATACTTCCTCGGCCCAGGCCGCGCTGCTGCAGGCTCTGTTCTCGGGCGAGACGATCGAGGAGGGTCGCGGCCATGCGGTGACCGCAGTGGGTGACCCCTGCCAGGCGATCTACGGGTGGCGTGGGGCGGCTGCCAGCAATATCAGCCGTTTCGCCCGCGACTTTCCCCGCGCAGACGGCTCCGGGGCTCGCGGCTACGAGTTGAGCGTCAACCGACGCAGCGGGCAACGCATCCTCGATGTGGCCAACGAACTGGCCAAGCCGCTGCACGAAGACCCGTACATCATCCAGAAGATCACCGACCTCGTTGCCCCCGAGGGCACCCCGCCCGGTGAGGTGCACGCCGCAACCTTCCAGACCCAGCCGGAGGAGAATGCCTGGATCGCGGAACAGGTTGTTGCCGCTCATCCGTCCAATGGCGGTGATCTGGTCACCTGTTGGTCCGACATCGCGGTGCTGTGCCGGCGGAACGATGACATCGGTCCGGTGTACTCGGAGTTGTCCGATCGTGATGTGCCGGTCGAGATCGTGGGTCTCGGTGGCTTGCTGAAACTGCCCGAGATCGCCGATGTGGTGGGCACTCTGCGGCTGTTGGACGATGTCACCGCCAACCCGGCGGTGACCCGGTTGCTCAGCGGACCACGGTGGGCGATCGGGGCGCGGGATCTGGCGTTGCTCGGTAAACGAGCCCAGGACTTGGCGATGGCGCGGCGCAGCGAGGTGGAACGCGACAGCATCGACGACCGGCTGGACGAGACCGTCGCCGAGGTTGACCCGACCGATCTGGTGGCCCTGCTCGATGCCGTGGGCGACCCCGGCCCGCTGCCGTACAGCCCGCAGGCCAGGGACCGATTCAAGCAATTCCACGACGAACTGACCGAGTTGCGTTCGCACTGCGATGAACCCTTGCCCGACCTGCTGCGTCGGGTGGTCGACGCCCTGGGATTGGGCATCGAGCTGGCCGTGGCAAACCTGTCCGAGCCGAACCGGGCCGATCACCTCGCGGCCTTCGCCGACGCGGCCGGTACCTACCTGTCATTGGAACGCGACGGTTCGTTGACCGGTTTCCTTGCCTGGTTGGATGCCGAACTCGAACACGGCACCGGCTTGGACCAGGCCGTCCCCAGCAACCGGGACTCGGTGAAACTGCTCACCATCCACAAGGCCAAAGGCCTGGAATGGGAACTGGTCTTCCTGCCCTCGCTGGTCGACGGCACCTTTCCGTCCACCCGGGTCACCAACGATTTCGCCCGGTCGTCCGCGGTCCTCCCGCCCACACTGCGCGGTGACGCCGACTCGATTCCACAGGTGATCGATGCCGACAAGAAGGATCTCGATGCCTATCACGAGGATCTGAAGGACCAGGCGCTGCGAGCCGAACATCGGCTGGCCTATGTGGCGGTCACCCGAGCCCGACAGCGCGTGGTGGCCACCGGACACTACTGGCGTGACGTTCGCGACAAGGTGTGCGAACTCTCGCGATACCTGGAGCCGTTGATGGATGCCGCCCGGGAGCAGGGACACCTGTACCCGGTGGCCGAAGCTCCCGAGCCCAACAGCCCGAACCCGATGGATGCCGACCTGCGTCCGCACCCCTGGCCGGTGCCGGTCGACCCGGAATGGGGTGCTCGGCGCGCCGCGGCGGCCGAACTGGTCCGTGCTGCCCATGACCGCCTGGCGGGCGGCGGCCCGGTCGACGACCCGGATGCCGACCCGCTCAAGCTGGATGAGGAGGAAATCGTCGCGGCCTGGGACAGCGACATCGAGTTGTTGCTGCGGGAGGCTTCGGACCAACACGAACCTCGGGTGGTGCCGATGCCGGCGGCGGTCTCGGCATCGCGGTTGATCGCCGCCCAGCGCGACCCCGAGCGGATGGCCCGACAACTGGTGCGTCCGATGCCCACCGCCCCGTCCCCGGCGGCCGACCTCGGCACCCGTTTCCACGGTTGGGTACAACGTCACCTGGAGATGCCGGCCCTGGTCGATACCGAAGACCTCTTCGCCGACGAGGACGACCTGATGGAACCGGCATCCACCGGCTCGGCAGGTGAGCCCGACGAGTTCGCCGAACTGTGCCGGGCCTTCCGGCAGAGCCCCTTCGCCGACCGGCAGCCCTATGCGATCGAGCAGGCGGTCACCTTCACCATCGGCACCCAAGTGGTGCGCTCCCGGATCGATGCGGTGTACCGCGAGCCGGACGGCAGCTGGCTGGTGGTGGATTGGAAGACGCACCATCGCGAGAACGCCGACCCGCACCAGCTCGCGCTGTACCGGCTGGCCTGGGCCCAGGTGCAGGGTGTGGATGTCGACCGGGTGCACGCCGGTTTCTTCTACGTACGGAGTAACACGCTGAAGCTGCATGAGGACGACCTGCCCAGCCGGGACGAACTGGTTTCCTGGGTGACCGATGCCGACGCCACTGAAACGCACACTTCGCAGTGAGCATGCGATGGCTAGGCTGAACCGGTGAGCAACTGGGGATCCGGAAGCCTGCTGGAACGGGCCGACGAAGAACGGGAGCAGCCCGGGTGGGTCGAGCAGCAATGGCACGACGACGCCTTGTTGCTGCAGGTCGGTGAGCGCGGAATGTTGCCGATCACCGACGATGCGCTGCGCTTCCAGCCGGTGCGCGGTGACTACGACCCGCACCGGCACTTCCTGCTGGGCATCCGCGATCAGGTGCCGATCTTCGCCGAGGAAGTCGCCGTCGATGGTGCTGCCGAGCCGCTGATCCTGATCGGCAAGAATCTTTCCGAGGTCGACCTGGAAGTGGCCACGGTCGCCACCGCCTTGCTGACCTGGCACCGGGCCGAACAACACTGCGGACGATGTGGCGCGAGCACCGAGGCCCAACGCGGCGGATTCAGCCGCTACTGCGCCGCCTGCCACAGTGATCACTTCCCCCGCCACGATCCGGCCGTGATCGTGGCCGTGGTGGACGACGACGACCGGCTGCTGCTGGGCCATCACGTCGACTGGGACGAGTACCGGATGTCGCTGCTGGCCGGCTTCGTCGCGGTGGGGGAAACCTTCGAAGACGCCGTGCACCGAGAACTGGCCGAGGAGGCCAAACTCACCTTGGATGCGATGCGCTATGTCGGTAGCCAGCCCTGGCCCTTCCCACGATCGTTGATGGTCGGTTTCGTCGCCCATGCGGTGACCCCGGACTTTCAGGTCGACGGGCGCGAGATCATCCATGCCGAATGGTTCTCCCGTGAGGAGATGAATGCCCGGTTGGCCGAGGGCACGCTGAAGATGCCCGGTAGTTGGTCGATCTCCAATCGGATCATCGAGGACTGGCGGGCCGGGCGTTTGCCCGATCCACGCAGTTGAGGCTTGCTCGAGGAGTAGCCTGGGAGGGTGTCCGATCAACGTCCGCGTCGCCCCAGCTTCCAGGAACCGGCTGCGCTCGAAGCGCTGGCCGAAAGATCCGATCCCTTCGCCGAGATGCACGCCGCCCACGAGTCGGCCGCGGTGTTGTTGCGGGCCGGGCAGTCGGCCGATGACCCGGAGGTGACCGAACGGCTGCTGGTGTTGGCCGAGGAGGTGGGCCTGCCGACGTTGGCCGACTTCTGGGCCCGGCGTCCCGCACATTCGCTGCCGGGTGCGATGTACCGGCTTTACCTGCTGCGCGAATGGATGCGGTCCGACCCCTATGCGGTGGCCCGCGAGTACGGCGCCGGAGTGCCCTTCACCGAACCGAACCACGCGGTGGCAGGAATCGAACCGCCGGGCCCGGACGAGGTCCGCCGGGTGGCCGACGAAATCCTGCGGGGAGCCTTCACCGGTGACTTCGCGATAGCCCTGGAACGGGCCGCGGCCTTCTGCCATGTGGTCGTTTCGGGACGCTCCGAACTGGCCCGGAATTCCGACGACCTCGGCAATGCCGGACGGCTGCAGCGCCTGGCCAATGACTTGACGGTGTGCGCGAAACTGTGGCGGGCCGGCTCGCTGGAGTAACGGCCACTGGTCCGGCGAGAGCTACCGGTGGGCATCACCACAACCAACGAAGCGATAAGCCCGGAGAGTATTTGGGTCCGGCCCTGCCGAGCGACTATTGTCGAGCATGCGTCGGGTTGCGGTAGCCCCGGGCTCCAACTTTAGCCGCCACGAGCGGCCTCGCGCCGACAGGCGCTCCCAGCCCGGCGCCCTACTTTTCTTCATGCCCGCTCATCCGAGCGGGCATTTTGCCTTTGGGCGGTGCTGTGCACCACCCCCGTGTGTTCCTCCAGACGCCGGGCTGTTTCTCCGGATGATCAGTGCTGCTCCTCCAGGCGTCGCCGCAGACCGCTGGCTCGGTTCGCCGGGCGCCCGACCGCGATGCGCACCGCCTCGGCAGTGCCGATCACATCGACGGCCCGGGCCGCCCGGGTCACCGCGGTGTAGAGCAGTTCTTTGGTCAACACGGGCGAATCCGTGGGCGGCAGAATCACCGCGACCCGCCCGAATTGCGACCCCTGAGCCTTGTGAATGGTCATCGCGTGAACCGTTGCCAAGTCGTCGAGCAGAGTCGGGGCCCACCTGGTGCCGTCGGCCTCGAACACCACCCGGGGACCGTCCTCGGTGGCAATCACCACGCCGGTATCACCGTTGAACAAGCCGAAGTCGCGATCATTGCGGGTGACCATCACCGGACGGCCCAGGTACCACTCCCCGTCACCGTGTCGAAGTCCCAGCCAGCTTTCGATCTCGCGCCCCCACCTGCTCACCCCGTGAGGGCCGTGCCGATGGGCGCACAGCACTCGGTACTGCTCCAGGGCCTGCAGTGCACCGGCTGCGTCCCCCGCTTCGGCGGCCAGGTGCAGTGCCTGCCCGGCCGTGACCACGTGATCTCGCACCTCCTCCGGAATGGTGCTGCTCACGTCGGTCTCGATCAGCCGGGCATTATCGGCCACCGGGTCGGCGACCGGCGCGGTCAACAGGTCGATCACCCGGTCGGCGTCCGAGACCCGGATCGCCTCGGCCACCTCCTGCAACCGACCCCGGAACCGCCAGGTGTGGGTCAGCTCGACCACCTGGCCCGACACCGACCCGAGCAGGGCGGCTTCCCTCGGTGCCACGCGTTCGATGAGCGAAGACAACCGCGCGGAGGGGGCTCGTTCGGCGGTACAGATGTCGGCCAGTACTGCGCCGGCTTCCACCGAGGTGAGCTGGTTCGGATCCCCGATCAGCACCAACCGGGTGCCGGTGCCGTCCTCGGCCGGCGGCCGTACCGCCCGCAACAGGGTGTCGGTCAGCGACAGCGACATCATCGAGGTTTCATCGACGATCACGATGTCGTAGGGCAGGGGGTTCAGCTCATCGCGGCGCGCGGAACTGAACGGCCCCCAGATCTGCAGCAGGCTGTGCAGGGTTACCGCCCGCAGCGGCGGCACCAGCCCCCGCCAGGGTTCGGGCAGACCGGCCACCGAATCGGCGACCGCCTCCGACAGCCTGGCCGCGGCCTTGCCGGTGGGCGCTGCCAGGGCAACGCGGGGCGGTTCGGGGGCCTGGGCGTACATCAGCGCCAACAACTTCGCGACGGTACTGGTCTTGCCGGTACCCGGCCCGCCGGCGATCACAGTCAGCCAATCGCTGTTGCTGAGGATCGCCGCCACCTGCTGCCGGTCGACCTCGTCCTCGGCCAAACCCTCCCGGGTGAACAGCGCCGCCAAGCCCTCGGACAGCACGCCCTCGTCCACCGACGGGGGAGCAGCTCGGCGGTACTCGACCAGCCGGCGCCGGATCGCTTCCTCCTGCAGCCAATACCGCTCCAGGTACAGCAAGCCGTCGACCTGCCGCAGCGGACGCGGACCTTCATCGGCGTCCGGCCCCAACGTGGTCAACGGTGAGGCCTCGACCGCGGCCGACCATGCGCCGGGCTCGGGCCAGGGCAGGGCATCGCTGCTGAACCCTTCGTTCAGGTCGAACGGCGTGTCGGCCACGGTCGTCAGATCCAGGCAGACCGAGCCCTGTTGCAGGGCCCGCACCGTCAGCGCCAGGGCCAGCAACACCGGTTCGTTCGTTTCGTCCAGCAGTTGGCCGAATCGCATCGCCACCCGGATGTCGGCATGTCCGAGCACTCCCGCCTCGGCGAACTCCGCCAGTAGGGGCGGGGCTCCCACCGCGGCATCGGCCTCGGAGATCGGGGTGTCGGTCAAGATGCCCATCGCGCACCTCCGGCGATCAGATCGGACAGGTCACATACCAACCCGGCGGGTGGCCGCCAGGAGAACACCCCGTGCGGTACGTCGTCGACCACCGGGGTTTCGGGCCCGGCCATTCCCCGGACGAACAGGTACAGCACCCCGCCGAGGTGTTCCTCGGGTCGATATCTGGGCTGTCGCCAGCGCAGGTACCGGTGTAGGGCCACTTGGTAGAGCAGGGCCTGCAGCGGGTAGTGGCTGCTCATCATGGCCTCGGCCAGCCGCTTCGGGTGGTAGTTGTCGACCAGCAGGTCGACGCCGGGGGCGCCCAGCCGGTTGGTCTTGTAGTCGCTCACCACGTAACGCGCTGCTTCCCGGTCGGTGAACCGGAAGACCGCGTCGATGGATCCGGTCAGGAAACCCCGCAGTGGCTCATCGGCGAGCATCGGGTCGCTCAACATCTCCGGATAGTCGATCAGAGGGTCGTCCGGGGGCAGCCGGTCGGCCATCAAGCTCGCCAGGTCTCCCAATCGCACCCGTCCGGCCGGGCTGTCGCCGCCGGCCAGGGGGTAGTCGAAATCGAGCTCGGGCAGCCGGTCGATCGTCGCGATATCGGCCAGCCGGCGACCACCGGCCAGCGGCCCGAGGGGGGTGAGCAGCGACGGCAGGAGGGCCTCGGTCAAGCCGGTGGCGTCGATCCCGGCCACCGGCAGCCGGGCCAACAGCCGTGCGCTGTGCCGATGCACCTCCGCGGCCAGATCGGGGGCGCGGAAATCGACCTCCTCCAGGACCGCGTGTACCAGTGTCCCGAATCGGGTGCCAGCCGGAAGATGCGACATCGGCGACAGCATGCCCGAGCCCACCGGAGTCGCCTCGTCGACCAACTCGAGGGTCTCGGGTTCGTCCTCGGTGCCCGATACCGGTGGTTCGCTCAACACATTCGGGCCCAGGGCATGTACCTGCGCGGTCAATCCCGAGTAGGAGGTGCGCCGCCAGGCCCGGTCGATCTCCCGGGTGAAGACCCGGGCTCGCAGGTTCGTGGCGTTCTCGACTCGTGGTGGCGGCAACACGGTGTCGGTGATCTTGGAGTAACTCACCACGGCACCGGCGCGGCTCAGGTGGGGCAGTCCGTCGGGGTGCGGCTCGATGGGTTGGGTGACCTCGGTGGCCGGCACCTGGCCGGGCACCCGTGGGGTGTAGAGCATCCGGTGCAGGGGGGAGCACTTGGTGCGGTTGCGCACGTCGGCCCACCACAGGGTCAGTTGATGCTGGGCCCGGGTGGTGGCGACGTAGAAGAGGCGTAGATCTTCGTCGAACTGTTCGGCCTCGGCGAGCTGACCGTGCTGCTGGGAGACCGCACCGTAGGGGAAAACCACGTCGAGCATCCGTTTGAACCGGCCGTCTTCGCGGTCGTGGTAGCTGGGCAACAGGTCCAGCGGTGGGATGTGGTCCCAGGTGTCGGGCAGAAACACCAGAGGGTATTCCAGGCCCTTGGCGCCGTGCATGGTGGAAATGAAGACCACATCGGAGTCGGTCTCCAACCGGCGTGGCTCTTCGTCCGAGCCACGCAACAGCGCCCGCTGCTTGCGCAACCACGCCAACAGTCCGGCGGTACCGAGGTTCTCGGCGCCTTGCGCCTGGTGCAACACCTGGGCCAAATGCCGCAGGTCGGTGACCAGGCGCTCGCCGTCCTCGGTGCCCAGCAGCCGCCCGGTCACGTCACGGTCGACGCTGAGGCTGTCGAAGAGGGCACTGACCCCGTCGGTCGCCAACACCCGAGCCCATTGGCGTACCTGCTGCATCAACTCGGCGTGGTCGGCCTCATCGGAGGCGGCGAGGTCTTGCAGACTCCATCCGATCAGCGGGGTCAACGCCAGGCCCCGCACCTGTGGTGCCCGGGGGCTGTCCAGAGCTGCCAAAAGGGTCTCCCAGTACTGCGCGGCCGGGGAGGAGAACACTCCCTTGGCTCCGGGGAACACCACCGGTACCCCACGCCGCCGGAGCGCGTCGCGGACGAACTCACCCATCGCGATCGTGCGCACCAGTACCGCCATGTCGCCGGGTCGCACCGGCCTGGGGTCTCCGTCCTTGGGATGCACGATCGGGGGGTCGGTGAGTGTTTCGGCGATGTGGGAGGCCGCGTGTTCGGCGATCGCCGGACGAGCCTGCCAGTAGTCGTCGAAGGTGCCTTCGATCAGGCGGACGTTCATCGGTGCCGCGGCTGCACCGTTGGTGTGGAACAGGCGCCCGTTCTGATGGGAATCGACCGGCGTGACAGCGATCCCTTCTCCCAGAGCCGCCTGCCCGAACAGTGCGTCCAGGCAGCGCTGCACCGGGCGATCGGTGCGCCAGTTGCGGTCCAGGGTGAACACCTCGGCCCCGGCCCTGGCGTCCAGGTAGCTCTGTACGTCGGCTCCACGGAAACCGTAGATGGCCTGTTTCGGGTCGCCGATCAACACCATCGTGGAGCGGCCGTCGAAGGCCCGGCGCAACACCTGCCACTGCACCGGGTCGGTGTCCTGGAACTCGTCGACCATCACCAGGGGAAAGCGCTGTTGGAGACGTTCGGCCACCAGGGCTCCCGTGGTGGGGTGGCCGAGCGCATCGCGCAGCCGGTTCTGCAGATCGTCGAAGGTCTGCACCCGCAGCCGACGCTTGCGCAGCTCGAACTCCTCGCGCACGTCGTGGGCGAACTCGACCTGGTCACGAGCCGCCTCGTGCAGGTCGGGGAAATCGCGCGGAGGCCAGAGTTCGGAGCCGGGATTGGTTGCCACCAGTTGAGCGATCTTCAGCCCATCGCGTTCCTGCCGCTTGCGCACCGACAACGGCAGGCTGGGCGACGGTTGCTTGCCGAAACGGCGCAGCCAGCAGTCCACGCCGATTTCGTGGATGAAGGAATCCACATCCTTGGTCAGGATCTGGGAGACGTCGTGATCGGCCAGCATCCCGAGTTCGGTCAGCATCGCGGCACAGAATGCGTGGGTGGTGCGGATCGTCGCCCGGTCGTACTCGCTCAGTGCAGCACGAATCCGGTGTAGAGCTGCGCCCCGGTCGCCGTCTCGATCGATGGCCTTGAGGATCGGGTCGTCGCCGGCCGGCCGGTCGGTGGTAAGGGCTTCGGCGGTGTCGGCCAACCGTTCCCGCAGGCGGGATCGAAGATCGCCGGTGGCGGCCTCGGTGAACGTGATCAGCAGCAATTGGGGTAGTTCAACCAGGCCGGCGGCCAGGTAGCGCACCGCCAGGGTGACGATCGCGAAGGTCTTGCCGGTACCGGCGCTGGCTTCCAGCAGCACCCGGGTGCCGGGGGCCGGCAGTTCACCGGCCAGGTCGAATGCCTTGCTCATGGACGCTCCTCATGTGCCAGCAGCGGGCCCCAAACTCGTTCGGCCAAGGCGACGAATTCGCTCTCCTCGGGGTCGTTGCCCAAAAGCTCGCGGTAATCGGTGAAGTGTTCATGCCAGGTCTTGTCGACGAATCTCCAGCGGTCCTCCCAGTCGAACCTGCGGCGCCGGGATCGGTCCTGCCAATCCCTCGCCAGCCCCACCGGCATCCGCACCAGGCGTTGCACACCAGCGTGGTACACCTCGACCAGGTCGGCCAGGTACTCCCGCGCCTGCTCAGCCGGCAGCGACCCGAACCGAACGACCCGGAACCTGAAGCTGCCCGGATGAGCCACCAGAACGGACTCCCGCTCCGGCGGCCCGGCGGCACACAGGGCAAGGTGGTTGAGCCACAACTCGACCTCGTGCTTGGCCTTGCGCTTCGACGCGGTGATCTGTAGGTGTGTCGAGCCGGCCACCGGCACCGCGCCGGTCACCACCGCATCGTTCACCACCGCGCCGGTCGCCATCGCATCGGGCAACGAGATGCGCACCGACTGGGGCACTTGGCGCAAGGTCCCGAATCTCTCGGCGGTGTGCACGATGTCCTGCATGTCACGCAACGAATCCGACAGCAGCTTCCGGCCGACCTGGAAGGCCGGCACCTTGCCCGCCCGCGATTCGCGCAGCGCGATGATGTCCGGTTCGGTGCCTTCGACCAGTGCGGTCAGCACGCGGTCGTTCAACTTCCAGTACTGCAGGCCGTCGAGGGCGGCGGGGAGTTCCTCGGGGTACTCCTCGTCGGCGTCCTCCCAGGTGGACAGGCCACAGCTCTTCAGGAAGTGGCGCAGGGGATCGGCGAAGAATGACACCAGATCGGCCAGGTCGACGGTGTCGGTTTCGGGCGCGGGCAGGGTGACGGTCAGGTCGAGCGACGGCACCGCGGTGCTGCGCGGGCCGGTCAGCGCACGAGCCCCGGCCAGGCCTTGTGGATCGAAACTGGCCGGCTCGGTCGCGTCGAAGTAACTCGGGGAGAAGGGCTGCAAGGGGTGCTTGCGGTGTGCGGCCGGCCACCGGTGCCGGGTCGGTTCCGAGACGGTTTCGGTGATCGTGTCGAACAGGTCGGCCAACGGAATGCTCATCGGGATCGAGCGGTTGCTCACCGGATCACGGTCGGCATGGATCACCACCAGGGTCTCGGTCGCCGACATCACCGCATCCAACAACAACTGTCGATCCTCGCCGGGGCCGTCACGTTCACCCTCGTGGGGATCGCGGGCCAACAGGTCGTCACCCACGGTGGTGCTGCTGCGCGGGAACCGGCCGTCGTCGACGCCGAGCAGCACCACGACCCGATGTGGCACCGAACGCATCGGCGACAGGGTGCACATGGTCAGTGCGCCGGTGCGGAAACTGGCCCGGGTCGGACGGCCCCGGAAGGCGTCGGCCAACAACTCCGAGACGTCTGCGGCGGTGAGCAGGGGCTGTAGGTCACCGGCGCCTTCGGCGAGATCGGCCAGGGTCGAGTAGGCGTGGTGGATCTGCCAGTCCTCGCCCGGTGCCGCCCGGGTGACCAGTTCGAGTGCCCGGCGCAACGATGCGGCCCAGTCGACCAAGGTCTTCCGCTCGGCGCGGTCGGGCTTCAGGCCGGCGAAGTCGAGGCTGATCCGCCGCAGCCGGGTGATGAGTTCGGCCAACCGTCCGACCAGGTCGACCATCGACGAGGAGTCGATGTCCAACGGTGTGACCCCGGCCAGGGCGCGTTCGGCCGGCAGGGCCACCCCGGTCAACATCCGGTCGAGGCCCGCCAGCCAGGTGTTGAGTTGAAAATCACCCATCCCGTGGCGGGCCATGTCGGCGTTGTCGATGCCCCAACGGATCTCGGCCTCATTCACCATCGCGGTGATCTCTTCGAGTTCCTCGACCGTGAAGGCGAAGCGGCGGGCCACCGGCTCGGCCGCGCACAGTGCCAGCAAGCTGCTGGCCCGGGGTCGCTGGTGCACCAACTCCAGCAGTTGCTCCAGGACCCCTAGCACCGGGTTAACCTGCCGCAGTGAGCGGTCGGCCAACCGCACCGGGATTCGGTGTACCGGGTGGTGGGCAGCCACCCCGTCCAGGGTCGTGCCGGAGAAGGCCGCCGAAATGTGCGGTGCATACACCTCGATGTCGGGGCACATCACCACGATGTCGCGCGGTTCCAAAGTCGGGTCGTCGGCCAACAGTTCGAGCACGACCTCGCGCAGTACCTCCACCTGGCGCTCGGGGCCGTGGCTGGCGTGGAACTGCACCGATCGGTCATCCTCGGCCAGATCATGGTCGGCCCGCGGTGGTTGCCCGCTGATCACATCGGCCTGTACCGCCGCCAACAGGGTCGTGGGCCCGTGGGCCGAAGGAGTGGCATGGTCGTGCACGGTGTGCCGAACCTGCTTCATCACCCGCGCCAGCTCGAGAGCATCGCGCCCCAACCGGTTCACCAGCGGGTGACCGCCGGTCGGCGGGGGTGTGCGGGGGCCGAGCGGACCGTCGGGGGCCTGGTGCCATTGCGCGGGGCAGGCCTGGGGCAACCACAGGTGCACGGCTCGATGCGCCCCGACCGCGGCCAGAATCCGGGCCTCGGTGGTGCTCAACCGGGTCGGACCGAAGACCGACAGTCGCGGCGGCAGGTCGATCAACCTCGGGTCGCCCTGCAACTGCCGCACCGCCTCGTCCAGGCGCCCCGAGGGGTCACCGATGCGGTTGCACAGTTCCCGCCACAGCCGGGGTTGCCATTGCAGATCGTTCGGCACCCGGTCGCGTCCCGACGACCAGTCCTGCAGCAGTTCGGGACGTTGATCGAGATAACCGGTGAAGACGGTCGCCACCCTGCGCGCGATCCGGAAGCGGCGGCCCGGGCGTCGTCCGGCGGCGCCCGAAAGGTGCTCGGCCACCACGGCGAACCACGGCTCGTCCAGCACCTCGTCCATCGTGGTGAGCACCGGCCAGACCAGCCGATTGCGCTGCCACGGGTCGGTATCGACGTCGACCCCGAGGGCGGCGGCGGTGATGTGCCGCACCAGCCGACGCAGTGGCGGGAAATCGATGCCGGCGCTGACCCCGTCCGCATTCTCGCCCGCCCCCAGGTGGGTGGACAGTGCCTGGGACAACCAGCGCTCCACCCCGGCGGTCGGCACGCTGACGATCTCGCGGGCGAAAGGATCCGCCGGTGGCTCGGCCAGTTCGTCGGCCAACGCCGTCGCGAGCACATCGGCTCGTGGAGCCAGATGGGCGTGCAGCCCGGTGAGTGGCGTTTCGGTGGTCATGGAGCCATCGTTGCAGAGGGCACCGACAGTTTCGGACGGGTGCGTCCCCGGTTGCGCGGAACCGGCTCAGACCTTCAGTTGGTTGAGCTTGGACACGACCTGAGCGCCGGTCGGGTTGGTCATCGTGGTGCCGTCGGGGAATTCCACCGTCGGCACCACCCGGTTGCCGCCGTTGATCTTCTTCACCTTCTCGGCCGCCTGTCGGTCGCGATCAACGTCAACCTCGCGCCACACCACACCGCGCTCGGCCAGCGACTCGGTGAGCGAGGCGCAGTAGGGGCACCAACTGGTCACGTACAGAGTCAGATCGCTCATGGGCAGGGAGCATAGCTGGCACCGCGGGCCCGGCGCCGCACCGTTACGAAACTGTCGGTGGTGACACCTATGGTTACTGGCATGCGTCGCGATCCCGAACACCTGCTGGCTGCGCTCGACCCCGAACAGCAGCAGGTGGCCCGTGCCCTGACCGGGCCGGTGGTGGTGATCGCGGGGGCCGGTACCGGTAAGACTCGGGCGATCACCCATCGCATCGCCTACGGTGTGGCAACCGGCACCTATGCACCGCGCAATGTGCTGGCGCTGACCTTCACCACTCGGGCCGCCGGAGAGCTGCGTTCCCGGCTGAGCGAACTGGGCGCCCCCGGGGTGCAGGCCCGCACCTTCCACTCCGCCGCCCTGCGTCAGGCGCAGTATTTCTGGCCGCGGATCCACGGCGGTGAACTGCCGCCGGTACTCGACAATCCGTACCGCTTGGTGGCCGGGGCCGCCCAACGGCTCGGGCTGGAGGCGGAAACCGCGCTGGTGCGTGACCTGTTGGGCGAGATCAGTTGGGCGAAGGTCAACAATGCCGACCCCGAACGCTACGCGGGCCTGGCCCGGGCCCAAGGACGCGAGGTGGCCTCGGCCGATCCGGAGGCGGTGGCCCGGGTATTCACCGCCTACGAGGACGCGAAACGCGAGGCCGGCCGGATCGACTTCGACGACATTTTGTTGTGCACCGCCGCCCTGCTGGCCCAGCACGAGGAGGTGGCTGCCGAGTTCCGGCGCAATTATCGCCACCTGGTGGTCGACGAATACCAGGACACCTCGCCCCTGCAACAACGTCTGCTCGAGTTGTGGCGTGGCCCCCATGAGGAGCTGTGTGTGGTGGGTGACCCGGCCCAGACCATCCACACTTTCGCCGGTGCCCGGGCCGAGTATCTGACCAGCTTCACCCGACGTCACCCCGACGCCACCGTGGTTCGCCTGCACCGCGACTACCGCTCGACCCCGCAGGTGGTGCAGGTGGCGAACCGGCTGAACCATGCTGCCGGGGTGCTGTCGGGAGTGCAACTGGTCGCCCAGCAACCGTCCGGGCCCGCCCCGATCTTCACCGAAGCCCCCGACGAGGCGGCCGAGGCGGCAGCCGTGGCCGACTGGTTGAAGCAACGTCACGAGGCCGGGGTCGAGTTGCGCGAGATGGCGGTGTTGTTCCGGATCAACGCCCAATCACCGGTGTACGAACAGGCCCTCAGCGAACGAGGCCTCAGCTATGTGGTGCGCGGTGGCGAACGCTTCTACGAGCGGGCCGAGGTGCGTCAGGGCCTGGGCGCACTGCGTGGCGAAGCCCGCAACGGCGCCGTGTTGGGCGAGGTCGTGCCCGACGACCCGGTACAGCGAGCCGTGGCGGTACTACGGGCGATCGGGTGGACCGAGGAACCACCCTCGGGATCGGGTGCGGTACGGGAACGCTGGGAGTCCTGGGCAGCCCTGGCCGCCGCGGTCGAAGACCTCGCCAAAGCCGACCCGGAGGCCGATTTCGCCCTGTTGATCGGTCGGCTCGAAGATCGCGCCGCCGACCAGCACGTGCCGCAGGCGCACGGGGTCACCCTGGGTACCCTGCACTCGGCCAAGGGACTGGAATGGGACGCTGTTGCGTTGGTGGGGGTCCACGAGGGGTCGGTGCCCTTCGTGCTGGCCCAGACGCCCGACGAGATCGCCGAGGAACGCCGACTGTTGTACGTCGGCGTCACCAGGGCCCGCAGGGACCTGTGGATCTCCTGGTCGACGAGCCGCTCCGGTGGGGGTCGGCGCCGGTCGGCCAGCCGCTTCCTGGACGGCATCCGGCCGCAGAGCGCCCGCACCGCCGGGGCGGCCAAACCCCGAAAGCAACGCCGCCGCGGGACGGCTCTGTCGGCGACCTGCCGCACCTGTGGCACCCGCTTGGTGGATGCGGCCGAACGCAAGGTCGGTCGATGTTCCGACTGCCCGCCGACCTATGACGAGAACACCCTCACCCTGTTGAAGGAATGGCGTCGGCAGGAGGCCGCCGAACTGCGTCAACCCGCCTACTGCGTCTTCACCGATGCCACCCTGATCGCGATCGCCGAGGCCAAACCGACCGACGATCGGGCGCTGCGCAAGATCCACGGCATCGGGGCCACCAAGGCCGAACGCTACGGCGAAACGATCCTGACCCTGCTGTCGGCGGGCACCTTGCCCACCGGCGACTGAACACGGCCGACCAGCGACTGAACACGGCCCGCGGACGTGGCCGAACCCCCGCAACTGAGACAAAGAATTAAATAGGTTGCGCGCCCTGCCCGGGGGTCTCTACGGTGTATGACGTCCTTGTGGTTCGCACAGGGCGAATGAATCGAGCAGGGAGGAGGGGCTGATCATGGTGGATTTCACCACGCGAATGAACGCGGTGCTGCAGAGCGTCAGCCTGTCCGCCAAGCGCCCGTGGCTCTATGGCGAGCGTGCACATGCCGCCACCACCGGCTTCAACCCGTTCATTCGTCCGGACGTCTTCGGCCCGACCGAGGTGTAACTCTCCTCTCCTCGCGGCCGTGATGTCCCACCGGGGATCACGGCCCACGTGTCCACGGTCCAGCCCCCAGCTATCAGGGGCCTACCGGCCCCAGGCACCACAGGAGACACCACATGACCACCATCATCGACGAGCACGTGCGCTTGCCATGCCACGTCGTCGACCCCGACCTCTTCTTCGCCGAGGTGCCCGAACAGGTCGAGCAGGCCAAGGCCGTGTGCGGCCCCTGCCCGATGCGGGCCGAGTGCTTGGCGGGCGCCGTGGCGCGCGAGGAGCCGTGGGGCGTATGGGGTGGCGAGTTGTTCGTGCGCGGCGCGATCGTGGCCCGCAAGCGGCCACGTGGCCGGCCGCGCAAGGACGCGCTGCCCTTGGCGGCCTGAGAGCATGCACCCGGCTTACCCAAATATTACATGTGAGGTGTAACAAATCGGGTAGGCTGGGTGCATGCCTCATGGTCCCCACGCCACAGCCACGATCCCGCCGCTACCGCGGGCCCGGCGGCGGGTCCTGACCGCCCTGGCGGACATCTTCGACGGCAAGCCGGTATTGCTCACCGACATCGCCGAACGGGTGGGCGGGCATCCGAACACCTCACGCCAGCAACTCGACCAACTGGTTGCCGACGGGCTGGTCGAATCCGAACCGGTCGCCCGGATCGGACGAGGTCGCCGCCCCCTCGGATTCAAACCGACCTCGGCCGGGCGGCAGGCTCTCACGGGCTCGGGTGCTCAGGCCGAACACACCGAACTGCTCAGAGCTTTCGCCGGTTACCTCGTGACCAAACCGGACGCCGCGGAAGAGGCCCGGGCGGTGGGGGAGTTGTGGGGCCACGAACTGGCCCTCCCACCCACCCCCGACGAAATGGCCGCGGTGATCGAACTGCTGGAGATCCTCGGCTTCGACCCGGCCCACGCCACCACCGACCAGGGTGAGGCGGTGCTGCTGCGGGCCTGCCCATTGCTGGATCTGGCCCATTCCGATCCCGAGGTGGTGTGTGAGGTACACCGCGGCATGATCGAGGGGGTACTGGCCAAGGTCGGCGCCAACCGGGGCGTGGAACTGCGCCCCTTTGCCTGCGAAGAGGGCTGCCACCTGATCGTCACCGACCAGCCGGCCGAATAACCCTGGGCTGCCGGACTGCTCAGTCCTCGTCGCGCCAACCGGGCAGAAACTCGTCCAGCACCCCGGCGAAGGGTGCCCGCACGTCCAACTGACTGAGGACCGACACCGCCCCCAGGTAGACCCGGTCGATCATCAGGAACTCCGGCGGCAGGTTCAGCTTGGCCGCCACCCCGTCGGGCCCGGAGGCCTGATGCACCCGCAGGGACTGATGGCGCATCCAGTCACGGGTGAAATGGAACTCCTCGACCGCTGCGGGTTCGACGAACGGGGTGAGGAACTCGATCAGTTCGGTCGGATCCACCTGTCCGGCGATGAATCCCAGATCGGCCAAGCCCGCCGCGAGCACGTCGGCATCACCTCGGGCGCAGAGCTTGAGCAACCTGCCCATCACCGGTGGGAGCCCGTCCGGGAAATGTTGGACCCCACCGAAGTCGAGCACCCCCAACCGTCCGTCCGGCATCACCCGGAAGTTGCCGGGGTGCGGATCGGCGTGCAGCAGGCCGACCCGCTCGGGGGCGGCGAAGAGGAACCGGGCGTACTGCAGCCCCACGCGGTTGCGGTCTTCGGCGGGCCACTCGGCCACATCCATCAGCGGGGTGCCGTCGACCCATTGACTGACGATCACCTTGGAGGTGTGGGCCAGGGCCGAGGGGACGAAAAACTCGGTGCTGTCGGCGAAACCGTCGGCGGCGCGCTGCTGGGCCGCGGCCTCGAGGGCGTAGTCGACCTCTTCACCGACCCGTGCGGTCAGCTCGTCGACCAGCGGCTTGACCTCGATCCCACCGCTCAGCGGAGCCAGCACCGTGGACAGCCGGGCGAGCTGTTTCAGATCCGATTGCAGGGCCTCATCGGCTCCCGGGTACTGCACCTTGACCGCGACGGGTTCACCGGTGTCGGCCCACACCGCCCGGTGCACCTGTCCGATCGATGCCGCCGCCGACGGGCGGGGCCGGAAATCACTGAACATGTCACGCCAGTCGGGGCCGAACTCCTGGCTCAGGATGGCGTGCACCCGGGCGGTGGCCATCGGTGGTGCGGCCTCCTGCAGTTTGCGCAGGTGCTCGCGGAAGGGCGCGCCGTATTCCTCCGGCATCGCGGCCTCGACCAGGCTGAGCGCCTGACCGACCTTCATCGCCCCGCCCTTGAGGTCACCCAACACCCGGAAGAGTTGTTCGGCGGCCTGACGTTGCAGATCGGCGTTCACCTCTTCGGCCGAACGTCCCGACAGCCGGCGTCCCAACCCTGCGGTGGCCCGCCCGGCCAGGCCCAGCGGCAGAGACGCCAACTTCGCCCCCCGGGCCAATGCGCCACGGGCGGGGGTGCCTTCGCTCTTGTTGCGCCGACGGTCCTGGGCCATGTGCCCCATTGTGACAGCTAGGCGGCAATCATCAGACCGGCGATATCCTGACCGTCCCAGTGACACAGACAGCTCGGATGAGATCGCCACCGACGCCACCGCGGGGTCCACTGCGGCGCCGTAACGGTCGCGGTGTGTCCGAGCAGGGCGCTGTTCCCGCCATGATGAAAGCCGAGCACCTCGGTGGCCGCGGTGACGGCCGCCCATCGCGCCGCCAGGTCGGGCATCGCCAACCGGACCCGGGTCAGTTGCATCAACAACTGCGGCCATTGCGGGTCGAGGGTGCGGGCATGCAGGTCGAGGCAGTTCAGGCAGGGCCCTGCTCCCGGCACCACCAGGGGACCCAGCACCACCCCCTCGGCCACCGGACGCACCACCAGGTGGGTGATGTCGTTGCCGGCACAGGCGGAGGTCAGGGCGCGGTCGGTCTCGGCGGTTTCGGTGTTGATGATGGTGAGTACGTCGGGCTCTCGCGGGATGGTCCATTGCTGATGCAGGAACAACCGGCCACGATGCTCGGCGGCCAGTAGTTGGCCCCGGCGTTGTACCCGGGGGTCGTCATCGAGCAGGGCGACCGCCACATGGTTCGCCCCACCGCGGAGCAACAGGTCGGCCATCTGCAACCCCCACGCGCCGGCGGCCAGCACCTGGGCGCGCAACGGCAGGGTGGGCTCGGGTTCGGCCAACAATCGGTGACGGCGCAACTCGTCGAGCAGTCGGGGCCAGTGCAACCCCGCGGTACGCCCGGCCCGGTCGGCCAGGGCATCGACACTGTGGTGGCCGTCGATCAGGGTCAGGAGTTCGAACAGGCCTGCCGGTGGATCATCGATCACCAGGGCACGGTCGGGGGTGCTTCCGATCTGCAGCGCCGAGCCCCGGCGCAACAGCACCGCGTGGTCGGCCAGCCGGGGGTGAGGGGTGGGCATGGCAACCATGGTGGATCACCGGCACCCCGCAATGGCAACTCGGCGACCAAACCGACAAGACCGAACCGACAAGACCGAACCGACAAGACCGAACCGACAAGACCGAACCCCGGACGAATCACCGCTGGCCTTCCCCTGCGAGCGGCTTCCATCCGGGGTTCGGACTTATGAGCCTAGGTGGCGCAGGTCACTGGGGTCAATCATCCCCAGGGGTGAGTTCACCGGTCGAGAAAGCTACTCCTGGTCGTCGAGCAGTTTGCGCAGTTCGGCGTCCAGGTCGAGCTCTTCGTTGTCGTCGGTTTCGCCCTTGACGTATCCCATCGGGTCGTCCAGCGCCGACGAACGCGGCAGCAGATCGGGGTGGGCCCACACCGCGTCGCGCTCGGCGGCGCCCCGGGCATCGCGCATCGCCGCCCAGAGGTTGGCCGCGTCCCGCATGCGCCGGGGCCGCAACTCCAACCCGACCAGGGTCGCGAAGGTCGCCTCGGCCGGCCCGCCGGTCGCCCGCCGACGCCGCATCGCTTCGGCCAGCGCCACCGCCGAGGGCATCCACTTGCTCGTGGCCTGGCTGACCACCTCGTCCACCCACCCTTCGACCAGGGCCAGCATCGTCTCCAGCCGTTCCAGGGTGGCGAGCTGTTCGGGGGTCTTGTGCGAGGTGAACAACTGTCCCTGCAACTGATCACTGAGCTCCTGCAGCGCGGCCGGGTCGATCGAGGCCGGATCCATCTCTCCGACGGCCGACTCCAGGGCCGAGGTGTCGATGGTGATGCCGTGGGCGTATTCCTCGACCAGGGCGAGCAGGTGCGGTCCCAACCACGGGGCGTGGGCGAACAAGCGCTGACGGGCGGACTCGCGCAGGGCCACGTACAACTGCACGTCGGTGGCCGATTCGGCCAGCCCCTCCCCGAAGGCCGCCACATTCACCGGCACCAGCGCGACCCGATGTCCGTCGTCCAGGGGCAGCCCGATATCGGTACTGCCGAGTACCTCGGTGGCCAGTTGCCCCAGGGCCTGGGCCAACTGGTGGGAGAACATCGCCCCACCCGATTGACGCAGCATCGGTCGCAGCAGTTCGTGCATTCCGGCCAGGGGTCCCAGATCCTCTGCCGGTTCCCCGAAGGTCAGGGAGTCGGCCATCGCGTCGGCGATGCTGGCCGCAACCGGCTCCACCAGACGCTGCCACACCGGCATGGTCTGCTCGACCCACTCCGCCCGGCTCCAGGTGGCAGCCGGTCCGCTCACCCGGGGCAGGTCGGTGGCCTGATCGAGCCAGGTGTCGGCCAGACCGACGGCCTCGGTGACCGCGCGACGATCGGCGTCACTGGGGGAGGGGTCGGTGCCCAGAGCGGCCACCTGACGACGCACCAGATCCTTGGTGGTGGCCCAGTTCACCCCCGAACCGGACACCTCGGCGGTGCCGCCCAGGCCCAGGCCGCTGAACATGTTCTGCAGCCCCTGCATGAACTCGGCCAGTCCTTCGGCGCCCGTGCCGGCACCGCCGAACAGCGATTCCATGCCGCCGGGGCCGAAGAGCGCTTCGAACGGGTTCTGCGGCTGGTTGGGGTCACCTTCGGGCTGTTGGTCGCCGGGACGGTCATCGGACATTCGACTCGGAGCTCCTAAAATGCGAGGTCCCTCCATTCAACCGCACCGGACAAGGCCTGCGCACCTATCGCAGAGGTCTGTTGTCGGATGGGGTGAAGTTGGCACTTCTCGGTAGGCTGCGGGCATGCCTCTTGACCTGCATGCGCGGATTGCGTCCGAGCCGTTGTCGGTGGACGCAGCCTTGGCGCGGGTCGGCTTGGCCGAGGTCGGTGGGGTTGCGATGTTCATCGGCGTGGTGCGCAACCACGACGGTGGACGCTCGGTGACCGCACTGGAGTACTCCAGCCATCCCACCGCCGAGGACGCCCTGGCCGACTGTGCCCGCAGCGTGGCTGCCGGCCACGACGTCCGCGCGATCGCGGTCGAACACCGCGTCGGTGACCTGAGGATCGGTGACTTGGCCGTGGTGGTGGCGGTGGGTGCCGCCCACCGCGCCGCAGCGTTGGAATGCTGCCGGGAACTGATCGACCGGTTGAAGGTCGAGGTGCCGATCTGGAAGCGCCAGTCGTTCGTCGACGGCGATGTCGAGTGGGTGGGCGCGTGACTCGCCAAACCTGGACGGCATTGGTGTCGGCGGTGCTGTTCGTCGGTTTGGCCGCCGCGGTGGCTCTGGTGCCGGTTCCTTTCGTCACCTGGAATCCCGGCCGGACGGTCAACGTGCTGGCCGGAGGGGAACCACCGGCACTCGATGTGGCCGGGGCCAGGTCCTATCCGACCACCGGCGAGCTGCACCTGACCACGGTGTCGACCACCCGGGTGGATTCGACCCTGGGCTTGCCCGAGGGCGTGATCGCCCATTGGTTGCCGAACCGCGACACCATGCCGCGGGAGGTGATTCACCCGCCGGGCCAGTCGGCCGAGGAGTCCCAGGCCGAGGACAAGCGGATGATGGACACCTCCCAGCAGAATGCGGTGGTTGCCGCGTTGCGGCAGGCCGACCTGAAGGTCACCGAGCACCCGGCGGTGGGTTCGGTGAACGTCGGGGGGCCCTCGGACGGTCTGCTGGAACCCGGTGACCTGATCATGGCCGTGGACGGCAGGTCGGTGGCGACTCCCGAGGACGTCAGCGCGGCGGTGCATCGCGTCACGGTGGGCGCCACCCTGGAGATGACCGTGCTGCGGGCCGGTACCGAACGTGCCGTCCAGATCACCACCACTGCCAGCAATGCCGACCCGAAACTGCCCGCGATCGGCATCGGGGTGCAGGTCGGCTACAAGCATGCCGCCCAGATCACCATCGTGATCGACCCGCGCATCGGCGGACCCAGTGCGGGCCTGGTCTTCGCCCTGGGTATCTACGACCTGCTCACCCCCGGGGCGTTGCTCGAAGGCAACGTCGTGGCCGGTACCGGCACCATCTCGCCCGACGGTCGGGTCGGGGGTATCGGTGGGGTGCACGAGAAGATCCGGGCGGCGGAGGAATCCGGCGCGCAGTTGTTCCTGTTGCCGGAGGCCAACTGTTCCGATTTGGGGGATCTGTCGACCAATGTGAAGGTGGCCAAGGTGGCCACCCTGGATGATGCGGTCAAGGCCATCCGCGACTACGCGAAAGACGGCCCCGCTGCGGTGCTGCCGACCTGTGAGAGGTGAGATGAACGTCGACCACGACGCGCTGGTGGCTGCGTTGGTGCAACTGGAGCATCACGTCGGACACCTCGGCTTCGACCAGCCACCACGACTGTTCGCCCTGGTGCGTACCGCGACGCTGATCGAGACCGAGCCGGAACTCGCCACTCAGGTCGGCTTGTCCACCGACGCGCCCGAGGGGTCCCTGACCGCGGTCGAACAGGACGGTTTCGACCCCGGCGACGATCTCGTCGCGGCCCTGAACCGGATCTTCTGGCCCGAGACCGTGGCCGGGGTGGCCTGTTCGATGGTCAGCAGTTTTTTGCCCAACGGGGTGGATGCAGAACTACCCGATGATCCCCACGAGGCGGCCGACTATGTGGCGGCGCACCCCGACAAGGTCGACCTGCTGGTGGTGGCCGGGGCGATGCGCAGCGGTGCCCGGCACGGGGTGGGCCGGTTGATCACCCACCCCGATGATCTGATTTCCGGCGATGACCTGGTGCCCGGGTTCACCCAGACCCTGGCCCGGACATTGCTCGACGACCCGACGACCGAGGAGTTCTCGACGTGAGTACGGCGACCATGCCACGGCGCACCAGGGCGCTGTTGCCCACCATCCTGATCGCGGGAGCGGTGGTGCTGGCGTTCATTCTGTTCACCAGCATCTGGACCGACCGCCTCTGGTATCACAGCGTCGGTTACGAGTCGGTGTTCGCCACCCAGTTGTGGACGCGGGTGGGCCTGTTCCTGGTGTCCGGGCTGGTGGCCGCTGCCGTGATCGGCGGTAATGCGGCCCTGGCCCAGCGGCTCCGTCCACCGACCCGCAGCGGACCGATGGCCAGCCCCTTGCTCGAGCGTTATCACTCGATGCTGCAGTCGCGGCTGCGGCGCACGGTATTGGCCACCGCTGTGCCGGCGTTGATCATCGGCGGCACTGCGGGTCTGGCCGAGACCTTCACCTTCCTGGCTTGGCGCAATGGCACCGAGTTCGGCGTCGCCGACCCGCGCTTCGGGCTCGACGCCTCGTTCTACGTTTTCGCTCTGCCCTGGTGGAAGTTCGTCGCCGGCTTCATGTTCTGGTTGTTGTTCTTCACCACCGTCGTCACGGCCCTGGTGCATTACCTCTTCGGCGGTCTGCAGGGCCGCAGCGCCACCAAGGCCGCCACCGCGCACATCTCGATCCTGGCCGGGTTGACCCTGCTGGTGCACGGGGTGCGGCTGTGGCTCGATCGCTACGGGTTGATGATCGACGACGCCCCGCTGTTGACCGGTCTGACCTACACCGACTCCCAGGTGCGGGTGTCGGGTCTGACGATCATGGCGGCGATCGCGATGATCAGCGCCCTGCTGTTCCTGGCCAATGTGTGGCTGCGGCGTTGGTCGTTGCCGGTGGTGTCGGTGGTGCTGATGCTGCTCAGCGGCCTGGTGATCGGGATGATCTACCCGGCGATCATCCAGGCGATTCAGGTCAACCCCGATGAGCCGGACACCGAACGTCCCTACATCGAAGATCACCTGAAGGCCACCAAGTCCGCCTTCGGCATCACCGATGTGGAGATCGAGAACTACGAGGCGGTCACCGACACCGAACCCGGCCAGTTGCGCGCCGATGCCGAGGCCCTGCCCGGCATCCGGTTGATCGACCCGGCCCTGATCGGCCCGGCCTTCGAGCAGTTGCAGCAGGTGCGCGGCTACTACTCCTTCCCCAAGGTGCTCGATGTCGACCGCTACACCATCGACGGCCAGCAGACCGACGCGGTGGTCGCGGCCCGGGAAATGGACATCGAAGGCCTGCAATCGCAGAGCTGGAACAACATCCGCACCGTCTACACCCACGGCTTCGGTCTGGTGGCCGCCTACGGCAACCGGCGCCAGCCCCAGGGTGACCCCGAGTGGATGGCCCGTGACATCCCGCCCACCGGCGCCCTGTCGGAGCACGAACCGCGGATCTACTTCGGCGAACTGCACTCCGACTACTCGATCGTCGGTGCCCCGGCCGGAACTCCGCCGGTCGAACTCGACACCCCCGGTGGTGGCGAGAGCGATGAGCCGACGCTGACCACCTACACCGGTGATGGTGGTGTGCCGGTCGGCAACTTCTTCAACAAGTTGTTGTACGCGGTGAAGTTCGCCGACGTGAACATCATGTTGTCCGACCGGGTGAACACCGAATCCAAGATCATCTACGACCGCACCCCGCGGTTGCGGGTGGCCCAGGCCGCCCCCTTCCTGCAGGTCGACTCCAACGCCTACCCGGCCATCGTGGAGGGCCGACTGGTGTGGATCGTGGACGCCTACACCACGTCCAACTCCTACCCCAACAGCCATCGGGTGTCGCTGGAGCAGGCCACCTCGGACTCGATGACCCGGCAGGCGATGGTCGCCCAGCCCGACCGGATGGTCAACTACATGCGCAACTCGGTGAAGGCCACCGTGGACGCCTACGACGGCACGGTCACCATGTACGCCTGGGACGAGGACGACCCGGTGCTGAAGACCTGGCGCAAGGTCTTCCCCGACACGGTGAAGGACCGATCCGAGATCTCCGACGACCTGTTGAGCCACCTGCGCTATCCCGAGGACATGTTCAAGGTGCAGCGCGAGGTGCTCGGCCGCTACCACGTCAGCGACCCGCACCTGTGGTACCAGCAAACCGACCTGTGGGTGACCCCCAACGACCCGGTCGCCGGTACCGGTTCGAAGGAGACCCCCTACTACCTGTCGATCCGCTGGCCCGGTGATGACGAGCCGGTGTTCAGCCAGACCACGGTGTATGTGCCGAACAACCGCTCTAACCTCGCCTCGTTCATGGCGGTCAACGCCGATGCGTCCCGCGACGACTACGGCAAGATCCGAATACTCAGAATGTCGGGCCAGCAACAGATCGACGGCCCCGGGCAGACCTTCAACGCGATGACCACCGACCCGGTGGTCGCCGAGACCCTCAGACCCCTGCTGAACCAGGGTGCGGCCTCGGCCGAGTACGGCAACCTGCTCACCCTGCCGGTGGGCGGTGGTCTGCTGTACGTGATGCCGATCTACGCCCAGCGGCAGGCATCGACCGGGTCCTACCCGGCGCTGCGATTCGTCGTGGTGCGCTTCGGCGAGAAGGTCGCGATCGGTAACACCTTGCAGGAGGCTTTGGACAAGGTCTTCGAGGGTGACTCCGGCGCCGAAACCGGTGAGGACCCCGACGCGATCGACGAGGAACCGCCGGCCGACGAACAGCCCGGCCAGACCGACCCGGGTGAGGGCACCGCCGACGAAGCGGCTGCTCGCCGGGCCCTGACCGAGGCCGAACAGGCCTTCAACGACGCCGAGAAGGCGCTGAAGGACGGCGATCTCGGCACTTACCAGGAGAAGAACGCCGAAGCCCGGGCCGCCCTGCGCCGAGCTCTGCAAGCGATGGGCCGATAGCGCCTGTCGACACTCCCTCGAGCACCTTCGTGGGGAGTGCTGGGCGTCTGCTGCTGCAAGTGGCCCGATTTCGCCGAGCAAAGCCCGGATATGGTTTTGATGCGCGAAATCGGGCACGTTGCAGCACGGCTGAGTAGTCCGGTTGGGCCCGGACTCGGTGGCAGCGGCTCAGACGCTCCAGCCGGCGGCACGCAGCGGTTCGGTGAGGTGATCGGCATCGCCGACCACTACCAGGTACAGGTTGTCGAGATCGATCAACTCCCGGTAGGCGGCGGTGGCCGATTCGGCGGTGACCGCGGCGATCGCAGCCAGGTTCCGGGTGGTCCATTGCGGATCCAGCCCGAGCAGCAGGTTCGTGGCGGTTCGGGCGGCCACGGTGTCGGCGGTGGCGTACTGCAAGGGCGAGGTGCCGGTGAACCAGCGCACCGCGTCGGTGACCTCCGCGTCGGTGAAGGGCGAGTCGGTCACATCCAGCAGGCGCCGGGCCTCGGTGATCGCATCGGCGACCACCTCGGTACGAAACGATCCCGAGGTCGCCCAGAATCCGCCCTGCCGCATGCCGGTCAGCCCGACCCGGGCCCCATAGGTCCAGCCCTTGTCCTCGCGCAGCACCAGGTTCACCCGCGAACCGAAGGCTCCACCCATCGCGTGCACCGCGACCACCAGATCGGCCCAGCGGGGATGGGTACGGTCGATCCCGATACCGCCGAGGCGAATGTCGGCCTGTACCGCGCCGGGCCGATGCACCAGCTTCGCCGTGCGGGCGGCGTACTCGGGAGTCGAATGAGCCACGTTGTCGGCTTCCCCGGCCCAATCACCGAAGGCCTCCTCGATCAGCCCCAGCACGCCCGCATCGAGGTCACCGGCGACCACGATCGAGGTGCGGTGCGGGGTGACCAAACGGTGCCAGGCTCGCACGTCGGCCGGGCTCACCGCAGCGACGGTGGCGGCGTCACCACCGTTGGGACGCTGGGCGCGGGTGGCTTCGGTGTGCAGAATCCGGCGGTACTCGACCCCGGCGGCGACCGCTGAGTTGGCCTGCTGCTGGTCGATCTGGGCCAATCGCAGGCCGACATGGCGAGTGACATCGGCCTCGTCCAACAGGGGTCGGATCACCGCATCGCGCAGCAACGGCAGCGCGTCGGGCAGGCGGGAGGTCGGCACGTCCACATCGACGCGCACCCCCGACAACGACACCTGCACCCCGAGGGCGGCCCCGCAGGCTTCCAGCGCGGTACTGAAAGCGGCACCGGGCAGGTCGGCGGTGCCCTCGTCGAGACAGCGGGCGCAGATCGTGGCCACTCCCTCCCGGTCGGCCGGCTCGGCCGCCAGCGGCAGGTCGAGCACCACGGCCACGGAGGCGACGTGCTGGCCCGGCAGATGGTGGACGAGCACATCCACGCCATTGGTCAGGCGATGCTGCTCGGCGGCCGGAAACTCCCAGGCCGGTGGGGCAGCGACAACGGGGCGGGTGCTCATGCCTGCTCCTTGCGGTAGGTCACGGTTGCTCGGTGCTCGGGGTTCAGGTGCCGGCGAGCGGCCTCGGTGACAGCCTCGGCGTCGATGGCCATCACCTCACCCAGATGTCTGTTGATGAACTCGTGGTCACCGCGCAACAAGGTGGTGCCCGAGAGCTGGTCGGCGCGAGCATCGAGGCGGGCCAGGCCCTGCAACCAGGCGCGTTCGTACTGCGCCTTGACCCGGTCGAGTTCGGCCTCTTCTGGCCCGTCGGTGACCAGCCGGTCGAGTTCGGCCAGGGTGCGATCGGTGACCTCGTCGATGCTGTGGCCCTCGATGGCCCGGGCGCTGATGAACCCCAGGGAGGTGCCGCCGATCAGCCCGATGCTGCCGGCCCCGGCCGACGATGCCAGCGGGTTGTCGCGCACCAACGTCCGGTGCAGACGTGAGGGTTGGCCGTCACCCAGCACCATCAGGGCCAGGTCGGTGGCGTCGAAGGCCGGGTCGTCCATCGCCGGCAGCCGCCACGCCAGGTACACCGCATCGGCCGGTACATCGGCGCGTACGTCCGCCGACGGCAATCCGGTCAGGGCGGGCAAGGGGTCGGGCATCACCACCGGGGGCAGCTCACCGGCCGGGATGTGCCCGAAGTACTTCTCGGCCAGGGCGAAGCCCTCGTCAGCGGTGAGGTCACCCACCAGCGACAGCACCGCATTGTTGGGCATGTAGTGGGTGCGGAAGAAGGTGTGCGCATCCTCGAGGGAGGCCGCGTTGAGGTCATCCATCGAGCCGATCGTGGTGTGCCCGTAGGGGTGGTCGGCGGGAAACACCAACCCGACCAGCGTGTCCATCAGGTCGCCGTAGGGCACGTTGTCGTAGCGCTGCCGCTTCTCCTCCTTGACCACCTCACGCTGATTGTCGAGGTTCTCCTGGGTGAGCGCGGTCAGCAGCGACTCGAGGCGGTCGGCCTCCAACCACAGGGCCAACTCCAGCCCGCCGATCGGCAGGGCCGCGAAATAGTTCGTCCGATCGAACCAGGTGGTGGCGTTCACCGAGGCTCCGTTGGCCTGCAACAGCGAGATGTGTTCTCCGGAACCGACATGGGCCGAACCCTGGAACATCAAGTGCTCGAACAGGTGCGCGAACCCGGTCAGGCCCGGTTGCTCATGGCGTGAGCCCACGTTGTACCAGATGTTCATCGCCGCACTGGGCACCGCATGATCGGGGTTGACCACCACGCGCAGTCCATTGGCCAAGGTGGTGGTGTGCAGCGGGTAATGCAGGTCGGGCATGCGCCCCATCAGACCACATCGGATATCACGCGTGTCGTTGACACGTCCACGTCGGCGGGCAGAATCGAGTCATGAGCCGACCCGAGATCAGTGCTGTACAGGGTGACATCACCACCGTCGAGGTGGACGCCATCGTCAACGCCGCCAACAACGCGATGCGCGGCGGTGGGGGAGTCGACGGAGCCATCCACCGGGCCGGTGGGCCGGCGATTCTGGCCGACTGCATCGAGCGGTTCCCCGACGGTCTGGCCACCGGTGACGCCGGGTGGACCACCGCCGGTGACCTGCCTGCCCGCTGGGTGATCCACACTGTCGGCCCCAACCACGCCGCCGGGCAGACCGACCGGACGCTGCTCACCTCCTGCTACCGACGCAGTTTGGAGGTGGCCGACGAACTGGGCGCGACGTCGGTGGCCTTTCCGCTGATCAGCGCCGGCATCTACGGCTGGCCCAAGGATGATGCAATCCGGGCCGGCCTGGAAACCGTCGCCGAAGCCGACACCCGGGTGGAGCGGGTGCTCTTCGTGGCCTTCGATGAGGCAACCCATCGGCAGATCGAGGCGCAGTTGAACAACTGACGGTCACCCATCGGGAACATCTGGTGTCGCCGCGCCGGGCCACATAGGCTGGGTGGCACAGCCGGGCTCCGCGCCGGGCCCGCGAAGGGGACGCGATCATGCCGCTACAAGGGGAGTACGAACCGCCGGCCAGGGATTGGGTGCGGCAGGAAGTCGACCGGATCCTCAGTACCGGAACCACCGACGGCACCACCATGAGCGGCTACGCCGTGGTGCTGGTCACCACGGTGGGGGCCCAATCCGGCAAGCTGCGCAAGGTGCCGCTGATTCGCGTCGAGCACGAGGACGAGTATGCGCTGATCGCCTCCAAGGGCGGGGCTCCGGATCATCCGCAGTGGTACTACAACGTGAAGGCCAACCCGCACGTCGAGTTGCAGGACGGGGCGCTCACGATGGATTACCTGGCTCGGGAGGCCACCGGTGAGGAGCGCGACCTGTGGTGGCATCGGGCGACGCAGGTCTATCGCGATTACACCGACTACCAGGCCAAGACCGACCGCCAGATTCCGGTGTTCGTGTTGACCCCGATGAGTTCCTGAGCGCTGTTTCGGCCGTGCTCGGGCCCTATCACTTCCCGGGTTCGTCCGGGACGGGCACCGGCTCGTTGGCGTAGCGCGCGACGTAGGAGCGCTCTTCGACCCGTTCGGTGATCTTCCACCCGTCGTCGGTGCGGCGCAGCTTGTCGACATACCAGAGCCCACACACCAGCACCCCCGAGTCACCGTCGCGCTCGAACTGCATCGGGTTGTAACAGATCGTCCGGGCGGTGGCCGCGTCACCGGTGATCTCGATCAGCGGCGGTCCGATCATGTGCTGCATGCTCAACCAGTTGGGCATCGCCTCGGCCAGAAAGCTGATGACCGCCTCGAGGGTGTCCCGAGGGCCCCCGAAGACGCTGTAGTCGATCACCGCATCGGGGGTGAAGCACTGCCGGAACAGATCCCAGTTCAGCGAGTCGACCGCATGGGTGTAGCGGAGCAGGACGTCGGTGATCTCCATCCGATCGGAGATCTCTTGCTGGCTCAACATCGGTCCTCCTCGACACGGCGGTCGATCGAAACTAACCGCCGGTCGCGGGCCGGCGAGGGCCCGCTCCCGATCAGTGGCGACGACTATTCGCCGCGATAGGAGCCGATCGAGTACTGGTTTCCTTCCGGGTCGGCCACCGAAGCCGAACGCCCGCCGTAGGGGACGAACTCCGGCTCCTGGAGCGAGGTACCCCCGGCATCCAGTGCGCGGCGGTAGGTTGCGTCCACCTCGGCGTCGGAATCGACCACCAGATAACAGGATCCGACACCCACCCGCCGCTGCCAGCCCTCATCCCCACCGGGACGTTGAGCCGAGCCGAACATGATTCCCCCGTTATCCCCGAAGTGGAATTGGGCGTGTTCGACCACATCGGGATGATCGGCGTTGCGCACCACGAGCTTTTCCTCGAAGCCCAGAGCGGTGAGGAAGCTGATGCCGGCGTTGGCGTCACGAAAGGCCAGGGAATGCCACACAGTAGGATTCGTCATGGGTTCAACCCCTCCGAGAGAGAATGATCACCGAAATCTACGCCCCGCGCCGGGTGTCCGGAAGAGCAGACCCACGTGCTCGAGCCTCACACCGGGGTGACCAGCTCCCCGCGGTCGAACCAGGCCTCCACATTGGCCAGCACCACGTCGGCCATGGCCTGGCGGGTCTCCACCGTGGCCGACCCCACGTGCGGGGTCAGGACGACGTTGTCGAACTCCAGCAGCGCCTCGGGAACATGCGGTTCATCGGGGAAGACATCCAAACCGGCCCCGGCGATGGTCCTGGTGCGCAGCGCCTCGATCAGATCGTCGTGGTTCACCACCGAACCGCGGGCCACATTGATCAGGTATCCCTCGGGGCCGAGTGCGGCCAGCACGTCGGCGTCCACCAGCCCTTCGGTCGCGGGGCCACCGGGCACCATCACGATCAGCACGTCGTTGGCCGCAGCCAGCTCGGTCGCACTCGGGTGGTAGGCGTACGGGGAGCCGGCCACCTCGCGGCGCGAGTGATAGGAGATCTCGCAATCGAAGGCGGTCAGCCGGTGGGCGATGGCTTCGCCGATGCGTCCCAACCCGAGGATGCCGACCTTCGACCCGGTCAAGCGTCGCGACAACGGGAACCACCGTTCGGCCTCCCACTGTCCGGCCCGGATGAACCGGTCACCGCGGCTGACCATCCGCAGCACGTCCAGGGTCAGCGCGATCGCCATATCGGCGACACAGTCATTGAGTACGTCGGGAGTGTTGGTCAGCGTGATACCGCGCTCGCGGGCGGCGTCGGCATCGGTGGAGTCGTAACCGACCGCGAAGTGGGCCACCACCCGCAGGGCCGGTAACCGATCCATCAACTCGGCGTGCACCCCGCCACCGGCATGAGCCACGGCCACCTCGATCGTGTCGCCATGTTCAGCCAGGAAGGCATCCCGCTCGGGCCCGGGATCGGGCAGCGGCAACGCCCCGAAACGCTCCGCCAAAGGCTCGCCCAGATTGGGCGGCATCGAGGCAACGGTGATCACGCGCACAGTCATGGGCCCGACTTTACGGTTTCGCGCCGCAACTCGTCGTCGGACTTCCCGCGCCGCACCGCTGCCCGGTCCGTCAGTTGCTACATTTCGCGCCCACAAGACCCGCCCGGCTTGCTATCGTCCCCGGCAATCGGCTTGCACTGGAGGAAGCATGGAAACCCGAAACCGGCGCTGGTTGCTGTGGGGGTTGTTGGTGTTCGGGGCCATGCTCCTGTCCGGGTGCGGCGCCAAGATCGACTCGGTGTTGCAGCTCAACGCGGATGGTTCGGGTGAGCGCACTTTCACGATGACCTTGAGCGGTGAGGATCAGAAGCAGTACATCAAGGGTGATGTGGCCAAGATCGATGCCCTGTTCAAGTCCTCCACCCCGGAGCAACTGGAATACCTCGGGGTGGCCGACGGCTCCGGTGGCGCCAAGGTCTACTCCTTCAAGATGACCTTCAGCGACATCGACGACTACACCGACAAGGTGACCCGGCTGATGGCCGCCGGCGGCAACCGCAAGCCGGTGGAGATCGAGTGGAAGGTCGAGGACTCGGTCTTCCGCAAGAGCGTGACCTACAAGGACAACACCAACACCAAAGCTCTGATGAAGTGGGCCAACCAAGCCGTGTACGACTCGGACGTGATGGATACCGAGAACCCGAACTTCACCGCCGATGACCTGACCGAAGAGGGGCAAACCGTGCTCCGCCACGGCGAGGAGAGCTACGAGATCACCGGATCCGGCAGCGTCAGGAAGGTCGATGACCGAGGCGCGATGTCGGTGCAGGTGAACACCGAAGGCGTGGACACCGGCCGGTACAAGCGCACCATCACCTACGAACTGCCGCGCGAGCACTATGTGGTCGATGAGGCCGGATTCGATGAGTTCTTCGACTCGGTCACCCCTGAGGGCGGCACCCTGACCCCGGCCGGTGGCACCGGTACGACGTGGGTCCTGGAGTTCTCCTCCGAGGACCCCGCCGACATCGTGTCCTGGACGAACGCGGCGCTGATCAGTGAGCAGACCGAGTTCACCGTCGAGTCGAAGGTGGCCCAGCAGGAGGACGGTCTGGCCCGTGAGCTGCGGGTGGTCGACAACTTCGAGTGTTCGGCGGTGTGCCATCGCGATGGCCGGATTTCCGGTGATCTGGAACTGCCCGAACCCTGGCAGCGAAGCAGCGGCCAAAGCCCGTCCACCGAGCCGATCGTGTACCACAAACCGGTGCAGGCCGAGACCCGCAGCGTCCGGGTGAAGGCGGCCGAGCGCAACCCCTCGCTGACGCTGAGTGTGGGCTTCGCCGCCGACGACGTTGCGGGCCTGGAGGATGCCGTGGCGAAAGCCATCAGCGGCTCCGACGGCAGTGACGTCGAGATCACCGACGAGGACGGGCGGAAGATCTTCACCGTCGTGCAGGAAGGTGACAGTCAGGCCGACTTCCAGACCGCGTACGAGACGAGTCAGCCGGGCTTGTTCCTCAAAACCGACGAGGTCAATTCCACTCTGTTCCAGCGTCACACCGTCACCAACGTCGGCTACCGGATCGAACACTCCGGTCCGGCCGGCGGCCCGGTCGAACTGACCGTCGAGTTGGTGGGCCTGGGGACGATCGACGAGGAGGCCTCGAATCTGCCCGAGGGCGCCACGATCGACGGCAACACCGTCACGCTCACCGTCGACCCCAGCGCTGATATGTACTTGGTCGCCAAGCAAACCCAATGGCTGGGAGTGGCCGTCGTGGGCGGGGTGATCGCCGCAGCTTTGATCGGTGCGGTGGGCTTGGTGATCGTGGTGCGCCGGATGGCGAATGACGACACAGCTCCGTCCGCCCCGGGAGCCGGGCCCCGATAAGACGTCCCGCGTGCGGCCCGCCCGTCCATGACCCAGCCGGGTGGGCAGTATGGACGAATGGACGAACTGTGGTCGCACATCGGAATCTCCGGCATCCAGGTTCTCGGAGTGATGCTGGCCACCACCACCTTGTACGTGGTGTACGCCGGGGTCATTCGCTATCTCGGACGGCGGATCCGGGCCAGCACTTCGACCTTCAGCCTGGCGCTCGCCACCCTGATGGGGGCGTTGATCGCGCGTTCGATGCTGGGTGACTCACCAACCCTGCTCGGTGGTCTGGTCGCCCTGGCCACTCTGATGGGCCTGGAAGCCAGCTTCGGGGTGTTGCGCCGCCGACTGCCACGGCGGGGGAGACCCGGGCGCCACCAACCCACCGTGATTCTGGTGGACGGCATGGTCCTTCCGGCGGCTCTGGCCACCACCGGGTTGCACGAACACGAGATCGTCACCCGGCTGCGCCAGCAGGGGGTGACCAGTTACCAGGACCTGGCGCTGGTGATCCTCGAATCGAGCGGGGCGCTCACCGTGCTGCGCACCGGCAGCACGATCCACCAGCGATTCCTGTGGGACGTGCGGGGAGCCGGTGACCTGCCCGAGGCGCTGGTGGACAATTCCGCCACGCACTGAGGACGCTGCACCGAGGGGCGTGGTCAGCGGTGACGGCGTGTGGTCGAGCCCGACCTGGCCAGCCCGACGAGTGGACGGCCGGCCGTGCCGGTCGATGCCCGGGAGTGCTGACCGCCGATTGCTCTGCTGTGCAAGCGTTCGGCCCGCAATGCCATGTCCGGTCGGGCGGCGAGTTGCGCCATCACCGACAGGGCCGAGGCGGTGGCGTGCGAACCGCATTTGGCCGCAGCAACATCATCGGCGATCAGCTCCACCAAGAACTTCGTCGACTTCTTCAGCCGCCGCACCGGCGCGAACCGGGGCAGGCAGGCGGTGTAGACATTCGCCAGGCGGAGCACCAGGTGATGGCGCTCCTCGAGGTGGGCGCATTCGTGGGCGATCACCGCGTCCAGCTCGGGCTCGGTGAGGTGATCCTGCAGCGTGCGGCTGATCACCACGGTGGCCTCGGGGGCGTGGAAGGAGTACGCCACCGGACTGTCGGCATCGACATAACGAATGGTGGTCCCGGAGCGGTTCTCGACCGAATGGCGACAGGTGCGGGCGGCATACCGCAGGTGATCCTTCACTCCCTGTTCGTGACGCACCACGGGCTCGGAGCGTCCCGACAGCAGGGCGCAGCAGGCCGCGAGCACGAAGGCCCCCGCCCAGGCGCCGAAGCTGAACACCAGGGCCTTGCCGCCGCGGCCGTCCAGCCCGAGGCTGTGGGCCAGCGCCATGCCGTAGATCGCGGCGAAGAGCAACGCCCCGGCAACACTGGCCAGGGCAGCGTGCCAGCAGGCCAGAGCAAGCCTCGGCTGCCACACCTGCCACCGGCCACGGGTGAGGATCTGGGGTGCTGCAACCGTCACGGTCGCCGCGTAGATCAGGCAGGCGACGATCGGTGTCATCGGCGCTTCTTCGAACGGTTCGACGATCCTCGCTGCGAGATGGCCTCACGCAAGATGTCCAGGTCCTCGGGGTCGAGGTCCCCGGCGAACTTCAGCAGGGCCGCACCCCGGCTCGCGTCTTCGGGCAGGGCTTCGAGCATGGCCTGGCTGGCGTGCTCGGCCTCGGTGATGGTCGGTTCGAACTGGACCCGGCGCACCGCATCGCCGACCCGACGCACCATCCCCTTCTGACCCAGGCGGTCCAGGGCGGTGAGCAGGGTGGTCTGGGCGGGGCGCTTGCCGGTGACCAGATCCTGGATCTCCAGTGAGGTCATCGGGCGTCCCTGTGACCACAGGACGTGCATGATCGCGGTCTCCAGTTCGCCCGGAGCACGAGTGCGTCGACCCGCCATCAACAACCTCCCTGTTCGGATCCGATCCGGTGGCGCCGTCCCGCCGAAGGACGGGGTGGCCGATGTTCTACCCGCAGTAGAGTAATGCACCCGGAGCTGGGTGCACAGTGGAAATCCCTGCCGGTCAGGCGTTCATCGCCACCAGCATGACGCCCATACCCACCGACATCAGCAGGTGGCAGACCGAATGCAGTCGATGCCGCGGTTCGCGCACCGCTCGCAGCAGCCACCACGCCGCCACCAGTCCGCAGATCGCGACGAAACCGACATTGACCGCATCGGCCCAGGCCGGGGTGTCGGCCGCCATGTCCATCTCGTGGCCACCGTGACCCCCGTGGTCGCTGTGGTCGCTGTGATCGGCATGATCGCCGTGGTCCCCGTGCGCGCCGTGGTCCATCCCCGCCATCAGCAGCGGCATCGCGGCCAGCATCCAGATCATCGCGAGGTCGAGCAGCATGTGGCCGGCCACATCGAGGCGCTCGGTGAGGCCGCGTGCCCGCAACCAGTTCGGGATCAGCGACAGCAGCAGCACCGCGAACAGCGCCACCTGGCCCCACAACAGCACATCGCCGAACATCACCCAGGTCATGAAGATCATCGCGGCGCTCATGATCAGGTGGTTGATGTCGACGACCTGCCCGTCGGTCAGTGCGGGGGACCCCGCCGATTTGCTGCGTTGGGCGGCAATGAAGTGGTACAGGCAGTACAGGCCGGTGAAGACGAAAATCGCCGTGAGGGCCACGTTGACGGGGAACGCAATCATGGCAATACTCTAACTCTACATCAGGTAGAAAAGCCAAGCCTCCGAGGAGCCTCGCGTGACCGCCACCCAGACCATGAGCCCGGACGCCGAGCGGCGTGACGCGAGCGCTCCGTCCGATCGCAAACGCGTGAACTGGTTCGCGGCCTTCTGGCGTTGGCATTTCTACGGTTCGGTGTTGGTGATCCCGGTACTGCTCGTGCTGGCCGTCACCGGCCTGACCTACATGTACCGGGCCCAGGTGGATGCCTGGACGCATCCGGGGGTGCTCACCGTGGCAGCCCCCGAAGGCGCCGAACGACTGCCACTGTCCCAGCAGGAAGAGGTCGTGCGCGAAGCTTTCCCCGAACGCAACATCTTGTCGCTGGTCGACCATACCGGCGAGCGCGCCACGGTGTTCGTGACGTCTGCGGGCGAAGACAGTCGCAATGTCTACGTCGATCCCTACCGAGGGGTGGTGACCGGCGACCTGGCCCCCGAGGGCCTGATTTCGGACTGGGCCGAACGCATTCACGGCACGTTGTTGATCGGTGATGCCGGCGACCGGATCATCGAACTCGGCGCCTCCTGGGCGATCGTGATGACCATCACCGGATTCGTCATCTTTTTCCTCGGCCGCCGACCCCGGAAGAACGCGACGAGCCGGGGGATGCGGGGCGCCACGCTGCGTGGGGCGCATGCAGTGGTCGGCCTCCCGGTGGGCATCGGACTGCTTCTGCTGGTGGTCTCCGGGCTGCCGTGGACCGGGTTGTGGGGGAGTCAGGCCCAACAGATCGCCGCAGGCAACGGCATGTCGCTGTGGGGTGAGGATCCCGGAGGTGAATCGAAGCTCGGAGAGCTGATCGAGAAAACCGACGGCAAGTCCGGGCCGGCCGGATGGGCGGTCTCCAACGGGGACACGGCGCACAGCCACGGCAGCGGCGAGCCGATCTCGGTCGACCGAGCTGTCTTGGTGGCGTCGGGAACCGGGGCGCCGGGGCCGTACTCGATCACCTACCCCGTGGATGAGAAGGGCGTCTACAGCGTCTTCGGCTGGCAGTGGTCGAACAACGGCAACCCCGCCGAAGCCGATGTCTCCCGAGAGCTGGCCGTACACGTCGACCAATACAGCGGCAACGTCGTTGGTACCTACGGCTATCAGGACTACTCGATGGTGGCGAAGACCGTGTCCCAAGGCATCGCCCTGCACGAGGGACGACGCTTCGGCACGATCAACACCATCGGTACGACGTTGTTCTGTCTGGCTGTGATCTTTCTGTGCGTCTCGGCGCCGATCATGTGGTGGAAGCGCCGCGGGGCGGCCACCGGCCTGGCCGCCCCGCGCGCCCGACTGCCGATCTTCGGCAACTGGATCCTGCTCGGCGCTGTGGCCGCACTCGGCCTGTTCCTACCGCTATTCGGCCTGTCGCTGCTGCTGATCCTGGCCGTCGATCAGTTGATCGTGCGGCGGGTGCCGAGCCTGGCGAGGGCGTTCGGCTCGGCGAGGTGAATCGGCCCAGGCCCTACAGTTCGTGTCCGGAAGTGCGCCTTGGCGCTCGGCATGATTGCGGTGGTTGGGGTGAGCTCAGTTCGCATCCAGTGCACCGGGGGTGTCCGCCGGGGGATCGCCATAGGTGTCGCTGAGCCGCATCCAGGAATACGTCGGTTCCTGGGGCACATGCGGAGGTGAGTTCTCCCAATCCTCCTGACGCCCGAAAGGTGTCAGGTCGAGCAGGTCGAACACGAGCATGAAGGGCTCTTCACCGCGGGCTTGGGTGGACCACGTATGGAAGACGCGATCTCCACGGCGGAGGAAAACGCTGATCGCTTGGTGTTCCTCTCCGTCGACGGTGGCGCCGAAATCGACGTTGAAGTCCGTCCCGACGGTGGAATACCACGGCAGGCTCCACCCCATCCGGTCACGGAAGGCGTGTAGTCGCTCCCAGGGGGCGCGGGAGGTGAGTACGAACGAGGTCCGCCGAGCATGCAGGTGGGACAGCGGGCCGATGTGTTCGGCCATCATCGAGCAACCGTCGCAACCTTCCTTCCAGTCTGGGCCGAACATGAAGTGCTGAACGATGAGTTGGGGACGTCCGTCGAAGAGGTCAAGCAAGGTGATGGAGCCGTCGGGTCCTTCGAACTCGTAGTCCGAGCGGACTTCGACCATGGGCAGGCGACGCCGTGCCGCGCTGATCGCGTCCTTCATGCGGGTGAGTGCCTTTTCCTGCTGGAGTAGTACGCCCCTGGCATCGTTCCAGGTATCGCGGTCGACGATTCGAGGCCACGTTTGATCGATGGTGCTCATTGGTGGAACCCTTCTTGGGCAGTGATTGTGTTTTTCGTGCAGGCTTTCGGTGTGCTGGGCATGTTCGTCCGTCCTTCACGGTTGTGGAATGCGGTCTTGGTCCCGACGGCGGTCGGGTGACTTGATGTCTCGGTGATGGTGAGTAGGTCCCGCATCAGGCGCCGGAGAGCAGGCCGGCGCCCCGAAGGATGCTTGGTAGGGCGAGCAGGATGCTGCCGAGAATCACCGGCGCCCCGCACATCCCGAGCAGAAACTCGCGCCGGCCCAGTCGGGCCCGACGCGCAAAGGAAACTGCCAGCACCCCAAACCCTGTGCTCGCCAGGAGGAAGCCGAGCACGTACCCGATCGCTGCGGCGTCAAGGTGATCGGTTCCGGGATGGATGCCCGCGACGATGATGACCGCTTGAATCATACTCCCCGAGACGTAGACGGCCAGGGTGGCGAAGCCTGCCCACAGGAGGATGCCGATCACACGGGGGCTGACCAACTTGGTCGTCGGGGTAATGGCCAGTGTCGCGACGATGACACCCACGAGCTTGATGGCTACGACGTACCAATTCACGACCGACAGTGCGGCCGCGTCGGCGGCGTGAGGGCCCGAGTCGAACCTGTTGGTCAACTCGAACCAAATGTTGATCGCGGCGAAGGCCGCGCAACCGGCGGCAACCAGAATGCCGATGATGACGATGGATCTGGACGCCGGTCGTACTCGCAGGACGTCGGTGGTGGTCAGGGTCATGGTGAAGCCTCTTTCCTCGGCTCAGGGGCCGGGAGGTTCAATTAGAATGAGCATCCTAGAATCTACGCTCTAGAAGGGGTGTTCTCCAAATGGTTTATGCTGATATTTGTGGCCACTGCGAAATTCACGACTGACGGAATCCTCGACGCCGCTGCCCAGGAGGTTCGGGCTGGTGGGCGAGAGGTGCGGATCGGGGACATCGCCCGGCGTCTCGGGGCCCCCACCGGGTCGATTTACCATCGATTCGGCTCACGGGAAGAACTGTTGGTGCGCTTGTGGCTGCGCAGTGTGCGCCGATTTCACGTCGAGTACTTGGCCGCAGCGGACCGGGTGGACCCTGAGCAGGCAGTGCTGGGGATGGCCGAGTGTGTGGTGACGTTCACCCGCGACCATCAGGATGATGCGGTGGCGATGACCCTTTATCGCCAGTCCCGCCTGCTTGAAACCGCGCCGGAGGCGTTGCGCGACGAGGTTGCGAAGGTCAACGATGCGATCCACGCGCGGATGGCCGAGCTGGCCGTCATGCGTTATCCCCAACCTGAGGCGCGGCATCACTCCTTGATCAGAATCGCTGCCGCTGAATGCCCTTACGGTTTGGTCCGGCCATACCTGTGGGGCACGCTGCCTCCGTGGTTGCCCGAGGTGGCCACTGCCAGCGCCACAGCCATCTTGGCCCTGGGTGACTGACGTCCGCGTCACCCCGCGCAGGGAATAATGGGTCACAGGTGTGCGGGTGTCCATCAGTTCTCGAGCAGTCGCAGGCCGATCACGCCGGCAATGATGGCACCGAGGCAGAGGATCTTCAGCGGGGTGACGGCATCGTTGAACACCGTCATGCCCACCGCGGCAACTCCCACCGCTCCAATGCCGACCCAGACTGCATACCCGTTGCCCGCCGGCAGGTGGCGAAGTGCGATCGCGAGGAGTCCGAAGCTGATGACGGCCGTGGGTATGGCGATCAGGCTCGGCCACAGCCGGGTGAATCCCTCCGACCGTTTCATGGCCGTCACCCACACCACTTCGAGTAAGCCGGCGATCACCAGTGTTCCCCAGGCGATGTTGGTCACGTCGCGGCTTCCGTCCGTGTCGTGTGGTGCGGACGGGTCATGCTGCATAGCCGCCGTCCACGGAGATCGCGGTTCCCGTCACGTAGCGACCGCCCTTGCCGGCGAGGTGGGCGACCGCTGCAGCGATGTCATCGGGTTCGGCGTAGTGCCCGACGGCGATATAGGGAAGCTCGTTGGCGGCGTCAGGGCCGTCGGCCGGATTCATATCGGTGTCGGTGCAGCCGGGGTGTAGGACGGTTGCGGTGATGCCGCGAGGGCCGAGATCCCTCGCCAGGCCTTTGGTGAGTCCGATCAAGGCGGACTTGGTCATCGCGTACAGGGTGAGGCCCGCGTACGGCACCCGCTCGGCGAAGCAACTGCCGATGCTGATGATTCGACCGCCCGCCGGCATCACCCGGGAAGCGTGCTGACTGGCGATGAAGGCCGCCGCCACATGGATGGCGAGCTCGGCTTGGAGTTCCTGCTGGGTCACCGACTGCAATGGTCCGGTATGAAATACGCCGGCGTTGTTCACCAGAATGTCGATGGAGCCCAGTGTCTCGACAGTCTTGTCAACGGCGTCGATCACCTGCTGCGGGTCAGCGCTGTCGCTCTGGATTGCCACCGCTTTCCGCCGAGCCCTCGTGATTCGGTCGGTAACCCGCTCCGCGTCATCAGTTGCGCGTAGGTAGGTGAATGCGACGTCGGCACCGTGATCGGCCAACTTTGCGGCGATGGCCGCCCCGATTCCTCTGCTGCCGCCGGTCACCAGCGCCACTTTCCCATCGAGTTCACCCATGTGAATCCCCTTTTTTTATGTATCGATCGATACACTATTAGTATGGGCAGGGTGGACAGCAAAAGTCAACGAGAACGCTCCTCCGGTTATTCGGGTAATGGTCGCGGCCGCGGCCGGCCACGGGCCTTCGACCGCACCGGGGCGCTCGTTCGGGCGATGGAGGTGTTCTGGGAGCACGGTTACGAGGGCACGGCCCTGAGCGACCTCACGGCCGCGATGGGGATCGGGCCGACCAGTCTGTACGCGGCGTTCGGGTCGAAGGAGGGGCTGTTCCGTGAGGCGGTCGCCTACTACAGCGCCCCCCAACGATCGCCGATCGAGCGCGCCTTGGCGGAACAAGCAACCGCTCGCGGAGTGGTCGAGGCGATTCTGCGTGCGAACGTGGAGCTTTACACCCGGGACGACACTCCGCGTGGATGTTTGGTGGTGCTCTCCGGGTTCACCTACACCGAGGAGAACGCGGCGGTCCGCGATCTACTCGCGGACCTGCGCAGAGCTGACCGGCTGAAGCTGAGGAGCCGGTTCGAAGAGGCTGTCGTCGCAGGCGAACTCGATGTCGATGCCGACCCGGAAGCTCTCGCGAACTTCGTGGTCACCGTCTTGCATGGTTTGTCCGTCCATGCCCGAGATGGTGGGTCTCGGGATCAACTGGCGCGCACCACCGATCTCGCAATGGCGGCGTGGGACCACTTGACCGCACAGCGTCCCTTGTAGGTCTGCGGCCGCATGGCACGCGAGCTGTGCAGGTCTCAAAAGACTTCTGGCCCGGGATTCGTGGTGAATCCCGGGCCAGACTGGTAGCGGGGACAGGATTTGAACCTGTGACCTCTGGGTTATGAGCCCAGCGAGCTACCTAGCTGCTCCACCCCGCGTCGACAACAGATATGTACTTTACGCCCCCATCAAGCTCGAATCAAATTGGCGGTTAACCGACCGGTCACTCCGGCGTCACCTGGGGGATGGATTCGCCCCTGGGCGCGGTCGAACGGCCTCTGCGATTGCGCCTGCAGTAGCGTGACGCAGACCAGCAACTCAACGGCGAGGGGTGCCCCGGATGTCAGATGATCGCATTGCGACCTGGTTCGAAGACAACGGCCGCGTGATGCACCTCAGGCTGGAGAATCCCGCCAAGCACAACGCCATCGACGCCGAGATGTGCCGAGCACTGGGCACCGCCTGGAAAGCCTTCGAAGACTCCGAAGCCAGGGTGGCGGTCATCTCCGGTGATGGTCCCTCGTTCAGTTCCGGGGCCGACCTGGGCAACCCACCCACCAGTCAGGACTGTCTGCCCGGCGTCACGACTCCGGTCACCAAACCGGTGATCTCGGCCGTACACGGCTGGTGTATCGGGCTCGGCCTGGTGCTGAGCCAGATGGCCGACCTGTGTGTCGCCGATGCCGGAGCGCAGTTCGAATTACCCGAACTGCGCCTGGGGCAAACCGGCGGTGCGGTACTGCACCTGACCGGACGCATCCCGCTCAAGGGTCTCTTCGAACTGCTCTACGGCGAGCGGGTCGATGCCGAGCGTGCCCAGCAGCTCGGTCTGGTCTATCGGGTGGTGCCGCCCGGCACCCACCTGGCCAAAGCCCGCGAGGTTGCGGGCCGGCTCGCCGACCTGGATTCGACCACGGTTCGCTGGATCAAACCGCGACTGTTGGCGACGTTGCCGCAGGTTGCCGGCGCCGATGCAGTGAACCTGCTCGATCACATCCGGGCAACCGACCCTCCGACCGGCACCCCCTAGCGCTGTTTACATCCAGCAGCCCGCTGCTGCAAAACGCCCGATTTCGGACAGCAAAGCCTGTGAGATCGATGCCGGCCCGAGAAGGGGCAGGTTGCAGCAGGCTGCGACGATCACCGAGGCTTACCAGCCGGTAAGTGACCGGAACCACCCCGGGCCGTTACCTGGCCGTTATAAAACGGTGCCCACGTCGTTGCCGGTTCCGAGTGGATTGGTCGCCCACGAACCGATCCGAGCGCCTAGGCTGAGGCGCATGATCACCGGTTTCCACATCGGCCATCATGAGGTGCGCGCACCCGGATGGCAGACCGGAACGACCGTGATTGCAGCTCGCGACGGTGCCACCGCCGGAGTGGACGTGCGCGGGGGAGGCCCCGGCACCCGGGAAACCGACGCCCTGGATCCGACCACTCTGGTTCAGCAGGTGCACGCCCTGGTGCTCACCGGGGGCTCGGCCTACGGGCTGGCCGCCGCCGACGGGGTGATGCAGGCCCTGGCCGAGGAGCACATCGGATTCCCGGTCGGCACCGAACCCCACGAGGTCGTGCCGATCGTGCCGGCCGCAGTGATCTTCGACCTCGGCCGCGGCGGGGAGTTCGGCAATCGACCCACCGCCGAGTTCGGCCGACTGGCCCTGGCCAACGCGTCCGGAGCGGACCCGGCTCAGGGCACCGTCGGCGCAGGCACCGGCGCAGTGTGTGGGGGAGTGGCCGGTGGCTTCGGCTACGCCGAACTCACCATCGACGCCGATCAACCGATCACCATCGGCGCCGCAGCGGTGGTCAACGCCGCCGGGTCTGCCGTAAACCCCGACACCGGACGGCTCTGGGCCGACCGCGCACATCGACTGCCCGCACCCTCGGCAGCCCAGCGCACCGCGCTACAGGAAGCCCGCAACAACGCGGCCTCGATCAACACCACCATCGGGGTGATCCTGACCGATGCCACCCTCACCAAGGCGCAGGCCAACAAGGTCGCCCAGGTGGCCCACGACGGCTTGGCCCGGGCGATCACCCCGGTGCACTCGATGACCGACGGCGACACGATCTTCTGCCTGGCCTCGGGTACCGACACACCCCTTCCGCACACCCCGGCCGGGATCACCACCTTCAACGCGATGCTGGACAAGGCGGCCGAGGCCTTCACCGAGGCCTGCCTGAACGCCATGATCCACGCCGAAAGCCATGGACGGTGGCAGTCGTACACCGACCTCACCACCTGACCCAAGAAATGCACATGTCGAGGAGCACAATGCGCAGCAAGTTCATCAGCCTGATCGGCGGCCTGATCGCCGTGGCGATGATTGTCACCGGATGCACCGGAAACGGCGCCGGTAACGGCAACGGCGAAGGCAAGTCGGACACCCTGGTGATCGGAGCCGTCGCCCACCCGCCGACGATGGACGCGGTCACTAACGATTCCGCCGCCATCCCACAGGTGCTGCTGTACAACGTGTACGAGACGCTGGTGAAGATGGGCTCCGACGGCGAACTGCAGCCACTGCTGGCTCAGCGCTGGGAGGTTTCCCCCGACAACCTCACCTACACCTTCCACCTCGACCCGGCCGCGAAGTTCGCCTCCGGCAAGGACGTGACCTCATCGGACGTGAAGCACAGCATCGAGCGCATCCAGGCCGGTGGATCCGTGACCAACGTGCTGCAGGGCCAGATGGAGGTTGTCGAGTCGGTGGACGACAGCGACAAGTCCGTCGCCGTGATCAAGCTGAAGCGACCCAGCAACGCCTGGCTCTACAACATGACCTCCACCGGCGGGATGATCTTCGACGCCGAATCCGACACCGATCTGGCCACCGACACCGCCGGTTCGGGCCCCTACCAACTCAAGCAGTGGAACCAGGGCGACTCGGTGGTGCTGGAGCGCAACGAGCAGTACTGGGCCACCCCGCAGCCCTTCCGCGAGGTCACCTTCCGGTACTTCACCGACCCCAACGCGATGAACAACGCGATGCTGTCGGGCGACCTGGACATCATCTCCAACCTGCAGGCGCCGCAGGCGATCGACCAGTTCTCCGACACCTCGCGCTTCCAGATCATCGAGGGCACCACCAGCGGTGAGGTCGTGCTGGCGATGAACCACGAGAACAAGGCCCTCGCCGACGTGCGGGTGCGCCGGGCGATCATGCACGCCATCGACCGGCAGGCCCTGATCGACACCGTCTGGAACGGCCACGGCACCCTGATCGGCTCGATGGCATCGCCCACCGACCCCTGGTACGAGGACCTGTCGTCGGAGTACGACTACGACCCGGAGAAGGCCAAGAAGCTACTCGCCGAAGCCGGCTACGCCAACGGGTTGACCCTGCGGCTGCGGCTGCCGGTGCTGCCCTATGCCACCAGTGGCGGCCAGTTCGTGGCCAGCCAGTTGCGTGAGGTCGGCATCAACGCCACCATCGACGAGCTCGAGTTCCCCGCCCGCTGGCTGGACGTGGTGCTCACCAAGGCCGACTACGACATGACCATCGTTGCCCATGTCGAACCGCGCGACATGGTCAAGTACGCCGACCCGAAGTACTACTGGCGCTACAACAACCCCGAGTTCCAGAAGTTGATGACCGAGGCAGATGCCGGCAGTCACGACGATTACGTCGCCAAGATGCGCGAGGGCGCCAAGATGCTGAACGAGGACGCGGCCGCCAACTGGTTGTTCCTGCTGCCGAACCTGATCGTGGCCCGCGAGGGCATCAACGGTCTGCCCGAGAACATGACCTCGCTGAGCTTCGACCTGACCAACGTCACGGCACGCTGAGCCGCCGATGGCCTTGCGGATAGCGACCAGGATCGCTGCCTTCGTGGGCAGCGTCCTCGTCGCGTCCATGCTCATCTTCCTGGTCACCGCCGCTCTGCCGGGTGACGTCGCCCAGGTGATCCTGGGCAACAACGCCGACCCGGCCGCGGTCGAAGCCCTGCGTCAGCGCCACGGCCTCGACCGGCCCCTGCCGGTGCAGTACTTCGACTGGCTCTTCGGGATGTTCGTCGGCGACTTCGGGCATTCCTACCTGACCGGCCAGTCGGTGATCAGCCGGATCTCCCCCGCGATCGGGGTCACCATGTCCCTGGTGCTCGGGGGCATGCTGTTCGCCATCATTTTCGCCATCCCGATGGGCATGATCGCCGCCATCCGCCGCCGGCACGCCTCGGGTGCCGTTGCGTCGGCGCTGTCGCAGATCGGCCTGGCGATCCCGGCCTTCTGGGCCGGGTTGATGCTGGTCTATCTCTTCTCGGTGAACCTCGGCTGGTTGCCGGCCAACGGTTACATCCGCTTCGGCAACGACCCGGGCCGGTGGGCCCGGCACCTGGTGCTGCCGGTGCTGTCGCTGGCCATCGTCCAGGGTTCGGTGCTGTCGCGCTACGTGCGTTCGGCGATCATCGAGGTGCTGGGGGAGGACTGGATCCGCACCGCCCGCTCGATCGGCTGGACGAAGTGGGGCGCGCTGATCCGACACGGGCTGCGCAACGCCTCGCTGTCGGTGGTCACCGTGCTCGGCCTGCAACTGGCCACCTTGTTCGTCGGCGCGATCGTGGTCGAATCGGTGTTCACCCTGCCCGGCCTGGGTTCGGTGCTGCTGTCGGCGGTCGCCCAACGCGACCTGATGATCGTGCAGGGCACCGTGATGCTGCTGGTGCTGGCGGTGCTGGTGATCAACGCACTGGTCGACCTGAGCTATCTCGCCCTCGACCCCCGCCTGCGGAGCCGTCGATGAGGAGCCTGAAACGCCTCACCCTGTGGCTGGGTGCCGCATTGGTGGCGATCGTGGTGCTGGCCGCGCTGGTGTCACTGTTCTGGACGCCCTTCGACCCGACCCAGGTGCGACCCTCGGAGCGACTGCTGCCACCGGGATGGCCGCACGTACTCGGCACCGACGGTTTCGGCATCGACATGGCCTCCCGATTGATGGCCGGCGCCCGGATCTGCCTGCTGGTCGGCATCATCGCCGTCGCGATCGCCGCGGTGATCGGGGTACCGCTCGGGGTCTTCGCCGGCATGAGCAAGAACTGGGTCTCGTCGCTGGTACTGCGCGCCACAGACATCCTCTACGCCTTCCCGGCCCTGTTGTTGGCGATCCTGCTGGCGGCCACCTTCGGCGGCTCGACCTGGACGGCGATGACCGCAATCGGGATCGCCTCCATTCCGGCCTTCACCCGCATGGCCCGAGCCGCCACTCTGCAGGTGATGGCCTCCGAATACGTGCTCGCCGCCCGCTCGTCGGGTACCGGACGGCTGGGCATCGCGCTGCGGCACGTCGCCCCCAACATCGCTCCGGTGATCGGGGTGCAGGCCTCGGTCTCCTTCGGCATCGCGATCCTGGCCGAGGCCGCGCTGAGCTACCTGGGCCTGGGCACCCCACCGCAAACCCCCACCTGGGGCCGGATGCTCAAGGACGCCCAGGCGTACGTGTTCAGCGGTGACCCGCTGGTGGCGGTACTGCCCGGCCTGGCCATCGCCGGTGCCGTGTTGGGCTTCAACCTGCTCGGTGACGGGCTTCGGGATCTGCTGGATCCGCGCCTGCGCGAATCCACCGTCCGGGCGGAGCAGGGCCGATGACCGCCCTGGAAGTACGCGACCTGTGCGTCGCCTTCGGCAACCGGCCCCCCGCGGTGATCGAGGTCAACCTCGAGATCGCCGAGGGTGAACGCCTCGGCCTGATCGGCGAATCCGGCTCGGGCAAATCGGTCACCGCCCTGGCCGTGATGGGTCTGCTGCCCGAGTACGCTCGGGTCACCGGCGAGGTGCTGCTGGCCGGACGCTCCCTGCTGGGCCGCTCCGACCGGGAGATGTCGAAGCTGCGCGGGGATGCCATGGGCATGGTCTTCCAGGAACCGATGACGGCTCTGGATCCGACCATGAAGGTGGGCCGGCAGATGGCCGAGGTGATCGAACTGCACCGCCCCAAGGTCGGCCGCACCCAACGCCGCGGCGAGGTGATCGACATGCTGGAACGGGTCGGTATCGACGAACCGGAGCGCATCGTGCGCTCCTACCCACATCAGCTTTCCGGCGGACAACGTCAGCGCGTGGTGCTGGCGATGGCACTGATCAACAGCCCCGACCTGCTGATCTGCGACGAACCGACCACCGCCCTCGATGTGACCGTGCAGGCCCGGGTGCTGCGGGTACTGGACGAGGTGCTCGCCGCCGACGGGGCCGCCTGCCTGTTCATCAGCCACGACCTGGCCGTGGTCGCCCAGGTGTGCTCCAAGGTCGCCGTGATGCTCGACGGCCGGATCGTGGAGCAGGGCAGCGTCGCGCAGGTCTTCGATGACCCGCAACACAGCTACACCAAGGGTCTGGTGGCCACCTCGCGGCTCGACCGGGTCGCCCCGGGCAGCAGACTGCCGGTGGTCGGCGACTTCTGGAACCGGGAGCAGACATGACGCCGGTGTATCGACTCGAGGCGGTGAACCGCATCTTCGGCGCCACCCACGCGGTGCGCGACGTCAGCTTCGACCTGGCCGCGGGGCAGCGTCTGGGCATCGTGGGGGAGTCGGGTTCGGGCAAGTCCACCCTGCTGCGGATGATGGCCGCCCTGGACCATCCGACCTCCGGGGAGATCCGGTTCGACGACCGGCGCATCGACCATCTGCCGGAACGCCGGTTGGCCTTTCTGCGCGCGGAGGTGCAGGTGGTCTTCCAGGACCCCCGCTCATCGCTGAACCCCCGGATGAAGGTCGGCGACATCATCACCGAACCGCTGCGCTCCCGGTTGCTGCGCGGACGCACCGGGGTCGGGGACGCTGCGGGCCGGCTCACCCAGGTGCTGGACGAGGTCGGTCTGCCGGCAGATTCGGCCCGACGGTACCCGCACGAGTTCAGCGGGGGGCAGCGGCAACGCATCGCCATCGCCCGTGCCCTGGCGCCCCGTCCCAGGGTGCTGTTGGCCGACGAACCGGTCTCGGCCCTGGACGTGTCGGTGCGCGCCCAAGTACTCAATCTGCTCACCGACCTGGTCGCCGAATACGGCCTGACCACGGTCTTCGTCAGCCACGACCTGCAAGTGGTGCGCCATGTCTGCGACTCGGTGGCGGTGCTGCGTCGCGGCGAGATCGTCGAATCGGGCCCGATCGAGCAGATTTACGACCAGCCCGGTCACGAATACACCCGTGAACTTCTGGCAGCAATTCCGCGGCTACGATGAGCGGGTGCGTGCACTGCTACTTGAGAACATCCATCACGACGCCGCCACCCTGCTCGAACAGCGCGGTTACCAGGTGGAAACCCGCAAGGGAGCCCTCGACGAGGACGAGTTGATCGAGGCCCTCGACGGGGTCGACCTGCTCGGCATCCGGTCGAAGACCCAGGTCACCGCCGAGGTGCTGGCCCGAGCCCCGCAACTGTCGGCGGTCGGTGCCTTCAGCGTCGGGACGAACCAGATCGACCTGGAGGCGGCCACCGAACACGGCATCGCGGTGTTCAACGCCCCCTATTCCAACACCCGCTCGGTGGTGGAACTGGTGATCGGCCACATCATCGCGCTGGCGCGCCGGATTCCGGAACGCAACCAGGCCCTGCACGCCGGCAACTGGCTGAAGTCGGCCACCGGCTCCCACGAGGTGCGTGGCCGCACCCTGGGCATCGTCGGCTACGGCAATATCGGCACCCAACTGTCGGTACTGGCCGAGGCGATCGGGATGCGGGTGTACTTCTACGACATCGTCGACCGGCTCGCCCTGGGCAACGCCCAGCGCTGCGGATCACTGGATGAACTGCTCGAGAAGGTCGAAACCGTCTCGCTGCACGTGGACGGCCGCCCGTCCAATACCAACCTGATCGGTGCCGACGAGTTCGCCCGGATGCGCCCGCGCACCCTGTTCCTGAACCTCTGCCGCGGCAACGTGGTCGACCACGAGGCGCTGCGCGACGCGCTGATGTCGGGTCACCTCGCCGGGGCGGCGATCGACGTCTTCCCCACCGAACCCAAGGCCAACGGGGACTCCTTCGAGTCCTACCTGCAGGGCCTGGACAATGTGATCCTGACCCCGCACATCGGCGGCTCCACCCAGGAGGCCCAGCAGGACATCGGCCATTTCGTGGCCGGCAAGCTGCGCGATTACGTCCAGACCGGGTCGACGGTCATGTCGGTGAACCTGCCCGAGGTGGGTGTCGGGGGTGACATCTCGCACTGCCGGGTACTGCATCTGCACCGCAACGTGCCCGGTGTGCTGGCCGGTATCAACCAGGTCTTCGGTGACGCCCAGGTCAACATCGACCGGCAACAGCTCGCCACCCGCGGTGAGCTCGGTTACGTGGTGACCGACCTGGCCGGCGACCTGCCGAAGACGGCCGTCGAGGCGCTGTTGGCGCTGCCGGAAACCGTCCGGCTCACCACCGTCAACAACTGAGCGGTCGACGGCTCAGCCGGCAACTGCAACCGTTCAGATCTGGACGGTCGGTTCGTGGTGCTCGTCCTCGGGCAAGGCCAGCCGGTCGGCGACCGCATCATGCAGCAGGCCGTTGGTGGCGATCGCCCCGGGCCCGACCGGGCCGGGGGCATTGTCCAGGTTGGTGAACCGGCCACCGGCCTCGGTCACCACGATCGAGCAGGCGGCCATGTCGTACAGCTGCAACTCCGGTTCGGCGGCCATGTCGACCGCCCCCTCGGCGACCAGCATGTACGACCAGAAGTCACCGTAGGCCCGGGTGCGCCAGCAGTCGCGCATCAGGTCGACGAACCCTTGGCCCCGGCCGGATTCGATCCAGCCGTGCAGCGACGAGTACGACAGGGACGCATCGGCGATCGAGCCGACCCGCGAGACCTGACAGGGACGCGCCGCCGACAGCGATCGTCCGGTGTAGGCACCCGATTCCTTGGCCGCCCACCAACGCCGGCTCAGCGCGGGGGCCGAGACCACCCCGACCAGCACCTCGTCGCCCTCCATCAGCGCGATCAGGGTCGCCCACACCGGTACCCCGCGGACGAAGTTCGCGGTGCCGTCGATCGGGTCGATCACCCAGCGGCGCGGCCCGCTGCCGGTGTCCTGACGCTCCTCGCCGTGCACCGCATCACGGGGACGAGAACGCGAGAGGGTGGCGCGAATCGCGTCCTCGACGGCGGTATCGGCGTCCGAGACCGGTGTCATGTCGGGTTTGGTGGTGACCTCGAGGTCGACCGCCCGAAACCGTTCCATCGTGATTGCGTCGGCCTGATCGGCCAGAGTGTGCGCCAAGCGCAGATCTTCACCCGTCATGGCTCCGACCCTACTGGTTGCCGGCCAACTCCCGCGATCAGGTTCACCAGCCAGTGCGACCGACTCAGGCCCAGTCCTCCTGGGCGGTTCGGGCGGCCAGAATACGCCGCACCGACTCGACCCGGGCTTCGGTGGCATCGCCGCGGGCCAGGGCCGCGTCGAGCCCGCAATCGGGGGCGCCGGCCTCGTGGGTACAGCCACGGGGACAGTCGGCGGCGAAGGGGGCCAGGTCGGTGAAGGCGGCGAAGATCCGTTCGGGGGTGACGTGGCTGAGCCCGAAGGACCGCACCCCGGGGGTGTCGATCACCCAGCCGGGATCGTCCCGGTGTCCCTCGATCGGTGGCAACGGCAGGGCCACGGCCGAGGTGGAGGTGTGCCGGCCCCGTCCGGTGACCACGTTGACGTGGCCTACCGCGCGTTCGGCGTCGGGAATCAGGGCATTGACCAAGGTTGATTTGCCCACCCCGGAGTGGCCGATGAACACCGACATCCGGCCCGCCAGGCGTTCCCGCATTCCGGCCGGGTCGACCCCGATCTGCACCACCTCGATCGGCACGTCCAGGGGCGCATAGGCCGCGATCAGCTCATCGGGGGAGGCCAGGTCGGCCTTGGTCAGACACAGCAGGGGTTCCAGCCCGCCCTCGTAGGCCGCCACCAGGATCCGGTCGATCATGCCGGTGCGCGGCGGCGGGTCGGCCAGGGCGGTGACGATCACCAGTTGGTCGGCATTGGCCACCACCGGACGTTCGTAGGGGTCGTCGTCATCGGCGGTGCGACGCAGGATGGTGGTGCGGTCGAGTACCTCGACGATCCGGGCCAGGGTGCCCTCGGTACCGGAGACATCGCCGTCCAGGCGCACCCAATCACCGACGATGACCCCCTTGCGGCCGAGCGAACGAGCCTTGGCAGCGGTCACCCGGGTGCCGTTGGTCAAACAGTGGTAGCGGCCGCGGTCGATGCCCAGCACGATGCCGATCGGCAGTTGGGAATAGTCGGGCCGGTCCTTGGTGCGGGGCCGACTGCGCCGGGGACGGTCGAAGGCCTCGGGGTCTTCGTCGTAGTCCTCCCAGCGATCGCTCACCGAGCGCCTTCCGGTTCGTCGGCCGCCTCTTCGGCCGCGGATTCGGCATCCAGCCACTGCTCCGACTGGGCCAACATGTCCAGCCAGCGCTGCGGGAAGTCGGGCATGGTCTTCGAGGTCGAACCGATGTCGTCGATCGTGATGCCGTCGACGACCAGGCCGAGCACCGCCGCGCAATGGGCCATCCGGTGGTCGTCGTAGGAGCGGAACTCCCCGCCGTGCAGCAACCGCGAATGCACCGACAGGCCGTCGTTGTTCTCGATCACGTGCCCGCCGAGTTCGGTTAGTTCATCATGCAGGGCCTGCAACCGGTTGGTCTCATGCCCCCGGATGTGACCCACCCCGGTGATCCGGGTGTTGCCGGCGGCCAGGGCGGCGATCGCGGTCACCACCGGCGTCAGCTCGCTGGCCGCGGTCAGGTCGAGTTCGCCCGCACCGTGCAGGCTGTGCCCGCCGGTGACGGTCAAGCCACGCTCGTCGAGTTCCACGTGGGCACCGAAGCGGGGCAGGATCTCACTCAGCAGGCCGCCGGGCTGGTGGGTGTGTTCCGGCCAGTCGGTGACCGTCACCGAGCCACCGGTGACCGCCGCGGCGGCCAGGAAGGGTGCCGCATTCGACAGGTCTGGCTCCACCACGGTGTCCATCGCCCGGATCGGCCCCGGGGCCACGATCCACCGGTCGGGGTGGGAATCGTCGATCACCACGCCGCGTTCGCGCAGCATCGCCACGGTCATGTCGATGTGCGGACGGGACGGCAGCTTCGGGCCGACATGCTGGATGTCGACGCCGCGGGCGTAGCGCGCCCCGGCCAGCAGCAGCCCGGAGATGTACTGGCTGGAGGTGCTCGAGTCGATCCGGATCGCACCGCCGGGCAGATCGGGGCGTCCGAGCACCGCGAAGGGCAGCCCGTCGACCTGATCGATCACTGCGCCCATATCGGCCAGGGCATCGATCAGTGGGCGCATCGGCCGTGAGCGTGCGGCCTCGTCCCCGTCGAACAGGATCGCGCCCTCGCTGATCGCGGCCAGCGGGGGAACGAACCGCATCACGGTGCCGGCCAGCCCGCAGTCGATGATCCCGTCGCCGTGCAACTGCTGCGGCGGGGTGATGTGCCATTCGGCACCGGAGTCGTCGATCTGCACCCCCAACTGCCGCAGGGCAGCACGCATCAACCGGGTGTCGCGGGCGTCCAGTCCGCCGCGGACCGTGGACGGGCCGTCGGACAGGGCTGCCAACAGCAACACCCGGTTGGTCTCGGATTTCGAGCCCGGCACCGACACCGTGGCATGCACGCGTTGTTCGGCGATGGGTGCGGGCCACGCCGAATCCAGGGCTCGACGTGGCCGGGGGTTACGACTGGAGGTCACAACAGATCGACGTACCTCTCAAGAGGTCAGGGCCTTGCGGGCGGCCTTCGCCTGCTTGCGGGCTTCCTTCTTCGCCTTGTTGGCTTCCTTGGTCAGGCGCTTCTTGGCCTTGCGGGTCTGGTCGCCCAGCCGCTCGGTACCGGCCTGGGCGCGCCACGCCAGCGAAGGCTTGCCCTCGGTGTCCTGCGAGGCGAGCAGCACCCCGCCGAGCAGCGAGACATTGCCCAGGAAGCTGTCGTTGTTCGCCGCGCCGCCACCGAAGGGGCTGGATGCGATGGTGCGCGGCAGCGAGGAGGCCGCGAGCAGGGTGGCGCCGAGACGGCGTCCCTTGCCGGTGGCCAGCATCGCGGCACCGGCGATCTGGGCGATACCGCCCAGCCGCACCAGGCTCGCGGTGTCATTGGGGATCGAGGCGGCAACCTCGGCCGGGGCGTACCGCTTGACCATCGGCACCACGGTGTCGGCGATCGGTTGGACGGTCGGCACCTGGGACTCGGGCTCGCGAACGGCCTGAACGCCGCGTGCGGCGTAGACGCTGGCAAGCATGGATCGGGCAACGAATCGCAAGAGGCTCATACCTATCTTTCTACCGGTTCGCGGGGCTGTGGACAACACAGGGTCACCCGATTGGTAAGTCCCCTCCCGGTTCCTGCCCGACCGTGTCACAATGCCCCGCATGTGTGGTCGCTACGCAGCCGCTGCCGACCTGACCGAGTTGGTCGAGCAGTTCGGCGTCGAGGAGGTCACCGGCGAGCCACCACCACCGCGCTGGAATATCGCGCCCACCGATCCGATCGCGGTGATCACCACCCGCCGCAACGAACCCGGACGGGCCCTGCGGGTGGTGCGCTGGGGGCTGGTGCCGTCCTGGTCGAAGGGCCCCGGCACCCGGGCCCCGCTGATCAATGCCCGCGCCGAGACGATCACGACCAAGCCCAGTTTCCGCAAGGCCTTCGCCACCCGACGGTGCATCGTGCCGATGAACGGCTACTACGAATGGCGGGCGGCCACCGAAGCCGGCAAGCAGGTGCGCCAGCCGTGGTTCCTGCATCGCCGCGACGGCGCGCCCGCGGCTACCGCCGGTATCTACGAATGGTGGCGCGACGAATCGCTGCCCGGCGATCACCCGCAGGCGTGGCTGCCCAGTTGCGCGATCATCACCACCGAGGCGGCCGATGACATCGGGCATCTGCACGACCGGATGCCGGTGCTGTTGGAGCCACAGGACTACTCCGACTGGCTGAACACCGAGGGCCCCGAGGCCGAGTTGATGCTGCGCGAGCGCAGTGCCGCGATGACCGGGCTGCTGACGGCCCATCCGGTGTCGCGTCGGGTCAACAAGGTCGGCGAGGACGGTGCCGACCTGATCGAGGAGATCGCCCTGCCCTGAACCGACGGGGAAAACGACGGCCCGATCAATGGCTCGGGGCGGGAATAGTGGGGGCCCACCACGGTGTTGTATCGGGCATGGTGATCACCGAAGACCGCGCCGATCGGCAATCAGCGGTACTCTCGTATGTGATGAACCTGCCCGTTGAGCCTGATTCACCCACCGGTGGCCGAGCCGGCGAGCATGACGCCGAGCTCGACACCACCACGCCCGACGAAGCAACAGCCGTCGAGGCGAAACCCGTCGAGGACGAAACCGACGCCGAACTCGCCGAACGTTTCGAGCGCGACGCAATGCCCTACCTCGATCAGTTGTACGGCGCCGCCCTGCGGATGACCCGCAACCCCGCCGATGCCGAGGACGTCGTCCAGGATGCCTATTTGCGGGCCTTCCAGTCGTTCCGACAGTTCACCCCCGGCACCAACCTGCGGGCCTGGCTGTACCGGATCCTGACCAACACCTACATCAACTCCTACCGCAAGAAGCAGCGTCAGCCGCAGGTATCGGACGGTGAAGGTGTTGAGGACTGGCAACTGCACCGCGCCGCCGACCACGACTCGGTCGGTCTGCGCTCGGCCGAGATGGAGGCCTTGGACCAACTGCCCGACAGTGCGGTCACCGATGCCCTGCATCAGCTTCCCGACACCTTCCGGCTTGCGGTCTACCTGGCCGATGTGGAGGGTTTCTCCTACAAGGAGATCGCCGAGATCATGGACACCCCGATCGGCACGGTGATGAGTCGGCTGAACCGGGGCCGCAAGCAGTTGCGCGAACTGTTGGCCGACCACGTCCGCGAACAGGGCCTGTTGCGAAGTGGGGTGACCCAGTGAACAAAGAGATCGACTGCACCGCCGCGCTGCGCAAGATGTTCGAGTTCCTGGATTCGGAGATGGCCGAACTCGACGCCGATGAGGTGCGCCACCATCTCAACGTGTGCGCCGAGTGCCTCGACGAATTCGACTACCAGATGGCCGTCCGGGCCGTGGTGCAGCGCAGCTGCCGCTGTGAGGCGCCGGCCGACCTGCGCGACCGGGTGGTGGCCAGCCTGCGGATCACCACGATTTCGATCACGAAACAGGCCAGGCCCCCGTCCCCGTGAGGGGAGAGGGCCTGTCACTGATCGCAATACTCAGGCGTTGGGGCGCTTGCCGCTGTTCGCCTTGTTCTTGCGGCGGGCCTTACGCTTACGTCCACGCTTGCTCATGTGGGCCTCCTCATGGGTGATACCTCCGGCCAACGACCGGCACAGCGCACCATTGTGCCACGATTCACAGCGGGGCCGGAAAATCGACGATCGGAGAAAAGTGGCCGGGTACGGGAGGTTGCGATGCCGTCGATGACGCGGCTGCTGACCGAACAGAACCGTTTGACACCCGATCAGGTCGAACACCTGCAACGGCTGGTGCGCGAATGGCATCTGGTGGCCGACCTGGCGTTCTCCGATCTGGTCCTGTGGGTGCCCGACGAGGACCCACACATCATGTGGGCGGTGGCCCAGATCCGTCCGACCACCGGCGCCACCGCGGTGCTGGACGATGTCGTGGGCGAATCGATCGCCTACGAACCCGACGAACTGGTCGTGCAGGCCTTCTTGTCCGAACAGGAAGTGGTCACCAGCAACAACCAGCTCTCCACCGGCATCCCGGTCGACATCCACGCCCGCCCGATCACCCTGGACGGGCAGGTGATCGCGATCCTGGAACAACACACCAACCGGATCGCCGTGCGCGCCCTGGGCGCGATGGAGGACTCCTACGTCGAGATCGCCGGGCTGCTGATCGAGATGATCGGCCGCGACGAGTTCCCGATGGCCGGCGCGCCCTTCCACCCCGGCCATTCCCCGCGGGTCGGCGACGGGCTGATTTGGCTGGACGCGATGGGCAACGTCATCTATGCCAGCCCCAACGCGGTCTCCAGCTACCGCCGACTCGGCTACAACCAGGATCTGCTCGACATCACCGCCCAGGAACTCTTCGACCAGGCGATGCCCGAGCGCAATGTCGATGCGCTGGCCCTGATCCGGGGCCGGCAGGTGCGCGAGTTCACCGTCCAACAGCCCCAGGTCGGGCTGCGCGCCAGGCTGCTGCCGCTGCGCGAACTGCCCGAGGGTGCGACCGAATCGGTGTCGGTCGGAGCGGTGCTGCTGGTGCGCGATATCACCGAGATCCTGCGCCAGGAACGCGAACTGGTGACCAAGGACGCGACGATCCGCGAGATCCACCACCGAGTGAAGAACAACCTGCAAACCGTGGCGGCCCTGCTGCGGATGCAGTCGCGCCGGATGGAAGCGGCCGAATCGCGCCAGGCCCTCGGTGAGGCGATGTCGCGGGTGGCCGCGATCGCGGCGGTGCACGAACTGCTCTCGCAGAGCTACGACGAGGACGTGACCTTCGACGACGTCGCCGACCGGGTGATGAAGATGGTCTCCGATGTGGCCGGCCCCGGCGTGCGGGTGCGCCGGGAGGGCAGCTTCGGGTCGGTGTCGGCCGGTTCGGCCACCGCCCTGTCGCTGGTGGTCACCGAACTGTGCCAGAACTCGATCGAACACGGCCTGGCCGGTGAACCCGGCGAGGTGATCGTGCAGGCCGACGGCAACGACGAATGGCTCGAGGTCGCGGTGCTGGACGCCGGGCGCGGGCTGCCCCCGGACTTCTCCACCGACCGGCTGACCAGTCTGGGCCTGTCGATCGTGCGCAGTCTGGTGACCGATCTGGACGGCACCTTCGAACTCGTGCCCCGGGAGGACCGGGGGAGTGCGGCGATCATCCGGATACCGCGAGGCGCCGGACGGCGACAGGTGGACCCCGACGAACAGCCGAGGCGCGACAGTTAGCCCCGGACGGAGTTAACGGTGTGCAGGAGTGCGGGTCAGGCGCTGCGAACGCGGCTGCGGGCGGCGCGACGCTTCAGGGCGCGACGCTCGTCCTCACTCAGCCCACCCCACACACCATGGTCTTGCCCGGCCTCCAAAGCCCACTGCAAGCATGCCTCGCGCACGTCGCAGCGCATACACACCTTTTTGGCTTCTTCGATCTGCAGGAGGGCGGGGCCGGTGTTCCCGATCGGGAAGAACAGCTCCGGATCCTCTTCCAGACAGGCTGCCTCATGGCGCCAATCCATACTGACTCGTACTCCTTACCTGGGGGGGGCCGATCCCACTCTGCGTATTCCGTGCCGTCGCTGCCACGGAATCCGACGGGTCGGGTCGGCGCACTAAGCTAAGCAAGGGTTGCAAGCCAACACAAGACCCCCGGGCGACGGTTACGTCACAAAAACCCGAGTTTCCCACATACTGTAACGAGGGATTGACGTGCGACGAAATCGGTGCAGGTGGGACGGATGTGACACCGGAGCCCCGATTTCACCGGTCGGCAAAGGCTTGCTCACCCGCTTAGTGCCGGTTCCGAAGCCCGTGAAATTGGGTGTGAGCGGGATCACTGCAGGCGCTGATATCCGAGACGTCCGACCCCGTCGGTCACGGTAGGCTGAGGCAATGCCCACCCTCGGTCCGCCCGCCTCCAAGCAGTTGCAGACTGCCGCCATCGTGCTGTGGGTGCTGGGTGCGGCAGCCGTGCTGTTGGCGGTGGCCGAAGCCTTCTCGATCCAGTGGCACCGGGCTGTCGTCGGTGTGGGCACCACGATCATGCTGCTGCTCTACACCGCGGTGATGGTGTTCATCGGCCGCGGGCTGTGGCAGGGGCGGCGCTGGTCGCGCGGGCCGGCCGCGGCCTTCGGCCTGGTGCAGTTGCCGGTGGCCTGGTCGTTCCTGACCGGCATGGCCACCCCGCTCTCGTTCGCGATCGGGATCGGCCTGGCGGTGGCGTCGGTGGTGGTGCTGGTCTGTGTGCTGCATCCGTCCACCACCCGGATCATGATTCCGCAGGCAGAACTCGACGAGGCCGCCGAAGCCAGGGCCGAAGCGCTGCGCCGGCGCGAGGAAGATCGGCAGCGGCGGGAAGAACAACGCTCCAAGCGGCGGAAGTAACTGCGGCGGGTCTGCCTCGGTTACTCGTCCTCGTCGTCGTCCAGTCGGGCCAGCCAGGTGGCCAACCGTTCGACCGGCACCTCGAATTCGGGGTTCAGGTCGACGAAGAACGTGAATTGTTCCGCCAGCCAGGCGAAGGAGACTTCCTCTTCTCCCCGCCTGGCCGACAGTTCCTCGATACCGCGATCGGTGAAATACATCAGTCCCCGAAGGCTTCGCCCAACAACGCCTTCTGCTGGTCGGTGTGCACCTTGATCGTGCCCACCGACGGCGCCGACGACGCCGGACGGTAGATACCGCGCATGGTCCAGTCGCGCTCGGGCCCCTTCTCCTGCAGCGCCGGAATCAGGTTCAGCTGCAGGAACGGCCAAGCACCCTGGTTCTCGGGCTCTTCCTGCACGAACCGGATATCGGTGACGTGGGCGTAGGGCCGCATCACCTCGAGCAGCGAGTCGGTGGGCAGCGGGTAGAGCCGCTCCAGGGTCACGATCGCGACCTCGTCCTCCTTGCCGAGCTTCTTGCGCTCGGCCACCAGATCCCAGCGCACCTTGCCCGAGCAGATCAGCACCGTGCGCACCTTGCTCGGATCGGTGATGGTCGGGTCGGGCAGCGACGGCTGCCAGGAACCGTCGGTGAAGTCCTCCGGCATCGAGACCGCCATCTTGTTGCGCAGCATCGACTTGGGGGTGGCGATCACCAGCGGACGGTGCCAGTTCACCCGGGCGTGGGTGCGCAGCAGGTGGAAGTGGCTGGCCGGGGTGGACGGTACGCACACCGCCAGAGCGTCCTCGGCCGCCAACTGCAGGTAACGCTCGATCCGGGCCGAGGAGTGGTCCGGGCCCTGACCCTCATAGCCGTGCGGCAACAGCAGCACCACACCGGAGAGCTGGCCCCACTTGGCCTGACCCGAGGAGATGAACTCGTCGATGATCGTCTGCGCGCCGTTGGCGAAGTCACCGAACTGGCCCTCCCACAGCACCAGCGCGTCCGGACGGGCCACCGAGTAGCCGTACTCGAAGCCCATCGCGGCGTACTCGCTGAGCAGCGAGTCGAAGACCTGGAACTTGCCCTGGTCGTCACTGAGGTGTTTCAGCGGCACCCACGACTCCCCGGTCACCCGGTCGACCACCGCGGCGAAGCGTTGGCTGAAGGTGCCGCGGCGCGAGTCCTGGCCGGTGAGGCGCACCGGACGTCCGTCCATCAGCAGCGAACCGATGGCCAGCAGCTCGGCGGTGGCCCAGTCGATCGGGCCCTGGGTGATCGCGGCCGAACGGCGCTGCAACTGGGGCAGCACCTTCGGGTGCACCGTGAAGCCCTCGGGCACGTTCACGAACGCGTCGGCGATGGTCTTCATGGTTTCCATCGAGATCGCGGTGTACTGGTCGTACTTGCTCTTGGTCGGGTAGGCCGGCACCCGCTGGTATTCCTCGTCGAAACCGTTGTCGGCGTCGTCGCGCAGTTCCTTGAACACCGACTCCAGCCGGTGCTGGAAGCGGCTCAACACGTCCTCGGCGTCCTCCACCGAGATCAGGCCACGACCGATCAACGATTCGGTGTAGAGCTTGCGCGCCGACCGCTTGTTCTCGATCAGGTCGTACATCAACGGCTGGGTGAAGCTGGGGTCGTCACCCTCGTTGTGGCCGCGGCGGCGGTAGCAGACCATGTCGATGACGACGTCCTTGTTGAACTCCTGCCGGAACTCGAAGGCCAGCCGGGCCACCCGCACACAGGCCTCGGGGTCGTCACCGTTGACGTGGAAGATCGGGGCGTTGATCGTCTTGGCCACGTCGGTGGCGTAGTAGGACGAGCGCGACTCGGTCGGCGAGGTGGTGAAGCCGACCTGGTTGTTGACCACCACGTGAATCGTGCCGCCGGTGCGGTAGCCGCGCAGTTGCGACATCTGCAGGGTCTCGACCACCACGCCCTGGCCGGCGAAGGAGGCATCGCCGTGCATCAGGATCGGCAGCACCGGGAACTCGTAGCTGCGGTCGAGGACGTCCTGCTTGGCCCGGGTGATGCCCTGCAGGACGGGGTTGACCGCCTCCAGGTGTGAGGGGTTCGCGGCCACCGAGGTGAGCACGGTGGAGCCGTCCAGGGCGACGAACTTGCCCTCGGCGCCCAGGTGGTACTTCACATCGCCCGACCCCTGCACGGTGCGCGGGTCGATATTGCCCTCGAACTCCCGGAAGATCTGGCCGTAGGACTTGCCGACGATATTGGCCAGCACGTTCAGCCGACCGCGGTGCGGCATGCCGATCGCGACCTCGTCCAGCCCGTTCTTGGCGGCCATATCGCAGATCTCATCCAGCAACACGATGGCGGACTCGCCACCTTCGAGGCTGAACCGCTTCTGCCCGACGAACTTCGTCTGCAGGAAGGTCTCGAAGATCTCGGCCTCGTTCAGCTTGTCGAGGATGCGCAGGTGCTCCTCGCGCGGCAGGTCCTGGTGTGGCTGCTCGACGCGCTGCTGGATCCACTGGCGCTGGTGCGGATCGACGATGTGCATGTACTCGATGCCGATCGTGCGGCAGTACGAGTCGCGCAGCACATCGAGGATGTCGCGCAGCTTCATGAACGGCTTGTCGGCGCCGCCGAAGGAACCGGTGGCGAACTCGCGGTCCAGATCCCACAGGGTCAGCGAGTGGGTCTCGGTCTCGAGGTCGACGTGGCCGCGCTCGTGGTATTCGAGGGGGTCGATGTCGGCCAGGATGTGGCCGCGGGTGCGGTAGGAGTTGATCAGCTCCAGCACCCGGGCCTGCTTCGAGATCTTGTCGTCGCGGTGGGCGGAGATGTCGGTGGTCCAACGCACCGGCATCATCGGCACGCGCAGCGAGCGGAAGATGTCGTCCCAGAATCGGTCGGCACCCAGCAGCAACTGGTGGATCCGGTTCAGGAACTCACCCGACTGTGCGCCCTGGATCACCCGGTGGTCGTAGGTGGAGGTGAGGGTGCAGATCTTGCCCACACCCATCTCGGCGAGCCGCTCGGCGTCGGCGCCCTCGAACTCCGGCGGGTAGGCGATGGAGCCCATTCCGACGATCGTGCCCTGCCCCGACATCAGTCGCGGCACCGAGTGGTGGGTGCCCATCGGGCCGGGGTTGGTCAGCGACACGGTGGTGCCGGCGAAGTCGTCCAGGGTCAGCGAGTTGCTGCGGGCCTTGTTGACCAGGGCCTCGTAAGCGCTCCAGAACTGGGCGAAGTCGAGATTGCCGGCGTCCTTGATCGAGGGCACGAGCAACTGGCGGGTGCCGTCGGGCTTGGTCAGGTCGATCGCCAGACCGAGGTTGATCTGGCCGGGGGTGACCAAGGTCGGCTTGCCGTCGATCTCTTCATACGAGCTGTTCATCGCCGGCACCGACTTGACCGCCTGCACCACGGCGTAGCCGATCAGGTGGGTGAAGGAGACCTTGCCGCCCCGAGCGCGCTTGAGGTGATTGTTGATCAGGGTGCGCTGGTCGATCACCAGCTTCATCGGCACGGTGCGCACGCTGGTGGCGGTGGGCACGACCAGCGAGGCTTCCATATTGCGGGCGGTGCGCATCGGGGCGCCGCGCAGGGTCGTCTTGGTGGCCTCGGTGCTGGCGGCGGCCGGGCGCTGCGAGGGCGAGGGCGGATCGGCGGGCACACCGCCGGAGGTACCCGGCTTGCTCGGCCGGGCGTCCTTCACCTTGTTCGGCGGCTCGACGCTCGACTTACGGCTGGAACCGTCGGCGGTCGAGGCGGTCGGCTTCGCCGGGGCCTTCTGCTGGGCCGCCGGCTGGGCGGGCTTGGCCGCGGGCGCGGCAGGCTTCGAGGCGGGCTTGGCGGTCGGGGCAGGCTTGGCAGCGGGAGGCGGTGCCGCCTTGGAACTGGATTGCTGGGCAGTCTCCGGAGCGCGTCCGGCGAAGAACTTCTGCCAGGTCGGGTCCACCGAGGTCGGATCTTGGGAATACTTCTCGAACATCTCCTCGATCAGCCAGTCATTGGCGCCGAAGTCGCTGTCCGAGGATCCATCGTGGGCGGGGGCCACAATCGCCTTCTTCCGTGCTTGTTTGGGTTGGATGCAGTTGTATGGATGCAGTCGAACCTGCCGGTGGCAAGACTAGCCCACCGCGACAGGTGGTCTGCTTGTCGTACCGCCTTGGCGAACAGTCTTCCATGCTTGGACGCAGACCCACCCGGTGGCGGCCAGAATCGCGGCGTTTCGTATCGCGAGCAGAATCACCACGATCACCGTCGCGGCGCCCGGCGCACCGTTCAGGATCAAGGCGTCGTACAGGAAGGGATAGATCGCCTGGGTGAGGGCGCTGAGCAGCACCACTCCGATGCCGGCGATCAGCCGGGAACGGTGCTCACGGGTCAACCCGCGGCGCCGGTTCGGCACCCCCAGCACCAACACCGCCGCGGGCCCGGCGAGCCACAGCATGTACTGGGGGCTGAACGTCTTGTTGGTGACGATCATCACCGCGGTCACCGCGAGCATCACCCAGGCGGCGGCGGTGATGTCGAAGCCGGCCGACCGCCAGGCGCGGATCGTCAGGGCGATGATGAAAAGCCCACCGAGCACGGTGGAGATCGTGGCAACGGTCAGCATCGGGTCGGTCAGCGGGCCGAAAACCTCGAAGGCCTGGTACTTCGACATCTCGATGCGGTACTGATCCGGGCGCAGCAACCGGTCGATCATGGCCGGCACCACCCAGACCGATTCGACCTGCAGGCCCCGGTCGGATTGCCAGGTCAACGGCGAAATCAGCCGCTGCCAGCCGCCGACCATGAAGGAATACAGCGCCAACCCGAAGCCGCAGGTGGCGAAGCCGATCAGCGAGGCGACGCGTTTGGTGCGGTCGGCGAACAGCCCGGCCAGCAACAGGGCGGGCCACAGCTTGGTGGCGGCTCCCAGGCCGATCAGGGCGCCGGAGGCGGTCGGCCGCTTGTGGTACCAGAGCAGCGCGAACCCGGCCAGCACCGCCGGAATCATGTCGAACCGCAGCAGGCTGAGCGGGCCCAGGGCCGGGACGGTGAGGATCCAGACCCAGGTGGCCCACCGGTTGTCGCCGCGGCGGCGCATCAGGGTGCCGAACAGCCAGCCGTCCAGAATCAGCATCGCGGAGATGAAGAAGGCCACATAGAAGTACTGACTGGCCCCACCCAGCAGCCAGGGGATGCCGAGCAGGCCGACCACCGGGGTGGGGTACTCGATCAGGGTGTTGTCCAGACCGACCTGGCCCATCATGTTGAGCTTGCGCCAGTAGTAGTTGACGTCACCCATCACGTGCTGGAACAGGAAGGCCCAGATCGCGAGGGTGAGCAGGCGGCTGACCGCCCAGATGATGATCAGCGGTCGCTCGGTCAGGGTCAGCGCAGTGGTTTTGCCGGTTGCGGACGAAGAGACGTCGGCGGGTGCCGGCTGTTCGCTCACAGACTGCCTTCGTGTCGATGGTGTGCTGCGCTGGTCCGGAAATTCGGATGGCGCCCCCGCGAGGATTCGAACCTCGGCTCCCGCCTCCGGAGGGCGGTGCTCTATCCCCTGAGCTACGGGGGCTCAAACTCGTGCCTGCGCACGAACCGGCGTATACCGTAGCACGCTCAGCGGGTGGAAATGGCCACTCGCTGTCGGTGCCTCGTGGCAGGCTTCCTCCCATGACGCATATGCACGTGGCCGGATCTTTGCACGCCGAGGCCGCCGGCCCCGCACCGCAGTGGCTGGTGCCGCCGCAGGACGTGAACGCACTGCTGCCGCGGCTGTGGAGCCGCACCACCTCGCGCGCCGAGGACGGCCAATTGGTCATCGGCGGCCTGCCGGTGACCGAGATCGTCGAGCGCACCGGCACCCCGGTGTACCTGCTGGACGAGGACGACCTGCGCAGTCGCTGTCGCGAGTACGCCGAGGCCTTCGCCGGCTGGGGCATCTACTACGCGTCCAAGGCCTTCACCTGCCGGGGCATGGCCCGGATCCTGGCCGAGGAGGGGCTCGGCATGGACGTGGCGTCCCTGGGTGAACTCGAGGTCGCCCTGGCCGGGGGAGTGCCGGCGAGTGAGTTGATGCTGCACGGCAACAACAAGTCCGAGCTCGAACTGCGTCGCGCGGTCGAGAGCGGGGTGGGCCGGATCGTGGTCGACTCCACCGACGAGATCAACCGGCTGTCGAGGATCGCCGGTGAACTCGGGATCACCGCCAAGGTGATGGTGCGGGTCACCACCGGCGTCGAGGCCCACACCCACGAGTACATCGCCACCGCCCACGACGACCAGAAGTTCGGCTTCTCGCTGACCCAGGGCCGGGCCCGGGCGGCGCTGGACCGGGTCGAGGTCGACCGGCATCTGGAACTGGTCGGCATCCACTCCCACATCGGCTCGCAGATCTTCGACGTGTCGGGTTTCGAGGTGGCCTGCCGCAAGGTCTTCGCCCTGCATGCCGAGGTGGCCGACTCCTACGGCCGGGAACTGCCCGAGGTGAACCTCGGCGGTGGTTTCGGGATCGCCTACACCTCGGCCGATCAACCCCTGACGGCCGCCGAGCTGGCGACCCGGCTGCGCGAGATCGTCGAGTTCGAGTGCAAGGCCCGCGATCTGCAGGTGCCCAGGCTCTCGATCGAGCCCGGCCGCTCCATCGTCGGGCCGGCGGGGGTGGCGATCTACCGGGTCGGCACGGTCAAGCAGGTGGATGTCGGTGGCGGGCATTCTCGGGCCTATGTGGCCGTGGACGGTGGCATGAGCGACAACATCCGTCCGTCCCTGTACGCCGCGGAGTACTCGGCCACGGTCGCCAACCGCCGCTCCGATTCCGATGCCCGGCTGTCCCGGGTGGTCGGGGTGCATTGCGAGTCGGGCGACATCCTGGTGCGCGACGAGTTCCTGCCCTCCGATGTGGCGATCGGCGATCTGATCGCGGTGCCGGGTTCGGGGGCCTACTCGCGGTCGATGGCGAGCAACTACAACCACGTTCCCCGCCCGCCGGTGGTGGCGGTGCGTGACGGTGAACTGCGCACCCTGATTCGCCGCGAGACGCTCGACGACATCTTCGCGCTCGATGTCGGATAAGGTCCGACCTGTGAGCAGTGCGTTGACCGAGGAATCCCGCAAGCCCCTTCGGGTGGCGTTGCTGGGCTGTGGCAATGTCGGCACCGAGGTGGCCGGCCAGCTGATCGCCCACGCCGACGACATCGCCAACCGGGTGGGTGCCCCCGTTGAACTCGCCGGTATCGCGGTACGCCGGCAGATCGACCGTCCGGGCCTGGACCCCGACCTGTTCACCACCGACGCGGCCGCCCTGGTGGCCCGCGACGACATCGACATCGTGGTGGAGGTGATCGGCGGCATCGAACCGGCCCGGTCACTGATCCTGTCGGCCATCGAGCACGGCCACATGGTGGTCACCGCGAACAAGGCGCTGCTGGCCGAGGACGGGCCGAAACTCTTCGCCGCGGCCGAGGCCGCCGGGGTCGACCTGTACTACGAGGCGGCGGTGGCGGGCGCGATCCCGATCATCCGGCCGCTGCGCGAATCGTTGGTCGGCGACGAGATCACCCAGGTGATGGGCATCGTCAACGGCACCACCAACTTCATTCTGGACAAGATGCACACCGAGGGTGCCGGTTTCGACGAGACCCTCGCCGAGGCTCAGCAACTCGGTTACGCCGAGGCCGACCCGACCGCCGATGTGGAGGGCTACGACGCCGCGGCCAAGGGCGCGATCCTGGCCGGGCTGGCCTTTCACACCCGGGTGAGTTCCGACCAGGTGCACCGGGAGGGCATCACCCGGATCAGCCGAGCCGATGTGGCCAGCGCCAAGGCGATGGACTCGGTGATCAAGCTGCTGGCGATCTGCGATCTGGTGCACGGTGAGGACGGCACCGAGCAGGTGTCGGTGCGGGTGTACCCCGCGATGATCCCGAACTCCCACCCCCTGGCCAGCGTCGGCGGCGCCTTCAATGCCGTCTTCGTCCGCTCCAAGGCCGCCGGGGAACTGATGTTCTACGGCCCCGGTGCCGGTGGCGCCCCCACCGCCAGCGCGGTGCTGGGTGACCTGGTGACCGTGGCCCGGCACCGGGTGAGCGGTTCGCTCGGCCCGGGCGAATCGAGCTACGCCGCCCGTCCGGTGGTGCCGATCAGCGAAGCCGTCACCCGCTACCACGTCAGCCTCGATGTGCACGATCAGCCGGGTGTGCTGGCGGCGGTCGCCGGGGCTTTCGCGGCCAACAACGTCTCCCTGCAGGGAGTCCGCCAGGAGGGTCTGGACGATTCGGCCCGGCTGGTGGTCGTCACCCACGCCGCCCGCGAGGAGAATCTGGCCGCCACCGTGGCCGACCTTCGCGAACTGGACGGGGTGCGTGGGGTGAACAGCGTGATGCGGGTCGAGGGTGACTGACCCGCGCCGCGTCCGGGTTGCGGTATCGGCCTCCAGTGCCAATCTGGGGCCGGGCTATGACTCCTTCGGTCTGGGGCTGGACTGGGTCGACCACGTCGACCTGATCGCGGCCGACCGGTTCGGCGCCGAGGTCACCGGTGAGGGAGCCGACGAGGTACCCACCGATGAACGGCACCTGATCATCGACACCGCACGGATCGCCGCCCGCAGCCTGGGCACCGAACTCCCCGGCCTGATGGTGCGCACCCACAACACGATCCCGCACGGCCGTGGCCTCGGGTCATCCTCGGCCGCGGTGCTGGGCGGGATTCTCGGTGCCTGGGGTTTGCTGCGGGGGAGCGAACCACTGGATCGGCAATGGGCCTTTCGGGTCGGCACCGAGATCGAGGGTCATCCCGACAACATCGCTGCCGCGCTGTTCGGTGGCTTCACCCTGGCCTGGAGCGAGGACGGCACCCCGCACGTGGTGCAGGGTCGCGTCCATGCCGATCTGCTCGCCCGGGTCTGGGTGCCGGCCTTCGAGGTGCCCACCACCAAGGCCCGGCAGGTGCTGCCGGCGACCGTGCCCCATGCCGAGGCCGCTGCGAACAGTGGCCGGGCGGGATTGTTGGTGCATGCCATTGCCGGGGAACCCGTCCTGCTGCACACCGCCACCCGTGATTGGTTGCACCAGAACTACCGCGCACCCCTGATGCCGCAGGCAGCCGAACTGCTCGACCAGTTGCGGGCCGAGGGTCTGGCGGCGGTCGTCTCCGGCGCCGGGCCGACCCTGCTCGCCCTGGGGCTGCCGGAGCAGCTTGGTGAAGCGTCCCCCTGTGAGGGCTGGCAGGTGCACGATCTGCGGATCGGCACCGGATCGCACATCATCGAGGTCGGCTAGCATCCGACGCGACCGCACCCGGTTTTCGCCCGTCGGCCCGGGAAGTGATACGGTCTTACCTGGCTGGCCGGAATGGTTTCAGCTTCCAGCGCCTCACAAGTCGGGCGCGGTTCTTCGCCACAGGAAATCCCTTTTTCCGTGACTTGATCCCAGTGCAAAGTGCTTCGTCGTGTGCGAAGCACCCACAGCATGGCGGTGTCGCCGAGCACTGGGCACCCCATTGAGAGGACCACACGTTGACAGACAGCACCGAGGCAGCGGCCACCGCGACACCCCGTCGCAAGGGCAGCGGCCTGGAGGCCATGGTGCTTCCCGAGCTGAAGAAGATCGCCGGCGGGCTGGGTATCAAAGGCGCAGGATCGATGCGCAAGGGCGACCTGATCGCCGCGATCCGCAGCGCTCAGAGCTCGGCCTCGGGTGGCCGGGTCGACAGCGCCCCGCCGTCCGGCGATGCCGGTGATCGCAAGGAAGCCCCCCACACCAACGGGGCCGAACCACGCGCCCGCCGCCGCGCCACCCGTGATGCCGGCGAACCCGATGCGGCCCAGCCGACGCTGACCGAAGCTCCCGAGCGCGGTGACGACGATTCCCGCCAGCGGGATCGACGCGACCGCAACCAGGACCGCAACCGCGAGGGTGGTCAGCAGCGCGAACAGCGAGACTCCGGCGACAGCGGTCAGCGCGATCAGAAGCGTGACGATGACCAGAAGCGCGATGGCGGTGACCAGCGCGACCAGCGTCGCGAGGGTGATCAGAAGCGTGACCAGAATCGGGACGGCGGTGACCGCGACCAGGGTCGTGACGGTGACCAGAAGCGTGACGGCCGCGACCAGAACCGCGACGGGGGCCGCGACCAGAACCGCGACGGGGGCCGCGACCAGAACCGCGACGGTGGCCAGCAGCGCCGGGACAACCAGCGCAACCAGCAGCACGACCGTGATGACGACGATCAGGGCGGAGGCGGCCGCCGGGGCCGTCGTCGGCGCAACCGCGACCGCAGCAACCGCCGCCGTGGCGGTGGCGGGCAGATCGATCGCTTCGAAGAACCCACCATCAGCGAGGACGACGTCCTGGTGCCGGTGGTCGGGGTGCTCGACGTGCTCGACAGCTACGCCTTCGTGCGTACCTCGGGTTACTTGCCGGGCAGCGAGGATGCCTATGTCTCGTTGTCGATGGTGAAGAAGTTCGGCCTGCGTCGCGGTGACGCGGTGACCGGCGCGATTCGCCAGCCGCGCGAGGGGGAGCGCAAGGAGAAGTTCAACCCGCTGGTGCGGATCGACACCATCAACGGTGCCGAACCGGCCGCGATGGCGAACCGTCCGGACTTCAACAAGCTCACCCCGCTGTACGCCCAGGAACGACTCAAGCTGGAGACCACGCCCCAGGAGCTCACCGGTCGGATCATCGACCTGGTGTCCCCGGTCGGCAAGGGTCAGCGTGGCCTGATCGTGTCCCCGCCGAAGGCCGGTAAGACCATCGTGATGCAGACGATCGCGAACGCGATCTCGCAGAACAACCCCGAGGTGCACCTGATGGTGGTGCTCGTCGACGAACGTCCCGAAGAGGTCACCGACTTCCAGCGCACTGTCAAGGGTGAGGTCATCGCCTCCACCTTCGACCGACCGGCGTCCGACCACACCACGGTCGCCGAACTCGCCATCGAGCGGGCCAAGCGCCTGGTCGAACTCGGTCAGGATGTGGTGGTGCTGCTCGACGGCATCACCCGACTGGGCCGCGCCTACAACCTGGCGGCCCCGGCCTCGGGCCGGATCCTGTCCGGTGGTGTCGATTCGGCCGCCCTGTACCCGCCGAAGAAGTTCTTCGGTGCGGCCCGCAATATCGAGGACGGTGGCTCGCTCACCATCCTGGCGACCGCGCTGATCGAGACCGGTTCGAAGATGGACGAGGTGATCTTCGAGGAGTTCAAGGGCACCGGCAACATGGAACTGCGCCTGCGCCGCGAGTTCGCCGACAAGCGGATCTTCCCCGCGATCGACGTCGACGCCTCCGGCACCCGCCGCGAGGAACTGTTGCTCGGCCCGCAGGAACTGCAGATCATCTGGAAGTTGCGCCGGGTGCTGTCCGGTCTGGAAGGCCAGCAGGCCCTCGAGATGCTGCTCAACCGGATGCGCAAGACCACCTCGAACAACGAATTCCTGGTGGTTATCTCCCGCACCACCCCGAGCTGATCCGGCACACCACCGGGCGTGGATACAAACGCACCCGAAATCGCCCTAATGGCACTACCGGCGCCATGAGAGCGGCCCAGGGGTGCGTTTGTATCCATGCCGCAGCCCGCACCCGCCGAGTTTGGCGAGCGGGGCAGGGCTGAGGCACAATAGTTCGTCGCTGCCGGTTCACGCCCACCACGAATCGACGGTTACCCGACCGAGCACCAGGCCCGGCGGGTGGCGACCCGGTAGAAATCACACTCCAGGAGTCAACATGAAGAGCGGGATCCACCCCGAATACGTCGAGACCCAGGTGACCTGCACCTGCGGCAACACGTTCACCACCCGTAGCACCGAGCCCAGCGGCCAGTTGCGTGCCGACGTCTGCTCGCAGTGCCACCCGTTCTACACCGGTAAGCAGAAGATCCTCGACACCGGTGGTCGCGTCGCCCGCTTCGAGAAGCGGTACGGCAAGAAGAAGTGACCTCGGCGGGGTCTTTCGACACCTCCGCGCTCGAAGCCGAGTACGCCGAGCTGGAGAGCGCTCTGGCCGACCCCGAGTTGCACGCCGATCCATCCCGTTCCAAGCGGGTGGGTCGGCGTTACTCGGAATTGACCCCGATCATCAAGACGATCGGTGAATACCGGGGCCTGACCGGCGACCTCGCCGCGGCCCGGGAACTGGCCGATGACGACCCCTCCTTCGCCGACGAGGCCGCCGAACTCGACACCCGCCTGGCCGAGGTCTCCGAACGGCTCGCCCGACTGCTGGTACCGCGCGACCCCAACGACGCCGGGGATGCCCTGCTGGAGGTCAAGTCGGGGGAGGGCGGTGAGGAATCGGCGCTCTTCGCCGCCGACCTGGTGCGGATGTACACGCGCTTCGCCGAAGCCCGGGGTTGGACCCTGGAAGTGCTCGACGAACAATCCACCGACCTGGGCGGCTACAAGTCGATCACCTTCGCGGTGAAGGCCCGCAGCGCCGGTGAGCCCGACCTGATGCCCTTCGGCTCGTTGAAGTTCGAGGGTGGGGTGCACCGGGTACAGCGGGTACCGGTCACCGAATCCCAGGGCCGGATTCACACCTCGGCGGCCGGCGTGCTGGTGATGCCCGATGTGGAGGCGGCCGAGGTCGAGGTCGATGACAACGACCTGCGGATCGACGTCTACCGGGCCAGCGGCCCGGGTGGCCAGGGGGTGAACACCACCGACTCGGCGGTGCGGATCACCCACCTGCCCACCGGCATCGTGGTTTCCTGCCAGAACGAACGCTCCCAGTTGCAGAACCGGGAATCGGCGATGCGCATGTTGCGGGCCCGGCTGGTGGCCGCGGCCGAGGAGGAGGCCGCCGCGGCGGCGACCGAAGCCCGGCGTTCCCAGGTGCGTACCGTCGACCGCTCGGAGCGGATCCGCACCTACAACTTCCCCGAGAACCGGATCGCCGACCACCGCATCGGCTACAAGGCCCACAACCTCGACGCCGTCCTGGACGGTGATCTGGGTCCGCTGGTGACCGCCCTGCAGGAAGCCGATTTGGCCGAGCGACTGCCCGGCGCCAACAGCTGAGTTTCCGTGTCCGCAACCGAGCGCCCCAGCCACCAAGCGCTGCCGAGTCACCCCGCGCCCGGGGAAGTCGTGCCCAATCAACTCGTACGGCGTCTGACCCAGGAACTGTCCGGCGTGGTCGCCAGTCCCGCGGCCGAGGCCCGCACCCTGGTGGCCGCGGTCACCGGGCTGACGCCGGCCCAACTCTTGACCGCGCCGGCGCTCACCCCCGAACACATCGACCGGCTCGACGAGCTTGTGGCACGGCGACGTTCCGGGATCCCGCTGCAACACCTCACCGGACGCGCACCCTTCCGCTACCTCGAACTCCAGATCGGCCCGGGTGCGTTCATTCCACGCCCCGAAACCGAGGTGATGGTGGAGTGGTGCCTGGCCCGGGTTCGCGAGCTCCCGTCGCGCCAGGAGCCGATCGTCGTGGTCGACCTGTGCACCGGTTCGGGGGCGATCGCCGCGGCCCTGGCCGACGAACTGACCGGAGACCGTGCCGACCCGCCGCTGCCGGTCGAGATCCACGCGGTCGAACTGTCACCCGAGGCCCTGGCCTGGGCCGAGCGGAATCTCGCCGGCACCGGGGTACACCTGCACGCCGGTGATCTGCGCGATGCCCTGCCCGAGTTGGACGGCCGCTGCGATCTGGTGGTCTGCAATCCGCCCTACATTCCGCTGGAAGCCTGGGAGTCGGTGCCGGCCGAGGTGCGCGATCACGACCCCGACCTGGCGCTGTTCTCCGGCGCGGACGGACTGGATGCCTGGCGGGTGCTGGCCGACACCGCCCACCGATTGCTCAGCACCGGGGGACACCTGGCCGGCGAGCATGCCGATCTGCAGGGCGAGGCGGTGCCGCGACTGCTGCTCGACCACGGCGGCTGGACCGCGGTGCGCGACCACCTCGACCTCACCGGGCGAGCCCGATTTACCACTGCGACGAAGCTGGGCGAAGATGAGTCACGTGAGATATGACTGCACCGACCCGCGGGAGTTGTCGGCCGAAGCCGAGGACGCGGTGCGCCGGGCCGTCTCGGCCGGTGAATGCATCGTCTTCACCACCGACACCGTCTACGGCATCGGCGCCGATGCTTTCTCACCGACCGCGGTGCAGGGCCTGCTGGACGCCAAGGAGCGCGGCCGCGATATGCCACCCCCGGTGCTGATCGCCGCCCCCGAAGTGCTGCCGGCTCTGGTGACCGACCTGCCGGACGGTGCCCAGCAGTTGGTCGATAAACACTGGCCCGGCCCGCTGACTGTGATCGGGCGCCAGCAGCCCAGCCTGAGGCTGGACCTGGGTGATGCGGTCGGCACCATCGCGGTGCGCGTACCCGATGACGATCTGGCCCGCGCGGTACTGCGAATCACCGGCCCGTTGGCGGTGAGCAGCGCCAACCGCACCGGACGGGAACCGGCCACCACCTGTGATCAGGCCGAGGAGCAGTTGGGGGATCGGGTCTCGGTCTACCTCGACGGCGGCACCGCCGCCGGGGGAGTGCCGTCCACCATCGTCGACTTCACCCGCTACCCCGACGGCGAGGTACTGCGCCCCGGCGCCCTGACCGTCGACGAACTCCGCGAAACCCTGCCCGGACTGCGCGCACCGGCGGCGGACGGCTGATCCGATGCGCGAATACCTCCTGGTGCTGATCGTCGCCACCTCGCTGACCTACCTGGCCAGCGGTTTCACCCGTCGGCTGGCGCTGCGCTCGGGGGCCATCGCCCAGGTGCGCGACCGCGACGTGCACGTGGTGCCGATTCCGTACTTCGGAGGTATCGCGATGCTCGCCGGGGTCGCCGCGGCGATCGGGGTGGCAATGCAACTGCCCTTCCTGGGCCGCTCCGAGTTGGTGCGCCACGATGTCGGCTGGGTGCTGCTGGCCGCTGCGGTGATCTGCCTGGTCGGCGTCTTCGACGACATCTTCGAACTCGGCGCACTGACCAAGATGGCCGGTCAGGTACTGGCCGCGGCCCTGGTCGCCCAGGGCGGGGTGCGGATGCTGTGGATTCCGCTGCACGACCGGATCATCGCCCTCGACACCGCCGCCTCGATCGCGATCACCGTGTTCTTCATCGTGCTGTGCACCAATGCGGTGAACTTCATCGACGGCCTGGACGGCCTGGCCGCCGGCGTGGTGGGCATCGGCGCCTTCGCCTTCTTCACCTACTGCTACGTGCTCACCATCGAGCAGGACCTGATGCGTGCCACCACCTCGAGCCTGATCACGGTGGCCATCGCCGGGGTCTGTCTGGGCTTCCTGCCGCACAACTTCTTTCCGGCCCGGATGTTCATGGGCGATTCCGGCTCGATGCTGCTCGGCTTTCTGCTGGCGACCAGCACCATCAGCCTGACCGGACAGATCGACCCGTCCTCGCTGACCACCAACGCCGGTGACCTGATCCCGGCCTACCTGCCCCTGGCGCTGCCCCTGGCCGTGTTGGCACTGCCCCTGCTCGACCTGACCCTGGCCTGGATCCGGCGGGCCAATGCCGGACGCTGGTGGTTCGTGCCCGACAAACAACACCTGCACCATCGGCTGCTCGACCGGGGACACAGCCACCCGCGGGCGGTGACGATCATGTACCTCTGGTCGGCCCTGATCTCCTTCGGCACGATCATTTTCGGGCTGACCGGAAGCTGGATCGTGGTCGTGGTGGCCATCGTCCTCGGGGTGGCCGTGGCCATGGTGACCCGGCGCCGTCCGGCCCCGGCGCACACCGGCAACTCCCAGATCGCGGGGTGACCGACGACACCCCGCCGCGGGGTCTCTTGATTTCGACACACCGGAAGGGCTTGTGCTACGTTTCACAAGCACTTCGCCCACGCCTCGCGAGGACTCGCAGGACAGGAATTCGATGACGATCGCCATGGCTCCCCAGCGCGCAGCCAAGCCTGCCGGTGTCGGCGTTTCGACCCATCTTTCCCGCGCCCTGCTGGTGGCCGGATTGATCGGAGCCCATGCGGCCGCAATCACCCTGATCGGCATCATGCTGGTGGCCCGTGGCCCGCAGGCTGCAGCCTCCTCGGCGGTCGCCGCCGCGGTGGTGGTCGCCTTCTTCACGATCGGCCATGCGGTGGTGATCCGGTTCGTCGAAAGCACCGGGATTTCGGTTCTGGTGGCGGCCCTGGCCAGCTACGCCACCCGGGTATCGGTACTCGGAGTACTGCTGGCCTGGTACGGCAGCAACACCCATCTGGTGGCGCTGGATCCGACCGCAGTGAGCATCGGTATCATCGTGACTTGCGTCGGCTGGCTGGCCGCGGAAATCTTCCGCTTCACCCGGCTGCGCATCCCGGTCTACGACGTGTCCACCGGAGGCGACCGATGAGCAAACGACAGCTCGGCACTGCTAAGGTCCGATCGGCTGATGACAAGACCCCCGCGGGCACCGAGGACGGTTACCGGATCATCGCGTATCTGGCCGCCGGCCTGTTGTTCTACGGCGGTATCGGCTGGCTGCTCGACAGGTGGCTGCACACCTCGTTCCTGCTGCCGGTGGGCATCATCGTCGGCGTGGTCCTGGCCATGTACTCGATCATCAAGCGTTACGGGAACCCCGAATCGAAGACGGAGGAGGAGCAGTGAGTCTGACACTGCCGTTGATCCCCTTGGAAGGCGGGGGCTACACCCCTCCCGGTACCCAGGACTTCATCTGGCCCGGCCTGATCCCAGGCCTGGACTGGGCGAACAAGCCGTTCTTCCAAGCCGTCATCGGGGCCCTGCTGGTGATCGTCCTGTGGGTGATCGCCAGCCGCAAACTGAAGGTCGTGCCGTCGAAGGGTCAGTTCTTCGCCGAGTACCTCTACGACTTCGTGCGCAACGGCATCGCCCGTGACATCCTCGGCCCGGACTACCGCAAGTACCTGCCGTACCTGCTCGGCCTGTTCTCCTTCATCCTGGTGAACAACTGGTTCGGTCAGTTCTTCTTCTTCATGTACCCGGCCTTCTCCAATGTCGGCTACGCCTATGGTCTGGCCATCCTGACCCTGGTGATCTACATCGGTGCCGGTATTCGCCGCCACGGCCTGGGTAAATACCTCAAGCAGAGCCTGATTCCCGAGGGTGTGCCGCTCTACCTGTACCCGCTGATCATTCCGCTGGAGTTCCTGTCGAACTTCATCACCCGTCCGATCACGCTGAGTCTGCGTTTGTTCGCCAACCTCTTCGCCGGCCACCTGGTGGTCATGGTGTTCGTGGTCGGTGGCTGGTTCCTGATGACCTACCCCTCGCAGTCGGCCGGAACCGACGTGGTGCCGTTCTTCAACGTCGCCGGCGTGATCTCGGTGCTGTTCAGCTTCGCGATCCTCTTCCTGGAGCTGTTCATCGGCGCCCTGCAGGCCTACATCTTCACCGTTTTGACCGCTCAGTACGTCTCGTCCTCGCTGGCCGAGGCGCACTGACCCACAGATCTCTTTCCTCAAGACCCGTGAGGAAAGAACGTCCCGAAAGGAACACAAAGTAATGGAGCTCATGGAAATCTCCGGCTCGATCAACATGATCGGCTACGCGCTGGCGACCCTCGGCCCCGCCATCGGTGTGGCATGGATCTTCGCCTCCGTGATCAACGGAACCGCCCGTCAGCCCGAGGCCCGTGGCGCGATGATGAGCACCGCCTTCATCGGCTTTGCCGTGGTTGAGGCCCTCGCCATTATCGGTATCGCCCTCGCCTTCGTGCTGAACTGACGGGAGCGCCCCCGTGGCAATCCTTGAAACTTTTCTAGGGCCCCTGGCCCCACATCACCTCTCCGAGGTCATCGTCGGCATCGTGCTGATGCTGCTGATCTTCGTGGTGATGTGGAAGGTCGTCGTGCCCATGTTCGAGAAGATGTACGCCGAGCGCACCGCTGCCATCACCGGCGGTATGGAGAAAGCCGAGGCCGCCCAGGCCGAGGCCCAGGCCGCGCTCGAGGAGTACACCGCCCAGTTGGCCGACGCACGCGCCGAAGCCGCCCGAATCCGGGAGGACGCCAAGAACCAGGGCGCCCAGATTCTGGCCGAGATGCGTGAAGAGGCCCAGGCTGAATCGCAGCGGATCATCGCCCAGGCGCAGGCGGCCATGGAGGCCGAACGCGCCCAGGTGACCTCGCAGCTGCGCAGTGAGGTGGGCGGCTTGGCCACCACCTTGGCCGGACGCATTGTCGGCGAATCGTTGGAAGACGATGAGCGCACCCGCCGCACGGTGGACCGCTTCATCGCCGACCTGGAATCGCAACCAGTGGGAGGCGGGCAGGCATGAGCCCCGACGTCACCTCAGAAGCACGCATCAGCACCCTTGACCGGGTGCTGGACGACCGGTCGTCCACCCCTGGCCTGGCTGCGGACCTGTTCGCGGTCGTTGATGCCATGGACGAGCAGGTCGGGTTGCGGCGGGCGCTGACCGATCCCAGCCTGACCCCCGATGAGCGCAAGCAACTCGCGCACAGCCTCTTCGGGGGCAAGGTCGGGGAGCAGGCGGTCGCGGTGCTCGCCGAGGGCAGTGCCCTGCGGTGGCATTCGGGCCGTTCCCTCGCCGCTGCGGTGGAACGACAGGCCGTCCGTGCCGAGCTGGCCGCCGCTCAGAATGCCGGCCAACTGGACTCGACCGAAGAGGAACTGTTCCGTTTCGGTCGCACCGTGGCCGGTGATCCGAAGCTGCGTGCCGCGATTCACAACGACCGGATGCCGATCGAGGCCCGCCAGGGTCTGATCTCCTCACTGGTGTCGGGCAAGGTGTCGGCGGTTGCCGAGACCCTGCTGCGGCGCGCGGTGCTGGGACGCGATCGCAACTTCGACCACACCCTCGAGGGCTACCTGAACCTGGCTGCCGAACAACGGCAGCGCGGGGTGGCCACCGTGACCGTGGCACGGCCGTTGACCGATGAACAAGCGGCCCGACTGCGGGCGGCGCTGAGCCGCCAGGTCGGACGCGACATGACCTTGCACCAGATCGTCGACGAGTCGGTTCTCGGCGGCATCCGGGTGGAGGTCGGCGACGAGGTCATCGAAGGCACGATGGCCTCGCGACTGGAGGAAGCGCGCCGTTTGTTCCGGTGACGCGACGACAATGACATTTGCTGAAATCGAGAGCTAGGGACGCGAAGATGGCGGAACTCACTATTCGTCCGGACGAAATCCGGGACGCACTGGACAAGTTCGTCCAGGATTACACTCCAGAGACCTCCCAGCGGGAGGAAGTCGGCCAGGTCGTCACCTCCGGTGACGGTATCGCCCGGGTCGAGGGCTTGCCCTCGGCGATGGCCAACGAACTTCTGAAGTTCGCCGACGGAACTCTCGGTATTGCCCAGAACCTCGACACCCGCGAGATCGGTGTCGTGGTGCTGGGGTCCAGCGAGGGCATCGAGGAAGGTTCGACCGTCACCCGCACCGGCACCGTGTTGTCGGTTCCGGTCGGCGACGGCTTCCTCGGCCGCGTGGTCGACGCGATGGGCAACCCGATCGACGGCCTGGGTGAGATCCAGGGTGTCGACGGCCGCCGTGAGTTGGAGATCCAGGCCGCAGGCGTGATGGACCGTCAGGAGGTCCGCGAGCCGATGCAGACCGGTCTGAAGGCCATCGACGCGATGACCCCGATCGGCCGTGGCCAGCGTCAGCTGATCATCGGTGACCGCAAGACCGGTAAGACCGCCATCGCCCTCGACACGATCATCAACCAGAAGGCCAACTGGGCTTCGGGTGATCCGAGCAAGCAGGTGCGCTGCATCTACGTCGCGGTCGGCCAGAAGGGCTCGACCATCGCCGAGGTGCGCGGTGTGCTGGAGGAAGCCGGCGCGCTGGAGTACACCACCATCGTGCACGCCCCGGCCTCCGATCCGGCCGGCTTCAAGTACATCGCCCCGTACTCCGGCTCGGCCCTGGGCCAGCACTGGATGTACCAGGGCAAGCACGTCCTGATCGTCTTCGACGACCTGACCAAGCAGGCCGAGGCCTACCGTGCGATGTCGCTGCTGCTGCGTCGCCCGCCGGGCCGTGAGGCGTACCCCGGTGACGTCTTCTACTTGCACTCCCGTCTGTTGGAGCGTTGTGCCAAGCTCTCCGACGAGCTGGGTGGCGGCTCGATGACCGGCCTGCCGATCATCGAAACCAAGGCCAACGACGTGTCGGCCTACATTCCGACCAACGTCATCTCGATCACCGACGGCCAGATCTTCCTGCAGTCCGACCTGTTCAACGCGAACCAGCGTCCCGCCATCGACGTCGGCATCTCGGTGTCGCGAGTCGGTGGTGCCGCACAGGTCAAGGCGATGAAGTCGGTCTCCGGCTCGCTGAAGATCGACCTGGCCCAGTTCCGCGACATGGAGGCCTTCGCGATGTTCGCCTCCGACCTGGACGCGACCACCAAGCGCCAGCTCGACCGCGGCCAGCGGCTCACCGAGCTGCTGCGTCAGGGCCAGTACCACCCGTACCCGGTGGAGGAGCAGGTCGTCAGCATCTGGGCCGGCACCAACGGTCACTTCGACAATGTCCCGGTCGAGGACGTGCTGCGCTTCGAGCAGGAACTGCTGGAACACCTGCGGCACAACTCCCAAGTGCTCACCACGATCCGTGAAACCGGCAAGTTCGACGACGACACCGCCGCCGCGCTGGCCACCGAGATCGACAACGTCAAGCTCGGCTTCAAGACCTCCGAGGGCCACTCCTTGGTCGGTCACGAGGAGCACGACGCGATGGATGCCGAAGACGTGACGCAGGAGCAGATCGTCAAGCAGAAGCGGCGGTGAGCCGATGACTGCCAGTCTTCGTGAGCTACGGCAGCGAGTTAAGTCCGTATCGACCACGAAAAAGATCACCCGGGCGATGGAACTCATCGCCGCGGCCCGGATCGCGAAGGCCCAGCAACGGGCCAACGCGGCCGCGCCGTACTCGCGGGAGCTGACCAAGGCCGTCTCGGCCGTGGCGTCGGTGCGCGATGTCGAGCACCCGCTGGCGGTGGAGCCGGAGAACCCGACCCACGCCGCGATGCTGTTGATCACCTCCGACCGGGGTATGGCCGGCGCCTACTCCGCGTCGGTGATCAAGGCTGGCGAGGAACTCACCGAGCTGCTGCGCGCCGACGGTAAGTCGATCAAGACCTACCTGTCCGGACGCAAGGGTCAGGCCTTCTACGAGTTCCGGGAACGCGAGACAGAAAAGATCTGGAGCGGCTTCTCCGATTCGCCGACCTACGAACAGGCCCAGGAGATCGCCGACACCCTGATCGAGGCCTTCGAGACCCCGGTCGAAGAAGGCGGGGTGGACGAGATCCACATCGTCTACACCCGGTTCGTGTCGATGCTGGTACAGCGTCCCGAAGTCATCCGGCTGCTGCCGCTGGAGTTCGTCGAGGCCGATGAGGCCGAGGAAGATCCGTCCTGGAGTTCCGAGGGCGAGGCGCTGCCGATCTACGACTTCGAACCCGATCCGCAGACGGTGCTGGACGAGTTGCTGCCGCTGTACGTGCGCAGCCGGATCCACTACTGCCTGTTGCAGTCGGCGGCATCGGAGCTGGCCAGCCGCCAGCGCGCGATGAAGTCGGCAACCGACAACGCGACCCAGTTGATCGGTGACCTGACCCGACAGGCCAACCAGGCCCGTCAGGCCGAGATCACCCAGGAAATTACCGAAATCGTCGGTGGCGCAAGCGCGCTCGCCGAGGGAACCGCCGAGAGCGAGTGAGAATGACTGCGATTGCTGAACAGAGCGAACAGACCAAGCCCGGTGGCGTGGGTCGGGTGGCCCGCGTGATCGGTCCGGTCGTCGACGTCGAGTTCGCGCCCGACGAGATGCCCGACATCATGAACGCGCTGACCGTCGACATCGACATGGGCGACGGCAACGTGCGCTCCATGACCCTCGAGGTCGCCCTGCACGTCGGTGACAACACCGTGCGCGCCATCGCCCTGAAGCCGACCGACGGCATGCGTCGCGGCCAGGACGTGCGCGACACCGGTGCCCCGATCACCGTGCCGGTCGGCGATGTCACCAAGAACCACGTCTGGAACGTGACCGGTGAGGTGCTCAACGTCGACCCCTCGTCGATCGAGATCACCGAGCGCTGGCCGATCCACCGCGAGCCGCCGGCCTTCGACCAGTTGGAGTCGAAGACCGAGATGCTGGAGACCGGCATCAAGGTGCTCGACCTGCTGACCCCGTACGTGAAGGGCGGCAAGATCGGCCTGTTCGGTGGTGCCGGTGTGGGCAAGACCGTGTTGATCCAGGAGATGATCTACCGGATCGCGCACAACCACTCGGGTACCTCGGTGTTCGCCGGTGTGGGCGAGCGCACCCGTGAGGGCAACGACCTGATCTTCGAGATGGAAGAAGCCGGCGTGTTGAAGGACACCGCGCTGGTCTTCGGTCAGATGGACGAGCCGCCGGGCACCCGGTTGCGCGTGGCGCTGTCGGCGCTGACCATGGCGGAGTACTTCCGCGATGTGCAGAACCAGGACGTGCTGCTGTTCATCGACAACATCTTCCGCTTCACCCAGGCCGGTTCGGAGGTGTCCACCCTGCTGGGCCGGATGCCGTCCGCGGTGGGTTACCAGCCCAACCTGGCCGACGAGATGGGTCAGCTCCAGGAACGAATCACCTCGACCCGGGGTCACTCCATTACCTCGATGCAGGCGATTTACGTGCCCGCCGACGACTACACCGACCCGGCGCCGGCCACCACCTTCGCCCACCTGGATGCGACCACCGAGCTCTCCCGTGAGATCGCCTCGCGTGGTCTGTACCCCGCGGTGGACCCGCTGACCTCGACCTCGCGCATTCTCGACCCGCAGTACGTGGGTCAGGAGCACTACGACACCGCGGTGCGGGTCAAGCAGATCCTGCAGCGCAACAAGGAACTCCAGGACATCATCGCGATTCTGGGTGTCGACGAGCTCGGCGAGGAAGACAAGATCATCGTCAACCGGGCCCGCCGGATTCAGCAGTTCCTGTCGCAGAACACCTACACCGCCGAGAAGTTCACCAACGTGCCCGGCTCGACCGTCGAGGTCAAGGACACGATCGAGGGCTTCCGGATGATCTGCGACGGCGAGGTCGACCACATCGCCGAGCAGGCGTTCTTCAACGTCGGTGGCATGGAAGACGTGATGAAGCGCTGGTCCGAGATGGAGAAGGGCAACTGAGGCCATGACGAATTCCCCCTTGCACGTCGAGGTCGTCTCGGCCGAGAAGGTGGTCTGGTCGGGGGAGTCGATCAACATCATCGCCCGTACGGTCGAGGGTGACATCGGCATCCTGCCCGGACACTCACCGCTGTTGGCGGTGCTGGTGCCCTGCGGTGTGGAGATCCTGAACCCGGACGGCCGCCGCGAGATCATCGCCGTTGACGGCGGGTTCATCTCGGTGGCCCACGGACGGGTGTCGATTCTCAGTCAGTACGCACGGCTCGGCCAGGAGATCAGCCTGGCCGAGGCCGAGCGCGAACTGGCCGAGGCCACCCGACACCTGGAGAACGATCAGGACGACGAGGAGACCCGGCGTCGTTACAACCGTGCCAGTGCTCAGGTGAAGGCAGCGCAAAAGATTGCCTGAGAGCCGTTCGTCGAGCTACTCGCACGCCGAGTAGTCTGCGTTCATGGAGTGGTTCGGCGTTGTTCTGATCGGCGTGTTCGTCGCGCTGATCGTGATTGCAACGCCCTTGGTATGGCTGTTCGCCCGCCGTCGGTGGCTCTCCCGTTCGGGAGGACTGTTCGACTGTGCGGTGCGCAGCGTTGATGCGGCGGCGAGCCCCGATTGGGTGCTCGCCGCCGCGCGCTATTCGGGCGAGGATCTGGAGATCTTCCGGATCTTCTCGCTGTCCTTTCGGCCCAAGTGGCAATTCCGACGCCGGTTGATCGAGATCGTCGGTCAGCGCGAACCGGATGCGACCGAGGCGGTGGTACTTTTCGAAGGGCAACACATCGCCCGTCTGCAGATCGAAGGACAGGAATGGGACATCGCCCTGGACCCCCAATCCCTCACCGGCCTGATGAGTTGGCTGGAGGCGGCCCCGCCGGGCCCCGCCCATCAACAGGCTTGAGCCGGGTTGCGGTCGGCCTGCTGACCGGTGTGCTGGGCCTGATCATCGGCGTGATGATGACTGCGGTGGTGTTGGTGGTACTGGCGATGAACTACGGTAAACACGACGACGCGACGGTGCTGCAACGGGTGTGTTCCGACGACAACAAGGTCTGCCTGGAGCGAACCATCCGAGAGCCCTTCATGGGTGTGGGGCTGGAGTCCCATCGGATCAATATTTACCTGATGCAGGATGACGGCACCCCGATACCTCGCTACAGCTACTGGGAGGACCCCTTCCACAGCAAGGACCATGTGGACATCGACATGTCACAGGTGGAGACCCGCATCGTGCTGAGCGATGACAAGATGAAAACCACGCTGACCCTGGGCGCGGAGCGGTACGGCAACGTCGGCTGATACTGGGTGGCGCAGCGGATCGCGTCCGATGACACGGAGAACTGTGGCCGCCGGCCGGGCCGGTTCAGCCCTCGCCGGTGATCCGCTTGCGTTGACGCAGGCCCTTGGGGTCGGTGGGACGGCGTTCGCCACCGGGTACCCACAGGATGTCGCCCTCGGCGCCGTTGATCACCCGCACCAGAATGAACAGCAGGTCGGACAACCGGTTCAGATACTTCACAGCCAGCAGGTTCACTCCACCGGGACGGTCGTCCGCGGCCGGGTCGGTGCCGTAGGTGTGTACCGCGATCCAGGCCGAACGCTCCGCCCGCCGCACCACCGTGCGGGCCAGATGCAACTGAGCCGCAGCCGGGGTGCCCCCGGGCAGGATGAACGAGCGCAGGTTCGGCAACGGCTCTCCGAAGTGGTCGCACCAGGCCTCGAGCCGGTCGATGCATTCCTGTTCGATCCGCAGCGGCGGGTACTGGTACTCCTGCTGCAGCGGATGGGACAGGTCGGCACCGAGGTCGAACAGCTCGTTCTGGATGAACCGCAAGACCTCGTCCACTTCCTTGGGCAACCCGACGGCCAGCGCGATACCGAGCACCGCATTGGCCTCGTCGACATCGCCGTAGGCCGCGACGCGGGGATCATGCTTGTCGGCCTGCGACATGTCGGACAGATGGGTTCGGCCGGCATCGCCGGTTCGGGTGTAGATCTTCGTCAGGTTCACCATGGAATACAGCGTAGGCTGGCCCGGTGATGTCGATGATGCGTACCCTGCCCTTCTTCGCAGCGGCCACCCTGGCATTGACCGCCTGTGCCGTGGCTCCCGAGACCCAGAAGCCCGAGACTCCTGCCCCGGAGGCCTCCGAGCCCGCCGGTGAGACCGAGCCGAGCACGGAACAGACCGGTCAGGCCGGGGAGACGGTGGATTGTGAGTATCCGCCGGACGGTGAGCCGGCCAAGCCGGTGGATGCCCCCGAGACCACCGGAGTGCCGGCCAGTGGCGAAGCCACCTTCACCATCGAGACCAACGAGGGCAACGTGGTGATCACGATGGACCGGGCCAAGGCCCCGTGCACGGTGAACTCCTTCGAGTCCCTGGCCACCCAGGGCTATTTCGACGGCACCACCTGTCACCGGCTGGTCGACTCGGGCATCTTCGTGCTGCAGTGCGGTGACCCGACCGGCACCGGAACCGGTGGCCCCGGTTACAGCTTCGCCGACGAAACCGACCCCTCGGACACCTTCCCGGCCGGTACCGTCGCGATGGCCAACGCCGGGCCCAATACGAACGGCTCGCAGTTCTTCCTGGTCTACGAGGACACCGAACTGCCCCCGAACTACACCGTCTTCGGCACCATGGACCAAGACTCGATCGGTGTGGTGAATCGGATCGCGGCCGAGGGTCAGGACGGCACCTCGCCCGGTGGTGGTGGCAAGCCGAACAACCCGGCCGAGATCAAGAAGGTTTCGGCCGGCTGATGCCACTGCTGCGGGCGGAACACAGCACCGCCAGCAGCACCGGGAATTCCAGGTAGGCGTGGTAGCTGGCCAACAGGCTGTACACCGTGCGTCCCTCGAACCAGTCGAAGACGAAGACCACGCCGAGTACTGCGGCCAACCCGAGCCCGAGCAGCCACAGGCGTGGCCCGCGCAGGGCCGGGACGGCCCGCTCCGCCCGGGCGGTGACCGCACCGGTGAGCAGCGGCATCAGCACCAACCAGGTGACGTAGTGCATCGACTGCATCAGGGCGAAGACGGTCAGGAAGCGGCTGCCGACGATCACCGAGGCATCCGGCGGGGCGTGCAGGGCAACCACCCGGGCGCCGTCGCCGATGAAGCCCGCCACCAGCCCGGGATCGGTGGTCAGCACCCCGTCCAGAGCACCGAACAGGATCAGCGCCGGTAGCACCGCCACCCACAACACCTGCACCGCCCGCAGCCCGTGACGGACGGTGGGGGAGAGTCGTCGCGACCACTCCCACAGGAACAGCACCGGCAACACATTGTGCAGGTGGGTCAGCACCACGAAATGCCAGGCGGGGAATGCCGCGGAGACGACCGCTGCTGCGGCGATCAGCCCGAGCACCAGCCACCGTCGCCGTCCGGCCAACCCCCACCAGGCCCCGGCGCCGAGCACCAGGTAGCCCAGGCCGATCTCGACCAAGGCCGGATGCGGCACCAACCCGGCCCGGGTCAGCATGATGCCGGCGATCAGCAGTCCGATCAGGCCCCAGACCGCGGGGGTGAACAATCCGGCGAAGCGTCCGGCCAGGTAGCGGTACTCCAGCACGTGGTGCAGCAGACCGCAGCAGATCAGGCCCAACACCACGGTGGCCAGGGGAGCGGTGGTGGCGATGGCGAAGATCACCACCACGCTCAGTGCCGATCCCGCCACCAGCAGCCCGCCGGGTGGTTGCACCCGGCTATCCGGGGTGCTGGTGGGGTTCAGCAGGGCCATGGACGCAGGCTAGTCCTCCGCAGGTTTAGCGCCCCTGTCGGACGGTGTCTCTTCGGCCGTCCCGTCCTGCTCGGTCGTTCCGGCGTCTTCGGTCTTCTCGACCTGCTCGCGCTTCTCGACGTCGGCGGCCGGCACGTTCCCGTCGGTGGCCCGGGGTACCTCGACGGCGTCCTCGCGTCCGGGACGGAACTTGAGGAACAGGGCGAACAGCACCAGCCCGAGCAGCGCGAGCACCAGGGCGGTGACCTGGTTGGTGCGCAGCGGGCCCACCATGTACGAGGGATCGGTGCGGATGCCCTCGATCAGGAAGCGTCCGGTGCCGTAGATCAGCAGGTAGAGGGTGAAGAGCTTGCCCTTGCCCAGGGCGAACTTGCGGTCGAGCAGCAGCAGGATGACCGCGCCGGTGAGGTTCCAGCTCAACTCGTACAGGAAGGTCGGCTGGAAGGTTTCGACATCCTTCATGCCCGCCGGACGGTGCTGGCGGTCGATCTCCAGGCCGAGGGGGCCGTTGTCGGGGCCTCCGAAGAGTTCCTGGTTGAACCAGTTGCCGAGCCGTCCGGTGGCCTGGGCGATCAGCATGCCGGGGGCCAGCGCGTCGGCGAAGGCCGCGAGCCGGGCACCGGTCATCCGGGCGCCGATGGCCGCACCGAGGGCGCCGAACATGATCGCGCCGAAGATGGCCAGGCCACCCTCCCAGATCGCCCAGGGATTACCGCGGGCGCCCTCACCGAAGTAGTCGCCCCAGTGGGTGAGCACGTGGTAGATCCGTGAGCCGATGATGCCCAGCGGCACCGCCCACATGACGATCGTCTCGACCGTTTGTGGTCGGCCGCCACGGGCCTGCCAACGACGGCTGGTCAGCCAATAGGCGATGACGATGCCGGCCATGATGCACAGCGCATAGAAGTGGATCTTGACCGGACCGAGTTGGAAGCCGTTGATGCTCGGGCTCGGAATCGAAAGAAGAAGATCCATGTACCGTTCCTGCGTGGGGGAGGACTCCGTGGTCCGGGTCCTCGGCGAGCGTACCCGAAGCCTGCGGCCTAGGATGGGGCGTGCTCGCGTTCTGGCTCACCTGCCTGCTGGAGGCGCCCTGGTGGTTGTGGTGCCTGTTCGGTGAGCGCTCCGCTCGGCCCGAGCGGCCGAGAAGGCGCAGGCGCACCGTGCTGCTCGCCCTCGGGCTGACCCTGGTGCTGAACCTGTTGACCCACCCGGTGGTGTGGCGGGTGACCAACGCCGATCCGACCTGGCGCACCTGGGCGTGGGCCGAACTGGCGGCGGTGCTGGTCGAGGTCTTGGTGGCCGCGCTCGTGCTGAGCAAGTCCGGGGTGCGGGAGCCGTGGGTGACGGCCCTGCTCTACGCGGTCGGCGCCAATGCCGGCTCGGCGCTGGTCGGCCTGGTCTTCTTCTGAGCTCAGCGGCCGCGAATCTTGCGCAACACGATGATCAGCACGATCACCACCACCACTGCCAGCAGCAGAATCACCGCCAAGGGCCCGAACCGGGAGGGATCGGTGATCGGGTCGGGGGCGACGTCGAGCAGCGGCAACCAGGTCATGTGTTTCCTCCGAAAATGAACTGGCTGAGGATGGAGGTGACCAGTTCGGGTTTTTGGGAGTGTACCCAGTGCCCGGCTCCCTTCACCCGTACCTGCCGGGTGGCCGGAAACAGCTCGCGCATCAGTGCTTCGTGCTCGGGTTGGACATAGGGCGAATCGGCACCGTTCAACCACAACACCGGTTCGGGGTAGGGCGGGCCGTGATAGTCCGGCCAGCCGCCGATCTCGGGCAGGGCCTCGCGCAGCAGTTCCAGGTTCGGCTCCCAGGACCAACCATCGGTGCGGCGCAGGTTCTGCAGCAGGAAGGCCCGCACCATGGCGCTCGACTCCCGGGCCGCCAGTTGCTCCTCGGCATCGCGGCGGCTGCGCAGCGAACTCAGATCGATCGACAACAGATCGTCGATGTACTTGGTGAAGTTGCTGACCCCGGCCGAGTTGCCCGGTGGGATGTCCACCACCACCAACTTGCGGATCAGATCGGGGTGGCGCAGGGCGGCCAGCATGGAAATCTTGCCGCCCATCGAATGCCCGACCAGAATCGACGGCCCCTCGCGCCGGATGAACCCGGCCACCTGGTCGGCGAGTTGCACATAGTCGAAGGTGTCGGTCCACGGCGACTGGCCGTGGTTGGGCAGGTCGAGCTGAATGCTGATCGCGCCGCGGGCGGCCAACGCCTTGCCGATCTGATCCCAGTTCCGGCCCCGGCCGAACAACCCGTGCGCGAAGACCACCCGGGGGGTGTCCTGATCGGTCTGCTCGGGCAGGTGCCGGTGGCTGTTGAGCAGGCGCCCGGCGGTCAGGTCCTGTTCCCGTGGTTCGGGCAGGCTCATCGGATCCGCTCCCAGCATCCGGTGTGGTGGTGCCGGCGGTGTTCCACCGCCGAGGTGTGCCCCAGGGGTGGTTCGGCCCGCCAGGCCACCACATGGGCGGTTCCGGAACGAATCAGGCCCTGGCAGCCGGGGCAGCGGTAGTCCTTGGTGGCCCGGTCGGCCGGAACGTCACGCACCACCCAGTCGCCGTCCCGTCGCTCCACCCCGCGCGCCCACCCGGTCGACAGCGGACGGTGTGGGCGCGCGTGTTTGCTGGGACGTTTGGCCATATCGCCAGCCTAGTCGCGCCGCTCAGGGACGCAGCTCAGCCCCGCAGCGCCGTCAGCGCGGCGGCCGGATCGTCGGCGGCGGCCAACTCCTCCAACAGCCGGGCCGGACGGTGTGCGGGCTCGCCGGTCTCGGCGTGAATCGCCCGCTGGGCCTCCAGCAGGGCGACCGGACCGATCTCGGCGATCACATCGAACGGCTTCGGCATCCGGCAGCCCAGGGCCATCCCGGTGTCGATGTCGTTCGGGGTGGCGTAACGTCGGCCGACCATGTTCAACACGTCGTTCAGGTACGGCGCGACCAGAGCCATCGGGAGCTCGGCCTCCCGGGTCGGCACGTCGATCTCGGCCCAGGTGACCGGCCCCTCGTCGGAGCCCTCCTGGTGATTGTGGAAGCCGCGGCCGGTTTTGCGGCCGAGCATGCCGGCGGCGACCAGTTGGGTCAGCACCGCGGCGGGGGCGTGCAGCCGGTCGCCGGTTTCGGAGTGCATCCGCACCAGGGCCGAATGGGCGACGTCCAGGCCGACCATGTCGAGCAGGGTGAACGGCCCCATCGGGTATCCGGCCTGCTCGACCATCACCGCGTCCATCACATCGCGGTCGGCGAAGCCGTCCTGGTAGAGCCGCGCCGCGTGGTTCAGATAGCCCAGCAGCAGGTAGTTCACGATGAAGCCGGCCCGGTCGGCACACACGATCGGCGACTTGCCCACCGCGCGCAGCAACTCGACGGCACGTTCGATGGTCGCCGCACCGGTGCGCGGGGCCCGGATCACCTCGACCAGCTTCTGCACCGGAGCGGGGTTGAAGAAGTGAATGCCGATCACCTGCTCGGGGCGGCTGGTGGCGGCGGCGATCGCGGTGATCGACAGCGAGGAGGTGTTGGTGGCGAGCACCGCATCGGCGGGGGCGTGCTGATCGACCACCGAGAAGATCGAGGCCTTGAGGTCGGGGTTCTCGTTGACCGCCTCGATCACCAGGTCGGCCTCACGCACCCCGTCGGGGGTGGAGGTGGTCCAGGTGATCCGCTCGAGCAGGGCGTCGCGATCCTCGGCGCTGAGCTTGTCCTTGGCCACGGCGCGATCCACCGACGTCGAGAGAATGCCCCGGCCGCGCTCCAGCGCCTCGTCGTTGTACTCGATGCCCACCACCGGATGTCCCGCTTTCGCGAACACCTCGGCGATGCCTGCGCCCATGGCGCCCAGTCCGATTACCGCAACCACTGCTTCAGTCATTGCTCGAGTGTTTCACGGTTACGACACGCGGTCGTACACGGGGGAGAAACTGGTCATGGGCCCTCAGAAGAGGCGGTCCTCGGCGTTGTCCATGCCGCGCAGGGCGTCGTAGTCGAGGGTGAGGCAGGTGATGCCGCGGTCTTCGGCCAGCGTGCGGGCCTGGGGTTTGATCTGCTGGGCGGCGAACACCCCGCGTACCGGACGCAACAGCGGGTCGCGGTTCAGCATCTCCAGGTACCGGGTGAGTTGTTCCACCCCGTCGATGCCGCCGCGTCGCTTGATCTCCACCGCCACAGTCATCCCGTCGTCGTCGCGGCACAACAGGTCGACCGGGCCGATCGGGGTTTGATACTCGCGGCGCACCAGCCGCCAACCGGTGCCCAGCGTGGTGACATTCTCGGCGAGCAGTTCCTGCAGGTGTGCCTCCACCCCGTCCTTCTGCAACCCGGGGTCGACCCCCAGGTCATGGGTGTAGTCGCCGAAGACCTCCGCGATCGCGATCTGCAGGGTGTCGCCGTCCTTGCCGACGACCTCCCACACCTCGGTGAGGGCGGCGTCCTGTTCGGCACCCACCACCGCTGCCAGGTCTTCGGGGGCCGGACGGGTGGTCAGCCGGCAGGGCGGGCTCATCCAGTTCAACGGCTTGTAGGAACCGCCGTCGGAGTGCACCAGCACCGAGCCGTCCGCCTTCACCATGATGACCCTGGTGGCCATCGGCAGGTGGGCGGTGAGGCGTCCGGAGTAGTCGACCTGACAGCGGGCAATCACGATGCGCACGCCGGGCACTGTACCCGGCATGCGGGCACCGTCGTGGTAGTCGGCTCAGGCGTGCTCGGAATCGCGGCTGAGCACTGCGGTCGGCTCGTCGTCGGTGTCGAGTTCGGCCTGCTCCACGGATTCAGGCTGCTCCTCGGATTCGGGCTGCTCCTCGACCGACTCAGCCGGTTCGACCCCAGCATCCTGTTCGGCCGGTTCACCCGCGTCCTCCACCTCCGAGAGCTCCGGTGTCTCGGGCATCGCCAGTACCGAATCCGGCAGCGGCTCGGGTTCGGGCAGATCTCGCATCAACCCGTCCATATCGACCTCGGCCAAGCCACCGGAGGCAAGCTCGGTGGCCATCGCGGCCGCGGCCTCCAACTGGGCTGCCAGGGCCTGACGTCGCTGCAGCAGCACATCGGTCTGCTCCCGCAGCGCCAACTGGTGCCGTCGCCACTCGGCCTGGGCCTGGGCACGCCGCGACTTCAGCACCGCTTCCAGCTTGTTGAGGTGTTCCTGGGCCTCGCGCACCGCGGTGACCCGGATCCGTTCGGCCTCGGCCAAGGCATCGGCACGCACCTCGGCGGCGGTCTCGGTTTCGGTGCGCAACCGGGCCAGGGCATCCTCGTGGCCGGCCCTGGCCTCGGCGAGCATGCCGTTGATCCGCTGACCGGCCTCGCTCTGTTCGGTGGCGATCCGGCTGAGCACTTCGTCGCGCTGCTCGGCGGCCTCGGCGGTCAACCGTGCGGCTTCGGCGGTGGCGCGTTGCACCAGGGCATCGGCCTCGGCCTTGGCGGTGGCCACCATCGACTCGGCCCGGGTCTTGGCATCGGCGGTCACCGATTCGGCTTCCTTGCGGGCCGCTTCCAACAGCAGATCACCCTCGGACTTGGCGGCGTTGAGCTGCTCCTGGCTGCGGGAGTTGACCCGGTCGCGCACCTCACGCAGTTCCATGGTGGCGGCCAGGCGGGTGTCCTCGGCGTCGCGTTCGGCGATCTGGCGAATCTGCTCGGCGGCCAGGTTGGCGTCGTTCATCGTCGCCTCGGCCTTGCGATGCCCCTCGGCGATCAGTTCCTCCGCACGGGCCCGGGCGCTGCTCAGCATCACCCCGGCATGTCCGGCGGCCTCCTCGGTGTCCAAGGACAGGTCGGACGATTGCTGCGTCGGCTCCTGTTCGGCCAGTTCCGCGACGGCCGCTTCCAGTTGGTGCACCTGGCGGGTGCGCTGCAGTAACTGTGATTCCAGGGACCGCAGGTAATCATCGACCGCGTGGCGGTCGTATCCGCGCAGCACCACCGGAAAACTGCCGGCAGCACTGACCGTCTCGGTGATCAGGTCCAGTCCATGCTCATCGGCGGCCATCGCTCGTACTCCTCCGATTGGGGAAAGTCGGTCATGCGTGGCCAACCCTAGTTGACCGGTGGGAACCGGTCAGTGCTCGGCGCGTTCCACGATCTCCAACAGCACACCGCGGGCGTCCTTGGGGTGCACGAAGTTGATCCGCGAGTTCGCCGTGCCGCGCCGCGGCTCGGGGTAGAGCAGGCGCATGCCGCGTTCGCGCAGCACCTCGCACGCCCGATCGATGTTCTCCACCCGGTAGGCCATCTGCTGCATGCCGGGGCCGTTGCGATCGAGGAACTTCGCGATCGTCGATTCCTCGTTCAACGGGGCCAGCAACTGCAGTTCGGCAGCGGTCTCGGTGTTGTCGCCGGTGGCGATCATCGCCTCCTCGACCCCTTGTTCCTCGTTGACCTCGCGGTGCACCACGCGCCAGCCCATCACCTCGGTGTGGAACTTGATGGCTTCGTCCAGATCGGGGACGGCAAGGCCGACGTGGTCGACGCACACAAACAGCGATTCGTTGGCATCAGTCATGACTTCAGCCTAGAACTCCCCACCCGGGCGGGATCGGGCGGGGTGGGGCACGAACTGCGCCTCGAAAAGGCACGCGGCGGCGTGGCGTGGCGCGGTTCGCCCGCCCGGGCGTGTATGAAAGTGATTGAGTCCTGGGTTCGTCATCGAACCCGCCTTCCCCCGGACCGTTTTGGAGACCACGAATGAGCACCTGGATCAAGCGAGTACTGATCGTGCTGGTGGTGGCTTTCGCGCTCTTTTACCTCTTCACCCGGCCCGAGGATGCCGCTGCGGCGGTACGTGGTTTCTTCAACGGGTTCGCTGCGATCGGACGGTTCTTCACCGCGCTCGCCGAGGGCTGGTGACCGGCGGAGCTGGGCATGGACGCGAGCAGTTGGCTGCATCCCCGGGTGGAACGCCACCTGATCGAGGACGAGGGTGAGGTCATCGTCGACGAGGTGCGACGGCATCCGGTGGCGCTGATCAAACCGGTGCTGATCGTGCTCGGTGGCACCGTGCTGTTCGCCCTGATGCCCCTGGTGGGCGCCTTCTGGTGGATCTTCGCGATCATCGGGATCGTCGTGGTGATCATCGGTCTGGTGAAGGTGCAGGAGGTGCACATGGACCGTTTCGTGATCACCAACATGCGGGTCTTCCGGGTGCGCGGCATCTTCGACCGGCACCTGGCCACCATGCCGATGAGCCGAATCCTGGACATTGCGGTGGCCAAACCGCTGCTGGGCCGGATCTTCGGCTACGGCCACTTCATCTTCGAATCGGCCGCCCAGGACCAGGGTCTGCGTGAGATCCGGTATGTCGGACGCCCCGACGAGCGCGACCTGACGATTCAGCGGGTGCTGGCCCGGGCCGGCCTGCGCGGTGCCGGAGCGCGGCACCGATGAGCACCAAGCCGCTGCCCTTCGACCCGATCGACCGGGCGGCCCAGACCTGGGCCCAGCGTTACCCGGAGGCGGAACGGATGCGCGCGGTCACCTCCCTGATGCGGGTGCACCAGCTCGTGATCACCCAACTGGACGAGTTGCTGCGTCCGCTGCGGCTCACTTTCGCCCGCTACGAGGTGCTGGTACTGCTGCAGTTCTCCAAGCGCGGATCGTTGCCGCTGAGCATCGTGGGGGAGCGGCTGCAGGTGCACGCCACCTCGGTCAGTTCCCTGGTGCAGCGTCTGGTGGCCGCCGGGCTGATCACCCGGGAACCCCACCCCGCCGACGGCCGGGCGGCGATCGCGGTGATCACCGAGCAGGGACGCGAGATCGCCGAACAAGCCACCCAACTGATCTGCGAGGCCAAGTTCTTTCTCGACGCGCTCAGCCCGGAGCAGGCCGATCAGCTCTCCACCCTGCTGATCGCCCCGCGTCAGGCGGCCGGCGACTTCTGAGCCCTCAGCCCTCCAGAACCTGGTTGACGAGTTCTTGGGCCTCGGCCTGTACCTGAGCCAGATGCTCCTCGCTGGTCATCGATTCGGCGTAGATCTTGTACTTGTCCTCGGTGCCCGAGGGACGCGCGGCGAACCAGGCCGATTCGGTGGTCACCTTCAGTCCGCCGATCGCGGCATTGTTGCCCGGGGCCTCGGTGAGTACCGCGGTGATCGGTTCCCCGGCCAGGGTCTCGGCCTGCACGTCCTCGGAACTCAGTGCCGACAGTCGGGCCTTCTGCTCCCGGTTCGCGTCGGCATCGCGGCGGGCGTAGAAGGGGGCACCGTGGCGGTCGACGAGTTCGGCGTACAACTGGCTGGGGCTCTTGCCGGTGACCGCGAGGATCTCGGCGGCCAGCAGGTCCAGAATGATGCCGTCCTTGTCGGTGGTCCAGGTCTCCCCGTCGCGGGTCAGGAAGGAGGCCCCGGCCGATTCCTCGCCACCGAACCCGATCGACCCGTCACCCAGGCCGGGCACGAACCACTTGAAGCCCACCGGCACCTCTACCAGCCTGCGGCCGAGCTCGTCGGCGACCCGGTCGATCATCGACGAGGACACCAGGGTCTTGCCGATGCCGGCATCGGCCGGCCAACCCGGACGATGGGCGAACAGATACCCGATCGCGACCGCGAGATAGGCATTGGGGTTCATCAGCCCGGCGTCGGGGGTGACGATGCCGTGTCGGTCGGCATCGGCGTCGTTACCGGTGGAGATGTCGAAGGCGTCGCGGTTGGTGATCAACGAGGCCATCGCATCGGGGGAGGAGCAGTCCATCCGGATCTTGCCGTCGGTGTCCAGGGTCATGAACCGCCAGGTCGGGTCGACCTGCGGGTTCACCACGGTCAGATCCAGCCCCGAACGCTCCGCCAGGTACTCCCAGTACTGCACCGAGGCCCCGCCCATCGGGTCGGCGCCGATCCGCACCCCGGCCCGGTAGATCGCGTTCAGGTCGATCACATTGATCAGGTCTTCGCAGTACGGCGTGCGGTAATCGAAGCGGGTGATCTCGCTGTCGATCCGCTCATAGGGGGTGCGCTTGATCCCGGACGGGTCGCGCATCAACTCGTTGGCCCGGGCGGCGATCACCTTGGTCGCATCGCTGTCGGCCGGGCCTCCGTGCGGCGGGTTGTACTTGAACCCACCATCGCGGGGCGGATTGTGCGAGGGCGTCACCACGATGCCGTCGGCCCTCGGCCCGGAGTTCTTCGAGTTGTGCACCACGATCGCCCGGGACACCGCCGGGGTGGGGGTGTACTCGTCGGCGCGCTCGGCCCGTACATCCACCCCGTTGGCATGCAGTACTTCCAGGGCGGTCTGCCAGGCCGGCAACGACAGGGCGTGGGTGTCCTTGCCGATGAACAGCGGTCCGCTCACCCCTTCACCGGCGCGGTACTCCACGATCGCCTGCGTGGTGGCGGCGATGTGCAGGTCGTTGAAGGCACCATCCAGGCTCGAGCCGCGATGGCCGGAGGTTCCGAAAACCACCTGCTGATCGGGGTTGTCCGGATCGGGGGCGATGTCGTAATAGGCGCCGAGCACGGCGTCCACATCGATCAGATCTTCGGGGAGTGCTGGCTGACCAGCGCGTTCGTGGGCCATGTCCTCATCATGCCGAACCGGGGTCGCGGGCCTGTCGCCGGGTCGGCGGTTTCGGTACCCCGCCGTGGTGCCGATGTTCCGGTTGGGTGTTGCCCGGTACGCTCGGGGAGTTCAGAGTCGAGAAGGAGCTTCGTGAAATGACCTCGTCCGATTTCAGCCGTCCCGGAGCGGTCGACCTTTCCGCGCTGATGGCGCAGGCGCCGGCGTCGGGCCACGGCGCGCCCGCCGGTGGCGGCTATGTGGTCGATGTGACGGTGCAGACCTTCGAAGACGTGATGCGCAAGTCGCTGCAGCATCCGGTGCTGGTCGAACTGTGGTCACCGCGGGCCAATGCCGAGGCCTTCAGTGCCGACCTGGCCGCCCTGGCCGCCGAGGGGCAGGGCCGCTGGCTGCTGGCCCGGGCCAATGTGGACGAACAACCGCAGATCGCCCAGGCCCTGCAGGTGCAGGGAGTGCCCACCCTGGCCGCGGTGATCGGTGGTCAGATGGTGCCGCTGTCCCAGGGCCCCACCCCGCGCGCCCAGTTGGTCGAGTTGATCGAGCAGGTGATGCAGGCTGCGGTCGCCAACGGCATCGTCGGACGGGCCGAGCCGGTCTCGGCCGCTCAGCCCCAGGACGAGGAACAGCCCCAGGCCGCCGATCCGCGGTTCGCCGCCGCCGACGAGGCACTCGAGCGCGGTGACTTCGCCGCTGCCCGGGAGGAGTTCGACAAACTCGTCAAGGCCAACCCCAACGACGCCGAGGCGGTCGCGGGTGCGGCCCAGGCCGGTTTGTTGGCCCGGGCCGCCACCCTGGATGCGGCCGATGTCACCCAGCGGCTGAGCAGCGATCCGTCCGATCTGGCCGCCAACCTGGACGCCGCCGATCTGGACTTCGCCCGCGGCGATGCCGATGCGGCCTTCGAGCGATTGCTCGAGCTGATCCGCAATCGCCGCGACGACGACCGCGAAGCCGCCCGGGTGCGGCTGCTCGAACTGTTCGCCACTCTCGGCAATACCGATCCGCGGGTGATCAAGGCCCGCCGGGCCCTGACCTCGGCCCTGTTCTAGGCCGGGCTGCTCCGGCAGGTCAGGACCTGCCGGCTCCGTCCTCGCCGCGCCGGTCGGCGTTGGCGTGGATGGCATCGCGCAGGTACTGGGCCATGCCCGGCCGGATCGCGTCGTAGTACCGGGTGAACCGCTGGTCGCCGACGTAGGTGTCGGCCAGGTTGCGATGCATCGGGTAGTCGCAGTCGTAGAACCGCTCGATGCTCGCCCGGTGCTGCTCGGCGGCAGCCATCGCCCGCTCGTGATCGGGGGCCAGGCCGGCGTCCATCGCGGCGACGACGGCAGCCTCGACGGCGTCGGATTCGTCCTTCACGGCCTGCCAGTCGGCGCGGGTGAAATGTGCGGTGCGTTCTTGGCCCTGCTGCCATTGGGGCGTGTGGCCCCAACGCTGTTCGGCCTCGGCGGCGTAGGAATCGTCGAAGGCGTTGCCGAAGAGTTCGCGCATCTCGGCGTCGGTCAGTTTCTGGTGGGTCATCTCTTTCTCCAGTGCTCGGTCGATGGCCGCGACGAGCTCGCGCAGCTCGTCCAGCCGGGACATGACCGATGCGCGCTGACGACGCAGATGATCGACCGTGTCCTCACCGCCGTCCAGCAGGGTGGCGATCTCGTCCAACGGCATCTCGAGCCGTCGGTACACCACGATCTGCTGGAGCCGGGTGAGGTCGTCGGCGGTGTACAGCCGGTAGCCGGCCGTCGAACGTTCACTGGGGGTGAGCAATCCGATGGCGTCGTAGTGGTGCAAGGTGCGCACCGTCACCCCGAAGGTGTCGGCCACCTTGCCCACGGTCCAGGCCGTTGTCATCGTTGTCCTCTCGGTCATGACTCCACTGTGTGGCCTCACGTCGCGAGAGGGTCAAGCTCAGGCGTCCATCGCCAGCCACACCGCGCCCAGCGGCGGCACCACGATCTGGGCGCTGGCCGGCAGGTCGTTGTGCGGTACGGCCACGGCCTCGACCTGACCGAGGTTGCCGAACATGCCGGTGCCGTCGTAGATCGTGGCATCGGTGTTCAGGATCTCGCGCCAGACACCTTCGCGCGGCAGCCCGATCCGGTGTGCGTCCAGGGGCACGGGGGAGAAGTTGATCACCACGGCCACCTGATTGCCCGCCTCATCACTGCGCAGGTAGCTGTAGGTGTTGCGCCCGGCATCGTTGGCATCAATCCAGCGGAAGCCCTCGGGGCTGGTGTCGAGTTCCCACATCGCCGGGTGCGCCTGGTAAATCCCGTTGAGATCGCGGAAGAGTCGCTGCAGGCCGCCGTGCATCTCCAGATCCGAGACCCACCATTCGGGGCCGGCGGACTCGTTGAACTCGGGGCGTTGGCCGAACTCGCAGCCCATGAAGATCAGCTTCTTGCCCGGGTGTGACCACATGTAGGAGTAGTAGGCGCGCAGGGTGGCGAACTTCTGCCAGTCGTCGCCGGGAATCTTGTTCACCATCGAGCCCTTGCCGTGCACGACCTCGTCGTGGCTGATCGGCAGGATGAAGTTCTCGGAATAGGCGTAGACCATCGAGAAGGTCACTTCGTGGTGGTGGTACTGGCGGTGCACCGGCTCGTGGGCGAGGTACGAGAGGGTGTCGTTCATCCAGCCCATGTTCCACTTGAAGCCGAAGCCCAGACCGTTCTCGTGCACCGGCTTGGTGACACCGGGCCAGGAGGTGGACTCCTCGGCGACCATGATCACGCCGGGCTCGCGCTCGTACAGGTGCTTGTTGACGTAGCGCAGGAAGTCCATCGCCTCGAGGTTCTCGCGGCCGCCATACTGGTTCGGCACCCACTGACCCTCTTCGCGGGAGTAATCCAGGTACAACATCGAGGCCACCGCGTCGACGCGCAGCCCGTCGACGTGGAACTCGCTGACCCAGTACAGGGCGTTCGAGATCAGGAAGCTTTTCACCTCGTTGCGCCCGTAGTTGAAGATGTAGGTGCCCCAGTCCTGATGCTCGCCCTGGCGGGGGTCGGCGTGCTCGTACAGGGCGGTGCCGTCGAAACGTCCCAGCGCCCATTCGTCCTTGGGGAAGTGCCCGGGCACCCAGTCCATGTAGACGCCGATCCCGGCCTGGTGCAGCCGGTCGATCAGATAGCGCAGGTCATCGGGCTTGCCGAGCCGGGAGGTGGGGGCGAAGTAGTTGGTGACCTGATAACCCCACGACGGCAGGAAGGGGTGTTCGGCCAGCGGCATGAACTCGACATGGGTGTAGCCCTGCCAGGTGACGTACTCGACCAGTTCGTCGGCCAGTTCCCGGTAGCTCTTGCCCGGACGCCAGGACGGCAGGTGCACCTCATAGATGCTCATCGGTTCCTTGTGCGGCTGGGAGGCCGCGCGCTTGGCCAGCCACTCCTCGTCGTTCCACTCGTACTGGCTGGTGTAGACGATGGAGGCGTTGCCCGGGGCCGGCTCGGCGAAGTTGGCCATCGGGTCGACCCGGTCGATCCAGCGATCGTCGGCCCCGAGGACCTTGTATTTGTACAGCGCCCCGTCGCCGAGTCCGGGTACGAAGATCGCCCACACCCCGGAGCCGGGCACCAGATGCATCTCGTGCCAGCCGCCGTCCCAGCCGTTGAAGTCACCGGCCAACTGGACCCGCTTGGCATTGGGCGCCCAGACCGCGAAACGCGTGCCGGTGACCTCGCCGCCGTCGCCGTTGGGGATGGTCACCACGTGGGCGCCGAGCCGCTTCCACAGTTCGGTGTCGCCACCGGTGTGGAAACCTTCCAGGTCCCAACCGGTCAGGCCTCCAGAGGGATCGTGTGCCATCGGGGGTTCTCCTTCACATCTGCAGCGAGTCGTTCAGCGTGCCCAGGGCGAGGGGCAGCCAGGTGGGGCGATTGCGGGTTTCGTAGATGACGTCGTAGACGGCCTTGTCGAGCTCATAGGCGCGCAGCGCTGCGCGCTCACTGGCAGTGGGGGACGAGTCCCCGGTGCGGTAGCCACTCACAAATGCCTCCCGGCAGGCCAAGGTCCACGCCGACCCGGCTGGTGAGGGTGCAGCACGAGTCTGTCCGACCCGGCCGGCATAGCAAAATGACCGTAGCATTCCGGCCAGATCGCGCTGCGGCGAGTCGGGAGCCCGGCGCTCCCGGGCCGATTTCAGTGGCTCCCCGGCGAAATCGATGATCCGCCAGGCGTTCGGTGCGACGCGCAGACACTGGCCCAGATGGAAGTCCCCGTGCACGCGTTGCACGGTCAGGGTGTGGTCGGCCAGTGCTTCGAAGACCTGCCGGAGGTCGGGGACGAACGGTGCCAGCTCGGGAACCTCGTCCACCGCGGCATCGAGGCGGCGGATCATCGCGGCGGTGATCGTGGCGCCGGGCATGATCGCGGTCTTCGCCCGTTCGGCCAGGGTGCGGTGGACCCGGCGCAGGGTCACCCCGAGGGTGTGGGCTTCGTCGGTGAAGTCGGCTTGCTGCTCGGCCCGGGAGGTGGCGAGTTCCCAGCCGTCCTCGGCGGTGGGGAACTGCTCGAACACCGTCAGCAGGTCGACCGGCCCGATCCGTGGGTCACCCGGATCGATGCCGACGGTGGTGTAGTTGCGGGCCACCATCGCTTGCCCATCGAGCAGATCGGCCATCTCCGATTCCACCGATCGGCCGCGCTCCAGCGTCCGGAAGATCTTGACGATCAACGCATCACCGATCAGCAGGGAGGTGTTGGACTGCTCCCCGGTCAGCACCCGCACCGGGAGGTCGGCCCAACCGGGCACCTCCTCGTCCAGCCGGGACGTGCCGCGCAGGTCGGCGGCGACCGCGGTCCACAGGTCCTGCCAGCCGGTCTCCGACGGTTCCCGGGGGCCTTCGGCGGTGTGTTCGGCCAGCACGTGGTAATGCTCGGTGGATCCGTCCGGGTATTCGACCAGCACCGCCCAACTGCGCAGGGGTTCGTAGGAATCGACCCAGGTGGTCAACAACCGGACATCGACAACCCGACCGTCGCGGCCCTTGCCGGCGAACCAGCGGGCCTGCTCGAGCAGCCCCGGCAGCCAGTCGAGCAGGCCGTCGTCGGCCGAGCGGCGTGCCACGGTCAGTCGGCCGGGCGCAGCCGCACGATGTGGGCCGGACGCAGCGGGGTCAACCTGACCCAGGCGCGGGCACCCCAGGTGTACTCCGCTCCGTCCAACTCGTCGACGACATGCAGCGTGGCATCAGACGGCAGGCCCATCGCCCCGAGGTCGAAGTAGACGTCCGATTCGACGGTGTTGTGCGGATCCATGCTGCAGATCACAATCACCGTGTCGTCGCCGTCGTGACGTGAGTAGGCGATCACCGCGTGATGCGGGGCATGGTGGAAGACCGTCTGCCGCAACTGCTGCAGTGCCGGGTGCTCGCGGCGGATCCGGTTCAGGGTGGTCAGGAACTCGATCAGATTCGGTTCGGTTCCGAAATCACGCGGCCGGATCTCGTACTTCTCCGAATCGAGGTATTCCTCGCTGCCCTCGCGCACCGGAACGTTCTCGAACAACTCGTAACCGGAGTACAGGCCCCAGTTCGGGGTGAGCGTCGAGGCCAGAACGGCGCGGATCGCGAAGGCCGGCGGACCACCGTTGACCAGGTAGGCATTGAGGATGTCGGGAGTATTCGGCCAGAAGTTCGGGCGCATGTAATACGCCTTCTCCTTCGACAACTCCTTGACGTACTCCTCCAACTCCCACTTCTCGTTGCGCCAGGTGAAGTAGGTGTAGCTCTGATGGAAGCCGACCATCCCGAGGGTCTTCATCATCGCCGGACGGGTGAAGGCCTCGGCCAGGAACAGCACATCGGGGTCGGTGCGGCGGATCTCGGCCAGCAACCGGGCCCAGAAGGCGACCGGTTTGGTGTGCGGGTTGTCGACCCGGAAGATCCGTACGCCGCGCGACATCCACAGCTTGACCACCCGCAGCACCTCGGCGTAGATGCCCTCGGGGTCGCGGTCGAAGTTGATCGGGTAGATGTCCTGGTACTTCTTCGGCGGGTTCTCGGCATAGGCGATCGTGCCGTCGGCGCGTTCGGTGAACCACTCACGGTGGTTGACCGCCCAGGGGTGGTCGGGGGAGGCCTGCAGGGCCAGGTCCAGGGCCACCTCCAGGCCGAGTTCGGTGGCCTTGGCGACGAAGCGCTCAAAAGCTGCGACATCGCCCAGATCGGGGTGGATCGCGTCATGACCGCCCTCGGGGGCGCCGATCGCCCAGGGCGAACCGACATCATCGGGGCCCGGGGCCAGGGTGTTGTTGCGGCCCTTGCGGAAGGCCGTGCCGACCGGGTGGATCGGCGGCAGGTAGACCACATCGAAGCCCATCGCGGCGGCGTGTTCGAGCCGTTCGTGGGAGCCGTCGAAGGTGCCCGATTCCCAGACCTCGCGTTCGGCATTCCAGGTGGCCCCCTGGGAGCGGGGGAAGAACTCGTACCAGGCCGAGAACAGGGCGCGCTTGCGATCGACGAAGATCGGGAACTCCCGGGTCGGGGTGACCAGACGGCGGGGTCCGTAGCCGCGCATCAGGGCGTCCAGCTTCTCGTCGGCGGCGGCCGCGGCCAGCATCGCCTCGGGGGCGGACGGGGTCAGTGCCTCGCTGTAGCGGCGCAGGTCGTCGGCACCGGCGGGGTCACCGGCGGCCTCGGCCTCGACGATGCCCTCGGCCAGCAGCAGACGCCCCTCGGTGCACATCAGCTCGACGTCCTGACCGGCCGCGAACTTGATTTCGGCGTCGTGGCGCCAGGTCGCCCACGGGTTGTCCCAGGCCTCGATCCGGAAGGTCCAGGCGCCCTCGGCCGGCAGGCGGACATGGGCTTCCCAGCCGTCGAGGCCAATGGGTTCGACCAACTCCATCGGGGTGGTGATGGTCTGCCCGTCCGGGCCGGTCAGTACCACGGTGGCACCGAGTTGGTCGTGGCCCTCACGGAAGATGGTTGCGGTGATCGGAATCAGTTCGTCCACCACGGCCTTGGCGGGGTAGGCACCCCCGGCGAGCACGGGACTGACCTCGATCACCGGGATGCGGCCGATCGGATCCCCGACAGCAGCAGCGGCGGTCACACTCGTCGAACTCTGCATCTCAGTCACGAGGTCACAGTAGCGTCGCCGGTGTCGGCATCCGAGGGCGGTTCGACGCCCGTCCGACAGGCGGGTCGCGATGTCGTCCGACAACTGATGGGAATCGCTTGTTCCCGGTGCGCTGTGGGGGATCGTGAACCGATAGCGTGTGCTTCGTGCGTGCTATTCGACGATTCATCGTGCATCCGGTTCTGCCCGACGCCCTGCGTCCGCTGCTGGATCTGTCCCTGAACCTGCGTTGGGCCTGGCATGAGCCCACCCAGGAGCTCTTTCGTGCCATCGACCCGGACCTGTGGGAAGAGGTGGGTCATGATCCGCAGGACCTGCTCTCCCAGGTGGCGTCCGACCGTCTTCGGAGCCTGGCAGGCGACCGCAAGTTCGTCCGCCGGCTCGAACTGCTTCATTCCGATCTCACCGACTACCTGACCAGCGATCACTGGTACCAGCGCTGGGCCGCCGAGCATGATCATGCGCCCTCGGCGATCGCCTACTTCTCGGCCGAGTTCGGGGTTTCGGAGGTGTTGCCGCAGTACTCCGGTGGCTTGGGGATTCTGGCCGGTGACCACCTGAAGGCAGCCAGTGATCTCGGGGTGCCGATTCTGGGTGTCGGACTGTTGTACCGGCACGGCTACTTCCGCCAGTCGTTGAATGCGTCCGGCTGGCAGCAGGAGCGTTACCCGCTGCTCGACCCCAACGACATGCCGCTCACTCCGCTGACCGAGGACGGTCAGCCGGTTTACATCACCGTCCCGCTGCGGGGCCGCACGCTGACCGCGGCGATCTGGGTGGCCCAGATCGGCCGGGTGCCGTTGTTGATGCTCGACTCCGATGTCGAGGCCAATGGTGAGTACGAGCGGGGGATCACCGACAAGCTCTACGGCGGTGGCGCCGACCACCGGCTCGCCCAGGAAGTGCTGCTCGGAATAGGTGGGGTGCGCGCGGTGCGCGAGTACTGCCGGATCACCGGGCACCCGGCGCCGGAGGTCTACCACGCCAACGAAGGCCATGCCGGTTTCCTGGGCCTGGAACGGATCCGGGAGTACATGGCCGACGCGTCGATGGACTTCGACACCGCCCTGGAACACACCCGGGCCGCGACCGTCTTCACCACCCACACCCCGGTGCCGGCCGGTATCGACCGTTTCCCGCGCGACATGGTCGCCGACCAGTTCCGCACCTTCGAGCCGCTGCCGCTCGACCGGGTGATGGCCCTGGGTTCGGAGGACTACGAAGGCGGGGACGCGGGCCGCTACAACATGGCGGTGATGGGCCTGCGGTTGGGCCAGCGCGCCAACGGTGTGTCGCAGTTGCACGGTGAGGTCTCCCGCGACATGTTCCAGGGCCTGTGGCGGGATTTCGATTCCAGCGAGGTGCCGATTGGTGCGATCACCAACGGGGTGCACCACCGCACCTGGATCCATCCGGAGCTGCTCGAACTGCTCGAGTCGCCGCTGGAGGATTCCGAGACCGTGATCGACGGTTACGACTGGTCGGCCCTGGATCGGGTCGACGACAACACCATCTGGACGCTGAAGAACCGGATGCGCGGTGATTTGGTGGCGATGACGCGGGAACGACTGCTGCAGAGTCATCGTCAGCGCGGGCTGAGCGGTTCGGTCGACTGGATCTCCAATGCGCTGGATCCGCAGGTGTTGACCTTCGGGTTCGCCCGGCGCGGCGCGTCCTACAAGCGGCTCACCCTGATGCTGCGCGACACCGATCGGTTGAAGCGGTTGCTGCTCGACCCCGAACGTCCGATTCAGATCGTGATTGCCGGTAAGTCGCACCCGGCCGATGACACCGGCAAGTCGTTGATCCAGACCATGGTGCAGTTCGCCGATGATCCGCAGGTGCGTGGCCGGATCGTGTTCCTGCCCGACTACGACATCTCCCTGGCCCGGCCGCTCTACCCGGGCTGCGATGTGTGGATCAACAACCCGCTGCGTCCCTACGAGGCCTGCGGAACCTCGGGCATGAAGGCCGCGATGAACGGTGCGGCCAACCTGTCGATTCGCGACGGCTGGTGGGACGAGCTGTACCACCCCGACTGGGGGTGGGAGATTCCGTCGGCCGAGGGCATCCTCGACCCCGATCAGCGCGACGAGTACGAGGCCAACTCGCTCTACGAGATCATCGAGAACGAGATCGTGCCGCGGTTCTACACCCGCGACGCGCACGGGCTGCCGAGTCGGTGGATTCAGATGGTGCGCGACACCATTTCGGGGTTGGCGCCCAAGGTGCTCGCGTCGCGGATGGTGCGCGATTACGTCACCGAGCTCTACTCGCCGGCGGCCGCTTCGGCGGCCCGTGCCGAGGTCGAGGGCTTCGCCGAATCACTGGCCGCCTGGAAGCGACAGGTGCGTGGTGCCTGGTCGCAGGTGCGGGTCGAACATGTCGAGAACCTCACTGCGGGGGCGGTCGACACCGATGCCGATCTGGACGTGGCGGCGACCGTGCGGTTGGGTGACCTGCGTCCCGAGGACGTGGAGGTGCAGGTGGTGTCCGGCACCGTCGATTCGGACGATCAACTGCACGACGTGCGCATTCACGTGGCCGATCAGTACACCGATATCGGTGATGGCCTACTGCGCTATGAGGTGAAGTTCCCGGTGCACCAGACCGGCTCGGTCGGGTACACGCTGCGCGTGGTGCCCAAGCACGAGGGGCTGGTCAGTGTGGCCGAGATGGGCCTGGCGGTGCTGCCGGCGGGCTGATCTGTCTTTGTGGCGTGGTCGCCACCGATCATCGGGTTTCCGGGGTCGGTGGCGATTGCGTTTCTCGGCTGAAGCGGTGCTCCATTTCGACCTCCACGCGGCCGTCGGGAAGGTGCTCGGTGATGCCGTTGGGGACGAAGCCGAGGCGTTCGTACCGGCGACGGGCCCGTTCGTTGGTCGTCGTCACGCGAAGGTGGACGCCGGCTTCGCCGTTGTCGCGCGCCCAATCGAGCATCGTGCGCATGAGTCGGGTTGCCGTGTCGCCGCCGCGGTATTCGGGAGCGACCCACATCGAAACGAGTTCGGGCAGATCCTTGTCGTCGGGTTGAAAGGCCCGAACCATGCCGATCGGACGGGGGCCGTCGAAGGCGAACCAGTTCGGTTCGTGGCACAGGTCGATCCATCGCTGCTCGGGGTAGGTGCGTGAACCCTCGTAGGTGCTCCCGAAGGCCTCGGGGGAGTCGAGCAGGGCAGCGAGACGAACCTCGCGGTAGAGCTGCCACTCCTCGGGTTGCAACGAGCGGATCGTGATGGGCATGGGGGACAGGTTAGGAGGATGCGGATCGCGGGTGCCACGGATTTGTTGCGGGGTGCTCGCGACTAACGCCGGAGTACCGCATCCCCACAGAAGTCTTCGCCTGTCCAAGGTGCATGCCGTCTCACATCGCTGTGCGCTTTGGCGTCGTTACCGGGCTCAGCACATGCTGGCCCTGCCCCCTTCCCTACCAGCGGCACCCCTGATGTTGTGACCTTTTCGTGACCTCAAATGATTCGTCGGATCGTCTGTATGTTCGAAACTGTCAGTGCCTGTCCGTAGTGTTCTGTTCATGACCATCACCCCCGGTTACGCCACCGCCGCCGATGCTGCTGCGGCGTTGGATGATGCCCACCAGCAAGTCGTCGCGGGCGAAATCCGGGTCGGGCTCGCGATCGCAGCCCTGTGCGACCTCCATCAGATTGATGATCAGGCGTGGTTCGAGGGCATGGAACGGTGGGTCGACGGCGGTGCGGATGGGACTCCGAAGGTCGGGGAGTTCGTCGCCGGTGAGATCGCGGGCTTGTTGGGGTGCAGTGTCGGCTCGGCGTTGGGCCGGATTCGCACGGTGATGAACTTGCGCCACCGTCACCCGACCCTGTGGGCCGGGTTCGTGGCGGGCCGGATGCGGTACTGGGAAGTCGAAAGAGTGTCCGATCAGGCCGTCGCGGCCGACCTCGATGCCGCCGGGTGTGCGCGGTTGGATCGGATGTGTGCGGTGGCGTTGCGGATGCAGCCGTGGGGCAGGGTGTGGCCGAAGATCCCGAAGTGGATCATCAAGGCCGATCCGGCCAAGGCGCGGGAACGCGCCGAGGCTGCTGCAGCGCAGCGGTTCATCCAGGTCGGTGGGGTGGAGGACGGACAGTCCTGGCTGCGTGGCCAGGTCGATGCCGCGGACGGGATCGCGTTCGACCAGGCTCTCGATCAACTCGCCGACCTGGTCGATGGGGAGAACCAGAACCATCGCCGGGCCGCCGCCCTCGGGATACTCGCCCGGATGGTGTTCGGCCAAGACGCCCTCCCCACCGACGACGCCGAGGCCAGCGGTGATGTTGAGGCAAGTCCTGTTCTGCCTGAGCTGGCTGGCACCAATTCGACTGACACCCCAGGCGATGTTGAGCAAGAAGACACCGCCTCGGACCCCGATGAGGTGTTGCCCGCTGACTCCCTGCCCGAGGTGGGTGCGGCGGCGTTCATCACCCCGGTCACCCGCACCGCCGAAATCGTCGTGCGGATCGACGCCGAAGACCTCATCGACCCCACCACCGGAGTCGCGTCGATCGACCGATGGGGCCACACCCTCCTCCCACAGCTACAAGACGTGCTGGCCGGGTGCCGAGTCACGGTCCGCCCGGTGGTGGCGGGTGCCGACCTCGCCCCGGTCGATGAATACCGGGTACCGACCGCGATGCGGTTGGCGGTCCAGGCCCGTAACCCGGTCGACGTGTTCCCCTACGGAACCCGACCCTCCGCCTCGTGCGAAGTCGACCACACCAACGCCTTCGACCACGTCAACAAGCACGGCCGAGGCCAGACCCGACCCGGAAACCTCGGCCCGTTATCGAAGTACACGCACCGCCTCAAAACCCACGGCGGCTGGCACCTCACCCAACCCGCACCCGGCATTTTCGACTGGACCTCACCACTCGGGTATCAGTACCGGGTCACCTCCGACGGCACCACCAAAACCGGCAAACCACCCGGCCGCACCGGGGTCAGGCCCAGACGGCCACCTGCCCGGACCCCAGCCGGTAACAGGGAGGCGGCCGGGGATGAATCCGAATAGCCGGCCGGTCCAGCTCGTTTCCTGTTCTTCTGGACTTCTGCACGTGCCGACGGCGTGCTCAGTGAACGTCGCCGTGGTGCACATGTCGATCGAAGTGCTTGCCTGCTGGGACGACACCTGAGCCCTGGCCCCTTGACCAGACTCGGTGGAGCAACGACGCCCACCGGGCCATCGGCATGCCTGAAAGGGCACTGGAAACACCCCCCGGGAAGGATGCCCCGAGGAGCGGCCCGGCGCCGACCCCCAAGGAGTTCGCCTCGGAGAGCAAGTGCCCCGGAGAGAGGGGACTCCGTGATGCGGGAAAGAACCCAGGGGAGCGGGGACTCCGGGAAGGGTTGGCCTGAAAGAGCGCCTCAGCGGCTGTAGCGAATCTCGCCGCCCACCACGGTCATCTCCACCTCGATGTCGGACAACCTACTCGCGGCCGTGTCCTTGAACTCCCGATCGAGCACCACGAAGTCCGCGAGCATCCCCGGCGCCAGCCGTCCCAGCACATCATCCTGTCCGGCGACCCGGTGCGGCCCCACGGTGTGACACCACAGCGCAACTTTCGGGTCGAGCTTCTCCTCGGGTTGCCAGCCACCGGGCGGACTCCCATCGGCGCGACGGCGGGTCACCGCGGCGTCCAGAGTCAGAAACGGATCGGGGGTCTCGACCGGTGCATCCGACCCGAAGGCCAACAGGGTCCCGAGCCGCCACATCGTCGCAAAGGGATAGGACGCCAACGGCCGGTCGCCGAACAACTCGTCGACCAGATCCATGTCACTAATCGCGTGCGTCGGCTGCACCGACGCAATCACCTCAAGGGCCGCGAAGCGCGCCACATCGTCCGGACGCAGGTGCTGCGCATGCTCCACCCGGTGCCGCAAACCCGCCGGCCTGCGCTCAGCAGCGGCCGCATAGGCATCCAACAACCGCTGATTGGCCCGGTCACCGATCGCATGCGCCGCGACACCGAGCCCATGGCGCTGGCCGGTCTCGATCACCTCGGCCAGATCGGCATCGTCGATACTCGACAACCCGGTGTGATCGGTGCCGTTGAACGGCGCGCAGACATGGCAGGTCAGCGATCCCAGCGCCCCATCGGTGAACACCTTGATGTGCCCCTCGCGAAACCACGGATCACCGGCCCCGGTGCGCCGGCCCTCCACGATCGCCACGTCCAGCGCATCGTGGCGGGTGGCCTGAACCACCCGCAGCCCCAATCGTCCGGCCCGGCGCAGCTCGAGAAAGGCCGCTCGGGCCGACTCGTCGTCCATGTCGTGCACCCCGGTGACGCCCATCGACAACAGCCTCTCGATGGCACCGGACATCGCCTCGGCCAACAGGCGATCCTCCGGACCCAGAATCCGGGCGGCCTCCCAACCCTCGGCCTCGCGCAGAATGCCGGGAGTCTCGGGATCGTCCGACATCCCCACCCGGCGCAGCAAGGCACTGTTCACCCAGGTCGTGTGCAGGTCCTGACTCTCCAACAGCACCGGACGATCGGGCAGAATCGCATCCAGATCGGCCCGGGTCGGCAACACCGCCGGCTCCCACTTCTGCCACTCCCAACCCGCGCCGCGCAGCGGCTCACCGGGGCCCAGCCCCTCGGCATGTCGCAGCAGCCGGCTCAACACCTCGGGCAGATCGGCCGCCCCACGCAGATCCACCCGGGTCAACGACCGGGCGTACTGAGCGGTGTGGATGTGCGCATCGACCAGGCCGGGAATGATCGCCGCGCCGGGCAGGTCGATCACCCGATCCGCCCGCAGCCCCTGCTGTTGCAACGCACCGGTGACGTCCTCGGCCGTACCGACCGCCACGATCACCTCACCGCGGGTCGCCAGCTCCCCTGCAGAGTGGCGCCACCGGTACACCGGGGCCGACATCACGCCTCGTCGGCACCCGCGTGGGCGATCCGATCGGAGGAATGATCGGCCGGGGCATCGGCCCATTCCGGCGTACGCCACGGGGGCAACCCGGCCTGCAGCACGATCACCGTGCGCCCCGGAATCACCACCTCGGCGCCGGGTGACCAGTCCACCCCCTGCAACTCATCCGGCCCACCGGTGTGCGCGACCAACGTGTAGTCGCATGCCCACGGATCAGGCGGCAACTGCACGGTCTGCTCGTAGTCACCGGCGTGGAACCAGATCAGGAAGGCCTCATCACGATTCGAGGCATACATCCCGATCGTCTTCAGCGCGCCGTCGTGCCAAGCCCCGTCGTGCATCTCCCCATGGCTGTTGAACCAGGCCAGCGACTTGCGACCAGTCTCGGTGCCGTCGGGCAGGGTGATCACATTGCCGCTGTGCCAGCGCTCCGGACGCAATACCGGGTGATCGGCACGCAGCTTGGTCAACTGCGCGGTGAGGTCGGTCAGATCCGACCACTCGTCCATGGTGTCCCAGTTCACCCAGGAGATCGGGCCGTCCTGGCAGTAGGCATTGTTGTTGCCGTCCTGGGTGCGGCCCATCTCGTCACCGGCCAGAATCATCGGCACCCCGTGACTCAGAATCAGGGTCGCCATCATGTTCTTCACCTGACGCCGCCTCAGCGCGTTGATCGCCGGGTCGGTGGTCTCACCCTCATACCCGCAGTTCCAGGAGCGGTTGTCGTCCGAGCCGTCGCGGTTGTCCTCACCATTGGCATGGTTGTGCTTCACGTCGTAGGACACCAGGTCGCGCAGGGTGAAGCCGTCGTGAGCGGTGATGAAGTTGATCGACGACTCGATCTGCCGCTCGGAGTGGTGGAAGACATCGCCCGACCCGGACAACCGGGTCGCCAGCTCGCTGACACCGCCCACCGCACCGCGCCAGTAGTCACGCATGAAACCGCGATAGCGGTCGTTCCACTCCGACCAGTCCTTGCCGAAGGCACCCACCTGGTAGCCGTACGGGCCCATGTCCCAGGGTTCGGCGATCAGCTTGATGTCGTTGAACACCGGGTCTTCCGACAGCATCTGCTTGAAGGCATGGTTCTGGTCGACATGGTGCCGCTCGTCGCGGATCAGCGTGGTGGCCAGGTCGAAGCGGAACCCGTCCACGCCCATCTCGGTCACCCAGTACCGCAACGAATCCATGATCATGTTCAGCACGCCGGGCTCGGACGAGTCCACCGAGTTGCCGCAGCCGGTCACGTCGTAGTCATTGCGCAGGTCATCGGTGAGCCGGTAGTAGCCGGCGTGATCGATGCCACGCCACGACAGCGTCGGGCCCTCATGACCACCCTCGGCGGTGTGGTTGTAGACCACATCGAGAATCACCTCGATATCCGCCTCGTGCAGTGCCGAGACCATCTCCTTGAACTCGGTCACCTGCTGGCCGAGCGTGCCCACCGAGCCGTAGGCCGAGTGCGGGGCGAAGTAGCCCAGCGTGTTGTAGCCCCAGAAGTTGCTCAGGCCCCGACCCACCACGAACGGCTCGGAGGCGAAATGCTGCAGTGGCAGAAACTCCACCGCGGTCACCCCGATCCGCTGCAGGTGCTCGATCACCGCCGGATACGCCATGCCGGCATAGGTACCGCGCAGATGCTCCGGCACCGCCGGGTGCAGACGGGTGAAGGCCTTCAGGTGGGTTTCGTAGATCACCGACTCGACCAGCGGACGGCGCCGCGCGATCGGGGTCGGGGGAGGGCTGGGGGCCACCACCACACTGAGTGGGACGGCTTCGAAGGAGTCCTCGGGATCGGGCAGGTAATCCGACTCGGCAGTGTGGTCCAGGATCGGACCGGAGTAGTCCACCCCGCCGGTGATCGCCCGGGCGTAAGGGTCGGTCAGCAACTTCGCGGGGTTGAACCGGGCTCCCGATTCGGGATCCCAGTCGCCGTGAACCCGGTAGCCGTAGCGCTGCTCCGGGCCGACCCCGGGGCAGAAGACGCTCCACACGCCGTCGTCGCTGCGGTGCATGTCGCGGTTGTGCTGGGTGCGATCGGCATCGACCAAAGCCAACTCCACCCGGGTTGCGCGGGGGGCCCACAAGGCGAAGTGGGTGCCCTCATCGCGTACTTGGGCTCCGAGGATGCTGGAGTCCACAGGCGCGGGTAGGCCAGGGGTCATGGTTCGCTTTCTGTCGGTGGTCAAGACTGTAGTGCCTCGCGGGCAGCACCCCATTGTGCCGCACCGTGCCGCCGAATCCTCGTCGGTACGATGTCCGGCATGTCAGCTAACACAGAGCAGTTCGGCGAGCACGTCATCGTCGAGGTCGCCGACGGGGTCGGCACGCTGCGGCTCGCCCGTCCCAAGGTCAACGCCCTCAACATCGAGATGCAGGAATCCCTCGGGAGGGCCGCAGAGTATCTGAATCGGGCCGAGGACGTCTCCGCGGTGGTGATCACCGGCGGTGATCGGGTGTTTGCGGCCGGGGCTGACATCAAGGAAATGGTCGAGTACGACACCGCCGGCATGATGCAGGTGGCCGAACGCACCGGGCCCGCCTTCGACGCGCTGGCCGGCATCGGTAAGCCCGTGGTGGCTGCGATCAACGGTTATGCCCTGGGCGGTGGGCTCGAAGTGGCCCTGTGCGCCGATTGGCGGATCGCCGGCACGCAAGCCAAACTCGGCTTTCCCGAAGTGCTCCTCGGGGTGGTTCCCGGCTTGGGGGGTACCCAGCGGCTGCCCCGCCTGGTGGGAGTCAGCAAGGCCAAGGAACTGATCTTCACCGGACGTCACGTCGACGCCGAGGAGGCCCTCCGGATCGGCCTGGTCGACCAGGTCGTCGCCGATGAGGACGTTCAGCAGACCGCCCTGGACTGGGCCAAGCAGTTCACCGGTTCGGCCTCGCTGGCCCTGCGCGCGGCCAAGGAGACGATCGATTCCGGTCTGGACGGGAGTCTGGCCGACGGTCTGGCGTTGGAACGCACCATCTTCGCCGAACTCTTCGACACCGACGACCGCACCATCGGGATGACCAGCTTCATGAACGAGGGCCCCGGAAAGGCCACCTTCACCGGACGCTGATCTCAGTCCTTCCAGGCGAATACCGGCTTCTGCTCGTCGGAGATGTCCAGGGTGGCTCGTCCGCCGACATAGCGTGCGGCATTCTTCGGCTCGCCGTCCTGCTGCCACCGGGCGACGACGGTGAAGTCGAATCGGGCGGTCGGCACCAGCACATTGTCGGCGTCCACCCGGGGTTCGAAGTCCTCCATCGGATCACCCTCGGCGGCCGTCCAGGTCACCGATGCCGGCGCTGCTTTACCACTGGGCTTGACGCTGAAGGGGCACCCCTTCGGTGCCAACTCCTTGGCCGACAGACACCCGGACAGGAACTCGCGGGTGCGCTGCTCGAAGGCTCGTATCCCTGCCTCGGTGAGCCGGGGACGCAGCTTGGTGCTGACCGACTCGAAGGGGGCGGGACGGTCCACCACCGCGGAGGCGTCCTCACCCCAGTCGATCAGTTCCCGCCCGGTCTGCACCGGGTACACCCCGGGAAACACCGGCGTCTGCGCGGCGGTGACCTCGACCCCGTACACGAACTTCGACAGGTTCTCCCCGGCCACCGGGGCCAGCCGCAGCAGACCCCAGGTGTGCTCCAACCGCGGACCCCGGTCGGTGTCGACCAGGGTGACCTCGAAGGTCACCGGTCGCTCACCCAGGCGATACTCGGCCCGCACCACCGAACCGTCCACCTCGGTCACCTTGATCTCGGTGATCGGAGCATGCTCCCGGGCACTTTTCAGCACCTCATCGTTCATCAGGGACTGATCGGGAGGCAGCGTCGCACCCATCGCCACCGCGGTATCGGCATCGCCGTCGGCCAGGGCCTGCAAATACGTGCGCACCACGTCGCCCGGCCCCAGGTCGGAACGGCTGCGGTCCACCCAGGACGTCAGGCCGAATCCGCCGGCCACCCCCAGGGTGATCGCCAACACCACCACGACGATGACGATCGGCAATCTCACCCGGGAACGCGGGCCCGTCGAGTCCTCACCGGCGGGCGCGCCAGCGGACTCCGGGTGCTCCATGATCCTCCTGCCGGTGCCGGACGAAACCTCGTCGGTAACTGTAGAACCTCAACGGGTAACGCGCGTCCCAGTCGCTGCACGTCCCGGCAGGCGACCGGCACAAACTTGCTAGGCTTACCCACTGACCCAAGGGCCTACGACGAAGTGGAGAGAGATGAAAATCCTCGCATTGGTGAAGCATGTCCCAGATGCGACCGGCGATCGAGATTTCGCCGATGACGGAACTGTAGATCGTGAGGGCGCCGACGGTTTGCTGTCCGAACTGGACGAGTACGCGGTGGAGCAGTCGCTGCAGATCCGCGAGAACTCCGACGACGATGTCGAGATCGTTGCCCTGACCGTGGGTCCCGATGATGCCGCCGACGCCATCAAGAAGGCCCTGCAGATGGGGGCTGACGCCGGCATCCACATTCTCGACGACGCCATTCACGGCTCCGACGCGCTGGCCACCAGCAAGATCCTGGCCGCCGCGGTACAGAAGGCCGGCGCCGACCTGGTGGTCTGCGGCATGGCCTCGACCGACGGCAACATGGGCGTGATTCCGGCCATGCTCTCGGAGCGTCTCGGCTGGCCCGCCGCCACCTTCGGCCACACCGTGAGCCTGGAGGGCCAGACGGTCACCATCAAGCGCGACGGCGACACCGCCGCCCAGACCGTGCAGGCCAACCTGCCGGCCGTGGTCAGCGTGACCGACCAGTCGGGTGAGGCCCGCTACCCGTCCATGAAGGGCGTGATCGCGGCCAAGAAGAAGCCCGTCGACGAGTGGTCTCTGGAAGATCTGGGCGTTGACGGCGCGGGAATCGGCTTGGAGGCCGCGGCCACCAAGGTCACCGAAACCACCCCGCGTCCGCCGAAGCAGGCCGGCACCATCGTCACCGACGAGGACGGCTCCGGCGCGACCGCTCTGGTCGAGTTCCTGTCCACCAACAAGTTCATCTGAGAGAGGAGCCCGGAGATGTCCCAGGTTCTCGTTGTCGTTGATGTGAACGACGGTCACGTCACCAAGCCGTCGCTGGAGCTGCTCACTCTGGCCCGCCGGATCGGCGAGCCGGCTGCGGTGGTCTTCGGCCCGGCCGCCGAGGTGGCCGAAACCCTCGGCAAGTACGGCGCCGCCCGGGTGCTGGAAGCCAATGATCCGGCCCTCGACGAGTTCGTCGTCAGCCCCAAGGTCGACGTCCTCGCCCAGTTGGTCGAGGCCGAGTCGCCGGCCGCAGTGCTGTTGCCGACCGGAATGGACAACAAGGAGATCGCCGGCCGCCTCGCGGTGCGCCTCGACTCCGGTCTGATCACCGAAGCGACCAACATCGAAGAGGGCGCCAACACCGTCCAGTCGGTGTTCGCCGGTAACTGGACGGTGCAGGCCCAAGTGACCCGCGGCGTGCCCGTGATCACCACCAAGCCGAACACCATCGCCCCCGAGGAAGCCCCGGCCGCCGGTGCGGTCGAGCAGGTTGCGGTGTCCATCGCCGACAGCAGCAAGGGCGCCAAGATCGTCGCCTCGGAGGAGAAGCAGGCCTCGGGTCGTCCCGAACTGGCCGAAGCCGCGATCGTGGTGTCGGGTGGTCGTGGCACCGGTGGCAACTTCGAGTCGGTCGAGGCCCTCGCCGATGCCCTCGGTGCGGCCGTCGGTGCCTCGCGCGCCGCGGTCGACTCCGGTTGGTACCCGCACGCCTACCAGGTCGGCCAGACCGGTAAGACCGTGTCGCCGCAGCTCTACGTGGCCAACGGTATTTCGGGTGCGATCCAGCACCGCGCCGGAATGCAGACCTCGAAGTCGATCGTCGTGGTGAACAAGGATCCCGAGGCGCCGATCTTCGAGCTCGCCGACCTCGGCGTGGTGGGCGACCTGCACACCGTGCTGCCGGCCGTCACCGAACAGGTGAAGGCGAAGAAGGGCTGATTCTGCCCTCGGACGACAAGCCCCGCAGCTACCTCGACCACGCTGCCACCAGCCCGCTCCGGCCGGCTGCGCTGGCGGCAATGGTCGAGGTAGCTGCCGTTGTGGGCAATCCTTCTTCCCAACACGCCTCGGGACGCGCCGCGCGCCGGCTGGTCGAGGACTCCCGGGAACAGATCGCCGAACTGATCGGGGCCGAGCCGATCGAGGTGATCTTCACCAGCGGTGGTACCGAGGCGAACAATCTGGCCGTGCACGGGTCCTGGTTGGCCCGACGGGCCCAACAACGGCCCGCGGTGATGCTCGGCACCACCGAACACCCGGCCGTGCGTGATCAGGCCACGGTGATCGAAGCCGAAGGAGGTCGGGTCGACTGGGTCGAGGTCGACCCGACCGGGCATTCGGTACTCCCCGAGGTGGCCGAGGACACCGCAGTGCTGTCGGTGATGTGGGTGAACAACGAAACCGGCGCCATCCAGCCGATCCCCGAACTCGCCCGGGCCGCCCATGCGTCCGGAGCCCTGTTCCACACCGATGCGGTGCAGGCCATGTCCTGGCTGCCGGTGGACTTTCATGGCTCCGGTATCGACCTGCTGTCGATGTCGGCACACAAGATCGGTGGCCCGGTCGGCATCGGTGCCCTGGTCGCCACCCGGGCGGCATCACCGTCGCCGGTACTGGTGGGCGGGGGACAGGAGCGTGGAATTCGATCCGGCACCCTGGCCCCGATGCTGATGGCCGGCTTCGCCGCCGCCCTGGCCGAGGCCGCCGCCGAACGCGAGGCCGCGGCCGCCCGATTGGCCTCGTTCGGCGACCTGATCCGCCAGGGGGTGTCCACCATCGACGGCACCCGGGTGAACAGTGTCGAGCCGGTATCGCCGGCGATCGTCAACGTCACCTTCGACGGCTGCCTGGCCGACGACCTGTTGTTGTTGCTCGATGCCGAGGGCATCGACTGCTCGGTCGGTTCGGCCTGTGCCGCCGGCGTCAGCCGGGCGTCCTATGTGCTGTTGGCGATGGGACGGGACGAAGCCGCCGCCCGGGGTTCGCTGAGGTTCTCGCTCGGCCACACCACCACCGAGGCCGACATCGACCGGCTGCTCGCCGCCCTACCCGGTGCGGTCGCACGCGCCCGGGCCGCAAGCGGCGGATAGGGCTCACTCGGGTCGGTAGTGCTGCACCGAACGGGCGTACTCGTTCGGCGTCATCCCGACCGTGGCCTTGAAATCCCGGGTCAGGTGGGCCTGATCGGCATAGCCCAGCCCGGCGGCCAACTCACCCCACGAGGGCGGACGCCCGGCCCGGGCCGCATCAGCGGCATCGATCAACCGGTAACGCCGGATCATCCACAGCGGGCTCACCCCGGCATGTTCCCGGAACAGCCGCTGCAGGGTACGCACCCCGACGCCGGTGCTCGCGGCCAGCTGAGCGGTACTGCGGATCGTCCGATCGGTTTCGATCAGGGTGCCGATCTCGGCGACCTCCCGTCCGGTGGTCACGCGGCGCGGATCGGCCCGATCGACCACACCCTCCAGCATCGCAGCGAGTTCGGCGACCTGACCCACCGGCTCACCGTCGTGGGCCACCACCTGTTCGACCAGGGCGGCGTCGTCGAGATCGACCACCTCACCCAGGGCGACGATCCGGTCGGTCAACGTTTCGGCATCCTGTCGCAGGAAGGCCCCGAAAGCTCCCGGACGCAGGGTGGCCGCCACATTCCAGCCGCGATCGGTCAGATGCCGGTGATCGACCCCGGTACACACCCCGACCGCCGTCGCCTCGACCCGATCGGGAAACACCCGTCGCGTCCGGCGGGGGCCGACGCTGAGGTTCGCGGCCGGATGGGACAACACCGGTTGCACGAACTCCTCACCGGGGCCGAACTCGAACTCGACCACCCAGAACCACCGCACCAGATCGGCCAACACACCCTCGGCGGGAAACCGGCGCAGGCGCACATGTTGCGCCATCCGGCCCGGATCCAAAATGCCCCGGCTGTCGGAGCCGAAGGTGGCTGCGTCGCTCACAGCGAGCAGCCTAGCCGCCGGGATTGACGCGATTGTTCAAGAAATGCGCAGCCGCGCTCGGCGAGGGTGAGAACCATGACGATCGAGAACACCCGCACCATGTTGCGACCTGTTTTGGCCGACCTCGCCACCCTGACCGACCGGATCACCGAAGAACAACGGACCCACCGACCCCGTGTACCGAATACGACGTCGCCGCGTTGACCGACCATGTCGTCGGCTGGCTGGAGAGCTTCGCCGCCGGTTATGCCTCCGAAACCGGTGAATGCCCGGAGCTCGGGTCGGGCGAAGTGCCGCGAGCTGAAGCGGGTGACCGGATCACCGCCGCAGCCGACCGGCTCGATGCCGCCCTGGCCCACGGTGCCGCCGAGCGACCCCTCAGCATCGGCGGCGGGGCCATGCCCGGCGACATGGCGTTGTCGATGATCCTGGCCGAGTACATCGTGCACGGCTGGGACCTGGCCCGGGCCACCGGACAACCCTGGCACCCCGACCCGGGCGCCGTGACCGCCTCGTACGAGTTCCTGCAGGGCATGGTGACCCCCGAATACCGCGGCCCCGACGGCATGTTCGGTGACGAGGTCGCGGTATCGGAGACCGCCGATGAGCTCACGAAGTTGATCGGGTTCACCGGGCGCAACCCGAACTGATGTCCACAAACTCACCCCGCGGGCCCCGGATCGGCCGGTTCGCGTCACCTGACCGGCTGTGGGGTGCGTTTTCATCCACGTGGTGCCGCCAACAATGCCCCGTACACTGGTTCGCCGGAGGTGTACATGAAGGTCTTGGCCGCCATGTCGGGCGGGGTTGACTCCGCGGTTGCCGCGGCACGGATGGTGGACGCCGGACACGAGGTGACCGGGGTGCATCTGGCGTTGTCGCGCAACCCCCAGTCGTACCGCTCGGGGGCCCGTGGGTGCTGCTCGCTGGAGGACTCCACCGATGCCCGCCGCGCCGCCGACAGCCTCGACATCCCCTTCTACATCTGGGATCTGTCCGATCGCTTCGCCACCGACGTGGTCGACGATTTCGTCGCCGAGTACGCCGCCGGCCGCACCCCCAACCCGTGCCTGCGCTGCAACGAGAAGATCAAGTTCGCGGCAGTCCTCGACCGCGGCCTGGCCCTGGGCTTCGACGCGGTCGCGACCGGGCATTACGCCCGACTGCTGCCCGGGCCGAACGGGCTGGAACTGCGCCGGGCGATCGACCCGGGCAAGGACCAGTCCTATGTGCTCGGGGTACTCAGTGCCGAACAGCTCGCCCATTCGCTGTTCCCGCTGGGCGATTCCTACAAGACCGACGTTCGAGCCGAGGCCGAACGCCGTGGCCTGTCGGTGGCGGCCAAACCCGACAGCCACGACATCTGCTTCATCTCCGACGGCGATACCGGCGGATTCCTCGACCGGCACCTGGGCGAACAGCCCGGCGCCATCGTCGACACCGCCGGCAACGAGATCGGACGCCACCCGGGCACCCACCACTTCACCGTCGGCCAGCGCAAGGGCCTGCGGATCGGCACCCCGGCCGCGGACGGCAAACCCCGCTTCGTGCTGGACATCTCCCCGGTCGACCGCACCGTCACCGTCGGCTCGCGGGAAGACCTCGCGATCAACGCCCTGACCGGGATCCGACTGACCTGGACCCAGCAGCCGGTGCTCGACCCCTGGCACGGCGAAGTGCAGGTGCGCGCCCACGGCGAACCGGTACCGGCACTCATCCGGGTGGTCGACGACGAACTCCGGGTCGAGTTGGACCAGCCCCTGGTCGGCGTGGCACCGGGTCAGGCCGTGGTCTGCTACGACGGCGACCGGGTGGTCGGATCGGCAACCATCTCCGCCACCCGCAGGGCGAGCGCCGAGGCCGGGCTGGAGGCACCCCGGTGAAGGTGACCGCGATGGGATCGTGGCCCGGGGTCGACCTGCCCGCGGTGCTGCGGTTGACCATGGGGGAGTTGCCCGACCTGCCCTACCTGCCCGAACTACCCGCCCGCGGCGCGGCGGCCGGGCTGGTCGGTCGCGGAATCGGCTTGCTGCTCGGCCTGGCCGCCGACCTCCAACCGGCAGGCTGGCGGCTGACCGGGGCCGACTCCGGCTCGAGCCGGGATCAGCGGCGGGCCAAGGCCCAGATCCGCGACGACCTCGACCAACTCGAGGAACAGGCCCACGAGTGGACCGGGGATTTCAAACTGTCCTTCCCCGGCCCGTGGACGATGGCCGGCACCGTCGAACTGCCCCGCGGTGAACTCGTGCTCTCCGACACCGGAGCCCGCCGGGAACTCACCGAAGCACTCGGCCTTGGTATCGCCGACTTCATCGCCGAGGTCGAACGCCGCCTGCCGCAGGCCACCATCCGCACCCAGGTGGACGAACCCCTCCTGGCCGCAGTACTGGCCGGCACCCTCCCCACCGCCAGCGGGTACCGCCGGCACCGGGCGGTCGACCAACCGGAACTCTCCGAGGGCCTCGAGGTGGTGCGGGCCGGGCGTGCCGATGTGTTGCACTGCTGTGCGGTGGGCACCCCGTGGCGCACCGTGATCGACGCCGGCTTCATACCGGCGGCCGACCTCGACCTGCTGACCGCCGCCGACTGGGACATCTTCGGCCCGGCCCTGGACTACGGCGCCGAACTCTGGCTCGGGGTGGCGCCCACCCACGTCCCGGACGAGGTGCCCGGCCCCGATCAGCTCGCCGAACGTGCGCTGAAGGCGCTGCGCCCCCTGGAACTGGGCCCCGGTCTGGCCGATCGCATCGTGCTCACCCCGGCCTGCGGACTGGCCGGCTGGACCCAGCGGCCGGCGGTGCAGTTGCTGCGCAATCTGACCTCGGCAGCCGCCATCGTCACCGAGGAGCTCGCTCGCTGAACTGGCGCCGGTCGAGCATCGCGAAGGCGAAAGCCAACAGGGAGATCAGGGCCACCAACACGAAGCCGATCTCGAAGGCCCGGTTCCAGTCCCACCTGTCCACGGCGAGGAAGAACACCCCGGTGAGTACCGCGATACCGATCGCGGTGCCGATCCGTTCGGCGGTCTGTTTCACCCCGCCGGCGGTACCCCCGTGCTCCAACGGCACGTCCTGCATGGCCAGGGTCTGACTGGCTGCAACGAATCCGCCCATCCCGATGCCGTTGAAGAACAGCGGTACCGCCAGCCAACCGAACCCGATGCCGAGGCGCTCGACCAGAACCACCACCAGTACCGACCCCAGGGCGGAGCCGAGCATCAGCAACATCGCCGCCGGCAGCAGCCGTCGGCCATGGGTGTGGGCCTGTTGCCCGGCCCAGACCGAGACCATCGCCGAACTGATCGCACCGCTGAGACCCACCAGGGCCGTTTCCAGGGCACTGGCACCCAGACCGTTCTGCACATACAGGGCCAGCAGCACATAGACCGCCGGCTGGGCCAGGAAGACCACGCTGGCAATCCGCACCTGATTGCTGAACGAACGGAAGGAGAACAGGGCCAGATCGACCATCGGTGCCCGGCCGGAGTCGCGATAGAAGCGCTCCCACCGCACCCAGGCGAACAACAGCACCGGCGCCACCAGCAACAGCAGCAGGATCCACGGCCGGTCGTGCACCATGAACGGCAGCATCAGACTCAACACCGCCAGCATCAGCAGCACCGAGCCGAGCGGGTCGAGATCGAACTTCGGCACCCCGGCGCTGCGGGAGTTCCACAATCGGCGTTCCTGGCTGAAGGGAAACCAGCGCAGCGCCAGCACCAGCCCGATCAGGCCGATCGGCATGTTCACCAGGAAGGACGCCCGCCAACCGTTCTCGGGCCCCAACAGCGCGATCAGCGCTCCGGTGAGCACCGGCCCGATCGCCACCGACACCGAGATCACCAGCCCGAACCAGCCGAAAGCCGTACCGCGCGACCGCCCGGTGAAGTACTGCTGGATCATGCCGGTGATCTGCGGGTTCACGATGCCCGCGCCGACCCCCTGGAGCAGTCGGGCGATGTTCAACACCATCGGGGTGGGGGCCAGCCCACAGGCCAGGGAAGCGAGCAGGAAAACCACCACACCGAGCATGAAGAAGGCACCGCGGCCCACCGCGTCACCGGTGCGGCCGGCCGGCACCAGGGTGATACCGAAGACCAGGGCATAGCCCGACAGCACCCACTGCAGATCACCGCCGGTGGCACCCAGGCCGCTCTCGATCGCCGGCAGTGCGACGTTGACCGAGGACACCGCCATCATCGACATCGCCAGGAAGGACAACAACACCCCCAACACCTTGCGGCGATCGAACACCCGGGAGGATTCGGGGATTCGGATCAGGTGGGGGTTGGACATGGGCTCCTTTCTACACGCTGCCGCCGGAACCGCCCACAATGCCCGATCTGTCACCGCCGGGGCGGTATCGTCCACACGTGAGTGAAACCCCCGATGCCCAGACCGGGCCCGACGAGCAGGCCAGCGAACGCCATGCCGAGCTCAGCCAACTGATCATCGATCATCGCTGGCGCTATTACGTGCTGGACGCGCCCACGGCCTCCGATGCCGAGTTCGACGCCCTGTTGGCCGAACTGGAGGCATTGGAAGAAGCCCACCCCGGCCTGCGCACGCCCAACTCACCCACCCAACAGGTCGGTGCACCGGTGTCGACCACCTTCGCGCCGATCACCCATCGCGAACCGTTGATGAGCCTGGACAACGTGTTCAGCGCCGAGGAACTCCTGCGCTGGGAGGAGCGGATCCGGGGCGCGGCACCGAGGGCCGAGTTCGTCTGCGAGTTGAAGATCGACGGCCTGGCGGTCGACCTGGTCTACGAACACGGACGGTTGGTCTCCGGCGCGACCCGGGGTGACGGTCGGGTGGGGGAGGACATCACCGCCAATGTGCGCACGATCGCCGACGTTCCCGACCGGTTGACCACCGACGATCCGCCCGCCCTGCTCGAGGTGCGCGGGGAGGTTTTCCTCAGCCGGACTTCTTTCGACGAGATCAACGCCCGACTGGCCGATGAGGGCAAGGCACCCTTCGCCAACCCGCGCAATGCCGCAGCCGGTTCGCTGCGCCAGAAGGATCCGCGGGTGACCGCCCGCCGGGCACTGGGGTTCATCTGTCACGGGATGGGTGCGGCCGAGGGCATCGAGATCGACCGGCTGTCGCAGTTGTACCCGTTGCTGGCCTCGATGGGCCTGCCGGTATCGGAACACAACGAGCTCCACACCACCGGTGAGGGCATCGCGAGCTACATCGAGCGGGCCGCCGAAGGACGCCACGATTTCGGACACGAGATCGACGGGGTGGTGATCAAGGTCGACCAGCGTGCGGTGCAGGACGAACTCGGTTTCACCTCGCGGGCGCCGCGTTGGGCGATCGCTTACAAGTACCCGCCCGAGGAGGTCAACACCAAGCTGCTCGACATCCGGGTCAACGTCGGACGCACCGGCCGGGTCACTCCCTACGCGGTGATGGAACCGGTGTTGGTGGCCGGTTCCACGGTCTCGATGGCCACCTTGCACAACGCCTCGGAGGTGGTGCGCAAACAGGTGCTGATCGGCGACACGGTGGTGCTGCGCAAGGCCGGCGATGTGATCCCCGAGGTGCTGGGCCCGGTGGTCGATCTGCGCGACGGCACCGAATACGCCTTCGAGATGCCCACCCGGTGCCCGGCCTGCGGCACGGAGTTGGCCCACGAGAAGGAGGGCGATGCCGACATCCGTTGCCCGAACCAGCGCAGTTGCCCCGCCCAGTTGCGCGAACGGCTCTTTCACGTCGGCTCCCGCTATGCCCTGGATATCGAGAACCTCGGCTATCAGGGCGCCGATGCGTTGCTGTCGGCCGGACTGTTGAGCGATGAGGGCGACCTGTTCGACCTGACCGCCGATGACCTGCTGCGCACCGAGTTCTTCACCCGCGCCGCCAAGAAATCCGAGCAGGACGACGGCGCCGGTGACCGGGTGGTGAACGCCAATGGGCTCAAACTGCTCGCGAATCTGGACGAGGCCAAGACCCGTCCCTTCGCCCGCTTCCTGATCGCCCTGTCGATCCGGCACGTCTCGCGCGGGATCGCCCCCGACCTGGCGGCCGCCTTCGGTTCGATCGAGGCCCTCGCCGACGCGTCGGAGGAGGAGCTGCTGGCGGTGGAGGGCGTCGGGCCGCAGTTGGCAGCCGCGATCGGCGAATGGTTCGGCACCGATTGGCGCCGCGAGATCGTCCGCAAATGGCAGGCCGCCGGTTGCGTGCTGGCCGATGAACCGGCCGAGACCGGTGACACTCCGCAGACCCTGGCCGGGCTGAGCATCGTGGTCACCGGCTCGTTGCCCGGGCACACCCGCGACAGTGCCGCCGAGGCGATCACCAGCCGGGGCGGCAAAGCAGCCGGGTCGGTGTCGAAGAAGACCGATTTCGTGGTGGTCGGCGATTCGCCCGGGTCGAAGTACGACAAGGCGGTGCAACTGGGCCGGCCGATTCTGGACGCGGACGGGTTCGAGGTCTTGTTGACCGAGGGTCCGGAGGCCGCGGGGAAGGTGGCGAGAGTCGAGGAGGCCTAGGGACGTTGTTACCTGGGGACGTTGTTAACAATGTGCCTGATGGGGCCCATTGTTAACTGGGTGCCCGGTGGGGCACAATGGACATGTTCTCTCCCACCAGTCGAGGTTGTCGGGGAAGGCACGCCTCGGTGCCGAAGGAGGGAACGCAGATGAATACTCGTGGTGTCGTGTACATCCACTCCGCCCCGTCGGCATTGCGCCCCCACGTCGAGTGGGCCGTGTCCGGCGTTCTTGGCGTACCCGTCTCCTGGCAGTGGACGGCCCAGCCGGTGATTCCCGGAACCCACCGCACCGAATGGTCGTGGACCGGCCCGGTCGGTACCGCCGCGGCCATCGCGAGCTCGCTGAAGGGCTGGCAGAAGCTGCGCTTCGAGGTCACCGAGGAACCCACCGCCGGCAGTGAAGGCAGCCGTTACAGCTACACCCCGGCACTGGGGGTCTTCCACGCCACCACCGGCCTGCACGGCGACATCCTGGTGCCCGAGTTGCGGTTGAAGCAGGCGGTGCTGCAGGCGACCCTGGCCGACCGTCCGATCACCGAAGCCCTCGACGAGTTGCTCGGCACACCCTGGGACGACGAGTTGGAGGCTTTCCGGCACGCGGGGGAGGACACCCCGGTGCGCTGGTTGCACGTGGGCTGAACACACCGCATCGGCCGAAACCAGAAGTGCCCCCGACCGCGATGGACGGGGGCACTTCTTGGTGAAGCAGATCAGCCCGGGGTGTTGGAGATGGCCGCGGGCCCGGCGATCAGGAAGAAGATGACGAACACGATGATCGGGCCGAGGATGCCCAGAATCGTGGCGATGATGCCGAAGGTCCGTCCCCGCTTGGTGGCGATCGCGATGATGCCCATGATCAGGCCGGCCAGAATCGGCAGACCGCTGAACAGGTAGACCATGAAGGTCAGCCCGAAGGTCGCGTACTCACCCTGCAGGGCGGCCGGCGGGTTGTCCGGGATGTCGGTGGTACCCAGTTGATCGACCATCGTGGTGTAGGCGTTGCCGCCGACGATGGCCATGATCAGCGACAGCAGCACACCCAGGCCGCCGATGATCAGCGCCAGGGTGCCCAGCAGACCCGACTTGGGAGCCGTGGCCGTGGTGGTGTCACCGTAGGCGCCGTAGGGGCTGGATTCGTACGGGTTGGAGGCCGCCACCGGCGAACCGTAGGGATCGGCTTCGGGGGCCGACTGCGAGGAGCCGGCCGAGGTGTAACCGGTCATCTGCCCGTACAGGTCGTGCTGCTGCTGGGGATCGGTGCCGGGCTGGCCGTACTGCCCCTGGCCGTACTGACCCGGCTGACCCGGCTGGCCCGGCTGACCGTAGGGGTCGTTGCCGCTCTGCTGACCGTAAGGGTCGTTGCTGCCGTAAGGGTTCGACACGAAAAGGCTCCAATCGAAGAATCAACCGCAACAGGGTAGCGCCCCAGCGGGTCCTTCCGCTCGTTGCGTTACCAAGCTGGGATCGGTCAGAGGGGGATGTTCGTATGCGCGCCGCGCACCCCGTGGTCGGCGTCGCGAATCGCTGCTGCCAGGGCGCTGCGGGTGACGGTCGGTTCGATCATCTCGTCCACCACACCGATCTCGACGGCCTTCTCGACGCCGCCGGCGATCCGCTCGTGTTCGGCGGCCAACTGGGCCTCCAGGGCCGGACGCTGATCCTCGGGGGCTGCGGCCAGCTTGCGGCGATGCAGAATCCGCACCGCGGCCACCGGACCCATCACCGCGATCTCCGCACCGGGCCAGGCGAACACCCTGGTGGCTCCCAGCGAACGGGCGTTCATCGCGATGTAGGCGCCGCCGTAGGACTTGCGGGTGACCAGGGTGACCCGGGGGACGGTGGCCTCGGAGAAGGCGTGCAGCAGTTTCGCGCCGCGACGCACCACGCCGTCCCACTCCTGGCCGACCCCGGGCAGGTAACCCGGTACGTCGACCAACACCACCAACGGCACCCCGAAGGCGTCACACATCCGGACGAACCGGGCGGCCTTCTCCGCACTCAACGAGTCGAGGCAGCCACCCAACCGCAGCGGGTTGTTGGCGATTACGCCGACCGTGCGTCCGCCGAGACGCCCCAGGGCGATCACGATATTCGGCGCCCACCGGGCATGCAGTTCGATCATGGTGCCCTCGTCGAGCACCCCGTCGATCACCGGGTGTACGTCGTAGGCACGCTTGGGCGACTCGGGCAGCAGCTTGGCCAGGTCGGTGTCGGTGACCTCGCCGACGCGGCCCTGATCGGCCAGCAGCGAGATCAGCGTCCGGCCCCGGGCCAGCGCGTCGGCCTCGTCCTCGGCGACGATGTGCACCACACCGGAACGGCGGCCGTGGGTGTCGGGCCCGCCCAGGCGCAGCATGTCGACGTCCTCACCGGTCACCGAGCGCACCACATCGGGGCCGGTGACGAAGATCCGGCCCTTCGGGGCCAGGATCACCATGTCGGTCAGGGCCGGGCCGTAGGCGGCGCCACCGGCGGCGGCACCGAGCACGATCGAGAGCTGCGGCACCTTGCCGGAGGCCTGGGTCATCGCGTGGAAGATCTTGCCCACCCCGTCCAGGGAGAGCACCCCCTCGGCCAGCCGGGCCCCACCCGAATGCCAGATGCCGATGATCGGAATCCGGTCGGCAATCGCGCGCTCGTAGGCGTCCACGACGACCTGGCAGCCGTCGATGCCCATCGCTCCACCCATCACGGTGGCGTCGGAGCAGAACGACACGGCCTTCGAGCCGTTGATCGTGCCGACGGCGGCGAGCATGCCCGAACCGTCGTCGGGGGAGATCAACTCGACCGATCCCTCGTCGAAGAGGGCGGCCAGGCGCAGGTTGGGGTTGCGCGGATCGCTTTCGCGAGGCGGCTTGGTGGCAGTGGGGGCAGTCATCTCAGTTCTCCGGGGTCTGGTGGGCGTTGGAGATGGCGACCGCGACGTTGTGTCCGCCGAATCCGAAGGAGTTGTTGATGGCGGCGAGATCACCCTCGGGCAGTTCGCGCACCTCGGTGGCGATGTCGATGCCCAGATCCGGTTCCGGGTTCTCCAGGTTGATCGTCGGCGGCACCTTGCGCTCGTGCAGGGCGAGGATGGTGGCCAACGATTCCATCGCCCCGGCCGCACCGAGCAGGTGCCCGGTCATCGACTTGGTGCCGTTGACGATGGCAGCGGTGTCCTGGCCGAGGGCATTGCGGATCGAACCGGCCTCGGTGACGTCACCCTGCGGGGTGGAAGTGGCGTGTGCGTTGACGTGCACGATGTCGCCGGCGCTGAGGCCGGAATCGCGTAGCGCCTTGAGCATCGCCTCGGACTGGCCGCTGCCCTCGGGTTCGGGCTGCACCATGTCGTGGGAGTCGGCGGTGATGCCGGCACCGGCCAGGGTGCCGTAGATCTTGGCGCCACGGGCCTGGGCGTGTTCCAGCGATTCCAGCACCATGATCGCGGCGCCCTCACCGAGCACGAAGCCGTCCCGGTCGACATCCCAGGGACGCGAGGCGCGCTCGGGTTCGTCGTTGCGCCGGCTCAGGGCCTGCATCTGGGCGAAAGCGGCCAGCGGCAGCGGATGCACCACACCCTCGGTGCCGCCGACCACGACCACATCGGCGCGGTTCAGCCGGATCAGGTCCAGGCCCTGGGTGATCGCCTCGTTGCTGGAGGCGCAGGCCGACACCGGGGTGTGCACCCCGGCCTTGGCGCCGATCCGCAGGCCGACATTGGCTGCGGCGGCATTGGCCATCAGCATCGGGATCGCCATCGGGGAGACCCGACGGTGACCCTTCTCGCGCAGGGTGTCCCAGTTGCTGATCAGCGTCTGCAAACCGCCGATACCGGTGCCGATGCTGACCGCGAGCCGGTGGTGATCGAGTTCGGCCTCGTCCAGACCGGCATCGGTCCAGGCCTCGGTCGCCGCGACGACACCCAGTTGGGAGGCGCGGTCGAGCCGGCGGGCAACCACCCGGTCGAGAATCTCGGTGGGATCAACCGCCACCTCGGCGGCGATCTGGGAGGGCAACTCGGCGGCCCAGTCCTGGGTCAGCCGGGCCACGCCGCTGGTACCCGCCAGCAGGGCCTGCCAAGTGGTCGGCACGTCGCCGCCGAGCGGGGTGGTGGCACCCAGACCGGTGATAACCACGGTTCGCAACGTCATTGATCTCTCCTGCTGGTGGGGCTGGTGGTGCCCCGCCGCACGATGTCGGCGGGGCGTCGACGACCTCAGGCGGAGGCGCGCTCGATGTAGGCGACGGCGTCACCGACGGTCTTGAGGTTCTTGGCCTCCTCGTCGGGGATCGACACGCCGAACTTGTCCTCGGCGGCGTAGATGATCTCGACCATCGACAGCGAGTCGACGTCCAGGTCGTCGGTGAAGCTCTTGTCGAGCTGGATGTCGTCCTGCGGCAGACCGACAACCTCGTTGACGATGTCGGCCAGGTCGGCGCGGATCTGTTCAGTGGTGGCCATGGGGTTTCTCCTTCTTGTGTTGGGTGGAGTTCTTGGGGAAATCAGGGAAGCACGATGACCTGACCGGCATACACCAGTCCGGCACCGAAGCCGATGATCAGGCAGGTCTGCCCGGTGTGCACCGCACCATCGGCGTACAGGGCATCGATGCCCGCGGGGATGGAGGCGGCCGACGAGTTGCCGCAGTGGGCGATGTTCTGCGAAATCACGGTGCGATCGGTGAGCCCCATCGAGCGCTTCATCGCATCGGTGATCCGGCCGTTGGCCTGGTGGGGGACGAACACGTCGAGTTCCTCGGCGGTGATCCCGGCCTTCTCGAGGGCCTCACCGGCCTTCTTGGACAGTTCGAAGGCGGCCCACTTGAACACGGGATTGCCGTCCATCACGAAGGTGGGGTGTTCACCCGACTTGAGGGCGTCGCCCCATTCCTCCGACTGGTAGATCAGGTAGCCGCGGGCGGCATCCGAGCCCCACACCACCGGGCCGATGCCGGGGGTGTCACTGGGGCCGACGACCGCGGCTCCGGCGCCGTCGGCGAAGATGAAGGCGGTGGAGCGGTCGCTCTTGTTGGTCAGGTCGCTGAGTCGTTCCACCCCGATCGCCAGGACGTGGGTGGCCGCCCCGCTGCGCACCAGGGCATCGGCCTGGGCGATCGCGTAGCAGAAGCCGGCGCAGGCCGCGGAGATGTCGTAGGCCGGGGCGCCGACCGCACCGACGTCGAGAGCGATCTTCGGGGCGATGCCGGGGGTCTGGTGGAAGTGCGAGACGGTCGCCACGATCACCGCATCGATCTGGTCGGCGGCGATGCCGGCATGTTGCAGGGCCTTCTCGGCCGCGGCGGTGCCCATCATCGCGACGGTCTCTTCGTCGGTGGCCCAGCGTCGCTCGCTGATTCCCGATCGGGTGCGGATCCACTCGTCGGAGGAGTCGATCCAGGTGCACACCTCGGCGTTGTCGACGACCCGGCTGGGGGTGTACGACCCGACGCCCAGCACCCGGGCGAACGGAGAACCTTCGGAGGACTTGATGGTGGTCACGGGGTCACCTCGGTGGCGTCGGTGGATTCGGCGAAGGGTTGCAGGCGCAGCAGCGGCTGGCCGGGGGCGACCGGGTCGCCGTCCTCGACGAGCCATTCCACGATCTGGCCGCCGTGCGGGGCGGTGACCGGGATTTCCTCGCGCAGGTTGGCGACCGCGCCGATGGTGGCCAGTTCCGGCAGCAGGGCGCCCTCATCGGTTTCGGCGGAGCGGGTGAAGCTGCCCTTGGCCGGGGCCACGATCAACTGCCAGGTCGGGTTCAGGGCTTGGCTGGGGCCACCGTTGTTGGCCGGTTCGGCATGCCGCTGGACGAAGTCGCGGGCACCCTCGAGGTCATCGGGGGTGTTCAGGTTGAACAGTTCGACGCCCTTGAGGTTGCGCTTGGCGATACCGGTCAGGGTGCCGGCCGGGGTGACCTCCATCAGGCCGGTGACACCCAGGTCGGCCATCGTCTGCATGCACAGGTCCCAGCGCACCGGGTGCGCGACCTGGCCGACGATCCGCTTGACCATCTCGGGGCCGTGAGCCACCACCAGGCCGTCTCGGTTGGACAGCAGGCGGGTGCGCGGGTCGTGGGTGGACACCGACTTGGCCAGCGACCCCAGGTGTGAGACCGCGGGCTCCATGTGCACGGTGTGGAAGGCGCCGGCCACGCTCAGCGGCACCAGGCGGGTGCGGGCCGGCGGGTTGGCGGCGAGTTGCTCCAACTGCGCCACGGTGCCGGCCGCCACGATCTGACCCGTGCCGTTGTTGTTGGCCGCGGTGAGTCCGGCGGCCTCGATGGCGGCCATCACCTCGTCGGGCTTGCCGCCCACCACCGCGGTCATCGAGGTCGGCTGGACGGCGGAGGCCTCGGCCATCGCCCGGCCGCGTTCGCGCACCAGCACCATCGCGGCCTCGGCGCTGAACACGCCGACCGCAGCGGCTGCGGTGATCTCACCGACGGAGTGGCCGGCGGTGACCCCGATCAGGCCGAAGGCATCCGCCGGGTGGGGGAACAGCTCCAGGGCGCTGAGCAGGCCGGCGGCCACCAGCAGCGGCTGGGCCACGGCGGTGTCCCGGATGGTGTCGGCGTCGGCCTCGGTGCCGTAGTGCACCAGATCCATCCCGCTGACGGCCGACAACCACTGCAGTCGGTCGGCGAAGCTGGGCAATTCCAGCCAGGGGGTCAGGAATCCGGGAGTCTGGGAGCCCTGTCCGGGCGCAACGATTGCAAGCACGAGCCCTACTCTTCACCCTCGCGAGGCATCGAGGCGTGCGGTAAGGCGACCAAAAGATCAGATGGATTTTGTGAGAGTCCTACAACGGACCCAGCAGTGGACCCAGGGTGAGCCCCAGCCGCAGGGCATAGGCGTCGCGTGCGTCGGTGGGGGAGTAACCGGTCTCGTCCTGAATGCGGCGCAGGCGGTAGCGCACGGTATTGGCGTGGACGAACAACTCCCGGGCGGTGGCCTCGATCGAGGAGCCGTGGGCGAAGAAGCTGGTCAGGGTTTCCAGCAGGTTGTTCCCGGCTGCCACCAGCGGGGCGTGCACCCGCTGGGCCAGGGCCCGGCGGGCGTGTCCGTCGCCGTTCAGGGCCCGTTCGGGGAACAGGTCGCTGGCACCGACGGGACGGGGCGCGTCGGGCCAGGCGACCGCGGCCCGGATCCCGGCGAGGGCCGAGCGGGCGCTGCGATTGGCTTCCATCAGGTGTTCCACCACCGGGCCGACCACCACCGGGCCGGGGTCGAAATGGTCAGCCAGTTCGGCGATCCGCTCCACCGCGTGGTGTTCGCTGTCGAAGTCGGGCGAGCCCAGCACCACCACCAACCGGTCGCCGTGCAGCGCGGCCAGCACGTCCATGCCCTTCTTGCGGGCCCTCCGGCGCAGTTCGTCGGCGACCACGATCGGGTTGGATTCCGGGGCGGTGCCCATCACCACGGTGAGCGGGTTGTCCGAACTCCAGCCCATCGTGGAAGCACGTGACAGCACCGTCTCGTCGGTTTCGCCGCGGATCACCGCGTCGACCACCAGGGCTTCCATCCGGGCGTCCCAGGTGCCGCGAATCTCGGCAGCGCGGGCGTACACCTCGGCGGCGGCGAAGGCGACCTCGCGCGAGTAGCGCACGATCGCGTGCTGCAGGGCCTGGCGGTCGCCACGGGGCATCAACTGCTGGATCTGGGTCTCGACCACGTCGATCGTGGTGCGCACCAGTTCCACGGTTTGGTGCAGGGTCACCTGCCGGGTCAGCCCGCGCGGGGCGGCACCGAAGATCACCGCGCTGGTGAACTGGGACGGGTCGCGGAACCACTGCACGAACCCGTCGATACCGCTCTGGGCGACCAGCCCGACCTGGGAGCGGGCGTTGGCCGACAGTGCGCCGAACCAACTGTGCCGGGCCTCCATCTCGGCCATCGTGGCGGTGCTGATCTGCCCGGTCACCGCGCTGAGCCGTCGGCTGATCGCCGCCCGGGTGCGGGCGGACGGCAGCCCGGCCCGGCCGGCGGCATCATCGGGAGTCATGGGCGGCAGCCTAGACCTTCCGGGCGATCGATGGGTGCGGGCGTGCTAGACCTGAGCTTGTGGATGCCGTTGCAGCCCTGCGGGAGGTCGCCTACTGGCTCGACCGGGCCCGGGCCGACTCCCGCCGGGCGATCGCCTACCGGCGGGCCGCCGACGTGGTCGCCGGACTGTCGGAGGCTGAACTGCGCGACCTTCTGGCGCGGGATTGGCGGGATCTGGCTGGGGTCGGGCCGAGCACCGGCAAGGTGATCGCGGCCGCGTTGGCCGGTGAGGTGCCCGCCACCTTGGCAGAACTGCGGGCCGCCGGCGCCGAACCGCTCACCAGCGGGGGAGCCGCCTTGCGATCGGCCCAGCGAGGTGACCTGCATCTGCACACCACCTGGTCGGACGGCAGCGCATCGATGGCCGAGATGGTGGCCTGTGCCGAGGCGCTCGGCCATGAATGGCTGGCGATCACCGACCACTCACCGCGGCTGCGGGTCGCCAACGGTCTCAGCGCCGAGCGGTTGCGAGCCCAGTTGGCCGAGATCGAGGCCCTGGCAGCCGACCGGGACGGCGAGATCCGGATTCTGCGTGGGATCGAGGCCGACATCCGCGCCGATGGCAGCCTCGACCAGGATCCGGAACTGCTGGCCGACCTGGACGTGGTGGTCGCCTCGGTGCACTCCCACCTGCGTGCCGACGCCGAGTCGATGACCCACCGCATGGTGCGCGCGATCGCCAACCCACGCACCAATGTGCTCGGCCACTGCACCGGACGGCTGGTCGAGGGCGAACGCGGGCTGCGTCCACCGTCGGTATTCGATGCCGAGGTGGTCTTCGAGGCCTGCCGGCAGTTCGACGTCGCGGTGGAGATCAACTCCCGTCCGGAACGCTGCGATCCGCCCGACGAGTTGTTGCGATTGGCCGCCGAGATGGGCTGCCTGTTCGCGATCAACACCGACGCCCACGCCCCGGGGCAGCTCGAGTTCTTCCACTACGGCTGCGCCCGGGCCCAGGAAATGGGAATACCCGCCGACCGGATCATCACGACCTGGTCGGCGGGCACCCTGCTGGATTGGATTGCCGGGGGCTGAGCCTCAGGCGCCGGCGCCCTCCTGCTTCACGCCACGGGTGGCGGTCGGGTCGTCCACCCGGTACTTCTCGTAGGCTTCCTTGGCCGCCCCGGCGCGGTACTGGCCGGTCTTCTCCAACTGGGCCAAGGTGGCGACCACGATCGACTCGGCGTCGACCTGGAAGAACCGGCGAGCACCCGCGCGGGTGTCGGCGAAGCCGAACCCGTCGGTACCCAGCGAGGTCCATTCGTTGGGTACGTAGCCACGGATCTGGTCCTGTACCGAACGCATGTAGTCGCTGACCGCCACGGCCGGACCCTCGGTGCCGGCCAGCTTGCTGGTCACGTACGGCACCTTGGGTTCCTCACCCGGGTTGTCGAAGTTCCACTGGTCGGCGGCCAGGGCATCGCGGTTCAGTTCGTTCCAGCTCGTCACCGACCACACCTGGGCGTCGACATGCCATTCCTCGGCCAGCATCTTCTGGGCCTTGTGCGCCCAGGGCAGGGCGACACCCGAGGCCAACAACTGGGCCTTGGCATTGCCGTCGTTGCGGTGCGGGCCGACCAGGTGGATGCCCTTGAGGATGCCCTCGACGTCCACGTCGTCGCCCGGGATCGGCTGGGCGACCGGCTCGTTGTACATCGTCAGGTAGTAGATGATGTTCTCGCCGTTGGGGTGGTCGGGGTTGTCGTGGCCGTACATCCGGCGCAGACCGTCCTCGATGATGTAGCCGATCTCGTAGGCATAGCCCGGGTCGTAGTGCACCACGGCCGGGTTGGTCGAGGCGATCAACGGGGAATGCCCGTCGGCGTGCTGCAGACCCTCACCGGTCAGGGTGGTGCGGCCGGCGGTGGCGCCGATCAGGAAGCCGCGGGCCAACTGGTCGGCGGCCGCCCAGATGAAGTCGCCGACCCGCTGGAAGCCGAACATCGAGTAGAAGATGAACACCGGGATCATCGGCTCACCGTGGGTGGCGTACGAGCTGCCCGCCGCGGTGAAGGACCCCAGGCCACCGGCCTCGGAGATGCCCTCGTGCAGCAACTGACCGTCGACGGCTTCCTTCCACTGCAGCAGCAGCTTGCGGTCGATGCCCTCGTAGGTCTGGCCCTGCGGGTTGTAGATCTTCGCGGTCGGGAACATCGAGTCCATCCCGAAGGTGCGGAACTCGTCGGGGGCGATCGGAACGATCCGGTCGCCGATCTTCTCGTCGCGCATCAGGTCGCGCAGCAGCCGCACGAAGGCCTGGGTGGTGGCCACCGTGTGTTCCCCGGACGGCTTGGTGAGTTCCTCGTACACCTTCGGCCCGGGCAGCGAGATCTTGCGGGGCTTGACCTTGCGGATCGGCACGTAGCCGCCGAGCTTGCGACGACGCTCCTTGAGGTACTGGATCTCTTCGGAGTCGTCGCCGGGGTGGTAGTACGGCGGGTTGTTGGCGTCCTCGAGTTCCTTGTCCGAGATCGGGATGTGGATCCGGTCGCGGAAGGCCTTGAGGTCCTTGACGGTGAGCTTCTTCATCTGGTGGGTGGCATTGCGCGCCTCGAGGGCATCGATCGTCCACCCCTTCACCGTCTGGGCCAGGATCACCGTCGGCTGGCCGACGTGTTCCTTGGCGGCCTTGTAGGCGGCGTAGACCTTCCGGTAGTCGTGGCCACCGCGGGACAACTTGGTGAGGTCTTCATCGGTGTGGTTGGCCACCAACTGACGCAACCGGTGGCTGTCGAAGAAGTGCTCACGAATGTAGTCGCCACCCTCGACCGAGTAGGTCTGGAACTGCCCGTCGGGGGTGGTGTTCATCTTGTTCAGCAGCGCGCCGTGGCTGTCGGCGGCCAACAACGGGTCCCATTCGCGGCCCCACAGCACCTTGATCACATTCCAGCCCGCGCCCAGGAAGAACGACTCGAGCTCCTGGACGACCTTGCCGTTGCCGCGCACCGGGCCGTCGAGCTGCTGCAGGTTGCAGTTGATCACGAAGGTGAGGTTGTCGAGTTCCTCACGGGCCGCGACGCCGATCGCACCGAGCGACTCCGGCTCACCCATCTCACCGTCGCCGAGGAAGGCCCAGACGTGCTGGTCGGAGGTGTCCTTGATCCGGCGGTTGTGCAGGTAGCGGTTGAACCGGGCCTGGTAGATCGCGTTCAGCGGGCCGATACCCATCGACACGGTCGGGAACTCCCAGAAGTCCGGCATCGACCGGGGGTGGGGGTAGGACGACAGGGCGTTGGGCTGGTGGGTCTTCTCCTGGCGGAAGCCGTCCAGATCGGCGGCGGTGAGCCGGCCGAGCAGGTACGAACGGGCGTAGATGCCGGGTGCGGCGTGGCCCTGGACGAAGATGTGGTCACCGCCACCGGGGGAGTCCTTGCCCCGGAAGAAGTGGTTGTAGCCGACCTCGTACAGCGAGGCCGCGCTCTGATAGGTGGCGATGTGGCCACCGACCTCGAGGCCCTTGCGGTTGGCCTTCGACACCATCACCGCGGCATTCCAGCGGATCGCCCGACGGAACCGGCGCTCGATGTCCTCGTCGCCGGGGAACCAGGGTTCGTCCTCGGGCGCGATCGTATTGATGTAATCGCTGCTGCGGAAGGTGGGCAGCCCCACCTGACGTTGGCGGGCTCTTGCCATCAATTGCAGCATCACGTACCGGGCCCGGTGTTGACCACGTTCGTCAAGCATTGCATCGAAGGATTCGAGCCACTCGTGGGTCTCGTCAGGATCGATATCGGGAATCTGGCTGTAGAAGCCCTGGGCCGAGATCGGCGGGAACTCCCCGGGTGTCGCCATGTGTTTGCGTCCTCTCCACTGAACCCTCGACCGAATTGTGTCTGGCCGAGGCGAGTCGGAGACCACCTTACGCGGCTGAGGCTTCACGTAAATGCATGTGATCTGGCAGTCTGTTCGCAACAGGAGCCTACGGGTGCCATAACAGGTTGTGGAGGGGAAGTGGCTGGCGTAACCGACAGACTCGGGGTGAAAGCCGGTCTGGTCGTGCAGGAGCTCGGCTGGGATGGTGACGTGGACGAGGATCTGCGCGCCGAAATTGAGGACGCCATCGATGCGGACATGATCGAGGACGCGGTGGAAGCCGTCGACATGGTGCTGCTGTGGTGGCGCGACGACGATGGTGACCTGATCGACGGGATGGTGGATTCGCTCACCGACCTGTCGGACCAGGGAGTGATCTGGTTGATGACTCCCAAGGTGGGACGTTCCGGCTATGTCGATCCCGCCGATGTGGCCGAGGCCGCCATCACCGCGGGGCTGGCGCTCACCTCGACGGCAGCGGTGTCGTCGGACTGGGCCGCCAGCAAGTTGGTTCGGCCGAAGTCCTCTCGCCGGTGAGTATCCCGGTCGGGGCGCCGGCACCCGCCTTCACCACGCGCAACCAATTCGGGCAACCGGTCAGTTCGGCCGGGTTGCGGGGAACGCCGCTGCTGCTGGTGTTCTTCCCCTACGCCTTCACCTCGGTGTGCACCGGGGAGGTGCGCGCCCTGGGGGAGCGGCGCGAACGGATCGAAGCCCTGGGATGCCGGACGGTGGCGATCTCGACCGACACCATGTTCACCCTGCGGGTCTTCGACGAGCAGGAGGAACTGGGCCTGACACTGCTCACCGACCATTGGCCGCACGGCCGGATCGCCTCCGACTTCGGGGCTTTCGACGAAACTCTGGGCTGTGCCGGACGGGTGTCCTTCCTGATCGACGCCGAGGGCATCGTGCGCTGGCACGACAGCAGCGACCTGCCCGCGCCGCGTGACTTCGAGGCCCACCTGGCGGCCATCCGCGAACTGTTGGGCGGCCCCGGCCCCGAAAGTGGCGAGCGCCGTCCCTAGACTGAATCCCGGCCGGGTCACCCCACGCGCCAGCCGCCCGATTCAAGGAAGTGTCGCGATGTCCGAATCCTCCGACCGCAAGATCCGTATCGGTGTGCTGACCAGCGGCGGTGACGCCCAGGGGATGAACGCCGCGGTACGGGCCATCGTCCGGGCCGGCCTGCACGCCGGCGCGGAGGTCTATGCGATTCGCGAGGGCTGGCAGGGTGCGGTCGACGGCAGCGGCATCGTGCCGATGAGTTGGGACGACGTCGGCTCGATTCTGCACCGCGGGGGCACCGTGATCGGCACCGCCCGCTGCGACGAGTTCCGGGAACGCTCCGGTCTGCGCAAGGCCGCCCGCAACCTGGTGCAGCACGGCATCGACCGGCTGATCGTGATCGGTGGGGACGGGTCGTTGGCCGGGGCGAACGAGTTCCGTCAGGAATGGCCGGGGCTGTTGGACGAGTTGGTCGAGGCCGGGGAACTGACCACCGACCAGGTCGAGGAACACCGGTCACTGTTCATCGCCGGGCTGATCGGCTCGATCGACAACGACATGGTCGGCACCGACATGACGATCGGCACCGACTCGGCCCTGCACCGGATCACCGAGGCGATCGACGCGATCTCGTCCACCGCGGCCAGCCATCAGCGCAGCTTCGTGGTCGAGGTGATGGGACGCCGCTGCGGTTACCTGGCCCTGACCGCTGCCCTGGCCGGTGGAGCCGACTACGCGCTGATCCCGGAACGTCCGCCCGCCGACGGCTGGGAGGACCAGATGTCGGAGATGCTGCGCCGCGGCCGGGCGGCCGGCCGGCGCGACTCGATCATCGTGGTCGCCGAGGGAGCCAAGGATCGCCACGGCGAGCCGATCACCTCCCAGCGGGTCAAGGACGCGTTGCGCGAGCGGCTCGGTGAGGACGCCCGGATCACCATCCTCGGTCACGTCCAACGCGGCGGAACCCCCAGCGCCTATGACCGGTGGATGGCCACGATGCTGGGTGTGGCGGCCGTGGACGAGGTGCTCGCGGCCAAGTCCGACAGTGCACCCCAGGTACTCGGGGTGCGGTCGAACCGGGTGCAGCGGATGGACCTGATGGACGCCGTGGCGGCCACCCGCCGGGTCGCCGACCGGGTCAAGGCCGGCGACTACGAACAGGCGATGGAGGGCCGCTCGGCCAGCTTCGGCGAACTCGTCCGGATCATGGACGAGATCACCGAGGCCCAACCCAGCGCTCAGGACCTGGAGCGGGGCCGACGGATCGGCATCATGCACGCCGGTGGTCTGGCCCCGGGCATGAACAGCGCCGCCAAGGCCGCCGTCCGGTTGGGTCTGAACCGGGGCCACACGATGCTCGCCATCCGGGGCGGCTTCCCCGGCCTGGCCGACGACCGGGTCGAACCGGTCACCTGGGGTGAGGTCGAGGGCTGGGAGGGCACCGGCGGTGCCGAACTCGGCACCCGCCGCGAGGTGCCGGTGGACGAGCAGTTGTACCTGATCGGCCGGGCCATCGAACGTCACGAAATCGACGGCCTGCTCGTGATCGGCGGGTTCAGCGCCTATGAGGCCGTGCACCGGCTGTGGGAATCGCGCAAGCTCTACCCGGCGTTCAACATTCCGATCGTCACCCTGCCGGCCAGCATCGACAACAACCTGCCCGGGGCCTCGATGTCGGTGGGTGCCGATACCGCGTTGAACATGGACGTGATGTTGATCGATCGGCTGAAACAGTCGGCGATCGCCTCGCAGCGGTGTTTCGTGGTGGAGACGATGGGTCGCTACTGCGGCTTCCTGGCGCTGGCCAGCGGGGTGGCGGCCGGCGCCGAACGGGTGTACCTCAACGAGGTGCCGTTCAGCATCGCGGACCTGGAACGTGATGTGGCCGCGATGCGCGAATCCTTCGCCAAGGGCCGCCGTTTCTATCTGGCGGTGCGCAACGAAGAGGCCAACGAGTACTACACCACCGACTTCCTGCGCCGGCTGTTCGAGGCCGAGGGCGGCGAGAACTTCGATGTCCGCCAGGCGATCCTCGGCCACGTCCAGCAGGGCGGCACGCCGAGCCCCTTCGACCGGGTCGCCGCGATCCGCTATGCCGCCAAGGGGCTCGACGAACTCGACCGCCAGTTCGCCGCCGGCGCCCACGAGGCATGTTTCGCCGCCGAGGGCCCGGAAGGACTGCGCCACTACGTATCGTTCAAGGCGATGGACGACATGGTCGACTGGCCGAAGCGCCGCCCGGTGGAGCAATGGTGGATGCAGTTGCTGCCGATCATGAGCAAGTTGTCGAACCGACCCGAGGAGTAATTCAGTGCCCGATCTGCCGTACCGTGCAGTTGCCATCGACATCGACGGGACGCTGCTGAGCAGCCGCAAGGTGGTGTTGCCGAGCACGGTGGAATGGATCGCTCGTGCCCGGGCCGCCGGTGCCCACGTGATGATTTCGTCCGGACGGCCGATCAGCGGCATCCGCGGTCAGGTCGAACGTGGCGGGTTGACCACACCTCTGGCCCTGTCGGGGTACAACGGGGCGATCGCGCGCACCAGTGACGACGAGGTTTTCGTCGATCACCGGATGCCGGCCGAAACGGCCCGCGAGGTACTGCGCTTCGCCCACCACCGGCCCGGTTCCCGGATGGCCTGCGTGGACGACCGGCTGATCGCCGACGACCCGAACGGTTTGCTGGTGCGGCAGGAGATCGAGGGCAACCTGATGACTCCCGAGGTGATTCCCGACCTGAACGAGGTGGACGAGCCGATGCACAAACTGCTCTTCGTCGGGTCGGCCGATGACACCGTAATGACCGAACAGGCCCTGCTCGACGAGTTCGGGGATCGGCTCGCGATCACCCGCAGCGCCCCGATCTACTGTGAGGTGTCGATGCCCGAGGCCACCAAGGGCGGCTCCCTGCAGGCCTACTGCGACTACTACGACATCCCGATCGAACAGTCGATCGTGTTCGGTGATGCGCACAACGACCTGGCGATGTTGCGCGCGGCCGGGCTCGGGGTGGCGATGGGCAACGCCCACGACGACGTGAAGGCCGCCGCCGACCGGGTGACGGCCTCCCACGACGACGACGGGATCGCCCTGGTGCTGGAGGAGTTCTTCGGCTGATCAGCTGAAGCCGAACTTCTCACATTCCCGGCGCAGGTCGGCCATCCCCTTCGCGGCCACCTCGAGTTTCATTCGGTTGATGCCCTCGGAGATCGCTTCACCATGCTTGCCCATGTCGGTGAACTTCGGGTCGCTGCGGGCCGCAGCCATGGCCATCGTCGAGGTGGATTGCATCCGGAAGTAGTTGGGTTGGCTGAGGTCGGTGATCCGGTCGGCCCAGTTCTCGGGGACGCGGTCCAACATCCGACAGGTCATGCGGGCGTCGACGTCATCGGTCGCGGCGGGTTGCCGATCGGCCGTGGAATTACCGGCGAAAACCAGCCAGCCGACGGCGAGGCCCAGCAGAACTCCCACCACCGCTGCGGCCACGGCCACGATCCACGGAATGACGCTGCGGGTCTTCGGTGTTGCGCCTGGGTAGGTCATGCCAAGTCATTGTGCCGTCCGGGCGTGGGTCACAACAGCCCGCGGCGCCGGGCCACCGCGACCGCTTCGGTGCGCGAGGAGACCGACAGCTTGCCGAAGATGTGGGCCAGATGGGTCTTGACCGTGGCCCGGGAGATGAACAACCGCTCCGCGATCGCATCATTGGAAGCCCCTTCGGCGACCAGTTCCAGCACCTCCAACTCCCGCAGGCTCAACGACAGGGTCGGACGACGCATCCGGCCGAGCAGCCGACGCTGAATGGCCGGGCCGAGGGTGACCTCGCCGGCCGCGGCCGCCCGGATCGCGGCGGTCAACTCGTCGGTGGGGGAGTCCTTCAGCAGGTAACCGGTGGCGCCCGCCTCGACCGCAGTGAGGATGTCGTTGTCGGTGCCGTAGGTGGTCAGCACCAGCACCGGGGGGCCGCCGTCGGCGACGATTTCGGCGGTGGCTTCGGCGCCGGACATCCGGTCCTCGCCGAAGCGCAGGTCCAGCAACAAAACGTCGGCGGTGGTGCCCGACCGCAGCGCGGTGAGCAGGTCTTCGCAGGTGTCGTAATCGGCCACCACCGTCATATCGGGCTGGGCCTCGACCAGGGCCCGCAGCCCGGCTCGCACCACGGGGTGGTCATCGGTGAGTATCACCCGGATCACAGGTCCTCCTCGGGGTAGGGCAGGGTCACCGCGACGGTGGTGCCGTCGCCCGGGGCGGAGACGACCACCACTCGGCCACCCAATTCGGCGACCCGGGAACGGATCCCGCGCAGCCCGAAACCGTCCGGCTTGTGCTGGGAGGGGTCGAAGCCGATGCCGTCGTCGACGACATCCAAGCTCACCTCGTTCGGGCCGTAAGTGAGGGTGGCCTCCACCGTGGTGGCATCGGCATGTTGGGTCACATTGGCCAGTGCGGACTGCAGAATCCGCAACACCGCGGCCTCGGTGACCACCGGCAGCCAACGGGGCTCGCCGACGATCCGTAGCTGGGCGTGCAGTCCGTTCGAGCCGCCGGCCTGCTCGATGGCACGGCGCATCGCCTCGGGCAGGGGATGGTGCTCCAGGTCGGCCGGGGTCAGGGCATGGACGAACCGGCGGGCTTCGGTGAGGTTCTGCCGGGCGGTGTCGCCGGCCCGCTCCACCAACTCCCGTGCCGACCCCTCGCCGATCTGCGGGCCCGCCGCCCGCAACAACAGATCGATCGCCGACAGGCCCTGGGCGAGGGTGTCGTGAATCTCGCGCGCCAGCCGTTCCCGCTCACCCAGCACCGCACGTTCGCGTTCGGCCTCGGCCAACCAGCCCCGGGCCCGGCTCAGCTCGTCCAGCAACTGCTGCCGGTTCTCGGTCTCGCGGGCCAGCCCCTCCAGGCCCAGCAGCACCGTCACCGCCACCGCCGAACCCAGCAGCGGCCCGAGCACGGTTCCCAGGGTCACCTGCGGCGCCGACCAGAGCCCGTGGACGATGGCCATCGTGGTGGCGACCGCGACCGCGACGCCACCCCAGATCGGCCCGAGGGCATGCATCGCCAACAGAGCCAGCGGGAAAGCCACCCACAATCCGGACGGGCTGGTGTGCAGCAGCCCGGCCCAGAGCACGATCAGCAGCAGAATCCAGGCACCGTTGGGCCACCACTTACCGCGCGGGGCGTCCAGGGGTGCGGCATGGGTGCGGATGGTCACCCGGCCGACCACGTAGACGGTCAGGAAGGTGGCGCCCAGAACGGCCATCAGCCACGGGCTGTTACCGGCGCCGGCGCCGGTTGCCACGGCCAGCGCGACCAGGCCGATCAACATCACGTCGAGCCCGTTCAGCAGCACCTTCGTGATGCGACTGAACGATGCCGTTGCCATAGCCCTCAGTCTAGGCAGGGCACCATCGGCCGAAAGGATGATCCGGGCATCGTCCGGCAGGTGCGGGCCGAACCGGCACCGATGGTGATGTATCCGGGCGGGAATCGCAGCAAGCTGGCAGACATGAGAAAGCTCTGGATTGCCGCTTGTGTCTACGCCACCGCCGGCCTCACCGCCGGCCTGTTGTACCGCACCCTGACCCACGACGGATTCGACGGTAAGACCCAATTGTCGGTCACCCACACCCACTTCCTGGCCCTGGGCATGATGGTGATGCTGATCTGCCTGGCCCTCGAAGCCGCCCTGGGGTTCGCCGGCTCCCGGTCGTTCAACATCTTCTTCGCCACCTACAACGCCGGCCTGGTGATCACCGCCGGAGTGATGATCTGGCACGGACTGCTGCAGCTCAACGGTCAGGAAGGTGGCGCCGCGATCGCCGGTATTGCCGGTGTCGGCCACATTCTGCTCACGATCGGGATTGCCGCCCTGCTGGTCAGCCTGAGCGGGCCGACGAAGCGTCACCTCGCCCAGCGGGAGGCCACTCGCGTCGCCGCCTGAGGTGTCGCAGATGTCGACAAATGGATCGACATGGTAGGTTCCGGCGAAAGACACAGAAGTCGGTAGCCGGAGCGGGGAACCCATGATCGAGTTCAGGTCGGTGTCGAAGGCGTACCCCGACGGCACCGTGGCGGTCGAGGATTTCTCGCTCGTCGTACCGTCCCATCGCACCGTCGCCCTGGTCGGCTCGTCGGGGTGCGGTAAGACCACCCTGCTGCGGATGGTCAACCGGATGGTCGACCCCACCTCCGGGCAGGTGCTGATCGACGACACCGACGTGGGCAGCGTCGACCCGGTCAAATTGCGCCGCTCGATCGGCTACGTCCTGCAGGACGGCGGCCTGATGCCGCATCGCACGATCACCGACAATGTCGCCGCCGTCCCGATGTTGAACGGCACCCCCCGGCGCGAAGCCCGGGCCGCTGCGGCCGGGCTGCTCGAACGCGTCGGCCTGGACCCGGCGATCGGCCACCGGTACCCGCCGCAACTGTCCGGTGGACAGCAACAACGCGTCGGGGTGGCCCGGGCCCTGGCCAACGATCCGAACATCCTGTTGATGGACGAACCCTTCGGGGCAGTGGACCCCATCGTGCGCCGCGAACTGCAGGACGAACTGGTGCGGTTGCAGGCCGACCTCGGCAAAACCATCGTTTTCGTCACCCACGACATCGACGAGGCCTTCCTGCTCGGCGATGAGGTGGTGGTGCTGCGCGAACGCGGCCGGATCGCCCAACAGGGCGAACCCGCCCACATCCTGGCCGACCCGGCCGACGATTTCGTCGCCGATTTTGTCGGTCACGGCCGTGCCGAACGGACGCTCACCGTGCGCGAGATCGACGGCCGGTCGGTCGCGGTGGACGGTCAGGGCCGCCCGGTCGGGGTGGTCGAGCCATGACCTGGCTGCAGTACAACTGGCCGTGGGTGATCGAACTGCTCCGCGCACACCTGGTGTTGAGCGCGGCGGCGATCGTGTTGAGCACCCTGATCGCGGTACCGATCGGCCGGTTGTCCTTCCGCCGCCCGCTGATCGGAACCCCACTGCTGACCGCGGCCGCCCTGCTCTACGCGATTCCGGCGCTGCCGCTGCTGATCATCATCCCGGCGATCATCGGCACCCCGCTGCGCTCCTCGGCGACCATGATCACCGCCCTGACGGTGTACGGGGTGGCATTGCTGGTGCGCACCGCCGCCGATGCCTTCGGGTCGGTCGACAAACGCACCCGTGATGCCGCCTTCGCGATCGGCTATTCACCGCGCAGTGTTTTCTGGCGGGTCGACCTGCCGCTGGCGGTCCCGGTGCTGTTGTCGGGGGTGCGGGTGATGACGGTGTCCACGATCGGCCTGGTCACCATCGGGGCGCTGATCGGGGTGCCGAGCCTGGGCAACCTGCTCACCGACGGATTTCAACGCGGCATCGCCGCCGAGGTTGCCACCGGGGTGATCGTCACGGTGGTGCTCGCCCTGGTGCTGGACGGGCTGTTGCTGTTGCTCGGCCGGGCCCTCACCCCGTGGCGACGCCGTCCCCGGGCCTCGGCACATGCGCAGGTGGCGTCATGAGCCTGCTCGCCGATGCCCTGACCTGGTTGACCGACCCGGCGCACTGGTCGGGAACCAATGGCATTCCCACCCGGTTGGGCCAGCATGTGCTGCTGACCGTCGGCACGGTGGCCGCCGCCGGGGTGATCGCGCTACCGGTGGGTGTCCTGATCGGCCACACCCGCCGCGGCGCCGGCTGGGTCGGGGCGCTGACCGGCGCCGCCCGCGCCGTTCCCACCCTGGGTTTGTTGACCCTGTTCGGGTTGGCCCTGGGCATCGGTCTGCGGGCCCCGCTGCTGGCGCTGATCGTGCTCGCCCTGCCGTCCCTGCTGGCCGGTGCCTACGCCGGGGTGCAGGCGATCGATCCGGCGGTCAGCCAGGCCGCCCGGGCGATCGGGATGAGCCCGCGCCAGGTGGTCTGGGATGTCGAACTACCGCTGGCCCTGCCGGTGATCGTGGGCGGGATCCGGGCCGCGACCCTGCAGGTGGTTGCCACTGCCACCCTGGCGGCCTATATCGCCGACTACGGTTTGGGGCGGTATCTGTTCTCCGGACTGAAATCCCGCGACTATGCCGCGATGCTCGGCGGGGCCATCGTGGTGATCGCCCTGGCCCTGTTGCTCGAAGTGCTGCTGGCGATCGTCCAGCGGCTGGTGACCACCCGGATCGCCGACCCCGGCCGCGTCGCGGCCACGACCTGAACCCCACGAGAGGATCCATCATGACCCGCTTCCGAATGGCCGCGATCGGCCTGGCAGGCGCCCTGTTGCTGGCCGGGTGTGCCGGCTCCGACCCCCTGGAAGGGGGCGACAACGGGGGCGGCGGCGGTGGTGGCGAGACCATCGTGATCGGCTCCCAGGACTACTACTCCAACGAGATCGTCGCCGAGATCTACGCCCAGGCCCTGGAGGCGGAGGGCTACACCGTCGACCGGCAGTTCCGGATCGGGCAGCGGGAGGCCTACCTGCCCGAGATCGAGAACGGTGAGATCGACCTCTTCCCCGAATACACCGGCCCGCTGCTGCAGTACTGGCAGAAGGACACCGAAGCCCGCCTGTCCGACGATGTCTACACCGAACTGAAGGACGCCACGCCCGAGGGGCTGCGGGTGCTCGATCAGTCGCCGGCCACCGACCAGGACGCCTACACCGTCACCAAGCAGTTCGCCGAAAAGTGGCAGTTGGAGAAGATCTCCGACCTGTCCAAGGTCACCGACCCGATGACGATGGGTGCCAACTCCGAGGCCGAGAACCGTCCCAACGGCCCCAAGGGGTTGGCCGAGAAGTACGGCGTCAACGTGAAGTTCACCCCGATCGAGGACGGCGGCGGCCCGCTGACGGTCAAGGCCCTGAAGGACGGCGACATCCAGATCGCGATCATCTACACCGCCGACCCGACGATCGCTGCCAATGACCTGGTGTCGTTGGAGGACGACGCCGGCCTCTTCCTCGCCTCGCACCTGGTGCCGCTGGCCAGTGACAACGTCGACGAGAAGGCGGCCGAGGTGATCAACAAGATCAGCGCGACGATGAAGCCCACCGACCTGATCGAACTCAACGCCCGCAGTGTGGACGAGGGCCGGCCGGCCGCCGACATCGCCAAGGAGTGGCTCGCCACCCTGGAATGAGCGGACCGCCGGGGCGCCACTTGCTCAGTGGTGTTCGGCCTCACCCGAGGAGTCGTCGGGGCGTTCCGAATCCGGTGCGCCCCGATCGGCCTCTTCGGCCAGAGCATTCTGCTTGGTGGGGGAGTACACCGGGCTGCCGACCAGATAAGCCGCCCGGGCGATCGACATCTCGCCGACCGCAGCGGTCAGCAATTGCAGGGCCACGGCGGCAATCAGCTTCGGCAGCGTGGCCCAGCCCGGTACCAGCAGGAACACGCCGGTGATCACCAGCGAAATGCCCAGGCCCGAGGCGGTGGCGACCCCGGAGGCCTTGGAGAACAGATCGGGCAACCGAACCATGCCGAGCGCCGAGGTCGCGAACAGTCCAGCGCCCAACACCATCAGCACCTGACCCGCCATCGACATCCACCACGGGACGTCGGTCAGCCACACCCAGTCGGGCAGCGAGTTCAGCATGGCGACCATCATCGCCTCCCATTCGTCAGGGCTCGGGCCAGCGAGATGCTGGCCAGGAAGCCGACCACGGTCGCGATGATGATCAGGTCGAAGACCACCGTGCTGGCGGTGAACAATCCGATCAGACCGATCAGGCCGACCACGGAGAAGAACAACAGGTCCGACCCGATGGTGCGGTGGGCGTCGTCGGGGCCGCGGAACATCCGGTAGCTCGCCGCCACCGCGGTGGCCAGCAACAACGCCAGGGCGATCAGTGCTCCGATCATCGGGTGCCTCCTGAGGGGCGCAGCGCCCACAGCAGCATGGCCTCGTCCTTGGCCAGGTCGGTCAGAGCCCGTTCCCGGTCGCGGGCATACATCACGTGCACGTACAGCCGCGAACCACTGTGGCCCCGGCGCGGGTTGTCGCCCGGGGCGTGCGGGGCGTCGCGAACCGCCAGCATCAAGGTGCCCGGGGTGAGGCTGATCATGATCGTCAGCAGCGAGACCTCGAGGTCGCTGTCACAGCGGGTGCGGTAGGCCACGATCACCGGTGAGGACTGTTGCCGGCGGGTCAGCACGTCCTTGACCACCGCGACATTGGTCGCGATCAGCCGCCCGGAGAACCAGAAGGCGAAGGCAATGATGCGCAGGGGCCAGGTCAGCCACTTCATGTCCGGCTCACCGCCTGCACATATCCCGACGGGTCGATCAGCCCGGCGGCGGCGATCTCACACAGCGCCAGCAGGGGTTCGGCCGCCAGACCGAGAACCACCGTCACCGCGGCCAGCGCCAGACCCGGCACCACCAGCGGCACCGGGATCCGACCGGCTTCGGTGTGGGCCTGCGGGCTGCCGAGGAACATCGCGCCCCAGATCTTCAGCATCGACATGATCGTGAAGATGCTCACCACGATGGCGACGATCGCCGCGACCAACTGTCCGGCATCCAGAGCCGCGATGATCAGGGTCAGCTTGGCGACGAATCCGGAGAACGGGGGAATGCCGCCCAAGGACAGCGCGGCGACGAAGAAGGTGGCTGCCAGGACGGGTTCTCGTCGGGCCAGGCCGGTGACGGTGCCCAACCGGTGGCGTCCGTGCACCAGTTCCACCGCCCCGATCGACAGGAACAGCGAAGCCTTCACGAACATGTGGTGCAGCAGGTAGAAGATGCCGGCGGCCAGGCCCAGGGGAGTGAGCAGGGCCAGGCCCATCATGATGTAGCCGATCTGGCTGACCATGTGGAACGACAGGATGCCGCGGGCGTCCTGTTCCCCGATCGCGCCGAACACCCCGAACAGCATGGTCAGGGCGAAAACCACCACCATCACCAGTCCGTAGCGCTGGTCACCGTCGAAAACCACCGCGTACAGCCGGAAGAGGGCGAACACGCCCACCTTGGTGTGCAGGCCGGAGAACAGCGCGGTAACCGCCGGGGCCATGAAGGGGTACGTGCGCGGCAGCCAGCCGTGTACCGGAAACAGGGCGGCCTTGATCGACAACGCCACCAGCACCAGGGTCATCGCGAGCGCGGCCCGAACTGATTCGGCCGCCGCCCCCGCCAACTCGGCGAGATTCACCGTGCCGGTGACCCCGTACACCAGACCGATGCCCGCCAGCAGCAGGGTGGAGGCGAGCAGGTTCACCGTCACATAGATCCGCGACGAGGTGACCTGCATCAACTGTCCGCGTCCTCGACGTCCCATCAGCAGCAACGCGTAGGACGGCAGCAACATCACCTCGATGAACACGAACAGGTTGAACAGATCACCGGTCAGCAGGGCGCCGTTGACCCCACCGACCAGGATCAGCACCATCGCCGCGAAATAGTCGTACCGGGCCTGGTCGGAAACCACCGCGAACCAACAGGTGACCAGGGCCAGGGCCCCGGTGGCGGTGACCATCAACGCGCCGAAGAGGTCGGCCACGAAGGTGATCGACAGGGGTGCTCCCCAGCCACCGACGTGATGGGCCAGTACGGTGCCGTCGGCCAGGGTCGCCAGCAACAGCCCGCCCGCGACGAGATTGACACCCAGCAGCACCAACAGCAGGACGGGGGTGGCCCGCCGGAAGCGGTTCAACCAGATCAGCAGCCCACCACACAGGATCGGCAACGCGGGATACAGCGGCAGCAAGGACGGGTCGATCATGACTGCTCGACCTCCGCGGTGTCGGTGTCATCGCGGTCGTCGGCCCAGTCGAGGTAGGGGTGCGGGTGGGTCGGCTCCGGGCCACCGGGCTCGCGGGCGGGTGCGGGGAGGGCCTCGACCTCGTCGGGGTGGATCAACTGCGGGGTTTCGAGTTCCCGGCCCTCGAGTTCGATCAGCGTGTCGTCGTCACCCTCACCGGTGATCGCCAACACCAGCAGCAGCACGGTGATCGCGAAGGCGATCACGATGGCGGTCAGCACGAAGGCCTGGGGCAGGGGGTCGGCCACGGTGTTCGGGTCGAGGTCGGCCCCCAGCGCGGCGGCGCGACGGTCGATGCCACCGGCGGTGATGATCAGCAGGTTCACACCGTGGCTGAGCAGCACGAATCCGACGATCACCCGCATCAAACCGCGACGCAGGATCATCGCCACGCCCACGCCGACCAGAATGCCGACGCCGATCGCTGCCAAACTCATTCGCGTCCCACCTCATTGCCGGGATGGGCGCCGAAGCCGCGGGCGCGTGGGGTTCCGTGCCGCAGCGGAGGGGCGTGGTCATCGATACCGAGCTTGCTGATCGCGGCCAGGATCACCCCGATCACATTCAGATACACCCCGAGGTCGAACAGCAGCGCGGTGCTGAGTTTGATCGGCCCGAGCTCGGTGGTCATCGGCCGCAGGAAGGAACCGTCGATCAAACCGAGCAGACCGACCGCGACCGCGATCACGGTGCCCGCGGCGATGAAACCCAGGTAGGGCAGCCGCAGTTCCCGCACCCGGTTCGACGAGGCCGACAGGTACATCAGGGCCAGGGCCGTGCTGCCGATCAGGGCCGCGATGAAGCCGCCACCGGGGGCACTGTGGCCGCGCAGATAGTAGAAGGCGCTGAGGCCCAGCAGCACCGGCACCAGGAACCTGGTGGTGGTGCGTAGCGGCAGCGCGTTGTCGTACGGGTCGCGGATGGCGCTGTCGGGCTCCACCCGGATCGGATTGGGGCGCAAGGGCAGCAACCCGCGAGCGTTCAGAGCCGCCACCAGGGCCACCGCGGTGACGCCCAACACCACGGCCTCACCGAAAGTGTCCAGCGCCCGGAAGTCGACCAGGATCACGTTGACCAGATTCGTGCCGCCGGTGAGTTCGTAACTCTGAACCAGCAGGTCCCGTCCGACCTCGGAAATCTCCCGGCGACCGGTCAGGGCCATGGTGGCCAGCATCGCGATCAGGCCCACCAGCACCCCGGTGATGCCGGCGAAGACATTGCGGCGCCGTCCGGTGATGTGGAAGGTGCGCGGCAGGCGGCTCAACAGCAGCACCATGATCACCACGGTCAGGATTTCGACCAGCAACTGGGTGAGCGCGACATCGGGGGCGCCGAGGGCATAGAACCACAGGGCCACGGCGAAACCGGACACGCCAACGGTGGTGACCAGGGCGATCCGGGTGCGGGCTCGCCAGGCCAGGGCCGCCCCCACCGCGACCAGCGGCAGAATCAGGAAATCGACCCAGCGCACCACACCGGGACGAACCGGCGGAAGACCGGGCATGGTGAGCAGTGCAACAGCGCCGACCCCACCCAGCCCGACCACCACCGCCAAGGGCGGCACCAGGTGGCGAAGGGGGGTATCGGAGTCGGTGAGCCGGCCCAGCCGGTGGCCCACGGCGATGCTGCCGGTGCGGAATCCCTCGACCACATCGATCGCCCGGATCGGAAAGAGTTCGCGGTCGAGCAGCCGGTCCACCTGCCTGCGGCGGCCCACCAACACCGCCCCCAACCCCACCACGGCCAAGGTCATGTACAGCTCCGGGGCGAACCCGTGCCACAGGGAAAGATCTGCTTCGGCCGATGCCCCCACAGCGCCGACGGCGGCGTTGATCAACGGCTCGGCCACGGGGCCCGCCACGCCGAGTGCCAGCCCGGTCACCGCGACCACCCCGACCGGCACCAGCAGGTCGGCCCCACCCTCGCGGGGAGCATCGTCGAGCCGCGGGCCGTCGAAGACCGCCAGCACCATCCGCGCGCTGTAGGCGAAGGTGAAGACCGCGGCCAGTACGGCCACGGCCCCGACCGGCCAGGCCAGGGGCGCCGGCATGGCGGCCATCGCCTTGAACATCGCCTCCTTGGACACGAAGCCGAACAACGGCGGTAGCCCCGCCATCGACACCGCCCCCAGGGTGAGCAGCCCGGCCGTCCACGGCATGGTGCGATGAACCCCGCTCAACTCACCGATCCTGCGGGTACCCCACTGGTGGTCGATCACGCCCACGGCCATGAACAGGGCCGACTTGAACAGGGCATGGGCGATCACGTGCACGATCGCGCCCAGCAGGGCGTACGTCGACCCGATGCCGATCGTGGCGACCAGGAAGCCCAACTGGCTGACCGTCGAATAGGCGAGGAGTTCCTTGAGGTCACGGCGCTGCAGCGCGAGCACCGCGCCGAGCAGGGCGGTGATCAACCCGATCACGATCAGGGCGATGTTCCAGGCGGGCACCGCACCCAGCGCGGTCGAGAAGCGCAGCAGCAGGTAGATGCCGGCCTTGACCATCGCTGCGGCATGCAGATATGCGCTGACCGGGGTGGAGGCGACCATCGCATCGGGAAGCCAGGCGTGGAAGGGGAACTGGGCTGCCTTGGTGAAGGCGGCGAAGGCGATCAGCACCGCGATCGCGGTGGCGAAGCCGGGGGCCTGCTGCCAGTCGGGTGCGGCCAGGATGGTGCTCAGGCGGGTGGTGCCGAACCGCGCCCAGATCAGCGCCACCGCACTCAGCAGGGCGAGCCCACCGGCGGCGGTGACCAGGAAGGTGCGGATCGCCGGCCCCTTGCCCTTGGGCCCGGACTGGCTGATCAGCAGGAAGGAACAAACCGTGGTGAACTCCCACATCACCCACAACACGATGATGTCGTCGGCCAGCACCAGCCCGGTCATCGCGGCGGCGAAGAAGGTCAGCAAACCCAGGAAGGCCCCGTGTCGGCCACGGGGCAGGTAGCCGGCGGTGTAGGCCAGGACCACCGCGCCGATCACCAGCACGATCAGCCCGAAGACCAGCGAGATTCCGTCCAACCTCAGGCTCAGCGCCACGCCCAACGACGGAATCCAGTCGACCCCCTGGGCGACCACCCCGTCGGCGGAGCGGCCGGTCCAGCCGTACCAGAGGGTGCCGGCAGCCCCGAGCAAACCCAGGGCCGCGATCCAGCCCGCCCGGCGTCCCAGCGTGCGGCCCAGAATCAGTGTCACCACGCAGACCACGGCAGTGATCGCGAGGGTGATGAGCAGCATGGACGGGTCTCCTGGCTGGGTGGCTGGGCGTGACCGGCATGGAGAACACAATCATCCCCGTCCCGCCGCCGCAAACCGGCGTGGTCAGCCGGTGGCGGCCCGGTAGGGGCCGATCACCTCATCACCGAAGCGCTTGAGTCGGTCGATCTTGTCGGCCAGTGGTTCGGTGTCCTGGGCCGTGCCGTAGGGGTTGAAGCGGCCGAAGCCGCCCATCACCTGGGTGGCGCCGAGTTCGGCTGCGGCGTGGACGTCGTCGACGGTGCGCACGCCGGGGCCCTGGATGGTGAACGGCAGGTGCTCGCGTCCGAACTCGGCGCGCAACTGGTGGATCTGGTCGATCCGGGTGCGCATCTCGTCCGGGCCCAAGCCGGTCGGCAACCAGCCGTCGCCGATCCGCGCGGCGCGCTTGATCAGCACCTCGGAGTTTCCGCCGATCAGCATCGGGATCGGCTCGGTGGGTACCGGGTTCATCTTGACCGCGTCGAAGTCGTAGAACTCGCCGTGGAACTCGAAGTAGTCGCCGCCGGTCAGGCCCTGAATGATCTTCACGCACTCGTTGAAGCGTTTGCCGCGGGCCTCCCAGGGCAGTTCGACCAAGTCGTAGTCGTCCGGCCAGGGGCTGGTACCGATGCCGAGCTGTACCCGGTTGTTGCTGAGCACCGCCAGCGAGGTGATTTGCTTGGCGAAGATCACCGGGTGCCGGATCGGCAGCTTCAACACATACGGGCAGAAGCTGATCGTGGACGTGGCCGCAGCCATCGCCGACATCGCCACCACCGGTTCGAGGAAGGGCTTGTTCTCCAGGAACTCCCGGGTGCCGTCGGGATTGTACGGGTAGGACGTGTCCGATTCACGTGGGTAGCCGATGCTGTCGGCGAGCAGCACGACGTCGAAGCCGGCCTCTTCGGCGGCCCGTGCCAGGGGGACGTAATAGGACGGGTCGACCATGGCCACGCTGGTGCTGAACTTCATGGGCTCGTTCCTACCCGAGGATGTGTTCGCAACCGCGCGACGATCCCGGTCGGCGGAAGTGCCGGGGAGTCAGGACTCGCGGGTCAACCCCGGGCAACGCCCGGTGATCGCGCCGAACAGCACCCACACCGCACCCAGGCCGGCCACCGCGGCCAGCACCGGGCTGGACGGCACCATCGTCACCGCGAAAGCGGCGATCACCACCGCCACCAGCAACTGCACCGCCCGCACCCCCGCCTGGGGCCGGCAGGACGAACGGGTCAATCGCCAGCGACTCATCGGGCGACCGCCGGCATCGGGCAGGCCACCTGCCCCCGCAGCCGCCACACCACTGCGACACCGGTGAGCACCAATGCGATCAGCGCCAGGAAGGGCTGGACGGGGGAGAACCAGGTGATCGCTCCCGAATACCCCAGGGCGAGCAGAGCCAGCTTGTTGCACACCGGGCAACCGACCGCGAACCAGGCGAGAATGCCACCGGCCATACCGAGCTTGCTCGAGCGCCGCTCCTCGCTCGATTCGGGTTCCGGTTCGGCCGGTTTCTCGGTATCGGCACGCACATAGGTGGCGATCAGCACCCCCGACAGGGCCGAGGTGAGCAGCCAAACCGGGTAGTTCCACCACACCGGGGGAATATCGCGGGCGAAGATCGGGTTCGGGATCAGCACCGTGGCGACACCGATGATCACGCCCACAACCACCGCACCGACCAGGGCAACACCGGCTTGTCGCAGGGTCCAACCGCGCAGCGCGCTGCCGGCCAGGCGCAGGGTCTCCCCGAGCCGCGAGGCGGTGGTGCGTGCCATCTGTGAAGCCTTCCTGTTCGACCGTCCGGGAGTGGATGCCCCTTACGGTATACGGCAGGTGCGGAGTTTCAACCCTCGTTCCCCAAGGCCGCCAGCACGCGTTGGGCAGCCGCATGGTCGGTGCCCTCCTCGCGTTCCCGGCGCCGGAGGGCCACCTCGGGGCGATGTTCGACGTGCACGATCCCCGCCGGTGCCGGGCTGAGCACGACCACTTCGTCGGCCAGCAACAGAGCTTCCTCGATGTCGTGGGTGACCAGCAGGGTGGGCCGTCGTTCGGCCGCGGTGATCTCCAGCAACCAGAACTGCAATTGCCGCCGGGTCAGAGCATCCAGGGCACCGAAGGGCTCGTCCAACAACAGGGCGGGTTGGGGCATCAACGAACTGCGCAGCAACGACACCCGTTGCCGCATGCCACCGGACAGTTCGTCCGGCCAGGCCTTCTCGGTACCGGCCAGACCGAACCGGTCGAGCAGGTCGCGGGCCCGGCGTCGGGCCGCTGCCCGGGGTTGACCGGCGATCTCGGCTCCCAGGGTGGCGTTGTCCAGCGCGGTGAGCCAGGGCAGCAGCGCGTCCTGTTGTGGGTGGTAGGCCACCTGGCCCGGACGGCCGATCAGCGGCCGGCCGGCCACACTCGCCCGTCCGGAATCGGGTACCAGCAGCCCGGCCAGAATCCGCAACAGGGTCGACTTCCCGCAGCCACTCGGGCCGACGATCGCGGTCAGCGAACCGACCGGTACCGACAGGCTGACCTCGTCCAGCACGGTGCGGTACCGGCGCCGCCCGAACCGGCTGGATCCGGGCAGCGGAAACCGGTGGGTGATCTGTTCGATCACCAACCCGGCTTCGTCGGCTGTCATCTCAGTTCTTCGGCAGGTATTCGTTGGTCCAGGCGCCGTCGGCCGCCGAGGCGTCCTTGAGCATCTTGGCCTTGACCAGGAAGGCGGTGAACTCGGTCCACACCTTCTCATCCATCACCCCGAAGTGTCCGGGCTTGCCGTCGGTGGTGAACAGCGGGGCGTAGTAGTCGACGGCTGCCTTCACCAGATCGGCGTCCAACTCGGGCGCACCCTTCAGCAATGCCTCGGCACCGGCCGCGGGATCCTCGATCACCTTGTCGTAGCCCTTGCTGGTGGCGCCCAGGAAGTCGCGGGCCAGGGTCGGGTCCTTTTCCATCGCCGCACCGTTGCCGATGATCACCGGGGTGTACCAGTTCGGGATGCAGTCGAGGTGGTCGGCCATCTTGATCGTCACCACGTCCTCGCGTTCGTTCTTGGCGCGCAGCGCGTCCCAGCCGCCGAAAACCCACACCACGTCGAAACGCTTCTGTTCCAGGCCGGCCAGATAGTCGACATTGCCGATGTCGATGAACTTGACCGAGGCCGGGTCACCGCCGCCGCAGCGCACCAGTTCGGAGATGATCTCGGTCTCCAGCGCGCCGCCGTACCCGCCGTACTGCTTTCCGGCCAGGGAACCCGGCTGCTCGGACAGCCCGGAGGGGGACAGCCCCATCAGCACCGAGTCATTGACCGGCAGCAGAGTGCCGATCGCTTGGACGTCCATCCCCTCGGCACGGGCCGGCAGCACCGACTCGGCCTGCGAGATGCCGAACTCCACCTTCCCTTGGGCCACGGCCACGTCGGCGCCGACGTCGGAGCCCGGCTCGATGATCTTCAGGTCGATGCCGGCCTCTTCGTAGAAGCCGTGCTCCTTGGCGTAGTAAATGCCGGCGTGGTGGGCATTCGGTGTCCAGTTCAGCATCAGGGTGACCTGACGCCTCTCACCGTCCTTGCCCGATTCGGGGGTCTCACCCCCGCCGGCGCAGCCCGCCAGCAGAGCACCTGCGGCCAGCAGCGCCAGCCCGGCGCGGACAGTTCGTCGAATGGTCACGGAGTTTCCTTCGTTCGTTGGGTTGTCAGATGGGTTTCGGGGTGGTTCGGGCTCTGCTGCGGGCCAGGACGAGGTCCCCGATCAGGGCCGAGGTCCAGAACAGCAGCACGCCCAGTACCGCGATCACACCGACCGCGGCGAAGAGTTGGTCCATCCGGTAGCTCGCCTGGGATCGCTGCAGGTACACCCCCAGGCCTTCGGAGGAGCCCATCCACTCGGCGATGATCGCGCTGAACACCACGTAGCTGGCCGCGATCTTCGCCCCGGCGACGATGCCGGGCACCGCACCGGGCAGCCGCACCCGGCGCAGCACGGTCAGTCGTCCTGCGCCCATCGAGGTGAGCAGGTCGACCAGGATGCCGTTGGCCTCGCGCATCGCCACTGCGGCACTGATTGCCACCGGAAAGAAGGCGCCGAGGGTGACCACCAGGATCTTCGGCCAGGCACCGAAACCCATCGCCGCGATCAGAATCGGGGCGAAGATCACCGGGGGAATCGCCTGACTGGCGATCAGCAGTGGTTCGGACGCCCGGCGGAGGGTGTTCGACAGGGTCAGGCCGATCGCGACCAGCACGCCCAGGGTGGCTCCCAGGGCGAACCCGCTGACCGCGATCTTCAAGGTGGACACCAGATGGTGACCGATCAGGGCACGGTCGTCCCAGCCCACCCGCCATACCTGTTCGGGGGCGGGGAGCACATAGGCCGGCACGCCGGGCAGGCGCACCACCAGACTCCACACCACGATCACGCCGAGGACGGCGATCAGCGCGGGCAGAATCTGGCGCAGCAGCACCCGCACGCGAATCAGTGGGTGATGCGCGCGGCGATCTCGCCCATCGACGCCTCGATCGTGTCGTCGTGGGACTGCAGGATGCGCACGTGGGTCATCACCGTCTTCGCCCCGGATTCGAGGCAGGCCTCGTGCAGTTCCTGCAGTAGGGGCCAGCACTTCTCGGCCGGGCCCTGGATGGTGGTGCCGAGGGCCTCGACCTGGTATTCGAGGCCGCTGGCCTCGATCACCCGGATCGCCGCTTCGACGTGGGCGTAGGTGCCTCGTTCATCACCCAGCGGTGATGGGCCGACATGAACATGGATCAACATAGTGACCGCTTCCCTCCGCTCGTATTACCGAGATCAGGTTCTGGAGTGGTTCGCCTTGGTCGGCGAATCTCAGCCCTTCGGGCCCCCCCAGCGGATTGGTTATCCCGGCGAGCGTAGCAGAGCGTCCACGACGGTGCGTCGAACGACCGATGGGCATCATCCTTTTTGCCGATTCGTATTTCAGCCTCTGCCGTGATGTCACGCGCGCGGATGCTTGGTGGGGTTGATGGCATGGCAGATACTCGGATTCGCAGACAGTTTTCCGACCGGTTGACCTCACGTCGGGGCGCCTGGGTCGCTCTCGCCGCCGCACTGCTGGTGATGGTGGCGCTGTTCGGTGTTTTCTCCGGGGCCTCGGCGCCGCAACGCACCGGACAGGCCCCGGTCGACGCCGAAGCCACCCGGGTGGAGGAGGACTTGGCGAAGTTCCCCAATGCCGATCAGCAGGCAGTGCTGGTCGTGGCGTCGCGGGCCGACGGTGCGGCCCTGTCCGACACCGACCTGGCCCGGCTGAAGGACCTGATCCCGGTGCTGAACGGGCAGGCGTCGAATGCGTCCGAGCCGACGGTGAGTGCTGACGGCAAGGCCGCGGTACTGGTCACGCCGATCACCGTGGGTGCCGACAACACCGAGACCGCCGAGGTGATCAAGGCGCTGCGCGCCGAGGTGAGTGCGAACACCCCCGATGGGCTCGTGCTGCAGGTAACCGGTGGTCCCGCCTTCGGGGCCGATGTGGCCGCCGCCTTCGAGGGCGCCGACTTCACTCTGCTGCTGGTGACCGTCGTGATCGTCGCGGTCTTGCTGATCATCACCTACCGCTCGCCGGTGCTGTGGCTGATTCCACTGATCGTGGTGGCCCTGGCCGACGGATTGGCGGGGCGGGTCACCGCCGCGGCCGGGTCGGCGTGGGGATTCGAGTTCGACGCCGGCATCGTCAGCGTCCTGGTCTTCGGCGCGGGTACGAACTACGCCCTGTTGCTGATCTCGCGGTACCGGGAGGAACTGCAGCGCACCAATGACGACCGGGCGGCGCTGAGCACTGCTTGGCGCAAGACCGTCCCGGCGATTCTGGCCTCGAACTTCACCGTGGTGCTGGCCCTGTTCACCCTGCTGTTCGCGGCCATTCCGATGACCCGTGGCCTCGGGGTGCCGGCCGCGATCGGTCTGTTGATCGCCCTGGTCGCGGTGCTGTTCGTGCTGCCGCCGGCCCTGGCGGTGTGTGGTCGAAAGGTGTTCTGGCCGTTCATCCCGCGTCCCGGTCAGGAACGCAAACAGGGCGGTGCCTGGCGGGCGGTCGCCTCGCGGGTGTCTGCCCGTCCGCTGGTGAGCCTGGTCGCCGGCCTGGCCCTGCTCGCGGTGATGGCCTCCGGCCTGCTGGGCACCACGGTCGGGCTGGACCAACTCGAGAAGTTCCGGGTGCAGTCGGAATCTGCCACCGGCCTGGAGAAGTTGTCGCAGCACTTCCCGCCCGGTGAAGCCCAACCGATCTGGATCATCACCAACTCCGATGCCGCCGAAGAGGTGGTCTCGACCGCCAACCAGATCGAGGGCGTCGTGCGGGCCCACCCGGCCGGCCGCACCGCCGATGGTGCGTTGACCAAGGTGATGGTGACCAGCGAATACTCACCGGGCACCGATGAATCCCTGGCCCAGATCACCACCTTGCGTGAGGCCGTCCACCCGATCGAGGGTGCCGACGCCCGGGTCGGCGGCGCGGTCGCCACCGAACTGGACGCCCGGGCCGGCAACGACCACGACCTGTGGCTGATCGCACCCCTGGTGCTCGCGGTGTGTTTCATCGTGCTGGTGCTGTTGCTGCGTTCGCTGGTGGCCCCGGTGCTGCTGCTCGCGGTGAACCTCACCAGCGCCATCGCCGCGATCGGGGCGGGAGCCTGGCTGAGCCGCACCCTGCTCGACCAGCAGGCCCTCGACCTGCAGGTACCGATCCTGGCCTTCCTCTTCCTGGTGGCACTGGGCATCGACTACACGATCTTCCTGGTGCACCGGGCACGATCCGAAGCCGGCTGGCTGGGCACCCGGGCCGGAATGGTCGAAGCAGTTGCGCACACCGGCAGCGTGATCACCAGTGCGGGCATCGTGTTGGCGGCGGTGTTCGCGGCCCTGGGGGTGCTGCCACTGGTGACGCTCGGTCAGCTCGGCCTGATCGTCGGCATCGGCGTACTGGTCGACACCCTGGTCGTGCGCACCGTGATCGTTCCGGCGATCTTCAGCCTGGTGGGGGAGCGGATCTGGTGGCCGGGCCGGTTGATGACGAAGCGTGCCCGCAACGCCGTCGAGCCCGACGAGGAGCAGTTGGTGCGGGTGCGCTGAGTCGTTAGTGGCTGGCCTGTGCCGCCGTCCCCGCTGCCGGGTCGGTGCGCCAGGCCAGCAGCGCACCGGCCGTGCCGATCAGCCCGAGCACGGCCAATACCAACGACACGGTCGGTAGTCCGATGGCCGCGCCGAGGGCCCCGGCGAGTGGATAGGTGATCAGGAAACAGGCATGGGACAGCGAGAACTGGGCCGCAAACACGGCTGATCGGGTCTGCTCGGTGCTGTTGCGGCGCAGCAAACGCGCCGAGGGCGTGAGGATGACCGATGCCGCCGCGCCCAGGAGCGTCCAGACCGTCAGCAGCGCGACCCACTGCCCGTCGCCCCGCAGCCAGGTCAGCGCTGCGGCACCCGCCAACAGCAGGACGGGCAGAGCGATGCCGCCGGTGAGCATGACCCCGCGGTCGGCGACGCGATCCAGCAGGCCGGGCATGCACAGCGCGACCAGCATCGACCCGGCTCCGTAGGCGCCGAGCAGTATGGCGACATCGATCTGAGGTCGACCCAGGTCGCCCTGAACCAGCACCACGGTGTTGACGATGACCATCGCGGTCGTGGCCGCGACCACCAGATTGAGGCCCATCAGGCCACGCAGCTCATGGCTGGCCCAGAAGGCGCGGGTTCCGCGGGTGAGGCGGTCGAGAAACCCGCCGGCCGGAGGCGTCTCGATGTGGGGGAATCCGGACGCCAGCACGAGGATGGCCGAGGCCAGGAACCCGACCACGGTGCCGACGAAGAGGTAGTGATAGCTGATCAGGGTGAGCAGGGCTGCAGCCAGCAGCGGGCTGGCCAGGGATTCGAGGTCATAGGCCAACCGCGACAGCGACAGGGCCCGGGTGTACTCACCCTCGTCCGGCAGCACCGACGGGATGACCGCCTGGAAGGTCGGGGTGAACGTGGCCGAGGCCGACTGCAGCACAAAGATCAGCAGATAGATCTGCCAGGCCTCGGTGACGAACGGCAACGAGACGGCGACGGCAGCCCGCGCCAGATCGGCAGTGATCAACACCGGTTTCGGTGGCACGCGGGCGACCAGGGCGGTGGTGATGGGGGAGATAGCCACATAAGCGACCATCTTGATCATCATCGCCACGCCCAGCACGAGGCCGGCGTTGCCGCCGGCGATCTCGAAGGCCAACAGGCCCAGGGCGACCGTGAGCAGGCCGGTGCCGAGCAGGGCGATGATCTGGGCGCCGAACAGCTTTGCGTAGGTGGGGTTGCGCAGAATGGTGAGCATTCGCGTGCTCGCAATCGTGGAGTCGGCTACGACTGATCGAGGCGGTGGTGCGGTGGGATCTGTCCGTGCGCGATGGCGTGCTCGGCCTGTTTGACGGCTTCGAGCACCAGCGAGGCCGCGTGCTCATCGGTGAGCCGGTAGAGCACGCTCGTGCCGTCCTGTCGGGTGGTGACCATCCGTGCCATCCGGAGTCGGGCCAGATGCTGTGACACCCCGGACGGTTTGCGGTCGACGATCTTCGCCAGGGCATTGACCGGTAACTCCTCGGCCTGGCGCAGGGCCAGCACGATCCTGATTCGGGTCGGGTCCGACAGCAGCCCGAGTACCTCGGCCGCCAGCTCGACGAAATCGGGGGATACCCCAAGTGAATCGTTATCCGCGTACATACGCAGATAGTAAAACGCGGTCGGATGGAGAAATACGACTGATTCTTCGACGATGGCCATCTCGGCTGTGTCGGCTCCATCGAATCGGACACTTCGCATAGTGTTCGTGGCACGTCGCCGACCCTGCGCTCGGCCGACAGCACGAGAGGTGTCTTCCGCAAAGTGGCCGTGCAGCAAACAGCCTCGCCCGCCACCGGGCCCGGAATGTGGCGCAGGCTGCGCGACGGCGTCGTCCCTCAACTGCGCGTGCTGAGCCTGTTGTGGCAGATCGCGCCGACCGTCCTGCTCGGGGTCGCGGCCTGCACCGCGGCATTCGTTGCCGTGAATGTGCTCGGAGTCGTGCTGGTGCAGCCGGTGCTCGAGGCAGTGGCTCGAGCAAGGGAAACGGTCCGCCCGGCAGAGGTCTGGCCACCACTGATCGCACTGGCGCTGGTGTTCTTCCTGGCTCCGGTGCTGCAGGCCGTCAACCGCATTCTGGTGGGCAAGCTCTCGACCGGCCTCTACCTCAACTTGGTCGGTCGCTTCGCGGACACCTCCCTGGCCGGACCCACATCCACTGCCTGGCTGAAGAACCCACATCTCGCCACCAAGGGACGCAACGTCGCCGACCGGCTCCGCGACTGGAAGCTGTCGGACAGTCTGCAGGCCGGCTGGGACGTTCTGGTGCTGCGGCTCTCGGCCCTGCCGATGGTGGTCGTGGTGGCGACGTGGAACTGGGTCGCGGCGCTGGCGCTGTCGATCTCGTTGGTGGTGGCGGGCATCTACAACGGTCGGTTGATGGAGGTGGCGCTGCGTACCGCTCAGGCGGAAGGCCGTGAATCAGACATCGCCTCGTACTTCTATCGGTACGCGATGGAGCGTCGGGCCGCCAAGGAAGTCCGCACTTTCGCGATGGGGTCCTGGCTGGCCGACCGGGTGCGGGCCTGGGCGATGGCATCCCTCGCTCGCAATGAGCGTCATTTTGAAGCCGCCTCGCGCCGGGCTCTGGCCTCGTCTTTGATCTGCCTGGCTGTGCACTTGGCCACGCTTGTTGCGCTCGGATTGCAGTTGGCCGCAAATCCGGCAATTGCCCCGCAAGCGGTGGTGATCGTCTTGGCGGTGGTCGCCCTCAACGGACTCGGCCCGGTTGGCGATATCGGGGTGTTGGCCGCGACGGTGAAGGTCACCAACGAAGCTGTGCGGGAGTTCGAGCGCGAGGCCCCGGCCGAGGTGCACGACACCCGCCTGATTGCGGGGCCGGATGAGCCGGCCGTGGCCCTGGCCGGAGTCCAGTTCTCCTACGAGCACGACCACAGGGTGCTGGATGGGGTTGATCTGGAGATCGCTCGAGGTGAGCGGGTGGGCATCGTCGGCATCAACGGGGCCGGTAAATCCACTCTGGCTGCGATCATCGCCGGAGTGCTCACGCCGACGGCGGGTACCGTCAGCGTGGTCGGACCGAACGTTGATGACGAGTCACGCGTTGCCTGGGTTACCCAGAGCTTTCTGCGTTATCCCGGCACCGTAGCGGACAACGTGTGGTTGGGGCACATCGGCGAGGCCGCGGATTTGGGGGCCTTCGGCGAGCAGTTGCCGGCAATCGGGAGGCGCGAACCGGCCGATCCGGTGGTGGTCCCGGGGCTCTCGGGAGGTCAATGGCAACGCGTTGCCTTGGCCAGGGCTGCGGCGGCCACCGCGCGGGGGGCCGAAGTCGTGGTGCTGGATGAACCGACCGCAGCTCTCGACGCCGAGGCCGAGGCGGAGTTTTTCGACAAGATGGCGTCGTTACTGCCCGGCAAGACCGTCCTGCTGATTTCGCATCGACTGAGTTCGGTCAGAATGGCCGACCGGATCCTGGTGCTGGACGGCGGTGTGGTTGCCGAAGCCGGCTCCCATACCGAGCTGATGAGTCGGGAGGGCATCTACCACCGGATGTTCAGCGCTCAAGCCTCGAGGTACCGGACATGACCGGGGTGCCGGGCAGGCCGTCGTTCCGCGAGAACTGGCGGGCCATGCGGGTCGTTGTGGGAATTGCTTGGCGGGTGGACCGGGCCGCCTTGCTGGTCAGCCTGCTCGAGCTGGTCCTGTCCATCGGACGAGGCTTGGTGCCGGTGCTCCTGGGGGTGGTCGTCGCCGCAGCTGCCGGCGGGCACGCGGTGCTGCTTTTCGGTGCCCTCGGTGGCTTGGCGGTGATCACCGGTGGAGCCATGTTGATGACCGGAATCGGGTCCCGATACCGGCTGCGCTCGATGGCACAGGTCGGACTCGAGGTGGACCGGGCCGCGGTGTTGACGGTGGCGCGGTTGCCCTATCGGCACTATTTGGACGATGCCGAGGCGATGATCGGTGCGGTCGCGGCTGCTCGTGGGGCAGCCGGGCAGGCGCTGAACCGGATGCTGAACGCGTTGCGGCATGCCGCCACCCCGATAGTGCTGGTGGTCAGCTCGGCGATCGTCGAACCGCGACTGCTGCTCATCGCGGCGCTCGGTTTCGTCCGGCTGGCGTCCAACCGGTATTCGGAGCGGCAGGTGGCGACGGCCGAAGAGGAAGAAGGTCGCCTGCTACCTGCCCTGAACACCTACCTCGACATGTGCACAGATTTCGCCGCCGGGATGGAGATCCGCTCTTATGCGGCTCAGAGGTTCGTCAGCGATCGAATCGATCGGCTGGCCGGCGAAGCGCGACGCGCCCACGATCGCGCCTTGTGGCGGATGAAGCTGGTGCTGGCGCTGGTGGACGCCCTGTACTTCCTCGGGGCCGCAGTGGTGCTGGGCTGGATCGTTGTCGATGCGGTTTCCGGCAGTGTCACACTGACCGTGGTCACGGTGGCGGTGAGCTGTGTGGTCGGCCTGCATGGTGCCGTATGGCAGCTGGCCAGATCGCTCGGTCGGTTGAGGACGGTGTTCCGTGGCTTGGTTCGGATCTTCCGGATCGAGGATCGGGCGGAGCGAACCAATGTCGAGGCGACTGGTCGGCAACCCGATGCCGCACAACCCGATGAGGCGATCGTGGCCATCGACTCCGCCTCGGTGCGCTACCCGGGTGCCGCGGAGGACGCCCTGAGTGAAGTCACCGTGCGGGTCAGCCCGGGGGAGACCCTTGTGCTGGTCGGCGCCAACGGGGCGGGGAAAACGACTCTGGGTCTGTTGCTGGTGGGATTGCTCGAGGCCGACCGCGGCCTGGTGAGGCGAGGCGATGCCGGTGATGGCACCACGTCCTCGGTGGTGTTCCAGGACTACGCCCAACTCGAGGGCCCGCTCGCCGATTCGGTGAGTTCCGGGTTGTCGATGGGGGACGAGCAGGTGGTCGCGTGTTTGGAAAGGGCAGGGGCGAGAGATGTGCTCGGCCTGGTCGGGGCCGAGGTTACCCGTCCGGTCGGTGCGGTCTTTCCCGACAGCATCGGGTTGTCCGGTGGGCAATGGCAGAAGGTTGCGGTGGCGCGGTGCTTCGCCCGCAGCGATGCGCGTCTGGTGGTGTTGGACGAACACACCTCGGCACTCGACCCGCTCGCCGAGGAGGAACTGCTCGATCAATACCTGGCCGAGGCACGCCGTACGGCTGCCGATGGCGGCGCGACCGTCTTCATCACCCATCGAATGGCCCTGGCCGCTGAATGCGACCGGATCCTGGTTATTGATGGCGGCCGGGTGGTGAGCGATGGCACCCATGTCGAACTGATGCAGCGCTGCGGCATCTACTCCGGGCTCTACACCAAGCAGGCCGGCGGGTTCGCCTCCTGAGCCGGTTCTCTACGTGCCACCAGGGCACCGTGTGGGCGAGCGTCCGGATCGGTACGGGTGTGCCGCTCGGTCACGACGAAACCGGCATCTTCCACGAGTTGTGCGAGCACCTCGATCGGCCAGGTGTATGCGGTGGTCACCGCATGATCGAAGGCGGCGACTCGTGGGCCGGTGAAGAATCCGAGCACCAGTGAGCCGTCGGGGGAGAGCACTCGAGCGAACTCGTCCAGCACTGTGGGGATATCGCCGGGATCGGCGTGGATGAGTGAGTACCAGGCCAGGACGCCGCCGATGCAGGCGTCTTCGACGTCCAAGTGCTCGGCTCGTCCGACACGGAACGGGACACCCGGGTACTGGGCCCTCGCGTGGCCGATGAACGCCGGCACCGGATCGATCCCCTCGACGGTCCGTCCCTGGGCGTGCAACCAGGCCGTCCAGTGGCCCGGCCCACACCCGACGTCGAGGATGCGTCCGCGGACTCGGTCGGCCCACGATTCGATCAGGGCCCGGTCGGGTTCTGCTGTTGATTCGATGGCCCCGAGCGCGTCGATGTACTCGGCCGCACGGCCGTTGTAGTCGTCACGCGTTCGGTCCAATGGCATGGCTGACTACTACCTGAACAGCTACTCGCTAGTTCTGGCCGAGTTCGTGCTCGGCACGCAGGATGCAGAATTCGTTGCCCTCGGGATCGGCCAGGACGATCCACCCGGAACCTGGGCCATAAATGCCTCGACGGTCGGCCACCTCGGTGGCTCCCAGTTCGAGCAGGGTGCGCAGTTCCTCGTCCCGGCTCTTCTCGCGGGGCCGCAGATCGAGATGGACCCGCTTGGGGACGGTGCGGTCGAGGTCGGGCACCTGGATGAACAGCAGCGTGTGACCGGTTTCCGGGTCGTGGATCGCGCACTCCTCGTCACCGGGCTTGTTCGGGTCATCGGCGTCGTCGGCGTAACCGAGAACCTTGCTCCACCACTGCGACAGCTCATAGGCGTTCGCGCAGTCGAAGGTGGTGTGCGAAACGAAAGCTGTCATGCCGACCATGGTGCCCGACGCGGCGCGGGACGGCTATCCGCATTCTGTCCGATCCATCGGCCAGCTTCTCCTGCATCATCGGGAGTCTGTGTCAGCGGTGTTTGTCCCACGAGGGCAACGGTTCCCAGCGTGGACTGTGCATCCCACTCGGAGGTTTACGGGGTGGACTCGCCCTGACGCTTGATCTGTTCGAAGAGATAGCGACGTTCAACGTCATTGGTAGTGAGTTCGGCGGCGATGCGGTACTCGACCGCCGCTCGATCTCTGTCCCCGATGCGGTCCAAGAGGTGGGCGCGGACAGCGTGGGTGCGCCGGCGAATGAGAGGGTCCTCGGTGAGCCGATGGTCGCGATCCAACTGGTCCAGAAGGGCGAGTCCGCGGCGGGGCCCAAATGCCTCGGCAACGGCGACGACGCGGCCCAGTCGTACTGGAGCGGTGGGCAGCAAGCGTTCGAGCCAAAGGTAGAGCGCGGCGATCTGGGGCCAATCGGTGGTCTGCGCTGACACCGCTTGCGTGTGCGTGGACGCGATCGCCGCCTGGAGTTGGTAGGGGCCGATGCGTTCCCGCCCCCAGGCATCGTCGATAAGACGTCGTCCTTCGGTGATCATGCTTCGATTCCAGCGAGAACGGTCCTGCTCGGGAAGAGCGATCAACCGTTCGCGGAGGTCGGTGCGGGCGTCGCGGCGCGCCTCGGTGAGCAGCATGAGAGCGAGGAGTCCCGCTACCTCCGGTTCGTCCGGGAGAAGGTTGTGGAGCATCCGAGTGAGCCTTATGGCTTCGGTGGTGAGGTCGATTCGGGTGAGACGGTCGCCGCCCGTGGCGGTGTACCCCTCGTTGAAGATGAGGTACAGAATCCGCATCGCGACTGCGACGCGGCCCGCGAGGTCTTCATCATCGAGAATGTGGAAACGAGCACCGGACTTCTTCAGGGTCTGCTTGGCGCGACTGATCCGGGTGCCCATCGTGGTTACGGTCGAGCCGTAAGCGTTCGCGATCTCCTCGGTGGTGAGTCCACCCACCGCACGCAGTGTCAGGGCGACCTGGGAGACCTCGCTCAATGACGGGTGACAGCACAGCAGCAGCACGTACAAGCTGTCGTCGTGTTTGATGATGACTGGTGCGGGCTGGGTGGGATCGACGAGCACGGGGTCGGAGTGTGCAACATCTTGCTCCCGCCGGTGGGATGCCTGTTCGGACCGGATCAGATCGACCATCTTCCGGTAGCCGACGCGGATCAGCCAACTGCGTGGCTCATCCGGAATCCCCTCCTCGGGCCAGCGCTGGGAAGCGATCAGAAGGGCCTCTTGGACGGCATCCTCGGCAAGTTCGAAGCGGCCAAACCGTCGCACCAGCGCGCCGAGCACGTGCGGCGCCTGTTCGCGCAGCACGTCTTCTATACGCAGAAGCGTGACATGGGCCGAGTCCGCCATCAGGCGAAATCGTCGCCCATGATGGGCCTGATCTCGAAAGGCTCACCAAGTGCTTCGACCATTCGGGCGGTGATTTCGCGGGCGCGTTCAAGACTGGCGACATCAATGATCGCGAAGCTCGCGAGCACCTCTTTGAGCTCTGCGAAGGGGCCATCGGTCGCGGTGACTCCGGCGTCGGTCTTGCGGACGGTGACGGAGACCGCCGGGTGACCAAGTCCTTCGCTGAGGACGAACTCACCGGTCTCGCGCAGCTCGGCCTCGAACTTCTGGTAGGCGGAGAACGCGTCCAGAGCTTCCTGGCTGGGGGCGTCGGCCGTGTCGGCATCCCAGGTCCCGGCGGGCGTGTAGCTCAACAGCAGATACTTCATGATCGTGGCTCCTCAGCTACACAGTCGTCTGCTCAACTTAGCGGTGATCACGTCGATCGGGACAGGAAGAGGGCGTAAACCGTGATCCAGGTGTAGGCAATCATCCCGGTGATCGCGATCTGGATGCTCGATTCGGTGGGGGAGGTTGGCACCAGCAGAATGAGCGCGACCAGTCCGTTGCCGACGGCGGCCCACACGTGACGAGCCCGGATGTGACGCACCAGAAGGGTGATGCATGCTGCGGCGAGTGCGACGAATGACAGCGATGCGGCGGCGGTATGCACGATCGAGTGCCATGACATCTCCACGTTGCCGGAGGGGGCACCCTCGGGAAAGCCGTTCTGCGGGTCCATCGTGAACAGGCCTGCGACAACGAACCCCGCGCCGAAGATTGCGAGGAAGATCGGCACCACAAGCCGGCCGACTCCATGGGTGAGGAGTCGACGATGCGCGATGGCGAGAGCGATCACGCCCAAACCAGCCATGACGAAGGTGGCCTGCTGGATCCATCCGGGAGACCCGGTGGAGAGTTGGCTGAGCGGATGAATGCCGATGTCGAACCCCGGCCGAGCCAGTGCCTGCAACGTGGACGAGGCGTAGAAGAATGGCCCGGCAAGAGCCGCAACAGCGAGTAGAACCCGGGTGCGTGGGCGGTTGATCTGCCCGGCAGAAGTGCTCGTGTGGGTGGTGGTGTGCATGATGTGCTCCGCATCTGTTCGGTGCCTCCCGATAGGGCGGCGTTGCCGATACCTCGGAGCCGAACAACTCGATTCGACAGTTTTCCGGAGAAATCACCTCTGAATTACTGGTGATCGTGTCGAGAACCGTCCGACGGCGCCGAGGTACCGGTGAGCGCGACCCAAGACGCGGTCGCACCGACAGATACGGAGCACTCTCATGACCGAGAACACCAGCAACACCAGCGCCGAGGGTTACGGGCAGGACGTCCCCACCGAACCCAGTGAACGTCTCCGCGCCCTCGAACGACTCGTCGGCACCTGGACCGTCTCGGGCGGCGCCACGGGCACAGTCCGCTACGAGTCAGCGCTCGGTGGCTTCTTCATCATCCAGCACGTCGACTTGGAGCAGTACGGTCAGTCCGTCACAGGGTTCGAGGTGATCGGTCACTTGCACCCCTTCGGCGAGCCGGTCAGCCAGGAGATCGCATCCCGGTTCTATGACTCGCAGGGCAACACCTTCGACTATGTCTACGAACTTGACGGGGACACCCTCACCATCTGGGCGGGCCCTGTGGGTAGCCCCGCGTATTTCCGGGGCACCTTCACCGACGGCGGCACAGTCATGGCTGGCGAGTGGATCTACCCGGGAGGCGGGGGTTACGCCAGCACCATGACACGGCAGTAACAGACCCGCGCGTGGGCCACCATCCGGTCGACGGCTTCACGCGGTGCCCTGGGAACGCCTGCTCTGCGAGGGCGCTGACCGAGGTGGCGCGACCATGACGGTTGTGCCGCCCCGCTCAGCACCTTCTCGGGTGGGTTGTCGACGTGCTGATCCCAAGCGTCCAGCCCGTATCTCCAGCCAATCGCCGGTGCCTGTCTGCTGTGCGACGAATCAACCACGGCCCATGATGGTTAGTTGTACTAACGTCCTAGTTGGACTACCGTACAACTAGTATCAGGGAGACGGAGGCCTTCATGGGTGGACGGGCAGGGGCACCGGAAGGTGTGCGGGCGTGGGCAGGGATGGGGCTGCTCGCGCTGCCGACTTTCCTGCTCGGTATGGACGTGACGGTGCTGTACTTGGTGCTCCCGGCGATGGCGGCGGATCTGGCTCCATCTGCGACTGAGACTCTGTGGATCATGGATGCCTACGGCTTCCTGCTCGCGGGCTTCCTTGTCACGATGGGCACGCTCGGTGACCGGGTCGGCCGGCGGCGGTTGCTGATGATCGGGATCGCCGCATTCGCAGCGGTGTCGGTCTTCGCCGCGATCGCGCCGAATGCGGGCATGCTGATCTCAGCCCGGGGGCTGCTGGGGATTGCCGGGGCCACACTGATGCCCTCGACGCTGTCGCTGATCTCGAACATGTTCCCCGATTCCCGCCGGCGTGCGGTGGCGATCGGGGTGTGGGCCACGATGTTCGCCGGTGGAATGGCAGCCGGACCGATCGTGGGCGGAGTGTTGGTGGACTCGTTCTGGTGGGGAGCGGCGTTCTTGGTGTCCGTGCCAATCGCCATCGTCGTACTCGCTGTGGGAAAGGCCGTGTTACCGGAATATCGCGACCCACGGGGCGGGCGGATCGACCTGCCCAGCGTGGGTCTGTCACTGGTGGCGATCCTGCCCGTCGTCTACGCCATCAAGCACCTCGCGGGCCACGGTCCGGATATCAGTGTCGCTGTCGCGGTCATCGTGGGAGTGCTCGCGTCCTGGGTGTTCTGGAGGCGTCAGCTCCGCCTCGCCGATCCGCTGCTGGACGTCGCGCTGTTCCGCAACAAGGCGTTCAGCGTCGCGTTGACGGTGCTGCTCGTCGGGCTCGTCGGGGTGGGCGGCAGTATGTATCTGGTGACCCAGTACCTGCAACTGGTCGAGGGGCTGAGCCCGTTCATCGCGGGATTGTGGATGGGGCCACCGGCGCTGGCGATGTTCGTTGCCGCCATCGGCGCACCCTTGTTGGCCCGGAGCATTCGGCCCGGGTACATCATGGGCGGCACCTTGGCCATCTCCCTGATCGGCTACATCCTGCTGGCCGTGGTCGGCCCGGACGACGAACTCACCGTCGCGACAGGGTTCGCCTTCGTCTACCTCGGCCTGGGCGCGATCGCGGCCCTGGGTACGGACATCGTGGTCGGGGCAGCACCTGCCTCGAAGTCCGGATCGGCGGCATCCCTGTCCGAGACCGTGCAAGAACTGGGAATCGCCATCGGCGTGGCCATCCTCGGCAGCCTCACCACTGCGATCTACCGCTCCGAGTTGACCACGGCCGACAGCATGGCCGCAGACGAGGCCGCCGCGCTCACCGACAGCCTCAGCTCAGCAACGGCTATCGCCGACCAACTCCCAGCCGGGGCGCTACTCGAAGCGCAAGAGGCCTTCACCACTGGCCTGAATATCGCCTCGTCCGTCGCGGGACTCATGATCGCGGTCGTGACCGTGCTCTGTCTGCGGATGCTGCGTCACCTGCCCCGGCTCGAACAGACGCATCAGCCGGACACGAATTGAACGATGGTCCGACTATCCTGAGACGAGGAGGGGTGACGTGACCGACGAAGGTGGGCAGGTTGACGGACGACTGGCACGGGGCGCGAAACGCCGGGCCGAGATCATCGACGCCACCCTGGCGGTTGTCACCCGTGACGGCGCGGCGGGCGTCACACACCGTACCGTCGCGAAGCAGGCCGGGATCACCACTTCCCTGACCACCTACTATTTCGCCACCCTCGATGATCTCTTGGTCGCCGCCCTGACCAGCGTTGCCGACACCTACACCGCCAGGATCAGGCAGATCATCGACTCACCCGGTGACAAGCTCACCGGTTTGGCCGAACTCATCGCCGAGACCGCCGGACCCGGACGCGAACGTGCCTTGGCCGAACGCGAACTCGCCACCCTGGCCGCCCGCCGTCCCGCTTTGCGCTCCGTCGCCCGCCGCTGGCGCGACAACATCGCCGAACTCGCCACCACTCTCACCGACGACCCGACGGCCATCACCGCTGTCGTTGCCACCTCCGATGGGCTCTGCACCGCTATCCTGCTCGACAACGCACCCGCCGACCCCGGCCAACTGCGAGCGGTGTTCCAACGAGCACTCCACAGCTGATGACCACCGGGCCGTGCGGCTGGGACGATATCGCGGCACCGCGCGTGACTGATGAGGACGGGAGCCGCCGATGTCGCCTGGACAGCGATCGATTCGTCGACGCGGGCATGGGGCTACTCCTGCGTGCTATCGACGCATCGAAGATTTCCGAGGCATCAGGGGGCACCGGGGCGAACAAGTCCTGACTCGTAGCTGAGGATGACCAGCTGTGATCGGTCGCGGGCGGAGAGTTTGGACAGGAGCCGGCTGACGTAGGTGCGCGCAGTGGCTGGGCTGATGTGGAGGCTGGCGCCGATCTCGTCGTTCGACTCACCCAGGCCGATTCGGGCGAGCACTTCGCGTTCACGGTCGGTGAGCGGATCGAGCAGCGCCGGGCGAGTGCTGGTGGTGGGTCGTTCCGCCAGTGTGCTCATGACCTTGCGCGTGATGGCCGGTGACAGCAAGGCGTCGCCGGCTGCGACGGTGCGGATCGCGTTTCGCAACTCGGTAGGGGCGATGTCTTTGAGGAGGTAGCCAGCCGATCCTGCGCGGATCGCTGCAAGCACGTTCTCATCCTCGTCGAATGTGGTCAGCACCACGACGCGCACGTTCGCGAGCGAACGGTCGGCCACAATCTCCCGCGTCGCGGAGATCCCGTCCAACCGGGGCATCCTGATGTCCATGAGGACAACATCCGGCTTGCTCTGGCGGATCGCGTCGATGCCTGCCTTTCCGTTGTCAGCCTCGGCGACGACCTCGATGTCACCGTCGTACTCGGCCAGAGCACGTAGGCCGGTGCGAACTAGTTCCTGGTCATCGACCAGAACAAGGCGGATCATGGCAATCTCGCGGGGATCGTAGCTTCGACGGTGAATCCCTCTCCCGTGACGGAGTGAGTGGTCAGTGATCCCCCCAGCAGTCTGACCCGTTCGGTCATCCCCGCAATACCGTGCCCGACTCGGGTCTCATCGGTCGCCGATCGACGGCCGTTGTCGGCGATGCAGACGTGGAGACGGCCGTCGTCGATGTGAGCGGTCACCTGAGCGTTGGTTGCGTCGGCGTGGCGGAGGACATTGGTGATCGACTCCTGGATCACTCGATAGGCGGCGGTATCGACCGGGGCGGACAGCTCCGAAGGAACAACAGAGATGTCGGCGGTGACATCGATGCCTGTCCCTTTCGCCGTGTCGACCAGTTGCTGGATCTCCGAAAGGGACTGGACCCGTCGCATCTCATAGCTTTCGGACGAGGAACGCAGGATGCGCACCATAGTGCGCAGCTCTCGCAGCGACCGTGTGCTCGCCTTGCGGATGTGATCAAGCGCCTCGCCTGCTGCGTCATCGTCACGTCCGAGTGCCTCGGTGGCGGCTGCTGCGTGGAGTGAGATGACGGACATGGTATGACCCACGGTGTCGTGCAGTTCTCGGGAGATGCGCTCACGCTCTCCCTGCAGCCGCAACTCCGCCTCACGCGAGAGTTGCGCTTCGGTGAGTCTGACGATCTCGGCCTGCTGGGCGGCACGTAGACGGCGCGATCGTACGCTGACCCCGAGAGCGATCGCCGTAGCGAACAGGGCTGTGTTCGAGACTGTCTCATAGCCTATGAGAAACCCGATCGTCTCTGCTCCGTCGAGGACCCGGAAGAACATCGAGACCGCGAACACGATCAGCGCCGTGCTGACCGACCACCAGGTGAAACCGGCTTCCGCCGCAGAGAACAGTGCCGCCAGGACCGGAATGGCGACCCCGATCGGCGGGTAGTCGAGCGCGTAATACGCGAACACTCCGAGCACACTGAGCACGAGGAGAGCCCGGGGCATTCTCCGACGCAGCAACATCAGCGCACCGAACGCCGCCGCGAACAGATACGCAACCGCATCCGCGGGACGAACACCACCCTCGCTCGTGGCGATGATGAGCGCGAGCGTGAGCGCGACCGCAGTGCCGAGCAGCGCGTCGATGACCCACGGCGGCGCATGCCCCGCGGGGGGAGTGCTACCTGCCGCCCCAGCCGGGGGCGAAGCGCACTGAGTCATGGTTACCAGCCTAAGGGCGAGACCTCCGAGGGACATGAGTCTTCAGGCGATGTTCGACGTCGCTTCTTGACGTATCGAAGGTGCGACGAGGAATGACAACAAGTCGAGAGCCAGGGCCGATGTGGAGAGGCGATTGCGTTTCTAGCGTAGTTGGCATGATTGGAATCAAATCCCTGCAATGGCCCCTCATCATCGGTCTCGGAGCGCTGGCGCTGGTCAGGCCGCTCGTGAGAATCGTTGGAGGCCAGCTCGGTCTCGCAGGCTCTCCTGCGGTGCCGATCGCGATCACGGCAGTGGTCTCGGCTTTCTGGATCTTGGTCGTGGGGCTCAGCAAGACCGCGCATCCTGTCCTGACGCTGCTGTTCACAGCCCTTACCTACGCCGTACTGTCCATCATCCTCAGCGGCATCCTCTCCCCAATTCTCGACGGAGAGATGCAGGGTCCACTTGCCAACCCGATTTCGATCATCCCAGTCCTGGCGATCAACACGATGTGGGGCCTTGCCGCCGGCGCTCTGGCGCTCCTCCTCCAACACATGCGCAGCACCCGGCGAGGCGGCCGTGTCGAGCCCCGCTGATTGGAGCGCCGATCATGACGACCATGCTGCCCGACGCGGCGCGGGACGGCTATCCGCACTGGCACCGGATCGGTGGGCTCAGGGCAGGTGCTTGGTGAAGTGCACCAACGAGTAGTCACCGGCCGGGGTGCGTGCGGTCTCGACGTATCCGCAGCGCTCGTACAGCCGGATGTTCGCCACGCTGTGCTCTCCGGTGAACAGGCGCACCTCGGTGGCATCGGGAAAGACCATTTCGCTCTCGGTCAGCAGACAGGTGCCGATTCCGCGACCCTGGAGATCGGGGACCACCGTCAACCTGCCCAGCTCAACAGCCTCACCGACCCGACGCAGTCGAACCGCACCCACCAGACGCCCAGCGAGGCGGACGCCGAGCGCGACGACCTCGGGCCGGGCCACAGGTCGTCGTGCAACTCACCGAGAGTCTGCGTCAGTGGCGGAAGCGCCAAGTCCTGATGAGCGATCGCCTCGGTGATGTAGGCGGCGCGCTGGAGAGTAAGGATTTCCCCGGCGCACGACTCGTCCAGAACGCTTGCCTGGTAGGTGGCCATGGAGTAGGGCCAAAAGGGCTCTTCGTAGTTGAGCGTGGTCGTGTCGTAACGCAAGGCGGCTCGTGGCCTTGCTGAGGATGGGTGTTGCGAAGCATCCAACCTTGAAGGACACGAG